>NZ_BJND01000058.1 GCF_006539505.1 Streptomyces spinoverrucosus
TGCTGACATTCGTGACGATCAGCCAGAACCGGCCGTCATGGTGGCGCAGGGTAGGCGCGTAAATCCCTCCCGACGAGGGCGAGTCCAACGGCAGGCGCAGCTGGCTCGGCCGGTCCAGCGCATTGCCGATCTGCGTCCAGTGCACCAGGTCCCGGCTGTGGAAGATGGGCACGCCCGGGAAGTACTCGAAGCTGGAACACGCGACGTAGTAGTCCTCACCCACCCGGGCAGATGCTCGGATCGGGGTGAAAGCCGGGGATCACTGGGTTGTTGACGGTGGTGGTGCCCGTCTCGGGCATGCTCGACACCCTGATCGAGTCCTTTCACTGATTCACGGTTTCACGACCGCCGCTCCAGCGAACGAGGTGGAGTTGCCATGATCCGGCTCCGTCAGCCCGGAGATGGGCCCCGGTGCCGGAGCGCTGTCGCCCCGGCACCGCTTCGCGTCACTCCTCGTCGCGCAGGCGGGCAGCCAAGGAGGTCAGTGGTTCGGTCTCCTCGGAGTGGCCCAGAGCGGTCAGGTGGGAGATCGCCGCGTCGAGGCGAGTGAGGGCGGGGGCCGGGCGTTCCAGGTAGATGCCCTCCACGGCGCTCGCAAGGCGTACGCATTCGGCCCACTCGCCGGCGCGGTCGTCCTCCCGGCCCGGCTCGCCGAGCAGGGCGAGGGCCTTCTCCAGGGCGGCCAGGGCGTCCTCGTACTCGCCGGCGAAGGCGTTGACCCGGCCGTGTTCGTAGGCCAGGGCCGTGTCCAGGGAGCGGCCGTGGGCCTCGTACTCGGCGGCGCGGGCCTCGTCGGCGATCCGGCCCGCGTCGGCGAGGAAGGCGAGCGCGTCGGCCAGGCCGTCGGGGCCCTGCTGCTGGGTCTGGAGGCGGGCCAGTTCACGCAGGCAGTTGCTGAGCTGCTCGTAGCGCGGGGCCTGGGCATGGGCGGCGAGTGCCTGGTCCGCGGCCTCGCGGGCCCGGCCGAACTCGCCGGACTCGCCGAGGAGTACGGCCGTCTCCGCGGCGATCATGGCGTGGCTGCCCGGGTCGTCGTCCCAGCCGGCCGACTCGGCGGCGAGGGCGACGAACTCCGCCGTGGCGGCCTTGAGGTCCTCCCCCGCGTGCAGCGCGCGGGCGCGGGTCAGGCGCAGCTGAGCGACGAGCCGGTCGTCCAACTCTCCTGCGACGACGTCCGGTTCGGCCAGCAGGGAGTCGAGCAGAGCGATGCAGTCCTCGACGCGGCCCAGGTCGAGGCTGAGCTGGGCCGCGTTGCTGTACGCGCAGAACGCGTCCGTCCGACTGCCGCGTCGAAGCTCGAGCTCCGCGGAGCGCGTCAGGTGCCGCAGGGCCTCGTCGGGGCGGCCCAGGTGCATGCAGGCCTCGGCCAGATCACCGTGGAGGCGGGCGGTGTCGACCGCGTCGGCCGGCCAGTCGGCGGCCAGTCGCAAGCCCTCGGTCAGGTCCGCGTGCGCCGCCTGCGCGTCCCGGAGGCCGAGCTGGAGCCGGCCGCGCAGTCCGAGGGTGCGGGGCAGGTGCCAGGCGGGGCCGTGCGCCTTCAACCGGTCGAGGAGGGCGTCGATCTCGGTGACCGCGGCGGGCAGGTCGCCGGAGAGGGCGTACGTGCTGACCCGCAGCAGCAGGCCGCCGGAGATCTGTCCGACGACGTCGTGCCGGGTGGCGAACGCGAGCAGCAGGTCCACCTCGGCGAAGACCGGCGCGACGTGCTCCTCGCTCCTCGATGCCTGCAGGCGCAGGCCGAGTGCGGTCGCGCGCAGTCGCAGCAGGCGGGCCTCCTGAGCAGGAGTGAGGCCCGGTGTCTCGTCGTGCAGGCGGACCATGTTCTCGTGGGCGGCGGTCAGCGCGGCGGCCTTCGCCTCGGCTCCGTCCGCGTCCTGCACCGGGGCCTCGGCGGTGGCGAGCAGGGCACAGGCGCGGGCGAGCGCCGCATGACCCGGCTCTCCGACGGCGTCGTACAGAGCCGCGGCCTCCTCGTGGAGGTCGGCCGCCTCTGCGAACTCGTCCTTCTCGCCCGCCCGGCTCGCCTCGTCGGCCAGCAGGTCCGCGCGCAGCTGTACGAGCGGGCCCACGGCCGGGTCGTCGGGGTGGGTGTAGTCGCGGGCGGTGACGAGGGTGCGCAGCCGCGCCCAGCAGGCCTTTGCGTCCGGGTGCCCCTGCTCCTCCAACATCCTTGCCTTGAGGATGAGTTCGGGCAGCGAGTCGGGGACGGCGGCGGCCGTACGGGGGGCGGGCGCAGCGACCGGGGCGGCCGGGACCACCTCGTCGAGGCTTCGGGTGCGCAGGGTCAGTTCCAATGCGTCCAGGAGCGGGGCACGGTCGAGGCGGGCCTTGCGGCGGTCGGTGTGGGCCGTGGTGCCGTTGCGGGCGTCGAAGCGGGCGGCGAGGTCGTCGGCGCGGCCGCGCACCTCGGCGCGCAGGCCGGCCACCGTCCAGGTGCGGCCCGCATAGCCGACGGTGGGCAGTTCGCCGTGGCCGAGGAGTTCGACGCGCTGGAGGAGGACCTCCACGCCGGTGAGGAAGCCGAGCAGGTCCAGCGGCGAGTCGACCTCGTCGAACAGGTTCCGGTTCTCGGAGAGCAGTTCCAGGCCGCGTGCCTCGTTGCCGGTCAGTGCGCAGAACTCCAGGTGCCGGCCGACCTCCTGGGACATCGAGGGGTTGCGGCGGCAGCCGCGGTAGCCGGCGAGGTGCAGTTCGCGGGCCCGGTCGGTGCGGCCGGTGCGCAGCAGGGGCAGCAGCGCGTACGAGACGGAGCGGGCCGGTTCCTCCTGGCAGGACTCCTTCCCGGCCAGGACGGGCTCCCAGGCGCGCAGCGCTCGCTCGTCGTCACCCGCCGTGAGGTGGTACAGGGCGCGCTCACAGATCTCGCAGGCCTCGCAGTCGCTGAACCGGGTGCGGGTGCGGCCCGCCCACAGCTCGTAGGCGAGGGTGGTGTCCTCGCCGACGTGGGCGGCGAGCTGGTACGCCTGTCCGTAGTAGGGCTGGAGGCCCAGGCCGGCCTTCTCGTACCGGTCGCGCATCTCCTTCAGCCACTGGCGCAGGCTGGCCAGCGGTATCTCGGGCAGCGCGCGCAGGGCGTTGGCCACCCACTTGAACCGCCAGAACAGCATGTGGCGCAGGCGCTCGTCGAAGACGTCGGGCTGCTCGTCGAAGAGGGTGAGCAGGCGGGCGAAGACGACGGGCGACTTGCGGGGTTCGGAGCCGTAGGTGTACGCCTCCTGCAGTTCGAGGAGGGCGTGGATGAGCGGGACGGGCTCCGCGAACTGCTCGGCGGCGTCGACGAGTTCCTCGGCGGTGACGGTGCGGGTGCGGCCGTAGGGTCGCCGGTCGTTCTCCTGGAGCGCCTGGTACAGCTCGTCGGTGGTCTGTGGTGCGGTCGTCATCGTCGGCTGTCCTTAGCTGTCCTTGCGGAGGGCGTGGGCGAGAAGGTCGAGGAAGGAGCGGTTGATGAGGCTCGATTCGGCGGGCTTGAGCGGGCGCCGGGACAGCATCGCGGCCTGCCCGTAGAGGGCTTCGGCGCTGGTGCGGGCCAGCTCGGGCTCGTCGATGGTGACGGCGGTGCGGACCAGCGGGTTGAGCTGGTTGAGGATCAGCTGGGCCCGCGGGGCCTCCTGGCGCAGGGCGCCGAGAATGTCGCCCCACAGGCCGCCCTCCTGCTCGCGGGCGAGCTGGGAGCGGGTGCGCTCGTGCCGGGCCTCGCGGCTGTCGACCAGGAGGGCGGGGGCGGAGGCGGGCTGGAAGGTGCGCAGCGCGACGTCGCAGTCGAAGACGGCGAGGGCGTCGCGGGCCTGGGCGAGGTAGGCCGCGGCGGCCAGTTCCGTCTCCCGGTCGACGGGGTCGAGGTGGGCGGTGAGGGTCGCCGGGTCGAGGTCGGCGACGCTGACCTCGGGTCTGATCTCGGGCAGCCGGTGGACCAGTTCACGGTCGTAGGTGTAGCCGCCGTTGACGACGCCGAGCCCGGCGGCCGAGGCGATCGCCGCGACCTGCCGGAACTCCTCCACGCTGGACGTCACGAGCACGGTGCGGTGGGTGCGCGCGAACTCGTCGAGGGTGCAGTGCCCGTCGGTGGTCTCGAACGGCAGCCAGGGCAGCAGCATCCGCAGGATCTCGTCGTCGTGCACCGCGAGCGACTTCACGGCCAGGTGGTGGGCCTGGAGGAAGCGGGCGAGCAGGTCCGGGTCACTGGCAGCCGCCCGGGCGATCCACGCACGCAGCCGCTCGGCGAGGGCGTCGCGGACGGCGGCGAGCGTGTCGTCCTCGTACAGGGACTCGCGGGACGCCGTCGGGCGCAGGCTCTCGGCGTCGACGACGCAGCGCACGAAGAACGCCCACTCGGGCAGGATCTCCTCGGCCTGCTCGGACAGCAGCATGCCCTTGACGTGCACGCGGTGGCCGTGGCGGCGTCCGGCCGGCACCGCCTCGGGCAGCACACACGCGATGCCTTTCAGGCCTACGGCCGGCAGGTCCAGCTCGATGGTGTCCAGCGGCGTGAACCCGAAGACCTCCTCGCCGTACGCGGCCAGCGCGCGGGATCGGGCTCCCGGCGTGGGGTATGTGCGCGCCCAGGGGGCGGGCTCGGGGTTGACGGATGCGCCCGGGCCGTACGGGCCGCCTGTGCCGCCTGTGCCGTCGTCGAAGGTCACCGGGTGGCGCAGCAGGGAGCCGAAGTGGCGGGCCAGCGCGTGTACCTGCGCCGGGCGGCTCCACTCGCCCGCGTCGGCGCGCGGCGTCAGCGTGACGGTGGTGCCGGGCCGGGGGCGGGCGGAGGCGGGCAGGGTGCGGACGGTGTAGCTGCCGTCGCCGCGTCCCCGCCACTCCACGGCCGGTGCGTCAGGGGTGCGGGCGGAGCGGCTCAGGACGTGGATCTCGTCCGCGACCAGGAAGCAGGAGAGCAGGCCGATGCCGAACTGGCCGATGAAGTCCCCGCGTTGTTCGGCGATCTGCTCGGCGCGCTTGCTGCTGCGGCCGATGGTGGCGAGGAAGGTGTGCACGTCGGCCTCGGTGAGACCGACGCCGTCGTCCTCGACGCGTACCACCGAACCGTCGGCGTACAGGCGGACGCCGAAGGCGTCGGCGGACGCGGACGGTTCGAGGGCGTGCCGCGCTGTCAGCGCGTCCACCGCGTTCTGCATCAGTTCGCGCAGGTAGACGCGAGGGCTGGAGTAGAGGTGGTGGGAGAGGAGATCGACGAGGCCGCGCAGATCCACCTGGAAGGTGCGGTCGGCGCCGGCCGGGTACGCGGCGGTGTCGGGCAGAGTCATCGGGCAGTCCGGAGTGGGAGGGGTGACGGGTGACGGGCAGGCGGCACCGGGGCCGACGGGTGCTCAGGCGCGGCGGTGGTGGCGGGCGAACTGCTTCTCGGGCTCGGCGAAGTAGGTCCAGGGCCACTTGGTGTAGGCGCCGTCCAGCGTCTGGAAGACGCGCCGGACCGTGTGCCGCTCGCCCGCCAGCGACAGGGCCATGGCGAACATGTTGAAGTCCTGCTGCCAGCCCGGGCGCCACACGTACGCGGGGTGGAGGATGCTGTGGTCCGCCGCCTCCCGCAACTGCGCCTGGATCTCGGAGGTTTCGAGGTAGTCCCCGCGCTCCGCCTCGACCCACTCCTCGATGTACGCCATGGCGATCACGCAGCCGAGGCGGTGACCCTGCGGGGCGCGGGCGAACGCCTCCTGGGCGAACGCCAGGGCCTGCCCCGGCTCGCCGCCCCAACGGGGCTGCAACTGCGACACCCACTCGAGATGGGTCTCCAGGTCCAGCGGGTCGCGGCGCAGGGCGGCGTCGAGCCGGGTCTCGTTGACGGCGGGGCCCAGCGACATGCCGCGACCGGAGGTGAGGAGGCGGCGCCACGGCGTGACCCATTCCGGCCGCAGCTCGGCGGCCTCCAGCAGCTGCTCCTCGGCGATGTGGAGCCGCTCGTGGAAGATGCGCCACTGCTCCTGCGTGACGTTGACGGCTCGCTCGGCGGTGCGCGCCTCCCAGCCCCAGATGATGTGACGCGCGCCGGATATCAGCAGCGCGGTCGCCCGGTGCTCCTTGTCCTCCTCGACGGCCCGGCCGATCCAGTCCTGCGCACCGTCCAATTCGGCGAGCTCGCCCAGGACCTGGTGGTCGCGGCCGAGATCGAAGGGGGCCAGCGCCGCCTTGACGGCCTCCCAGTCACCCGCGTCGGCCGCTTCCACCAGCGCCAGCACCCGCGCGTCCCCGAGCGCGCGCAGCGTGTACATCCCGCTCCTCTGCCTGCGCGGGACGGGAAGGACGTGCGGATCCGCCGCCGGTCTCTCCGCACTCCTGCCAAACAGCTTGCCCAACATGCCGCGCCCTCCCCTGGTCCCGCGTGATCGTCCGGTGCAGCATAAACGGCACCACCGACACCGCTTCCACAGGGTTTTCACCGGCGCTTCACGGTGCCGCCGAGACTGTGGTTGCCGCACCCGCCCGCCAGACCGGCAGGGTCTCGGCTACGAGTTCCGCTGGCGATCCGTCACCCGCGATATGATCTGGCGCCTCCGGGAGGCGACCGTCGCCTCTTCGGAGTCGAGGATGTCGTCGCCGTACAGGTCCTGCAGCCAGTTGGCCTGGTAGATCGTGTCGAGGTAGCGCTCGCCGAGGTCCGGGGCGATGGCCACGGCCGTCAGGCCGCGGGTGTCGTGCCGGTCCAGCCAGTCCATCGCACCGCTGACCACGGTTCCCGTGGAGCCGCCGAACAGGAATCCGCGCCGGGCCAGCCGGTGGCAGGTGCGGATGGTGTCCGCCTCCTCGACGCGGATCACCTCGTCGACGTACGACTCGTCGAGCAGCGGCGGGCGCATGCTCATGCCCAGGCCGGGAATCATCCGGCGACCGGGCGGGCCCCCGAAAGCGACCGAGCCCACGACGTCCACGGCGACGATCCGCACCGGCCGGTGCCACTGCCGGAAGTAGCGTGCGCAGCCCATCAGGGTCCCGGTGGTGCCCGCCCCGATGAACAGCACGTCGAGGCCCGGGAATTCGCCGGCGATCTCCGGTGCCGTCGTGCGGTAGTGGGCCCGCCAGTTGCCCGGGTTGGTGTACTGGCTCAGCCACACGTACCGGCTGTCGGCCGCGCACAGCCTACGGACGTATTCGATGCGCTTGCCGAGGAATCCTCCGTTGGCGTCCAGATCGGCGACGATGTGCACCTCGCTGCCCAGCGCCTCCATCAGGAGTCTGGTCGACAGGTTGCAGCGGGAGTCCGTCACGCACAGGAACCGGTATCCCTTGCTCGCGGCGATCACGCTGAGCGCCACGCCGAGGTTGCCGGATGAGGACTCGACGAGAATCGAGGCCGGCGTCAGGTGTCCTTCGCGCTCGGCGCTTTCCACCATCTCGGTCGCGGCCTTCAGCTTGATGGAGCCGGCGAAGTTGAAGCCCTCGCATTTCAGGTAGAGACGGCGTCCGAGAATCGGCTGCAGGTCAACGTAGAGCCGGCTTTCGTTGAAGGCGTGGGGAGCGGAAATGACGGGCACGGTGGACCTCCTGTTGCCAGGGCTGAAGGGTGTGGCTTCAGCCGTACCGGCGCAGGTCGTGGAAGAAGTCGTCGATGAGGCGGAGCTCCCCCGCCCGGGCTGCTTCGTCGTACACGTACATGCCCACGGCGAGGTCTAGGACGCCGAGTCCGAACGGCGAGAAGATCACGGTCCGGTCGGCCGGCACCGTCAGCCGTCCGGTCATGACGTCGTCGAGGGTGCCGTCGAGGAAGTCGCGGTTGCCGGTGAGCTGCTCGGCCAGGTGGGGTGAGGTGTCGGCCTTCAGACAGTGCTCGACGTCGTCGACGATGTTCACCGAGTCGAGCAGGATCTCTGGAGCGAGGTCGCGCAGGGACACGTGCAGGACCAGCGGGTTGTGGGTGAACCAGGCCGGGTCGGTGACGTGGGGCTCGCCGGCGACGGTGGCGAACACGACCAGGTCGCTGGAACGGATCAGTTCCTCGGCGCTGTCGTGGACCGCGACCTGCGCGGTGGTGCCGGCCTGGTGCAGGTAGCCCGAGAAACCGGCGGTGCTGTCGGCGCAGACGTCGTACACGCCGATCGTGTCGAACGCCCATCCGGTGCCGGCCAGGAAGGTGTGGATGTAGCGGGCGATCAGACCGGTGCCGAAGAATCCGACACGGGTGGGGCGGGGCCGGGTGCGGCTGAGCCAGTCGGCCGCAAGCGCGGCGGATGCCGCGGTCCTGGTCGCGCTGATGATGGAGCTCTCCAGGCAGGCGAAGGGGTAGCCCGTGTCATGGTCGTTGAGGATGAGGACCGCGGAGGCCCGGGGCAGGCCGGCCTGCACGTTGGCCGGGAAGCTGGAGATCCATTTCAGACCGTCCACCTGGACCGACCCGCCGATGGAGGCCGGCAGCGCGATGATGCGCGAGGTAGGGCGGTCGGGGAAGCGCAGGAAGTACGACGGGGGGTTGACCGAGTCCCCGGCGCCGTGCAGCCGGTAGGCCTCCTCGACCAGCTCCACGATCGCCTTCTCGCGTCCGCTGAGTGCCTGCTGTACCTGCGCGCCGGAGATCACCGCGAAGGTCGGCGGCGAGGGTGCGTCGGAGGCGGCACGCCCGGTGGCGGGTGACATCAGGTGGGTCATCGTCGGCTCCCCTTCGGCTCAGGAGCGCAGTCGGCCAGGCGCCGGGGCTCGGCCATGGCGACCAGCACCTGGCGCTCTCCGGTGAAGGCCTCTCTGCTGTGGGCGGTACGGATGTTGTCGACGAGCATCAGGTCGCCGGGCTGCCAGGGCTCGCGCCGGGTGTGCTCCTCGTAGGTGGAGTTGAGCAGCTGGACGATGTCCTCGCTGATCGCAGTGCCGTCACCGAAGCGGGTGTTGAAGGGCAGTCCGCCCTCGCCGTAGACGTCCACCAGGTATTCGCGCACCTCGGGGGCGAGCGTCCACTCGTTGAGGAACGCGATCTGGTTGAACCAGCAGCGTCGGCCGGTGAGCGGGTGCCGTACGACGGCGCTGCGGCGCTGGCGGGTGTGCAGGGAGCCGTCGGGCTGCCAGGTGAAGTCGATGGCCTGGGCGCGGCAGTAGCGCTCGATGGCGGCGTGGTCGTCGGTGCCGAACGACTCCGTCAGGGAGGCCCCGATCTCGTCGTTGTAGCTGCGGGTCAGCAGCCAGCCCTCGCGCTCGAATCGGTCGCTGAGCTCGGTGGGCAGGGCCTGGAGCACCTGTTCCGCGTCGGCGACCGCCGTGGCACCGCCCTGGCTGGGTGCGGTCAGGCACGCGAACAGCATCAGGCCGGGAACCTCCAGCGTGTAGCTGAGTTCGTGGTGCATGCACATCGGCTGGTTGGCCGGCCAGGTGGTCGAGGAGTACACCCCGGGGCCGTAGGTCTGACGGGGGGCGAATGCCTCCCTCTCCGTCATGAGGCCGCCGTCGGACAGGCCCGCGAAGACGGCACCGACCTGATCCGCATCCCGCAGGTCCAGGCCGCGGACGAGCAGCACGCCGTGCTGGGCGACGTGTGCGCGCAGCGCGTCGCGGTGCTCAACCGCCCAACTCGCCGCATCGCCAGGGGCCTTGGCATGCAGGATCGGAGGCCGGTCCGGCCGCAGCTCCACGTCGAGCAGGGGTGCCAGGGGTGAGGACGACATCTCGGTTTCCTTTCGGTTGCCCCGCTGAAGGCTCTGGGAGGGTGAAGAGAAGGCCGCTCGTTCGGGGCTCACGAGGAGGCCAGTGGTTCGGTGGCGCCCAGGACGGCCCGTGCGGCTTCGGCCGGACGCGTGCGCAGGAAGTAGTGGCCGCCGTCGGGGAGTTCGTGCAGCTCCACGTGGTCGGCCAGGAGCTGCCAGTCGCGGTAGCGGTCGGCGAATCCGGCCGTGTTCGGGTCGTCGGCGGCGACGACCACGGTGACCGGCGCGGACAGCTTCACCGGCGGCGGGGTCTGAAGGGCGTCGGCGAAATAGCGGTGGGCGGACTCGCAGTCGTGCCGGTAGGCGGCACCGATGTGGTCGGCGTGCTCGGCGTTCAGCTCCGCGAGTTCCGTGTGGCCGCTGTCGCTGGTGAGTCGGGCGGCGATCTCGGCGTTGCTGCGGCGTGTCAGCTCGGCGAGGTGGGCGCGCCGGTCGGCGGCGGTGCCGAGCAGTTGTGCGGCGAGGAACACCCGCGGGACGTCGACGCCGAGTTCCTGCAGCTGCCTGGCCGTCGCCACGGCCGACGCGGCGCCTGACGAATGGCCCCAGATCATGACCCTGGTCAGGCCCCGTTCGGCGATCTCGGCGGCGACCTGCTGCACCACCTGCTCGATGGTGGCGAACGGCTCGCCCGGGGCGGCCAGGTCGTGACCGGGCAGCTCGACGGCGTACACCGTGAGCCCGTTGTCCGCCAGCGCGCTCGCCATCGGCTGGTAGTTGACCGCGTTGCCGCCTGCGTAGGGGAAGCACACCAGTGCGCAGTCCGGCGCGCCGCCCGCCTTCCCCGACAGCGGCTGAAGCAGCTCCGGGCGTCGCTGGGGCGTGCCGTCGAGGAGGGCGGCCAGGTCGGCCAGGACCGGGTGCCGGGTGATGTCCTTCAGGGACACGGCGCGGTCCAGGGCGATGGTGAGTTTCACTGCCGTGAGGGAGGTGCCACCGCAGTCGAAGAAGTGGTCGTTCCGGCCGACCTGTTGTTCGGGGACGCCGAGCAGTTCGGCCCAGGCTGCCGCCAGCTTCCGCTCGGTCGGGGTGAGCGGGGCGCGGTCGTGGTCCTCACCGGCGTCGTTCTCCGTGGGTGCCTCCGTCTGTTCGGCCAGCGCGGTCAGGGCCTTCCTGTCGATCTTGCCGTTGGCGGTGAGCGGCAGGCTGGGCTGCCAGTGGAAGGCCGAGGGGAGCATGTAGGCGGGCAGTACGGCACCCAGCGCCTCGCGCAGGACGTCCGTCTCCTGGCGCTCGCCCGTGTAGAAGGCGATCAGGTGCTTGCTGTGGCCGGCCCGCTCGGCAATGACGACCACGGCGTCCCGAAGTCCGTCCACCCGCAGCAGGGTGTTCTCGATCTCGCCGATCTCGATACGGAATCCGCGGATCTTGACCTGGTTGTCCCGGCGCCCGAGGAACTCCAGCCTGCCGCCCGGGTGCCAGCGCCCCCAGTCGCCGCTCAGATAGAGCCGTTCACCCGGCCGGTACGGGTCCTCCCGATAGGCCTCACGGGTCCGTTCGGGATCGTTGATGTATCCGCGCCCGACGCAGACGCCGGAGAACGCGAGCAGCCCCGGGGCGCCGAGCGGCACCAGCGACAGATGCTCGTCGACGACGTACACGCGCACGTTGTTGACCGCGCACCCCAGCAGTACGCGCTCGGGCACCGTGTCCATGACCTCGTGGTTGGTGTCGTCCGAAGTCTCGGTCAGTCCATAGGCGTTGACGAGCTTGATGTCCGGCTGGATCGCGAACCAGCGCTGGACCAGCTCCCGCTTGAGCGCCTCACCGGTGACCGACACGCAGCGCAGGTCGGGCAGTTCGCGAGGCTGCTTCTCCAGATACGAGACCACGACCTCCAGGTAGGAAGGCACCACCTGGACGACACCGGCCCGTCCGCGGACGATCGTGTCGAGGAACTGCTCCACGTCGACGACCGACTCCTGTCCGACGAGCAGAGTCTGCCCGCCCACCAGCAGCGCGGACACCAACTGCCACAGAGAGATGTCGAAGCACTGCGGGGCCGTCTGCGCCACCACGCGCCCCTCGGTGATCTCCAAGTCATCGATCTTGGCGAAGAGATGGTTGAGCATGCCCGCGTGCTCGCACATCGCGCCCTTCGGCTCGCCGGTGGAACCGGAGGTGAAGTAGATGTAGGCCAGCTGGTCGGCGGCGACCTCGACACCGACGTCGGTGTCGGCGTGCTGCTGTGCGTACGCCTCCTCGATCAGCAGCTTCCTGGCCTCCGGAAGGGTGGCCAGGGCCTGGTCGAGGGTGTCGGTGCTGCCGGACTCCGTCAGCACCAGTCGGCAGCCTGCGCGTGACAGCGTTGCCGCGATACGGCCGGCCGGGAAGTGCGGCTCGATCGGCAGGTACGCGCCGCCCGCCTTGAACACCGCCAACGTCGCGGCCAGCCAGTCGAGGTTGCGTTCGGTGACGATCGCGACCACGTCTTCCCGGCCCAGTCCCCGCTCCAGCAACGCCCGCGCCAACCGGTTCGCGCGCGCGTTCAGTTCCCCGTACGTCCATGAGCGGTCGCCGTGCACCGCCGCCACCCGGTCCGGGTGGGCCCGTACGCGCTGCTCGAACAGCTCGTGCGCCCGCGCGTCCGGCAGCAGCCGGCGCGGCCCGGCCAGTCCTTCGAGCTGCTCGCCCACCTCGTCGGCCGACAGCAGGCTCTGCCGCGTGTGTTCGGCGTCGACGTCGGCGGCCATCAACCGCAGTGCGGCGAGGTGGTACCCGCCGATGCGGGCTGCGCACTCGGCGTCAAGTACCTGCTTGCGACAGCGCAGCCGCATCACCAGCCGTCCGCCACGGTCGTACCAGCCCACCCCCAGCGCGGCGTCGCCGATCAGCCCGTCGTCGGTCCCCGCCGGATCGCACACGACCTCGTACGTCGGCCCGGCCACGCCCAGTTCCCGGCGCAGCTCGTCCACGGGGAACTGCCGGTGCGCGAGCAGCTCCGCCTCGACGCGACGGGCGCTCGACACCAGGGCGCTCCAGGGCCCGGGGGCGACGGTCAGCCGGCACGGCAGCGGGCCGCTTCGAGCTCCGGTGACGTACCCCGTCACGACCTCCTGCTCACCGGACAACGCGGCCAGCACCTTGGCGTGCGCGGCCAACAACACCGCGCTGAGCGGCACTTCCAGCTTCCGCGTCAGCCCGCGTACCGCGGCCGTCACGTGGTCCGGCACCGCCGCCTCGTACTCGGCCACTCCCGTCACCGGCTCCCGGACCCACCGTGGCACCGCGGTGAAACCACCAGCGGTCAGCACACGGCTCCAGAACTCCCGGTCCGTATTCAGGCGCGCTCCCATCGAATGGCCTTTCTCGGCTCGGCGTGAGATTGATCGGGGGCATCCGGCATGTCGCCGGCGGGGTTTCCTCCCCACCATGCGTTCGGGGGCACCTCCTCGCCTTTCATGAGGAAGGAATCGGGTGCCAGTACGGCGCCGTCACCCATGGTCACGCCGTAATGCACATGGGCGGAGACACCGAGGGTGCAGCCGGCACCGAGCGTGCTGCCGTCGGACTTGAAGGTGCCGTCCTCCTGCGAATGGCATTGGATTTTGCTCCCGGCGTTGAGCGTGCATTCGTCCCCGATGGTGGTGAGTGTCCGCTCCGTCAGATAGCAGCCGTCGTCGAACACCCTGCTGCCGATGCGCACGCCCAGCATCCGCCAGATCAGGCTTTTGAAGGGGGTCCCGTTGTAGATGTTGAGGTGTTCGTCCGGAACCTTCCACAGGCGTTCGTGCCACCAGAAGTACGGGTCGTAGATGGAGCACAACTGGGGGCGGAGGGCGCGGAATGACGCGATGCAGCGTTCCAACAGGATGTAGTAAAGGGTGGAGAAGCAGAGCGTCATCGCCAGATATGCGGCGATCACCACGTGTCCGAGCACGCCGTACACGTCGATGGAGACGAGCGCGAGCAGCGTGAGGGCGAAGGTGTGCAGCCACCGCATGAACAGCATGAGGGCCATCGAGCGCAGGTTGTAGCGGTTCTTCGCGGCAAGTTGGCGGCGCAGCCTCTCCCCGGTCCTGAGGTCGTCGAACCGTGCATCGCGTTCGACCGACCGCGGAATCTCGAAGCAGGGCGAGCCCAGGAGACCTACGCCTTGGCGGACTTCACCGTCGAGGGGAACCATGACCTTAGTCGCCAACAGGCAGTTGTCGCCCGTCCTGGCGCCCACGGGGTAGGCGATGTTGTTGCCGAGGAAGTTGTGCGATCCGATCGACGCCCGGGATATCCGGAAGGACGTGCTGGAATATTCCGCGTTCACGATGGACAGGCCGTCGGCCACCATCGTTCCCCTGCCGACCGACACCAAATAGGGGCTCTCGTGCTGCACTTCGGTGCCGAAGTTCGACCCGGTCTGCTCGACCCGCGACAAATCGTAGCCGAGCCCCTTCAGGTAGTACACGATGTAGGAACTGTCACCGAACAGCCACGTGAAGAACTTGATGTTCGTCATGCGCACCACGGCCCGGTGTACCGAGTAGTGGAATCCGTAGAGCGGATACACCTTGTCGGGCTTGATGACCAGGTTCAGCAGACGCGGAACGGTGTACAGCACGACGAGGCCTGCGACGACGAATCCGAAGAACAGCACGAGTGACAACACCAGCGCGCCACTGATCAGTTGCCCCGACGCGAGTCCGCCCGCGTCCGGCCCGAGTTGCCGGCTGATGGCGGGGACTTCGGTGAACAGCATGTACGTTCCGCCGAGCGCCAGCGGCATGTACAAGAAGAGCAGCTGAAGCAAGGTCATCAGCCCGAAGGAAGCCCGGCGGAGGGCGCGGCATCGCGTGGGCGGCACCCTCACGTAGTCGACGTCCGTGGGCTGTGCCGGGGACCCGTGCCAGTGCTCGCCGTCCGGGACCGCCTGGCCGCGGTACAGGGCGGACGAGTGGCCGAGCTGTGCTCCGTCGCCCATCCGCGTGTCGATGTCCAGGACCGTTTTCTCGCCTATGAACACGTCGCGGCCGAGCGTGACCGGGCCGGTCTGGATGCGCCCGGCGTGTGCCCGGTAGCAGAGGAGGAACGAGTCCTTGCGGATCACCGTGCCGGCGCCGATCGTAAGCAAGTCGGTGCAGACCGGGAGGGAGTGGGAGAGGATCGTCACTCCCTTGCCGATACGAGCGCCGAGTGCCCGGAGATACAGCGGGTACAGGGGATTGCCCACGAACAAGAGCATCGGATTGGCGTGGAGCAGCACCTTGACTAGCCAGAAACGCAGGTAGGCCAGACTCCAGACCGGGAACTCGCACGGTTTCCAGCGGCCGATGAGAATCCATTTCGCGACGACCGGGAACACGCACAGCGCGACGAAACCGACGCCGCCGAAGACGAGCGACCGCAGATAAATGTCGGCCGCGTCAGATCCCGCGGCGATCCACTCGTAACCGCGAGCGGCCATCATTCCCGCGACAACGGAATACCCCAAGAACATCAACAGCTGGAAGATTCCGCAGAGAACGTACGCCAGCTGGCTGGTCGTCACCGGCGACGAGGGAGAATTCGGGACGGAGCAGTCGGGGGAGGTGGGAGTTGTCACGGCGAGAGCTGCCGCCAGGCTTCGGATCGTAGGGTGCCGGTATATGTCCTTGATGGACGCTGACGGCAGATCCGGCCTTTTCCTGAGCCTTGCGCAGAATTGGGCCATGACCAAAGAGTTGGCACCCAAGTCGTCGAAAAAGTGTTTGTCGACCGGAACATGGTCCACACGTATGACGGCGGCCAGGACCTGAGCGAGTTCACTTTCGGCGTCCGTACTCGTCTCGGTTTCCGTTGTCACCGGGCCCGAGCCGTCGGCTCGCTGGTCGACAACGGATTTGTTCGGCCCGGCTATATCGACCTCGGCAGACTGCTCCACCGTGCGACCTCCTTGAAGACGCTTCGGCACGAGGGTGCGTTATTTCCTGATCACGAACAGCAGGTTTCAGTTTCGGTCGGCTACCGACAGGTTGCCACTCCGAACGGATCGCAACGTAAGACGGCAAGGCTCGATGGGCCCTGTCTCCCTTGGCTTCTCCACACGGCTGGGGTGAGCGACGGTTCACCCATACGGCCCCCCCTCGGCCGCGATGCGGTTCTCGGCGAGGGACGCTCCGCCGAGGTCGAGGCCCGCCGGGCCGGCCAGGCGGGCCAGCCCGGGGGCGTCGGTCAGGCACCGTAGGCGCCTCGCATGGGTGGCCCGGCTGCCGAGCGCGGCGACGTATCCGGCGGGGCCTGCCAGAGCGGCGCGCAGGGCGCGGTCGTCGATGCGCGGGTCGTGGCTGAGTGCGACGACCGCGTCGGGTGCGGCGAGCGGGTGACGGGCGATCCAGTCGTCGGGCCAGGCACGGACGACGTCGGCGGTGCCGGTGAAGGCCCCGGAGGCGACATGCCCGGGCCGCGGGTCGACGACGACGACCTTGCGGTGCAAGGTCCCCGCCAGGGTGGCCAGGACTGCGGCGAGATCTGTCGCGCCAACCAGCGGTCGGGCGGCCTCACGGGCGGTCCTCGGCCAGGGCCGTGGTGATGGCGGAGTGGACCGGCTCGGGGGGTGCGGGCGTGATGAGGACCCGCAGTTCGCGGGCGCATGACCGGGGCGTCTTCCCAGGACAGCAGGTCTTCTCCGGGCTGCACGGCGGTCACCTGGGGCGCGGCCCCCCTGCCAGGACGGTGCGGGGCATGTCCAGGACGATGCCCTCGACACAGCCGCCCGACAGCGAGCCGCGCCACGTGTCGTCGTCGGCGACGGCCATGGTGGCACCCAGCGGTCGTGATCCGGGACGGCGCGCCACCCAGTCAGGACGCGATGAGATGCACCGCAGCGGACACAAAGAACTGACCAACCGACACACGCAACCTGCTGCTCAGGCGATCGGGAGGGCCAGGCGCTCGTTGACGGGTTCGACGATGACCGTTCGGTTGGTGAGGACGACCCAGGGCCGGCCGCTGCTCGGCCTGACGATCAGGGACGCGCTGAAGCCGGCGCCCGCGCCCGGGTGTCCGGCAACATCCTTGGCCGACACGAGCATCCAGCCGAGGCCTGCCTGTCCACCCAAGTCGTCCCGCTCGGCCTGCGGCGACAACGCCTCGCGGGCGAGCGTGTCGGGCAGCAGCGAGGACCACCCGAGACCGAAGCGGACGAGGTCGAGCGCGGTGGTCCACAGGCCACCAGCCGCGGGCAGCGTGAAGACCTGGGCCGGCACGGGCTCGAAGGAGCCCTCGTCGGACAGGCGGTAGCCGGTCGCCGCCCCGGTTGCGGGCGGGGTGGTGGGGAACGAGGATCCGGTCATGCCGAGCGGGTCGAGGACCATGCGCGCCACGGCCTGCGGGTAGGGCAACGCGGTGACGTCGGCGATGAGTTGGCCGAGCATCCCGTACCCGCCGTGGCCGTAGGCGAACGTGCCGCGCTGCCCGCCGCACGCCGCGACCGGCCCGGTGACCGAGGCCAGGTCGGGGACTCGGTCGGCGAACATCGACGCGGGGGTCTCGACGCCGCCGGTATGGGTCAGCAGTTCCCGTACGGTGACGGTGTCGTCGGCGAGCCGGATGGTGCGCAGGTAGGCGTTCGCGGGCTCGTCGAGCCGTACGCGCCCGTCCGCGACGAGCCGCAGGACGGCGGTCGCGGTGATCGGCTTGGTGACCGCGTACGCGGGAAACCGGTGTTCGGGCAGCAGTACGTCGTCCTGGTCGAGACCGGCCCAGCCCCGTGCGGTCGCCCACACCGAGCCGTCGTCGGACGCGCCGGCCACAGTGAGGCCGACCAGGCCCAGCTCGGCGTAAGCGTCCGCGGCCACCGCGGCTGCCTCCTGCGGCACCGGCCCGAAGGTGTTCGTCGCCGGTGCCGCCACGCGCGGGTCTGTGGCCTTCGTCTCCAGCGGATACATCCGCAGCATGTGCAGCCGGTACGGCGGCTGGGTCTCCGTTGCCGCTTCGACGCGCAGGTCGGCGAGGCGGGCGTGAAGGCGCTGCGGCTCGGCCCGCACCTCGGTGAGGCCCTCGCGCAGTTGCGGGGCCACCGTGCTGAACAGGCGGGTCAGCCAGTCCGGCGGCACGAGGGTGAGGTAGCGGTCATCGAAGTGCCGGCGCAGTTCCTCCTCGTTGGGGGGTGTCCATCCCGGGGTGTCGGCCGCCGCGAAGCGGGACACCACCCACAACAGCTGCGTCAGCGCGTGGCTCGTCGGACCCGAGGCCTCGATGAGTTCCTTGAGCGCGGTCCAGCTCGACAGCCCGTGCTCGCGGGCGATGGCCAGCTGGGCTTCGTGGAGGGTGGTGAACTCCCCTGCGGCGAGGCGGCGCTTGGCCTCGATCTTGAGGTACCGGAGGTTGGGCCGGTCGGGGAGACGGCGTGACTGAGCGGACAAGGCAGTCCTTCCTCGGCGCCCGCGGGTCCGCGACATCGGGCTGGAAAGATCTGCCGTCGATCTCTCATGCACAACCGGTGAGCTTGCAGCTCTGCCCGCGGACCCAGAGGCGGCCGGAAACCGCCGGGCACGACTATAACCGCAGGCGCTGTCCGAGTGGCAGGGCTGGTCCGAGTGGGTGATGGTGGTGGGAGTGTACGGTCGTGCCGGCGGCACGGCTGACCTGCCTCGATCGCGGCGCGGACGTCCAGTTGGTACTTCGCTCGGCCCGGCACGAGGAAGGACGGCTTCAGGATGCAATCGTTCAAAGGGGCCCTAAGGGCCGGTCTGGCGGTCGTCGCAGTACTGGGAGTCTCGGCCCTGACTGCGCTGTCCGCCTCCGGGAGCGCAGACGCGGCGCCCCGCGGGTACTGCGGATCGGACAGTGTCTACGGACTCGCCGTCTTCGGCAGCGCCGGCACGTCGTGTTCCACCGCTCTTGAGGTCGCCAATGCCTACCGGGCACACGGCTCAAGTGGCTCTCCCGCGACCGTCCGCGTCGGTGGGATCGTTTGGCGCTGCCAGGAGTACCAGGGCGACCCCAATCCCTTCGACAGGTGCGTTGCCACCGCCGGCCCGAGCCGGTGGGTTGAGCTTACGTCGTAGTCTCAGCGCCCTTCCTTTCGGAGGCTTCCCATGATGTCTCTACGCCTGTTCACCGGCGCGGCCGCGGCCGCCGCCTTGACCTTCGCTCTTCCCGCTGCAGCTCACGCGGCGCCGGTCGTCGTGCCGGACGACTGCGCCAAGGCACAAGCGATCGCCGAGATGGCGGAGAGGGACTACGAAGACATGGTGAAGTGGTACCAGGACCTCATCACTCAAGGCGGGCACCCGGGCGTCGTCGGGGAGCAAGCAGTGGCCGACGCCAAGGCCGATCTCGACAGGGCGGCAGCAGAAGCACAGCGCATCTGCGGTCCCTAGCAGGAAGGCCCGGCGTTGCCGGGCCGGGCAGGCTTCCTACCAAGCCACTGGTAGCTCCAGCGGGAACCGTCTGATCGTCTCGGTGTCCCACCGCACCTCCTCCGGCGGCACCGCGAGCCGCAGCCCGGGGAAGCGCTCGACGAGCCGCCCGATGGCGACTTCGAGCTCTGCCATGGCCAAAGGCATGGCGATGCATCGGTGCCCGCCCCAGCCGAAGGTCATGTGCGGACTGTTCGGCCGGTCGACGTCGATGACGTGCGGGTCCGGGAAGCGTTCCGGGTCACGGTTGGCCGTCAGGTACGACACGTGGACGAAGTCGCCCGCCCGGATCCGCGCTCCGTCCAGTTCCACGTCTTCAAGGGCCACCCGGGGGATTCCGACCCCTTTTCGGAACGGGATGTAGCGAAGCATCTCGTGCAGGACGTCGGTCAGGGTCTCGGGCCGGCGTTTGAGGTGCTCCATGAGCGCGGGACGTGTCAGGAGCAGGTAGGCGATGTCGCTGATCTGGCAGGTCGCCGTGTCCTGGCCGCTGAGCGCCAGCGTCAGTGCCATGACGGCCAGTTCCTTGTCGTCCAGCTGTTCCTCACCGTCCCGTGCTGCGGCCATCGCGCTGATGAGGTCCGTGCCGGGTGAGTGCCGTCGCTGTTCGACAAGTTTGGCGAAGTAAGCCGTCAGGTCGGCTTTGGCGGTGGCGGCGGACTGCTTGCTGTCCGCACCGACGACGAGCAACTGGTGCACGGACTCCTCGATCCGGGGCCATTCCTGCCGTTCGATGCCGAGGAGGTCGAGGATGGTGTGCTGGGGCAGCGTGTTGGACAGGTGCCGGACCAGATCCGCCGGCGGGCCCTCTTGCTCCATCTCGTCCAGCAGGAGGTCCGCGAGGTGGATGATCCGCTGCCGCATGCCTTCGACGTGCTGCTGGGTGAATGCCTGGGAGGCCAGGCGGCGGACGCGGGTGCTGTGCGGCGGGTCCATGACATTGATCGACTCGGGGGAAACGATGGGCTCGGGAGTCATCCGTGGGTAGTCGTGGCCGATGATGCCCGCCCGGCTGAGCCGGTGGTCGGTGGTCACCTGCTTGACGGCCTCGAAGCCGGTGACCAACCAGGCGTCGGCGTCGCCGTAGCTGAGCCGGATCCGTGTGGGGGAACCCCGATGCATCAGGTCGGCGAGCGCGGGGTCGAAGTCCAGGGCTTCGCTGAAATCGAAGGTGCAGGTGGTCGGTTCGTTGTCCTCGGTCATCGGTTGTCTCCTAGTGGTGGCCATGTCATATGCCTCTTGACTGCCTTTTGACGCGATGGAAGCACGAGAGCGAGCGCGGACAGGTAACCCCACTGCGACGTCCAGCCAGGTGGGCTAAGGAACGCTGAGAAAGGCATCACAGGAGGTGGGCGAAGACCACCAGGTTCTCGGTGTAGTCCTTCACCGAGTGGTCGTACTCCCCCGCGCAGGTGATGAGCCGGACCTCGGGGCGCTCCGCGTCGGCGTACACCCGCTTGCTGGGGAAGTCGTCCTTCGCGAAGGTCTCCGCGTCGTCCACGACAAAGTCCGCCCTGCGCCCGTCGGCCCGGGCGACGGAGAACCGGTCGCCGCGCCGGAGTTCGTAGAGGTTGGCGAAGACGGCCGCCGAGGTGGCCGTGTCGATGTGCCCGGCGATGATCGAGGTGCCCTGCTCGCCGGGCGAGACGCCCTCGGCGTACCAGCCGACGAGATTGGTGTCGGCCGCCGGCGGAGGCTCGAGCTGGCCCGAGGCGCCGATGGAGAGGGGGGTGAAGGGGGCGTCCACGGAGATCTTCGGGATGAGCAGCCGGATGGGTGTGGAGCGAGGCAGCGGCCGCGTGGACTGGTGCGTGTCCGTGGGAGCGGCGGTCGAGACCGGGGAACGGGAGGTTTGCGGAGTGCTGTCCGCCCCTTCGTGGTCGCCGAACACACTGACGGCGAGGATGACGATCGCCACGCCCCACAGGGTCAGTCGCCCGCTGCGGCCGGCGTACTGCCCGTCCGTCGCCTCCTCGGCGGGAGGCGTGGAGGAGGGTTCAGCTGCCATGGGACATCACCTCACTCGGGCACGGCAGCACAGACTTCGGGCCTCGGGAGCGCGGGCCGCCAGCACGGTGTGCGCCGGCGGCGGCCGCATTCCCGGAGTGCGCAGGACCGGTCAGGACGTCGGCTCGGCGGCCTTCTTGCGGCGCAGTGCGTACATGCCGGTGGCGCCTACGGCGAGCACGGCCAGTCCGCCCGCGGTGACCCCGGGCGAGGCGAGGGCTCCGCCGCCGGTGTGCATACCGCCGCGCGGCTTGTCGTGGTCGTCACCGCCCCACTCGCCCTTATCGCCCTTGTCCTTGTAGGAATCGGAGTCGTACTTCTTGTCCTCGTGGTCCGAGCTCCAGTCGTCCCCCTGCACGGCGGCGAGTGCACCGCCACCCGTGTGCATTCCGCCGCGCGGCCCGTCGTGGTTGCTCTCCTTGTCGTAGCCCTTGCTGTAGTCCTTGTCGTGGTCGCGGCCGGAATCGCTGTCGTGCTCCTTGCTGTACGAGGAGTCGTCGCCGCCTTCGTAGTACGCGGCCGGTACGGCGAACGCGGCGCCGGGCGTGGCGAAGGCGAGCGTGGCGGAGGCGGCCGCCGTGGCGAGAAGAATGCGGGCAGATCGCATATCGGTGTCCTTCCGCCGTGGCCGGGCAGCGGACAGGGCATCAGCTGGAATGAACCCGGCCTCGACATGAACCACCGTCAGTCAGGCTCCTGGCACGCACCATCCGGGCCGCCCAGCCGTGTCATCGCTCCACCCGTCTGTCCCAGCAATACATCGCTGCGTCCCCCGTCGGGGTGAGTTCCGCGCTGCTCGTCGCCGCTGTCGAGCGGGGCGCCGAAGTCGGCCAGCAGCATCGTCCGAGGGACCGTACGAGCGACCGGTCGGTGTCCACGGGTGAAGCGCGGGGCGCCGGGTGTCTTCGCTGATACGCCGCGGTGCTCTCAAGACCGCCCCAGCCGGCGCTGGCCCAGCCCTGCGAACTTCGCCGGAATTGGGCGCGGCTAGGGCTGTGATCTGAAGCGCGCCCCCGTTGCCGACGCTTCGGCCCCGAGGAGCTGCATCCGCGGACGCGGGGTGTCCCGAAGCTCGCCGAGGACGGATGCCTCGGTCCGACGTCTTCCCCGCCGACGCTTCCGTCCAGCGAGGAGGCCCGCCGCTGCACCTGCTGCGCCGCCGAAAGGGCGCTGTGCGCGGACGCGGGGGGCCGCCGCGGCCGAGGTGTCCTTTCCGGGCCCGATCCTCTGCATATAGGACAGGATCCGGCCTATATCGCTCCTAGCGTGGAGCTCGTCCACGGAAGACCACTGACGGAAGCCGGAGACGATGACCGCGACGCAGCACGCCACCACCCAGACCACGCCCTCTCCCGACGTCACCGGCGAGTACGCCGACCTGCTGGAGGCCCTGGCTCACCATCGCCGGTTCCTGCGCCTGACCACCCGTGACCTGACCGACGAGCAGGCCGGGCAGCGGACCACCGTCAGCGAACTGTGCCTGGGCGGCCTCATCAAGCACGTCACCTCGGTCGAGCGATCCTGGGTCGACTTCATCCAGCACGGCCCGCAGGTGCTGGGCAACTGGAGCGACATGACCGAGGCCGACTGGGCGCAGCGGGCCGACGAGTTCCGGATGCTGCCCGGCGAGACGCTGGCCGGGGTGCTGGAGGAGTACGCCGAGGTGGCCCGCCGGACGGACGAACTGGTCGGCACGCTGCCCGACCTGGACCGGTCCCAGCCGCTGCCGTCGGCCCCCTGGCACGAGCCGGGCACGCGCTGGTCCGTGCGCCGGGTTCTGCTGCACATCATCGGCGAGACGGCCCAGCACGCCGGTCACGCCGACATCATCCGCGAGTCCCTGGACGGCGCGAAGAGCATGGGCTGATCCGTCGGTCGCCGGTCGACGCGCCCCGGCACCGCCGCCCGCGGAGGGGGTGGTGACGGTGCCTGGGCGCACGCCGGTGGATGGCGAGCCCCGGGAGCCGCACGGCGGCCGTGTCAAACGTGGGTGAGGAGGCGCTCCAGCGGCTGGGGGACGCGCTCCAGGTCCAGGTGCGCGACCAGCGCTTGCGCGTAGAGCGCTTTGCGGCCGCTGTGCGTGCCCATGAAGCGTCGCAGCTGGTGTTCCACGGGCCGTTCCCGCTGTGCCGGCTGGCCCTGGAAGGTGCGGAAGGGGCGCATCTCGCCCTGGGCGTCTATCACCTGCTGCACGCCCTCGGCCCCGAGTGCGCGGATCAGCTCGTCCTCCAGGTCGGCGACGCACACCTGGAACCCGAGTGTTTCCAGACCGGCGTGCGTGAGACCGGACCCGAGCCCGACCCGCTCCAGATGACGCCGGAAATGCCGCTCCTCGCCGATGTCGCAGAGACCGGCCAGCGGGAGGCCGAGCCCCGGAGGACCGCACACGTCCAGGAAACGCCCGATGTTCGTCGCACCTCCGAGCGGTACTACCGCGACGCCCTCCGCACCGAGGTCGCGGCCGTGGCGCGTGGCCAGCGCTTCGAGCGCGACCTGATCACTGCTCCCCTCGACGAGCACGATCGTCCGCACGCCGCCGCCGGCCAGCTCCCGCGCCACCGCGGCGGCCGCATCCGCCCTTGCTCCGCCGGCCGCCCACGCGACCAGCGCCAGGCGGAATCGCTTCAACTCGTCCACGAGACCTCGCTTCCCGACGCCATCCTGGCACGGCGGAAATCCCGTACGCACGCACGTTTTCCGGGGGGGCGATGACTCAGGAGCTGAAGGTGGGGTGCGCCTCGGCTGCGTGTGCCGGCGCTACCCGGCACACGCAGGTCATCGGTCAGAAGGTCAGCTTCCAACTGTCGATGTAGCCCGTGTCCTGCGCGGCGACGTCCTGCACCCGCAGCCGCCAGGTTCCGTTCGCCGTCTCGCTGGAGGCGTCGACGGTGTACGTGGTGATGACGTTGTCCGCGGAGTCCGAGCTGCTTGAGTTCTTCAGCCGGTATGCCGTGCCGTCCGGCGCCAGCAGGTCGACGACGAGGTCACCGCGCCAGGTGTGCTTGATGTCCACTCCGACCCGGAGCGCCGCCGGCGCGTTTCCGGTGCGGCCGGAGACGGTGAGGGCCGAGGTCACCGCGGCCGCGTTGTCCGGGATGGCGACGTCGGTGGTGTTCTCGTACGACTCGCCGGGCGGCAGCGGTTCCGCCGTCCCCAGCGTCCAGATCGCGTGCGCGAGAGCGTCGCTGTTGCGGTCCAGCGCGGTGTCGTTGATGTTGGTGGTCGTGTCGCAGGAGGAGTGGTAGCACCGGTCGAACGCATGGCCGGAGGTGCCGCCCCATTTGGCGGCCTGCGCCGACGTCTTCGTACGGCTGGCGCCGGTGAACAGGCCGCCGACGGGTATGCCGACGTTCTTGAAGGACGCGTGGTCGGAGCGGCCGTCGCCTTCCGTCTCTATCTCGGTCGGTACGCCGATGCCCGCGTACCAGTCCTTGAAGACCTTCTCGATCGCCGGATCGTCGTCGTAGACGAAGTAGCCCGGGTTCGGGGAGCCGACCATGTCGAGGTTGATGTACCCCGAGACCCGGGCGCGGTCAGTGGATGGCAGGTTGTTCACGTAGTACCTGCTGCCGACCAGTCCCAGCTCCTCGGCGCCCCACCAGGCGAACCGCAGGTGCTTCGTGGGCTGGAGCTGGGCGCGGGAGACGGCGAGGGCGGTCTCGAGTACGGCCGCGGAGCCGGAGCCGTTGTCGTTGATCCCTGCGCCGGAGGAGACCGAGTCGAGGTGCGCGCCGGCCATGAGGACCTGGTTCGGGTCCCCGCCGGGCCAGTCCGCGATCAGGTTGTACCCGGTGCTGCCGGAGTAGGTGAACTGCTGGACGGTGGTGGTGAATCCGGCCGCGTCGAGTTTGGCCTTCACGTAGTCGAGCGAGGCCTTGTAGCCGGTGCGGCCGTGAGCCCGGTTGCCGCCGTTGGCGGTGGCGATCGACTGGAACTGTGTGAGGTGGGCCTTGACGTTGCTGAGCGGGATGTCGGGTGCCGCCAGGGTCCCGTCGCTGACGTCGGCCGCCGCGGGCCGGTCGGGCATCGCCGAGGACGTGGGCGAGGCGGCGAGCAGGCCCGCCACGGCCACGAGGGCAACGGCGGCCGTACGTCTGGCAATGCTCCTGGGCAGGCTGGATCTCGAAGGTGTCATGTGGGGAGCCGCACTTTCTCGTCGATGTGGGGAGTCGAACGGTGCCTGGATCGGTGGTGCCAGAGCTGTGCGGGTGCTGTGTGCGCCTGATGCTCAGTCAGGTGGTGATGCCGCGTCAAGAGCTATATCCGGTCAGGTCCGTCCGCTCAGCGAACACCCGGACCGGGAGAGCCGTGAGGCGTGCGACGTGCACGGCAGGCTGCCGTGTCCGATGGGTCGTGGAGCAGCGCGGGCCCTCAACGAGGCGGTGCGGCGATGATGTGCGGGTGTCCGGCGCATCAGCAGTTCAGTGCACCCTGCGGACCGCCCAGGGCCTCGTCAGGCCGGTGCCGGACGGGCGTGCTTGGGGAAGGGCCGGCGCCGTGCAGTTGCCGTAGGTTCGGGAGCGGAGGGCCGTAATGGACGTGCGACCGATGGCGACTGGAGAGGCAGGAGGGGCGTGAGTATGGCGGACATGGGTGACATGGACGCGTTCACCAGCCGGCTCGATCCCGATATGTGTGTGGTGACGGCCGCGGCGGGTGGGGAACGGGCCGGGTGCCTGGTCGGGTTCGCCTCACAGTGCTCCCTGCGTCCGGTGCGGTTCGTGGTGTGGCTGTCCGAGGTCAACCGCACCTACCGGGTGGCGCGGTCCGCACAGTTTCTGGCCGTCCATTTGCTGGCCCGGGAACAAGTGGAACTGGCCGAGATCTTCGGCGGGCGGACCGGCGACGACGGGGTCGACAAGTTCCGGGACGTCCGCTGGCGGAAGGGGCACGGCGGCGCCGTCGTCCTTCAGGACACCGAGGCGTGGTTCGTCGGCCGGGTCGTTGGGCAGGCCGGCGGCGGCGATCACATCGGGTTCGTCCTCGACCCGGTCGAGTGGGGCGCGCTGGAGGGTCCCGGTGGACCGCTGCTGCGGCTCAGCGACGCCCGCGACATCGAACCCGGCCATCCCGTGGGCTGACCCCGCGCCTCACTCGTCCTCCGGCACCCGTATGTCCAGCACGCGGGCGGTGTCCGTCCGCACCCGTCGCCCGACTGCAGCCCGCCCTCCGCCGCTTCGTACAGTCGTCAGCCATAAGCAATGAGTCGCCGCCGGGGAGCCCTGCCGGGAGCACCCCGGTGGTCCGCAGGGTGAACCGTCTCCCACAGGGTGACTCGACGTACATTCGGACGTATGGACGAGGTGCCCCAGCGCATCGACCCCGCGACCGACCGGACAGTCGCCGCTCTCCTGTTGGGCTGTGCCCCTGACGAGGTCGGATACTGCCCCCGCTGTCAGGGGCTCACCCACCGCTACGGACGCAACGCTCAGATCATCTGTCCCGCGTGCCGTTCGGTGGACGCGTCGCTCGGCGCACCGTTTCCCACCACCGCGCCGGCACCCCAGAACTCCCCAAGCCGATGAACGCCGAGGCGAGTTGCACCGCCTGACCTAGGGGCGTTACCTGGAAGTACGGGCGGTGAGGCGAGCCCATGGGCCACCGCGCATACGGATGGCCGCGCCCTTGTGTACGTCCCCGGCAGCGGCCCATCCTCGCTGCCGCCTCCAGCGCTCGACGGGAGGTGACAGAGGTGAAAGCCGTTGTCTACGAGAGGCCCTTCAGTGTCACGGTGAAGGACGTCGACGATCCGCAGATTCAGCACCCCAACGACGTGCTCGTCCGGGTCACGTCATCCGCGATCTGCGGCTCCGACCTGCACATGTACGAGGGCCGCACGGCGGCCGAGTCGGGCATCGTCTTCGGACACGAGAACCTCGGCATCATCGAGGAGGTCGGCTCCGGCGTGACCTCCTTGGCGAAGGGTGATCGCGTCGTGATGCCCTTCAACGTGGCCTGCGGATTCTGCAAGAACTGCCTCGCCCTGAGGACCGGGTTCTGTCTCACGGTCAATCCGGGCTTCGCCGGTGGGGCCTACGGATACGTGGCGATGGGCCCGTTCATCGGTGGCCAGGCAGAACGGTTGCGTGTACCGTACGCCGACTTCAACTGCCTGAAGCTGCCGCCGGGTGACGAGTTCGAGACTGATTTCGTCCTGCTCGCCGACATCTTCCCGACCGGTTACCACGGATGCGAACTCGCCCAGGTCTCCCCCGGCGAAAGCGTGGCCGTCTACGGGGCCGGTCCGGTGGGGCTGATGGCGGCCTACTCCGCGCTGCTGCGCGGTGCCTCGAAGGTGTTCTCCGTCGACCGGGTGCCCGAGCGGCTCGCCAAGGCGGAGGAGATCGGAGCCATTCCCATCGACTTCACCAAGGGACACCCGGCCGAGCAGATCAAGGAACAGACGGAAGGAGAAGGAACCGACAAGGGCGTGGACGCCGTCGGGTACCAGGCCCAGGCGCACGACGCCAGCCACGAGGAACCCGCCATCGTCCTCAACGCGCTCGTCGAGACGGTACGGCCGACCGGCTTGCTCGGCGTGCCGGGCCTATATGTGCCCTCCGACCCGGGCGGCCCCGACGAGCACGCCAAGCACGGCCAGCTGCTGGTCTCCATCGGCAGGATGTTCGAGAAGGGTCAGCAGATGGGCACCGGTCAGTGCAACGTCAAGCGGTACAACCGCCAGCTGCGCGACCTGATCATCGCCGGGCGCGCCAAGCCCAGCTTCGTGGTCTCCCACGAGTTGCCGCTGGAGCAGGCGCCGCAGGCGTACGAGAAGTTCGACAAGCGCATCGAGGGCTACACCAAGGTCGTTCTGCACCCCGGCCACGCCCTCGCCGCGTAAGCCACAGGTCCGGGCACGCACCGTGCCCGGACCAGTCACCGCACGTAGCGGACCGGGCTTCGATCCACTCGGACGAGAATCCCTGGCCCACCCGGGTCCTCCGGGCCCCTCGGACGCGATCGCGGCGGTGCGCCACACGGCCGCCGCCCACCCGATGGGCCATGTTGCTGACCGTCGAGCCGATCGGCACCGGCCGGATGCGGAGGAGGCCCCGCGGTGGGTGAGCTGTACATCGACGGCGAGTGGACGCAGGCGGCATCCGGAGGGCGGCGGGAGGTCGTCAACCCCTACGACGCCACCGTGATCACCACCGTCGACGAGGCCGACGCCACCGACGTGGACCGCGCCGTGCGCGCCGCCCGGCGTGCCTTCGTCGAGGAGGACTGGGCGTACGTTCCCACGCGCCGCCGGGCCGACCTGCTGCTGCGTGTCCATGATCTGCTGCTGCGCGACAAGGAGGAGATCGCCCGCACCGAGACACTCGACACCGGGAAGACTCTGACCGAGGCTCGTATCGACGTGGACGACGTGGCGAACGCCTTCCGCTACTTCGCCGAACTGGCGGGCAAGGACGGCGGCCGGGTCGTGGACGTCGGCCCGGACGTGCTCAGCCGCGTCGTCTACCAGCCGGTCGGCGTGTGCGCGCTGATCGCCCCTTGGAACTATCCGCTGCTCCAGGCGTCCTAGAAGGTCGCCCCGGCGCTGGCCGCCGGGAACACCTTCGTCCTCAAACCCAGCGAGACCACACCGCTCACCACGATCGCCATGGTCCGGCTCATCGAGGAGGCCGGCGCACCGCCCGGCGTCGCCAACCTCGTACTGGGATCCGGGGCGACCGTGGGCGCGGCCCTGACCAGCCACCCGAGGTCGACCTGGTGTCCTTCACCGGTGGCCTGACCACCGGGCGCGCCATCATGGCGAGCGCCGCCGAGGGGCCGAAGAACATCGCTCTGGAACTGGGCGGCAAGAATCCCAACATCGTCTTCGCGGACGCCGACTTCGCCGCCGCCGTGGACTACGCCCTGGATGCCGCCTTCCTGCACTCCGGGCAGGTCTGCTCGGCCGGTTCGCGGCTGCTGGTCCAGGACTCCCTGCACGACCGGTTCGTCGACGCCCTGGCCCACCGCGCGCGGGCGATCCGGCTCGGGAACGGTATGGAGGAGGGCGTCGAGAGCGGCCCGCTCAGCTCCGCCGAGCATCGCGAGAAGGTCGAGCGTTACATCGCCATTGCTCAGGAGGAGGGCGCCCGGCTCGTCACCGGGGGCACCCGCCCGGACGACCCTGCTCTGAGCCGGGGCTTCTTCCTGCTGCCGACCGTGTTCGCCGACTGCGACCGGTCCATGCGCATCGTCCAGGAGGAGGTCTTCGGTCCGGTGCTCACCGTAGAGCGCTTCCGCACCGAGGACGAGGCGGTGGAACTGGCCAACGACACCCGCTACGGCCTGGCCGGCGGCGTATGGACCTCCGACGCGAGCCGCGCCCAGCGCGTCGCCCAGCGGCTGCGGCACGGCACCGTGTGGATCAACGACTTCCACCCCTACGTGCCACAGGCCGAGTGGGGTGGCTTCGGCCGCTCCGGCGTCGGGCGGGAGCTGGGTCCCACCGGACTGCGCGAGTACCAGGAGGCGAAGCACATCTACCAGAACCTCTCCCCCGCCCCCTCCGGCTGGTTCAAGGGCTGACCTGGCGCAGTACGCCACCCGCCGACCATGGGACGGCCACTGAAGAAAGGCACCGCATGGCCCCCACCGCAGCGAACGGCGCCGAGTCCGCCTACGACTACGTCATCGTCGGTGGCGGCACCGCCGGCTGCGTCCTCGCCGCCCGTCTGACCGAGGACCCCGACTGCCGCGTCTGTGTGATCGAGGGTGGTCCCAGCGATGTCGGCGACGAACGGATCCTGCGTCTGCGCAACTGGATCAACCTGCTCGGCTCGGAGTTCGACTACGGCTACACCACCGTCGAGCAGCCGCGCGGCAATTCGCACATCCTGCACTCACGGGCCCGCGTGCTCGGCGGCTGCTCCTCCCACAACACGCTGATCAGCTTTCTGCCGCTGCCGCAGGACCTCGACGACTGGGTCGGCCGCGGCTGCTCGGGCTGGGACCCGGCGACGATCCTGCCCTACCGCGACCGGCTGCGCACCCGGATCGTCCCGGTGGCCGAGGCAGACCGCAATCCCATCGCCAAGGACTTCGTCACCCGCCTGCCCGCGCCCTCGGCGTCCCCGTCATCGACGACTTCAACGCCGAGCCCTTCGCCGACGGCACCGGATTCTTCTCGCTGGCCTACGAGCCGGAGGGCAACCTGCGCTCCTCCGCGTCCGTCGCCTATCTCCACCCCGTCCTGGACCGGCCCAACCTCACCCTTCTCCTGGAAACCTGGGCCCACCGGCTGCTCACCGACGAGTCGGGGCGGCTGACCCGCGTCGCCGTCCGGGGCGCCGACGGTGAGCCCGCCACCGTACGCGCCGAGCGCGAACTCCTGCTGTGTGCCGGCGCCATCGACACCCCGCGCCTGCTGCTGCTCTCCGGTATCGGCCCGGCCGACGACCTGCGCGGCCTGGGCATCGAGGTGCGGGCCGATCTGCCCGGCGTGGGCGAGAACCTGCTGGACCACCCCGAGTCCGTGATCGTCTGGGAGACCGCCGAGCCGCTGCCGCCCAACTCCGCGATGGACTCCGACGCCGGCCTGTTCCTGCGCCGCGACCAGGGCCAGCCACGCCCTGACTTGATGTTCCACTTCTACCAGGTGCCGTTCACCGTCAACACCGAACGCCTGGGCTACCCGGTGCCGAAGCACGGAGTGTGCATGACGCCGAACGTGCCGCGCGCCCGCTCGGTCGGCCGCATGTGGCTGCGCAGCGCCGACCCCGCCGAACACCCCGCCCTGGACTTCCGGTACTTCACCGACCCCGACGGCCACGACGAGCGCACCATCGTGGACGGTCTGAAGGTCGCCCGCGAGGTCGCCGCGACCGAGCCGCTGCGCGGCTGGCTCGTCCGCGAGATCGCACCCGGCCCCGACGTCGTCTCCGACGCCGACCTGTCGGAGTATGGGCGACGCGCGGCGCACACCGTCTACCATCCGGCGGGCACCTGCCGTATGGGCGCCCCGGAGGACCGGATGGCTGTCTGCGACCCCCAGTTGAGGCTGCGCGGCGTCGAGGGTGTGCGGATCGTTGACGCGTCGGTGTTTCCGACGATGCCCACCATCAACCCCATGGTGACCGTCCTGCTCGTCGCCGAACGCGCCGCCGACCTGCTCACCGGCCGCCGGGCGGGCGAGCAGTGACCGGTCCGCAGCCTCCCGCACCAGCGGCCGGCGCCCCGGGAGGCGAGGCCGGGTCGGAGTTCCGCAAGGACATGGGCCCCTGGGCCAACTTCGCGCTCGGCTTCACGTACCTCTCCCCGGTGGTGAGCACCTACACCCTCTTCGCCACCGCGCTCGCCACGGGCGGACCGCCGATGATCTGGGCGTTCGTGCTCGCCGGCTGCGGCCAGTTCCTCGTCGCGCTGGTCTTCGGCGAGGTCGTCGCCCAGTACCCCATCGCCGGCGGTGTCTACCCCTGGGCCCGGCGGCTGTGGGGCAAGCGCTGGGCGTGGATGACCGGCTGGGTGTACATGTGGGCGCTGCTGGTGACCATCACGTCCGTCGCCTACGGCGCCGGCCCGTACATCGCCATCCTCTTCGGCTTCGACCCCACCGTGCACACCACCGTGCTGTGCGCCGCGGTACTCATCGTCGTCGCCGTCTTCATCAACTACGCGGGCACCAAGGCGCTTTCGGCGGCAGCGGTGATCGGTTTCGCCGGGGAACTCATCGGCGCCCTCGTCGTCGGCGTCTACCTGCTCGCCACCCACCGTCACCATGGCCTCGGGGTCATCTTCGACACCTACGGGACCGCCGAAGGCGGCTCCTACCTACCGGTGTTCCTCGCGGCGGCCATCATCGGCTTCTACCAGTACTACGGCTTCGAGGCGTGCGGCGACACCGCCGAGGAGGTCCCCCACCCCGGCCGTGTCATTCCCCGTGCGATGCGCCGCACCATCTACATCGGTGGCGCCGCGGCCACGTTCACCTGCCTGTCGCTGCTGCTGTCGGTCACGGACTTCGAAGCGATCATCTCGGGCGAGGACACCGACCCGGTGGTGAACCTGCTGTACGCCGCCATGGGCGAGGTCGGAGCGCGGCTGGTGATGGCCGTGGTGCTGATCTCCTTCCTCTCCTGCACCATCAGCCTCCAAGCCGCCGCCGGGCGGCTCATCTACTCCTACGCCCGGGACGAGATGATCGCCGGGCACCGGCTGCTGCGGCGGTTCTCCCACGCCCGCGCGGTGCCCGGCTACGCGCTGCTGGTGTCCGCCGTCGTACCGCTGCTCATCGCCTTCGGCTCGCTGGTCTCCGAGGACGCCCTCACCAACATCGTCTCGTTCGCCATCCTCGGTATCTACGGCTCGTTCCAGATGGTGGTCCTGGCCGCGCTGCGCGCCCGGCTCAAGGGATGGCTTCCGCAAGGCGAGTTCACCCTCGGCCGCTGGGGCCTCGCGGTGAACGCCGCGGCGCTGGCCTACGGCGTCTTCGCCATCGTCAACATCTCCTGGCCCCGCAACCCGCAGGTCCCGTGGTACGAGAACTGGATCGTCCTGCTGTGCGGCGGGGTGGTGGTGGCTACCGGAGCGCTCTACATGTTCACGACCCACCATTACGGCCGCGGAGACGCGCCCGCCGGTGACGCCGTGCCGGGGAATGTCGCCGGAGGGTGATCACGGCAGGCCCGTCTATTTCACGAAGCGGTACTTCAGGTGGGTGGCGAGGGGCGTGTCCACGACCCTGACCGGCTCCAGGGTCCACCGCCCGGTGCCCAGGTCCTCGAAGAGCCGCAGCCCCTCTCCGAGGATCGCGGGCACCACGTGCAGCTGCAGCTCGTCGATGAGCCCTTCCCTGAGGTACTGCTGCACCGTGCTCGCCCCGCCCGCGATGTCGACGTTCCTGTCCCCGGCGGCGGCCTTCGCCTGGTCGAGGGCGCTGTGGATGCCGTCGGTGACGAAGGTGAAGGTGGTGCCGCCCTCCTTGACCAGGGTCGGCCGGGGGCGATGGGTGAGCACGAAGACCGGGGCCCGGAAGGGCGGGTTGTCGCCCCAGAAGTCCTCGCCCGTGTCGTACATCATCCGGCCCATGACCACCGCGCCGGTGGCGTCGAACCACTCGCGCATCAGCTCGGAGTCGCGGTTCTCCTCCCCGCCGGTCATGCCCTGGCGCTGCCGCCAGCTCGCCAGGTTGTGGATCCAGTCGAAGATCGGCTCGGCGCCGTCGCCTCCCGGGTTGTCGATGGCGACGTTGGTGCCGGCGATGTATCCGTCGAGGGAGATGGACATGTCCGCGGTTACGATCACGGTGCGTGCTCCTGGAGTCCTGGGATCTGCTGCTTTCACTCTCACGTCGATCGGGAACCGGCGCATTCGACATCAGGGCACGCACGGTGTCGGCCCGCTTCCCGCGGGCTGCTGCCCGCAATGCTCGGCGACGGTGTCGGCGAACGCGCGCGCCAGCGGGGAGAGGGTGTCCCAGCGGCGGACCGCCCACCCCGCGGTGAGGACGGGGAGCGCGGGGATGGGGACCAGGCGCAGGTGCGGGTGTCCCGGGCCCCGCCAGTCGGGCAGAGCGGGGACGACGGCGTGGCCGAGTCCCAGTTCGGCCAGCAGGATGGCGGTGTCCCAGTCCGCGACGCTGGTGTCGAAGACGGGTCGGATGCCCGATTCCGCCAGCCAGGAGTCGAGCTGGGAACGGGATATCGAGTTCTCCGGCAGCCCGATGAGCCGGGTGTCCTGCAAGTCGGCGGGTGCGATGAAGGGCCTGGCCGCCAAGGGGTCACCGGCTGCGACGGCAAGCGCCCAGGGCAATTCGACGACCATGCGTCGCTCGATGCCGTGGACCGGTGGACCGAGAGTGATCCAGGCGAGGTCGACGCGGCCGGCGGCGAGCGCGTCGTAGCAACTACGGCTGGAGGTCTCGGTCTGGAATTCGAGACTGGCCTGAGGGAAGCGTCGGTGGAAGTCGACGACGGCAGCGGACATGAAGTGCCGGACGCTGGTGGCGCCGGTGGTGATCCGTACGGAGCCGCCTTCTCCGCGGGCGAGTTCCTCGATTCTGCGCAGGGCGTGATCGATTCCGCCGAGGCCGTCGGCGACAGCCGCGTGGAGGAGGTGCCCGGCTTGGGTGGGGACAACTCCTCGTGAGTGCCGCTCGATCAGGCTGATTCCCAGCTCTCGTTCAAGCCGCTTCACATGCTGGCTGACCGCGGACTGCGTGCAGGACAGGTCGCGGGCAACGGCGCTGAGGGAGCCCGCGTGGCACACCGCGGCGAAGATTCGGAGATCGTCGAGTGTCACAACCCCAAGGTATTGCTTGGGTGTTCCCGAGTGAATCGGTGGATTGACTTGGGAGTGGGGAGGGTTGACCATCGTTGCAGGGCCCAGGGCGGCAACCCGCCCGCTGTCTTCGCGGCGATCCGGACGCACTGGCAAAGACATGGCGGGTGCCGACCCGGAACGGACCGAGAGGAACAGCGACCACCTGCGCCCCGATCGGCTCAGTGCCGCCGCCCCCCAACTGGAGCACGCCCGCTCAGCGGACGCTCGCCGTCGCCGCTACCGTGCCGTATAGGACCCTGGGTCAGCCGAGGACGGGGAAGCAGAGCATGGCCACTGACGACCGGCACGACGTCACCCGCTCCGTCGCCCCGACCGGCCGACTCCCTGACGATCACGTCATCGTCATCTGCGGGGCGACCGGCGACCTGGCGCGGCGCAAGCTGCTGCCCGGGCTGTTCCATCTGGCCAGGGCGGGACTGCTGCCCACGAGGTACCGCATCGTCGGCTCGGCGCCCGCCGCCGACTCCGTCGGCGACGAGGAGTTCCGCGAGCAGGCCCGGCAGGCAGTCGACCGGTTCGGCCGGGCGGCGCCCGAAGGGCCCCAGTGGCAGGCGTTCGAGGAGGCGCTGTCGTTCGGGGCCGCCGACCCCGGCGATCCGGCCCCGCTCCTGGCCGCCGTGCGGGAGGCCGAGCGCGCCGTCGGTGGCAGCCCTCGGCGGCTGTTCCATCTCGCCGTGCCGCCGGTCGCGTTCGGCTCCGTCGTCAAGATGCTCGGCGCGACCGGGCTGGCCGAGGGTGCCCGGGTGATTGTGGAGAAGCCGTTCGGCACGGATCTCGCCTCGGCCCGCGTCCTCAACGACACCCTGCACGCCGTCTTCGACGAGTCCCGCGTCTTCCGCATCGACCACTTCCTCGGCAAGGAGTCCGTCGACAACATCCTGGCGCTGCGCTTCGCCAACGGGCTGTTCGAGCCGGTGTGGAACCGCGAGCACATCAGCCATGTGCAGATCGACGTCCCTGAGAGCATCGACATCCAGGGGCGCGCCGGGTTCTTCGAGGGCACCGGCACCTTCCGGGACATGATCGTCACGCATCTCTTCCAGCTGCTCGGCTTCGTGGCGATGGAGCCTCCGTCGGCGCTCGACGCGCGCTCTCTGCGGGAGGAGAAGGACAAGGTCTTCCGCAGTCTGCGGCCTCTGGATCCGGCGCAGGTGGTGCGTGGTCAGTACGAGGGCTACCGCAACGAGCCGGGTGTCGCCCCCGCCTCCGACACCGAGACCTTCGCCGCGCTCCGGGTCGAGATCGACAACTGGCGCTGGGCGGGAGTGCCCTTCTACCTCCGCTCCGGCAAGGCGCTGGCCGAGGGGCGGCACATGGTCACCCTCACGTTCCGGCAGCCACCCCTGCGCATGTTCCGGGCGGCCGCCCACGACAGCGCGGCGGCCCGCTCCGACACGCTCGCCATCGACTTCGACGACCCCGGCCGGATCACCGCGCGCTTCCTGGCGAAGGAACCCGGCCCCGAGATGCGGCTGGGCACGGCCGAGATGGTCTTCGACTACGCCGGCTCCTTCGCCCAGGACCACGCTCTGGAGGCCTACGAGCACCTGATCCTGGAGGCGATGCTGGGCGATCAGTCCCTTTTCACCAGCGCCGACGGCATCAATCGCCTGTGGGAGGTCTCCGAGCCCCTGCTGAAGGATCCGCCGCCGGTCGAGCCGTACACTCCGGGGTCCTGGGGGCCGGAGAGCATCCAGCGGCTCGTACGGCCCCACCACTGGTATCTGCCGGACGGGCGGTGAGCCATGCTGGGCCTTCCCGATCACATCCGTGCCTGTCTGTTCGACCTCGACGGCGTGCTGACGCAGACCGCGAAGGTCCACGCCGCCGCCTGGAAGGAGACGTTCGACGCCTTTCTTCGGCAACGCGCCGAACGGGAGGGTGCCACCTTCGTGCCCTTCGACGCCGTCAAGGACTACGACGACTACGTGGACGGACGACCCCGCCAGGACGGCGTACGCACCTTTCTCGCGTCGCGCGGCATCGAACTGCCCGAGGGCTCACCCGACGACGGGCCGGACCGGGAGACCGTGCACGGTGTGGGCAACCGCAAGAACGAGCTGGTGCTGCGCATGATCCGCGAGCATGGTGTGGAGGCGTACGAGGGGTCGGTGGCCTTTGTGCGGGCGGCTCGGGAGGCCGGGCTGCGGCGCGCCGTGGTCTCCTCCAGCGCCAACTGCCGTGACGTGTTGATCGCGGCCGGTATCGAGGATCTGTTCGAAGGGCGTGTGGACGGCATCACCACGCGCGAGCAGGGGCTGCGCGGCAAGCCCGCGCCCGACACCTATCTCGCCGGTGCCCGTCTCCTCGACGTCGATCCCGGCGCGGCGGCGGTGTTCGAGGACGCCCTGGCCGGTGTGGAGGCGGGGCGGGCCGGGCACTTCGGTGTCGTCGTGGGCGTCGACCGGGTCGGCCAGGCCGCGGAGCTGCGCCGGCACGGGGCGGACCTCGTCGTGACCGACCTCGCCCAGTTGCTGGAGGGATCGCGGTGATCAGCCACCCGTCCTTCGCCTGTGAGTCCTGGTGCCTGCGCGAGACCGAGCTGAGCCTCGACGTCCTCGCCCAGAGCGAGTCCGTGTTCGCCCTGGCCAACGGGCACATCGGCTGGCGCGGCAACCTCGACGAGGGGGAACCGCACGGGCTGCCCGGCGCGTACCTGAACGGGGTGCACGAGGTGCATCCGCTGCCGTATGCCGAGGCGGGCTACGGCTACCCGGAGTCCGGCCAGACGGCCATCAACGTCACCGACGGCAAGATCATCCGACTGCTGGTCGACGACGAGCCGTTCGACCTGCGCTACGGCGAACTCGTCGCCCATGAGCGGGTGCTGGACTTCCGTACCGGTGTGCTGAGCAGGACCGTCGACTGGATCAGCCCGGCCGGGACCGGGGTCCGCGTCGTCTCCCGCCGTCTGGTGTCCTTCACCCAGCGGGCGATCGCCGCCGTGGAGTACCTGGTGGAGCCGCTCGACACGCCGGTCACCGTGGCCGTCCAGTCGGAGCTGGTGGCCAATGAGCAGCTCCCTGGCACCTCCGGCGATCCCCGGGTCTCCGCGGTGATCGACGCACCGCTGCGGGCGGAGGAGGACTTCGCTCAGGGCACCCGGCTGCGTCTGCTGCACTGCACCGGCCACAGCGTCCAGCGGGTGGGTGCCGCGGCCGACCACCTCGTGGAGGGGCCCGACGGCACGTCCTGGTCGGCCGAGAGCGAACCCGACGTCAGCCGTCTCACCGTCACGGCCACCCTGGCCCCTGGGCAGCGACTGCGGCTGGTCAAGTTCGTGGCGTACGGCTGGTCGGCGCAGCGGTCGCTGCCCGCCGTCCGGGACCAGGTGGAGGGCGCGGTCGCGGCCGCCCGCAGTTCCGGGTGGGAGGGCCTGCTCGCCGAACAGCGGGCCTACCTCGACGACTTCTGGTCCCGGGCGGACGTCGAGGTGGACGGCGACGAGGAGATCCAGCAGGCCGTCCGCTTCGCGCTGTTCCACGTGCTGCAGGCGGCAGCTCGGGCCGAGCGGCGCGCCGTACCGGCCAAGGGGCTGACCGGTACCGGCTATGACGGGCACGCGTTCTGGGACTCGGAGTCGTTCGTGCTGCCACTCCTCACCTTCACGGCTCCGCACGCCGTCGCCTCGGCGCTGCGCTGGCGGCACGAGACCCTGCCCGCGGCGCTGGAGCGGGCCCGCCAGCTCGGTCTGGCGGGAGCCGCCTTCCCCTGGCGGACCATCACCGGCGCGGAGTGCTCCGGCTACTGGCCGGCCGGCACGGCCGCATTCCACGTCAACGCGGACATCGCCAACGCGGTGGTGCGGTACGTGACCGCCACGGGTGACGAGGAGTTCGAGCGAGGGCCGGGCCTGGAGCTGCTGGTGCACACCGCCCGGCTGTGGCATTCGCTGGGCTGTCGGGACTCCGCGGGCGTCTTCCACATCGACGGGATCACGGGGCCGGACGAGTACAGTGCCATCGCCCGCGACAACCTCTACACCAACGTGATGGCACGCCGGAATCTGGAGGCCGCCGCAGCCTGCGTGCTCCGGTACCCCGAAGAGGCGGCGCGCCTCGGGGCGTCGACCGAGGAGGCCTCCGCCTGGCAGGACGCCGCGGCCCGCATGGCCGTGCCGTACAACGACCGGCTCGGTGTGCACGAGCAGTCGGCGGGCTTCACGACCCTCGAACGGTGGGACTTCGAGGCGACGCAACCGGAGCAGTACCCCCTGCTGCTGCACTTCCCCTACTTCGACCTCTACCGCAAGCAGGTCGTCAAACAGGCCGATCTCGTCCTGGCCATGCTGACCTGCCCAGACGCCTTCACCGACGAGGAGAAGGCCCGGAACTTCGCCTACTACGAGGCCCTCACCGTCCGGGACTCCTCCCTCTCCGCCTGCTGCCAGGCCGTCCTCGCCGCCGAGACCGGGCATCTTCCACTCGCCTGGGACTACGTGGCCGAGGCCGCCCTGATGGACCTGCAGGACCTGGAGCACAACACCCGCGACGGGCTGCACATCGCCTCCCTCGCGGGCACGTGGATCGCCCTGGTGCTGGGGCTGGGAGGCATGCGCCAGCACGGTGGCGCCGGTGCCGGGGAGCCGGTGGTGGGGTTTGCCCCTCGCCTCCCCGGACAGCTGGTCCGGCTCGCTTTCACCGTGCTGGTCCGGGGCCGCAGACTGCGGGTGGAGATCCGCAACGGCACGGCACGCTACGTCCTTCTGGGGGGCGAACCTCTGGAACTCCTCCACCACGGCGAACCGTTCACCGTCACTGCGGACGACCCGACCGAGCGTGCCATCCCGCCCGCGCCCTCACGACCGGAGCCTCGGCAGCCGCGGGGGCGTGAACCCGTGCGGCGCGAGCAGACCCGGTCAGGTGGTGTCCGGTACCTCTAAGTGCCCTTGGAAATGGCTACGAACAGGACGTCCGCCTCGGCCTCGGACGAGCCGTACACCGTGGCGGACGACGAGGCGCCCAGGACACGGGCCGAGGCGGTCGCCGTACGAGAGCGATCCTGCCGAGTGGGCCATATGGCGCCGCGAGCCGCTGCCGGACGGCGTGCTGGCCAGTCTGAACAGGGGGTTCGTGCTCCCGGAGGCGGACAGCAAGGGACGGCCCGGGTGGCAAGCAAGGCTGCGTCGGAGCCGGTGCCGGGGTCGGTGAGCGCGAAGCATCGGGTCAGTCCAAAATCCCTTGGCAGCGTCTCCACCGGAGACGGGCCCCTTTTCCGGACCAAGAAAACGATCAAGGCCGGGTGAGTTTGGCGGCCACGGCATCGAGGACCCAGTCCAGGCCGGTCGCGAAGGATGCCTCAGCGTCCACGTCCGTGCCGTCGTACACGGCCTTGGTCAGCGCCGGGAAGCGGCCTGTGGCCAACATTCTCGTCAGATACGGGCCGGAGGCGCGCTGCCACTCGTACTTGGACAGGCCCGTGGCGCGCTCGGCCCGCAGGTTCGCGATCTCGCGCCTGATCGCGCCGGTGAAGTAGGAGCTGACGGTCTCCACGGCGCGCATGACGGTGTCGATGTCGGCGAGGTCGTCGAGGGCGGCCAGCGTGGCTTCGGCCACGGCGAGGCCGTTCGGGCCCAGAGTCGGGCGGCCGCCGAGCAGGTCGGCCAGCCATTCGTGCCGGAGAGCGGTCTGCCTGGTGCCGTTGGCGAGGTTGCGCAGCGCCTCCTGCCAGTCACTGGGTCGCCCCTCGGGGAGGATCTCGGCCTGGACTTCGTCCACCATGAGGTCGAGCAGCTCTTCCTTGGTGGAGATGTATCCGTACAGCCGCATCGGGCCGGCGTTCAGCCGGGCGGCGACCTTGCGCAACGACACCGCCTCCAGCCCGCCCTCGTCGGCCAGCGCGATGGCGGCGGCGACGATCTGCTCCCGGTCGAGCGGCACGGGGCGAGGCGGCGGCTCCGGCCGGTCCCACACAGTCATGGTCACACCGTTCTGCTGCGATGCATCGTACTGAAGAAATACAGTGTATCGATATGAGACACCGTATTGCCGTGGTCGGGAGCGGCCCTGCCGGCCTTACCTTCGCCCGTGTTCTGCACCGCCATGGCTACCCCGTCACCGTCCTCGAACGCGATCCCGCCCCCGACGCCCGTCCTCCGGGCGGCACGCTGGACCTGCACGTGGGGCTGGGCCAGCTCGCGCTGGACAAGGCGGGGCTGCTGGCGGAGTTCCAGGCGTTGTCTCGTCCCGAGGGGCAGGCCATGCGCATCCTGGACCCGGACGGGACCGTCCTGCGCGACTGGCGCCCCCGTCCGGATGACCGGGCCAATCCTGAGATCGACCGCGGGCAACTCCGTGACATCTTGCTCGGCGAACTCGACGTCGAGTGGGGGCGGGCCGTGACGCAGGTAGTGCCGGGGACTCGTGATGGCGTACTGGCCCATTTCGCGGACGGGCGACAGGAGACGTTCGACCTCGTGGTCGGCGCGGACGGCGCCTGGTCCCGGATCCGCCCGGCAGTCTCGTCGGTGACGCCGCACTACACCGGCGTCACCTTGGTCGAAACCTCCCTCGACGACGTCGACACCCGCCATCCCGGCCTCGCCCGGTTGATCGGCGACGGTTCCGTGGCTGTGTACGGCGTGAACCGCGCACTCGTCGCCCAGCGCAACGGCGGCGGCCACGTCAAGGTATACGCCCAGTTCCGTGCGCCGCTGGACTGGCTCACGAACCTGGACCTGGCCGACGTCGAGGCCGTGCGATCAGGCCTGTTGGCTCTGTTCGACGGCTGGGCCGCTCCCGTCCTCGATCTCCTCCGCCACGGCACCGCTTTCGTGTACCGCCCCCTCTACGTCCTGCCTGTGTCCCACACCTGGACCCACGTCCCCGGGGTGACACTCCTGGGCGACGCCGCCCATCTGATGCCCCCATTGGGGGCGGGCGCGAACCTGGCGATGTTGGAAGGCGCCGAACTCGCCGAGTCCATCGCCACCGACCCTGGAGATCTGGACGAGGCCGTCCGCGCCTTCGAGGAACAGATGTGGGCACGGGCCGGCAGGTGGTCGAAGATCACGACGGCCGGTCTGGAACGCCTCGTGAGCCCGGACCCCGCCGAAGCTCTCGCGCTCTTCGACGAAGTCCAGCCATCCTGACCGGCAAGCGCAGAGCACCAGCACTAACAGCTCGTCACGGCTTCTCGGGACACCGCCGCCCCTTCCGGCGAAGCCACCGTTAGACGAACGCACGGGTCCTGCACCGAACGGCCATCGCAGCGTCGAAGCTGACCTGAAGTCCCTCGACCTCGCCGAGGTGGGCCTGCACGAACGCGTGGAGGCCGTGGACGGCTCCCTCACCAGCGGCCGGACACCGGACGGGGCTGGTGTGTGACCGCCGCCTTCCCGGTCCTGGCGGCTGTGGCAGGATCGCTGACATGAACGGTGGCAGTGGTGGGAACAGGGCCCGGACCCGGGTGCTGATCGCGGACGACCAGGAGATGGTCCGCACCGGCTTCCGGCTGATCCTGGGCACCCAGCCCGACCTGGAGGTCATCGGCGAGGCCGCCGACGGCGCCGAGTGCGTCGAACTCGCCCGCCGACTGCGACCGGACGTGTGCCTGGTCGACATCCGCAGCCCAAACTGGACGGCCTGGAGGTCACCCGTGCCCTGGCCGGTCCGGGTGTCACGGACCCGCTGCGCGTCGTCGTAGTCACCACCTTCGACCAGGACGACTACGCCTACACCGCCCTGCGCAACGGCGCCTGCGGATTCCTCCTCAAGGACGCCGCCTCCAACCTCCTCATCGAGGCCGTACGGTCCGCCGCCCGCGGCGACGCCCTGGTCTCCCCCGCAGTGACCGTCCGGCTGCTCAAGCACCTCGCGGGGCAGCAGCCGACTGCACCCGCCCCGCATCCGCTGTCAGAGCGGGAGCTGGACGTCGTACGCCTGCTGGCGGTCGGGCGTACCAACCAGGAGATCTGCGAGCAGCTGTACCTGTCCCTGGGCACCGTCAAGACCCACCTGGCCAACATCAAGGACAAGCTCGGCGTCCGCAATCGCGTCGAGATCGCCGCCTGGGCCTGGGACACCGGCACCGTACGCGAACGCCAGGCCCCGCCCGCCTGACGGCGCCCGGAGGGTGGTTCCGGGCGGCGTGGCCGTCGCCGTTCCCCGGATGCTGAGCACCAGCCCGCCGCCCCGATGTCCGCGCGTGCCTTCGAGGGAATCCGGGGCCGCCCGCGTGGCCCTGTGATCGGCGCGTGGTACGAGCATGAGATGTCCACGCCCCCAGATCCGCGCGCGTCGCCGCACGGACGCCTGAGCGGTGGGGAGACGCCGGTGCCGCGCATGCTGCGGACCGCGGCCGCGTATTCCTGGCGGATCCTCGCCGTCGGCATCGTCGTCCGGTTCGCCTTCTCCGTACTGGGGCAGTTTCATCGCATCGCCGTCGCCGTCTTCCTCGGCCTCGTCATCACCGCCCTGCTCCGGCCCGTGGCCGAACTCTTCGCCCGTGTCATGCCACGGCCGCTCGCGGTCGCGGCCGCGCTCGTCGGCGGGGTCGTCCTCATCCTCGGAGTGCTGACCCTGGTGGGTGAGACCGTGGCGGGCCAGCGGACCGGACTGGAACGAGAGTTCGTGTCGGGGATCGACCGGATCGAGCGCAGGCTGGAAGAACCACCGTTCCGGCTTTCCCCCGGTGTGTTCGACGACCTGCAGTCCCGGATCGGCAAGGCCCTGTCGAGCCACCGCTCCACCATCATCAGTACGGCGCTCAGCGGTGCGAGCCGACTGCTGGAGGTGCTGACCGTCCTCGCCCTGGCGCTGTTCTGCGCGGTGTTCTTCACGCACTCCGGCGACCGGCAGTGGCGGTGGGTGTGCGGGCAGCTCCCCGCCGCGGCTCGGGACCGTTTCACGGTCGCCGGTGCGGCCGCCTGGCGGACCTTCACCGGTTACACGCACGGCATCGTGCTCGTGGCCGTGACCAACGCGGTCCTGGTGGGCCTCGCCCTGTTCGCCCTGGGCGTGCCGCTCGCCGTGCCGTTGGCGCTGCTGGAGTTCTTCGCCGCCTTCATCCCGCTGATCGGCTCGCCGATCGCCCTCGCGGTCGCGGCCGTTGTCGCACTCGCGGCGAAGGGGCCGTTGATCGCCCTGGTGGTCGTGGCCCTGATCGTGGTCATCGGACAGATCGAGGGGCATCTGCTGCACCCCCTCGTGATGAGCTGGGCGGTCCGGCTGCACCCGGTGGTGGTCGCCCTGTCGGTCGTCGGGGGCGCGGTCGCGGCGGGGGTGATCGGCGCGGTGGTGGCCGTACCGCTGGTTGCCGTGGTGTGGTCGGTGTATCAGGCGCTGGTGGGGCGTGAGGGGGCCACGGAGGGGCGCCTCGGGGCGCGGGGGAAGGACAGCGGCCCCTAGCAATCGGTCCGAGAAGGCCGGGGACCATGCTTGGACGGTCCCGGCCTCCTCGGGGAACGACCGGGGCGGCATCCGCGAGAGCAGTCGGCGGCCGTCGGCCCCGCTTCCGACGCCCGGTGGGGAGGTCTACTCGGTCGCGTGGTCGGCGGGCCGCACGGCCACCGCGTCGATCTCGAAGAGCATCCCGGGCAGTGCAAGCGCCGCCACCCCGCTCAGCGTCTGTGCGGGCAGCCGCTCACCGAACGCCGCGTGGAGCGCCTTGCCGAGGATCTCCAGCTTGGCCAGGTCGTGGTCGACGATGTACGAGCCGAGCCGGACCACGTGCTCGAAGCCGAGCCCGACGCCTTCCAGGGCGCGTCGCAGGTTGGTCAGCGAGAGCTCGACCTGTGCGGCGAAGTCCCCTGGCACCGGGGCGCCGGTTTCGGAGTCGGAGGCGTACTGGCCCGCGATGAAGACGAGTTCGCCGGGGGCGGAGACAGCGTGGCTGTAGCCGAACGGGGTGGGGTCGTGCAGCGTGGCCGGATTGGTGATGGTGCGCTGGTCGTTGGTCACTGCGCGGTGTTCCTTTCCAGTGAGAGCCCCTGATTTTCGGGCGGCGGGGCGCTCGGGGCGAACGCCGACCGCAGGCCGCCGACACCACCACCATCGCCATCCCCACCACCCCCACCACTGCCAACACGCCGCGTCCGCCTGCCCATTCCGCAACCGAACAACGGCACCCCAGTGGCCGCCACACCGCCTGCACGTCGGGTCACTGCGGAATCGGCAGGCGCAGGGCCGGCGGTGGAGGTGTGCCCTCCGCGAGATAGGCCGTCAGCGCGGTGCCCGTCTCCCTGGTGAGCGGGCCGCTGTTGCCCATGCCCAGTTGCTGGGCGAGATCACGGCAGTGCAGCCGGGTGGCGGCCTCGACCAGCGTGGCGTACGCGTCGGTCGCGGCGCGGAACCGCACCCAGCCCGTGGCCGCCACCACGAGGGGGATGAGCGCGCCGGGCCACCACACGGCGGCGACGCAGACGTACAGCAGGCCCCACCCGGTCAGCGTGGCGGCCCGGGTCATCGTTTCCCGTACGGCGGTGACCTCGGCCCGGGTGGTGTCGGGGACGTGCAGCCACAGATGCGGCCAGACGACGGTGACGTCGACGCCGAGGTCGTCGCGCAGTCGGGACTCCACGCCGCGCAGCCGGTCACCGGTCCAGGTGGGACGGTCGGGCCGGTCGTCGGCGACCCGGTGGAGCCGGTGGCGGGCGACGGCCACCTGGAGTGCGGCCGTGTCGGGATCGGCGCCGTCCAGGTGCTGTGCTGCCCTGGCCCGTCCGACCCGGTCGCGCCACCGGTCGTAGCGGCTGCGGCGGCGCGCGATCCGCCGTCGTACGAGCCGGTGTGTGGGCGTGGGCCAGCCCGGCCAGTCGGCGGCCAGCCAGAGGCGTTCCAGGAGGGAGCCCAGCGCCTGTACGACCACACCACAGGCAGCGGCGGCGAGCAGGAAGGCCAGGAGCAGGACGAGCAGGTGCGCGGTGGAGCCGGTCAGGGTGCCGGTCGCGCGGTCGAGCCGGCCGGGCAGGGCGGCGATGTCGTACCAGTCGCCGTGTCCGAGGCGTGCTCCGGCGAGCAGCACGGCCAGGAAGAGGGCGCCGGGCAGCACCAGGAGGGACAACCAGCGTTCGGCGAGCCGTTTGCCGAGTTCGGCCAGCAGTCCGTTCACCGGGTCACACGCTCTTCAGCAGCAGGGGCGTGCCGTCGAGGTCGCAGGTGGGCGGTCCGTCCGGTGCCGTCTCCGGCCAGTGGTACCGGGAGCAGCGGCGATGGGGACAGAGATACAACTTCATCGGCCGGTCGGCGGCGCCGAAACCCGCGAGTTGGGCGCCCGTGCCGCGCGTGCGTCCGTACAGGCCGCGTGGGTCGCCGTCGGCCTGGATGTGCTCGTGCAGCCCGCGCACCGCGTCGTCGATGTCCCCGTCGTCCCGTACGGCCGCCAGCAGCCGGTCCACGGGACCGTCGTCCCGGCTCGCCCCTCGGCGCAACTCGTCGCGGATGTCGTCCAGGTGGGTGAAGAAGTGGGCCAGGGCCTCGGCCGTGCGCCTGGCCTGCCAGGCGGGTCGGTCGGTCATGCGTCTCTCCGTTGGGGCGGTGCGACCTGCTCGTGGGGGCGCGATGTGTGGTGGTCGGCGGAACCGCACAGTGACGAGATCGGGGACGATCTGTCAACTCCGGCCGCCTCTCGGGCTTTTGGGCTACTGTCGCGCGCGATGAACAGCGAACCGCGGCCGCCCGCCCGTGACGGGGTCCTGGCCGCCGTACGGATGCGGTTACGGCAGGTGAAGTCGAGTGGGGATGCCGCCCTCGTGCAGTCGGCGCAGGCGCACGCCGAAGCGGGGGCACTGCGAGCGCTCCTTGCCGAGAACCCCGAGGACGTCGAGGCCGCGTACCGGCTCGGCTGGCTGGCGTTCCTGCAGGAGATGGCGCAGCCCTGGGACGACGACCGCACCCCTGCCGCGCTCGCCGCCGTGGTGGACCTGCTCGCCCCGTGCCTTGTCGCGGGCATCGGCGACCTGCCGCGAGACCTGGTGCGGTACATCGCCAACGCCGCCGAAGACGTGGTCGTTCCCCGGCTGAAGCAGATCCTCGTCTCCTCCGATCCGGTCCTCCTCGACACGGTCATCGAGGAGTGCGAGTACCTTCTCAACGCGACTCCCTCCGACCATCCCGGGCTGGCGCAGCGGCTCGCCAACCAGGGGATCGCCCTGGAGACGCGCTTCGAACGCCGTGCGACGCACGAGGACCTGGCTGCCGCGATCGACGCCTACCGCGCGGCCGTCGAGGCGACCGCTCCGGACGACTCCGATCTGGTGCTCCGGCTGAACGGGCTGGCGGGCGCCCTGCGCAGCCGGTACGAGCACTACGGCGACCTGCCGGATCTGGACGAGGCGATCGCGGCCATGCGCAGGGCGGTGGCCTGCGTTCCCCCGGGCGATCGCCGTCGCCCGATGGCGCTGTCCAACCTGGGCATGGCGCTGAGGTACCGGTTCCAGCGGGGCGCGGATCCCGCCGATCTGGACGACGCGATCACGGTGGGCCGGCAGGCGGTGGAGGCCAGTGCCCCGGACGACCCCCGGCGGATGTACCGCCTGAACAACCTCGCCGACACGCTCATGGGCCGGTTCATCCGGTTCCGGGGCATGGCGGATCTGGACACGGCCGTCACGGCGCTGCGCGAAGCGCTCGACGCCATTGGCCCGGACCACCCCGAACGCTGGTCGGTGCAGACGACCCTGGGTTACGCCCTGACCCTCCGGGTGCACCGGACCAGGGACCTGGGGGACTCCGACGCCGCGGTCGCCGCGCAGCGGGCCGCCGCCCGGCTCGTCCCGGCCGACCACACCCACCGCTGGCGCGTGCTGCTCCAGCTCGGCATCGCCCTGCACGTCCGGCTCCTGTACGGCGTCCTGGCCGGTGAACCGGACCGGGACTGGGACCCGGTGATCTCCGCGTTCCGCGCGGCGGTCGACGCCGTTCCGGACGGCCACATCGAGCGGACGACCTGTCTGTCCCACCTGGCGGGGGCGCTCGCCAACCGGGCCCGCACCTCGGGCGCCGCGCCGGCGGACCTGGACGAGGCCGTCGCCGTGGCCCGTTCGTCGGTGGCGGCCACCTCCCCAGGGCACTCGGAACTGGGGAACCGGCTCCTCACCCTGGGCGAGGCGCTGCGGACCAGGTTCCGGCAGACCGGAGACCCGGCGGACCGTGAGGAGGCCGTCGCCGCGTACGGGCGGGCCGCCGCCGAGGAGACGGCGCCGCCCTCCACTCGTGTGACGGGCGCCCGGCACGGCTCCCGGCTGCTGGCCGATGCTGCGGACGTACGGGCCGGGGATCTGCTGCGGACCGCCGTCGAGTTGCTGCCCTCGGTCGCCCCGCGCCACCTGGAGCGCCACGACCAGCAGTACACACTCGGTGAGTTCGCGGGGCTGGCCGCGGACGCCGCCCAGTGGACCCTGGCCCGCCGCGGCGACCCGAACCGGGCGCTGCGCGCGCTCCAGCTGCTGGAGACGGGCCGCGGGGTGCTGCTCAGCCAGGCCCTCGACACGCGCAGCGACCTCACCGAACTGCGTGCGAGGCACCCCGAACTAGCGGCCCGTTTCGTCGCGTTGCGTGAGGCACTCGACGTACCGTCGCAGGATTCCGTGCTCCTTCCGTTCGCCGGGGACACGGGCGTTGCGGATGGGCGGGTCCACCGGCCGCGCGACACGACGGCGCGTGACTTCGCGGCCGTACTCGACGAGATCCGCTCCCTCGGCGACGGATTCGAGTCCTTCGGGCTGCCGCCCTCCGCCCCGGAACTGCTGCGCGGAGCGGAGCACGGGCCGGTCGTCGTGGTCAACGTCAGCGGCTACGGCAGCAGCGCGCTGCTGATCACCAGGGACGGGGTGAGCGCCATGGCACTCCCCCGGCTGCGCATCGACGATCTGCACTGGGCCGTGGACACCTTCCAGCAGGCGCTGCGGGAGGCCACCACGGACCCGGACGGCGACCGGCGCCGGGAGGCACAGAAGAAGCTGAGCGGGCTCCTCGAATGGCTGTGGGACGTGGTCGCGGAACCCGTGCTGCTGCGGCTGGGATACGACCGGGAGCCCCCTGCCGGAGCGGACTGGTCCCGGGTGTGGTGGGTGCCGGGCGGATTGCTGAGCCTGCTCCCGCTGCACGCGGCCGGATACCACGGCACCCGCACGGAGCCCGACCCGCTGCGGCGATCCGTCGTCGACCGGGTTGTCTCGTCGTACGCGCCGACGGTACGGGCCCTGCGCCACGCCCAGCAGCGAGACGGCGCCCCAACCGCCCCGGCGCAGGCCGACCGTGCCCTGATCGTCGCGATGCCGGCCACGCCCGGACTCCCGGAACAGGACCTCGCCCACGTGGAGATGGAGCGCGAGATGCTCCTCGACCGGCTGCCCCGGCACGTCCTGCTGGAACCCGGCGGCCCCGATGCCCTCACGCCCACCCGCGATCACGTCCTGGCCAACCTGCCCGGCTGCCACGTCGCCCACTTCGCCTGCCACGGGGAGACCGATCCGGCGGACCCCTCCAGGAGCCGGCTGCTGCTGGCCGACCACGCCACCGCGCCGCTCACCGTCGCAAGCCTCACGCCGCTGAGTCTGGACGAGGTCCGGCTCGCCTTCCTTTCGGCGTGCCGCACGGCCGCCGTCGACGCCGAGCAGTTGGTGGACGAGGCGATCCATCTCGGGTCCGCCTTCCAGCTGGCGGGGTTCCCGCATGTCATCGGCACGCTGTGGGAGACCGCGGACGACACGTCCGTCGAGATCGCCGACGCCTTCTACGCGGGTCTGCGCACCGCACAGGGCACGCTCGCCTTCGAACAGTGCGCGCACGCCCTGCACACGGCGGTACGCACCCTGCGCGAGCGGACCCGCCTCTCCCCCTCCCTGTGGGCCGCTCACCTGCACGTGGGCGCGTGAACCGGCCCAGCGTTCACCTCGCGCAACGGCTCCATCGCCGTTCTCGCTGGGCACCTTCCAGCGGTCACTCCTCCAGCTTGCGCAGGTCCGACTTGGTGATCGTCGTGGTGACCAGGAGGTCGGTGATGAGGTTGTGGTTGAGCGCGTTGCCGACGGGCTGCGGTACCTCTTCCTCCAGCAGCCCGGGGACGCCGTCCTCCTTGCTGAGCCGCTTGCGCACGTTCGCGACGATGTGGGCGGCCCGCTTCGCGCTCCACCGCTCCGCCGGTCGCAGCTCGCCCAGTTCGAAGGCGACCTGCGCCCAGGTCAGGGGCTGCGGCTGTGGGTCGTTGCGAAGGTAGCGCTGGGCGAGGCAGACGAGCACCAGCCTCTCCTCGGGGCTGAGGCCTCTGCGCCCCTGTTCATACGTCTTGTCCCCGCAGGCCTCGACGCCGTTCCCCGGGCCGGACGACGGCGCCGGCGCGGCGATGCGGACCTCCAGGAGGTGCTCCTGCCGGGGCGAGACGACGAACAACGGGGTGTATCCGGTGGGCAGTTGAGCTCGATCACCGCGGAGTACGAGGCGGGAGCCGGGGAAACGGATGGGCAGCTTGCCGGTGTTGTGCAGCACCCAGCGCGAGGAGTCGCGGATGATCATTCCCTGGCGTCGGCTGACGCAGGTGTCGCCCGCTCCGACACAGACGTGGACGTCGGGCTCGTTGCGCCCGAACAGCAGCAGGAAATCCGCGTCCGGCGCCACGCTCATACCGCCGTTCGCGCCCAGCACGAAGAGTGTGCCCGGCAGGGCGGGCGGCACGGTGCGGCTGAGGCTGCCGATGTCCTTCGGCAGCAGGCTGACCTTGCTCACGCGACTCGCCATGGTGTCCCCCCTCTTCGCAGGCATTGGTCGTGAGGTTAGACGTCGGATCCGGGGAGGGGTCCCGAAATGGCGCTGGCGCCGCTCATGTCCACGTCGTACGGGTAGAGGTCGGGAAAGCCGAGGACGCGGTCGAGCGGGTGGCGTGCGTCGGTGATCTGGGTACCGTCCCGGAACACGCGGACCCTGACCCTGCCCGACGGGAAGGTGAAGCGCAGCCGCCACTCGACGCTGCCCGGCACGCTCGGCACCTCGACGGTCCGCCGCCACGTCAGCGGGACGTTGCTCAGCGTGGTGGGGCGGCCGTTGACCCAGTAGGTGAACGCGGTGAGCGGGCCGTCGCCGGTGATGACGAACTCCAGCTTGATGGGCTTCGGCGAGGGGGAACCGGTCGACGGAGAAGCCGCGGGCGTCGCGTTCGGGGACTTCCCGGGGTTCTTCGCCTCGTCCGTGGTCCCGCTGTCGGCGCCGGTGAGTACGGCCGCCGTCCCGCCTCCTGCCGCGGCCAGGACAACGGCGCCCCCGATCAGCAGCGAGCGTCGGCTGGGCGGCGTGGACGCGGGTGTCGGCGGGTTGGCGGCGGCGCTCGCCTGCTGGTCGATCGCCGCCATCACCGGCGTCGGCAGCCAGGTCGTGTCCGTCGCCTCCGGATGCCCCGTCATCGAGGCGAGCCGCGTGGTCAGTTCGGCGGCGGTCGGGCGGTCGGCGGGGTCGGGCCGCCGGCAGTCGGCGATGAGCGCGGTCAGGGCCTCGTCGGTGGCGACAGGGCCCGCGTCCTGCTCGCCGCCGGCGCAGGCGAGCGTGGCGCCGAGCGAGTAGACGTCGCTGGGCGGTCCGGCGGAACCGGCCATCTGTTCCGGGGACATGAAGCCGCGGGAGCCCGAAGGGAGCGTGGAGCGGGTACGGGCGGCGATGCCGAAGTCGATCAGGCGTGGGCCGTCGGCGGTCAGCAGTACGTTCGCCGGTTTGACGTCCAGGTGGACGATCCCGGTGCGGTGGATCGCGGCGAGTGCCTCGGCGAGACCGGCGGCCAGCCGCCGCACGGAGGGAGCGGGCAGCGGGCCGTATCGCTCCACCGCGTCGCGCAGTGTCACCGAGGGCAGGAACTCGGTCGCCATCCAGGGGCGTTCGGCGTCGGGATCGGCGTCGAGGACGGGCGGGCTGTACACGCCGCCGACCGCCGTGGCCGCCTCCACCTCGCGCCGGAACCGGGCCCGGATCTCCGGTTCGCGGGCGAAGTCGGCGCGCAGCACCTTCACCGCCACCGCCCGGCCGCCCCCGGACCGGCCCAGGTACACGGTGGCCATGCCGCCCGTGCCGATGCGCGCCAGGAGCCGGTAGCGCCCGATGCCTCGGGGGTCGCCCCGGTCAAGCCGTTGCACGTGTGTTTCCCTTCGTAGGGCTGGGCGGGCTCACGGCCTCGACGTGTCCGCCCTCGGTGCCGAGGAGTACGAGGCCGGCGGCGGCCAGCGCTCCGGAGCCGTGGTCGGTGGCCGAGCCGATGGTCGCCAGGGCACCGTACGTCCATAAGGTGCGGCCGTCGGTCGTGTCGAGGGCGTACACCGTCTGGCCGGGGCCCTGGACCCAGAGCGTGCCGTCGGACACTCCGAGCGTCTGCGACTCGCCGTACGACGTGCCGTCCTGGCCGGGCCGACGTGACCACGCCTGCCGACCCGTCCGTGCCTGGAAGGCGCGGACGCGGCCGTCCGGCTCGCTCACGTAGACCATGCCGCTCCCCGCGTGACGCGCCGAACTGCGGTAATCGAACGATCTCTTCCAGGCGGCCTTCCCGTTGTCGGCGTGGACCGCGTACAGGGTCCCGAGGGTGTCACTGGTGAAGACCATGCCGTCACTGACGAGCGTGGCCAACGGGGACTCCGGCATCTCGTACGTCCACCGGACCCGGCCGCTGTCCGCATCCAGGCCGGTCATGACGCGCTCGCCCGACGCCACCGCCAGTCCGGCGCGGGCCGTGAGGGAGATCCCGGTGGCCCGAGCCGTCCAGCGCCGTTGGCCGTCGTCGGCGTCCAGGGCTCGCACCTCGTCGTAGACAGCGACGCACAGGACCGATGCGGTGGCAGCCGTGCCCCAGGGGAAGTTGGGCACGCGGGACGTCCACCGGACGGCCCCCGAGGCCGGGTTGACGGCGCGCAGAACGAACTCCTCCGTGCTGTCCCCGTCGCGGGCGTCGAACAGGTACACCGCGTCCGGGCTCGTCGCGATGTGGTCCGCGGGGCCGGACGTGGTGGCGGCGCGTGTCCAGAGGATTCTGCCGGTCCGTGGGTCGACGGCTCGGACGTCGCTCTGCCCGCTGTTGGCGGCGAGGACGACGTCTCCGGCCGGGTAGAGGTCCGGGTAGCGTGTGTCGCCCAGGACCTTCGTCCGCCACCGGCGGACGGCCACGGAGGGCGGCCGGGCGGTGGCCGAGCGGGACGGTGACGCCTGGCCCGAGGGACGCGGCGTCGGCCTTCCTTCGTCCGGCAGCAGCGTCTGGGCCAGCGCCACGGCGGCCCCGACTGCCACGGGCACGGCGGCCGCGGCCAGGAGCAGCTTGCGGCGGTCCGGTGGGCGGGCGGGTTCGGTCCTGGGCGTGTCGGGGGCGTCCGCCGTCACGGCGTCGGGATCGGCGGTCGTCTCACCGTGCAGCGCCTCGGGCGCCGGTTCGGCCACCGGGGTGGCGGGGCGCGGCTCGGGTTGGGAGCGTGCCACGCGTCGGTCGATCGCCTCCGCCAGCGGTGCGGGCAGCCATCCGGTGCCGTACACCGAGTCGGCGGGTTCGCCGAGCCGGTCCAGCAGGGCGGCGGCGGTCGGGCGGCGCTCCGGTTCGCGGCGCAGGCAGACCGTGACGAGGGTGCGCAGGCCCCGGTCCTTGATGCCGTCGAGATCCGCGCGGGCGAGCCGGACGCGTTCGAGTGTGGCCGCCCTGTCGGGGGCGTCGAAGGGCGGGCGGCCCGTCGCCGTGTACGCGAGGACGGCGCCGAGTGAGAAGACGTCACCGGCGGGTCCGGCGAGGCCGCCTGACGCCTGTTCGGGGGACATGAAGTCGGGGGTGCCGAGGAAGGTTCCGGGGAGGGTGATCGCGGTGGCGTCGAGTGGCCGGGCGATGCCGAAGTCGATGAGGCGGGGGCCGCTCTCGGTCAGCATGATGTTGCCGGGCTTCAGGTCCCGGTGGGCGAGGCCCGCGCGGTGGATGCCGGCGAGCGCCTCGGCCAGGGCGGCGGCCAGCAGGCGCAGCGCGGGTGCGGGCAGGGCGCCGAAGGTGTCGACGGCCTCGCGCAGGGACAGCCCCGGCAGGTACTCCATGACCAGCCACGGCACTGCGGCGTCCGGGTCGGCGTCCAGTACCGGGGCGGTGAACGTGCCCGTCACCGTGCGGGCGGCGGCCACCTCGCGGCGGAAGCGGGCGCGGTAGCGGGCGTCGGCGCCGAAGTGCTCGCGCACCAGCTTGACCGCGACCAACCGTCCGCCCGGCGTACGCCCGAGGTAGACGACGCCCATGCCGCCCGCGCCGAGCCGGGCCAGCAGCCGATAGCGGCCCACTGTCTGAGGATCGTCCGGGCTCAGCGGCTGCACCGCAGCATTTTCCAGCACGGAGGGCGGGCCGATCACCGGATTTGATGGGGATGGTGTGAAGGGTCGGCCGTCCGGGATGAACAGCCATGGATAGCGATGAGGCAAGGGGCGGGGGCGCACGAGGCCGCACCCGCGGGGCTGTGTCGAACGGTGTGCGGCGGGTACACAGGGCTAGCACAGAGGTGGTGGTCGGCATGGTGGAGAACGGCGATGACGCCACGCTCGCCCCACGTGCCCAGGGCCCCGGTCTGCGGTTGGCGGCTCAGCCGCCCGGTGATCGGCACGAGCCGGAGGCGGCGCGTGAGCTGCCCCGCGACCGCAACCAGGCGATACTCGAGGCGGCCAAGCAGGTCGGCACCCTGCTGAAGCGGGGCGGGCACGACTTCGCGCTGGCGGGCAGTGTGGCCGCCTATGCGCACGGGGCCAGCGAGAACCTCCAGCACGACGCCGATTTCTGCATCAGGCCCCAGGACGCCGACGCGGTCGCGGCCACGCTGCGCGATGCCGGGCTGCCGGTGCGCACGCCGCCGGAGGACTGGCTGCTGAAGTCGATGTGCTTCGGGCAGGACATCGACATCATCTTCGAGCTGGCGCACCGGCCCGTCTCGACGGGCATGCTGGACCGGGCGCAGGAGATCCCGGTGGATTCGGTACGGATGCCGGTGCTGGCCCCGACGGACCTGCTGTCCAGCCTGATCGCCGCGTTCTCCGAGCACCACTGCGACTTCGGCGCGGTCCTGCCGATCGCCCGTGCGCTGCGCGAGAAGGTCGACTGGGAGCGGATCCGGGAGGACATCGGGGACGAGCCCATGGCCGCCGCGTTCCTGTTCCTGCTCGAACGCCTGAAGGTGATCACTCCACGGGAGGAGCAGCCATGACCGGTCCCGACGCACAGGGTGCCCCCGGCGCTCCGGCCCCCGAGCACCTGGAGTACCGCGTCGCCCACCTCCGTGACCGGCTCGCCGCCGGGGACCTCGGTGAGCTGGGCGTGCGGATCGAGGTGCGCGGCGAGGCGGTGCTGCTCACCGGCGCCGTGCCCTCCGCCCGCTGCCGTGACGACGTACGCCGCCTGGCCGAGGAGGCGCTGGCCGGGCTGCCGGTGCACTACGACCTCCAGGTCACCGACTCGTCGTCGCCCGATCACGCGGAGGAACTCGCATGATCCGGATCGCCGCCGTCGGGGACATCCACATGGGTCCCGACAGCCAGGGTGTGCTGCGCCCGGCGTTCGAAACGCTGCCCGACTGTGCCGACGTCCTGCTGCTGGCCGGAGACCTCACCCGGCACGGCACCCCGGACGAGGCCCGCGTGGTGGCCCGGGAGATCACCGACCTCGGTGTGCCCGTCGTCGCCGTGCTGGGCAACCACGACCACCACGACGACCGTCCGCAGGAGGTCACGGCCATCCTGCAGGACGCCGGCGCGCGGGTGCTGGAGGGGCAGGCCACGGTCGTGACCGCCGACGGAAGCCGCATCGGGGTGGCCGGCACCAAGGGGTTCGGGGGCGGGTTCGTGGGACGCAGTGCCGGTGAGTTCGGTGAGCCGCTGATGAAGGAGTTCGTGCGGTACTCGCGCCGGTGCGCCGACGGGCTGCGTACGGCGCTGGAGCAGCTGGCCGGTGAGGACTGTGATGTGCGGGTGGCGCTGACGCACTTCTCCCCCGTGCCGGAGACGCTCGCCGGTGAGCCGCTGGAGATCTATCCGTTTCTCGGCAGCTATCTGCTGGCCGAGGCGATCGACACCGCGGGCGCCGACCTCGCGGTGCACGGGCACGCGCACGCCGGCACCGAGCACGGCATGACGAGCGGCGGCGTTCGCGTGCGCAATGTGGCGCAGCCGGTGATCGGCCGGGCGTTCCACGTCTACCACGTGCCGGTGGCTGCGCGGCTGTCGTAGCCCCGGACATCGCGGATACCGCGTACTGCACTTGGCGCCCCTTCGCGTCACCAAAGCGCGAAACGCCTGCGCGACTGACATTCCGCGGTCCCTTCCAGGCAAGCCCTAGGGCTTTGGGACGGTTTCTCCCCGTACCCGACTGGAAGGAGACCTTCGCATGCTGCACAGACATGCCGCGATCGGGCGCCGCACGGCCCTGGTCGCGGTGGGCACGCTGTTGCTGAGCGGGATCTGTTCGACCGCGGCCGCCGAGCCGCCGCCCGCCGCCGGGCCGCCGCCCTCGGCGGCGCAGACTCTCGGGGCCGACAAACCGTCAGCTGAGGTGCTGCGCGCACTGCAGCGCGACCTCGGCCTGACCGAGCAGCAGGCGGCGACGCGGCTGGTGAACGAGGCGGAGGCGGGTACCCGTGCCGGTCGCCTCCGCCTCGCGCTGGGCGAGCGGTTCGCCGGGGCCTGGCTGAGCGGTGCCACCTCGGGCACGCTCACCGTCGCGACCACCAGCAAGGCGGACGTGGCCGCCATCCAGGGGCAGGGCGCGAAGGCCGCGGTCGTCAAGGCGTCCCTGGTGGATCTCACGGCCGTCAAGGGCAAGCTGGACAAGGCCGCGTCACGGGTCAGCTCGCGGAACACGCCGCTGTGGTACGTCGACGTGCCGAACAACCGGGTCGTGGTCGAGGCCACGGACAGCGCGGCCGCGGCTGCCTTCGTCAAGACCGCCGGCCTCGACGGCAAGCAGGTGGCCGTACGGCTGACGGCGAAGCGGCCGCACCTGATGGCGAACATCACCGGCGGCGACGCCTACTACATCGACGGAGCCACCCGCTGCTCGGTGGGCTTCTCGGTCACCAAGGGCCAGCAGCAGGGCTTCGCCACCGCCGGGCACTGCGGCGACCGGGGTGCCCGGACGACCGGCTACAACCAGGCCGACCAGGGCACCTTCCAGGCCTCCGTGTTTCCCGGCGAGGACATGGCGTGGGTCGCGGTGAACGCGAACTGGACCGCCACCGCCGACGTCAGGGGCGAGGGCGGCGACACCGTGCAGATCGGTGGGTCGGTCGAGGCGCTGGTCGGGGCGTCGGTGTGCCGTTCGGGCTCCACCACGGGATGGCACTGCGGCACGATCGAGCAGCACGGCACGAGCGTCAGCTACGCCGAGGGCGTGGTGGACGGGCTGACCCAGACCACGGTGTGCGCCGAGCCGGGCGACTCCGGCGGCCCGTTCGTCTCGGGCGCCCAAGGGCAGGGCGTGACCTCCGGCGGCACCGGTGACTGCACGAGCGGTGGCACGACGTTCTACCAGCCGCTCAACCCGGTGCTCAGCGCCTTCGGGCTCACCTTGAAGACGGCGTCCACCGGGGCCGGGGCGCCGGATCAGCAGGACGGCGAGACCGACTGGGCCGCCGGACGCGTCTACCCCGTCGGGGCCACGGTGACCCACGACGGCGTCCGATACCAGTGCCTGCAGTCCCACCAGGCGCAGGGCGCCTGGAGGCCGATCGACACGCCGGCGCTGTGGCAGCGCATGTGACGCCCTACGGGACTCGGCGGCATCGGACGCGGCCCTGCGCCGTCTCCGATGCCGCCCCCGCGTTGCTCCTGCGCCCTCAACTTCTGTGCAGGTGACAGGTCGTCACTCGTCAGACCGGGCGTCACGTGGCAACTGCTCTGCCAGGCGGCTCGCCTGGGCCAGCAGCGCGCCGTGGACGGCCAGCGCTTCGGCGTCGTACGGGACCGATCCGGGCAGTTGCTCCCGCAGGGCGTTCAAAGCCTGGTCGAGTTTCCCGACGGCCTCGCGCAGTTCCCCGTCGGATCCTTCGCCGAAGCGGGTCCGGGCGTACAGATGGATCGCCTCCGCGGCACGGTTGAGGAAGTCCGCGTACGGTCCGGCGATCCGCGGATGGGGCCGGGCCGCGCCGCGATGCTCCTCGGCGGCCTCCATGACGGTGCGGGTCACGCCCGCGGTGTGGACGGCCACGTAGTCGAGGACGGCGACGGCGTCGTCGTAGGCCTGGCCGGGTGAGGGGCGGGAGCGCCGGTGGAGCGGGTTGACGCGCAGGCTCTCCCGGCTCCAGCCGAGCGAGGAGCGGGCCTGCTCGACCAGGCGGCTCAGGCGCAGCGCCCGTTCGTGCAGTCCCTCGGCGCGCTGGGCGTCCCAGTCGTCCGCCCGGATCCCTTCGGCGACGGACGCCAGGATGTCGTGGGCCTCGCCCGCCGCGTCCTGGAGGGCGGCCCTCGTGTTGCGCAGATACACCGGTGGGCGGATCAGCGCGTTGACCGCGATGCCCACCAGCGCTCCGAAGACGGCCTCGGCGATCCGTGCCCCCGCGCCGATGACAGTGACGTTCGGGCCGGTGAGGACGAACAGTGCTCCGGTGGCGGCGTAGATGCCCTGGCTGCCCAGTTGCCGCCAACTGCCGAGCAGTACCGCGACGGGCAGGACGAGGGCCATCGCGGCCATCGCGTTCCCCAGGGCGAGCACGCCCGCGGTGGCCGCCATGGTGCCGAACGCGATGGCCGCCAGTTGCTGCAGTCCGTGCGCCACCGACCGGTACACCGTCGACTCCACCAGGACGACCGCCACCCAGGGCGCGACGAACGCCATGGGCGCCTTGAGCCACCACCCCC
>NZ_BJND01000059.1 GCF_006539505.1 Streptomyces spinoverrucosus
CCGGTGGCCCAGAGCATCGGCGTCTCGAAGGACAGCGAGCCCTTCCACATCGTGCCGATCCAGTTGAAGAACTTCACACCGGTCGGGACGGCGATCAGGAACGTCATGAAGGCGAAGAACGGCAGCAGCACACCACCGGTGACGTACATGTGGTGGGCCCACACCGTCACGGACAGACCCGCGATCGCGATGGTCGCCGCGATCAGACCCGAGTAGCCGAACATCGGCTTGCGGGAGAAGACCGGGATGACCTCACTGATGATGCCGAAGAACGGCAGCGCGATGATGTACACCTCTGGATGGCCGAAGAACCAGAAGAGGTGCTGCCAGAGCAGCGCTCCACCGTTGGACGCGTCGAAGACGTGCGCACCGAACTTGCGGTCCGCCTCCAGCGCGAACAGCGCCGCCGCGAGGACCGGGAAGGCGAGCAGGACCAGCACACCGGTCAGCAGCACGTTCCAGGTGAAGATCGGCATCCGGAACATCGTCATGCCGGGGGCGCGCATGCAGATGATCGTGGTGATGAAGTTGACCGAGCCGAGGATGGTGCCGAAGCCGGAGAAGGCCAGACCCATGATCCACATGTCGGCGCCGACACCCGGCGAGCGGACCGCGTCCGACAGCGGGGAGTAGGCGAACCAGCCGAAGTCGGCCGCACCCTGCGGGGTGAGGAAGCCGGCCACCGCGATCAGCGAGCCGAACAGGTAGAGCCAGTAGGCGAACATGTTCAGCCGCGGGAACGCCACGTCCGGCGCGCCGATCTGCAGCGGCATGATCCAGTTCGCGAAACCGGCGAACAGCGGCGTCGCGAACATCAGCAGCATGATCGTGCCGTGCATCGTGAACGCCTGGTTGAACTGCTCGTTCGACATGATCTGCGTACCCGGGCGGGCGAGCTCGGCGCGCATGAAGAGCGCCATCACGCCACCGATGCAGAAGAACGCGAACGACGTGACCAGGTACAGCGTGCCGATCGTCTTGTGGTCAGTGGTCGTCAGCCACTTGACGACGACGTTGCCGGGCTGCTTGCGCCGCACCGGCAGCTCGTTCTCGTACGAGCCGGCCTCGGCGGCACCCGCGGGTTCGTTGAGGATGCTCACAGTTGGTTCGTCTCCCGGTTCTTCTCGTGGCTCGACTGCTCGATGCCCGCGGGAACGTAACCGGTCTGCCCCTTCTTGGCGAGGTCCTTGAGGTGCTGCTCGTAGCGCTCGGGAGAGACGACCTTGACGTTGAACAGCATCCGGGAGTGGTCGACGCCGCACAGCTCGGCGCACTTGCCCAGGAAGGTGCCCTGCCTGTTGGGGGTCACCTGGAAGGCGTTGGTGTGGCCCGGGATGACGTCCTGCTTCATCAGGAACGGCACCACCCAGAAGGAGTGGATGACGTCACGCGAGGTGAGGACGAAGCGGACCGTCTTGCCCTCGGGGAGCCACAGGGTCGGGCCCGGGTTGCCCGTCTGCGGGTTCCGCTCACCCGGCGTACCGCAGGTGTAGACCCCGCCGGCGTCCGCCGGGAAGTCCTCCTTGTAGCGGTCCGGGATGGCGTCCAGTTCCTTGGCGGTCCTGGCGTCGCCCGTGGAACCTTCGACGTTCTCGATGTAGTTGAAGCACCAGCTCCACTGGAAGCCGACCACGTTCACCGTGACGTCGGGCTTCTTGGACATGTCGAGGAGCTTGGACTCGTCGCGTGCCGTGAAGTAGAAGAGGACCGAGACGATGATGATCGGAACCACCGTGTACAGCGCCTCGATCGGGACGTTGTACCGGGTCTGCGGAGGAACCTCGATCTTGGTGCGGCTGCGCCGGTGGAAGATCGCACTCCACAGAATGAGGCCCCACACCAGCACGCCGACGGCGAGCGCGGCAGCCCAGGATCCCTGCCACAGGGAGAGGACGATCGGCGCCTCTTCCGTGGTCGGGGTGGGCATACCAAGGCGGGGGAAGTCCTCCCATGTGCAACCGGTGGCGGTCGCCAGGACCAGGCCCGCGGTCAGTGCCTGCAGCAGCTTCCGCCGCATCGGGCGCCGCGGCGAGCGGTCGGAGCCGTTGGGACTCACGTAGCGCCTTCCCGAGAGTCTCGCCCGCGCGTTGTGGCTGCGGCCTGCCTTACTCGGTGGTCGGTCGCCGCCCTGCGTCGGGCAGGGGTTTGGATGTTTATGCGGACCAAACCCTAGCCGACGCTCTTCGAGCGTTCGCGAGGAGGGGGGCCTAGTAGCTCGGGTGGTTCGCTGGTTTGGCGGCTGCGGGTGATTTGTGGTTGCTCGCGCAGTTCCCCGCGCCCCTGGGGGACGCCGATCTGCACGGCGATTTAGCGTTGCTGTATGGCCTACTTCGACGCCGCCTCTGCTGCTCCTCTTCATCCTGTTGCCCGGCAGGCCCTGCAGGCCTCCCTCGATGAAGGGTGGGCCGATCCTGCGCGGTTGTACCGGGAGGGGCGGCGGGCGCGGATGCTGCTGGATGCCGCACGGGAGGCCGCCGCGGAGGCGGTCGGGTGCCGGGCGGACGAGTTGGTGTTCACCTCGTCCGGGACGCGGGCCGTGCACACCGGTGTCGCGGGCGCGTTGGCCGGGCGGCGGCGGGTCGGGCGTCACCTGATCGTGTCAGCGGTCGAACACTCCTCGGTGCTCCATGCGGCTGAGGTGCACGAGGCGGACGGCGGTACGACCACTCAGGTGGCGGTGGGCCGCGAGGGCGCCGTGCGTGCGGAGGCGTACGCGGAGGCGCTGCGGCCCGATACCGCGCTGGCGTGTCTGCAGTCGGCCAACCACGAGGTGGGGACCGTGCAGCCGGTGGCCGAGGTGGCGTCGGTGTGCCGTCAGGCCGGGGTGCCGCTGCTGGTGGACGCGGCGCAGTCGCTGGCGTGGGGGCCGGTGGAGGGTGACTGGTCGCTGCTGACGGCGAGTGCGCACAAGTGGGGCGGGCCGTCGGGGGTGGGGCTGCTGGTGGTGCGCAAGGGGGTGCGGTTCGCGCCACAAGGGCCCGCGGACGAGCGGGAGTCGGGGCGGGCCGCCGGATTCGAGAACATCCCGGCGATCGTCGCGGCGGCGGCTTCGCTGCGGGCCGTACGGGCCGAGGCGGCCCAGGAGGCGGTACGGCTGCGGGAGCTGACGCAGCGGATCCGGGCGCGGGTTCCGGAACTGCTGGGCGATGTCGAGGTGGTGGGCGATCCGCGACGGCGGCTGCCGGGGATCGTCACCTTCTCGTGTCTCTATGTCGACGGGGAGACTTTGCTGCACGAGTTGGACCGCGCCGGTTTCTCCGTCTCGTCCGGATCGTCCTGCACGAGCAGCACGCTGACGCCGAGCCATGTGCTGAAGGCGATGGGGGTGCTGAGCGAGGGCAACGTACGGGTGTCACTGCCGCTCGGGGCGGCGGAGGACGACGTCGACCGGTTCCTTCAGGTACTGCCGGGGGCGGTCGCGGCGGTGCGGGAGAAGCTCGGGGCGCCGGTCCCCAGCACGGTCGTACGGGAGGACGCGCTCGTCGTGGACGCGGTGGGCAAGCTGTGCCCGATCCCGGTGATCGAGCTGGCCAAGGTCATCGGCGACGTGCCGGTGGGCGGGACGGTGCGGGTACTCGCGGACGACGAGGCGGCACGGCTGGACATCCCGGCGTGGTGCGCGATGCGGGGGCAGGAGTACGTAGGCGAAGAGCCGGCAGAAAAGGGAACGGCTTACGTGGTCCGCCGGACGCTGTGACGCACCTGGGGGCGCGGGGCTGTATCGATATGCGGCTACCGCCGCGTGTGCGCGACCAGCCCCCACGCACCCGCAGACGAATCGCTAAACCAGGTGAGCCTGCACTTCGGCGGCGGCGTCATGGCCGTACGCCTTGGTGAACCGATCCATGAAGTGCGCCCGCCGCAACGCGTACTCCTGCGTCCCCACGGTCTCGATAACGAGAGTCGCCAGCATGCAGCCAACCTGCGCGGCCCGCTCAAGGGAAACCCCCCAGGCAAGTCCCGACAGGAAACCGGCGCGGAAGGCGTCGCCGACGCCGGTGGGGTCGGCCTTGCGCTCCTCCTGCGGGCAGCCGACCTCGATCGGGTCCTCGCCGGCCCGCTCGATACGGACGCCCCGGGCGCCGAGGGTGGTGACGCGGTGGCCGACCTTGCCGAGGATCTCCTCGTCGCTCCAGCCGGTCTTGTTCTCGATCAGGCCCTTCTCGTACTCGTTGGAGAAGAGGTACGTCGCCCCGTCCAGCAGGATCCGGATCTCCTCGCCGTCCATGCGGGCGATCTGCTGGGAGAAGTCGGCGGCGAACGGGATGGTGCGGGAGCGGCACTCCTCGGTGTGCCGGAGCATCGCCTCCGGGTCGTCCGCGCCGATCAGGACGAGGTCGAGGCCGCCGACGCGGTCCGCGACGGTCTTCAGCTCGATGAGGCGGGCCTCGCTCATGGCGCCGGTGTAGAAGGAGCCGATCTGGTTGTGGTCGGCGTCCGTGGTGCACACGAAGCGGGCGGTGTGCAGGGTCTCGGAGATACGCACGGAGGCGGTGTCGACGCCGTGCCGGTCCAGCCAGGCGCGGTACTCGTCGAAGTCGGCGCCGGCCGCGCCGACCAGGATCGGCCGGGTGCCGAGCTGGCCCATCCCGAAGGCGATGTTGGCGCCCACGCCACCCCGGCGGACATCGAGCTTGTCGACCAGGAACGACAGCGAGACCGTGTGCAGCTGGTCCGCGACGAGCTGGTCGGAGAAGCGGCCGGGGAAGGTCATGAGGTGGTCGGTGGCGATGGAGCCGGTGACTGCGATGCGCACGGCGTGGAATCTCCCGGGTGGAGGGGGGTTGACGATTCACGCTACCCGGTTGCGGCACCGGCGCTGAAGCGGATGGCCGGATGGTGTGGAGAGACGGCCGGGAGACGGCCGGGTGTCGACAAAGGGGCCGCGGACTGCTTCGAAGCCGCCAAAACTACCCGATAGTAGATCTTTCTTCGCCTGCCTCGGCGTGTACGGTGCCGCTATGACGAAACTCGACGACCCGGCCCCCACCCCCGCCGACCTGGAGGGCGACCTGGCCTCGCTGCGCGGTGACTGCGCCCGGATGGTCCCGCACTGGTCGGCCCCCGACCGGGGCGCCACCCGCCCGGTCCCGCTGTCGCTGATCCACGGCGTGACCGTGCCGCCGAAGTCGGCCCGGCTGCTGGACGCGATGTCGGACTACGGCGACTGAGCCGACCCGCTTTCGGGAACCGTGCGCTCCCCCGCTGCGTCCCATCGCTGTCCCCCGTAAAGGGGATACGGGATACGACCCACCAGCGTGAGCTGTGCAGCCGAAGGAGCGATGCGGTGAACACCGAGCGACCCGACAACGACGACGACGTCGCGGGTGGGCCCGACGCCGCCGAGCCGACCGACGACGGGCGAACCACGGGCGACACCGAGGAGGGCGCCGACCGTCAGGAGCCGGACGTCGCCCGTGACGAGCAGGGCGCGGATCAGGACGCCAACCGCGCGGACCAGGACGTCGCCCATAACGAGCAGGGCGCGGACCAGGACGTCACCCGCGCGGACCAGGGCGAAGAGCACGATGCCCCCCGCCCCGCCCGTCGCCGCTCCCCCGCCGTCATCGCCTCCGTCGCCGCCGCCGTTCTGCTGGTCGGTGGCGGCGGAGCCTATCTCGCGGCGTCAGCCGGTGGCGGCTCCGGCGGCGCTACGGGGTCCGGTGCCCCGGCGGGCAACGGCACTCCCCCGCCACTCGCCCTCGACGGCTACTCCTCCGGCGCCCCGAACGGCATCGCCCCCGGCGAACCCGACCCGAACGGCGTCACCTACCAGGCCGACGGCGCCCTCCCGGACGGCCCGCGCTCGGCGGCCGTGCACTGGCCGAAGGGCGAGGTCACCAAGGAGGACGTGGCGAGGCTCGCCGAGGCGCTCGACCTCGACGGGACGCCCGTCGCCGAGGGGCAGGCCTGGAAGATCGGCGGCCAGGACGGTCAGGGCCCCAGCCTCCAGGTGAACCGGCAGGCGCCCGGCACCTGGACCTTCCACCGGTACGCCCCCGGCACCGACAACTGCCAGAGCACCACGGTGTGCAGCAAGGAGTCCTCCGCCGGTGGCGCCGATCCGGTGAGCGAGGAGGCGGCGAGGAAGGCGGCCGCGCCGATCCTGAAGGCGGTCGGCCAGGACTCCGCCAAGGTGGACGCCGGCCAGGTCATCGGCGCACAGCGGGTCGTGAACGCCGATCCGGTGGTCGGCGGGCTGCCGACCCACGGCTGGCCGACCGGGGTCACGGTCGGCGCCCAGGGCGACGTGGTGGCCGCGAGCGGCCAGCTGACCGCGCCGGTGCAGGGGGCGACGTACCCCGTGCTGAGCGCGGAGCGGACGCTGGAGCTGATGAACGTGGCGCAGGCGCCCGCCCCGCGCGGTGGCATCGGCGGCTGCGCCAGTCCCGTACCGCTGGAGCGCGAAGTGCCCTGCGACGCGGCGGCCGGCGCGCCCCGGCAGGAGCAGGTCACCGTCGAGGACGCGGTTTTCGGGCTGGCCTCGCACTCGGTGGACGCCCGGCCGGCGCTGGTGCCGTCCTGGCTGTTCGAGGTACGGGCGCCGGGGGCGCAGGACAGCTTCACGGTGACGTATCCGGCGATCGACCCGAAGTACCTGACCTCGGCCCAGTCGGGCGGGCAGCCCAGTCCGCGCCCGTCCGAGCCGGGGGACGCGCCGCGCACCCGGGACGTCCAGGTGGAGGGCTACACCGCCGAGGGCCGGGAGCTGACCGTGAGCTTCACGGGCGGGGTGTGCGCCGACTACGAGGCGAAGGCGGTCGAGGGGCCCGACACGGTGACCGTGACGGTGACCGAGAAGCCGTGGCCGGACAAGGTCTGCATCCTGATCGCCAAGGTCCACTACCGGACCGTGCAACTGGACGAGCCGCTCGGCGACCGGAAGGTGATCGGCTCGGACGGCAAGGGCATTCCCCTGGAGAAGCCGGGAGCGCGGCTGCCGAAGTAGCCGAGCACAGCATGAAGGCGGCGGCCCCGCAAAAGGGGGGCCGCCGCCTTCACTCATGCCTTGGTGGGCGTCGCTCAGCTGAAGGAGTCGCCGCAGGCGCAGGAACCCGTCGCGTTCGGGTTGTCGATCGTGAAGCCCTGCTTCTCGATGGTGTCCACGAAGTCGATGGTCGCGCCGCCCAGGTACGGAGCGCTCATCCGGTCGGTGACGACCTTGACCCCACCGAAGTCCTTCTCCACGTCGCCGTCGAGCGAGCGCTCGTCGAAGAAGAGCTGGTAGCGCAGGCCGGAGCAGCCGCCGGGCTGGACGGCGACACGCAGCGCGAGGTCGTCGCGGCCTTCCTGGTCGAGCAGCGCCTTGACCTTGGACGCGGCGGCGTCGGTCAGGATGATGCCGTCGGTGACGGTGGTGGTCTCGTCCGATACGGACATCTACATCTCTCCCGGGTTGTACGGAGACTGCTTGCCGACGGTTGCAACCGGCGGGGCCGCGGATTCATTCCGGGGCGGGCCCGTGTCTTTTCTCCTTGGCGTCCTCTTCATGCTCGCACATGCCTCCGTGAGCGCACAGCAGGCCTGTGGACAACCGGACAACGCCATACGACGAGGAGGTGTCGGGATTCACGTCACATCGACAATATGGCCGTCGTCAAACTGACGTGAACCGGTTATGATAGATAGCGTCATTTCGACGAAAAGTCGAAAAGGTGTCCCGTATGTCCCGCCGATCCGGCCTCCCCGGGTCGGCGAGCCGCAGAACAGAAAGGGTGCGTGTCGTGACCACCGCCCAGACCCAGGAGCTCGACGTACAGCCGACGCCCCTCGCCCTGCTGCTGCTCGGCCGTGAGGCCGACCCGAGCAGCGAGCGCGGCGTCGAGTGTCCCGGCGACCTGCCCTCGCCGTCCGACCCGGACCTGGTGATGCGCGCCCGCGCGGCCAAGGAGAAGCTGGGCGACAAGGTCTTCGTGCTCGGCCACCACTACCAGCGCGACGAGGTCATCCAGTTCGCGGACGTCACGGGCGACTCCTTCAAGCTGGCCAAGGACGCGGCCGCGCGGCCCGAGGCCGAGTACATCGTCTTCTGCGGCGTGCACTTCATGGCCGAGTCCGCGGACATCCTGACGTCCGACGACCAGAAGGTCGTGCTGCCGGACCTGGCCGCGGGCTGTTCGATGGCCGACATGGCCACGGCCGAGCAGGTCGCCGAGTGCTGGGACGTGCTGACCGAGGCCGGGATCGCCGAGCAGGTCGTGCCCGTCTCGTACATGAACTCCTCCGCCGACATCAAGGCGTTCACCGGCAAGCACGGCGGCACCATCTGCACCTCGTCCAACGCCAAGCGGGCCCTGGAGTGGGCGTTCGAGCAGGGCGAGAAGGTGCTGTTCCTGCCCGACCAGCACCTGGGCCGCAACACCGCCGTGCGGGACATGGGCATGTCCCTCGACGACTGTGTCGTCTACAACCCGCACAAGCCGAACGGCGGCCTGACCGCCGAGGAGCTGCGGGCCGCGAAGATGATCCTTTGGCGCGGCCACTGCTCGGTGCACGGCCGCTTCAGCCTCGACTCGGTCAACGACGTGCGCGAGCGCATCCCGGGCGTGAACGTGCTGGTCCACCCCGAGTGCAAGCACGAGGTGGTGTCGGCCGCGGACTACGTGGGCTCGACGGAGTACATCATCAAGGCGCTGGAGGCGGCCCCGGCCGGCTCCAAGTGGGCCATCGGCACGGAGCTGAACCTGGTCCGCCGTCTGGCGAACCGTTTCGCGCCGGAGGACAAGGAGATCGTCTTCCTCGACAAGACGGTTTGCTTCTGCTCGACCATGAACCGCATCGACCTGCCGCACCTCGTCTGGGCGCTGGAGTCGCTGGCCGAGGGCAACCTGGTCAACCGCATCGAGGTGGACAAGGAGACGGAGGCGTTCGCGAAGCTGGCTCTGGAGCGGATGCTGGCGCTGCCGTAGTAGTGCCGAAAGGGCCGGGTCTCGTAGGAGACCCGGCCCTTTCGCCGTCTGTCAGACTCCCGCAGGCTCCAGTACTTCCTCGGGCTTCGTCTGCTTCTTCGCCGCCCGCTTCTTCGCCCGGCGCTCCTTGCGGAGCTCCAGCATCGCGTAGAGCGTCGGGACCAGGAGCAGGGTCAGCAGGGTGGAGGTGATCAGGCCGCCGATCACGACCACCGCCAGCGGCTGGGCGATGAAGCCGCCCTCGCCGGTGATGCCCAGCGCCATCGGGAGCAGGGCGAAGATGGTCGCCAGGGCGGTCATCAGGATCGGGCGGAGCCGGTGCCGGCCACCCTCGACCACGGCCTCGACGACGCCGTACCCCTGCCTGCGGTACTGGTTGATCAGGTCGATCAGCACGATCGCGTTGGTCACCACGATGCCGATCAGCATCAGCATGCCGATCATCGCGGGGACGCCCATCGGGGTGCCGGTGGCGACCAGCAGGCCGATCGCGCCCGTCGCGGCGAACGGGATGGAGACCAGCAGGATCAGCGGCTGGACCAGCGAGCGGAAGGTCGCGACCAGCAGCATGAAGACGATCGCGATGGCCGCCAGCATGGCCAGGCCCAGGTTGGCGAAGGCGTCGTCCTGGTCCTCGGAGACGCCGCCGATCCGGGCCGTGGCGCCCGCCGGGAGGTCCAGGGCGTTGATCTTCGACTGAAGCTCGGTGCTGACCGCGCCCGTGTTGTCGCCGGTCGGCTTGGCGGTGATGGTGGCCGCGCGCTGACCGTCGATCCGGGTCATGGAGACCGGCCCGTCCACCAGCTTCACGGTCGCGATCTCACCCAGCTTCACCGGGCCCAGCGGGAGGTTGCGCAGCTCGGCGATGGTCTGGGCCGGCTCTGCCGACTTGATGACGATGTCGCGCTCGGTGTCGTCCAGCGTCGCCTTGCCAGCCTGAGTGCCGCGCACCGCCTGGGCCACGGCCGCGCCCAGCGTCTGGTCGTTGAACCCGGCGGCGGCCGCCGCGTCCTTGGCCGTCGCGGAGATGCGCGGCACGCTGGTCGCCAGGTCGCTGGTGACGTCCGTGACGTCGTCCAGGCCGGCCACCGTCTTGCGGACCTCCTCGGAGGCCTCGCGCAGTACGTCCGCGTCGGCCGCCTTCACGACCACGCTGAGGTCCTGGCTGCCGAAGCCGTCACCGGCCGCGACGGTGGTCGTACCGACGCCGTCGAGCTTCTTCAGGCCCGCGTCGATGCGGTCCTGGACGTCCTCGAACGAGGCGGAGTCGTCCAGCATCACCGAGTACGAGGCCTGGTTGGTGTCGGTGCCGCCGCCGAAGGCGGCCATGAAGCCGGAGGAGCCGATCGTCACCTGGTAGTCCTTGACGCCCTCGGTGTCGGCGAGCAGCTGCTCGACCTTCTTCGCCTGGGCGTCGGTCGCGGCCAGGCTGGTGCCGGGCTTCAGCTCCTGCTTGATGGTGAGGACTTCCTGCTCGCCCTGGTCGAAGAAGTTGGTCTTCAGCAGCGGCGCCATGCCGAAGGTGCCGATCAGGACCACGACCGCGATGGCCACGCTGGTCAGGCGGCGCCGGGTGGCGAAGCGCAGGACGGGGACGTAGAACCGCTGGAGCCTGTTTCTCGCCTCCTTCTCCTCCGCCTGGCGGCGCGCCTCGTCGGCGTCCTCGGGGGTGCCCTTGGGGGCGCGCAGGAACCAGTACGACAGGACCGGTACGACCGTCAGCGAGACCAGCAGGGAGGCCAGCAGGGCGGCCGTGACGGTCAGCGAGAACGAGCCGAACAGCTCGCCCACCATGCCGCCGACCAGGCCGATCGGCAGGAACACCGCGACCGTGGTGAGCGTCGAGGACGTCACCGCGCCCGCGACCTCGCGGACCGCCTTGAGGATGGCCTCCTGGCGCTCCTCGCCGTAGCCGAGGTGCCGCTTGATGTTCTCCAGCACCACGATCGAGTCGTCGACGACCCGGCCGATGGCGATGGTCAGGGCGCCCAGCGTGAGCATGTTCAGGGACAGGTCCCGTGTCCACAGCACGATCAGGGCGAGGACGACGGAGAGCGGGATGCTGACCGCCGTGACCAGGGTGGAGCGGATCGACGCCAGGAAGACCAGGATCACCAGGACCGCGAAGAGCAGGCCGAGCCCGCCCTCCGTGGTGAGGCCCTGGATGGACTTGGACACCGCCGGGCCCTGGTCGCTGACGACCGTGACGGTCGCGCCGGAGCCGAGGTCGGCGCGCATCTCGGGCAGCTTGTCCTCGACCGCGTCGGAGATGGCGACCGCGCTGCCGTCGCGGTCCATGGTGACGGCGACGGCGAGGCTGGGCTTGCCGTTGGTGCGGGTGAGGGAGTCGGCCCTGGCCTGCTCCTCGGTCACCTCGGCGACATCACCCAGCCGTACGGGCTTGTCGACGCCCTCGCCGGTGATCATCAGGTCCTCGATCTGCCCCAGCGAGGTGAAGCCGCCGCCGACCTGCACGGTGCGGTTGCTGCCGTCCTCGTCGAAGGAGCCGGCCGGGACGGTGGCGCCGCCAGCCTGGAGGGCCTGGACGAGGCTCTGGGTGTTCAGGCCGGCCCGGGCCAGCTCACGGTCGTCGGGGGTGACGGCGACCTGGAGGTCCCGCACGCCGTCGACGGTGACCTGGCCGACGCCGTCGATGTCCTCCAGGGCCGGTACGACGGTCCGGTCCAGCCGGTCGGCCAGCGCCTGCTGGTCCTCGTCGGAGGTGACGGCGAGGACGACGGTGGGGATGTCGTCCGTCGAACCGGCGATGACCTGCGGGTCCACGTCGTCCGGGAGCTGGACGCGGGCCCGGTTGACGGCCTGCTGGACGTCCGCGACGAGCTGCTGGGTGTCGGGGCCGTAGTCGAAGGACGCCATGATCAGGGCGTTGCCCTCGCTCGCCGTGGAGGTGACGCCGGTGATGCCGTCGACGGCTTCGAGGCTGTCCTCGATCGGCTCGACGACCTGCTTTTCGACCACGTCCGGGGACGCGCCCTGGTACGGCGCGAGCACCGACACCATGGGCAGTTCGATGGTGGGCAGCAGTTGCTGCTTGAGCTGTGGGATCGCGATCGCACCGAAGGCGAGCGCAACGATCGACATCAGCCCTATCAGGGCCCGTTGCGCGAGGCTGAATCTGGACAGCCAGGACATGGGTCAGCGTCTCTCTTCTGTGGCCGTGAGCGGAGAACGGGCACATGTGAGCGCCCGTACCTACACCCTGAGCCATCGCCCCCCGGTGATCCGTCGCCCCTGGGTCCAGTTCCTTATACGGCGCATACTCCGGCCGCAGTACACCCGGCGCGGGGTCAGTCCACCCTTGGGCGTACCAGCCCCGACTCGTACGCGATCACCACCAGCTGCGCCCGGTCGCGCGCGCCCAGCTTGGCCATGGCCCGGTTGACGTGCGTCTTCACCGTCAGCGGGCTGACCTCCAGCCGCTCGGCGATCTCGTCGTTGGAGTGCCCGCCCGCGACCTGGACGAGGACCTCGCGCTCGCGCCCCGTCAGCGCGTCCAGCCGCTCGGAACGGGCGGGGTCGCGGTCGCCGTCGTGGGTGTCGCCGCCCTGCGCGAGGAAGCGGGCGATCAGACCCTTGGTGGCGGCCGGGGACAGCAGCGCCTCACCGCCGGCCGCGACCCGGATGGCGGTGAGCAGCTCGTCCGGTTCGGAGCCCTTGCCGAGGAAGCCGGAGGCGCCCGCGCGCAGTGACTGCACCACGTAGTCGTCGACCTCGAAGGTGGTCAGGATGACGATCCGGACGTGGGCGAGGCCGGGGTCGGAGCTGATCATGCGGGTGGCGGCGAGCCCGTCGGTGCCGGGCATCCGGATGTCCATCAGGACCACGTCGGCGCGCTGCTCCTTCGCCAGCCGCACCGCCTCCGCGCCGTCGGAGGCCTCCCCCACGACCTCCATGTCGGGCTCGGAGTCGACGAGCACACGGAAGGCGCTGCGCAGCAGCGCCTGGTCGTCGGCGAGCAGGACACGGATCGTCATACAGGGTCCTTCGCTGGGGCGGTGCGGGTCTTGACCGGCAGGATCGCATGGACGCGGAAGCCGCCGCCGTAGCGGGGACCGGTGGTGAGGGTGCCGCGCAGGGCGGTGACGCGTTCGCGCATGCCGAGCAGTCCGTGGCCGCCGCCGGAGACGGGGCCGTCGTCGTCGCCGGAGCCGTTGTCGAGGACGGTGATCTCGATGTTGGGCCCCACGCGGACGACGCTGACCTCGGCCTTCGCCGCCGTACCGGCGTGTTTCTGGACGTTGGTGAGGGCTTCCTGGATGACGCGGTACGCCGCCAGGTCGACGGCGGCGGGGAGGCTGGTGCCGTGGTCGGCGCGGGCCACCTCGACGTGCAGGCCGGCGCTGCGGAAGGTGCCGACGAGTTCGTCGAGGCGGTCCAGGCCGGGGGCGGGTTCGGTGGGGGCCTCCGGATCGTCGGACTGGCGGAGCAGGCCGACGGTGGCGCGCAGCTCGTTGAGCGCGGAGCGGCTGGCCTCGCGTACGTGCGAGAGGGCCTCCTTGGCCTGGTCGGGCCGTTTGTCCATGACATGTGCGGCGACCCCGGCCTGCACATTGACCAGGGCGATGTGGTGGGCGACCACGTCGTGCAGATCGCGGGCGATGCGCAGCCGCTCCTCGGCGACGCGGCGGCGTGCCTCCTCCTCGCGGGTGCGCTCGGCCTTCTCGGCGCGCTCGCGGATGGCCTGCACGAAGTCGCGGCGGCTGCGGACCGCGTCGCCGCCGGCCGCGGCCATGCCGGTCCAGGCGAAGACGGCGAGGTTCTCCTGGGTGTACCAGGGCAGCGGGCCGGCGAGCATGGCGGCGCCGGTCAGCACGGTCATGGTGAGCAGGCCGACGCGCCAGGTGGTGGAGCGGTCGGTGCTGGCGGCGACGGTGTAGAGGGCGACCACGGCGGACATGGCGACCGGGGCTCTGGGGTCGCCGGTGATGAACTCGACGACGGAGAGGGTGCCGGTGATGCCGAGGACCCGCATGGGGGCGCGGCGGCGGAACACCAGGGCGGCGGCGCCGAGCACCATGAGGACGAGGCTGAGGATGTCCGGGGTGCGCAGCACCCAGTTGACGCCGTGCTTGCCATGCGGGTCCACCAGGGAGGCGGCCACCATGCAGACCAGTACGCCGGCCGCCAGCGCCGCGTCCAGCGCCGTGGGGTGCGCCTTCAGATGGCGCCGGGCGCTTTCGAGGGTGCTCACGGCTGTCAACGGTACGGGTACCTCGCGGGGCGTGGAACGGGGCCGGCGGTCGGTCCCGCTGTTCGTCAGCCCCCCGGGATCAGTCCATCGTCGCTCAGCAGCTCCCGTACCTCTTCCAGGGTCGCGTCCGGGGACGGGAGGATCAGTTCCGAGGGTTCCAGGGAGTCGTCCGGGAGGGGCTCGCCCAGTTCGCGGACCTGGGTGAGGAGGGCCTGGAGGGTGCGGCGGAATCCGGGACCGTCGCCGTTCTCCATTTCCGCCAGGAGTTCGTCGTCCAGCTTGTTCAGCTCGGTGAGGTGGCTGTCGGCCAGCCTCACCTGTCCCTCCCCCATGATCCGTACGATCATGTCGCCCTCCGGTGAGTGACTACTGCTTGTCGAAGCGCGGGGTGTCCTGCGGCTGCTGCTGGGCCTGGGACTCGTCCTTGCCGCCCTCGATGGCCTGCTGGCCACCGGTGCCTCCGGCCAGCTCCGCCTTCATGCGCTGCAGTTCCAGCTCCACATCCGTACCACCGGAGAGCCGGTCCAGCTCGGCCTGGATGTCGTCCTTGGCCATGCCGGTGGGGTCGTCGAGCGCGCCGGAGGCGAGCAGTTCGTCGATCGCGCCGGCCCGGGCCTGGAGCTGGGCCGTCTTGTCCTCGGCCCGCTGGATGGCCAGCCCGACGTCGCCCATCTCCTCGGAGATGCCGGTGAAGGCCTCGCCGATCCGGGTCTGGGCCTGGGCCGCGGTGTAGGTCGCCTTGATCGTCTCCTTCTTGGTGCGGAAGGCGTCGACCTTGGCCTGGAGGCGCTGGGCCGCCAGGGTGAGCTTCTCCTCCTCGCCCTGGAGCGTCGCGTGCTGGGTCTCCAGGTCCGTCACCTGCTGCTGGAGGGCGGCCCGGCGGGAGAGGGCCTCGCGGGCCAGGTCCTCACGGCCCAGCGCGAGCGCCTTGCGGCCCTGGTCCTCCAGCTTGGTCGACTGGGTCTGCAGCTGGTTCAGCTGGAGCTCCAGGCGCTTGCGCGAGGTCGCCACGTCCGCGACGCCACGGCGGACCTTCTGGAGCAGCTCCAGCTGCTTCTGGTACGAGTAATCGAGGGTCTCGCGCGGGTCCTCGGCCCGGTCAAGGGCCTTGTTCGCCTTCGCGCGGAAGATCATCCCCATACGCTTCATGACACCGCTCATGGGCTTCGCGCGCCCCCTTCTGACGGACTCCAGCTCACCGGTCTGCGACAGAACCCACAGTACGGGCCCTGCATCCATTGACGCACTGTTCGGGGACGGATGCGCTCATCCCCAAGGACGACTGAGTGCGCTCCCGCTCCGGCGTAGGGAGTAGGTGGTCCCCGGGTATGCCCCGGGGGACCCGAGGGCGTACACATCGTCCCCTCTGTCCCCTTAGAGACGAGTGGTGTTGCGGGATCGTTCCCCGCCGGACTGGGGTCCATGCCCCGGGACCCCGTACCCTTGGGTTTTGTGTTCCGTAGCCGTGCCAAAGACGAGAAGGCCGCCGTCGCCGCCCAGGCGCAGCTGACCGACTCCAAGCAGCCCCGTGACCCGCAGGCCCCGAAGGGCCGGCCGACGCCCAAGCGCAGTGAGGCCCAGTCCCAGCGCCGCAGCGTCGCCAATACGTCGATGACGCGCAAGGAGGCCGCCAAGCGGCAGCGCGAGGAGCGCCGTGCCGCCATGGAGCGGCAGCGCCAGGCGCTGGCGGGCGGTGACGAGCGGTATCTGCCGGCGCGCGACAAGGGTCCGGTGCGCCGGTTCGCCCGTGACTTCGTCGACTCGCGGTTCAACATCGCGGAGTACTTCCTGCCGATGGCCGTGGTCATCCTCGTGCTGAGCATGGTGCGGGTGCCGGCGCTGCAGAGCATCGCGCTGCTGCTGTGGCTGGTGGTGATCGTGCTCATCGTCCTGGACTCGTTCGTCACCGGGTACCGGCTGAAGAAGCGGCTGGCCGAGCGCTTCCCCGACGAGAACAAGCGCGGCGCGGTCGCCTACGCGCTGATGCGCTCCCTCCAGATGCGCCGACTCCGGCTGCCCAAGCCGCAGGTCAAGCGCGGAGAGCGGCCCTGAGCGCGACGCCTTTCTCGGGGGGTGCGGCGCACGCCTGGCTGAGCGGGCTCGGCGGGTTGCGTGATGTCGTACGGCAGGAGCTGGTGGCCCGGCAGCTCGACGAGCAGATAGCCGGGCGGTTCCCGGTCGGGCAGCGGCTGCGGGTGCTCGACGTGGGGATGGGTCAGGGCACGCAGGCGCTGCGGCTGGCCCGGGCCGGGCACCAGGTGACCGGCATAGAGAAGGACGCCACCATGCTCGCCGCGGCGCGCTCCGCGCTGACGGAGGAGCCGGTGGGGATCCAGGAGCGGGTCCGGCTCATCGAGGGCGACGGCCGGGACACGGGGGTGCACTTCCTGCCCGGCAGCTTCGACGTCGTGCTCTGTCATGGCGTACTCATGTACGTCAACGATCCGGATCCCCTGCTGGCGGGGCTGGCGCGGATGCTCGCGCCGGGCGGGCTGCTGTCGCTGCTGGTGCGCAACGGCGACGCGCTCGCGATCCGGCCGGGGCTGTCCGGCGACTGGGCCGCGGCGCTCGCCGCCTTCGACACCACCGCGTACCGCAACCGGCTGGGCCTCGACGTCCGGGCGGACCGCCTGGCCACGCTGACGGCCACACTCGCCGGGATCGGCGCACCGCTGCACGCCTGGTACGGCGTACGGGTCTTCACCGACACGGCCGCGGACGACGCGGAGGTCCCGGCGGACGTGGAGACGCTGCTGGTGGCGGAGGAACGGGCCGGGCGGACGGATCCGTACCGGGGGGTCGCGGCGTTGCTGCACTTGTGCGGGGTTCGGGGCTAGGCGCTCCGCTGGTGGTGCCGTTATGGGCCGTTGGTCTTGTGCGGCGCCGTCGTGGCTGGTCGCGCAGTTCCCCGCGCCCCTGGCGTGCGTTGGTCGAACCGTCGGTGGACTTGGCTCGCCCCGTGACTGAGCCCGTTCGGGCGTACAGCGCGGGTCCTCGTCGAGGTCCGGGAGCCAGACTCGGGTTATGGAAGCTCACCCTGTCCGGGCGCCGCGCCGTGTCGCGGGTCTGTTGTGCTGCGTCGTCCTCGTCCTCGTCTCCGGGTGCACCGGGGAAGGGTCGACGAGCAGGCAGGCCGCTGTGCCGGTGGCGGCGAACGATCTGCAGGACGACTACCGGAGGGTGATCGGCGACGTCCTGCCGTCGGTCGTGCAGATCCAGGGGCGCGAGGATCTGGGCTCCGGGGTGGTGTACGACGACAAGGGCCACATCGTCACGAACGCGCACGTCGTCGGTGAGCAGCGGACGTTCCAGGTGACGACCGCCAACTCCGAGGACCAGCTCGGCGCCCGGCTCGTCTACTCGTACCCCGAGCAGGACCTGGCCGTGGTGAAGCTGGACCGGCTCCCCAAGGGGCTGCGGCCCGCGACCTTCGGGGACTCGGCGAAGGTGGAGGTCGGGCAGATCGTGCTGGCGATGGGCTCGCCGCTCGGGCTGTCGTCGAGCGTGACGCAGGGGATCGTCTCGGCGACCGGACGGACCGTCACGGAGCCCCGCAGCAACGGCGGTCCGGGCGCGACGATCGCCAACATGGTGCAGACGTCGGCGGCCATCAACCCGGGCAACAGCGGCGGCGCCCTCGTGAACCTCGACGGGCACGTCATCGGCATCCCGACGCTCGGCGCGATCGACCCCGGCCTCGGGGAGGGCGCCGCGCCCGGTATCGGGTTCGCGATTCCGGCGTCGATGGTGAAGACGGTCGCCGACCAGATCGTCCGGGAGGGCCGGGTCACCGACTCGGGGCGGGCGGCGCTCGGCATCACGGGCCGTACCGTCGTCGACGCGGACTACCAACCCGCCGGGGTGGCCATCGCCGCGGTGCGCTCCGGCGGGGCGGCGGACAAGGCCGGGATCGAGCGCGGGGACATCATCACCAGGTTGGGTGACACTGACATCACCACCATCACCTCACTCGCCGAGGCGCTGGCGGTACTGAAGCCGGGCGACCGGACGACGGTGACGTTCACGCGGAACGGCCAGGAGCGGACCGTGGACGTGACGCTGGGCGAGCAGTGAGAAGGGCGGCCCGCTCAGGCCGCCCCGTCCCGCCCCTAGGCCTGTTCGGCGTGCAGGCTCATCGGACCGTAGATCTCGGTGGCGTCCTCGAACAGCCGTACCTGGTCCGCGCCCCCGGCGAGCAGTTCCTTCCAGTGCTCGCCGATCCAGGACTCGGCGTCCCCCTGCGTGGTGAACTCCTCGGGCTGCACCGCGGGCTGGACCTCCGTCCCGTCGGCCTTCTCGAACCGCCACGTCCATGCCGCCATGTCGCCTCCGCGTGTCAGCACCAGCAGTGCAGGGGCCGATCTTGGTGCGGCCCCTGCGGAGAGGGTATTCGCTCCGGTGGACACAGTCCCGACCCCCTGGGTGGGTCTCCGTCACGCAGGATGATCCGTGACCGGCGAAAATCGGATCGTGGAACTGACTCTGCTCGGCACCGGCGCCCCCGCGGGACTTCCCCGCCCCGACTGTCCCTGCGCGGCCTGCGCCACCGCACTCGGGCCGGACGCGCGGGCGGCCACGGCCGTGCTCGTGGACGGGGCGCTGCTGCTCGACCTGACCCCGGGGGCGGCGTTCGCGGCGGCGCGGGCGGGGCGGTCGCTGGCAGGGGTACGGCAGGTGCTGCTGTCGCATCCGCACGGCGGGCCGCCGGTGGAGGTGCCGGCCGGGCTGCCGCAGCCCGGGCGGGTGCCGGACGGGCGGGAGTTGGCGCTGCTGACGGGGCACCGGGTGCGGGCGTTGGCGATGGACGCGCCGGGGACGGGGTACGCGGTGACCGGGCCGGACGGGCAGCGGTTGCTGTATCTGCCGCCGGGGTGTGCACCGGCCGGGCTGGAGGAGGGGGGCGCGTCGGCGGGGCCGTACGACATGGTGCTCGTGGATGTCGTGGGGCGGCCGGACGCGCTGGCGCGGTTGCGGTCGGCGGGGGCGGTCGGGCCCACGACGGACGTCATCGCCGTACACCTGGATCACGACGTGCCGCCCGGGGCCGAGTTGCGGCGGCGGCTGGCCGCGGCGGGGGCGCGGGCCGTGCCGGACGGGGCGAGTCTGGCGGTCGGGGCCTACGAGGACGTGCCGGACGTGCCGCGGCGGACGCTGGTGCTGGGCGGGGCGCGGTCGGGCAAGTCGGTGGAGGCGGAGCGTCGGCTGGAGGCGTTCCCCCATGTGCTGTACGTCGCGACCGGCGGCACACGTAACGGGGACGGCGAGTGGGCGGAGCGGGTGGCCGCGCACCGGGAGCGGCGGCCGGGGTCGTGGCGGACGGTGGAGACGTGCGACCTGGTACCGCTGCTCGCGGAGGACGGACCGCCGCTGCTGATCGACTGCCTGTCGCTGTGGCTGACGGACGCGATGGACGCCGTGGGCGCGTGGGACGACGCGGAGTGGGCCGACGGCGGCGAGAAGGCGCTGCGCGCGCGGGTGCACGCGCTGACGGAGGCGGTGCGGGGCACGCGACGGGTGGTGGTCGCCGTGTCGAACGAGGTGGGCTCGGGCATCGTCCCCGCCACCGCGTCCGGGCGGCGCTACCGGGACGAACTCGGGCGCCTGAACGCGGCGTTCGCCGGTGAGTGCGAGCAGGTGCTGCTGGTGGTGGCGGGGCAGGCTGTGGTGCTGCGGGGGTAAGGGTTCCTACGGGACCGGGTTCTTGCGGGCGATCACCCGGTACGCGTTGGAGAAGCCGGTGCGCCGGAGGAGGGGCGCCAGCGTGTGGTCCAGGGCTGCGGCCGTCAGGCGTACGGGGACGGTCACCGGCGTCAGGGCTGCGCGCATGGTGTGTTGCAGCACGGTGGGCGGGGTGACTCGCCAGGGGGTGTCGGGGGCAGGGAGGGCCTGGGTGAGGGCCCGGGTCGCCGCTGTGGCGAGGTCTGTGGGGGTGTGGGGGGTTGCCTCGTCCGTGGTGAGGATCGTGCAGTTGTGCGACTCCAAGACCTGGTGGACGTTGTGGAGCGGGATGAGATGGGCCTGGCGGGGCTGCGCGTGGCCGGGCCACCACTTGCCCAGCAGTGCGGCGAACGTGCTGTGCGGGTTGGTCAGTTCGAGGATGAGGTGCCCGCCGGGGCGGAGCGCCGCGATCGCCGCCCGGAGGTCCTCGCGGGGGGACGGGGACTGTTCCAGGTGGTGGAAGACGCTCACCACGTCGTAGCGGGAGCGCAGGTGGGCCAGCAGGCCGGGGCTGCTGAGGCGGCCGACGTAGGCCTCCTCCACGCGTTCCGACGCGCGGGCGCCCAGGACGCGCGGGGTGGGGTCCGTGCCGTCGAAGGACGTGTACGGGAGCAACTCCTGCGCGGTGGCCGGGAAGTCGCCGTCGCCGGTGCCCACGTCCAGCCAGCTCTCCGGTTCCGGGAGGTGCAGCATCGCCCGGACGCGCTCGCGGTTGCGGCGGCGGGAGGGCGGGCGTTCGTACAGCTCCCGGTCCCGGTGGTAGAACGCCGTGCCCTGGGGCGTGAGCCCGGGGTTCTGGAAGACATGCGCGCAGTCCTCGCACTCGTCGAGGGTGAACGTGCCCGGCTTGCGCTGGATCACGTCGGGTGCCGTGAGGCGCGTGCGCAGGCGCTGCCCGCCGCACCAGGGGCAGTTGTCCCGGCGCGGTGCGTGGAAACGCTCGGTGCCCTGGGTGAGTTCGGCGAGGTACTTGGCGCGGCGCAGGTCGATCGGCGGTGGGGCGAGGGGGGCGGACGACGACATGGGCGGCTCCGGGGCGCGACGGACGGGGCGGGGAGGGACGTACGACAATCCGCTGCAAACCGGAACGTATGGGATCGCGATCTTGGGTGCAACGACGTGGTGGGGTCGTGGTCGCCATGTGGCGCCGTCCTGTTCGATCGGGGCCGGTACTGTTCGGCGAATGAGCCCGCTTAATCTCGACGACTTCACCGATCTGATCGAGCGCCCCGACGGCGGGGTGCGCCGCGACGCGGAGGCGCGCCGGGAGCGTCAGATCGTGCCGCCCGGTTCGCTGGGGCGCCTCGACGACCTGGGTGAGTGGCTGGCCGCGGCACAGGGTGCCGTACCGGTGCGGCCGGTGGAACGGCCGCGGGTGGTGCTGTTCGCCGGTGACCACGGCGTCGCGGAGCTGGGGGTGTCGGCGCGGCCCGCGGGGAGCGCCGTGGAGCTGGTGCGGGAGGTGCTTGAGGGCGGCCGGCCGGTGTCCGTGCTGGCCCGGCGGCTGGGCGTGCCGGTGCGGGTCGTGGACATGGCGCTGGACTGCGATCCGCAGGCGCTGCCCGAGGACGTGGTGAAGCACCGGGTACGGCGTGGCAGTGGGCGCATCGACATCGAGGACGCGCTGACGGCCGAGGAGGCCGAGGCCGCGTTCCGGGCCGGGGTCGCGGTGGCCGACGAGGAGGCCGACTCCGGTACGGATCTGGTGGTGCTCGGCGATGTGAGCGTGGGCGGGACCACGGTGGCCGGGGTGCTGGTGGCCGCGCTGTGCGGGACCGACGCGTCGGTGGTGACCGGGCGGGGCGGGCTCGCGATCGACGACCTGGTGTGGATGCGCAAGTGTGCGGCGATCCGGGACGCGTTGCGGCGGGCGCGGCCGGTGCTCGGGGATCAGTTGCAGTTGCTGTCGGCGGTCGGTGGCGCCGATGTCGCGGCGATGACCGGGTTCCTGCTGCAGTGCGCGGTGCGGAAGATGCCGGTGATCCTGGACGGTGTGGTGGCCGCCGCGTGTGCGCTGGTGGCGCAGCGGATCGCGTTCCGGGCGCCGGACTGGTGGCTGGCCGGGCACAACAGCGGGGAGCCGGGGCAGGCCAAGGCGCTGGACCGGATGGCGCTGGAGCCGCTGATCGACCATGGCGTGTCGGTCGGGGAGGGCGCGGGGGGCCTGCTGGCGCTGCCGCTGGTGCAGGCCGCGGCGGCGTTGGCGGCGGAGCTGCCGGAGCGGCCGGAGGAGAAGCAGCCGACCGAGGAGCCGGGGGAAGAGTAGGGGCGCCCGAGAGGTGCGGGTCACACGGGCTGCGATCAACTTTCGGTAGGTTTCGGGCGGTCTCTGTACGTGTCGTCACGTATCCGCACCACCGCACACCCCGGAGCCGCCCCCGATGAACCCCCTCGCCCGCTGGGCCCGCGCCGAATGGGGGCCGCTGTACCGGACCGTCCGTGAGGGGCTGCGTGTGCGGCGGGCGCGGGCCGTGGCGATGGCGATCGGCGCCGTCTGCCTCACCGCGCTGCTGCACTTCGTGCACGGCCAGTCGTGGGGCTACCAGTTCGTGCAGAACGTCGGGACCGTCCGCGCCGAGGACCCCCTCTGGCTGGCCCTCCTGCGCACTCCGCTGTCGCTGTTCGTGCCCGCCCTCGATCTCCCGGTGTGGGGTGCGCTGCTGCAGATCCTGCTGGTGTTCGGCATCGCGGAGATCTGCCTCGGCCGCCCGCGCACCCTCGCCCTCGCCTACACCGCCACCCTCGCCGGCACGCTGTACGCCCGGCTCGGCATCGCCCTCGGCCCCGACCACCCCCTGGGCCTGCCCGCCTCGGACGCGCAGGTCGTGGACACCGGCCCGTCGGCCGCGGTCGTCGGCCTCGCGGTGTACGTCGGCTGGCGGTACGCGTACGTCACCGCCGGGGCGGTGGTCGTCGCGATGGTGGTCGAGGTGCTGGTGAAGGAGAACCTCGCCGGCAAGGAGCACCTCGCGGCGATCGCGGCGGTGCTGGTGCTGTGCGCGGTGACCGCGCTGCGTCAGCGGTTTTCCAGGGGGCGAGTGGGTTCGCGGTCGGGCGTGCCGCCGAGCCAGTCCTGAAACTTGCGGCTCGGTCCCAGCCAGCGGCGGTCGTGGTGGTAGGCGCGCAGGCGGGCTCTGGCCCGGGCGCGGGGGCGGCGGCGGTAGAGGCGGTTCGCCCAGGGGGAGCCGGGGCGGGCCAGCCGGATCGCGCCGAACAGGGCGATGAACGGGACGATCACCCCGAGGATCGCCAGGCGGGTCTTGCCCTTGGCGAGGGCGATGAGCGAGAGGAGGAAGTTCACGGCGACCGTGGAGATGACCGAGCCCCTGCTCTGCACCTCGTCCTCGTCGAGGTCGTTGACGCCGAACGGCGAGAAACCGGCCACCCACAGGCCGACCAGCGCGGCGGTGAGGACGACCGCCTCCACGCTCTTGCGGCCCGCCTCCGTCCAGTACACGTCGTCGAGATGCAGGATCAGCGCGAACTCGTCCAGCACCAGTCCCGCGCCGATCCCGAAGACCACGGCCGCGAGAGCGGACCCGAAGCCCTGCCGGCCCCCGGCCACCGCGCCGAAGCCGCCGATGAGGATGAGGATGACGCCGGGCACCACGTGATGGACGTGCACGCCGCCCGCCCTGACGTTGCGGAAGGGGCCCTTGCCCGCCCGGATCATGCGTGTGATCAGCCGGGTGATCAGGAAGGTCAGTACGAAGGCGGTGAGGGCGAGCAGCAGGGGGAGCTTGCCGGGCTCGACGATGTTGCGTTCCAGCCAGTTCCCCATGCGTCCAAGTCTGCCCAGGATTGGGGTGAGATGCTCCGTGAGCGGTCGCGTACCCTGCCGGGATGCCCTTGATCCCGGCCGCACACGGCCTCCGCTTCGCCTTCGGCACCCTCACCGTCCTGCCGGTACGGGTGACCCGCTGGGACCGGGAGACCGCACGCGACGGGATGCTCTGCGCCCCCCTCGCCGGGCTCGTCGTCGGCCTCTGCTCGGCCGGCGCCGGTCTGCTGCTGCTCCTGCTCGGCGCGGGCCCGCTGCTCGCCGCCGTCGGGAGCGTCGCCGTACCCGCCGTACTCACCCGTGGCCTGCACCTGGACGGCCTGGCCGACACGGCGGACGGGCTGGGCAGCGGCAAGCCCGCCGAGGACGCGCTGCGGATCATGAAGCAGTCGGACATCGGGCCGTTCGGGGTGCTGACCCTGGTCTTCGTGCTGCTGGCCCAGGTGGCGGCGCTGGCGCAGGCCTACGACGGCTCCTGGGCCCGGGGTGCGCTCGCCGCGGTCGTCGCGGCCACCGCCGCCCGGCTGGCGCTGACGCTGGCCGCCCGCGCCGGGATACCCGCCGCCCGCCCGGAGGGCCTGGGGGCGGCCGTCGCCGGGGTCGTCCCGGTCGGCGGGGCCGTGGGCGTGGCACTCGCGGTGACCGTGGCCGCCGCGGCCGGTGGGGCGCTCTTCGGGACGTACGACATCCTGCGCGCCGTCCTCGCGGTGGTCGCCTCCGCCGTCGTCGCCGACCTCCTGCTGCGGCACTGCGTGCGCCGGTTCGGCGGGGTCACCGGCGACGTGTTCGGCGGGCTCGCCGAGACGGCGGCCACGACGGCGCTGCTGGTGCTCGTCCTGGGCTGAAGGCGCCCAGCAGGTTCGGTGGAGTGCGAGGATCGGTACATGGCGGCGACGCCACTGACAGGTGAACGCCCGTAGGAGTGCTCGAAGAGACACCGGGCGTAGGCTCGTGCCAGGTCAATACCTGTCCAGGTACAGACTCCATCGCACGAGGGATCTAGGGTCGGCTGTCGGGCCCGGCCGGCCCATCCCTCGGCCACAGAAACTTCACATCGGAAGCGAGATTTCACCACCGTGACTGCTCTGACTCTCAGCACCGCCGCGGCGCCCGGCCTGCGGGCCGACGCGATCGTGATCGGTGTCGCCAAGGGCGACAAGGGCCCGGTCGTCGCACCGGGCGCGGAGGCCGTGGACAAGGCGTACGACGGCGGGCTCGCCGGCGTCCTGGAGACCCTGGGTGCCTCCGGCGCCGAGGGCGAGGTGACGAAGCTGCCCGCGCCGGCCGGTTTCAAGTCGCCGCTCCTGGTGGCGGTGGGCCTGGGTGCCCGGCCGGAGAAGGACGCGGAGTACGACGCGGAGGCGCTGCGCCGGGCCGCCGGTGCCGCCGCCCGTGCACTGGCCGGTGCCAAGAAGGCCGCCTTCGCGCTGCCGGTCGTGGACGCGGCCTCGGTCGGCGCGATCGGCGAGGGCGCGCTGCTCGGCGCGTACTCCTTCGACGTCTACAAGGACAACGGCAAGGACGCCAAGGACAAGAAGAACGGCAAGGCCCCGCTCGCCGAGGTCGCCCTGCTCGGTGCCAAGCCGCGCGACAAGACGCACAAGGCGGCGGCCGAGCGTGCCACGGCCGTGTCCGAGGAGCTCAACCGCGCCCGCGACCTGGTCAACACCCCGCCGAACGACCTCAACCCGGAGTCCTTCGCCGCCGTCGCCCAGGCCGCGGCCAAGGAGCACGGCATCAAGGTGCAGGTGCTCGACGAGAAGGCGCTGGCCAAGGGCGGCTACGGCGGCATCCTCGGCGTCGGCTCCGGCTCGGTGGCGGCGCCGCGGCTGGTGAAGCTGTCGTACACCTCCTCGAAGGCGAAGAAGCACCTCGCGTTCGTGGGCAAGGGCATCACCTACGACTCGGGCGGCATCTCGCTGAAGCCGGCCGGTCACAACGAGACGATGAAGTGCGACATGAGCGGGGCGGCGGCGGTGTTCGCGGCCGTGGTCGCCGCGGCGCGACTCGGGCTTGAGGTCAACGTCACCGGGTGGCTGGCGCTGGCCGAGAACATGCCGTCCGGGTCGGCCACGCGGCCGGGTGACGTGCTGCGGATGTACAGCGGCAAGACCGTCGAGGTGCTGAACACCGACGCCGAGGGCCGGCTGGTGCTGGCGGACGCCCTGTGGGCGGCGTCGGAGGAGAAGCCGGACGCGATCGTGGATGTGGCGACGCTGACCGGGGCGATGATGCTGGCGCTGGGCAACCGGACGTTCGGCGTGATGGCCAACGACGAGGCGTTCCGCTCCGCGGTGCACGAGGCCGCGGAGGAGGTCGGTGAGGCCGCGTGGCCGATGCCGCTGCCGGAACATCTGCGCAAGGGGATGGACTCGGCCACCGCCGATATCGCCAACATGGGTGAGCGGATGGGTGGCGGGCTGGTCGCCGGGCTCTTCCTGCGGGAGTTCGTGGGTGAGGGCATTACGTGGGCGCACCTCGACATCGCCGGGCCCGCTTTCAATGAGCAGGGGCCGTTCGGGTACACGCCGAAGGGCGGTACGGGGTCCGGGGTGCGGACGCTGGTGCGGCTGGCTGAGCTGACCGCCTCCGGCGACCTGGGCTGAGTGTCGTATCGCGGGTGCGGGTGGACTGTGGCTTGTCGCGCAGTTCCCCGCGCCCCTTTGCGTCGGCTGCCGCCCCGCTCCTTTCACATATGAGCGTGGGACGTATCACACCCTGGCCCCGCGTCTCGTTGTGTGCTGACAAGTGCGAAGATGGGGCTCGGCAGGACAGGGCCCCACCGAAGGGCCGAAGTAGAGCGGCCGGACACCAGCCGCCAGCCGGTCATCGTTGACCGGCGTACGGCGCACATGCATGGAGGACGTGACGTGGCGAACGACGCCAGCACCGTTTTCGACCTAGTGATCCTCGGCGGTGGTAGCGGTGGTTACGCCGCGGCCCTGCGCGGGGCGCAGCTGGGCCTGGACGTCGCCCTGATCGAGAAGGACAAGGTCGGCGGCACCTGCCTGCACCGGGGCTGCATCCCCACCAAGGCTCTGCTGCACGCGGGCGAGATCGCCGATCAGGCCCGCGAGAGCGAGCAGTTCGGCGTGAAGGCCACCTTCGAGGGCATCGACGTCGCCGGGGTCCACAAGTACAAGGACGAGGTGGTCTCGGGCCTGTACAAGGGCCTGCAGGGACTCATCGCCTCCCGGAAGGTGACCTACATCGAGGGTGCGGGGCGGCTGTCCTCGCCCACCTCGGTGGATGTCAACGGTCAGCGCATCCAGGGCCGCCACGTCCTGCTGGCGACCGGTTCCGTGCCGAAGTCGCTGCCGGGTCTGGAGATCGACGGCAACCGGATCATCTCCTCGGACCACGCCCTCGTCCTGGACCGCGTGCCGAAGTCCGCGATCATCCTCGGCGGCGGTGTCATCGGCGTCGAGTTCGCCTCCGCGTGGAAGTCCTTCGGCGCGGACGTCACGGTCATCGAGGGCCTTAAGCACCTCGTCCCGGTCGAGGACGAGAACAGCTCGAAGCTTCTTGAGCGCGCCTTCCGCAAGCGCGGCATCAAGTTCAACCTGGGCACCTTCTTCCAGAAGGCCGAGTACACGGCCGACGGTGTCAAGGTCACCCTCGCCGACGGCAAGGAGTTCGAGGCCGAGGTCCTGCTGGTCGCGGTCGGCCGCGGTCCGGTCTCGCAGGGCCTGGGCTACGAGGAGGCCGGGGTCGCCATGGACCGCGGCTTCGTCCTCGTCGACGAGTACATGCGGACCAACGTCCCGACGATCTCGGCGGTCGGCGACCTGGTCCCGACGCTCCAGCTCGCGCACGTCGGCTTCGCCGAGGGCATCCTGGTGGCGGAGCGGCTGGCCGGTCTGAAGGTCGTCCCGATCGACTACGACGGCGTGCCCCGGGTGACGTACTGCCACCCCGAGGTCGCCTCCGTCGGTATCACCGAGGCCAAGGCCAAGGAGATCTACGGCGCGGACAAGGTCGTCGCCCTGAAGTACAACCTGGCGGGCAACGGCAAGAGCAAGATCCTCAAGACCGCGGGCGAGATCAAGCTCGTCCAGGTCAAGGACGGTGCGGTCGTCGGCGTGCACATGGTCGGCGACCGTATGGGCGAGCAGGTCGGCGAGGCCCAGCTGGTCTACAACTGGGAGGCGCTGCCGGCCGAGGTGGCCCAGCTCATCCACGCCCACCCGACGCAGAACGAGGCGCTCGGCGAGGCTCACCTGGCCCTGGCCGGCAAGCCGCTGCACGCCCACGACTGACGCCCTCGGTCATCGGGCGCGACGACACAGACTTCCGCAAATTCGTAAGGAGCAACCGAAACCATGGCGGTTTCCGTAACCCTTCCGGCGCTCGGCGAGAGCGTCACCGAGGGCACTGTCACACGCTGGCTGAAGGCCGAGGGTGAGCGCGTCGAGGCCGACGAGCCGTTGCTCGAGGTCTCCACCGACAAGGTCGACACCGAGATCCCGGCCCCGGCCGCCGGTGTGCTGGCCTCCATCAAGGTCGCCGAGGACGAGACCGTCGAGGTCGGCGCCGAGCTGGCCGTGATCGACGACGGCACCGGTGCCCCGGCCGCTGCCCCGGCGCCCGCCGCCGAGGCCGCCCCGGCCCCGGCCGCTCCGGCGCCTGCCGCCGAGGCTCCCGCCGCTCCGGCTCCGGCTCCCGCTGCTGAGGCTCCCGCCCCCGCCGCTCCGGCCGGTGCCGCCGAGGGCACGGACGTGGTGCTGCCCGCGCTCGGCGAGTCCGTCACCGAGGGCACCGTCACCCGCTGGCTGAAGTCGGTGGGCGACTCCGTCGAGGCCGACGAGCCGCTGCTGGAGGTGTCCACCGACAAGGTCGACACCGAGATCCCGGCGCCCGCGTCCGGCGTGCTGCTGGAGATCACGGTCGGCGAGGACGAGACGGCCGAGGTCGGCGCCAAGCTGGCCGTCATCGGCGCCCCGGGTGCGGCTCCGGCCGCTGCCCCGGCTCCCGCCGCCCCGGCCCCGGCGCCCGCCGCCGAGGCCCCGGCCGCGCCCGCCGCTCCGCCCGCCCCCGCCGCCCCGGCTCCGGCCGCTCAGGCCCCGGCCCCCGCGGCTCCCGCCGCCCCGGCCCGGCCCGCGGTTCCGGCCCAGCCCGCGGCCCCGGCCCCCGCCCCGGCCGCCCCGGCTCCGGTCACCCCGGCTCCGGCCGCTCCGGCGCCCGCCGCCGCGCAGCCGACCGACGAGGGCGCCTACGTCACCCCGCTGGTGCGCAAGCTCGCCGCCGAGAACGGCGTCGACCTGGCCACCGTCAAGGGCACCGGCGTCGGCGGCCGGATCCGCAAGCAGGACGTCCTGGCCGCCGCCGAGGCCGCGAAGGCCGCCGCTGCCGCCCCGGCTCCGGCCGCTGCCGCTCCGGCCGCCGCTGCCGCGAAGAAGGCGCCGGTCCTGGAGGTCTCCCCGCTGCGCGGCCAGACCGTGAAGATGCCGCGGATCCGCAAGGTCATCGGCGACAACATGGTCAAGGCGCTGCACGAGCAGGCCCAGCTGTCGTCGGTCGTCGAGGTCGACGTCACCCGCCTGATGAAGCTGCGCGCCCGGGCCAAGGACGCGTTCGCGGCCCGCGAGGGCGTCAAGCTCTCCCCGATGCCGTTCTTCGTCAAGGCCGCCGCGCAGGCGCTGAAGGCCCACCCGGTCATCAACGCCAAGATCAACGAGGCCGAGGGGACCATCACCTACTTCGACGCCGAGAACATCGGTATCGCGGTGGACTCCGAGAAGGGCCTGATGACCCCGGTCATCAAGAACGCCGGTGACCTCAACATCGCCGGTATCGCCAAGGCCACGGCGGAGCTGGCCGGCAAGGTCCGCGCCAGCAAGATCACCCCGGACGAGCTGTCCGGCGCGACCTTCACCATCTCCAACACCGGTTCGCGCGGGGCGCTGTTCGACACGATCATCGTGCCGCCGGGCCAGGTCGCGATCCTCGGCATCGGCGCCACGGTCAAGCGCCCGGCCGTCATCGAGACGGAGGAGGGCACGGTCATCGGCGTCCGCGACATGACCTACCTGACCCTCTCCTACGACCACCGCCTGGTGGACGGCGCCGACGCCGCCCGCTACCTGACGGCGGTCAAGGCGATCCTGGAGGCAGGCGAGTTCGAGGTAGAACTCGGCCTGTAAACGCCCCAGACGCACACACCGATGCCCTCGCCCTGGAATTCCGGGGTGAGGGCATCGCCGTTGTTTGGGGGCGCGGGGAACTGCGCGAGCACCCCCCACAACCCGCACCCGCCGAACCACAAGAACCCCCCACCCCACTAGGCGTGTGCGCCTCGTCTCACCTGCACCAAAGCGCCCCCATGCGCCCCTCCCCCACCCGAGGACGGCCTTATTGTCTAATCGTCAAACGCGCCCTAAGGAGCCCTCATGACCGCCCCCGTCATCCACTCGCTGCGCGAACAGATCCGCGAGCACATCCTGGAAGGGATCATCAGCGGGCGCTGGAAGCCGGGCGAGCGGATCGTGGAGCGCCGTATCGCCACCGAACTGGAGGTCAGCCAGACCCCGGTCCGCGAGGCGCTGCGCGAACTGGAGTCGCTGCGCCTGATCGAGTCCGCGCCCAACAAGGGCGTAAGGGTGCGGAACCTGACCGCGGCCGACCTGGAGGAGAGCTACCCGGTCCGGGCCGGCCTGGAGGCCATCGCCGCCGAACTCGCCGCGGCGAAGCTCGCCGAGGACTGCTCCGCCCTCGAACCGCACGTCACCGCGCTCTACGAGGCCGACCGCAGGTCGGACGGCACGGCCCAGGTCCGGCACACGGTCGCCTTCCACCGCGAGCTGGTCCGCGCCGCCGGCAACTCGGTGCTGCTGCACACCTGGGAGGGGCTCGGCATCGAGGTGTTCACCGCGCTGTCGATCCGCTGGCTCGGGACGGTGCAGCAGTCCTACGCCGAGGAACACGAGGAGCTGGTCGCGGCCTTCCGGCGCCGGGATCCCCGTATCGCGGAGATCGTGAAGGCCCACGTCCTGGGGTGCGCGCCGCGCGCGTAGGCCCACCGAAGCGGCCGTAATGTGACGGCATGTCCGATGCGGCGCACGGTGTTCACGGCAAACCGCCCACGCCCGAGCAGCGGTGGGCCCGGTTCAAACAGTCGCCCTTTCTGCCCGCCACGGTCCTGGTGCTGATCATCTCGGCGGCGGCGGGTCTCTTCGCCGGTTCGTACACCTACTCCATGGCGGACCCGGCGCCCCGCTCCATTCCGACAGCGGTGGTGGGGCAGTACGAGGCGCAGCAGGGGCGGGAGTTCCTCGACGGCATGGAGCGGGCGCTGGACGCGTCCGTGCAGGTGCACACGTACGACACCCTGGGCGAGGCCCGGGCCGCGGTCGAGGAGCAGGAGGTCTTCGCGATCCTCGACGTGCGCGAGGAGAGGCGGGCCGTCACGCTCGACGTCTCGGGGGCGTCCGGGGCGTCGGTGGCCGAAGTGCTGGCCGAGGCGGCGGTCGCGGTGGGGCGGCAGACCGGGGTCGCGGTCACGGTGCGGGACATCAAGCCGTTGCAGGAGGGCGATCCGCGCGGGCTGGCGATCTTCTACATCTCGCTGGCGGCCGTGATCATCGGGTTCGTCGGCTCGATCCAGATGAGCGTGCATGCGCGGGAGCTGAATCCGCTGGAGCGGATCGGCTTCACGGTGGCGTACGCGCTGCTCGGCGGGTTCGCGATCGCGGCGGCGGCGGACTGGCTGCTCGGGGCGCTGGATCTGCCGTTCGTGGAGTCGTGGCTGATCCTGGCGCTGACGATGGTCACCAGCGGGATGGTTTTCACCATGTTCAACACGCTCATCGGGCGCTGGGCGATGCTGCCGACGTGGGGACTGATGGTGCTGCTGGGCAATCCGTCCTCGGGCGGCGCCGTGTCCTGGCCGTTGCTGCCGTCCGTGCTGGGGGCGATCGGGCGCTGGCTGCCGCCGGCCGCCTCGGTCAACGCGCAGCACACGGCGGTGTACTTCGCCGATCACCAGCACGCCTTTCCCTTCCTGGTGCTGACCGGGTGGCTGGTGGTCTCCTGCGCGGTGTTTCTGACCTGGTCGCACCGGCACCCCGGCGGGCGCGAGAGGCAAGCGGCGCACGCGGCCTCATGAGGGTCGGGCAACAAGCGAGCGCGGGTGCACTCAGACGCGCTCTCACCTGCGTAAACCATGCAAAAACACGGCACCGGGTGCCCAAGTCCGAGGCACCGCGTGCCGACTTTCTCGCGATCAAGAGGTTTTGTCGGTCACACCTTTGATCGATCATCGATCAGGGAGTTACAGTCGCCGACGGGCTCCCACCCGAGCCTCACGCCCTGTCCTGCCAAAGACCAAGGGCACCCCGAACCCTTACCGATGAGGGAACCCCCTTCGACTGAGGAAGGCGGCGACATGACCGACCCCAACGCCATCCAGCCGAGCGAGCTCGACCAGCTCCCGGACCGCGACCCGGAGGAGACCGCCGAATGGCAGGCCTCCCTGGACGCCGTCACCAAGGCGGCCGGGCCGCACCGTGCCGCGTATCTGATGCGCCGCACGCTGGAGCGCGCCGAGGGCACCGGCATCGCGCTGCCCAAGCTCCTTGAGACCGACTACGTCAACTCCATCCCCACCGCCGCCGAGCCCGCCGTGCCCGGCGACCCGGAGATGGAGGCCCGGATCACCGCCTGGAACCGCTGGAACGCGGCCGCCATGGTGACCCGCGGCAGCAAATACGGCGTCGGCGGCCACATCGCCACCTTCGCCTCCGCGGCCTGGCTGTACGAGACCGGCTTCAACCACTTCTTCAAGGGCAAGGAGGCCGACGGCTCGGGCGATCAGCTCTACATCCAGGGCCACGCCTCTCCCGGCATCTACGCCCGCGCCTTCCTCGACGGCCGCCTGAACGAGCACCACCTCGACAACTTCCGCCGCGAGTCGGGCGGCAACGGCCTGCCGTCGTATCCGCACCCGCGCCGCCTGCCCTGGCTGTGGGAGTTCCCGACCGTGTCGATGGGCCTCGGCCCGCTCTCCGCGATCTACCAGGCGCGCTTCAACCGCTACCTGACCAACCGCGGCATCAAGGACGTCTCAGCCTCCCACGTCTGGGCCTTCCTCGGCGACGGCGAGATGGACGAGCCGGAGTCGACGGCGGCCCTCGCGCTGGCCGCGCGTGAGCAGCTGGACAACCTCACCTTCGTCATCAACTGCAACCTGCAGCGCCTGGACGGCCCGGTCCGCGCCAACTTCAAGATCGTGCAGGAGCTGGAGGCCCAGTTCCGCGGCGCCGGCTGGAACGTCGTCAAGACGCTGTGGGGATCGGCCTGGGACGAGCTGTTCCAGCTCGACACCACGGGCGCGCTCGTACGCCGCCTGCGCGAGGTACCCGACGCGCAGGTGCAGACGTACCAGACCCGCGAGGCCGCCTACATCCGCGAGGACTTCTTCGGCAAGGACCCGGCGCTCGCCGAGATGGCGAAGCTGCTCAGCGACGACAAGATCCTCGACTGCTTCCACTTCTCCCGCGGTGGTCACGAGCCGCGCAAGGTGTACGCCGCGTACAAGGCCGCCGTCGAGCACAAGGGCGCGCCGACCGTGATCCTCGCCCAGACGGTCAAGGGCCACACCCTCGGTGAGGGCTTCGCGTCGAAGAACGCCAACCACCAGATGAAGAAGCTGACGGTGGACGAGTTCAAGACGATGCGCGACCTGCTGGGCCTGCCCATCGCCGACAGCGCGTTCGTCGACGGCGTGGTGCCCTACGGCCACCCGGGCGCCGACTCCCCCGAGGTCCGCTACCTCCAGGAGCGCCGCGCCGCCCTCGGCGGTCCGGCCCCGGCCCGCCGCGTCCACCCGGTCGCGCCGCTGCCCGCCCCGGCCGAGAAGGCCTTCGCCTCCTTCGACAAGGGCTCCGGCTCGCAGAACGTAGCGACGACGATGGCCTTCGTCCGTCTCATCAAGGACCTGGTCCGCGACAAGGAGACCGGCAAGCGCTGGGTGCCGATCGTCCCCGACGAGGCACGCACCTTCGGCATGGAGTCGCTCTTCCCGTCGCTCGGCATCTACTCGCCCAAGGGCCAGACGTACGAGCCGGTCGACCGCGACCAGCTGATGTACTACAAGGAGGCCAAGAACGGCCAGATCCTCAACGAGGGGATCACCGAGGCCGGTTCGATGGCCGACTTCATCGCCGCTTCGACGTCGTACGCGACGCACGGCGAGGCGATGATCCCCTTCTACATCTTCTACTCGATGTTCGGCTGGCAGCGCACCGCCGACCAGATGTGGCAGCTCGGCGACCAGCTCGGCCGCGGCTTCCTCGTCGGCGCGACGGCGGGCCGGACCACCCTGACCGGTGAGGGCCTGCAGCACGCCGACGGCCACTCCCCCGTCATCGCGGCCACCAACCCCGCCGCGCTGACGTACGACCCGGCGTTCGCGTACGAGATCGCGACGATCGTCAAGGACGGTCTGCGGCGCATGTACGGCGAGGCGGCGCCGGGTGAGGACCCGGACGTCTTCTACTACCTCACCGTCTACAACGAGCCGCTGCCGCAGCCCGCGAAGCCGCAGGGCCTCGGCATCGACGAGGGCATCATCAAGGGCCTGTACCGCTTCAACACGGCGGAGTCGGCGGGCGTGACGGTGGCGGCGAACGCCCCGCGGATCCAGCTGCTCGGCTCCGGTACGGCGATCCACTGGGCGCTGAAGGCGCAGGCGCTGCTCGCCGAGGAGTGGGGCGTGGCGGCCGACGTGTGGTCCGCGACGTCGTGGAGCGAGCTGCGCCGGGACGCGCTGGAGGCCGACGCGGCGCTGCTGCGGGGCGAGGAGCGGGTGCCGTACGTCCGGCAGGCGCTGCAGGGCGCCGAGGGCCCGGTGCTGGCGGTCTCCGACTACATGCGCCAGGTCCCCGACCAGATCGCGCAGTGGGTCGAGCAGGACTACTCCTCGCTGGGCGCCGACGGCTTCGGCCTCTCCGACACCCGCGAGGCCGCCCGCCGCCACTTCGGCGTCGACGCGGAGTCCATCGTGGTCGCGGGCCTGGCCCAGCTCGCCAAGCGCGGCGAGGTCAAGGCGACGGCCGTGAAGGAAGCGCGCGAGAAGTACGGGCTGTAAGGCCCGGTCGCCGGCAGGCCCCCGCTTCGGTGGGGGCCTGCTGCATGATGTGCTGCATGCGCGCTGCCCGGCTCATCAAGATGGTGCTGTTGCTCCAGTCCCGGCCCGCCATGACCGCCGCCGAGCTGGCCCGGGAGCTGGAGGTGTCGGAGCGGACGGTGACCCGGGACGCGCAGGCGCTGTCGGAGGCCGGGGTGCCGGTCTACGCCGACCGGGGGCGGGCCGGCGGGTACCGGCTGATCGGCGGGTACCGGACGCGGTTGACCGGCCTGCACCGCAGCGAGGCCGAGGCGCTGTTCCTGTCCGGGGTGCCGGGGGCGCTGCGCGAGATGGGCCTGGAGGACGCGGCCTCGGCGGCCCGGCTGAAGGTGTCGGCGGCGCTGCTGCCCTCCCTGCGGGACGCGTCCAGGACGGCGGCGCAGCGGTTCCATCTGGACGCCCCGAACTGGTTCAAGGAGCCCCGGACGCCCGAGCTGCTGCCCGCGGTCGCGGACGCGGTGTGGGACGACCGGCGGATTGTCGCCCGCTATCGCCGGGGTGACGACGAGGTGGAGCGGGAGCTGGAGCCGTACGGGCTCGTGCTCAAGGCGGGCGTGTGGTACCTGTGCGCACGGGTGGCGGACCGCGGAGCCTTCCGGGTGTACCGGATCGACCGCTTCTCGGCGGTGGAGTCCGGCGAGGAACGGTTCGCGCGCGACGAGGACTTCGAACTGCCCGCGTTCTGGGAGGAGCGGGCGGAGCAGTTCGCGCGCTCCATCCTGCGCGCGGAGGTGGTGGTACGGCTGTCCGGGGAGGGCGTACGGAGGCTGCCGCATGCCCTCGACCCGCAGTCGGCCCGCGACGCACTGGCTGCCGCTGGGGCCCCGGACACCGACGGCTGGGTGACCGTGACGCTCCCCGTGGAATCGGAGGAAGTCGCCCACACCCAGCTCACCGCCCTGGGCCCGGAGGTCGAAGTACTGGCCCCCGAGGCGCTGCGGGCACGCTTCGCCGCGGACGCGCGGCGGCTTGCCGAGCTGTACCGGACATAACGATCCGCCCCACTCCACGTGCGTCCCACCCGCGAAGGCCCGATGCTTGTCCCGTGATGGACGAGACGGAGTTCTGGGAGCTGATCGACGCCACCCGCGAGGCCGCCGAGGGTGACCCCGAGGAGCAGGCCGACCTCATCGTGGAACGGCTCCTCCAGCTGGATCCCGAGGCGATCCTCGACTTCGCCCGTCACTTCGAGGCCCGCTACAACCGCGCGTACACCTGGGACCTGTGGGGCGCCGCCTGGGTGCTGCTCGACGGGGCCAGCGACGACGCCTTCGACTTCTTCCGGTGCTGGCTGATCGGCCAGGGCCGCGAGGTGTACGAGGGCGGGGTGCACGACCCCGACTCGCTCGCCGACCTGCTGGGCGACTTCGACGAGGAGGTCGACGGCGACGGCGAGGAGCTGGGCTACGCGGCCGACGAGGCCTACGAGCAGCTCACCGGCACCGTCGCCCCCGACCTCGGCATCGCGCCCGCGGCCGCCGAACCGGAGGGCACGGCGGTCGACTTCGAGAACGAGGCGGTGCTCGCGGAGCGGTATCCGCGACTGTGGGACCGCTTCAAGGAGTGAGAACGCCGCCAGGGTCACGGGGTTCAGGGGGTCAGGGGTTCAGGCTCAGGCGATCCTGCGGCGGCTCGTGTCCGAGGGGATGTACGCCTGCGTCTGATCCACCTTCACCGCGTGGTGCAGCGGTGCCGCGTTGGCCTGGTCGAGTGCCGAGGCCGTGACGGCGGCCGGGCCCAGGACGACCGTCGCGGCCGTACAGATCACTGCCCAGGGGCCGCGCAGGGTCGCGCTCCATGTACGGGTGCCGTTCTTCATGATCCCCACCTCCGGTCGGCTTGTGACTGCGACGGTAGGGCGGCTGCATCTGTGCGGCCTGCGTGGCGGCTGTGGTCTTCCTGTGGGCTTCATGACCGTCCCTGCAACCGGGCCGCCAGCTCCCTGATCTCCGGCAGCCGCGCGGTCAGGGCGGCGCCGGGGCAGTTGGTCATGTAGCCGTCGTTGTGGCCGGCCAGGGCGGGCAGCGTGGGGGTGCTGCCGGCGGCGAAACGGCTCTGGCTGTTGCTGGAGACCAGGCGCACCTTCGCGCGCGGGTCGGTGCCCGACAGGCCCAGCTTCCAGGCGGCCAGCGCGGCGATCGCCTCGGTCATCACGCGCGGCACCTCGGCTCCCGCCGTGAACGTGCCGATGGCCGCGATGCCGGCGGTGCGGTGGTTGAAGCCCAGGGTGTGGGCGCCGGTGACGGGGCGGTCGACGCCGCCCGCGCGGCCCTCGTAGATGGTGCCGCAGCGGTCGACGAGGAAGTTGTAGCCGATGTCGTCCCAGGCGCGGGCGCCGGTCTGCCCGGCGTAGAGGTCGCGGATGATGCGGGGTGCGTCGGCGCAGCGGTAGGTGTTGGGCGAGTCGGTGTGGTGCACGAACACGGCGACGACCTTGTCGTCGTAGCGCGGCGGCGGCTGCTTGCGGGGTGCCGCGCCCTGGCCGAGCCAGACCGTCCGGGGGACGACCGGCGGCCTGGCGGCGGTGTGCGGGTTGGCTGCCCGGGCGGCGGCGAGCGGGTGGGCGGTGCGGGCGGCCGTCACCGACCGGTCCACCGCGTCCGCGCACAGCGCCAGGGCGGTCACCGCGGCGACGCCGGGCAGACAGCCCGCCACCGCCACGGCGGCGCCAGGTATGGGCACGGCGTGTCGCCGTGCTTCCCTTCTGCTTCTCTTGCCACGTCTGAGGACACGCATGGACCCACTGTCGGTCCGAGCGCATCCGCCCGCGATGTGCGCTGTGCCACCTGGTGGAACCATCGTCCGGGTCGGTGACGTTTTTCGGGATACACGCACGCGTGGCCGGTTCCCGACCGGTCACCGCGCGCGTGGCTGATCACTGGGCCCGTCCGGCGCGTACCCATGCGTGCTGGGGCGCGTATCCGCGCGCGCCGACGGGTCCAACAGAAAGGCGGCTCCGTGGACCTGCTCGACATCCTGCTGGTACTGGTGATCCTGGTCTACGCCGGTTCCGGCTACCGGCGCGGGCTGGTGGCCGGCTGTGTCTCGCTCGCCGGGTTCGTGGGCGGCGCGGCGATCGGCGTATGGATCCTGCCGTGGGTGATGGACCTGGTGTCGCCGGGGACGACGGCGGCGACGGTGACCGCGGTGCTCACGGTGCTGGTGCCGGCGGTGGTGGGCCACGAGCTGGCGGGGCGGCCGGCGCTGCGGCTGCGGCGGGAGCTGGCCCGGGGGCCGCTCCGGGTGGCCGACGGGGTCGGCGGGGCGGCGGCGAACTCGGTCGCCGTGCTGATCGTGGCGTGGGTGGCCGCGAGCGTGCTGGCGGCGTCCTCGTCGCCGCTGCTGACGGGCGCGATCCGGGACTCCCGGCTGCTCGGCGCGGTGCAGAGCGCGATGCCGGACACCACACCGGCGTGGTTCTCCCGGGCCACGTCGGCGCTCACCGAGGCGGGCTTCCCGCAGGTGTTCAACCCGTTCGAGAGCGAGTCGACCGCCGAGGTGGCCAAGCCCTCCGGCGACAGCGTCACGGCTGCCGCCACCAACGCCGCCAAGCTGAGCACGGTGAAGGTCGAGGGCGTCGCGGACGGCCAGGGGCGTGAGGGCAGCGGGTTCGTGTACGCGGCCGAGCATGTGATGACCAACGCGCACGTGGTGGCGGGCATCGACGAGCCGACCGTCCGGATCGGCGGGGTCGGGCCGGCGTACGAGGCTCGGGTGGTGCTGTTCGACCCGGACAAGGACGTGGCCGTGCTCTACGTCCCCGATCTGCGCGCGCCCGTCCTGGAGTTCGACGACGACGCCGAGCGGGGCGACGCGGCCGTGGTCGCCGGTTATCCGCAGGACGGCGGGCTGGATCTGCAGGCCGCCACGGTGGCAAACCGGGTGCGGGCGACGGGCCAGAACATCTACAGCGACGAGAACGTCACGCGCGAAATCTACTCGATCCGCTCCACGGTCCGCCCGGGCAACTCCGGCGGCCCGCTGCTCACCACCGACGGCAGGGTCTACGGCGTCGTCTTCGCCCGCTCCACCTCCGACGCGGAGACGGGCTACGTCCTGACGGCCGACGAGGTCGCCGGTGACGCGGCGCGGGCGGCGGAGGCGACGGCGCCGGTGGACACGGGCGCGCTGGTGACGTCGTAACGCCCGGGCACGGCACGGCGGATCAGAGGGAACGGCCCATCAGCACGTCGTCGACGTACTCCCCGTCGAGGAAGAACTCCTCCGGCAGCACCCCCTCCACCACGAACCCCTCGGCCTCGTACAGCTTGCGCGCCGGGGTGTTGTGCCCGAGGACCCGCAGGGTGATCCGGCGGGCGCCCTGCCGCCGTGCCTCGTCCTGCACGGCCCGCAGCAGCGCCCGGCCGACCCCGGCGCCGCGCGCCTCCTCGGCGACGACCAGGCCCTGGATCTGGCGGACGTGCGCGTTGCTCTCCAGCGGTGTCGGGAAGCCGAGCCGGATGTAGCCGACGACCGCCGAGGCGAGTTCGGCGACGAGGTGGTCGCGCGGCCCGAAACGGTCGCTGAAGAAGGGTTCGTACGGCGGCCTGGGGCGCGGCTGGACGGAGTGCAGCACGGACCAGCACCGGCGGTCGAGCCGCCCCAGCGCCTCCTCGTCGGCGTACCTGGCGTGACGTATGTACGGAACCGGCATGACGTCACTTTACGGCGGCGGTACGAGGGCCTGTGCGGCCTTTATGCGGCGTTGACCGGCAGTATGGGCCGCATGGAACGAATCGCGGTGGCCGGCGCGTCCGGTCTCATCGGCAGTGCGCTCGTGCGGTCTCTGACCGCCGAGGGGCACGAGGTGGTGCGCCTGGTGCGCCGGGAGCCCCGGGCGGCGGACGAGGTCCGCTGGGACCCCGAGGGCGAGTACGTCGACTCGGCCGGGCTCGCCGGGTGCGACGCGGTGGTGAACCTGGCGGGCGCCGGGGTGGGCGACCGGCGCTGGACGGAGGTGTACAAGGCGCGGATCCGCGACAGCCGGGTGCGCGGTACGGCGACGCTGGCCAACGCCGTCGCGGGGCTGCCGGCGGAGCGGCGGCCGCGGGTGTTCGTCAACGGCAGCGCGATCGGCTACTACGGGGACACCGGGGAGCGGGCCGTCGACGAGGACGCGCCCCCGGGGACGGGCTTCCTGCCGGAGGTGTGCGTTCAGTGGGAGTCGGCCGCGGCGCCCGCGCGGGACGCGGGGGTGCGGACGGTGTTCGCGCGGACCGGGCTGGTGGTGTCCCGCAAGGGCGGTGCCTGGGGGCGGCTGTTCCCGCTGTTCCTGGCGGGTCTCGGCGGGCGGCTCGGGGACGGGCGGCAGTACTGGTCGTTCATCTCGCTGCACGACGAGGTCGCCGCGCTCCGGCACCTGATCGACCGGGACGACCTGTCGGGGCCGTTCAACCTGACCGCCCCTCAGCCGCTGACCAACCGTGAGATCACCGCGGCGATGGGGCGGGTGCTGCGCCGGCCCACGCTGTTCGCAGTACCGGCACCGGTACTGCGGGCCGTGCTGGGTGAGATGGCCGGGGATGTGCTGGGCAGCCAGCGGGTGGTGCCGAAGCGGCTGTTGGAGTCGGGGTTCGGCTTCGCGTTTCCGGGGATCGAGGAAGCGATTCGGGCGGCGGGGTGAGGGGTGGGGCGGATGTGCGTGGGGGCTTGCGTCCATGGCCGTACATGACCGTATGCGACCGCTGTGCGACCGTGCCCTGTTCATGCGCGACTGCCCCTGACCGGGCGCGGCCCTAACCTCGACCCGAACTCGGGTATTCCCGCAGCCGGTTGAGGGCATCAGCTCTCCACCGGCCGCGCAACGTCGAGGAGGGGCACGTGCTTGAGCCCGCGTATCAGGCGGACGTCGTCGTCGTGGGAGCCGGGGTCGCCGGTCTCGCCGCGGCGCATCGGCTGACCGGTGCAGGAATCCCCACCACCGTCCTGGAGGCCACGCCCTGCGTGGGTGGGCGGATGGCGACGGAGAAGGTCGACGGCTTCCGGCTCGACCGCATCGGACAGCTTCTGTTCACGTCGTATCCCGAACTGCGCCTGACACCGGGGCTCGACGCGCTCGCGCTGCGCGCGTTCACCCCGGGTGTCCTGCTGCACAGCGACGGGCGCCGGCAGCGGGCGGGCGCCCCGGCGGGCGGCCGGAGCGCGAGGGGCGCACTCCATGCCGTGCGCGCCCTGGCGAGCGCCCCCCGTTCGACGGCGCGGCCGGTCGCGGGGGGCCGTGGACTGGCGGGGGCGCCGCTGGGCAGTGCCGTGGACCAGGCGCGGCTCGGGGCCGCGCTGGCCCGGATCGGCGGGATGCCGGTCGAACGGCTGCTGTCCCGCCCGGAGTTGCCCGCGGGTCAGGCGTTGGCGGCGCGCGGGCTGCCCGCCCGGACGATCGACGGCTTCCTGCGCCCGCTGCTCGCCGCGCTGTTGTGCGACCCGGAGCTGATGACGTCCAGCCGGTGCGCGGACCTGGCGCTGCGGGCGTTCGCGGCGGGGCGGATGTGCGTGCCGGAGGGGGGCGCCGAGGCGCTGCCGGAGCTGCTGGCGCGCGGGTTGCCGCCGGGGACGGTGCGCACCGGGGTGCGGGTCACCGGGGTGTCCACGACGTCGGTGAGCACGGCCGAGCACGGGGAGTTCCGGTGCCGGGCGGTGCTGCTGGCGACCGACGCGCGGACGGCGGCCGAGCTGCTGCCGGGGCTGCGGGTGCCGGGCTTCCATCCGGTGACGGTGGTGCATCACACGACCGACGAGGCGCCACAGACCGGGGCGTCGCTGCTGCTGGACGCCGACCGGGGCGGTCCGGTGGCGCACACGGCGGTGGTCAGCGCGGTGGATCCGACGCGGGCGCCGCAGGGGCGGGCGCTGGTGTCGTCGACGGTGCTGGGGGCTCCGCCGAGCGATGTCGACACGGCGGTACGGATGCATCTGGCCCGGCTGTACGGCACGTCGACGGCACGCTGGGAGACGCTCGCCGTGCACCACACCGCCGAGGCCGTGCCGATGATGCGGCCGCCGCATGATCTGCGCCGGCCGGTGCGGCTACTGGCGGGCCTGTACGTGTGCGGCGACCACCGGGACACCAGCACGGTCCAGGGCGCCCTGCACTCGGCCCACCGGGCGACCACGGCGATCCTGACGGACCTGGGCGCGGCGGGCTCACTGCACACGGCGGACCCGGCGCCCAGGGCGCGGGCGGCGTAAGGGACGGGGGCGTCCGGTTCGGCACCGCCGGGAGCCGCCACGGTGGTTGCCCGCCGCGCCGACCGCCCCAAACGACCGGCGGTCGCGGACGGACCGCGGCCCGACTCGGCACCGCCGTGGACCGCCACGGCGGTTGCCCACCCTGGCGGCAGCCCCAAACGACCGGCGATCACGGACAAACCGCGGCCCGACTCAGCACCGCCGGGAACCACCACGGTGGTTGCCCGCCGTGACGGCGGCCCCGAACGACCGGCGGTCGCGGACAGACCGCGGCCCGACTCGGCACCGCCCGGAGCCGCCACGGTGGTTGCCCGCCGTGGCGGCGGACCTGAACGACCGGCGCCGGCGGTGAGTCGCGCCGGAAAGACCGACGCTCGCCATGCCGCGGCGGCGGCCACCCATGCACCTGCTGATCAGCTCAGCGCCGCCACACGACGATCCCGCTCAACTCAGCGCCACCACCTGACACTCCCGCTCAGCCCAGCGCCGCACCTGACACTCCCGCTCAGCCCCAGCGCCGCCACCTGACAACCCCGCTCAGCTCAACGCCGCCACCTTGTCCCGATACGTCCGTGCCGGGGCCGCGTCCTTGTACGGCTCCAGGCGGCGTTCGAAGTCCTTGACGTATTCCACCGCCCGCACCGATCGCATCTCCGCCGCCTGACCGGCAGCCTCGGCGGCCAATTGGCAGGCCTGGTCGAGTTCGCCGAGGCCGAGGCGGGCGGTGGCGAGGACGACGCGGCAGAACAGGCGGCTGCGGGCCAAGCCGTGCGGCCGCAGTTGCAGTGAGCGCTCCGCGTGCTGCGCGGCGGCGCGGAACTGCTGCAGGTCCCGGTGGCAGTGCCCGAACTCGTCGGCGAGCTGCGCCTCGTCGAAGAACCGCGCCCAGTACGGGACGTCGTCGCCAGGCCGAGCCGCCTCCAGGGCACGCTCGGCACGGACGAGGGACGCCGTGCACGCCCGTACCTCCCCCAGCACCCCGTGTCCCCGCGCCTCGGCGGCGTGCAGCAGCGCCTGCACCACGGGCGGCGCGGAGCTGCCCATCCCCTGCTGGGCCACCCGCGCCAGCTGCACGGCCTCGCGGCCATGGCTGAGATACACGGCCTGCCGGCTCATCGTGACCAGGACGTACGCCCCGTACGCCCGGTCCGCGGCCGCCTGCGACAGCCGCAGCGCCTGCACGAAGTACCGCTGGGCGAGGCCGTGCGCGGCGATGTCGTACGACGTCCAGCCCGCGAGCCGGGTGAGGTCGGCGGCGGCCGCGAACAGCCGGCGGCCGGTCTGCTCGCCGTAGGTGCCACGCAGCATCGGTTCGAGCTCGTGCTCCAGATAGCGCACCAGCGCCTGCCGGGCGTGGCCGCCGCCGTAGGCGTTGTCGAGGGTGCGGAACAGCTCGGCGACCGAGCGGAGCGCGGCGATGTCGCCGGAGGTGACCCGGTGGCCGGGCCCGCGCTCGGCCCGGCCACGTTGCTGGGGCACCACCGGGCGGCCCTGCGCGGGCACCCGGGCCGGGGCCTCGCCCCGGGCGACCTTCTCGTCGGCCCGGCCGATCAGCCAGTCCCGGCTGGGCACGACCAGTCCGGCCGGGGTGAAGGCGATCTTGCGCAGCTCGGCATGACTTCCGGAGTCCTTCCGCCACAGTCCGCTGACGATGTCGACGGCCTCTTCCGGACCGGCCGCGAACTCCAGCCCCGCGTACACCGGGGCGCAGGCGTCCAGGCCCAGGTCCTGGGCGGTGAGGCGGCGGCCGAGCCGGCGCGTGAAAACCTCGGCGATGAGCGCCGGGGTCGTCCCTCTGGGCTGCTGTCCGCGCAGCCAACGGGTGACGGAGGTCTTGTCGTATCTGAGGTCGAGTCCGTGTTCGAGGCCGAGCTGGTCCACGCGACGGGCGAGACCTGCGTTGGAGAACCCCGCTTCTGCGATGAGCGCGGCGAGCTGGCGGTTGGGAGTGCGCTGCGCGGGTCGTTCCGTCATCTGCGGTGCGGTCTCCTGCCTTCGGGCTTTCGGCGGTTACGCCGCCGTGCTGCCCGGATTGCCTGTGAGCAGCCCTTATGGCCTCGTGAACGGCGCGAATGTAGCGGAGAGTGAGCAGCTGATCGCACACTTCGACGTTCATTCATCCGATCGTGTGAGGATTGCCCCCAGGGCTGACGCGCCTCGGACAGTCGTACAGTGGCGTAGGCGCGTTTCATGCCTTACGACCTTCGAGGGAGGCGCTTGCCGTGAGTGAGTTGCGGTTCGTCCGTATGGGATTCGGTGCGGACGCCGTCGAGTACCAGGAGGCGTGGGACGAGCAGCGCCGGGTGCACGCGGCGCGGTTCGCCGACGAGATCCCCGACACCGTCCTGCTGCTCGAACACCCCGCGGTCTATACGGCGGGCCGCCGCACGGCGGACAACGAGCGGCCCCTGGACGGCACGCCGGTCATCGACGTGGACCGCGGCGGCAAGATCACCTGGCACGGCCCGGGCCAGCTGGTCGGCTACCCGATCCAGAAGCTCCCGCGCCCGGTCGACGTCGTGGCACACGTACGGCGGCTGGAGGAGGCCCTGATCCGCACGTGCGCGGAGTTCGGCCTGGAGACCACGCGTGTGGAGGGCCGTAGCGGGGTGTGGGTCCTGGGCGACCCGGTCGAGCAGCGTCCGCCCCTCGGCGGACTGTCCCTGGACTTCGACCCGCGCCTCACCGACGAGGAGTTCGACCCGCGCCTGAACGGTCCGGAGTACGCCCCGTCCAACGCGGGCCAGCGCCGCGAGGACCGCAAGATCGCCGCGATCGGCATCCGCGTCGCCAAGGGCGTCACCATGCACGGCTTCGCGCTGAACGTGAACCCGGACAACAAGTGGTTCGACAAGATCATCCCCTGCGGCATCCGCGACGCGGGCGTCGCTTCCCTCGCGAACGAACTGGGCCGCGACATCACAGTCGAGGAGGTGGTCCCGGTCGCCGAGCGCCATCTGAGGGACGTACTGGAGAACGCGGAACTGAAGCCGCGGGAGATCGAGAAGGCGACCGCCTGACGCCGGGAATGGGCCCTGCGGCGATGGGGTTGGCCTGACGGCAGGGCTGAGTAAACACGGGCGTACCCTGGTGTACGCCGAAGAATCGAAGCACAGGGAGCCGGTCGTGTCCGCAGTCGCACCCGACGGACGCAAGATGCTGCGCCTGGAGGTCCGCAACAGCCAGACCCCCATCGAGCGCAAGCCCGAGTGGATCAAGACCCGGGCGAAAATGGGCCCCGAGTACACGAAGATGCAGAACCTCGTGAAGAGCGAGGGCCTGCACACGGTCTGCCAGGAAGCCGGCTGCCCCAACATCTACGAGTGCTGGGAGGACCGCGAGGCGACCTTCCTCATCGGCGGCGACCAGTGCACCCGGCGCTGCGACTTCTGCCAGATCGACACCGGCAAGCCCGAGGCGCTTGACCGCGACGAGCCCCGCCGGGTCGGCGAGTCCGTGGTCACCATGGACCTGAACTACGCCACCATCACCGGCGTCGCCCGCGACGACCTGGAGGACGGCGGGGCCTGGCTCTACGCCGAGACCGTGCGCCAGATCCACCAGCAGACCGCGCACCGCGAGGCCGGCCGGACCAAGGTCGAGCTGCTCGCCCCCGACTTCAACGCGGTCCCGGAGCAGCTCGAGGAGGTCTTCTCCTCGCGCCCGGAGGTCTTCGCGCACAACGTCGAGACGGTCCCCCGGATCTTCAAGCGGATCCGCCCCGGCTTCCGCTACGACCGCTCCCTGAAGGTCATCACCGCGGCCCGCGACTACGGCCTGGTCACCAAGTCGAACCTGATCCTCGGCATGGGCGAGACCCGCGAGGAGATCAGTGACGCGCTGAAGCAGCTGCACGACGCCGGGTGCGAGCTGGTCACCATCACCCAGTACCTCCGGCCGTCCGTGCGCCACCACCCGGTGGAGCGCTGGGTGAAGCCGCAGGAGTTCGTGGAGCTGAAGGAGGAGGCCGAGCAGATCGGCTTCTCCGGTGTGATGTCCGGCCCGCTGGTGCGCTCCTCGTACCGCGCCGGGCGGCTGTACCAGATGGCCGTCGAGAAGCGCGGCACGTACGTCGCGGCCCAGGCTGTCTGACACGGCGTCACCCGCCCTGCCCCGTACGATGCCCGGCAAGCGTGTGAATTCGCGCACAAGTTGCTACCCACGAGTAGTGACCGATACGACGCGGTCCTGACCGTCCTCGCAGATGAGGGCGTACGTCAGGGCCGCGTCAGCGTTCGGGGCCGTCGCATCAAGGCTTCATTGGTGTTTGACCGGTCGGACACGCCCTGGTAACACCAATCAGTGACGCTGGACTCACGCCACGTACACCCGTCCCAGCAGCCGTCTCGTCGAGGGGGGACCTCCACCATGCAGGCCGCGCCCGTTCGCGCCACCGCCATTCCGTCCTTCACCACCGCCCTGCGCGCCGTGGAGTCGCTGCTGATGAGCAGCGGCCAGCGCACCGCCCGCCGCAACGCCTGGACCTCCGTGCTGGAGGACCGCCGCCGGGCCAAGGACCGGGTCGAGGCGCAGCGAATCGTGGAGCAGGCCCTCGCCCGTCGGTCCTGACCGACGCACCGCCGTCGAAGGCGGTGCGCGGGCCACGTAGACTTCGTGGCATGGCGAGGAAGGAAACCGCAGCGGACGCTGCGAACCCCGGGCGACTGAAGCAGATCGCTCTGACCTACAAGATGACCCGCAGGGCCGACAAGAAGATCGGTCTTGTACTCGCGGCAGTCGGAATCGTCACCTTCGGTGTCTTCCTCGCGATCGGTTTCTTGATCGGTCACCCCATCTATCTCGGCATCCTGGGCCTGCTGCTCGCCTTCCTCGCGACGGCGATCGTCTTCGGGCGCCGCGCCGAGCGGGCCGCCTTCGGGCAGATGGAGGGCCAGCCGGGCGCCGCCGCGGCCGTGCTCGACAACATCGGCCGGGGCTGGTCGACGACCCCCGCGGTGGCGATGAACCGCAGCCAGGACGTCGTGCACCGGGCAGTCGGCAAGGCCGGCATCGTGCTGGTCGCCGAGGGCAACCCGAACCGGGTGAAGTCCCTGCTGGCCGCCGAGAAGAAGAAGATGAACCGGGTCGTCGCGGACGTCCCGGTGCACGATCTGATCGTCGGCACCGGCGAGGGCACGGTCGAGCTGAAGAAGCTGCGCACGACCATGCTGAAGCTGCCGCGTGTGCTGACCGGCCCGCAGGTGACCGCCACCAACGACCGGTTGCGGGCGATGGGCGACCTGATGAGCAACATGCCGCTGCCGAAGGGGCCCATGCCCAAGGGCATGCGGATGCCGAAGGGCGGGCCGAGGGCCCGCTAACCTCGGTCACCGATCACCAGTGCGGGCTGGGCCCGGGCGCGCAGGGTGCCCGGGCCCAGCCCGTACTTACCTCTCCGGAGTGACACGCCGTCGAACGGAGCATCCGGCCGGTAATCGGCTGATGCGCTCCTAGCCTTCGGCATGTGACAAAACGCCATATTACGTATCTCGCATGCACGACCGCGCTGCTCGGCGCGCTCGTCAGTACCGCCCCGGCCTCGGCCGCCCACCGGACCCACGTGGTGGCGCCGGGTGAGTCGATTCAGAAGGCCGTGAACGCCGCCCTGCCCGGTGACACGGTGCTCGTGCTGCCCGGCGTCTACCACGAGAGCGTCACGGTGAAGACGCCAGGACTGACCCTGCGCGGCGCGGGCCAGGACACGGTGATCCAGCCGGCCCAGCAGAAGGCCACGTCCAAGGCGAAGAAGGCCACCATCAACTGCGCCGAGGCCGGCAACGGCATCTGTGTGATCGGGGAGAAGGACAAGGCCCTCCCGGACGTCACCATCGCCGACCTGAAGGTGACCAAGTTCCCCAAGGTCGGCGTGTTCTCCCTGGGGACCGACCGTCTGACCGTGAAGCGGGTGATCGCCGACGACAACGGGCAGTGGGGCATCGCCCAGGAGCACTCCACCCGCGGCGTGTTCCGGCAGAACACCGCCCGGGGCAACGGTGACGCGGGCCTGTTCCTCGCCAACAACGTGAAGGCCGAGGTGGGCGCCACGGACACCAAGGGCGCGGTGATCGACCGGAACGTCCTGGAGGACAACCGGATCGGCCTCACCGTCCGCCGGCTGCGGAACCTGATCGTGCAGCGCAACCATGTCGCCGGCAACTGCGCCGGCATGTTCGTCGTCGGCGACGAGAACAAGCCGAAGGCGGGCGCCATCACCGTCAGCCGCAACCACGTCGTGCGGAACAACAAGTACTGCGCGAAGACCGAGAGGCTGCCCTTCCTGCAGGGCTCCGGCATCGTTCTGACCGGCGCCGAGAACACCCTGGTCACCCGGAACGTGGTCACCGGCCACTCGGGCGAGTCCCCGCTGTCGGGCGGCATCGTCCTGTTCAAGAGCATGGTGGGCGTCACGAGCGAGCGGAACCTGATCACCGGCAACTACCTGCTGAGCAACACGCCGGCGGACCTCGTCAACCAGGAAGCCACCGCGAGCGCCAACACCTTCGACAGCAACTCCTGCGGAGCCTCCAAGCCCGCGGGTCTGTGCTGACCGGACGCCGTATCCCACCCACGCACGGAAGGAAGGAAGGCGGCACATGACCGCACCATCCCCCGGGCTCTCGGCTCCTCCCCCACCCCCGCCGCCGTCGATGCGGCTGAGAGAGCTCGTGTTCGGGGCGGCGTGTGCCGCCGCCGTCCGCGCGGCCGCCCGGCTGGGCGTCGCCGACGCACTCGGGGACACCCCCATGACCGTGCCGGACCTCGCCGCCGCGGTGAAGACCGAGCCGAAGCCGCTGCGCCGGCTGCTGCGCGCCCTGTCCTGCTACGGCGTCTTCGCCGAGCGGCCCGACGGAACGTTCAGCCACACCGAGATGTCCCGGCTGCTGCGCGAGGACGACCCCAACAGCCTGCGTGACATCACCCTGTGGTGCACCGAGCCGTGGACCTGGGACGCCTGGCCGAAGCTGGACGAGGCGGTGCGCACCGGCAGGAACGTCGTCGAGGACCTCTACGGCAAGGAGTTCTTCGTCTACCTCAACGAGGACGCCCCGGAGTCGGCCGACGTCTTCAACCGGGCGATGACGACCTCCAGCGAGCAGTCGGCGCGCGATGTCGCCGCGCTGCTTGACCTGTCCGGCGCCTCGTCCGTCGCGGACGTCGGCGGCGGCCAGGGGCACGTGGTGGCCAGCCTGCTGGACAAGTACCCGTCGATGCGGGGCTTTCTGCTGGATCTGCCGCGGGTGGTGGAGAACGCCGTGCCGCGGCTGCGCCAGGGCGGCGATCTCGCCGACCGGACGCGCATCGTGCCCGGCGACGTCCGCGTGTCCGTCCCGGTCGCGGCGGACGTCTACATCATCAAGAACATCCTGGAGTGGGACGACGAGTCCACGGCCAGACTGCTGCGCAACGTCATCGAGGCGGGCGGTCCCGGCACCCGGGTCGTGGTCATCGAGAACCTCGTCGACGACACCCCGTCGATGCGCTTCAGCACCGCCATGGACCTGCTGCTGCTCCTGAACGTCGGCGGGGCCAAGCACACCACCGACAGCATGGTCGGGCGGCTGACCGACGCGGGCCTGACCGTCGGCGACATCCGGCCGGTCAACCCCTATCTGCACGCGTTCGACTGCTCGGTCCCCGGGTGAGCGTCCCGCTCCCGGAGAACACCGGTGCCGGGCCCGCGTCGGACGCGGGCCCGGCACCGGTGGCCGGACGGGGGGTCAGGCGCCGGCGTCGCGCTCCCAGAGGTAGAAGCGCTGCGCCATCGCGTCCTTCGGGGACCGCCAGGTCTCCGGGTCGTATGCGCTGACGTACGCCGAGAGGCGCTCGCTGACCTCCTGGAACTCGGGGTGCGAGGTGACCTTGGCGATGGCTGGTCCGGGTTCGCGTTCGGACTCGATGAGGTGCATGTACACATCGCCGAACTGGAAGAGGCTGCGCCGGACGACGCCGACGAGGTGCGGCAGCTCTCCCCGGTCGGACTCCGCGAACACCTTGGCGATGTCGGGGGCGGAACCCGGGGCCATGCGGGCGACGATCAGGGCCTGGTGCACGGTCTTCTCCTGTCGTCCGGCTCAGTCGGCCAGGGCCGGGGCGGGCCGGTGACCGGCGGCCGCCTGCTCGATCTTCTCCCGGATCAGGGCCATCTGGATCTTGGAGTTCTTGTTGATGTTGTCGGTCATCCAGGCGTCGTCGACAGGCGCGTCCGGCTTCATCGCGAAGTCCTGCGTCCAGACCATCCGGGTGCCGGCGGGGACCTCCTCGTAGCGCCAGTGGATGCTCATGTGGGCGAAGGGCCCGGTCTCCACCCGGCGCGCCTTGACGGTGAGGGTGTCGCGGTCCGGCTCGCGCTCGGAGACCCAGCTCCAGACGGTGCCGTTGTCGTCCGGGTGCATGGTCAGCCGGAACGTCGTCCTGTTCCCCTCCCGGGAGAGGATCTCGACGGACGCGTACTCACTGAACAGCTGCGGCCACCGCTCCAGGTCGTTGGTCATGTCCCAGACCAGGTCCAGCGGGGCGGCGATGGTGATCTCGTTCTCGGTGTGTCCTGCCATCTCAGGCTCCTGCCATCAGGGTGCTGTTGACGAGGTTGAGGAACTGCTGGGGCGTCTTGCAGCGCTCCGCGTCGACCGGCAACGGGGTGCCGTGGACGTTCTCCAGCTCGCCGACGATGCCGAGCAGGCCCAGCGAGTCGACGCCGAGGACGTCGAAGCCGGTGTCCGGCTTCTCCTGGAGCTGCTGCGGGCTGACGGTGACCCCGGCGGCCTTCTTCATGAGCGCGGCGAGTTCCTCCACGGTGATCTGGGACATGTGCCTTCCTCCTTTGCTGTGCTCACTGCACGGCGCCGTGCCGCAGCACCAGCGCCGAGTTCGACCCCATGAGTCCGCGGCTGAGGACCAGAGCCGTGCGCAGCTCTGCGGTCCGGGCGCGGCCCGTCACGAGGTCGAGGTCGTGGCAGACGTCGATGACGTTCGGCGTCGGCGGGATCAGCCCGTGCTCCATCGCGAGCACGGCCGCCGCGGTGTCCAGCACGGGGGCCGCGCAGTACCCCCGGCCGATTCCGGTCTTCGGCGCCGTGACCGGCACCCGGGTGCCGTGCTCGCCGAGGGCGTCGGCGAGCGCCAGCGCCTCGGCCCGGTCCGCCTCCGGCACTCCGAGGGCGTCGGCGAAGACGACGTCGATCTCCTCGGGTGCGCAGCCGGCCTCCCGAAGGGCCTGCCGGATCGCGTGGGCGAGCCCCTCCCGGGACTCCGCCCAGCGGGAGGCGCCGGTGAAGGTGGCCGAATGGCCCGCGACCACGGCCCGGACTTCGGCGCCGCGTTCCCGGGCGGCGCCCGCCGCCTCCACCACGAGCATCGCGCCGCCCTCGGCCGGCACGAACCCGCATGCCGCGTCCGTGAACGGGCGGTAGGCCCGGGTCGGATCCGTCTCGCGGCTCAGCTCCTCGTAGCCGAGCTGGCAGACCACCGAGTACGGCGCGAGCGGCGCCTCGGTGGAGCCGGCCACGATCACGTCGGTGCCGCGTCGCACCGCCCGTGCCGCGTGCGCGAGGGCGTCCAGGCCGCCGGCCTCGTCGGAGGCGACGACGGAGCAGGGCCCCTTGAAGCCGCGGCGGATGGACACCTGGCCGGTGCTCGCGGCGTAGAACCAGGCGATGGACTGGTACGGCCCCACGAACCGGCTGCCCTTGCCCCACAGTCGCTGCAGTTCGCGCTGGCCGAACTCGCCGCCGCCGGACCCGGCGGCGGTGACGACGCCGATGGAGTACGGCGCGTCGGGGGTGTCCGCCAGCCCGAGCCGGGCGTCGTCCAGCGCCAGGTCGGCCGCGGCCATGGCGTAGTGCGTGAACCGGTCGGTCTGGACGAGGAAGCGCTCCTCGATCGTCGCCGCCGGGTCGAAGGCGCGGACCTCGCCGGCCACCTTGAGGGGAAGGTGCTCACAGCCCTCGCGGGTGACCCGGTCGAGGACGCTGAGGCCTTCCCGGGTGGCCTTCCAGAAGGTGTCGGGGTTGGTGCCGTTGGGCGCGACCACCCCGATGCCGGTGATGGCCGCACGCCGGTCCTGTGGTTCGCTCATCCTGTCCTCACTCCCTTGGCCGGGTCAGGACCACCGCTGACTGGAAGCCGCCGAACCCGCTGCCCACGGACAGCACGCTGGTCAGCTTCCGTTCGCGGGCGACGCGTGGGACGTAGTCCAGGTCGCACTCGGGGTCGGGGATCTCGTAGTTCGCGGTCGGCGGTACAACCTGCTTGGCGAGGGCCAGCACACAAGCGACCAGCTCGATGGCTCCGATCGCCCCGAGGGAGTGCCCCACCATGGACTTGATGGAGCTCATCGGGGTGTCGTAGGCGTGGTGGCCGAGCGCCCGCTTCACGGCCGCCGTCTCGTGGCGGTCGTTCTGCCGGGTGCCGGAGCCGTGTGCGTTGACGTAGTCGATCGCCGTCGGGTCGAGCCGCGCCTGGTCGAGGGCGGTGTCTATGGCCCGCGCCATCTCCAGGCCCTCCTTGGTCAGACCGGTCATGTGGTAGGCGTTGCCGAAAGTGGCGTAGCCGCCGAACTCGCAGTACACGTGGGCACCGCGGGCCCGGGCGTGCTCCAGTTCCTCCAGGACGAGCACCGCGCCGCCCTCGCCCATGACGAAGCCGTCACGGTTGTTGTCGAAGGGCCGGGAGGCGTGCGCGGGGTCGTCGTTGTTCGGAGAGGTGGCCTTGATCGCGTCGAAGCAGGCCATGGTGATCGGGGAGATCGGAGAGTCCGAGGCCCCGGCTATGCATATGTCGGCCCGGCCTTCCTGGACGGTGTGGAAGGCGTACCCGACGGCGTCCAGACCGGAGGTGCAGCCGGTGGACACGGTCTGCACGGGCCCCTGGGCGAAGAAACGTTCCGCCACCGCGGAGGCCACGGTGCTGGGCGAGAACGCCCGGTGCAGCTGTGGCTCGGCCTCGGTGTGGTCGACGTTCCAGCGCTGCCCGCGATGGCTGACCAGGACGTAGTCGTGCTCCAGCCGGGTGGTGCCGCCGACGGCGGTGCCCAGGGAGACGCCGACCCGCCAGGGATCCTCCCGGCCGAGGTCGAGCCCCGAGTCCCGCACCGCCTCCTCGCCGGCGACCAGGGCGAACTGTATGTACCGGTCCGCCCGTTCGACCTGCTCGGCATCCAGGCCGTGCGCGGTGGGGTCGAAGTCGCACTCGGCGGCGATCCGGGAGCGCAGACCGGCCGGGTCGAAGAACGTGATGCCCCGCGTCGCGGTACGGCCGTCGGCGAGCAGATTCCAGAACGCCGGTACGCCGATCCCGCCCGGAGCAACGATGCCTATGCCAGTGACCGCCACGCGCCGGGTCATGACCGGACCTGACCTCGGTCATGGGCGGCACCCGCGGCAGCGGGCTCCGTGGCCACCGCGGCGGCCCCGATGACCTCCGTCTCCTCCGTGTCGACGTGTCCCAGGCTCGGGCGCGGGGCCAGCGGTCCCAGGTGGAAGACGATGCGCGCCTCCACATTGCCCACGTTCCGGAAGCGGTGGCGCATGTGGGCGGGGATCATCAGCCCCTGCTCCGGCCGGAGCGGGTGCGGTTCGCCGTCCAGGTCCACCTCCAGCTGCCCGCAGACGACGTACACGAACTCCTCGGAGTAGGGGTGGTAGTGCTCGGCGATGCGGTCGCCGGGCTGCACGATGGCCACGCCCATGAAACCGCTGGTGGAGCCCACCGTCGTCGGGGTGAGCATGGCGCGCAGATCGCCGCCGCGCCGGGTGTTGGGCTCGACCTCGCTGAGGTCCACGATCTTCGGAATGGGTTTGATCACGACGTTCCTCCGTGGGTGTGCTGCGCCTGACGGGGTCAGGCATCCGGCGAGCGACGGTCGGTGATGAGCTCCATGCGGACGACGTCGCCGTCCAGCAGGGCGTTCAGCGGGGCCGGGGCCCCGGGCTTCGGCAGGGCGGCGTCGGTGCCCAGGCCGGGGCGCACATCGATCAGCCGTACGACGACGTCGTCCCGCTGGAAGATCGTGCTGCGCAGGACCGGGCCGGCGGGGTCCTCCGCGGTCGCCTCGTCCTGCCGTGCGAGCGCCTCGGCCAGCCGCATGCCCTCACCCGGCCGGGCCGGGTAGTGCAGGGCGTACCGCTCGCCCTCGGGCTGTTCGTCCAGGCTGACGTGGTGCACGGCGGGCAGCGCCGCCCGGGTGAAGAACACCCGCGCGGACTCGTCGTCGCTGAGATCCCGCTCCTGCTCCAGGTACGGGTTGATGGCCTCCTCGACCGCCCGTACCTCGGGCTGCCGGGCGACGTGACGCAGTGCCACAAGCAGGTCGCCGCGGACCTCGATGGCTCGCACGACCCGGTTGCCGTGCATGAACAGAGAGGTGCGGACCAGACGGGTGGTCTCGTCGACCCGCGTCTCGGGCGAATCGTAGTTCGCGAGGATCTTCGCGACCTCCGGCTCGCTGCCCGGCGTGACCGTGAAGGTGAGTGCGTGGCGGATCAGGCCATCGCCGATCCGGGGGGACACCTGCAGCCGGCGCGTTCCCGCGTCGGCCATCGCCGCCGCGCCGCCCATCTCGCGGACGATGTGGAAGCGCAGCGACCGGGTGTCGCGTACGCAGCTGTGCAGCGGCCGCACCATCTGCACGTGCTCCTCGCTGTTCACCCAGGCGAGGAACGGCGGGGCGCTCTCCCACTCACTGGTGATGAGCCATTGGGAGGGATTCTCGATGGACTGGCACAGCTGGTCGCTGACGTGGCCGGGCACCGAGGCGACCTGGTTGCACAGTTGCTCGTAGGCCTCCAGGAACTGCTGCTGGGCACCCTCGTATACGTCGACCAGCAGGACGACCCGGAGGCGGGAGCCGTCGAACACGGAGGTGGAGACCCGTTTCGACGCCTGTCGCGTCAGCTGCTGCGAAACCTTTTCCGACGTGGTGGTCATGCTGCGCAATCTCCTTCTCTGGAGGCAGAGGCGAACGCCGGCCGCTGATGACGCGACGTCAGCGCTTCTTGATCCTCTGCCGGTCCCCCTCAGTGCGCGACTCGCGTGAACCACGCGGGTGATTGCGCACGCGGAACGCCTCCCAGAGGGCATGGAAACTCCAACGCTCTCCACACCCCCCACTGCCTCAGGAGTCCTTGATGCAGCAGAAAGCCGATCACCAGGTTCCCGTCCTCGTCGTGGGCGGCTCTCTGGTGGGCCTGTCCCTGTCCCTCTTCCTGGGTCGTCTCGGCGTACGCCACATGCTCGTCGAGCGGCACGCCGGAACCTCGATCCACCCCCGCGGCCGCGGCAACAACGTGCGGACGATGGAGCTGTACCGGGTGGCCGGCATCGAGCCGGACATCAAGACGGCGGCCTCCCTCCTCGCCGACAACCACGGCATCATGCAGACCCCGACCCTGGTCGGGGACGCCGGTGAGTGGCTGTTCAAGGAGATGGACCCCGGCGGCGGCCTCGCGCGGTTCAGCCCCTCGGGGTGGTGCCTGTGCAGCCAGAACGACCTGGAACCGGTGCTCAGGAACGGGGCCCAGGCACTCGGCGGCGACCTTCGCTACTTCCACGAGCTGGAGTCCTTCGAGCAGGACCCCGAAGGAGTGACGGCGTTCGTCCGGGACCGTGACAGCGACGAGCTCTACACGGTCCGCGCGGACTACCTGGTCGCGGCCGACGGCCCGCGCAGCCCCGTCCGGAACCGGCTCGGCATCGGGCAGAGCGGCCCCGGCGACCTCTTCGCCAACGTGAGCGTCACCTTCCGGTCCAAGCTGCTCGCCGACGTCGTCGGTGACCGGCGGTTCATCTGCTGCTACCTCACCAACCCGGAGGCGGACGGCGCGCTGCTGCCCGTCGACAACAAGGAGAACTGGGTCTTCCACGCCCCCTGGCACCCGGAACACGGCGAGACGCTGGAGGAGTTCACCGAGGAACGGCTGCACCGGCACATCCGGCAGGCCGTCGGTGTCCCCGACCTCGACGTCGAGATCACCGGAAAGGCGTCCTGGCGCGCCGCCGAACGGGTCGCCGACCGTTATGCGTCCGACCGGGTCTTCCTCGCCGGCGACTCCGCCCACGAGATGTCCCCGACCGGCGCCTTCGGCTCCAACACCGGGATCCAGGACGCCCACAACCTGGCCTGGAAGCTGTCCGCCGTCCTCGGCGGCTGGGCCGGCCCCGGGCTGCTGGAGACGTACGAGGCCGAGCGCCGGCCCGTCGCCATGGCCACCAGCGCCCGTGCCTCGGCCCGCTCGGTGGAGCACAGCCACCCCGGTTTCGCCCCGCCTCCCGGCATCGGCGGCGGCAAGGGCGGCGGCATCCTCAACATCGTCCTCGCCTACCGCTACCCGCAGGGCGCCGTCGTGGGCGCCGACCCGTCCCAGCCGGTCGTACCCGAAGGGATGCGCCTGACCGCGGAGCCGGGCAGCCGGGCCCCGCACATGTGGCTGCGCCGCGCGGGCGAACGGGTCTCCACGCTCGATCTGTACGAGCGCTCACTGGTGCTGCTCAGCGACGCCGGGTCGAGCGCGGGCGCGGCCTGGCACGCCGCCGCCCGGCGCATCGCCGACACGGACGGCGTACGGCTGGACGCGTACCGGATCGGCGCGGAAGCGGATGCCGAGCTGGTGTACGACGCGGAGGGCGGCGACTGGGCGGAGGCCC
>NZ_BJND01000060.1 GCF_006539505.1 Streptomyces spinoverrucosus
CTCCAAACTCTATCAGTGTTTTTCCGTCTCCCTGACCACCGTCCTGCGGGCATGCAGAAGGAGACCCAGAGATAGGATCTGACAAGTTGGATGCTGCCAGGCAGCGATGCTTGTTCACATCACTCAGCCTCAAGCAGGGGTACGACTGTACACGGGGCCGCAGAGTGGGTGCAAATCGATTAGGGTAGAGTGGTCTAGACCTCTTACCGGGAGCTCTCGAACGGAACCGGGACTTCCCATGACATACGCTGCTCAACAGCGTGCCGTCCGGGTCAAGCGCTGACGGCCCACACATGAATCTCCACCCCTGGGAGGCTTCCCATGACCACCGTGACGTCCCCGCTCGCCGGACGCGCCATCGGACTGAGCGCCGTGCCGGATCCGGTCTTCTCCGGGGCCATGGTCGGCCCGGGCACCGCCATCGACCCCGTGCGTGAGCCCTCCGAGGCCGTCGCACCCGTGGACGGAGTCATCGTCTCCCTCCACCCGCACGCCTTCGTCGTCGTGGACGCGGAGGGACACGGTGTACTCACCCACCTCGGCATCGACACCGTGCAGCTGAACGGCGAGGGCTTCGAGCTGCTCGTGAACAAGGGCGACACCGTGACCCGCGGTCAGGGCATCGTGCGCTGGGACCCGACCGCCGTCGAGGCCGCCGGCAAGTCGCCGGTGTGCCCGATCGTGGCGCTGGAAGCCACGGCCGAGTCCCTCTCCGAGCTCCGTGAGGACGGCGACGTCAAGGCGGGCGACATCCTCTTCGCCTGGAAGTGATGTCATGGCCGTCGTCATGACGGCACCTACGACAACCACCGCGGCGGCGGGACCCGCCGCACTATCGGAGACGGGTGAGATGGAGACAACGCTGCGAGGCGTCGGTGTGAGCCACGGGGTGGCGATCGGCGAGGTTCGGCACATGGGAACGGCGGTGCTCGAACCGCCTGCCAAGCAGATCCCGGCCGAGGATGCGGAGCGCGAACAGGGGCGCGCCCGTCAGGCTGTGGAGGCTGTGGCGGCCGACCTGATGGCGCGCGGCAATCTGGCGGGGGGCGAAGCCCAGGCGGTGCTCGAGGCGCAGGCCATGATGGCCCAGGATCCCGAGCTGATGGCGGATGTGGAGCGGCGGATCGCCGTCGGCAGCACCGCCGAGCGCGCGGTCTACGACGCCTTCGCGGCTTACCGGGACCTGCTGGCAGGTGCCGGTGAGTACCTCGCCGGGCGCGTCGCGGACCTCGATGACGTGCGGAATCGTATCGTCGCACGCCTGCTCGGTGTACCGATGCCAGGTGTTCCGGACAGCGACGAGCCGTATGTCCTGGTCGCGCGGGATCTCGCGCCGGCGGACACGGCGCTGCTGGACCCCACCCTGGTCCTCGGTTTCGTCACTGAGGAGGGTGGGCCGACCAGCCACAGCGCGATTCTGGCCCGGGCGCTTGGCGTGCCGGCCGTGGTGGCGCTGCCGGGTGCCGGTGAGCTGGCCGAGGGCACGATGATCGCGGTGGACGGCAGCACCGGCGAGATCTTCGTGAACCCCAGCGACCAGAAGAAGGCTCAGCTGGAAGCCGCGGCCGCCGAGCGCAAGGCAGCGCTGGCCGCGTCGACCGGGCCGGGTGCCACCTCAGACGGTCACAAGGTGCCGCTGCTCGCCAACATCGGCGGCCCCGCGGACGTGGCGGCCGCGGTTGAGGCCGGCGCCGAGGGTGTCGGCCTGTTCCGGACCGAGTTTCTCTTCCTGGACGACGACAAGAAGGCGCCCGCGGAGGCGAAGCAGGTCGAGGCCTATCGGCAGGTTCTCGAGGCGTTTCCCGAGGGCCGTGTTGTCGTGCGGGTGCTGGATGCCGGTGCGGACAAGCCGCTGGACTTCCTGACTCCGGCCGACGAGCCGAACCCGGCCCTGGGCGTGCGCGGTCTGCGCTCCCTCCTCGACCACCCGGAGGTGCTGCGTACGCAGCTGACCGCGCTGGCGAAGGCGGCCGAGGGTCTGCCGGTCTACCTCGAGGTGATGGCCCCGATGGTGGCGGACCGCATCGACGCCAAGGCGTTCGCGGACGCGTGCCGGGAGGCCGGGCTGCAGGTGAAGTTCGGCGCGATGGTCGAGATTCCGTCGGCGGCGCTTCGGGCGCGTTCGATCCTTCAGGAGGTCGAGTTCCTGTCGCTGGGGACGAACGACCTGGCGCAGTACACGTTCGCCGCCGACCGTCAGGTGGGCGCGGTGTCCCGGCTTCAGGACCCGTGGCAGCCCGCGCTGCTCGATCTGGTCGCGCTGTCCGCCGAGGCGGCGAAGGCCGAGGGCAAGAGCTGTGGTGTCTGCGGTGAGGCCGCGTCCGACCCGTTGCTGGCGTGTGTGCTGACCGGTCTCGGTGTCACCTCTCTTTCTATGGGTGCGGCGTCCATTCCTTATGTCCGGGCGACGCTGGCGAAGTACACGCTCGCGCAGTGCGAGCGGGCCGCGGCGGCCGCTCGGGCGGCCGACACTGCCGAGGATGCGCGCAACGCGGCTCGGGCGGTGCTGTCCGGCGAGTAGGCGGACCGAGCCGTCGACGGCTCCTCTTCCGGGGCGCTCCACCTGCGGGTGGGGCGCCCCGTCCGTGTCCGTGAGCGGATGGTCAGTGGCGATGCTCCGCGGCCGGTCCCTGCTCTCCTTCCTCTCCGGTCTCTCCCGTCTTTCCTGCCTCTCCGGCCCTTGCGTCCTCTCCCAGGTCGGGTGGTTCGCAGTAGTCGACACCTGATTCCGGAGAGATGAGGTCACCCGACTCGACGTCGGTGCAGTAGGCGTCGAAGACCTCGCCGGCGATCAGGGGTTCGAGGCCGTCTCCGCGCAGGCGCCAGCCGTAGATGCGGTCGGATGTGCCGGGGGCGGTGGTCCGCATGACCAGTCCGCCGGGGCGCTGGGTGGCGATGCCCAGGGCCAGGACGGTGGTGAATTCGAGGGCCTCGGCCTCGTCGAGTTGTGTGGTGCCGTCGGCGTCCTGGTCCGCGTGGAGGGCGGCGACGAGGGTTTCCGGTGTGCTGGAGACGCTGCATACGAGGTGCCGGTTGCCGGGCGGGGCCGTGTCGAGGATGCGGACGAGGAGGTTCGAGGCGCGGGCGAAGGCCGTGCGGCCGATGTCCTCGCCGCAGGTCGCGCAGGCGCCGACGCGGGCCAGGAGTGTAGATGCGTACTCCCAGGTCGCCTGGCGTACTGCTTCGTCGACGAGGACCGGGACGAGGTCGGCGAGCTTCTGGCCTTCGTAGGGAACCGTGGGGCCGGTGGTGGCCAGTTCGGCTGTGAAGCGTGTGCGGCTCGATGGGAGGTCGGGGTCGAGGCCTCCGTGCTCGCAGAAGTCGGCGTACTCCTGTGGGTCGAAGAGGGCCACGGTGGTGTGGCTGCCCTCGGCGGCGCGTGTTTTGAGCAGGGCTTCCACCTGCCGCAAGTAGGTTTCGTGGTCGTCGAACGTGAAGCTGCGGTAGCGCCGCATGGCCTGGAAGTCGTACTCGTCCGTGAGCAGGCCGATCGTGCCGGCGATTTCGCGGTGCAGGACGCGTCGCATGGTCTGGTGGTCGGTGTGCGCCATGTTTCCCCCTGTGCAGTCGATCAGTGCTCACTCACAGTAACCGGCCGCACTGACAACGGGGTCCGAGCGAGTCGGCGGCGGAGGGAAAGCGCAGGTCACGGCAGCTTTTGGGCGAGCAGCGGCCTCGGACGTCGACGTCGCGGTCGGTGAGTCCGAGGCCGGTTGCGGGGCTGGGCTTGCGCGGGTGAGGAGTCAGGTTCGCTTGCGGGCGAGGTCCTCGTAGAAGTGGAGCAGGTCGAGGTTGTCGATCGAGCCGGGGTTGACCGCCTTTTCCAGCGGGGTGCCCTGGAGCAGGCGTTTGACCGGGACTTCGATGCGCTTTCCGGTGAGGGTGTGCGGGATTCCGGGGACCTCGATGATCTCGTCGGGGATGTGGCGGGGTGAGAGCTGCTCGCGGATGGTCTGCTTGATGCGGTTCAGGAGGGCCTCGTCGAGGACGGCTCCGGGGGCCAGGTGTACGAACAGGGGCATCCAGTAGCCACCGTCGGGCTGTTCGATGCCGATGACGAGGGATTCCCTGATCTCGGGCAGGCGTTCCACGGCTTCGTAGATGTCGGCCGAGCCCATCCGCACGCCCTGCCGGTTGAGTGTGGAGTCGGAGCGGCCGTGGATGATCACGGAGCCTCGGGACGTCACGGTGATCCAGTCGCCGTGGCGCCAGACGCCGGGGTAGGTGTCGAAGTAGCTGTCGTGGTAGCGGCTGCCGTCGGGGTCGTTCCAGAAGTAGATCGGCATGGACGGCATGGGGTTGGTGACCACGAGTTCGCCGACCTCGTCGGTCAGGGGTTTGCCGCTCGGGTCCCAGGACTGCAGGTCGGTGCCCAGTCCGGGGGCCTGGAGTTCGCCGATGTACACGGGAAGGGTCGGTACGGCCCCCGCGAAGCAGGAGCACACGTCCGTGCCGCCGCTGACGGAGGCGATCCACAGGTCGTGGCGGACCTCGTCGTGCAGCCAGCGGAAGCCATCGGGCGGAAGGGGCGAGCCGGTGGTGGCCACGCATTGCACGCGTGAGAGGTCGTAGTCCCGCCCGGGGTGGATGTCCGCCTTGCGGCAGGCCATGACGTACGCGGCGGAGGTGCCGTAGAGGGTGGCTCCCGTGCGTTCGGCGACCCGCCATTGGGCGCCGGTGTCGGGATAGCCGGGGCTGCCGTCGTAGAGGACGATCGTGGTGCCGGTCAGGAGGCCGGAGACGAGGAAGTTCCACATCATCCAGCCGGTGGAGGTGTACCAGAAGAAGCGGTCCTCGGGGCCCAGGTCGCAGTGCAGGCCGAGCTGCTTGAGGTGCTCGACGAGGATGCCGCCCTGGGACTGGACGATGGCCTTGGGGAGGCCGGTTGTGCCGGAGGAGTACAGCACCCACAGGGGGTGGTCGAAGGGCACCTGTTCGAACACGGGTTCCGTGTCCGCGCTGGTCAGGGCCGACCACTGGAGGGCGCCTTCGGGAGCTTCCGTGCCGAGGAGCGGGATGTGGACGACGGCGCGCAGGGTGGGCAGCTCGCGGCGCAGTTCGGCGACGATGTCGCGGCGGTCGTGCTCCTTGCCGCCGTAGCGGTAGCCGTCGACGGTGAACAGGACGACGGGTTCGACCTGCTGGAAGCGGTCGAGGACGCTGCGGGCGCCGAAGTCGGGGGCGCAGGAGGTCCAGACGCCGCCCACGGCGGCGGTGGCGAGGAGGGCGACGACGGCTTGGGGGATGTTCGGGAGGTAGCCGCTGACGCGGTCGCCGGGGCGTACGCCGAGGGCGCGCAGTTCGGCGGCCAGGGAGCCGACCTGGCGGCGGAGTTCGGACCAGGTGACCGGGCGTGGTTCGTGGGTCTCGTCGACGTACAGGAGGGCCGCTTCGTCCGGGCGGGTCGCGGCAGCTCGCAGGGCGTGTTCGGCGTAGTTCAGGGTCGCGCCGGGGAACCACTGCGCCCCGGGCATTGATCGGTCGGCCAGCACGCGCGCGTAGGGCGTGGCGAACCGTACGTCGAACCACTCGGTGACGGCTCGCCAGAACGTGTCCAGTTCGTCGACGGACCAGCGGTGCAGCGCGGTGTAGCCGCCCTCGCCCGGCGCGCCGTGGTGCTGGGCAGCCCATGCCTGGAACTTGGTGATCTGCGCCTGGGCGATGCGTTCCGGATCTGGCTGCCAGAGCGGCTGGGGGTTCACGATCGACATGGGCGGCTCCCGGACTGTGCGCGTCGTGTGCGTCGCTCGCGCACGGGCTGGGGTGTGCGCGTGACGCGGCTGACACGGACGATGCCATGTGATCGACTTCTGCACCAGGGTGCCGCCCACATAGTCCGTGTCATGAAGATGTGGTCCCGGCACGGGTGAACGGCAGTTGAACGACACACACGTGTACGCCGGTCAGTGGCAGGGTGAGCAGCATGGACGGTCGTGACCTGGTGCATTCGGTGAAGGCGGTCGGTTTCGCGGGGGCGGCTCAGGGGTTGCGTACCGTCCGCGCGGCGTGGCGCAGGCGCCGTGCGGACGCCACCGGCCTGCCTCGGCGGGGCGCCGAACGCGCGCGGGTGCCCGGACAGGTGCAGGAGGTGACGCCCGGCCTGGGGGGCGGCGTTCTGCGGTTCACCCGCTCCGAGCTGCGGATCATCGTCACGGTGAGCGGGGCCGTCTTCTGGGGCTGGGACGGTGCGGGTCCCGAGCCGTCGTATGCGCTCGCGGGGCGCTGTCCTGAGCCCGACCCCCGGGCGGTGCTGGAGCCGGACAAGGACGGCGGCTGGCGGGTCGTGGCGGAGCGTGTGACGGTCGTCGTGTCACGGAACGGCGCCGTCGAGGTGCGCACCCCTGGTGGCGTGACCCTGCGCCGGGATCTGCCGCCGCGGTGGTGGGAGCCGGTCGGGGGTGGGCGGGCGCGCTGGATGCAGCGGTCCGAGGTGTCCGCCGACGCGCGTTTCTTCGGGCTGGGCGGACGCTCGTCGGGGCCCCGGCTGCGGGACGGAACGTACCGGCTGTGGAACACCGACCAGGGGCGGGCGTTCGCACCTGGCGACGATCCGCTGTACATCACCATGCCGGTGCAGCTGGTGGTGGCCGACGCCGGCACGCATCTTGTGTTCCACGACACCTCGTGGGACGGCACGGTGGCGCTGCGGGAGGGCGAGGAGGGGGCGGGTTCCGGGCACGACCGGGCGGGGATGTGCGAGATGCGCATGGACGGCGGTCCGCTGCGCTGCTGGGTGATCGTGGGCACTCCCGCGCGCGTGCTGCACGCCTGGGCCTCGCTGACCGGAGCGCCGGCGCTGCCGCCGGCGTGGGCGCTCGGCCACCATCACGCGCGGTGGGGCTTCGGCAGTGAGCAGGAGGTGCGGCGGATCATCACGGGGTATCGGGAGCACGGTCTGCCGCTCGACGCGGTGCACCTGGACATCGACCACTACGACGCCCATCAGGTGTTCACCGTGGACCGGGAGCGGTTCCCGAAGCTGCCGGCGCTCGCTGAGGAACTGCGGCGGGACGGGATCAGGCTGGTGTCGATCGTCGACGCCGGGGTGAAGGCCGAGCCGGGCAACGAGGTGTACGACAGTGGGACGGCCCACGACGCTTTTGTGCGGGATGCGTCGGGACAGCCGGTGCGCGGTGTGGTGTGGCCGGGTGAAGTGGTGTACCCGGACTTCACGCACGCGCGCGTGCGCAAGTGGTGGGGTGGCCTCTACGAGGAGCGGCTCGCTCAGGGGTTTTCGGGGTTCTGGCACGACATGAACGAGCCGACGTCGTTCGCCGCGTTCGGGGAGCCGACGCTGCCGCGTTCGGCCCGGCACGACTTGGAGGGGCGGGGCGGCGATCACCGCGAGGCGCACAACGTGTACGCCTTGTGCATGGCCAGGGCGGGCTACGAGGCGCTGCGCGAACTGGCCCCGCGACAGCGGCCGTTTCTGTTCTCGCGGTCCGGCTGGGCCGGCATGCAGCGTTACGGGGGCACCTGGTCCGGTGACGTCGCCACCGGCTGGCCGGGCTTGCGCGCTTCGTTGTCGCTGGTCATGGGGCTGGGGCTGTGCGGAGTGCCGTACTCGGGCCCGGACGTGGGCGGCTTCGACGGGAGTCCCTCGCCGGAGCTATATCTGCGCTGGTTCCAGCTCGGCGCGTATCTGCCGCTGTTCCGCACACACGCGAGTCTGCGGGCGGGGCGCAGGGAGCCGTGGGAGTTCGGTGCCGAGGTGCTGGAGCACGCGCGCGTGGCGCTCGTCGAACGCCGGCGGCTGCTGCCGTACTTCCTGACGCTGGCGCACCTGGCCCGCCGTACAGGGGCGCCTTATGTGCGGCCGGTGTGGTGGGGCTCGCCCGAGGATCGGGCTCTGCGCGACTGTGAGGACGCCTTCCTGCTGGGCGACTGTCTCCTGGTGGCGCCGGTCCTCGATCCGGGCGCGGACCGGCGTGCGGTGCAGCTGCCGCGGGGGCTCTGGTATGACACGGCCACGGAGGAGGCGTACGAGGGTCCGGCACAGGTTCTTGTCGACGCCCCGTTGTCGCGGATTCCGGTGCTCGCGCGCGCGGGTGCCGTGATCCCCACGCGCGGGACGGACGGCGGGCTGGAGTTGGAGGTGTGGGCTCCCGCCCGGGGGCGGACCGGGGCCGGGCTGGTGGTGCCGGACGCCGGGGACGGGTGGGAGGAGCCGGAGATCGAGCGTTACGTCACGCGTTGGGAGGGCTCGCGGGTGGTCGTCGAGCGGGAGGGCGGCGGGGAGCCGCCCCACCCGGTGCGGGTCCGCGGGCTCGGAGAGCGCTGACTCAGACGTACCGGCCCTCGAACCAGGCCCGGACGGCGAGCGTGTGCAGCGGGAAGGCGAGTTCCTCGGGCCTGCGCAGAAGGTGCCAGCCCTCCGTCTCGTCCGTGGCGGTGGACTCGGGCAGGCGATCGGCAGGGCGTTCCGGAAGGACGCCGAACAGCAGCAGATGACCGTCGGGAGAGCTCATCGCGTCGACGAGCCGGACATCGCGGCTCGCCGCGTCGATGCCGGTCTCCTCCTTGAGCTCGCGGACGAGTGCCTGCCGCCAGTCCTCACGGTCGCCGATGTAACCGCCGGGCAGGGCAATGCCCCCGCGCGCGGGGGCGATGGTTCGGGTGATGACGACGAGAGCGGTGCCCTTGGTGTCGTACACGGGCTGGAGTGCGACCGCGACCGGCAGCGGATTGCGGTAGGCGACGGTGCCGCAGGCCGGGCAGGTGCGGGGCCAGCCGGAGACGCCCTCTCCGTAGGGCGATCCGCAGCTCGAACAGTGGGAGTCCGGCGCGGAGTTGGGGGCGGAGTGCTGAGTTTCGGACACGCGGCGGACTGTATCCGATCTTGCGGAGGGCGTCTCTTGCAGGTGGCCGAGTGGCCCGTGGGCTGGGCTTTCACGGATGGGCCGTCGAGGTCCTTAGCGCTTCCCCGGATCCGGTGGCACACTTCTGACACATCGTCAGTTCTTGTCAGCGGGAGGGACCTTGTCGCGTACACGAACACCCGTGGTCGATGGTTGGTTCACCGGTGACGGGGACGACTTCCGACTCCTGGGCACGCGCTGCTCGGCCTGCGCCGCGGTCTTCTTCCCCCGCGAGGACGTCCACTGCCGCAATCCCGGATGTCCCGGGGGCGATCTGGAGGAAGTGCCGCTGTCACAGCGGGGGTACATCTGGTCGTACACGGACAGCCGGTACCGGCCTCCGTCACCCTACGTGACCGATCCGGAACTTCCGTGGGAGCCGTACGCGTTGATCGCTGTGGAGCTGGAGTCCGAGCGGATGGTGGTGCTGGGACAGGCGGCTCCCGGGTTCACCGTCGCCGATCTGGCGGTGGGCATGGAGGTGGAGGTCGTTCCCGGCGTGCTGCACGAGGACACGGAGACGATCTGGACGACGTGGCACTGGCGGCCGACGGGGGTGGCGATATGACGGGGGATGTGGCGGTGCTGGGAGCGGGAATGCACCCATGGGGCAAGTGGGGACGGGGATTCGTCGAGTACGGAGTGGCGGCGGCACGCGCGGCGCTTGCCGACGCGGGACTGGAGTGGCGGCAGGTCGGCTCGATCGTCGGTGCGGACACCGTACGCAGCGGCTACCCCGGGTATGTGGCCGGGGCCGCCTTTGCCAAGGCGCTGGGCTGGCAGGGGGCGCGGGTCACCAGCGTGTACGCGGCGTGCGCGTCGGGAGCGCAGGCCATCAGCACCGCGCGGGCACAGATCCTCTCGGGGCTCGCCGACGTGGTGCTCGTGGTGGGTGCCGATGCCGCGCCCAAGGGCTTCTTCCGGCCGGCGGGAGGTGACCGGCCTGACGATCCCGACTGGCTGCGGTTCAGAGTGCTCGGGGCGACCAATCCGACGTACTTCGGGCTGTACGCGCGGCGCAGGATGGCTGTCCATGGCGACACCCTGGAGGACTTCACCCAGGTCAAGGTGAAGAACGCGGCGCTCGGCGCGCTGAACGCCAACGCGCGGTACCGCAAGCCGGTCACCGCTCAGGAGGTCGCTGCCTCGCCGGTGGTCGCCGATCCGCTGCGGCTGCTGGACATCTGCGCGACCTCGGACGGAGGTGCGGCCCTGGTGCTGTCCAGCATGGAGTTCGCGCGTCGGCACGGGGTGGCGGAGCCTGTGCGGATCCGGGCGGTGTCCACGGTGACGCCGCGTTACCCCAACACCGTGCTGGATCTGCCCGAGATCGCGACGGACTCCGCAGTGGCGGTGGATCCCACCGCCGAGACGTTCCGGGCCTCGATCGCCCGCGCTGCCTACGAGGAGGCGGGCATCGGGCCCGACGATCTGTCCCTCGCCGAGGTGTACGACCTGTCCACGGCACTGGAGTTGCAGTGGTACGAGGACCTTGGGCTGTGCGGCCAGGGCGAGGGCGCGGAGCTGCTGCGGGACGGCGAGACGGCTCCGGGCGGTCGCATACCCGTGAACATGAGTGGTGGGCTGGCGTCCTTCGGGGAGGCGGTCCCGGCTCAGGCAATCGCTCAAGTTTGCGAGGTGACATGGCAGTTGCGGGGGCAGGCCGGTGATCGCCAAGTCGCCGGGGCACGCGTGGGGATCACCGCCAACCAGGGGCTGTTCGGGCATGGGTCCGCGGTGATCGCGGTGCGGTGAGGAGCGGGCGGTACCTGTGGTGTGCGGGCGCCCGGTCGTACACTCACACACTCCCGTGCAGGCTGTTCGTACGCTGTGTGATCGGCCCGGAATCCTGCGTGAACGTCTCATGAACTGGGCCTCAGCGCTCTCTGGGGCCGTCATCATGCTGCCGTGCGCTCCTGGTCGGATACTCTCCGCTTCGCTTTCCAACCGGTGGTCAACTTGTCCACGGGCGGGATCGCGGCACTGGAGATCCTCGCCCGCCCGGAGGCCGGCGACATCCTGGCCGAGGCGCGTCGGGATCCCGAACTCGATAGCCAACTGGCCGTGTTGGCGGTGCGCGCGGCGGTTCGCAAGGAGTCGCTGCTGCCGCTGCACGTGAACGTGTTCGCCGGGACGCTCGCCGACCTCGGCGGGCTCGGCTCGCTGCACGCCGCCGTGCGCGCGGCGGGACGTATGCCGTGGGAGGTGACGATCGATGTCGGCCCGCCCTACACGCATGTGCCGCAGCAGGCGCTGCTGGAGGCGGTGACCGCGCTGCGCGAGCAGGGCTTCCGGATCAGCGCCGACGGCGTCGGGGACGGGGACGTACCGCTGCGACTGCTCACGGACATCGCGCCGGACGTGGTGAAGCTCGACGCGTCGCTGCTGGCGCGGCCGGCCGCGGTGCGGGCGATGCGGACCCTGTGCGACGAGCTGCGGGCGCTGCTGTGCGTGGAGGGCGTGGAGACCGAACTGCAGTTCGCGACAGGGTTGGGGGCCGGGGCACAACTGGCGCAGGGGGAGCTGTTCGCGCCGCCGGCCAGGCTGCCGGCGGTGGACGTATACGTTCCGCCCCGCTCCCCCGAGGTCCAGGCGCCGTCACCCTCGGGACCACTGGTGCGGGAGTTCGTCCGGCCGGCCGCGCTGCTGCCCGCGAACGCGTCCGCGGCCCAGGTGCGGGCGCTGCTGACCGGGTCGCCGGATGTGTCCGGCGTGCTGCTCGTGGACCGGGACGGGGTGCCCGTGCGGTCGGTGCACCGGTCGCGCTTCCTGCTGTCCATGTCGGGCCGCTACGGGCACGCGCTGTACGCCGACCGGCCTGCGGCCAAGCTGGGTGATCCACCGCGCACGGTGGGCATCGACGCCACCGCCTGGGAGGTACTGGAGGTGGTCGCGGACGGCGGGCGGGACCGTACGTCGGACGACGTGGCCGTCGTCGACGCGTACGGGCGGTGTGTGGGCGTCGTACGGCTGGCGGACCTCGTACGGGCGCTGGCCGAGACGCGCGTCGAGGAGGCGGCCGGGCTCAATCCGCTGACGCGGCTGCCCGGGTCGGACGCGATCACCGGTGAGGTGGACCGGCGGATCGCGGACGGTCGCCCGTTCGCGCTGAGCTGGCTGGATGTCGACCATTTCAAGCAGGTGAACGACGGGGCCGGGTTCGCGGCCGGCGACGAGCTGATCCGTTCGGTGGGGCGGGCGCTGCAGCTCGCGGCTTCCGGGAGCACACGCGTGGGGCACATCGGCGGGGACGACTTCCTGGTGCTCGCGGATCCGGAGGGGCTGGATCCGCTCGCGGCCTACGTCCTGGACACGCCGTGGTCGGCGGGTGGGCGGCCGGTGACGCTGTCCCTGGCCACCGTGCTGTGCGCGCCGGGCAGCGTGACGGATCACCGAGAGGCTGCGGCCTGTCTGGCGCCCCTGAAGCAGGCCGCGAAGTCGCTGAGCGGGGCGAGCTGGGTGCTGGGCCACGCCGGGCTGCCCGGGCACGAGGTCCGGCGTGGCGCGGAGCCGACGCCGAGCGAGGCCGGGTGTGCGGTGGGGGAGCCCGGCAGGGGCTGAGAGCGCCCGGAGAGCCGGTGCGGGCCGACCGGCACACCCGTACGGGTTAACGGCGTCGCACGGTGCCGTCGTAGCGTGGCGGCCCCCTGCGAGCGCGGTCTCGCGCGCCGGGGCGGGCGCGGTCTCGTGAACGGGTGTCGTCAGCGAACTTGACGCCCCCTGAGCGCCGGTGAACACTTCCCGTTGTCAGCCGACATCGCCGTACATTCTCGGCGTAATCCGGCACTGCGCCGTGTGGGCTTCTGAGCCGAGGCCCACTCCCCCGCCCGGTCGGCTGCGACGGCACGCTCGTCACGGACGCCGGACGGAGCGCGGGATCCTCCCTGGCTCCGACTGATCGGCACGGGAACAACGCGAGGCACCCTGCACGGAGGACCAGGGTCAAATACCCCGTTCACGGCCTAGGAGCCGCCATGAGCAACGGAGATATCTTCGTCGGCGAGATCATCGGTACCGCGATCCTGATCCTGTTCGGTGCGGGCGTATGCGCGGCGGTCACGCTCAGATATTCGAAAGCGCGGGCGTCGGGGTGGATCACCGGCATGTGGGGCAAGGGCTGGGTCTACCTGCTGGGGCAGCCCGTCGGTGCCATGTTGGGCGCCGTCCTCACCTACCTCGTGTATCTCGCCCAGTTCCAGGCGAATGTCCGTACGAGGGGCACGACCGAGGGCACGGTGGATGAGCCGACGCCGACGCCGACGCTTTGCATCTTCTCCACCGTCCCGGAGATCCGGAATCCGTCTGCCAACCTGATCAAGGAGATCCTCGCGGCGATCGCCCTGGTCCTGCCCATTCTGGCGTTCGGGCTGACCGAGGGGCTCGGCGAATCCGGAACGACCGCGCTGATCGTCTCCCTGCTGGTCGTAGGCATCGGCCTCTCCCTCGGCGGGCCCACCGGCTATGCGATCAAACCGGCGCGCGATCTCGGCCCGCGCATAGTGCACACCTTCCTGCCGATCCCGAACACTTTCTGAACCGAGCCCAAGGGGTAGCCATGACGGACAACGCCGAGAAGTACGTGGCCGCGATCGACCAGGGCACCACGTCGAGCCGCTGCATCATCTTCGACCGGAACGGCGCGATCGTCGCCGTCGACCAGCGCGAGCACCGGCAGATCTTTCCCAAGCCCGGCTGGGTCGAGCACGACGCGACCGAGATCTGGTCCAAGGTGCAGGCGGTGGTCGCCGGGGCGGTCGCCAAGGCCGGACTGCGTGCCGACCAGCTCAGCGCGCTCGGCATCACCAACCAGCGCGAGACGACAGTGCTGTGGGACCGCTCGACGGGCAAGCCGGTGCACAACGCCATCGTGTGGCAGGACACCCGCACCGCCTCGCTGTGCAACGAACTGGGCGGTTCGGACGGCCAGGACCGGTTCCGCGAGCAGACGGGGCTGCCTCTGGCCAGCTATTTCTCCGGACCCAAGGCGGCCTGGCTGCTCGACAACGTGCCCGGCCTCAGGACCCGCGCCGAGCGGGGTGAGATCGCCTTCGGGACGATCGACTCCTGGCTGATCTGGAACCTCACCGGCGGCACCGACGGCGGTCGGCACGTCACCGACGTCACCAATGCCGGGCGCACCATGCTGATGAACCTGGAAACCCTCCAATGGGACCCCTCCATCCTCTCCGCGATGAATGTGCCCGAGTCCGTGCTGCCCGAGATCCGGTCCTCGGCCGAGGTGTACGGGACGGCCGTGGGCCAGCTCGCGGGCGTGCCCGTGGCGTCCGCGCTGGGCGACCAGCAGGCGGCCGTGTTCGGGCAGGCGTGCTACGACGTGGGGGCGGCGAAGAACACGTACGGCACGGGCAGTTTTCTGTTGCTCAACACCGGGAACCGCCCGGTGCCGTCCAAGAGCGGGCTGCTGACGACGATGGGCTACAAGATCGGCAGTGAGGCACCGGTGTACTGCCTGGAGGGGTCGATCGCTATAACGGGCGCGCTCGTGCAGTGGTTCCGCGATCAGCTCGGCATCATCCGTACCGCCGACGAGATCGAGACACTCGCGGCGAGCGTCGAGGACAACGGCGGCGCGTACATCGTGCCCGCGTTCTCGGGTCTGTTCGCGCCGTACTGGCGCTCCGACGCGCGCGGGGTCGTCGCCGGGCTGACCCGGTACGTCACGAAGGGGCACCTCGCGCGTGCGGTGCTGGAGGCGACGAGCTGGCAGACGCGTGAGGTCGTCGACGCCATGTACCAGGACTCGGGCGTGCACATCACCACCCTGAAGGTGGACGGCGGCATGACCAAGAACAACCTCCTGATGCAGCACCAGGCGGACGTCCTCGACGTACCCGTGATCCGGCCCAAGGTGTCCGAGACGACCTGCCTGGGCGCCGCCTACGCGGCAGGGCTCGCCACGGGCGTGTGGAACGACCTCGACGAACTCAAGGCGCACTGGGAGAAGGACGCGGAGTGGACGCCGACCATGGAGGCGTCGGTGCGGGACCGCGAGTACCACAACTGGCGCAAGGCGGTCGAGAAGAGCTTCGGCTGGGTTGAGGACGGCGTCGACTAGGCACACGCGCGCGTGCGGCGTCCTCGGAGTTCCTGGGCTGCGGCCCGTACCCCGGTCGGCGGGGGTACGGGCCGTGCGCGTACGTCAGGTCGTCAGGGCCTGGCGGCGGTCCGCCGCGTGTGCCATGGCGTGCTGGACGACACCGATGAGGACCTCCTTGACCGACTCCCGGTCACGCGCGTCGCACAGCAGCAGCGGTACGTCGTCGTCGAGGTCGAGGGCCTGGCGCACCTCTTCCGCCGGGTAACGGGCGGCGCCCTCGAAGCAGTTGACGCCCACAAGGAACGGTATGGAGCGCCGCTCGAAGTAGTCGACGGCGGCGAAGCAGTCCGCCAAGCGGCGGGTGTCGGCGAGTACGACGGCCCCCAGCGCGCCCTCGGAGAGCTCGTCCCACATGAACCAGAAACGCTCCTGACCGGGCGTGCCGAAGAGGTACAGCACGAGGTCCTCGCGCAGCGTGATGCGGCCGAAGTCCATGGCCACCGTGGTGGTGTGCTTGCCGTCCACGCCGCTGGTGTCGTCGACCGGGCGCCCGGCTTCGGTGAGCAGTTCCTCGGTGCGCAGCGGCCTGATCTCGCTGACCGCGCCGACGAGGGTCGTCTTGCCCACTCCGAAGCCGCCGGCCACCAGGATCTTGAGCGTGACGGGCTCGACCGGGGGCTTGCCGCGCTCAGAACGCCCGAAGATCATCGATCTCTTCTCCTGCTTGATGGGTGTCGGGGGGCGGTGGCCCGTAGCCTCCGCCGCCGGGGGTTTCGATGACGAGTACGTCGCCGGGTCCGACGTCCGTCGCGTCGCTGCCGCCAAGTTCGGTGATCGTGCCGTCCGCGCGCTCGACGCGGTTGGCGCCCAGGGCGCCGGGCTCACCGCCCGCCATGCCGTATGGGGGCACCCTGCGGTGCTGGGAGAGCGTGGAGACGGTCATCGGCTCGTGGAACCGGATGCGGCGGACCGCGCCGTCGCCGCCACGCCACCGCCCGGCGCCACCGCTGCCGCGCCGGACGGAGAACTCCTCCAGTTGGACGGGCAGGCGCCACTCCAGGACCTCGGGGTCGGTCAGCCGGGAGTTGGTCATATGGGTCTGGACGACGCTCGCCCCGGGGAAGCCGTCGCCCGCGCCGGAGCCCGAGGCGACGGTCTCGTAGTACTGGTGGCGTTCGTTGCCGAAGGTGACGTTGTTCATCGTTCCGGAGCCCTCCGCCTGCACGCCGAGCGCGGCGTAGAGGGCGCCGGTGATGGCCTGCGAGGTCTCGACGTTGCCGGCGACCACTGCGGCGGGCGGCTCGGGCGAGAGCATTGAGCCGGGCGGCACGATGATGTGGATCGGTCGCAGGCAGCCGTCGTTCAGGGGAATGTCGTCGGCTACCAGGGTGCGGAAGACGTAGAGGACGGCCGCGTTGACCACCGAGTACGGGGCGTTGAAGTTGCTGGCCAGCTGGGGTGACGTACCGGTGAAGTCGACTGTCGCGGAGCGGTGGTCGCGGTCCACGCGCACGCGTACGCGGATGACGGCGCCCGCGTCGGTCTCGTAGGCGTACTCGCCGTCGTCGAGGGCGTCGATGACCCGGCGTACGGCTTCTTCGGCGTTGTCCTGGACGTGTCGCATGTAGGCCTGGACGACGTCGAGGCCGAAGTCCTCGATCATGCGGGTGACTTCGTCGACGCCCTTCTGGTTCGCGGCGATCTGGGCCCGCAGGTCGGCCAGGTTGGTCCTCGGGTTGCGCGAGGGGTGGGGCGCCTCGGTGAGCAGGCGGTGGGTCTCCTCCTCGCGCAAGCGGCCGTTCTCGGCGAGCAGCCAGTTGTCGAAGAGGACGCCTTCCTCCTCGATGGTGCGGCTGTTGGCGGGCATGGAGCCCGGGGCGATGCCGCCGATTTCCGCGTGGTGACCTCGGGAGGCGACGTAGAAAAGGATCCGGTCACGCTCCGTGTCTGTGGTGCTGCCGGTGTCGAAGACCGGGGTGATCACGGTGACGTCGGGGAGGTGGGTGCCGCCGTGGTACGGGTCGTTGACGGCGTACGTGTCCCCCGGCCGCATGCCGGTGCCGCGGCGCCGGATGACCTCTTTGACGCTGGTGCCCATCGAGCCCAGGTGGACGGGGATGTGGGGGGCGTTGGCCACCAGGTTTCCGTCCGGGTCGAACAGGGCGCAGGAGAAGTCCAGGCGTTCTTTGATGTTGACGGACTGCGCCGTGGATTCGAGTCGGGCGCCCATCTGTTCGGCGATGGACATGAACAGGTTGTTGAAGACCTCGAGAAGAACCGGATCGTATTTCGTGTCGAGATCGGAACTCTGTGTAATCGCCGCGCGTTCCATGACCAGATGCCCGTCGTCGGTCGCCGCGGCCCGCCAGCCGTCGTCGACGACGGTCGTCGCGCCGGACTCGGTGATGATCGCGGGTCCGGTGACGGTGTCGCCCGGGGGCAGGTCCTCGCGGCGGTGGAGGGGTACGTCGCGCCAGGTGCCGCCGGTGTGGAGGCGGACGGTGTGCGGGGCGGTGGGGCGGTCCGAGCGGGTGGCCTCGTAGGGGGCGAGAGCGGAGAGATCGGGGGGTTCGGTGATGCCGGTGGCTTCCACGGAGAGGGCTTCGACGACGATCGGGCGGTCGAGCGTGAAGGAGTACGTGGCGCGATGACGTTCTTCGAAGGCGTGCTTCATGGTGTCGGGCTCGGTGAGCTCGACGGTGAGGGTGGTGTCGGTGCCGTCGTAGCGGAGCTGGGCGCGGCGGGTGACCTCGATGCGGTTCTCGGGGATGTCCTCGGCGAGGAGTTCGGCACGGGCCGCCGCCTCCAGGTCGTCCGCCGTCTTGGTGACGGCGGGCATGGAGGCGGCTTCCAGGGGAGCTTCGACGGACTGCTCCCGCATGGCGGTGGTGTCGGCGAGGCCGATGCCGAGCGCGGAGAGGACGCCGGCCATGGGGGGTACGAGGACGGTTCGGATGCCGAGCAGGTCGGCCACCATGCACGCGTGCTGCCCGCCGGCGCCGCCGAAGGTGGTGAGGGCGTAGCGGGTGACGTCGTGGCCCTTCTGAACGGAGATCCGCTTGACGGCGTTGGCGATGTTGGCGACGGCGATCTGGAGGTAGCCCTCGGCGACCTGTTCGGGGGTGCGGTCGTCGCCGGTCCGCTCGCGGATCTCGCGCGCGAGGGCGGTGAAGCGGTCGCGGACGAGGGGCGCGTCGAGGGGCTGGTCGCCGTCGGGGCCGAACACATGGGGGAAGTGGTTGGATTGGATGCGGCCGAGCATGACGTTGGCGTCGGTGACGGCGAGGGGGCCGCCCGCGCGGTAGCAGGCGGGGCCCGGGTCCGCGCCCGCCGAGTCCGGCCCTACGCGGTAGCGGGAGCCGTCGAAGTGCAGGATCGAGCCGCCGCCGGCGGCGACGGTGTGGATGTCCAGCATGGGCGCGCGCAGCCGGACACCGGCGATCTGGGTGGTGAAGACGCGTTCGTACTCGCCGGCGAAGTGGGAGACGTCGGTGGAGGTGCCGCCCATGTCGAAGCCGATGACGCGGTCGAAGCCGGCGAGCTGCGACATCCGGGCCATGCCGACGATGCCGCCCGCGGGCCCGGACAGGATGGCGTCCTTGCCGCGGAACTGACCGGCTTCGGCGAGCCCCCCGTTGGACTGCATGAACATCAGCCGCACGCCTTCGAGCTCGTCGGCGACGCGCTGCACGTAGCGGCGCAGCACCGGCGACAGGTAGGCGTCGACGACGGCGGTGTCGCCGCGAGGGACGAGTTTCATCAGTGGGCTGACCTCGCTGGACAGCGAGATCTGCGGGAAGCCGACGCGGGCGGCCAGCTCCCCGATGGCCTGTTCGTGGGCGGGGTGGAGGTGGCTGTGCATGCAGACCACCGCGACGGCGCGGATTCCGTCGTCGAAGGCCTGGCGGAGCGGTTCGGCGAGGGCGTCCAGGTCAGGTGGGGTCAGGACGGTGCCGTCGGGGGCGATGCGCTCGTCGATCTCGACGACCCGCTCGTAGAGCAGCTCGGGCAGTTCGATGCGGCGGGCGAAGATCCGGGGGCGGTTCTGGTAGGCGATGCGCAGGGCGTCGCGGAAGCCTCGGGTGATGACGAGCAGGGTGCGTTCACCCGTGCGCTCCAGGAGGGCGTTGGTGGCGACTGTGGTCCCCATACGCACCGCTTCGATGGGCTCCCGGGAGCCGGACAGGAGTTCGCGCACGCCCGCGACGGCCGCGTCGGGGGCGGGAGTCCCACCGCTCGCGCGAAGCCGAGAGTGGGAGAGTGCCGGGTTGTCGGACAGCACCTTGTGGATCAGCAGCCGTCCGTCCGGGCGCCGCGCGACGATGTCGGTGAAGGTGCCGCCCCGGTCGACCCAGAACTGCCAGCCTGTCACGTCTCCACCTCGCTTCCGCGCTGCTCAAAGCGCCCGGAGGCCGTTGATCACGTCGCGCAGAATACTCTCGTCCGGCAGCTCGGCCGGGGGTACGGGCCGTGTCACATGGACCAGGTCCGCGTCCGTGAGGTCCCCGACGAGGACCCGTACCACTCCGATGGGCAGGTCGAGTTCGGCTGCGAGTTCGGCGACCGACTGCGGGGCGTCACGGCACAGCTCGACGATGTCCACGTGTTCCGGGGACAGGGTCGGGTCCGCTTCCGGGTCGTCCACATGGGGTTCCGTGACGACCACCGCGATCAGATCGAGGCGGTGCTGGGCCGCGTGGCTGGTGCGGCCCCGCGTCATGGCGTAGGGGCGGACGACCGGTCCTGCTTCGTCGTCGAACCAGTGGCTTCTTGCCTGACCGTCTGCGCTCATGCCATCCCACTACCCGCCCGAGGGCAGATCGGTGCGCGGAGCGGTGCCCAGATGCACGCCGACCCGCTTCACAAGGAGCGTCATCTCGTAGGCGACCTGACCGACGTCGGAGTCGGCGTCCGACAGGACGGCGAGGCAGCTGCCGTCGCCGGCGGCCGTGACGAACAGGAAGGCGTCGTCCAATTCGACGACCGTCTGCCGGACGCTTCCCGCCTCGAAGTGCCGGCCCACCCCCTTGGCGAGGCTGTGGAACCCCGAGGCGACGGCCGCCAGGTGCTCGCCGTCCTCCCGGGTGAGGTCCTTGGAGACCCCCGTCGCCAGACCGTCGCCGGAGAGTACGACGGCCTTGCGGATGCTCGCGACGCGGTCCACGAGGTCGTCGAGGAGCCAGTTGAGCTCGCCGGACTTGCCGTGCGCGGTCTGGCCGGTCGCCTTCGGTGCGGTCATCGACCGTCCCCCTTAGTTGTTCCTTGTGGTGCTGTGCCGCGGTGGGCGTCGTCGCCCGCGGCGTTCTCCTGGCGGCCGCGCTGCCAGCCGCGCTGGAGCGAGGCCATTCGGCTGCGTACCTCGTCGGCGTCCCGTTCCACGGGCTCCGTTCGGTCCTCGGTACGGCGGACGGGGTCCTGTCTCAGCTGCGGCGCCAGGTTGGCCTGGCGGACGCGGCGTGGCAGGGGGCCGGTGCCGGACGCCTCGGAGCCGGGGCCGGGGTCGTCGGGGCGCGGGCGCGCTGCGGTGTCGTCCGGACCTAGGTCATGGATCCGGGGCTCGGCGCGATCGTCGAGGGGGCGACGCGGAGGCTTGGGGCCGTCGCCGAGGTGGGGAAGGGGAGGCTCGGTGCTGTCGCCGAGGTGCGCGAGCGGAGGCTTGGGGCCAGGCTCGGCGCCGTCGCCGAGGTGCGCAAGCGGAGGCTCGGCGCCGTCGCTGGGGCTGCGCCCGGCAGACGGGGCGGGCGCGCCGGTGTCGTGGGCCAGGGGGCCGGGCCGCCCTCCGGAGTCCTTTGCCTCGGAGACGTCGGCCTTTGCCTCAGCGACGTCGCCCAGGGTCGTGCCCGGGTGTTCCGAAAGCCCGCCGGAGTCGCGGTTCGTAGGCTCGTTCGCGTCGTTGAGGGGGCCGGTTGGGCCGGTGGTTCGGCCGAGGGCGGAGCTGCCGCGGCGGCGGGTCGGGAGAGGTGGCGTGCGGTCCTGGTCCTGGTCCGGGCGACGCGGGGCGGGGCCGGTCGCGTTCTCCTCGTCGGTGTCCGAGCGCCGGGACCGCTGGTCGGTGACCGGGCGGCCGTGCGAGCTGACGAGTTTGGGTGTGCGGTGGTGGGGCAACGGCACCGGGGGGTTGACATGATCGTCCGTTTCGGACCGGCCAGGTCCGCCACGGGCGTCGGCGCGGGTCGTGTCCTCGTCCGCGCGGGTGAGGGTGCGGCGCGGGCGGAACAGCCCGCCGCGTTCGCTCTCCTCGCCGTCCAAGGCGCCCGGGAAGTCGTCGATGGCGTCGAGGTCGACGGGGCCCTCCAGTTCGACCGGCCCGTCCAGCAACCGGGCGGGCAGGCCGGGCAGTTGTACCGGCACCTGGGAGAGCGCGGTCCTGCGGCTCTCCTCGAGCTCGGCCTCCTTGGACGGGCGCGGGCGGTCGAGGCGGAAGCCGATGCCGTTGGTGTCGGGCACGTCGTCCGTCAGCAGCGAGTCGGGGATGAAGACGACGGCGGTGGTGCCGCCGTACGGGGAGGGCTGCAGCGAGACGCGGACGTTCTGCCGCTGGGCGAGCCGGCTCACCACGAAGAGTCCGAGCCGGTCGGTGTCGGAGAGCTCGAATTCCGGTGTCTCGGCGAGCCGGAGGTTGGCGTCCAGGAGGGCCTCGGCCGCCATGCCGAGGCCGCGGTCGTGGATCTCCAGGGTGAAGCCGTTGGCCACCCGCTCCCCGAGGACCTGGACGGCCGTGTGCGGCGGGGAGAAAACGGTGGCGTTCTCCAGGAGTTCGGCCACGAGATGGGTGAGGTCCGCGACCGCCGGGCCGGTGACGGCGATGCGGGGCAGGCGCCGGACCTCGATGCGCTCGTAGTCCTCCACCTCGGCGACGGCGGCCCGGACGACGTCCATGAGCTGGATGGGCTTGCGCCACTGCCGGGAGGGCGCGGCGCCGGAGAGGATCACCAGGCCCTCGGCGTGCCGGCGCATACGAGTGGTGAGGTGGTCGAGGCGGAAGAGGTCGGCGAGTTCCTCGGTGTCCTCGGTCCTGCGCTCCATGGTGTCGAGCAGTGTGAGCTGCTTGTGGAGGAGGACCTGGCTGCGGCGAGCGAGGTTGACGAAGACCTCGGACACGCCGGAGCGGAGTTCGGCCTGCTTGACAGCGGCTTCGACGGCGGCACGCTGCAGGGTGTTGAGGGCCTGGCCGACCTCGCCGATCTCATTCTTGTCGTACTCCAGACGCGGGACCTCGGTCTCCACGTCGACCTGCTCTCCCGCGGAGAGGCGGCGCATCACGCTGGGCAGCCGGACGCCGGAGGCCTCGTGGGCCTCCAGGCGGAGTTGGCGCAGGTCGCGGACGAGGCCACGGCCGATGCGGATGGACACGATGAGCGAGAGCAGGACGGCGATCAGACCGAGGACACCGGCCACGACGGCCTGGACGATGATGCCGGTGGCGATCGGGCGGAGGCGGTCCTGGTAGCGGTCCGCCGCCTCGTCGTCGAGGGTGCCGAGTTCGTCGAGCACGTTGCCGGCCGTGGTGTCCCACGTCTGCGCGGAGACTCCGCCGGCGTCACCCGACGTGGCGGACACGGCGGACTCCTCGGCGACGCGCAGCGGGGCGGTGGCGGCGTTCTTCCAGAAGCGCTCGTACCGCTCACTTTCCGAACTGGGCAGCAGCGGCAGGTTGGTGTCGTACAGGACGTTCCGCTGCGCCACGAGGTCGGAGATGTCACGGATCTCGGCGCGGGAGAGCTTGCCGACGACCAGGGCGGAGCCGAGGAGGGCGTCCTCGCGGGAGAGGAGTTCGCGGGCGCGGATCAGGTTGACGAGGGCGCGGTACTGGGTGTCCATCTCCACGTTGTCGACGACATGGAGGTCACCGAGGAGGACGAGGCACGGGTCGACCAGGCGGTTGTAGAGGTCGAGCGCCTGGGAGCGGTTGACGGTGCCGTCCTCCACGCTGTTACGCAGGGATTCGATGCCGTCGAACGCGTCGAGGACTGCGGTCAGCCGTTCACCCGAGGTCTCGCCGAGGGCCTCGCGCACCTCCGGACTGCCGGCGTTCCTACGGACCTTGGCGATGGCCTCGTCGGTGGCGGCGCGGCTGCGTCTGAGCGCGGCGAGTCCGTCGGAGGCACGGGGGTCGGCGAGGTGGACCAGGGTCTGGCGGCGTTCCTGCTGAAGGACCCGGACGGTGTCCTCGGTCGGGTAGCCGATCTTCTCGACGACGGACGACGCGCTGAACAACTGGGCTGCCTCGCGTCCTGTGAGTGCCGTGGCGAAGGCCCAGATCGCGCTCAGGGACAGCAACGGCACGAGAAGCAGCGCCACGATCTTCCGGCGGATGGACTTCCCGCGAAAGCGCATGGCCTCCCCCAGCTCGACCCCCCACCGGCAGGGGGTACACATGTGCGTCAACAAACGGCGCGAGCCTACTACCGACGCACCCGTAACTCGAAGGGAGTTCCGGAAGGTGGGCTTCCGTATGCCGGGCGGTCATGGGGAGTTGTCCGGGCATTGCGGGAGATTGCCGCCTCGAATCCGGCGGCGCCCGTGAAGCCGGATCCGGTCCGCAAGTCTGGGTGTTTGGCCGGAATTTTACGCCGGTTGGGAATCTTCGAGGCGTCCCGTTCGTCCTTCTCTACAGGAAATGGGGGCGGAATCGGCCACAGGAGCCGCATCCTGCACCCGGGCGGCGTAAAACAGCGCAAGCCGGGCAGCCACTGGGGAGTCGGGTCTTCGGACTGGGGCGGATCGGTCTGCTGGCGGTGGGGAGTGACACGGTGATGGGCACGGCGGAGCGGCATGAGGCGCCCGGCACGGGTGCGGTCGCACACATGACGGCGCGGCGGGGCGTCGAGGCGCCGGATCGCGACATTCGGGCGGTCGGACTGACGGTGGTGGAGGGGGACCTGGAGACGCAGGAGAGCGAAGGGGCGGCTGAAGCAGGCGACGGAGGGGTGGCTGAAGCAGGCGGCGGAGGGGCGGCTGAAGCAGGCGACGGAGGGGTGGCTGCATACGAGGGCGCCGCGCGGTCCGTTGAGCCGGAGCCGTCCCAAGAGCGGTCGTATTACCGGCCGTTGTGGATCGAGGAGCCCGCGAAGCGGCGGCGGTTGCCGGATCCGGTGCGAACTTCGGCGGTGCGGGCAGTGCTCATCATCGCCGTGACGTTGATACAGGCGATGGTGGCGTTCCTGTGCACCCTGGCCGGGTCCTGGCTCGCGTTCCCCATGGTGCTCAGCAGTATCGCCAGCACCGTGGTGGCCACATGGAGTGTGCTCGACGTGTGGGTGACACGTCAGGTGTGGAACCAGCGCAACGGCGTGGTGTCGGTACCGAGCAGCACAGCGCGGGCGCTGCGCCGCGAACGGCGCCGGGCCCGACGGCAGGCACGGGTCGCCGAGCGTGCACTGGAGCGGATACGCGGGCGGGGCGGGGCTGAGCAGTTGTCGCATTCCTGAGCCGGTTGGGCTGGGCCGGTCGTGCTGGGTCAGCCATGCTGGGTCGGCCCGCACAGGCGGTACGGGGCATGCGCTCAACAGCTCTGCGATGAAGCCCCCACGCTCCCCGCCCCGCATATGAGTTGGCGTCGTACGCGCATGAACGGACGTGGACGGTCCACCGCGAGTACGGCGGTCGTACGCCCCTCCCGCTCGTACAGCGCGAGGAAGCCGCCCCCGTCCGGTGCGGTGGCGTCCCCCTCGGCGACGCGCACCGCTGCGCCACGCCCGCGCCAAGGTGCTCGGCGGCTGCTCCTCGCACAACTCCTGTATCGCCTTCTGGGCCCCCGCGGAGGACCTCGACGACTGGGCCGCCCAGGGCTGTACGGGGTGGAGTGCGGCCGACCTGTTCCCGCTGTACCGGCGGCTGGAGAACAACGACGCCCCCGGCGACCACCACGGCCGTTCCGGCCCGGTGAAGCTGCGCACGCTCAAGGGCGACGATCCGTGCGGCACGGCCCTGCTGAAGGCGTGCGCCCAGGCGGGCATCCCCACGGTGCCCTTCAACACCGGGCGGACGGTGATCCGGGGTGCCAACTGGTTCCAGATCAACGCCGACGAGAACAACGTCCGCCAGTCGTCCTCCGTGGCCTACCTGCACCCGGTGCTGGGCAAGCGGCCCAACCTGGAGGTACGGACCGGCGTGCGCGCCAAGCGGCTGGTGCTGGACGGGCGGCGGTGTGCGGGCGCCGAGTACCTGGACCCCGACCTCGTCCACACGCGGACGGTACGGGCCCGGCGCGAGGTGATCGTGTCGTGCGGGGCGATCGACTCGCCGAAGCTGCTGATGCTGTCCGGCATCGGGCTCGCCGCGCATCTGCGCGAGGTCGGCGTCGAGGTCGTGGTGGACGCCCCCGGCGTGGGCGAGAACCTCCAGGACCACCCCGAGGGCGTCATCATGCGGGAGGCGCGGCAGCCGATGCCCACCACGTCCAGCCAGTGGTGGGAGGCGGGCATCTTCTACGACACCGAACCGGGCCTGGACCGGCCGGACCTGATGTTCCACTACGGGTCGGTGCCGTTCGACATGAACACGGCGCGGTGGGGATATCCGACGTCGGAGAACGCCTTCTGCCTCACGCCGAACGTCACGCGCGCGAAGTCGCGGGCACGGTGCGGCTGCGGACGCGGGACTACCGGGACAAGCCGAGGGTGGATCCGCGGTACTTCACGCACGAGCACGATGTGCGGGTGATGACGTACGGGCTGCGGCTGGCGCCGGAGGGTCGTTGAACAACCTGCGCTGAGTGGTTGGTCGGGGGCGGAGCTGGCGCCGGGTCCGGACGTGCGGACCGGCGACGAACTGCTCGACTACATCCACAAGACCCACAACAACGTCTACCACCCGTACTGCACGGTGCGGATGGGCGCCGACGACGACCCCTCGGCCCCGCTCGACGCGCGCCTGCGGGTCAAGGGGGTCGAGGGGCTGCGGGTGGCGGACGGGTCGGTGATGCCGGATCTCGTGACCGTCAATCCGTGCGTCACGACGATGATGATCGGCGAGAAGTGCGCGGATTGATCAAGGCGGACTACTAAGCAGGCCTCTTGAACATCCGGGTCGCCGTGATCTCGCTGTGCACCGCCTCACCGGCCTGGGGCTGCTGCGGCAACCCCGGCCTCAAGTGTTCCTCCACGCTGATGTACTTCAGGCCCGCCCGCAGGTCGGCGTCGTTGCGCAGGCGGATCACCAGGGGGAACTCGGCCAGGGCGGTCGTGTCGAACAGGCCCGTGGTGTAGAGGAGTTGCACGCCCAGCGCGTCCGACACCGCCCGCTGGAGTTCCAGCAGGTACGTCGCGTTGGCGCGGCCGATGGGGTTGTCGAGGAAGAGGGTGCCGGCGTGCCGGTGCTTGGCGCGGCCCCGGTCGTTGGAGCGGAGTGCGGCCATCGTGCAGTACAGGGCGATGGCCGCGGTGAGCAGCTGGCCGCCGGAGAACACGTCGCCCATCTGCCCGACGGGGACGCGCTCGGCACGCAGTACGGCGTCCGGCTTGAGGATCTCGACGGCCACGCCCTTGGGCTGAAGGGCGGCGGCCACGCCCCGCAGCAGCAAGGACATGCCGTCGCGGCGCAGGTCGGAGTTCTTCTTGACGGCGGCCCGGGTCGCCTCGTCGATGACCTCGCCGAGCCGTTCGGTGAGGGTGGCCTGGTCGGGTTCCTCGAAGCGGATCCGCAGGAACTCCTGCCCGGACCACTCACCAAGGCCCTCCGGAAGACGGGAGAGCCGCTGGGCGGACCGGAGCGTGGCCAGGGCCGACTCGACGAGCCCTCGGAGCCGGTCCACGATCGAGTCCCGGTTGCGCTCCAGCTGCTCCAACTCGTCGGTGAGGACCCGCAGCCGGGGCGCGAAGGCGTCGGCCCACTTCTGCGCGTGCTCGGGCAGCGCCGACGCGGGCAGCTCGCGGATCTGCTGGCGGGCGGGGGTGCGTACCTGCTCGTAGCGGGTGGAGTTGGCGTGCCGTACGAGGATGTCGCTCGCCTCGCGCACGGCGGCCTCGGCGGCGGACAGGTCGGCGGCGCAGCCGCGCAGCGACCGGCGGGCCTCGGCGGCGGACTGTCGGGCGTCCTCCAGGCTGCCCGGGTACGGCTCCGGCGCCTCCTGCTCCTCCTCCCCGGCGTGCTCGCGCAGCAGGTCGCGCAGCAGCGCGGCGATCTCGTCGAAGCCGCTTGCGGCGTCCTCCGCGGCGCGGTGCGCGTCGAGCAGTTCGGCGTGTGCCTCACGGGCCTGGGTCAACGCCTCGGTGCGGGAGGCGAGTTCTGCGGTCGCCGTGCGCAGCAGGGCCTGTGCGTGCTCGGCGTCGCGCGGCTGGAGCTCCTCGGTCAGCTCGGTGTGCGCCTCGCCCTCCTCGGGCGCGTGCCGTTCGGCCTCGCCGCGCAGCCGGCCGAGCTGCTCGCTCGCGCTGGACATCCGGGTCTCCAGCAGCTGCACCAGCTCCTCCGCGCGCGCGGCGGCGGCCTGCCGGGACGGCCCGTCGGACCCGTCCGGGGACTGCAACAGCTGCTCCGCGCGCGTGCGGACCTTGTTGCTCAGCCGGTCCAGTTCCGCGCGGGCCGCGCTCTCGTCGCTCTCCGCCCGCGCCTGCTCGGCCCGCAGATCGGCACCGACGCCGACCTTCTCGTACACCTGGGAGGCCGCCCGGTACGCCTCCCGCAAGGCGGGCAGGGACGCCTTGGGCGCGTTCGTGTCGTCTTCGGGTACGTCGTCGGGGGCACCGGCGATCTCGGAGCGCTCGGCGCGCAGCGCACGCGCGGTGCGGCGGGCGTCGTCGGCGGCGCGCTGGGCGGCGCGCCGGTCCTCGTCGGCGGCGCGGGCCCGCTCCAGGCAGGTCTGGGCGCGGGCCTCTGACTCGGTGGCCTCGTCGGCGAGTTCACGCAGCTTGACCTGCCAGCCGGCCCGTTCGCGCAGCCGGAAGGCGAGCCCGGCGAGGGCGTCGGCGGAGCGGCGGGCCTTCTGCGCGGCCTCCTGCCGCTGCTCACGCACCTGCGCGGCCTCGGCGGCGGCCTCCTCGGCCTCGGCTCGCACGGTCCGCGCCTCGGCCAGCTCGGCCTCGGCCTCCTCGGCGAACGCGCGCGCGTCCCGCGCGGCCTGCGCCAGCTCCACCAGCCACCCGGCCGGACAGCCGGTACGCCACGAGGCGAGTCGCGCGGCCAGCTCGCGGTCCTTGCCGAGCCGGGCCGCGAGCGTGCGGATCTCCTCGTCCCGCTCGGTCGCCCGCGCGCGCAGCGCCTGCCGTTCCTCGTCGGCGGCGTGCTCGTCGTGCATGGCGGGATTCGGCGGTACGAGGAAGACGTCCCCGTCGCTTCCGGCGTCCGGGGCCGGCGTGGGCGCGAGCAGGGCAGCGGCCGTACCGACGGCCACGGCGGACCGGGGCAGCAGCGCGGCGTCGCCGAGCGCCTCCCGCGCGCGCGCGTGCGAGGCCGGGTCGGTGATGATGACGCCGTCCACCAGCTCGGGCCGGGCGGCCAGCACGCGCGCGTGGTCTGCGGGGTCGACGGCCTGCGCGAGGTAGCGCCAGCCGGGCAGGGCCGGGATGCCGTGCTCACCGAGGAACTCCACGGTCGCCAGCACATCCGGGCCGGGCGGCAACAGGCCACCGTCACCGAGCGCGCCCAGGATGCGGGCGTCGTCGGCAGCGGCGGTGCGCAGCTCGAACAGCTGCCGCTCGGCCGAGGAGACGGCGTCGTCGAGCAGCTCACGCAACTCGTCGGCGAAACGGTCGAGTTCGTCGGGGGTTAGGGGGCCGTCGGTGTGGGGCCGGACTGCCCCGGCGGGGCGTCGCGTGGCACGCGCGCGGGCGTCGGATGCGGCGTCGGCGGGGGTTGCGTGGTCCGCGGCGCCCGGTTGCCCGGCCCGGCCGTCGGCGGCAGCCGTGACGTTCTCCGTGCCGTGCCGCCCGGCCGTCCGGCCGTCCGCGGACGCCGCGAAGTCCTCCACACCGTGCTGCCCAGCCCGGCCGTCGGCGGAGGTCGCATGGTCCGCGGCACCCTGCCGACCGGACCGACCGTCCGCGGGGGCCACGAAGTCCTCCACACCGTGCCGCCCGGCACGGCCGTCCGCGGCGGCCGTGACGTTCCCTGTGCCCCGCCGCCCGGCCGTGCCATCGCTCGCCGCGTCGGCGCCCGCGCGGGGCGCCGGTACACCGGCGGACGCCCTGCCGCCGGAGCCGGGCAGGCTGAGCAGCTCCGCCAGCCGTTCCTCCGCCGCGAGCGACTCGGCCGTCCGCCGCTCGGCGTCGTACGCCCGTTCCGCCGCGGTCGCCGCGTCCGCCGCGCGGGCCGCCGTCAGCTCGGCCCGGGACTCGGTGGACGCCGCCTCGCGCGCGTGCTCGCTCGCCCGGCGGGATGCCTCACGGGCCGTGTCCCAGGCGGCCACGGCCGACTTCTCCGCGTCGCTGGCGGCGAGGGCGGCTCGGGCGGGGTCGGCGTCGGGGGCGCTGTCGTCGAGCCAGCCCGCGCGCACCGCCTCGGCGGTCTCCTGTTCGACCTCGGTGAGGCGCTGCCGCAGGTGCCCGGCCTCGCTGCGGGCCCGCTGTGCGTCGGTGGCGGCGGTGGTGGAGTCCCGGTACGCGGAGTCGCTGACCTCCTGGAGTGCGGCGGACCGCGCCTCCTCCTCGTTGGCGAGCGACTCGGCGCTCTCCGCGGCCGCGTGCAGGGCTCGTACGAGATCCACGGCGGCCTTGGTCCGCGCGGCGAGCGCGGGAGCAGCGTCCCGTTCGGCCTCCTGGATCGCGGCGGTCACGCGCGTGACCCGGTCGGCGGCGGCGCGGTGGCGCAGTACCGCCTCGGCGGCCTGCCAGGCCGAGTGCAGGGTGCGTGCGTCGGCCAGCTCACGCTTCTGCGCGGCCGCGGACTTCTCGGCCGCCGCGAGCGCCAACGAGGCGTGGCGGTAGGCGAGTTCGGCGGTGATCAGGGCGCTGCGCTCACGCGCGGACTCGGCGTGGGTCACGGCGTAGGCGGCCGCGGTGACCCGCTGGGCGAGGTCGGCGGCCCGCACCCGCTCCTGGGCGCCGCGGGCGGACAGCCGCCGGGCCAGCGTCCGCGTGCGCCGTTCGGCCCCGGCGTGGATGTCACGCGCGCGTGCCCGTGCCTCGGCGGCCTCGACGATCCTCCCGAGCAGGTCGACCGACCCGGCGGTGAAGTCGCGTTCGGCGATCAGTTCGGCGCGTCGCCCCAGCTTGTTCCCGAAGCCGCTGACGAGGTCGGCGAGCCCGTCGGTGTCCCGGGTGTCGGTGACCGCGCGCAGCAGCAGATCGGTGAAGTCGGAGTCCTTCTTCACCGCGAAGAGCCCGGCCGCCTCACCCTCGTCGGCGTTCATCTCGCGCTGGTAGCGGAACAGTTCGGGGTCGAGGCCGAGGTCGCCGAGGTGTTCGGTCCAGCGCTCGTGGATCTCCTCCCAGTGCACTTCGAGGTGCGGATACGCCTTGCCCGCCTCGGTGAGCGCGTCCCGGAAGCCCTTCATGGTGCGCCGCCGCCCCTGCGCGCCCGACTGGCCCTCCACGGGCGGCCGTACGGCGGTGGACTCGGCGACGGGCAGGTTGTCCAGGGTCAGCCCGGGGCCAGGCCGGAAGGAGTACCAGGCTTCGGCGAACTTCCGCGGGTCGTTGGAGACCTGACGCCCGCGCCACTCACTCACCTTGCCGACGACGACGCACTCGCCGGTCAGCACGTGCTGCCATTCCAGTGCGACATGTCCGCAGTCGTCCGCGAGCAGGAACTTCCGCAGCACACCGGAGCTGGCGCCGCCGAGCGTGTTCCGGTGTCCCGGCAGCATCACCGAGAAGATCAGCTTGAGCAGCACGGACTTGCCGCCGCCGTTCTCCAGGAAGAGCACCCCGGCGGGCGCGGGCCGGCGCGGCGGGCCGACCGGCTCCTCCTCGAAGAACTCCGCCTGCGTCGGCGCGGGATCGGGCACGGGCTCGCCCACACTGCGCAGGTCAAGCACGGTGTCGGCGTAGCGCGCACCGGCGGGCCCGATGGAGTAGAGGCGGACCCGGGACAGCTCGTACATGGCGGACTCTCGTAAGTCTTCGGCAGATCAGGGACGTTCAGGCGCGGGGTGCGACTTCAGGCGGAGTGGAACGGCAGTCCGGCATCGGCCACCAGCTCCAGGTCGTCGCCGCCCTCCGGGGGCAGCAGCGTCGGCGTGCCGTCAGTCACCGGGACGACCCCCAGCTCCAGCAGTTCGGCCATGGCCGCGCTCCCGGCCATGTCCCGCACCTGGAGCTGATAGCGGGCGGTCGTCCGATAGGTGCCGCCGTTGTCGTCCCCCGTCCGCTGCAGGAACCCGGAGTCGGTGAGGAAGGCCACGGCCTTGCCGACGATCCCGGTCGTGGACCCGGCGAGCCGGCGCGCGTCCTTGGTGGCACCGGTCGCGCTGCGTCTGACCCAGATCCGCCAGGCGGCCTCCAGCCCGGGCGCATCGGTCGCGGGGTCGGTGTTCTCCCCCTGCTCCGCCGCCCGCTCCTCCAGCCGCCGGCAGGCCTGCCGGACGAAGGCGTCGACGCCGTTGACCGTCACGCGGCCGATGTACCCGTCGTCGGCGAGGTCCTCGGGGCGCGGGAACGCCATGGCGGCGACGGCGAGATGCGCGAGCCCGTGCAGGAACCGGTCGCCGGAGTCGGCGGCCGTGCGCCGCGCGTAGTCGCCCATCCGCACGGCGAACACGGAGTCCTCGGCGGCGGTCACGGCCATGCCCGCGCGCGGGGACACCTCCAGCACGATCAGGCCCAGCCCTGCGGCCACGGCGTCCGCGAGCCGCGCGAACGCCGGGTCCTCCCGGTGGCGCCGCAGCAGATCGGCGTACTCCTGATCGCGCGCGGGCAGCAGCTTCGGCTGCAATCCGAACGCGACGAGCCGAGCCGCGTCGGCGGCGTCGGCCGGGGTGACGGCGGCGCTCCCCGACGTCCCGGCGCCCTCCGGCTCAACGTGCTCGCTCACGACTGCAACTCCTCAGACATCATCACGCGGCCTCCGTCCGGTCCGCTGTCATCCCCGCCGCGTCCAGCAGGGCCGTGCCGACGATCAGGTCGGCCCCGCCGAACTCGGGATCGTCCAGCTCCGTCCCGTCGTCCACGGAGAACAACAGCTTCTCCTCCCCCTGCCGATAGGCCGTCCCCACCGGCGGACTGGCCGCGTGGACCGCCATCAACGCCACCAGATACGGCAGGTCGGCGTCGATCCGGCGGGCCTCGGCCAGCAGCCCCGACAATCGGCGCGGCGCGTCCGCCGGCAGGTCCAGCAGCGCGTTCGCCGCGGCCAACTGCTCCTCGCTGAACCGGCTGTCGTCCGGCGTGGCGATCAGATCCGGCTCCGGCATCTCCGCCCCGAGGTGCTCCCGCTCCACCGGCGGCGTCAGCAGTATGTCGACCAGGTCCCCGACCCGGACGGACACCGGCGTGCGCAGTCCGGTCCCCCGGGCGAAGAACGCGTCCGTGACGCGGATCGCCTGCTGAAGCGGCAACGGCAGCACCGGCGCGACCAGGTGGCCGTACAGATCTATCCCCGCCGTGGACATCGGCGTCGCGAAGGCCTGCCGGTCCTGCTCGGCGCGGAACAGCGGCCCGGCCTCCAGCAGTCGCGACTGCAACTGTGTGTGCCGCCGGATGCAGTCCTTGACGATGTCGACCAGCTCGGCGGCCCGCCGCTTGTGCTCGGGGTCCTCCGACTCGTCCCGGGCCTTGCGGATGTTGGTGAGGATGGCGTTCTCGTGCCGGTACCGGTCGGCGACGTGGTCGAGCGCCTCGGCGATCATGTCGGGGACGGTGCTGAGCCAGTCCACCGCGCGGACGTTGCGCCGGGTCGCCTCCAGGGCGCGGCGGAGCACTTCCGAGTACTGCACGGTGCGGTAGCGCGCCTGCTCGGCCGCCAGCTGGGCGTCCGCGAGCCGGCCGCGGTTGATCAGCACCTCCAGCTTGACCTCGGCCGCGATCTGAGCGCTGGTGACATCGGTGTCGAGCGCGCCGACGAGCACGTTCACCGCCTCGTCGGTCGTGCGGAGGTAGACGCTGCCGCCGGGTCCCGGCACCTCCTCGATCAGCTTGAAGTCGTAGTCCCGCCGGACATATGTCCCATCCGGCGCGAATGTGCCGTAAACCGCGCGGAATCCGCGGTCCACGCTGCCGACGTTGATGAGGTTCTCCAGCACCCAGCGCGCCACGCGCTCGTGCTCGGCGACCGGCCGCTGCGGGGCCTGCGCGGCGATGCGCGGGACGAGCCGGGTCACCACCTGGTCGTGGTCGGCGCCGGTGTCGAAGTCCATGTTCAGCGTGACGAGGTCGATCGCCGCGAGGGCGACCTCCGCCATGCCGTAGACCGAGTACTCACCCGCGAGGTTGGCCTTGCGCGCGTCGAGGTCGTGCAGCGGCGCGGTGCAGGCGAGCGCACGCAGCCGCCGCGCCAGTCCCTCGTCGGCGGCCGGCCCCAGGGCGGGGCGCGGCCCCGCGCTGAACTGGGGCGGAACACTGTCCGTCGATGCAGGCGAAGTCACGGTGCACAGATTAGGTCCTCGGTCTGACAACGACCCAAACGACGCAGATGCCACCCAGCGTCAGGCCGGTCACACCGAGGCCCGAGGGCGTTCTACGCGTCGTCGCCGACCCGCCGCCGGTAGACCTCCACGACCCGCTTGAGCGAGTCGTCGAGGTACACCTCCAGCAGCCGCTCCGCCTCGGCCCTGTCCCCCGCCTGAAGGGCCTGGAGGATCTGGCGGTTGCGCGTGAGGTACGGCTCGTGCAGCCGCCGCGGGTCGTCCACGACGTGGAAGGCGAGCCGCAGTTCGGCGAAGACGCTGCGCATCAGCTCGTCGGTGCGTTCGCTACCGGCGAGGGCGACCAGCTCGCGGTGGAAGTGGATGTTGGCCGTGCCGAGGCCTTTCCAGTCGTGCTCGACCGCCGCCCGCTGCCCCGCCGTGACGGCCGACGCCAGCGCGTCGAGCGCGTACGGCGGCTCGCCGAGCCCCCGGACGACGGCGCACTCGACCAGGCGCCGGGTGCGGTAGATGTCCTCGACGTCCTCCACGGCCAGGACCCGGACGAAGACACCCCGGTTCAGCTCGTGCACCAGCAGACGTTCATGGGTGAGTAGCCGGAACGCCTCGCGCAGGGTGTTGCGGGAGACGCCGAGCGCCCCGCCGATGCTGTCCTCCGACAGCCGCGTGCCGGGCGGGAAGTACCCCTCGGCGATCCGGCTCCTGAGGATGTCCGAGACCCGCTCGGCGGTGCTGGTGCGCCCCAGCAGGGCCCGATCGTCGGCCAGTCCCGTCAGCTGCTCTGCCATGCCCGGAATTCAATCGCAGATACAAGAACGAAACAACATGAGTATTGAGGGATCGTTCAACGATCCTCTACCTTGCTACGAACGGCGCCGCCCCTCCCTCACCGCGGCGCCGCCAAGCTTCCGCACGGCACGGCTCAGTCCACAGCGCCCTCCGTCCTCCCACTGTGAGGTGCACATGAGCACGACCCCTCCACCGCAGGCCCTGACCACGGACACCGGTCCAGGAAAGGGTGAACAGGCCGACGACGACGGCGCGTTCGGCTGGCTGCGCGCCCTCGGCCCGCGCGGCCGCCGCGCCTTCGCGGGCGCCTTCGGCGGCTATGCGCTGGACTCGTACGACTACTTCACGCTCCCGCTGAGCATGGTCGCGCTGGCCGCCTACTTCGGCCTGGACAGCGGCCAGACCGGCCTGTTCACCACCGTCACGCTCGTCGTGTCCGCGATCGGCGGTGCCCTCGCGGGCGTACTCGCGGACCGGATCGGCCGGGTCAAGGCGCTGATGATCACGGTCATCACGTACGCCGTGTTCACCGTGGCCTGCGGCTTCGCGCCCAACTACGAGACGCTGCTGGTCTTCCGGGCTCTGCAGGGCCTGGGCTTCGGCGGCGAGTGGGCGGTCGGCGCGATCCTGGTCGCCGAGTACGCGAGCGCCAAGCACCGGGGCCGTACCCTCGGCGTGATCCAGAGTTCGTGGGCCGTCGGCTGGGCGCTCGCCGCGATCGTGTACACGCTGGTCTTCTCGTTCCTCGACGAGGATCTGGCCTGGCGTGTGATGTTCTGGACCGGCGCGCTGCCCGCGCTGCTGGTCATCTGGATGCGGCGCCGCGTGCACGACGCTCCCGAGGCGGTCGCCGCACGCGAGAAGAGCCCGCAAAAGGGGTCATTCGCGGCTATTTTCCGGCCGGGCACGTCCGACACGCCGGGCCTGCTGCGCACCACGTTCTTCGCCGTGCTGCTCTCGACCGGCGTCCAGGGCGGCTACTACACGCTGGCGACCTGGGTGCCGACGTACCTGAAGACGGAGCGTGACCTGTCCGTCGTCGGCACCGGCGGCTATCTGACGTTCCTGATCTCCGGCGCCTTCATCGGTTACCTGACGGGCGGTTACCTCACCGACCGGCTGGGCCGGCGGCGCAACATCTGGCTGTTCGCCCTGCTGTCGGCGGTCTGCATCCTGGCGTACGCGAACATCCCCAGCGGCGCCAACACCCTTGTGCTGGTGCTGGGTTTCCCGCTCGGCTTCTGCATGTCGGCCATCTTCAGCGGCTTCGGCTCGTTCCTGAGCGAGCTGTACCCGACCGCCGTGCGCGGCACGGGGCAGGGCTTCACGTACAACACCGGTCGTGCCGTCGGCGCGGTCTTCCCCACCACCGTCGGCTTTCTGGCGGACAGTTGGGGTGTGGGCGGCGCGCTGGTCTTCGGCGCGATCGGCTACGGTCTCGCGGCGCTGGCGCTGCTGGGGCTGCCCGAGACGCGTGGGAAGGAGCTGGTGTGAACCGCATCGACGACCGCCCCCTGACCCTCGTCGACCAGCACGCGCACGCGTGGACCCCGGAAACGGCCCGGGCCCGCTTCCGCGCGGGACTGACCGGCCCCACCGCCGGGGTCGCGGCGGGCCACACCCAGGTCAACCTGATCGCGGTGCCCGCCGACTGGGCCTACGAGATGCTGCTGTTCTGCCAGCGCAACCCCAAGCCCTGCCCGGTGCTGGACGTCACGGACGCCGGTTCGTGGACGACGGTGCTCGCCGCCGGGGCGGATCTGCGCACCGATCTGCCGCGCTACCGGGTGTGGCGGGACGGCGAGTTGGTGGACGAGCCGACGGATGTGCTCGGGCACTGGCGGGACGATCTGGTGTCGTTCCTGATCGGCTGCAGCTTCACCTTCGAGTGGGCGCTGGCCGGGGCGGGCGTACCGCTGCGCCATATCGAGCAGGGACGGAACGTGCCGATGTATGTCACGAGCCGTCAGTGCCGCCCGGCGGGGCGGCTGCACGGGCCGATGGTGGTGTCCATGCGCCCGGTGCCGCCCGAGCATCTGGCGGCGGCGATCCGGGAGAGCAGTCTGCTCCCGGCGGTGCACGGCAGCCCCGTGCACTGCGGTGATCCGTCGGCGCTCGGCATCGACGACCTCGCCCGGCCCGACTTCGGTGATCCGGTGGCCGCCGAGCCGGACGACATCCCGGTGTTCTGGGCCTGCGGGGTGACCCCGCAGGCGGCGGTGATGGCCTCCCGCCCGCCGTTCGCCATCACGCACGCACCGGGCCAGATGTTCCTCACCGACGCCCGCGACGAGCAGTACCGCGTGGCCTGAGCAGCGAAGGGGACCCATGACCGCGATCGATCTGAACGCCGACCTCGGCGAGGGCTTCGGCCGCTGGCGGCTGACCGACGACGAGCAGTTGCTGTCCGTCGTCACCAGCGCCAACGTGGCCTGCGGCTTCCACGCCGGGGACGCGGCCACCATGCGGCGGGTGTGCGAGCTGGCCGCCGCGCGCGGGGTGACGATCGGCGCGCAGGTCTCCTACCGCGACCTCGCCGGGTTCGGGCGGCGAGCGATGGACGTGCCGTCCGCGGAGCTGGCGGCCGAGGTGGCCTACCAGATCGGCGCCCTGGAGGTCTTCGCCCGCGCGGCAGGCTCCCGGGTGGCGTACGTCAAGCCGCACGGCGCGCTCTACAACCGCGTGGTGCACGACGAGGAGCAGGCCGGTGCGGTCGTCGACGGCGTGCTCCTCGCCGACGGCTCGCTGCCCGTGCTGGGGCTGCCGGGTTCGCGGCTGCTGGAGTTGGCCGCCAAGGCGGGGCTCCCGGCCGTGCCGGAGGCGTTCGCGGACCGCGCGTACACCGACGAGGGCACCCTCGTGCCGCGCGGCCGCGAGGGCGCCGTCGTGACCGACCCCGAGGCGGTGGTGGAACGGTCGGTGAGCCTGGCCCGCTCCGGAACGGTCGCCTCCCACTCCGGGGCCCGTATCGACGTACGCGCGCGTTCCCTGTGTCTGCACGGGGACACGCCCGGCGCGGTGGAACTGGCCCGGCGGGTCCGGCGGCGGCTCGAAGAGGCCGGTGTCCGGGTGGAGGCCTTCGCATGAGGGTGCTGCCGGTCGGCGACAGCGCCCTGCTCGTCGAGGTGTCCTCCGGCGACGAGGCGCAGGCGCTGCACGCGGAGTTGCTGCGCCGCCGCGCCGAGGGGTCGATCGCGGTCCGCGAGATCGTGCCCGCGGCCCGTACCGTCCTCCTCGACGGCCTGACCGACCCGGTCCGTCTGGCTTCCGAACTGACCTCCGCCGACGTGCCGACCGCTCCCCCGCGCGCGGGGGAGGTCGTCGAGCTCCCGGTGCGCTACGACGGCCCGGACCTGGCGGACGTCGCCGCCCTGTGGGGCGTGACCGAGCGGGAGGTGGCACGCATCCACGCGGGCACCGAGTTCCGGGTCGCCTTCTGTGGGTTCGCCCCCGGCTTCGGCTACCTCACCGGCCTGCCGCCGCACTACGACGTCCCGCGCCGCGCCACTCCGCGCACCTCGGTCCCGGCCGGTTCGGTGGCGCTGGCCGGGCCGTACACGGGCGTGTACCCGCACGTGTCGCCCGGCGGCTGGCAGCTGATCGGCAGCACGGACACGGTGCTGTGGGACCACGCGCGAGTACCGGCCGCTCTGCTGTCACCGGGCACGCGCGTGCGGTTCGTCCCGGTGGGCACCTACGGACCGGGGCCGGTGGACGCCAATGACAGGGGCCCGGTGGACGCCGATCGCCCAGACAAGGCAGGGACCGACGGCCGAGGCCCGATGGACGCCGATCGACCGGACACGGCAGGCACCGACCGCCGGGGCCCGGTGGGCGCCGACGGCCGAAGCCCGGTAGGCGCCGACGGCCGAGGCCCGGTGGGGCGCACGTGACCGACCGTGCGCTCGCCGTCGTCCGTGCCGGGGCGCTGACCACCGTGCAGGACCAGGGGCGTCCCGGGCACGCGCACCTCGGTGTGCCGCGCTCCGGCGCGCTCGACGCGCCCGCGGCGGCGCTCGCCAACCGGCTGGTCGGCAATCCGGCCGAGGCGGCCGTCCTGGAGACGACCCTCAACGGGTGCGCGGTGCGGCCCCGTTCCACGGTCACAGTGGCGGTCGCGGGCGCGCCCTGCCGGGTCACGGTCGACGGCCGCCCGGTCGCCTGGGGCGCGCCGGTGCGGGTGCCCGCGGGAGCGGTCCTGGACGTCGGCGCTGCGGTTCGCGGGGTACGAAGCTATGTGGCCGTCTCCGGCGGCGTCGCCGTCGAGCCGGTGCTCGGCAGCCGCTCCACCGACCTGCTGTCGGGCCTCGGCCCGCCGCAGCTCACGGACGGCGCGGTGCTTCCCTTGGGGCGTGTCGTCGGCCCCCACGCGCGCGTGCACGTCGCCCCACAGCCCGCGCCGCCGGCCGAACTGGTCCTGCGGGTGACGCTCGGGCCCCGCGACGACTGGTTCACGCGGGAGGCCGTGCGGACGTTCATCTCCCGCACCTACCGCGTGTCCGCCGCAAGCAACCGCATCGGGCTGCGCACGGAGGGACCCACCCTGGAGCGGGCCCGCTCGGGCGAACTCCCCAGTGAGGGTGTGGTCCTGGGCGCGGTCCAGGTCCCGCCCGACGGTCGGCCGGTCGTCTTCCTCGCCGACCACCCGACCACGGGCGGCTACCCGGTCCTCGCGGTCGTCCGCGCGGCGGACCTCCCGGCGGCCGCACAGGCGGTACCGGGGACACCGGTCCGCTTCGTGGCGGTACGCCGTCGTTGACACCCGTGGTGGAATCCCCAATCCCCGTCGGTCCTCAGTCCTACGCCGCCTCCGGCTCCGGCTGCTGCTCCGCCACCGGGCGCTGCTCCACCACCGAACGCTGCTCCGGCACCGAGCGCTGGGCCGGCACCGACAGCCCCTCCGGCAGGACCAGCCCCTCCGGCACGACCAGCTTCCCCGCCTCCGGGCGCTGCCCGGCCTTCGGCTCCGGTACCGACAGCGCCGCCAGCGCCATCGACACGGCGTTCGCCGACCGCAGGTCGAGCCGGGCGCTGGTGCCGCGCGCGCGGTGCCGTATCTCGACGGCGGCGAGGCGCAGCAGCTGGGGCAGCAGGTCGTTGCACCGGCGCAGCACCCAGGCGGTGCCCGCGGTGGCCAGCCACAGCAGGCTCGCCGACCTGGTGGGCGGCGGGAACTCGGGCTCGGCGGCGGGCGCGGCGCCGGTCGCGATCCCGGCGTTCGCCAGCAGCTCGTGGAACCGGATGGCCAGCTGCCGGTGCCCCCGCTCCCCGGGGTGCAGCCGGTCCGAACTCCACATGGCCCGGTCGTCGACCCAGTCGCCCTCGGCGGCGTGCAGGTGCACGGCCCCGTACCGCTCGGACAGGGCGTGGACCGCGGTGTTCACCGCGCGCTGCCGCCGGGCCAGCGGGTTGGCCAGCACGCCCGGCAGCCCGAGCATCGCGCCCGGGTCGGGCAGGCAGGCGGTGAGCACGGCCGTGCCCTGCCGGGTGAAGGCCGCGTAGACCTTGTCGAGGCGTTCGGCGATGTGGTGGATGTCGAACGTGCAGCGCAGGGTGTCGTTGACGCCGACGAGGACGGACGCGACGTCCGGCCGCAGGGCCAGCGCGGCGGGCAGCTGGGTCTCCAGCACATCGCGGGTCTGGGCCCCGCTGACCGCGAGGTTGGTGAATGCGGCGGGCGGTTCGGACAGGCCGCCGGCGAGCAGCGCGGCCCAGCCGCGCCACCCATTCCCCACGGGATCGCCCACCCCCTCCGTCAGCGAGTCCCCGAGAGCGACGTAACGGACGGCTCTCATGCCGCGCCCTCCGCACGGACGAAGGGTCGCTCGGGCACCGCCGCGTCGTGCGCGGCGAGGAAGGCGTCCACCGCCGTACCCCAGCCGAAGCACTCCGCACGCGCGCGTGCGGTCTCCCGGCGCTCGCGCTCGGGACGGTCGAGGAGCATCTCCACGGCGTCCGCGAAGGCGTCCCCGTTGTCCGCCGCGGTGGCCCCGGCGGATCCGATCACCTCCGGCAGCGCGGAGGACGCGCTCGCCACGACGGGCGTGCCGCAGGCCATGGCCTCCAGCGCGGCGAGCCCGAACGTTTCGGCCGGTCCGGGGGCCAGGCAGACGTCGGCGGTGGCCTGGAGCGCGCCGAGCAGGCTGCGGTCGGCGACATGCCCGAGGAAGGTCACCGGCAGGTCGCGCTCCTGCGCGCGCTTCTCCAGGCCCGGGCGCAGCGGCCCGTTTCCTGCCACCACGAGCACGGCTCGCACGCCGCGCTGGCGCAGCGACTCCAGGGCGTCCAGCGCGGTGCCGGGCCGCTTCTCGACGGACAGCCGGGAGCACATCACCAGCAGCTTCTCGTCCCCACGCGCGTGTACGTCGCGCAGTGCCGCGTCGCGCAGGGTGGGGCGCCGGTTCATCAGGTCGACGCCCAGGGGCGCCCGTACGACGTTGCGGGCGCCGATCCGGATGAACTCCCGCTCGGCGAACTCGGTGGTGCACACGACCTTGGAGTAGGTGTGGGCCGTGCGGACGTTGAGGGCGTCGGCGGCGCGCCGGGAGAAGTTCTCCGACAGGCCCCAGGTGCGCAGCACGCCGTCGGCGGTCTCGTGGGAGACCATCACGGCGGGCACCCGGGCACGCCGCGCCCACTTGCCGGTCCACCTCAGGGTCGTACGGTCGGAGACCTCCAGGCGGTCCGGGCCGAGCTCCTCCAGCAGGGCGGCGACGCGGCGCTTGTCGATGAGCACGCGGTAGCCCCCGGTGCCGGGCAGCACCGGTCCGGGCAGGGTGATCACCCGGCCCTGCTCGGTGTCCCGGTCGCTGTACTTCTCGCCCGGCACGATCAGGACGGGGTCGTGGCCCGCGAGCTTGAAGCCCTTGCCCAGTTCGCGCAGCGCGGTGCGCAGGCCGCCGGAGGCGGGGGCGACGAAGTTCGCCAGCCGGACGATGCGCAGGGAGGTGTTCATGCCGCCACCGCCGGCCTGCGCGCGTCGAGGACGGCCTCGTAGTGCGCGATGAGCTGGTCGCCGACGGCGGCCCAGGTGCGGCCCTCGACGGTGGCGCGGGCGGTGGTCCCGAAGGCGGCGCGCAGCGCGGGGTCGGCGGCCAGGGCGGCGACGGCGTCCCGGACGGCGTCCGCGTCGCGCGGCGGTACGAGGAACCCGGTGCGGCCGTGGTCGACCAGGTCCCTGGGGCCGCCGGCGGCGGGCGCGACCACGGGGACGCCGCTGGCCATGGCCTCCTGCACGGTCTGGCAGAAGGTCTCGAAGGGGCCGGTGTGCGCGAAGACGTCCAGCGAGGCGAAGATCCGGGCGAGTTCGTCGCCGGTGCGGCGGCCCAGGAAGACCGCGCCGGGCAGCGCCTCGACCAGGCCGGGCTGGCTCGGCCCGTCACCGACGACGACCACGCGCACGCCGGGCAGGGCGCAGACGCCGGAGAGCAGCTCGACGTGCTTCTCGGGCGCGAGCCGCCCGACATAGCCGACGATCAGCTCGCCGTTCGGGGCGAGTTCCCGGCGCAGTGCGTCGTCGCGCAGGTCGGGGCGGAAGCGCACGGTGTCGACACCGCGCCGCCACAGGTGCACCCGGGGCACGCCGTGGGCCTCCAGGTCGCCCTGGGAGGCGCTGGAGGGGGCGAGGGTGCGGTCGGCGGCGGCGTGCACGGAGCGGATGCGCCGCCATGCCGCGGCCTCACCCGCCCCGACGTAGGTGCGGGCGTATCCGGCCAGGTCGGTCTGGTAGACGGCGACGGCGGGGATACCGAGCCGGGCGGCGGCGGCCATGCCGCGGACGCCGAGGATGAAGGGGCTGGCCAGGTGCACGATGTCGGGCTGGTGCGTCAGCAGCACGGCGGCGAGGCGCCGGCTGGGCAGGGCGACACGGACCTGGGGATAGCCCGGGAGCGGAAGGGAGGGGATGTGGACGACAGGGCACGGCGCGAGACCGCCTGCCTTGTTGCCGGGAGCGGGAGCCGGTGCGACGACGAGGGGAGCGTGACCGCGATCGACGAGGTGTCGGGCGGTCTGGAGCGCGCAGTGGGCCACGCCGTTCACATCGGGGGGAAAGGATTCGGTCACGATGACGACACGCATAGGGCTGTTGTCGCCACGCTGGACGTGGCCGCGTCAACGTCGATCTTTCCGAACGGGGAACGATCCATGAGCGTTGCGCTGCGCACCCGAGCACGTCGGCGCGCGGCCATGCACCGCTGCCCCCCGGGTCACCCGCTGTTCACCCAACGGGTACTCCGGTCCCCTGCCACCCGGCGGGTGGGTCAGGGCGGCGTTCACATGGCGTCGGGCCCGATCCGGCTGCGGACGGCCGTCTGGACCTCCGCCTCCTCGGCCGGGTCGGAGGCGAGCCGGCGCAGTTGCTCGACGACGCGGGTGTCTCCGGTCTCGGCGTGCCGGGCGGCGAGCTCCCGGGTGGTCTCCTCGCAGTCCCAGAGACACTCGACGGCGAAACCGGACGGGAAGGAGGGGTCGGTGGCGGCGAGGGCACGGGCGGCCCGGCCGCGCAGATGGGACGAGGCGGTCTCGCGGTAGACGTGGCGCAAAACCGGTGCGGCACAGCCGATGCCGAGCCGTCCGGCGCCGTCGACGAGGGTCCACAGGGTCGGCGCGTCGGGCCCTTCGCCCCGCACCGCCTCCCGTAGCGCGCCGAGGACCAGGTCGCTGTCCTTGGCGCCGCCCCGACAGGCGAGCATGCGTCCGGCGGCGGCGCCCAGCGGATCGGGGCGGCGGGCCCAGCCGCGCGCCCGGTCCACGGCGGCCATACTGCGCATCCGTTCGAAGGCGTCGACGGCGGCCTCCGCGACCGGCGCCGGGCCGGTGACGACGGCCGCCTCGATCAGGTCGAGCGCGGCGGGATCGTTGCTGTCGGCGAGATAGCGCAGCGCGGTGCTGCGGGCGCCCTCGCTGCCGTCCTGGGCGGCCCGGACGATCTCGGGCCGGTCCTCGGGTCCGGCGACTGCGGTGAGGCAGCGGGCAGCGGGGATGTGCAGCGCCACACCGCGTTCGACGCCCTGCTGGGCCCACTCGAACACGGCCTGCACGCTCCACCCCGGACGGGGCCCGGTGGAGCGCATCTGCCGCTGCCAGCGGTCGAAGCAGCCGGTTTCCTGGGCGGCACGCACGCGCGTACCGATCGATTCGCGAGGATCCTCCGCCCACAGCCGCCACGGCCTCGGTTCGAAGGCGTCCCGCACGGCGGCGGCCAGCTCGGCCTCGCCCTCCGCGTCGGCCGGGAAGCGGGCCAGCACGGGTGTGGCCAGGGCGCGCAGCCCGGCGTCGTCGTCGCGCAGGGCGAGTTCATCCAGGGCCCAGGCCCAGTTGGAGCCGTGGGCGGCGTACCTGCGCAGCAGGGCGAGCGCGTCGCGCCTGCCGTACGAGGCGAGGTGGCCGAGGACGGCGAGGGCGAGCCCGGTGCGGGATTCCTCGGTGTCGAGGACGTCCTCGGGGTCGAAGAGATGCGCCTCGATCGCGTCCAGCTCGCCGTTCAGGTCGAGGTAGAGGCGGGCGTAGTACAGGGAGCGGTTCTCCACCTGCCAGTCGTGGCGGGGGTCGCGCAGCACACAGTGGTTCAGGGCCGCGAGCGCCTCGGCGCGGGGGGCGGTGAGCGCGTGCAGCGTACCGTCGCCGCGGCCCCGCTGAAGCAGGCCGAGCAGCGTACCGCTGGGCGCTATGACCGGATCGAACATGGGAAACAGCCTCACATCAAGCGTCGACGCAACCGGGGAACGTGCTCTACCTGGCCGCGTAACAACACGTCGGGGCGCCCGCCGTCTTCTGCTTGCTGTAGACCATCTTCCTCTGCCTCTCGTCAGTGGCCCATGCGGGCCGCATCACGGCCCGCGCGGTGCGGCAACACCTGCCCAGCCATCGCGTCCGTAAATCACGACGTCATGATGACCCGGCACTTCTCGATGCCGCGACCGAAATTTCCGGCGGCCCCTTACCGCCTCCCCCGTTTTCCGTGTCGTACCTGACCAGCAAGCCTTTTCTGCCTGATCAGGGCGTTCGGATCAGTGTGCGCCGAACAGTTCCAGCAGTTCGGTCTTGCCGAACATCCGGGCGGTGTCGACGGCCGACGGGGTGCCCGCGGCCGGGTCGGCGCCGCCCTCCAGGAGGGCCTTGATCACTTCTTCCTCGCCCTTGAAGACCGCCCCGGCGAGTGGGGTCTGGCCTCGGTCGTTGACGCGGTCCGCCGCGGCGCCTCGGGCGAGCAGCGCCCGCACCGTCCCGGCGTGTCCGTGGTAGGCGGCGAGCATCACGAGGGAGTCGCCGCGGTCGTTGGTGAGGTTGGCCGGAACGCCCGCGTCGACGTACGCCACGAGCGCCTCGGTCTGCCCCTGCCGGGCCAGGTCGAAGATCTTGGTCGCGAGCTCCACGACCTCGGGGTCGGGGGCTTCGGTCATCGGCCGGACCACCTCTCACTACGTACGAGTACGAACAGCAGCCAACCGCACGGCTGGGCTCTACGGGTGAATCGCCAGCGTACTGGCTGTGCGAGCACATGACGGGCCACGCCCGAGGCAAAGATCACCAATGCGCCCCTAGGACGCAAGCTCCCTGCGCCCCGGAACCGCCACGGCTCGGCCGCCCGGAGGAAATCAACCAGATTTCACCCAGTTGCACCTTTTATCGTATGGATACATCCTGTGATCCTGGAAGTACTCATGGTGACTGTCCCCTTCGACACCAGGAGACCTCATGATTCTGTCCATCTCAGGCGTCGTCCTGCTCGGCGTCGTCCTCTTCATCTTCTGCCGCAAGGACGGACTCAAGTCGTCCCACGCGCTGATCGCAGCCCTGTTCGGCTTCTATCTCGCGAGCACAGCCGTCGCGCCGAGCATCAAGGCGGGCGGCGAAAGCCTGGCGAGCCTGCTGGGCGGTCTCAAGTTCTGACGCCCCGCCCGCCCGGACCCAGCACCCCGCCCACACGCACGTTCAGGAGAAGCCCGTGGCCCGGCGCCCCCTCCCCCGCATTCTGAGCAACGGCGGCGCGCAGCTCGCCCGGAGCCGGGATCTGGCCCGGACGGCGGCCGACAGCGCCACCGACGTCCTCCACCCGCTGATCACGATCTTCCGGGGTCTGCGCCGGCTGGCGGCGGCGGGAGGGCGCAAGTGGACGGACACGCCCAAGGACAAGCGTGGCCCCCTTCTGTTCCTGGTGGCCCTGGTGATCTTCGGTGTGGCGCTCGCGCCGTACGGCCCGCTGCTCGCCGGCATCACGCTCATGGCGGCGGCGGCCTGGCAGGGCCGCGACCGCACCCCACCGGCCCCCGAGGGGCCCGACGAGACCCAGACGCAGCGCCTGCAGTCGCTGTACGAGGCGCTCATCCCGTTCTTCTCCGTCGCCGAGGACCCGGCACCCCTGTACGCCCACGGCGGGGAGTGGGAGAAGGCGTTCCCGGAGTACGAGTTCGACGCCACGGGCCGGTTCGCGCACCTGGTGATCAAGTACCCGGCGTACTTCCCGGACGGCGAACCGGAGGCACGCGCGCGTGTCGAGCATCTGCTGACGGCCAAGTCGGGCCGCGGCCGCGAGTACCACTTCGTCTGGGACGAGGAGGGCAACCGGCTCACGGTCTCGGTGCTCGCGCCGCTGGCTACCGACATCGCCGCCCAGCGCTTCGTGACGGCACCCGGTGAGACGGTCCTCGGTTTCACCGACGCGAGTGAGGTCCAGCGCACGCTGCCCGTCACCCACGGCGAGGAGCAGCGTGACGTGCCGCCAGTTGTGTGGCGCACCGGCACCCGCTCCACCGAGCCCCACCTGCTGGTCGTCGGCCAGCCGGGCAGCGGCACATCGACCCTGCTGCGCTGCGTGGCGCTCCAGGCCCTGGAGTACGGCGACGTCCTCATCGTCGAGGGCGGCGGCACCGGCGAGTACGCCTGCCTGACCGGCCGGGACGGTGTCCTGGCCGTCGAGTGCGCGCTGGCCGGGGCGCTGGCGAGCCTGGAGTGGGCCGCGACCGAGACGGAACGACGGCTGATCGCCGTCAACCGCGCGCGTCAGGCGGGCCATCCGCCGCCGGACGACACCAAGCGGCCGCTGTGGATCCTGCTGGACCGCCCGACCGCGCTGGCCCACGTGGCCGCCGCCGACGGCCGCACGGACCCGCAGTCCCTGCTCCAGGTACCGCTGCGGCACGGCCGCGCCGCGAACGTCACGGTGGTGGTGGCCGAACAGTTCGACAGCCTGGACGCCCTGAGCGACCCCGTACGGCAGCACACCCGCGCGCGGGTGGTCCTCGGCCCCGCCACCAGGGAACAGCTCACGACGATCCTGGGCGCGCCCCCACACACCACGCCGGTCGCCCAGGTCCCACCCGGCCGCGGCTACGCCCGCCTGGGCACGGGCCCCGTCCTCCGCCTCCAGGTCCCGGCAACCCCGGACCCGTACGACGACGCCACGAGCGAGACCCACCGCCAGGCGGTACTGGACCTCCTCCCGCCCCGCACGACCCCGGCGGACGCGGAACCGGACCGGGCCCCGACGACCCCCGAGGCGGAACCGGTCCCGGCGGAGGCCGCGGTGGCGGAGAGCTCCTGAACCGGCGGCGAGAACTCCTGACGGGAGGGCGGCAACGCCAGGAAGGTCCGGCGGCGGTTACGCCCCGCACGACCCACGGCAGATGCGGACCGGACCGGGCCCCGGCGGCACCCGAGCCGGAACGATCCCGGCGGACGCGGAGCCGGACCGAGTCCCGGCGGCAGCCGAGCCGGAACCGGTCCCCGCGGAGGCCGCAGTGGCGGAGGGCCTGATCAGCCAGTCCCCGGGTCGCAAACTTCCGCGGCCCTACACCGGCAAAACATCCGCCGCTGCTACGCCACAAACGTCCGCGGCGCCTCCGCCCCCACCGTCCCCCCGCTCCGCACCAACCGAGCCGCCGCGGCCAGTCGCACCGCCGCCTCCTCCGCCACCGCGCCCCCCACGGTGAACGGCAGCCGCACATACCCCTCGAAGGCGCCGTCGACACCGAAGCGCGGGCCGGACGGGACCCGTACCCCGACCCGCTCCCCCGCCTCCGCGATCCGCGAGCCCGACAGGCCCCCGGTGCGCACCCACAGCGTGAGCCCACCGTGCGGGATCTCGAACTCCCAGTCGGGCAGCTCCCGGCGCACCGCGGCGACCAGCGCGTCCCGGTTGTCCCGTGCCTGCGCGCGCCGCAGTTCCACGGCCTGCTCCCATCCCCCGGTGCCGAACAGCCAGTTCACGGCCAGCTGTTCCAGCACCGGCGTGCCCAGATCGGCGTAGGCGCGCGCGGCGACCAGGCTGCGGACGACGTCCGGCGCGGCCCGCACCCAGCCGATGCGCATCCCGGCCCAGAAGGCCTTGCTGGCGGAGCCGACGGTGATGACGGTGGACCCGGCCGGGTCGAAGGCGCACACCGGTGGCGGCATCTCGACGTCCGGGTCCAGCCACAGCTCGTTCATCGTCTCGTCGGCGACGATCACGGTCCCCGCCGACCGGGCCGCCTCGACCAGCCGCCGGCGCTGGTCCTCGCCGGCGAGCGCGCCGGTCGGGTTGTGGAAGTCGGCGACGACGTAGGCGATGCGCGGCGCGGCGTCCCGCAGCACCTGCCGCCAGCGGTCCACATCCCACCCGGCGAGCCCCTCGGCCATCGCCACGGGCACCAGCCGGGCGCCCGCCTCCCGCATCAACTGCAGGATGTTGGCGTACGACGGCGACTCGACGGCGATGCGCTCACCACGGCCCGCGAAGAGATGGCAGATGGCGTCGATGGCGCCCATCGCACCGGTCGTCACCATGATCTGTTCCGGCATGGTGGGGATCCCGCGCGCGGTGTAGCGCTCGGCGAGCATCGAGCGCAGCGCGGGCAGCCCGGCCGGATAGTCGCCGTGCGTGTGCGCGTACGGCGGCAGCTCCTCCAGAGCGCCCTGGACGGCGCGAGTGAGCCAGGGTTCGGGCGCGGGCAGCGCGGCCGTGCCGAGGTCGATCATCGAACCGAGCGCCTCGGGCGGCAGCGGCTCCAACCCGCGCGCGGGGAGCGGGTTTCCGGCCGGTACGGCGGTCCAACTGCCCGCGCCGCGCCGGGACTCCAGGAATCCCTCGGTGCGCAGCGCCTCGTACGCGGCCGCGACCGTCGTACGGCTGACGGACAGGGCGAGCGCCAGCTCCCGCTCCGCGGGCAGCCGTGCGGCCACCGGCACGCGCCCTTCGAGCACCAGCAGCCGGATGCCGTCGGCGAGCGCGCGATAGGCGGGCGGACGGCGCGAACCCGGGCCCGCCGGGCGGTCCTGCTGCGACTTGAGCTGCCGGGCCAGCTGCGCCGCACCCACCGCCGAGGTCCACTGCCCCATGGTGATCAGTCCACCTTCCCCGAATTGGCCCTGTCAGGGGCTTCCCCCCATGCCACAGGGTGCCACGGTCCAGGCCACTGACACCACCAGGGGGAGGCCCATGCCGACGTGTTCGCCGCCCCCTCGGCATCCGGCGTCAGCACCGTCGTTGCCACCGGTCAACCCCGGCGCGCCATACTGCGTCCGTGAGCACGCGCATACGTCATCCCTATCTCGACCATCCGGGCCCGATCGCCTTCGCCCACCGGGGCGGGGCCGCGGACGGTCTGGAGAACACCGTGCTGCAGTTCCGGCGCGCGGTGGAGATGGGCTACCGGTACATCGAGACCGACGTCCACGCCACGCGGGACGGACGGATCGTCGCCTTCCACGACACGACGCTGGACCGGGTAACCGACGGGGCCGGCCGGATCGCCGACCTGCCCTGGGACGACGTACGGCACGCGCGCGTGGCGGGCACCGAGCCGGTGCCGCTCTTCGAGGAACTGCTGGAGACCTTCCCCGACGTGCGCTGGAACGTCGACCTGAAGACCGAGTCGGCCCTCCACCCCTTCCTGGAGCTGATCGACCGCACCGACGCCTGGGACCGGATCTGCGTCGGCTCCTTCTCCGAGGCCCGCGTCATCCGCGCCCAGCGCCTGGCCGGGCCGCGCCTGGCGACGTCGTACGGCACGCGTGGCGTGCTCAACCTGCGGCTGCGCTCCTGGGGCGTGCCGGCGGCGCTGCGCCGCTCCGCGGTCGCCGCCCAGGTGCCCGAGACGCAGTCCGGCATCCAGGTGGTGGACCGGCGGTTCATCCGGGCCGCCCACGCGCGCGGGTTGCAGGTGCACGTGTGGACGATCAACGAGGCGGAGCGGATGCACCGGCTCCTGGACCTAGGTGTCGATGGCATCATGACCGATCACATCGACACGCTGCGCAAGGTCATGGAAGACCGGGGCGTCTGGGTCTGACGCTCCCGGCCGCGCCCCGCGCACGGCACTTCATGGGGAAAGAGGGGGGCACGGGTGGGCACCGAGACCGTGCGGACACCGTCGGCCGAGGACGCGGCCGGGCGGCGGCGCGAGCAGCGCGGCTGGTACTTCTACGACTGGGCGTGCTCCGTCTACTCGACGAGCGTGCTCACCGTGTTCCTGGGCCCCTATCTGACGTCGGTCGCCGAGTCGGCCGCGGACGCGGACGGTTTCGTCCATCCGCTGGGGATCCCGGTCCGCGCCGGTTCCTTCTTCGCGTACTCGGTGTCCCTGTCGGTGATCGTGGCCGTGCTGGTGATGCCCCTGGTGGGCGCCGCCGCCGACCGCACCGGCCGCAAGAAGCCCCTCCTGGGCGCCGCCGCCTACCTCGGGGCCGCGGCCACGGCGGGCATGTTCCTGCTGGACGGCGACCGCTATCTGCTCGGCGGTGTCCTGCTGGTCGTGGCGAACGCCGCGCAGTCCGTGGCGATGATGCTCTACAACTCCTACCTGCCGCAGATCGCCGCGCCCGAGGAACGCGACGCGGTCTCCTCGCGCGGGTGGGCCTTCGGCTACGCGGCGGGCGCGCTGGTCCTGGTCGCCAACCTGGTCCTCTACCTCGCCCACGACTCCTTCGGTATCTCGGAGAGCATGGCCGTGCGCATCTGCCTGGCCTCGGCCGGTCTGTGGTGGGGCGCCTTCGCGCTGATTCCGCTACGACGACTGCGCGACCGCCGCTCCCCCGCGCGCGGGACGACGGTCACCGGCTGGCGGCAGCTCGCGGCGACGGTCCGCGACATGCGCCGCCACCCGCTCACGCTGGCCTTCCTGCTGGCGTATCTGGTCTACAACGACGGCATCCAGACGGTGATCACTCAGGCGTCGGTCTACGGCTCGAAGGAGCTGGGCCTCGCCCAGTCCACGCTCATCGGCGCCGTCCTGCTGGTGCAGGTCCTCGCGGTGTTCGGCGCGCTGGCACTGGGGCGGCTGGCCCGGCGGTACGGCGCGCAGCGCACGATCCTCGGCTCGCTGGTCGCCTGGACGCTCATCCTGGGCGCCGGGTACTTCCTGCCCGCCGGGGCGCCGGTGTGGTTCTTCGTGCTGGCGGCCGGGATCGGGCTGGTCCTCGGCGGCAGCCAGGCGCTGTCCCGCTCGCTGTTCTCCCACCTGGTCCCGCCCGGCAAGGAGGCCGAGTACTTCTCGGCGTACGAACTGAGCGACCGCGGGATGAGCTGGCTGGGCCCGCTGCTGTTCGGGCTCACCTACCAGCTGACCGGGAGCTACCGGGACGCGATCATCTCGCTGGTGGCGTTCTTCGTGCTCGGGTTCGTGCTGCTGGCGCGGGTTCCGGTGCGGCGTGCCGTCGCGGATGCGGGGAACCCGGTCCCGGAACGGATCTAGAACGGATTTAGCGCTCACGGCGAAAGGGCTGTAGTGTACGCGTTTGGCCTGCCAGGCGTACCGTTACTGCGCGTCAAAGATGCCGAAACGCTGGGTGACATCTGCTGTCAGATGTGACAAACCGGGCGCTGGTGGGTACAACATGGGCGGCTACGACGGCGACGCATGACCCGGAACGGGACTCCGAACGGGAATCTTTACCGCCGACCGGACGTTGACCGGATGACGACGACAGCGACACCTGTCCTGTGGGCGACAAGCCCGGGAGGCACGATTCATGAGTGAGCGAGCTCTTCGCGGCACGCGCCTCGTGGTGACCAGCTACGAGACGGACCGCGGCATCGACCTGGCCCCGCGCCAGGCCGTGGAGTACGCATGCGAGAAGGGGCACCGATTCGAGATGCCCTTCTCGGTCGAGGCGGAGATCCCGCCGGAGTGGGAGTGCAAGGTCTGCGGGGCCCAGGCACTCCTGGTGGATGGCGACGGTCCGGAGGAGAAGAAGGCCAAGCCGGCGCGTACGCATTGGGACATGCTGATGGAGCGGCGCACGCGCGAGGAGCTCGAAGAGGTCCTCGAGGAGCGGCTCGCCGTTCTGCGTTCCGGCGCGATGAACATTGCGGTGCACCCCCGAGACAGCCGCAAGTCCGCGTAGTTCACACGGGGCTTGGGCGGGGTTTCACAGCGCACGCCACATGACCGCGGGCGCCGTACGTGAGTGTGACGTACGGCGCCCGCGGTCATTGGTGTGTGGCAGGCGCCCACGGTCAGCGGGGCGCCTGGCAGGTTCAGCGGCTCAGCGGCGGTCGCGGCTCCCGCGGAGTGTCGCCCGGCTCGTCCCGGATGACCTCACCCTGCACGACCTTGCCGTCCGGGCGGTGAATGCGTGCCTGCTGAAAGGCGTCGCCGAGGCTGCCGGGGGTGGCGCGGCGGAGCTTGCGGTCCACCGTGCGCTCCGCGTAGCGGCCGACGGCCTTCTGGACCGGCGGGAGCAGCAGGAGCAGGCCGACCGCGTCCGAGATCAGGCCGGGCAGCATCAGAAGCAGGCCGCCCAGCATCATCAGGCCGCTGCCGCCGCCACTGGACGGCGCCACGCCGCGCTGCAGCGCCTCGTTCAGGTTCTGGAAGGCGCGCCGGCCTGCCCGCTTGATGACCACAGCGCCGAGCACGAACCCGGCGATCAGCAGCAGGAACACCGTAAACCCGCTCGCCGCGCCCGCGACCACGGTCAGCAGCCAGATCTCCAGCACCAGCCACGCGGCGATGCCCAACGGCAGAAACGTACGCAGCCGCGACCGCCGGGGCCGCGTGGCGTAGGGAGGGGTGGATGCGCCAGTCGTCATGCCCCCAGTGTGCCTGGCGACCGCTCAGCACGGGATAAGCGCGGGGACGCCCGGCGACCAGCGACCAGACAAGCAGCGAGCCTACGGCGGGCCTGTTGTGCCCCGTACGCCGGTGTGCGCGTGCCCTACGGCCGCGCAGGCCCGCCCTTGCCGAGCAGCTTTCCGACCCTCTCGCCCACGCCCCACGACGTGACCCGCCACAGGGCCTCGACCAGGATGTCGCGGCTCATCTTGGAGTCGCCGAGTTCGCGTTCGACGAAGGTGATCGGGACCTCGACGACGTGGTACCCGGCCTTGACGGCACGGCGGGCGAGGTCGACCTGGAAGCAGTAGCCCTGGGAGGCGATCTCTCCGAGGCCGAGGCCCTCCAGGGTCTCGCGGCGGAAGGCGCGGTAGCCGCCGGTCACGTCACGGATCGGGACGTCCAGCAGCACGCGCGAGTAGAGGCTGCCGCCGCGGGAGATGAACTCGCGCGACTTGGGCCAGTTCACCACCCGGCCGCCGGGCACCCAGCGGGAGCCGAGCACCAGGTCGGCGCCCTTCAGCGCGGTCAGCAGCCGGGGCAGCTCCTCGGGCTGGTGGGAGCCGTCGGCGTCCATCTCGATCAGTACGCCGAAGTCGTGCTCCATGCCCCACCGGAAGCCCGCGAGATAGGCGGCGCCGAGCCCCTCCTTGCCCGTGCGGTGCAGTACATGGACCTGCTCGTCACCGGCGGCCAGCTCGTCGGCGAGCTTGCCGGTGCCGTCGGGGCTGTTGTCGTCGGCCACGAGCACGTGGGCCTCGGGAACCGCCTTCCGCACCCGGCCGACGATGGTCTTGATGTTCTCCGCCTCGTTGTAGGTCGGAATGATCACCAAGGCCGTGCCGAGCGGGCCGAAGCGCCTCCCCTGGGCCTCTGCCGCGCGGGTCCCCTCGCCGTCGTTCACTGCTGCCCCTTCATGTCCGTACGCAGAGGTCCACCATAGTGGCCGCCGCCTGCGCTGACGCGATAGGACGTTCGTATGACGGTGTTGATCCCGCGGGCGCGGGGTAAGGATCTGCATTTGACCCTCTATGCGGGCCCGCCCCGCGCACGGACTCGCTGCGGATGGGGGCCCGGTGCCCTTCGGGCCGACCTGGGACCCGCTGGCTGCGGATCGACCTGAAGCCGTTGTCTACTGAGCGCCCGGGCCCCATCCGGGTCACACCGTGCCGACCTGGCCGGAACGTTCCCCCGCCGTGGCGCGGTCGCTGTGCCTGGCTCCCAGTGGCGGTGCCCCGGTGCGGTACACCGTCCCTGACCCAGCGGCGCCGCGACGAGTGTGCGGACGTAGCCCGGTCGAGCGTCCCGTGGTGGACTCGGCCGAACCTACCCGCCCCGGGCCGCCGCCTGTCAACAGCCGCTTCACCTGCGGGTATTCCCGCCGGGCGCAGGTCGGCCCGGTGGATACGCAGGTCCTGAGACACCGTTTCGGGCGTCGATCTCTGTCGCGCCACCCCGGGAGATCACTCGCTCGGCCGCACGAACACGGTCCGGCCGCCCACGACGGTGCGCAGGCAGACGGGCAGGTCGGAGCCGGGGGTCAGGTCGGGCAGCCCGGGGGTGCCGGAGCGCGGGTCGGTCGACCAGCGCGCGACCCGGTCGTCGGGCGCCTGCACGACGAGCTCGCCGGTGCGCCACACGGCGTAGTCCGCGGGCGCGCCCGGCACCAGGACGCCGGCGTCGTCCCGTCCGATCGCCCGCCAGCCGCCCCGCGTGTGGGCCGTGAAGGCGGCGCGGACCGAGACCCGGTGCTCGGGCGTGCGATGGAAGGCGGCGGCGCGGACGGTGCCCCACGGGTCGAGGGGCGTGACCGGGCTGTCGGAACCGAGGGCGAGCGGGACCCCGGCGCGCAGCAGCGCCGCGAAGGGGTTCAGCAGGCGGGCGCGTTCGGCGCCGAGGCGCTGGGCGTACATGCCGTCCGCGCCGCCCCACAGCGCGTCGAAGGCGGGCTGGACGGACGCGGTGAGGCCGAGCTCGGCGAAGGCCGCGATGGTGTCGGGGGTGAGCATCTCGGCGTGTTCGACACGGTGACGGGCGGCACGGATGCGGGCCAGGCCGAGCTTCTCGGCGGCCGCGCGCACACCCTCGACGACGGTGGTCACGGCGGCGTCGCCGATCGCGTGGAAGCCCGCCTGGAGGCCCGCCTCGGTGCAGGCGACGACGTGCGCGGCGACGGCCGCGGCGTCGAGGTAGGCGGTGCCGGTGTGGCCCGCGTCGGCGTACGGCTCGTGCAGGCAGGCGGTGTGCGAGCCGAGGGCGCCGTCGACGAACAGGTCCCCGGCGGCGCCGATCGCGCCCAGCTCGCGCGCCTTGTCGACATCGCGCTCGGCCCAGTAGCCGACGACGCGCGGGCCGGGCTGCTCGGCGGCGAGCCGCAGCAGGCCGGTGAAGTCGTCCTCGGAGGAGATGTCGGGCCCCGCGCACTCGTGGACGGAGCCGATGCCGAGGGAGGCGGCGTGCGCGAGGGCGGCGCGCTGGGCCTCGGTGCGCTGCTGCGGGGTGACGGCGGCGAACGCGGCGGCGCGTACGGAGTGATGGGCGTCGCGGGTGAGGGGGGCGTCCTGCCGTTCCAGGCCGGGCACGAGGTCGAGCAGGGCCGTGCTGACGACCGCCGAGTGGACGTCGATGCGGCTGAGGTACAGGGGCCGGTTGCCGGTGGCCTCGTCGAGTTCGGCGCGCGTCGGGGGGCGGCCACCGGGCCAGCGTGCGGCGTCCCAGCCGTGGCCGAGCAGGACGCGGTCGTGGGGGCGGGCCGCGGCGAACTCCCGTACGCGGGCCAGCGCCTCGTCCAGGGAGCCGGTGCCGGACAGGTCGAGGCCGGTGAGGGCGAGGCCGGTGGAGGTGGTGTGCACGTGCGCGTCGGTGAACGCCGGGGTGACGAGGGCCCCGTCCAGGTCGACCACCTCGTCCACGCCGTCCGCGAAGGCGTCGGCCGCGCCCTCGGAGCCGACCCAGGCGACCTGGCCGCGCTCGACGACCATCGCGGTCGCGAACGGGTCGGCGGGACTGTGGACCTCTCCGCGACGGAGCAGGACGGTTTTGGCCGGGGCGGTGCGCTCACTCATGAGAGACAGTCTCGCGCCTCACGCGGGCCCCGGTGAACGCAGGGCCCCCGGCTCCCCTCCGACCACAGCCCCTCAGATTCTCGGCGGCCGAGCCTCGTACGGCGTGGACAGCACCACCGTCGTCCGCGTCGACACCCCCGCCAGCGACCGCAGCCGTGCCAGCAGTTCCTCCAGCTCGTGCGGAGTGGCGACGCGCACCTTGAGGATGTAGTTCTCGTCGCCCGCGACACTGTGGCAGGCCTCGATCTCGGGGACACCGGCCAGGCGTTCCGCGATGTCGTCGGGGGCGCTGGGATCGAACGGTTTCACCGAGATGAACGCGGTCATCGGCAGCCCCACCGCCTCGGGGTCGACGACCGCGGCGTACCCGCGGATGACGCCGCGCTGCTCCAGCCGGCGCACCCGCTGGTGCACGGCCGACGTGGACAGCCCCGTGGCCTTGCCCAGGTCGGTGTAGCTCATCCGCCCGTCCCTGACGAGCAGCTGCACGATCTGTCGGTCCAGCTCCTCCATGGCGCAAGAACCTACAGTGCGCCTGACCTCATGGGATACCTCAGCGGCGCAGGTCATGCCCGGTTCGTGATGTCCCCGAGAGCAGCCCGTGAGCCACCCGGGGGACGGATGCGCCGCGGATGGCACCTGCGAGCGGCATGTGACGAACGCCACAGGCTTCGAACATTCTCCGTAATGAACTCGTGATTACCCCGGAGAGCGGTTGGGAAGTGCTTGCTGTGGTCGAGGCCGCAGCGCCTTCACGGCCCAGCCCGAGGGGGAGAATCCCATGCAGAGTCTTAAGCGCCCTGGTCGTACCGCACCCAAGCGGCAGCAGCCGGTTGTCGAGCCCGCGCCGGAGGGCGTCGAACCCGACGTCTTCGACGCCGAGGATGTCGACGAACTCGACGCGTACGACACCTTCGAGATGTACCGGGTGATCTGCCCGGACTGCGCACAGCCCATCGCCCTGCTCGCGGACGAGGAGGTCCTCCCGGAGCACGCGCTGTGCGCCTCACCGTGGAACCCGTTCGGACTCACGGTCTGCGCCGGTACGGGCCGCCGGGCCGCCGACGCGCGCCCCGCGGACGAGTCCATCGAGCCCCAGGAGCAGGACACCGCCCTCCTGTTGACGCTCCCTCAGGGGCTGGACTGGCGGATGCAGCCCTTCTCACACGTCGGCGGCCCGGGCTCGCGCCCTATGAGGGTCCCGGCCATGCGGCGTCACGCCGCCTGAGAGGTCTCGCTCAGCGCCTCAACCCCAGTAACTGCCCTGCACCATGGCGCGCAGGCTGCCGTGGTGCAGGATCAGT
>NZ_BJND01000061.1 GCF_006539505.1 Streptomyces spinoverrucosus
CGGAGCGCCGTATGAGGAGTGGCTGGCCCGGGCTTTGGTGCGGACCGGCGGTCTGGACGCCGAGGATCGTGCCCGGCTGCGTGAAGCGGCGGCTCGCGCCGCCGACGACGGCACCCCGCTGCGCGAACTCATCGACACGTACCTGGGTGCTCTGTGCCGTACCTGCTCACGCTCCGCGACCCGGGCAGCGCAGGATGGCCCGGTCTCGGCGCCGGTCCCGGCGGACGTGCTACGGCCCATCCGGGACGTCGCGGTCACCCTCACCGAGGGGTACGAGGCCGCTCACCGGGCGGCCATCCGGCGGGAAGAGGAGATCAGGCAGGCCTTCCTCGACGAGTTGTTGCACGGTGCCGGCGATCTCGGGCGGATGGCGGAGCAGGCCCACCGCATCGGGTTCCGGTTCGCCGGTCCGCACCGTGTGGCCGTGGCACGGGCCGGGGCGCCCTTCGGCGCGGCGGACCCGGCCACCCGGTACGTCGAAGAGGCGATGGCCTCGGGGCACGAGGCGTGGGAGAGTCTGGTCGCCGCGAAGGACGGGTTGCTGGTCTGCATCTGCGCCGGGAGCGGCACGACGGCTGCCGTCCACTTCGCCGAGCAGGTTCAGCGTTCGGTGGCCCGGCACCCTCAGATCGCGGTCAGCCGGCCCCGGCCGGGGGCGAACGGTGTCGTCCGCTCGTACCGCGAGGCCCGCGAGGCCCGCGAGACCCTGGACCTCGCCCACCGCCTTGCCGTGTCCCGCGCTGTGATCCATGCGTCGGACCTGCTGGTGTTCCAGGTGCTCGGCCGGGACAGAGCGGCGATCACGGACCTGGTGGCCACGGTGCTCGGGGGTCCGGAGCGGGCCCGCGGCGGGCCGGGCCCGCTCCTGCACACCCTGACCACGTACTTCGACAGCGGCTGCGGAGCATGTGCGCGAGGAGCGCAACAGGTGCAGCAACTGGTGGACATGGGCAAAACCACTCATGACGCTCCGGCCCGGAATCTCCTCTGCGAGATCTGTTTCCACGCCGAACACACGCCTTCGGAGACGAACGAGCCCTGACTGGTCGACCAGGCCGACGAGGCTGAACGCCTGGGGTGTGTTGTGCCTCGTCGGTGCGCCCGGTGCCTTGGCCGCTTGAGGACGCCGGTGCGGCCGCCGTAACGATCACACATCGCGCCGGACTGAGCCTCAGAGTTGCTTGGCGGGCCAATCAAGCAGACGAGCGCCGATCACTGCCGTCTGCAGCATGTAACGGTGCGCGGGGTCGGACGGGTCGGCGCCGGTGAGCTTGTGGATGCGTTCGAGGCGGTAGGTCAGGGCGCGCACGCTGAGCGAGAGGCGGCGTGCGGCCTCCGCGGCCACGCAGCCGGAGTCGAAGTAGGCGGTGAGGGTGTCGAGGAGGGGCTGGGCGCCGCCGCGGGCCGTCGTGAGCGGGCCGAGGGTGTCGACCACCAGGTCGGCCATGGCTTGCCGGTCGCGGGTGAGCACGGGGTAGACGAGCAGATCGGCGGCGCGCAGCACCGGGTCGCCCAGGTCCAGGCGCTCGGCGAGTTCGAGGGCGTTGAGGGCCTCTTCGTAGGACTGGACGACGCCGCCGGGGCCGGGCTGGGGTCGGCCGATGGCGACCCGGCCGCCGTCCGTGGCGGCGTGCGCCTGCTTGGCGAAGTGGGTGAGGACCTCGTCCTGGTGGCCGGGGGCGATGCACAGCAGCCGGCCGTCCTTGGTGGTGAGCAATATGCTGCGGTCGCCGAAGCGGGCGATGAGGGCGCGTTCCACCTGCCGGGGTACCGGGTCGCCCTCGTCGTAGGAGGCCGGGCTCTGGGCGACGGCGACCGCGTGCGCTTGGGACAGCCGCAGGCCGAAGCGTTCGGCGCGCTCGGCGAGGCGGCCCAGGTCGCTACGACCGTAGAGGAGGTCGTCGATGAACTCCCGCCGCGCGGCCTCCTCCTGACGCACCGCCAGGCGCTGTGCGCGCTCGTAGCCCTCGGCGAAGGCGTCGACGACCTGCTGCACGGCGGCGAGTGCGCCGTCGGCGGTGCCGGGGGTGGCCGGCCAGGCCGTACGCGCCGCCGACAGATGGGCGCTGATCAGGGCACGCAGGCCGTAGCCGGCGTCCGCGGCCTGTTCGCCCAGGGCGCGCCGGGAGACGATCTCGTCACGGGTGAGACGCCTGCCGGTGGCCGAGACCTCGGCCAGGATCCGGGCATAGCCGTCCAGATACTGCTCGGGTATCTCCCGGTCCGTCACGTCGTCCCCCGCGTTCTTGACGCGCCGGTGACGGTTTCTTAGCGGCCCACCGGCATGCAGACCCTAATAAACGCTGCCGGGAACCGGCAATGCGCGGGCCTGGTCCGTCCGTGCAGCATGGCTCGTGGGGAGCACGGCGGATGGTTCCGGTGCCGGACACCGGCAGGTGCCCGGCACCGGAGACCGGGGAGCGGTGCATCACTGATCACGACTCGTGTGGGGCGATGACGGAAAGGGGGGCGGGGGGCATGCGGATGTTTCTGGAGGCCGCCACCGGCCCGCCCACGATCGTGCTCACTGCCGCCCTCGTGGTGCTGGTGTGCTTCTGGCTGCTGGTCGCCGTACGGGTCGCCGCCCCCGACAGCTTCGACGCGGACGTGGACCTTGGTCCGTGGGGCATGGGCGGAGTCCCGGTGGCCGTCGCTCTCTCGCTGCTGACGGTCCTGGCCTGGCTCCTGAGCGTCGGGGCGACGATCGTGCCGGCCGCGTTCATCTCACCGGGTCCCGTCACAGGCCTGCTGCGTCTGACCGTGCCGGTCGTGGCGCTGCTCGTGGCCTGGCGGGTGACCTGCCTGTTCGTACGGCCGCTGCATCGCCTCTGCCCCGACGAACCCGGGCCCTCCCCACTGGGCGTGAGCGACCGCACCGCGCCGCGGGGCGTCGGCGACGAAAGCCGGAATGCCGTGCGACACGCGCCGCATGACGGAGCGTTGCGTACGCACAGCCGCGCCGCCTGAGTCGAGCCGCTGCCGCCGCCTCTCACCTCCGCCCTCTCCTCCTCACACGTCACCTTCCTCACTCCTGAAGGACGTATGCCATGGATGCCATGACCGTGGGCATCGGCGTGCTCGCCGCCGCCTGCCTGCTCGCCGTACTCGTCGTCTCCCGACTGTTCCGCAAGGTGGAGCAGGGCAAGGCGCTGATCGTCTCCAAACTGCGGAAGGTTGACGTGACCTTCACCGGGCAGGTCGTGCTGCCGGTGCTGCACAAGGCCGAGGTGATGGACATCTCGGTGAAGACCATCGAGATCACGCGGGCCGGGCGGGACGGGCTGATCTGCCGGGACAACATCCGCGCCGACATCCGGATCTCGTTCTTCGTGAAGGTCAACAAGACCGTCGAGGACGTCATCAAGGTCGCCCAGGCCGTCGGCACCGCACGGGCGAGTGACCGGGACACGCTGCAGGAGCTGTTCCACGCGAAGTTCTCCGAAGCGCTGAAGACCGTCGGCAAGCAACTGGACTTCACCGACCTGTACACCAAGCGCGAAGAGCTGCGGTACCGGATCATCGAGGTCATCGGCGTCGACCTCAACGGCTACCACCTGGAGGACGCGGCGATCGACTACCTGGAGCAGACGCCGCTCACCCAGCTGGACCCGGCCAACGTCCTCGACGCCCAGGGCATCCGCAAGATCACCGAACTCACGGCCCTGGAGCACGTACGCACCAACGAGGCGCAGCGCACCGAGGAGAAGGAGATCACCCGGCAGAACGTCGACGCCCGCGAGGCCATCCTGGAGCTGGAGCGGCGCCAGGCCGACGCCGAGATCAAGCAGAGGCGGGAGATCGAGACCGTACGGGCCAGGGAGGAGGCCGAGACCGCCCGGGTCGTCGAGGAGGAACGGCTCCGTGCGCAAGGCGCCTTCCTCAAGACGGAGGAGCAGCTCGGCGTCCAGCGCGAGAACCAGGCCCGTGAGGTCGCCGTCGCCGCGAAGAACCGCGAGCGGGTCATCGCCATCGAAAGCGAGCGCATCGAGAAAGACCGGCTGCTGGAGGTCATCGCGCGGGACCGGGAGACGGAGCTGACGCGGATCGCCGCCTCGAAGGAGGTCGAGGCGGAGAAGCGGGAGATCGCCGAGGTGATCCGCGAGCGGGTCGCCGTGGACCGTACGGTCGCCGAGCAGGAGGAGTCCATCAAGAAGCTGCGCACCGTCGAGGAGGCGGAGCGGGAGCGGCAGGCCGTGATCATCGCCGCCGAGGCCGCGGCGCAGGAGAAGCTGGTCAAGGACATCAAGGCCGCGGAGGCCGCCGAGCAGGCCGCCGTGCACCGCGCCGCCGAGGAACTCACCCTGGCCGAGGCCCGGTTGAAGAGCGCCGACCTCGACGCCCGGGCCAAGCTGCGGCTCGCCGAGGGCATCCAGGCCGAGCGCGCGGCCGAAGGGCTCGCGACCGTCCAGGTCCGCGACAAGGAGGCGGACGTCATCGAGAAGGCCGGCCGCGCCGAGGCCGAGGCCACCGAGGCCCGGCTGCGGGCCGAAGCCGAGGGCGCCCGGGCCAAGGCGCTCGCCGAAGCGGAGGCCATCGGCGAGAAGCTGAAGGCGGAGGCGGCCGGTCTCACCGAGAAGGCGGCGGCGATGGCCGCGCTGGACGAGGCGTCCCGTATGCACGAGGAGTACCGGCTGCGACTGGAGGCCGAGAAGGACATCCGGCTCGCCGGACTCGACGTACAGCGGCAGATCGCCGAGGCACAGGCCACGGTGCTGGCCACCGGACTGGAGAACGCCGACATCAACATCGTCGGCGGCGAGTCGGTCTTCCTCGACCGGCTGGTGTCCGCCATCTCGCTCGGCAGAAGCGTCGACGGCTTCATGCAGAACTCCGAGACCGCCCAGGCGCTCGCCGGGCCCTGGCTGGACGGCACCGCCAGCTTCACCGACGACCTCAGCCGCGTCCTCGGCTCCGTCTCCACGGCCGATGTGCAGCACCTGACCGTCTCCGCCCTGCTGATGAGGCTCATGAAGACCGGTGGCGCCGACGCCGGCCGGCTGCAACAGCTCATGGAGCGGGCGGGCGAACTGGGCCTGGCGGATCTGCCGCTCGCCGAGCTGGGCGGCGGTGTACGGGCCTGACCGCCCTCGCACTGGTCCGGAGCTGCCGCACGGGGGACGGCAGCTCCGGACCCCCCGCTTGTTGATCCCACGCAACATGAAGGGAAGCTGGACCATGCCAACCGGCACGCAGGAGGCACTCGACCCCGGCACGTACGAGGTACTGCGCGACCGCCTCGCCGCCCAGGCCGCCGAACTCGCCCGCCGCGCCGAGACGCTCAACGCCCGCCGCGCCGAGGAGTTCGGCTCGACGCGGCTCGAACTGGCCGGCACCGAGCGGCTGCGCACCGACCACGCCTGCGTACCCCGGGACATCGTCTCCGTCGGCGACACGCTGCTGTTCGGCCACAACGCCTTCCTCGACCGAGGGCCGGAGACAACCGTCGGTGACGTCCTCGCCCTGCACGACCGCGACCTGAACCGGCTGCCCGACGACGCCGTGCCCGGCCTGCTCGACGACCCCGCCTTCGTGCGAGAGTTCGCGGCCCTCTACCGCTACTACCGCCAGGCACACCTCCTCCAGCTCCGCCGCGTCGAGGGCAAACTCCTGGCCGTGTTCCGCACCGGCGAGAAGGCCGACGACATCCGCGTCCTGCGCTGGGCGCTGACCGACGACGGGCAGGCGGCCTTCCTCGACGCGCGCGGCGACCGGGACCACGTCCTGCCGCCCTCCCACGACGTCGAGTGGGCCGCGACGACCCGCGAGGACCACGTCCTCGGCCGCCACCCGCACGTCTCCATCGAGGGTGAGTTCTTCGTCGACACCGTGGGCGGCACCCTCACCGTCAAGATCGAGAACAACACGGAGACTGGCGAGGGCATCTACACCGAGCCCGTCGCCGAGCCCCTCCAGTCCCTCGCCGACGCCGACATCGCGCACGCGCGGGTGGGCGCCCTCGTCCTGCTGCGGATCCGCCCCTACAAGGAGGCCACCGACCGCCACCTGGTGTTCAACACCCTCACCAGGACCGTCGTCCGCCTCGACGGCATCGGGCAGGCGTGCCGCCGCCTGCCCGAGGACCAGGGCATCGTCTTCCCCGGCGGCCACTGCCTGGCCACGGGCACGCACAAGACGTACGACCTCGACACGGACGAATTGGAGTTCGAGCGCGAGGTGCGCTCACCGAACGGCGAGGACGTGCTGTACGCCTTCCACGCGCGCGTGACGGGCCGCACCCTGCTGCTGCCGTACAACATGATCCGCAAGGAGATCGCCAACCCGATCTCCTGCCACGGCTGGGCGCTGTTCGACGACGGCACGCTCGTCGTCCTGCGCGCCGACAGCGACGAGCCGCAGCGCGTGCACCCCGTCCAGCTGTGGAACTCCCCGTACGTCTCCGACACCCACGCCGCCGCCCGGCCCGTCAGCACCGGCCCGCTCGCCCGCGTCGGCAACGCCGACCTCGTCCGCGGCATCTCCGACTGCCTGTCCATCACGCGCGCCGTCGCCGAGACCACGCCGACGAGCGCGGTGTACGAGGCCCTGGCCGCCGCGTGCGTCCGGGCCGCCGACGCGTACCACTGGCTGGGCGAACCCGAACTCGGCGACCTGCGCGAACCACTCACGCAGGTGCGGGTCACCGCGGAACAGGTCCTGGCCGAGTTCGAGACCGTGCAGGTCCTCACCCGCCAGGCCGCCGACGCCCTCGCCGAGGCCGCGGCCCGCGTCGCCGGAGTCGTACGACGCCTGCGCGGCGAGGCCCCGCGCAGCGCCGCCGCCTGGGTCGCCGGGCTCACCGAACTCCGGTACGCCCAAGGTCACTTGCTTGCCCTCAAGGACCTGCGGTACGCGGACACCGACCGCATCGACGAACTCGCCGCCGACATCGAGGCCGACCTCGCCTCCTTCGGCCGACGGGCCGTCGCCCACCTCTCCCGCGACGACGCCTTCGCCGAGTACCGCTCGGACATCGACCGGCTCGTCGCCGACGCCGAGGCGATCGCCACCGTCGCCGACGCCGCGCCCCTCGCGGCCCGCCTCGACGAACTCGCCGACGGTCTGCGCACGGTGACCGAAGTGGTCGCCGGGCTCGACATCGGCGACGCCACCGTCCGTACGTCCATCCTGGAACGGATCGCCGAGGTTCTCGGCGGCGTCAACCGGGCCCGCGCGACCCTCGACGGTCGCCGTCGCGAACTCCGTGACCGAGAGGGACGCGATGAGTTCGCCGCCGAGTTCGCCCTGCTCGGCCAGTCCGTCACCGGCGCACTCGCGGTCGCCGACACCCCCGAGGCGTGCGACGAACAACTCGCCCGCATGCTCGTTCAAGTGGAGAACCTGGAGTCCCGGTTCGCCGAGTTCGACGACTTCCTGGGCGACCTCGCGGACAAGCGCGAGGAGATCCACGAGGAGTTCTCCGCCCGCAAGCAGACCCTCACCGACGCCCGGGCCCGCCGCGCCGAGCGCCTTGCAGACTCCGCGACCCGCGTCCTGCGGACCATCGCCCGTCGCGGTGCCGCTCTCGCCGACGCGGACGCCGTCGCCGCGTACTTCACCTCCGACCCGATGCCCGCGAAGGTCCGGCGCATCGCCGACGAACTCCGCGAACTAGGCGATCAGGTCAGGGCGGAGGAGGTCGACGGCCGTCTGAAGGCCGCTCGCCAGGAGGCCCAGCGGGCCCTGCGCGACCGCACCGACCTGTACGCCGACGACGGCCGCACCCTGCGCCTCGGCTCCCACCGCTTCGCCGTCAACACCCAGCCCCTGGACCTGACACTGGTCCCGCACGGCGAGGGCCTCGCCTTCGCGCTCACCGGCACGGACTACCGCTCCCCGGTGACGGACCCCGACCTCGCCGCCACCCGCCCGTACTGGGACCGCCCGCTGCCGTCGGAGTCACCGGACGTCTACCGCGCCGAACACCTCGCGGCCCGGCTGCTCGACGAGCACGGCCCGGCGGCCCTCGCGGACGCCGACGACCTGCCCGCCCTGGTACGGCAGGCGGCGGAGGCGGCATACGTCGAGGGGTACGAGCGCGGCGTCCACGACCACGACACGGCCCTGATCCTCACGGCGCTCCTGCGCCTGCACGAGCGCGCCGGCCCGCTGCGCCACGAGCCGGCCGCCCGCGCCGCAGCACAGCTGTACTGGGCCCACGAAACGACGGCCGACGCACGCGAGAGCTGGACCCGGCGTGCGGTGTCCCTGGCCCGGGCCCGGGACACCTTCGGACTGGCACCCGCGATTGCCGACCTCCAGGCGGAGCTGGCACAGGCGATCGGCGGCCCGGTCGCCCATGCAGCCGCCGCATACCTCTTCGACGAGCTGACCAGCGGCCCCGACGGCTTCGTCATCAGCAGCGGCACCCGCACCCTGCTCGACAAGTTCCGCCGTACGGTGGGCACATCGGCGTACGACGACGACCTCGGTGCCCTCGATGACCCGGCCGCCCGCAGACAGCTCGTCGAGGCGTGGCTGACGGCGTACACCACCTCGACCGGCACCGACCTCGCCCCCGGCGACCTGGCCGAAGCGGTGGCCGCGGAACTCTGCCCGGACCTGGCCCGCTACGAGTGCGACGCGCCACTGACCGAGACAGTCGAGGGGCTGCTCGGCACCCACCCGCGCATCCACGGCCGCACCCTCACCGTCCGCGTCGACGAACTCCTGGCCCGCACCCGGCAGTTCCGTGCCCACGAGGTCCCCGCCCACCGGGCGTACCAGCACCGCCGCACGGCATGGATGACAGCCGAGCGCACCCGGATCCGGCTGGACGAGTACCGGCCGCGGGTGATGTCGGCGTTCGTCCGCAACACGCTGATCGACCAGGTCTATCTGCCCCTGGTCGGCGACAGCCTCGCCAAGCAGCTCGGCACCACGGGCGAGTCCAAGCGCACCGACACCGGCGGCCTGCTGCTGCTCATCTCCCCGCCGGGGTACGGAAAGACGACGCTCATGGAGTACGTGGCCGACCGCCTCGGCCTGATGCTGGTCAAGGTCAACGGCCCCGCCCTCGGCCACGCGGTGAACTCGCTCGACCCGGCCGAGGCCCCGAACGCGACCGCCCGCCAGGAGGTCGAGAAGATCAACTTCGCTCTGGCGGCGGGCAACAACACTCTGCTGTACGTCGACGACATCCAGCACACCTCGTCCGAGCTGCTGCAGAAGTTCATCCCGCTGTGTGACACCACCCGCCGTATCGAGGGCGTGTGGGACGGCGAGCCGCGCACATACGACCTGCGCGGCAAGCGGTTCGCCGTCTGTATGGCCGGCAACCCCTACACCGAGTCCGGCACCCGCTTCCGCGTCCCCGACATGCTCGCCAACCGCGCCGACGTGTGGAACCTCGGCGACGTCCTCACCGGCAAGGAGGACGTCTTCGCGCTCAGCTTCGTCGAGAACGCGCTCACTGCGAACCCGGTCCTCGCGCCCCTCGCCGACCGCGACCGCACCGACCTCGATCTGCTAGTCCGACTCGCGGAGGGCGACCCGACGGCCCGTGCCGACCGGCTGACGCACCCGTATGCCCCCGCGGAGCTGGAGCGGGTCCTGGCTGTCCTGCGTCACCTGCTCACGGCACGGGAAACGGTCCTCGCAGTGAACGCCGCGTACATCGCCTCGGCAGCCCGGACCGACGAGACCCGCACCGAGCCGCCCTTCCAGCTCCAGGGCTCCTACCGCAACATGAACAAGATCGCCCAGCGTATCCAGCCCGTCATGAACGACGCCGAACTCGCCGCCGTCATCGACGACCACTACCGGGCCGAGGCCCAGACCCTCACCACCGGCGCCGAGGCGAACCTGCTCAAGCTGGCCGCACTGCGGGGCACGCTGACCGGCGAACAGGCCGCACGCTGGACCGAGTTGAAGACGGCATACGTCCGCACCCAGAGGCTCGGAGGCATGGCGGACGATCAGCTCGCCCGAGCCGTGGCCGCCCTCGACCTCCTGGCCGACCGCGTCGCCGCCGTCGAGTCGGCGATCAGCCGCGCTGTTCTTGCCGGGAACCGGCAATGACGGTCCCCCCGGAGTGCGCGTCAACGGCCTGACAAAGGCGTGTCAAGAACATGTAAGGTTCCCAGCGGTGTGCCGGGAAGCCTGGTCGGCGAGCAGAAATTGATCTCTTTCACGATCGGGGGGTTCCCGTCATGGTGCTGGTGGCGGTTTTTGGTGTCGCGCTGCTGGTGGCGGTGCTGTTGTCCGGCCTGGCGGCCCGGACCGTACTGTCCACCTCGTTCCTCTTCCTGGTCGGCGGCGCGCTTGTCAGCGACGGATTCCTCGGCCTGATCCACATCACGCCGGACAGCGAACTGGTGTCCGTGACGGCGGATCTGGCGCTCTTCGCCGTGCTGTTCACCGACGGCATGCACGTCTCGCTGCCCAAGCTGCGCGCCAACTGGCGCAACCCCACGCGCGCCCTGGGCCTGGGCATGCCGCTCGCGTTCGTGTTCATGGCGCTGGTGACCCACTACCTGGTCGGCCTGGACTGGACGACGTCCTTCCTGGTCGGAGCGGTGCTGGCGCCGACCGACCCGGTGTTCGCCTCGGCCATCGTCGGCCGCAGGGAAGTACCGGCGAAGCTGCGGCAGTTGCTGAACGTGGAGAGCGGCATCAACGACGGCCTCGCCCTGCCGGTGGTCCTCGTCCTGATCGCCGCCGCGGGCCCGGCCGCCGACAGTGCCGAAGCCTCGCCGGGGAAGATCGCCCTGGAGCTGCTGCTCGGCCTCGTCTTCGGCGTCGCGCTGCCGCTGCTGGTCAACGGACTGGTGCGGTTCAAGCTGCTGGGCGCGGAGCCGAAGCTGCAGCCCCTGCTGCCGCTGGCCACGGGCATCATCCTCTACGCGGTCTGCCACCTCACCCACGCCAACCCCTACCTGGCGGCCTTCTCGGCGGGCGCCACCGTCGTGCACGTCTCGCCCGAGGCGAAGGCCGCCTTCGAGCCGCTGGGCGAGGCGCTGGCGGAGCTGGCGAAGTTCGCGGCACTGCTGGTCTTCGGCGCCCTGCTGACTCCGCAGCTGTTCGGTGACCTGTCCTTGGGCGGTTATGTGGCGGTCGTCCTGGCGATCGTCCTGATCCGCCCGGCCTCTCTGCTGCTCTCCCTGGTCGGCACGTCGTTCTCCCGCAAGGAGCGGCTGGTGGCGGCCTGGTTCGGCCCCAAGGGCTTCGCTTCCGTGGTCTACGGCCTCCTGGTGCTGCAGTCCGGCATCCCGCAGGCCGAGGAGGCGTTCACCCTGATCGCGGTGTGCATCGCCTTCTCGATCGTCGCCCACAGCTCCACCGACGTGCCCATCGCCCGCGCCTTCGACGTCGACGACCTCGCCGGCATCCCGGACAAGCAGCCGAGCACTGTCCCTCAGCAGCAGGAGGACCATGTCGAGGCGCGCAACTGACGGGGCCTCGATTGGGTAAAGGCGCGGTGGGCGACCACACCCGTACCTGCGTCGTTGCATAGCCTGAAGGTGGGGAGGGGTGCCTGGGTAGGGCGGCTCTCAAGGATTGCGACACCGTTGGAGCAGGCATGGCCGCAGAGAAGCCGAACGCAAGTTCGGCGGTGCTGACATGGTTGCCGATCGTGGTGATGGCGGTGGTGGCCGTCGTGGACATCGTCGCCGGACCGGAGGTCGGCTTTGTGCCTCTGGTGTCGCTGGGGCCCGCTTTCGCCGGACTGGTCGGCGGGTGGCGGCGTACGGCGCTGATCGGTCTGGTGGCGCTGGTGCTCTGTGTCGGACTCGGGCTGTACGACGGGCTGTTCGACGGCCGCCGGGGCTATACGGCGATGGCGTCCGTGGCCGGAGTGACGGGCGCGGGCGTGGCCGCCGCCGTGATGCGCGGCCGCCGGGAGGCCGAGCTGGCCAGCGTGCGCTCGATCGCGGAGGTGGCCCAGCGGGTCCTGCTGCGGCCGGTGCCGCTGACCGCGGGGCCGCTGCAGGCCGCGGTGTCGTACACGTCGGCGGTCGCCGAGGCCCGGATCGGCGGCGACCTGTACGAGGTGGTCGCCTCGCCGCACGGGATCCGGGTCATCGTGGGCGATGTGCAGGGCAAGGGACTGGCCGCGGTGGAGACGGCGGCCGTGGTGCTCGGCGCGTTCCGGGAGGCCGCGCATGACGAGCCCGATCTGGTGGGTGTCGGCGAGCGTCTGGAGCGCAGCGTCGCCCGGGAGCTGGAGGGCGAGAAGTTCGTGACGGCGATCCTCGCCGAGGTCGGTTGGGACCATGAGGCGGTCTTTCTCAACTACGGCCACCCGGCCCCCATGGTCGTACGCCGAGACGGCACGGTCGACTTCCCGCGGCCGCCCGCGTACGCGCTGCCGCTGGGGCTGGGCGCGCACGGAGGCGAGGGGCCGAAGCCGTATCGGGTGGCGTTCGTACCCGGGGAGCAGGTGCTGTTGTACACCGACGGCGTTACGGAGGCCCGGGATGCCGGCGGCGCCTTCTATCCGCTCGGCGAGCGGGCGTACCTGCTCAAGGACACCGACGCCCGGAGCGCGCTGGAGGCCCTGCGCGAGGACCTGGTCCGGCATGCCGCCGGGCCGCCCCACGACGATGCCGCGATGCTGCTGTTGCGGTACCACGGTCACGGGAAGGGTCCGTGAGCCGAGTGGTCGGGTGTCTCGCCACCGTGGAAGGGACGTGCGCCGGAGCGCGCCCGCCCGCCGCCTCGGGTCAGTGACCGTCGGAATGGTCCGGCGTGGACGCTGACCCGATCTGCGGGTCCCGGCGCTGGTAGACATCGGGTACCCCGTCGGCGTCTTCGTCGCGGGTCTCATCCTCGTACAGCCGGCGATAGATCCCGTTGCGGCGTTTGACCAGCAACGCGGCGAGGCCGGCCGCGGTCACCGAGCCCACGAGGACGGCGGCCTTGATGCGTTCGGCGTCGGCCGGGTCGGGGAAGGCGAGTTCGCCGATGAGGAGGGCGACGGTGAAGCCGATTCCCGCCAGGACCGCGAGCGCGAAGACATCGGCCCAGGCCAGGCCCGGGTTGAGCCGGGCCTTGGTGAAGCGGGCCGCGAGGTAGGTGCCGCCGAGGATGCCGATCGTCTTGCCGACGACCAGACCGAGCGCCACGCCGAGCGGTTCGGGGTGTGTGAGGACGTCGCCGAGGGCTGCGGCCGAGATGCTCACGCCGGCCGCGAAGAGGGCGAAGAGCGGGACGGCGACACCCGCCGAGACCGGCCGCAGCAGGTGCGCGGTGCGCTCGCCGGGGGAGGCGATTTCTCCCTTGTCCCGGGTGGTCCGCAGGATCAGGCCCATCGCCACGCCCGCGACCGTCGCGTGGACGCCGCCGTTGTACATCAGTGCCCAGATCGCGACGCCGAGCGGGACGTACCACCACCAGCCGCGCACCCGGAGCCGCTGCAGTGCGTAGAAGACGATCAGTCCGGCGAAGGCGCCCGCGAGGGCCGGCAGGTTGAGGTCGCTGGTGAAGAAGACCGCGATGACGAGGATGGCGCCGAGGTCGTCGACGACGGCGAGGGTCAGCAGGAAGGCCCGGAGCGCGGCGGGCAGATGCGTGCTCAGGACCGCCAGGACCGCGAGGGCGAAGGCGATGTCGGTTGCCATGGGAACGGCCCAGCCGTGGGGGCTGCCCGCGCCGGCCGCGTTCATGGCCACGTAGACGAGCGCAGGCACCACCATGCCGCTCAGGGCGGCGACGACAGGGAGCGCGGCGGTCGCCGGAGTCCTCAGCTCGCCCACGACCAGCTCACGCTTGAGTTCGATCCCGGCGACCAGGAAGAAGAGTGTGAGCAGCCCGTCCGCCGTCCAGTGCCGCACCGACAGATCCAGCCCGAGGGCGGATATCCCGAAGTGGAAGTGGCTGACCTGCTCGTAGAGGCCGCGCCATGGACTGTTCGCCCAGACGAGCGCGACCAGGGTCGCCGCCAGGAGCACCATGCCGCCCACGGTCTCGGTCCGCAGGGCCTCGGCCACGGCAGTGCGCTCGGGCAGGGGCAGCAGGCCGAGGAAGGCGCGGCGCTGACGCGGGGCGTCCGACATGGGATCTCCGGGGCTTCGAAGGGGCGGACAGATGTGTCCCTCGATCGCCGACCAGACTTCCCGGCACACCATGCGTCGCCTTGAGGCGTTCGCCGCGCCATATGAGCGGCCCCGATCTCTCCGGAGCCGCTTCCCACCTGCTGGTTCGCGAGGTGGGAGGGTCCGCATACGCAAGGCGCTGGCGTACGCGGACCCTCACCCGGCCGTTGGCCGGGGTCACCCCCGGGAGCCGGACCGTGGGAGGCGGTCAGACGGTCGTCTTCACCGGCTCCGGGTCTTCGTGGGCCCCGTCGGTTCCACCGGCCTTGCGGGCGCGGACGTACTCCAGGAAGGAGTTCAGCTCGCGCTTGACGACCGGGGCGAGGAGGTAGAGGCCGATGATGTTGATGACGGCGAGCATGAAGAGCACGGCATCAGCCATGTCGATCAGGGTCTGCAGCGTGAGCAGGGAGCCCGCGACGGCGAACAGCGTGTAGAGGACCTTGAAGGTCAGCTCGCTGGCCCTGCTGCGGCCGAACAGGTGCGTCCATGCCTTGAGGCAGTAGTAGCCCCACGTCAGCACCGTCGAGATGGCGAACAGCATCACCGCGATGGTGAGGATGTACGGGAACCAGGGCAGCACCGTCTCGAAGGCGTCCGAGGTGATGGTGACGCCGCCGATGGACTCGCCCGCACGCGCCTCGGCCCAGCTGGCCGGGTTGGCGATCACGATCGTCAGGGCGGTCATCGTGCAGATGATCACGGTGTCGATGAACGGCTCCAGCAGGGCGACCAGGCCCTCGCTGGCGGGGTGCTTGGTCTTGACCGCGGAGTGCGCGATCGGCGCGGAGCCGAGGCCGGCCTCGTTGGAGAACGCGGCCCGCTTGAAGCCGATGATCAGCGCGCCGAGGACACCACCGGCGACACCCTCGGGGTCGAAGGCGCCATCGACGATCGTGACCACGGCGTCCGGCACGGCCGTGACGTTCACCAGGATGACGACCAGGCAGGCGGCGATGTAGATGCCGGCCATGGCCGGGACCAGCTTGCTGGTGACGTTGGCGATGGAGCGGATGCCGCCGAGCAGGACGATGCCGACGAGCGCGGCGATCAGGATGCCGAAGAACAGGGCGCCGGTCGAGGAGCCGATCGCGCCGTCCTCACCGCCGGCGACGGAGACCAGCTGCGCGTAGCTCTGGTTGACCTGGAAGAGGTTGCCACCGAAGAGGCCGAAGAACAGGATCATGAAGGAGGCGAGGACCGCGAGGACCTTGCCGAGGGTCTTGCCGTTCTTGCCGAAGCGGTCGGCGAGGCCCTTGGGCAGGTAGTGCATCGGGCCGCCGGAGACGGTGCCGTCGGCGTGCACCTCGCGGTACTTCACGCCGAGCGTGACCTCGACGAACTTGGTGGCCATGCCGAGCAGACCGCAGAGGATCATCCAGAAGGTGGCACCGGGGCCACCGATGGAGACGGCGACGGCGACACCCGCGATGTTGCCGAGTCCGACGGTGCCGGAGACGGCCGCGGTCAGGGCCTGGAAGTGGTTGACCTCGCCGGCCGACCCCTTCTCGTCGTACTTGCCTCTCACCACGTCGACGGCGAGCCGGAACTTGCGTATCTGCACGAACCCGAACCAGCCGGTGAAGACCAGACCGGCGACGACGAGCCAGGCGACGATGAGGGGCAGATCCGTCCCACCGACGGGGACGGCGTAGAAGACGACTTCGCCGAGCCAGGTGGCTATGGGTTCGAAGAACGAGCTGACAGCTTTGTCGACGGAATCGGTGAATGCGTCGAGAGACACTATGGCTACCTCGGTGGCGCAGGGGGACCGGCGCCCGGGGATGCTGCGCCGGTGAGTGTGCGGTCTATGAGCGAACGCCGTTGTCCGATCGGCGAACCGCGGTGGCACGGCTGCGGACTCGGACCGTGATCACCTTGGTTGTACTGCCGACGCGTGCCGGCACTCCGCAGAGGAGCATGGGTGGAGCCCGTGCGGGGTTGCGTAGTTCTAGCACACCCTTTACAGATCCTTTAGTGAGGCAGATCACATAACGGTGAGTAACAAGGGAAAGTCTCAGCAGGCGTGACCAGACCGTTATCCGGATTGAGGTCTCCGCTGAGCGAACGATCAGCAGCCCGCCCGGCCGGGCGGAGGGAGAATGAGAGGGCATCCCGGCGCGCTGAAGGCGGTGAGAACCATGGTGCTGCCCTTGGTCGTGGGTGTCGACGGCTCGGAGCCCAGCCTCCACGCCGTCGACTGGGCCGTGGACGAAGCGGTCCGCCACGGTCTCCCGCTGAGAATCGTCCACGCCTCCCTGTGGGAGCGGTACGAGGACGCGGCCCTGGCGGACACCCCCGGGGCCGTCCCGGACGTGGTGACCGAGCACGACCTCGCCGAGAGCGTCGTGGCACGAGCGGCCCATCGTGCCCGGCAGCGCGCGCCGGCGCTGGAGATCAGCACCGGCGTGGTGCCGGAGGATCCCGTGTCGGCGCTGTTGGGCGAGGCGCGCCTCGCCGGAGCCGTCGTGACCGGGGTGCGAGGCAGGGGTCCGATCAAGGAGCTCCTGCTCGGCTCGGTCAGTCTCTCCCTGGCCGCCCGGGCTCCCTGTCCGGTCGTCGTCGTACGCGGCCGGGCGGAGAACAGACAAACGGCCAACGGCCGCATCGTCGTGGGCGTCGGCGGTGCCACAGCCCCGGCAGCGGTCCGGTATGCCGTCCAGGAGGGCGCGGTGCGTGGGTGCGAGGTGGAGGCCGTACGGGCCTGGCGTCGCCCGGCGCACAGGCCCGCACCACATCCGCTGCTGACCGGGGACGCCGCCCATGCGGAGGAGGCGCACGCCCTGGCCGTGCTCGGCGAGGCATTGGACGGCGTGGCCAAGGAGTGTCCCGGCGTGATCGTGCACCGCGCGCCTGTCGAGGGCTCCGCCCGCCATGCGCTGGTGGCCCGGTCGTCGGCGGCCGACCTCCTGGTCATCGGGGCCCATCGGCGTCGCGGCCACCTCGGACCGCAGCTCGGCCTGGTGGGGCACACGGTGCTGCACCACTCGGAGTGTCCGGTGGCGGTGGTTCCGCAGCAGGAATGACGTCGACTGGCTCGCGCGGTCACCTCACTTGCTCGCTATTGCGGTGAGGGGGAGGTCAGTCCCGGTACGTCGGTGGCGTCGTCGTCGACGTAGGTGGGGATCTGGGAGTGCACCTGCAAGGCGATCTCGCCGGCGCGTTCGAAGCGCAGGGTGATCCACACGAACTCACCGCCCCGGATCTGCTGGCGCAGGCCTCTGAGCTGCAGGTGGACGCGCCCCTCCTCCAGCTCGACCAGCTTGCCGGTGGGCAGTGCCACCGGGCCTCGTACCGCGCCGTCGGCGGTCACGATGTCGACGGAGGGCGCGACGGTCGTCTTCGCCCCGAGCAGCCTGTCGGAGCGCTGTCCCTGGTTGAACAACCAGGCGTAGAAGGGGACGTCGTCCCCGGTCTCCCAGGGGCCGTCGGGGGGTTCGGCGAGGTGGGCGTACCGGATCAGGACCGGCCCGACACGGGCGTTGGCGCCCGGCGGGTTGTACTCGTTGTCGTTGCCGCATCCCGTCGCGCCCCAGACCGCCGCGAGACAGCCCACCACGGCGAACGCGACTGGCCTGCGCCACGGACTCGCTGCCCTCGGTCTCATCTTCATTCCATCGCTCCCGGAACTCCTGGTGGCACGTCGCCGCACTCAGGCATCCCACGCCTACGGCTGCCGCATGTCAGCTCTTGGACCACTCGGAGGAGCCAGCGGGGCGGTGAGGGCGAGGGCCGGGGAAGGGGAGGTCATATGCAGGCGGGGACCGTCGCCATGCGGCGCTGACCAACGAGCGCGTGCATCTCGGGAATGCCGCCAGGAGACTCCAGAAGTCACCGTGGGGTGGTGACGACTACCGCGTAGCTGCCGACTCCCAGGAGTTCGTCTCCCGGGATCCGCTCCTCCGCGGTCAGCAGGTGAACGATGCCTCCTGACCGCTCGTCGAACTCGACGTCGATCACGGTGCCCTTCTTGAGCCCCGTTTCGGTCAGAACGGCTTTCCCGGTCGTGCACGGCGTGGGCGTGATCGCTGGTATCGATGTCCTTCTCGTCCCGGATTCGGTCGGCCGACGACCTGCCGACGCCGAACCCCGACGACCCCCTGGCGGAGCTCGTGCCCGAGTTGCAGGCCAGTTCCGCCCATCGTGCCCTCGTGCTGGAAGGCGGCCGACTGGTCGGCATCGTCACGTCCTCGGACATCAGCCGGGTCACCTCCTGGCTGAGCTCGTCGTCCGCCTGGCGGCGCAAGACACTGTGACGAAGCGTGACTGCGTACGCAAGGCCATGGGCAAGGATGGACAAGGGGGTTACCCGCCACCGCCGGCCCCCCTCTCCTCATGGAGCGCGGGGCTTGCCGTTGTAAGGAGGCTGTCACGCCCCGACCGCCTGCTCGGTGACCGGGCGCCGCGTCTCGCCCCTGCGCCGGCGGGCCCGGGCCAGCAGACCGTGCCGGGGTGCAAGACACCAGGTGAGGGCGAACAAGGCGGTCAGGACGCAGACGATGGAGCCGCCGGCGGCCAGGTCGTAGGCGTACGACACGTACAGTCCCGCCAGCGCGCCCGTGCCGCCGAACAGCGACGCCAGCAGAGTCATCGTCCACAGCCGTTCGGTGAGCATCCGGGCCGCCGCGGCCGGAGTGATGAGCAGGGACAACACGAGGATGTTGCCGACCGCCTCCAGGGACATCACGATCGTGGCGGTCACGACCGTGTAGAGGATCAGGTCGAGCCGCATCACGGGGAGCCCGGCGGCCCGGGCCGTCTCGCGGTCGAGGCTGACGGCGACCAGTTCCTTGCTCAGCAGCAGCACCACCGCCACCAGGACCGCACCGACGCCCGCCGCCGTCCACACGTCTTCCGGGCCGACCGCGAGGACCTGCCCGAACAGGAACGAGGACAGGTCGGTGGACCAGCTGTCCTGCGTGGACACCAGTACGATGCCGAGCCCGAACGCGCAGGAGAAGAACACGCCGATGACGGTGTCCTCCTTCAGGCGGCGGTTCTGCGAGATGAGGGCGATCAGGAGCGAGGTGGTCAGTCCGGCGATCGCTCCGCCGAGGAGCAGGTTGCCCTGGAAGGCGTAGGCGAGGGCGACGCCCGGGAACGCCGAGTGCGACACGGCCTCGCCGATGAACGCCATGCCGCGCAGGACGACGTACACGCCGACGACCCCGCACACCAGCCCGGTGATCACGGCAACCGCGAACGCCCGCTGCATGAACGGCAGGTGCCACGGATCGGTGAGAAACTCCACGACGGTCACGCGGCGGCTCCGATCGCGGTGTCCAGGCCGAAGGCGCGCAGCATCTGTTCCGGGTCGGCGAGCAGTTCGGGGCCGCCCTCGGCGACGACCGTGCGGTTGAGCAGTGCCACCCGGGTGCAGGTGCGGGCTGCGGCCGCCAGGTCGTGGGTGGTCATCAGCAGGCTCCTGCCGTCGGCCGCCAGCCGGGCGAAGAGGTCATTGAGCAGCTCCTGGGTAGGCACGTCCACGCCGGTGAACGGCTCGTCCAGAAGCAGCAGTTGCGGATTGCTCGCCAGGGCGCGGGCCACGAGCACGCGCTGGCGCTGCCCGCCGGACAGTTCCCCGATCGGGCGCCGGCGCAGATCGGCGAGGCCGACCAGCTCCAGCGCCTCCTCGACCGCCGCCCGGTCCGCGCGCCCGGCACGGCGCAGCCAGCCGATGGAGCGGGTACGGCCGGACAGCACCGCTCCCGCGATGTCGATGGGGAAGTCCCAGGCGAACTCGTGGCGTTGGGGCACGTATCCGACGAGGTGCCGGGCCCGGCCCGGGGGCAGGCCGTCGATGAGCACGTCGCCGCCCGCGAGGGGGACCAGGCCGAGCACGGCGCGCAGCAGGGTGGTCTTGCCCGCGCCGTTCGGGCCCAGCAGCCCCAGCAGGTCGCCCCGGTGCACGGTCAGGTGAGTGTCCTGGACGGCGGGCCTGCCGCCCAGGACGACGCTCACGTCCCGGGCCCGCAGAAGCGGCTCTGCGTTGCTCACGCGGAGGCCCTTCCGACGGCACGGCTCCGGCGCCTGCGGGTCACGGCGACGAAGGCCGTCCCGAGCGCGGCGAGCGCGGCCGCGGTGCCGGCCAGGAGTACGGCGTTCCCGGCACCGGTCGAGGCCATGGAGCCGTCGCTGCCCTTGCTGCTCTCGCTGCCCTTGCTGCCCTCGCTGTCCGAGGAACCGCCCGCCGGGGACCCGTCGTCACCGGATGTGCCCGACGGGCCGTCACCCGCCGTGCCGGTTCCACCCGTGCCGGAAGAGGAGCCGTTGCCCGATCCGTCGCCGGGTGTGACGGAGTTCGGGTTCTCGTCGCCGACCACGAAGGCCACGGTCTCGGTGTCGCTGACCGCCGTGCCGTCGGCGAGCGTGCCGCTCATCTTGAACGTCAGCCGGTACGTGCCCTCCTTCGTGAAGGCCCAGCCGCCGTGCGCGTGCGTGTTCGCCGGGATGTCGAAGGAGTCCGGGACTCCGTCCTTGCTGTTGAACAGGACGGTCGCGCCGGACATCGCGTCGTAGGTGTAGAGCGCGACTGTACCGGGGCCCTTGACGTCGTCGAGGGAGAACTTCACCCCGCCCTTGGTGGCGCCCGCCTCGATGTTGTCGGTGGACCAGCCGGGCCACAGCAGTCCGTCCTGCTGCACTTGGTCTAGCAGCCAGACGGGGTCTCCGGGCTTGCCGAGGAAGGCGAAGTCGTCCCCATCCGGGAGGGTGTTCTTGGCGGCGGGCTTGACATGCAGGACGACGGACGAGGGCTCGCGCCAGGTCGTCTTTCCGGAGACCGTGCCGTCCTTGACATGGATCTGCATCTTCTCGTCGACGACTCGGGCGGCGAGGTCGATGTGGCCCTCGTCGATGACGACAGGCGTCGAGACCACATCGGCATCCGCGGCCGAGCTGCCGACGGAGGCGGGCGCCTTCCCGGCCGCCGCGATGAGGTTCCGCGCCTCAGGCGTCGGCTCGGCGCCGGGCTTCGTGGCAGCGGGCTCGTCGGACGCGCCGCCCGGCTCCTCCTCCTCGGTCTCCTCGGTTTCGGCTGCCCGTGCGATGGTCTCGTCCCCGACCAGCACCGTATAGACGGTTCCGACGGACAGTTCCTGCCCGTCGACGGTCCTGGCCTCGGCGGTGAAGATGGCCCGGTACGTCCCCTCCGCGGTGAACACCCATCGGGTGGAGCCCTGCTGCCCCGCGAGCACTTCGTATCCGTCGGGCAGGCCGTCCGCGCTGTCGAACAGCGGCGCACCCTCCTCGCCTTCGCCGTCGGCCGCGTACACCCGCAGATCGCCCGGCCCGTCGAGCCCGGTGAGCGACCACCGCAGGGTGTCCTGGTCCACGGTGTCCGCGGGTACGCCGGTGGTGTCCCAGCCGGGTGCCGGTGCGGTCCCCAGCCGAGCGTCGGGAATCTCGATCACGGGAGCCTCGGCCACCTCCGAGGCATCGAGGGTCAACACCCCGTCCGCATAGGCGATCCGGCCGAGTCCGGACCCCGTGCCGCCCTCGCCCGCGACCGCGACACCGCCTCCCGCGAGCGTGGCCGCGAGCACGACCGCCACGGCGACACGCTCCCTGTTTGCCTTGCCCATGGCCGTCATCAGGCGTCCTTTCCAAGGCACTTCGCGAGCTCGTTCGCGTTGTGCCGCATCATCGATACGTAGTCGTGGATCTTGTCGCCGAACGAGCCGCCGTAGATCGTGCAGACTGCGACGCCCTGGTCCTGGGCGACGCGTTTGAGCACGTCGGCGCGTGCGGCGAGGTTTGGCTCCAGGAACACCGACGGGACCTGCTTCTCGCGGATGGTGTTGCCGAGCTGTTCCACCTCGGCCGCGCTCGGCTCCCGGTTGGGGACCGGCACGACGAAACCGGCGACCTGCATGCCGTACGCCTTGGCGAGATAACCGAACGCGTCGTGCGTGGTGATCAGCTCGCGGTTCTCCTCGGGGATGGTCGCGAGTTTGCGCGCCACTTCCTGGTCGAGCGCGCCGAGCGTCTTCAGGTACGCCGCGGCGTTCTTCTCGTAGGTCGCCTTCCCGTCCGGGTCGGCCTTGATCAGCTCGGCCTCGATGCGGCGGACGTAGGCCTCCGCGTTGGCGACGTCCTCCCAGGCGTGCGGGTCCAGGTCGCCGTGCACGTGCTTGCCGATGACGGCCTGGGGGAGTACCCACAGGTCCGCACCGGGCTTGCCGAGGAAGGCGTACGGCTGCTCCTTCGGCACGGACTCCTTCGCCCGGTCCGGCACATTGAGCACCACGTCCGAGGCGGGGTGCCGGGTGCGCTCGCCGCTCTTCTCCTCGTCGGCGCGGACGTACACCTTGCCGGTCTCCGCGTTGAGAGCGACATCGGCGTGCCCGCCGTCGAGGACGGTCGCACCCTTAGGGGCCTCGGCCGCATCGCCGACGGTGAAGGTGAAGGTCCCGCTGCCAAACGTCTCCGCGTTCCCATTGAGGGTCTCGGTCCTGCCCTCGACGGTGAGCTTGTACGTACCGGGCTTGCTGAAGGCCCAGTTGACGTGAGTGTGCGCCTCGGGCGGCAGGGTGAAGGAGTCCTCGGCGTCGAGGCCGTCGGCGGAGTCGACGTACACCTTGGGCCTGCCGAGCGTGTCGGTGAGATACACGCGCAGCTCGCCCGGGCCCTCCAGCTTCGTCGCGGTCGTGCGGACTTGGGAGCCGTCACCGGCGACCCGGCCCTCGACGGCCCAGCCGAGCCAGAGGACGTCGAGCCCGAGGTCCTCCTCCAGTTTCATGACCGTGCCGCCGTACTGCTCCAGCTTCTCGGCGATTTCGATCTTCGGCGTGGACTTGGGGGCGTTGTTGTGGACCATCTTCATGATCCCGGGCTCTTCGAGGAGCAGCCCGTTGCTGAACACGACGTCGGCCCTGGCGACCTTGGCGGCGTCGCCGGGGCTGGGCTCGTAGGAGTGTGGATCGCCGTGGAGCGGCACGATCGAGTTGACGTCGACGCGCTCACCGCCCACTTGTTTGACCAGGTCGGCGATGATCGCGGTGGTCGTCGACACCGTCAGGGCGGCGTCGGACGATCCGGACCGGATCCCGCTGCACCCGGTCGCCGCCGTGGCGAGCAGCGCGCAGCCTACGGCGAGCGCGGCCCTGGTGCTGCCTTTGGCGTGGCCCCGCATGGGGCTCCCCCTTCTCTGTTCGCTGGCGCCCCCGTTCGGGGAACATGACGAAGCCGCGTACGGCGGACCAGTCGCTGCCTGGTTCCAGTCCGCCGTACGCGCAGCTCTTACCGGGCGGTACGCCGACGGCGTACGGCGAACACGGCCCCGCCGCCCGCGAGCAACGCGGCCACGGCGACACCGGCGAGCACTGCGGCGCCCGTTCCGGTGGAGGCCAGTCCGCCGGTCGGCGTGGCGCCCAGTGCCGAACCGCCGCTTCCGCCTGTGCCGTTGGAACCGCCACCCGTCGACCCGCCGCCCGAGGCCGAGTCGGACGGCTGCGCGGTCGGTGATGCGGACGGTCCGCCCGAAGAGGACGACGGGGACGGCGAGGCGGATGCCGTGGCCGTCGGTGTCGCCGAGGGGGTGGTCGTCGGTGTCGCGGTCGGCTCGTCACCCGCGCCCGGCGTCACGGTTCCCGGGTCCACGTCGTCCCCGACCACCCACGCGAAGGTCTCCGTGTCGCTGACCTTCGTACCGTCGGCGAGTGTGGCGCTGACCGTGAACGTGGTGCGGTAGACGCCCTCCGTGGTGAAGGCCCAGTTGAAGTGGCTGTGGGTGCCCGGCTTGAGGGTGTGCGCGTCGGGCAAACCGTCACCGCTGTTGAGCGTGACGACCGGGGCTCCCAGTGCGTCGTCGTAGAACATCGCGACGTTTCCGGGCCCCTGCACGGAGTCGAGCCGGAAGGAGATCCTGCCGTCGAGGTCCTTCGTGGCGTACTCCTGCGTGTTCCAGCCGGGCCACAGGAGGCCGGCCTTCTGCTGCAAGGGCAGCCACCACACCGCGTCACCCGGGGTGCCGAGGAAGTCGTACCCCTCCGGGATCTTCCGTTTGGCGGCGGGCCGCACATGGAGGACGACCTTGCTCGGCTCGTGCCACTCGTACTGGGTCTCGCTGCCTTCCTTGAACTGGAACTCCAGGTCGCCGTCCACCGGGCGGGCCGCCATGTCGAGATGGCCCTCGGCAATGACGCGCGCCGCGGGCGTGGTGGGCGACGGGCTCGTGGGCGCCGGACTCGTCGGGGTGGCCGTCGGGGTGGAGCCGTCGCCGGGCAGTACGTCGGCCGGGTCGACGTCGTCGCCGACGACCACGGCGAGGGTCTCGGTGTCGGTGGCGCCGCCGCTGCTCACGGTGAAGGTGAGCCGGTAGACGCCCTCCGCCGTGAACAACCAGGTGGGCAGCATCCGTTCCTGGTTGCCGGACAGGGTGAAGGACCGCGGAGCCGCGGCAGTGCTGCCGAGATGGGCCTCCGCCGGGATGTCCGAGAAGTCCATCTCCCGGGTGTACGTGGCCATGCCGAAGTCTCCGGGGCCGTCGTACCCCGCGAGCGTCACCTCGGTGTCCCCGCCTGCCTCGGTGCCCTTCCAGCCGGGCTCGGGTGCGAAGATGTCCGCCGCCTCCCAGCCGTTGAGCTGCCAGGTGTCCAGGTCGGTGGTGCCCAGCGCGTTGGCGACCGGGCTCAGGGTGGTCTGCAGGGATTCCTGTACGGCATGCAGGACGACGGTCGACGGCTCGCGCGTGACCGTCGTGTCCCCGCTGCGGTCGTCGATCTGCAACTGGAGCTTTCCGTCGACCAGCCTGGGCGTGAAGTCCAGTTCGCCCTCGTCGAGGACGACGGCACCGCCGGCGGCGCGGGCATCCCCGCTGCCGCCGGCGACGACCAGCCCTGCCGCGCCCAGCAGCACTGCGGTCGCCGCGGTGAGGGCAGCGGCCGTGAAGGCGCGTCTTCCGCGCGTCAGGGCTCTCATCACGAGCTGACGACCACGGTGTACGTCTCGGTGGCGGACTCGGTGACGCCGTCGACCGTGCCCTGGACGGAGAAGGTCAGCTCGTACGTGCCGGCCTCCTCGAAGGCCCAGTTGGCGTGGTTGTGCGAGCTGACGGCGAAGGACTTCGACTTGAAGCCGGTGGTGGCGGGGTTGCTGTCGTACCAGCGGGTGCCGGCGCCCTCGTAGATGCTGAAGTCATTGGTGGCGGCACCGTTCCGGGTGGCGCTGACGAGCCGGTAGGTCACCGCGTTGTTGGCGAAGACGCCGGTGGTCAGGTGCTCGGTGGAGATGCCCGGGAAGAGCACGCCGGCCGCGTCGGCCTCGGCCTCGGTGTCCGGCAGCAGCCATATCTGGCTGCCGCTGCCGAGGAAGCCGTAACCGGGGTTGGCGACTCTCGCGGCGGCCGGCACGGACAGCGTGACGTCGGCCGGCTCGTACTCGGTGGCGTTCTCCTCGTCGTGGACGTGCAGATGCAGGTCGGTGCCGTCCCACTCGGCGTCGAGGACGTCGACGTGGCCGCTGCTGAGCGTGGTGGCGGCGACGGCCGGGGTGGCGGCGAGGCCGCCGAGCGCGAGGGCGGCGGCGACGGAGCCGGAAATGGTCAGGGTGCGGGCAAGGGTAGGCAAGATGATCCCCCCGGATCAGAAGGCGCACCTGCTTGAAGGTGCGCAGACAACTCACATGGTAATCATTTTCAAAAGCGGGAGGCAATGGGTTACGTGGGATCCATGTGAGACCCGAGGGGAAGCCGGAACGACGCTGCTACTCCGTGCTGTGCGACGGACGTACGGCCAGCAGATGTCGGGGAGGGCGGCGTCCTCGGCCCATGCCTTCTGCCAGCCAGGCGGCCAGGGCTTCGGCCTGTGCCGGATCGGTGAACGGGCCGAAGGCGAGGGCGGGGCCGAGCGGCGTACGGTCCCGGGTGCACGGCTGGACCACCACGCGATGGCCCGCGCGCGCAACCTGATTGCCCTCGTGGTGCGGACAGTACAGATGCCGGCCCAGGCAGCCGGTGGCGACCAGCAGCCCCAGTGGCACCTTGCGGGTCGCGGCACGCAGCGCTTCAAGGTCGCGGTCGTCTGCCGCACCGCAGCCGTCCTCGGAGCGGCAGACCGCGGCCGTGAACCCCTCGGCGGCCTGCCGGGCGGTGCGTTGCTGCCGACGGGTCATGCGACGGCCGTCGCGGTGAGGATCCGGACGTCGAGGTCCGTGACCGCGGCCGCCTCCAGCGCGGCGGTGAAGCGCGCGCGGACGCGGTCCACCGCGTCGGGCGCCAGACCGTGGAGCAGGGCGCGGGTGCCGCTGCCGACGGCCAGGTCCCACGCGGTCGCGGGGGTCAGCGGTACGGCGAGCTCCCGCCGTACGACCCGAGGGCTGCTCAGTCCGAGGCCCTCCAGCCAGGCGGCGAGCGCGTCGGCGGTGTCGATGCGGGCGAGTTGCTCCGACTGCGACGACCCCGGCCAGGCACGCTCTGTCTCGACCGCCCCCTTGAACGCCTGCCCCCAGCCGCCGAGCGCGCCCTTCTCCCACACGGTCACCGCAAGCCGCCCGCCTGGCCGCAGCAGGGCCGCGAGCTTCGCGGTGTCGCGCTCCATGTCGGGGAAGAAGAACACGCCCAGGGAGCACTGCACCAGGTCGTAGCCGCCGTCGGGTGCCACCCAGGCCGTCACGTCGTGTTCGTGGAACCGGAGGTTCGACAGCTCGTCCTGGCGCGCACGCCGCTCACCGAGCGCCACGAGACCCCCGGCCAGATCCACCGCGTCGACCAGTCCATCGGAGCCGACGGCCCGGGCCGCGGGCAGCGCCGACGCTCCCGCCCCGCAGCAGGCATCGAGCACCCGTTCACCGAGGGCCGGGGCCGACACCTCCACCGTGGCCTGCCCGACCGGGTCCCACAGTAGGGGCGACCAGCGGTGGAATTCCTCGGCACCTGCGCTGAACACCTCGCCGATGGCGGCCTGTTGTGCGGGCACCGGACCCCCCAATCATTAAAACGATTGTCGTTATCGCGAATCTACTCGTTGGGCAGTCCCTTGAACACCCACGCGTGCGACTGGAGGCGGTTCGCGCCGAGGCGAGACCTGTACAGCTCGCGGATGCCGTCACTGGCGAGGACGTTGCAATGAGCATGGCCTACCGTCGCCGGGGTCGGCGGACCGGTGGGTCAGACGGTGGCGAGGCCGAAGGGGAGTGCGGTGTTCGTGTCGGCGATTTCGATGAGGCGGTTGTACTTGGCGATGCGTTCGCCGCGGGCGGGGGCGCCGGACTTGAGTTGGCCGCCGCCGGTGCCGACGACGAGGTCGGCGATGAAGGCGTCCGGTGTTTCGCCGGAGCGGTGGGAGACCATCTGGGTGTAGCCGGCCTCGCGGCAGATGCGCATGGCGTCGAGGGTCTCGGTGACCGTGCCGATCTGGTTGACCTTGATCAAGGCGGAGTTGCCGATCTTCTTGCTGATCGCGTCGGTGATGATGGCGGGGTTGGTGACGAAGATATCGTCGCCCATCAACTGGACGCGGTCACCGAGGCGTTCGGTCAACCGGACCCAGCCGTCCCAGTCGTCCTCGGCGAGGCCGTCCTCGATCGACCACACGGGGAACCGGTCGGTGATCGCCTCGTAGCGGTCGATGAGCTGATCGCTGGTCACCGCCGTGCCTGCGATGTGGTACAGACCGTCATGGCCGCGGAACTCGCTGGCCGCCGGGTCCAGGGCGATTGCCACGCCGTCCCGGCCCGGGGTGTATCCGGCGTCCGTGATCGCATCGACGAGCAGCTGCAAGACGTCTTCGGGGCGGTCGATCGCGGGGGCGAAGCCGCCCTCGTCGCCGAGGCCCGTGGCGTGGCCTTCGGCCGACAGGCGGGCCTTGAGACGGGCGTACACCTCGGCCCCGGCACGGACGGCCTCGGGCAGGCTGGGCGCGCCGAGCGGGGCGAGCATGAACTCCTGGAAGTCGAGGTTGTTGGCGGCGTGGGCGCCGCCGTTGACGACGTTGAAGTGCGGCACCGGCAACCGCGGGGTGGTGCCCGCGATCTGGGCGAGGTGTTGCCACAACTCCCGTCCGGCAAGGGCGGCTTCGGCGCGGCACGCGGCCAGGGAGACGCCGATGATGGCGTTGGCGCCCAGGCGGGACTTGGTATCGGTGCCGTCCAACTCGATGAGTGCGCGGTCGATCTCGGCCGCGGTGGCGAAGGTGCGGCCGGTGAGGGCCTGGGCGATCTCGCCGTTGACATGGCCGACGGCCGTCAGCACGCCCTGGCCGTTGTAACGGGCCCTGTCGCCGTCGCGGAGTTCGACGGCCTCGCGGGTGCCGGTCGAAGCGCCGGAGGGGACACCGGCGCTGACGCGCATGCTGCCGGCGGTCTCCAGGGTCACCGCGAGGGTGGGGCGGGCGCGGGAGTCGAGGATCTCGACGGCGTGGAGGTTCGTGATCTGCAAAGTCATGGGAGTCTCTTGCTCGCGGGGATTGGCGTGGACGATCATGTGTGGCCTTCGGCGGCGACCAATTCGGCCTGGGTCAGGGCGGCATCCGGGTTGAGGTACGTCCCGCCGCGCACGCGCGGGCGCATCGCGTGGTCGAAGTCGTAGCGCAGCGGTTGACCGGTGGGGATGTTGAGGCCAAGGACCTCGTCTTCGCAGAGTTGGTCCAGGACGGTGGCCAGGGCGCGCACGGAGTTCCCGTGGGCGACCACCAACACGGTGGCTCCGGTGAGCAGTTGAGGGGCGAGTACGTCCGCCCAGTACGGGGCGATGCGGGCTGTCATGTCGGCCAGGCTCTCCACGGCGGGCAGCGCGTCGGGACGCAGGGTTGCGTAGCGGGGATCCGCGCGCAGGCGGGTGAGCTGCTGGGCAGGCAGCGGGGCGGGCTTGCCGTGCAGCGAGCGGCGCCAGTGGTGGTACAGCGTGGGGCCCGCTTCCGCGCGGACTTCCTTCTTGCAGCGGCCGGTCAGGGCGCCGTACTGGCGTTCGTTGAGCCGCCAGGTGCGGTGCACGGGGATCCACGATCGGTCCAGCGTGTTGAGGACGAGGTCGGCGCTGCGGATCGAGCGGGCCATGATCGACGTGTGGACGATGTCCGGCAGCAGTGCGTGCCGGGCCAGCAGTGCGCCGGCCGCCGCGGCCTGACGTTCGCCGTCGGTGGTGAGCGGGACGTCCAGCCAGCCGGTGAAGCGGCCGGCGGCGTTGGTCGTGCTCTGCCCGTGCCGCAGCAGGACCAGCGTGCCCGGTACGGTCACGAAGGCTCCCCGTCCGACGCCTCCGTCGCCCGTCTGCGTGAAGCGTCGATCTCGGCGTACGCCTGGTCGCGGCCCTCCCAGTGGGAGCCCTCGACGGACTTGCCGGGCTCGAGGTCCTTGTAGACCTCGAAGAAGTGGGTGATCTCCAGCCGGTCGAAGTCGGGGATGTCGCCGATGTCCTGCACATGCGCGTAGCGCGGGTCGTGGGCGGGCACGCACAGCACCTTCTCGTCCGGGCCGCGCTCGTCCTTCATGACGAACATACCGACGGCCCGGCACTCGATGGTGCAGCCGGGAAACGTGGGTTCGCCGACGATGACCAGGGCGTCGAGGGGGTCGCCGTCGCGGCCGAGGGTGCCGTCGATGTAGCCGTAGTCGGCCGGGTACTGGGTGGAGGTGAACAGCAGCCGGTCCAGGCGGATGCGGTGCAGTTTGTGGTCCATCTCGTACTTGTTGCGGGATCCCTGCGGGATTTCCACTGTCACGTTGAACTCCACGGTGACCTCCTGGTCATATCCACCCGGTGGGAGTCCCCGTTCACCGAGTAGTGAAAAGCGCCCGCGGAATCAGGGAGCCGCGCGACCAGCGACGAGACAGCCGTTCAGGCTCCGGTTACTCCTCGTCCCCAGTCGTGGGCCGCGTCCGGCCGGGCTCCGGTGGAGCGCCGGCACGCAAGTGCAGGATGTCACCGATGAACAGGTCGTATACCAGCACTCCGATGACGCCGCCGATAAGCGGACCCACGATGGGGATCCAGAAATAGCTACTGAAGGCACCGGACACACTCCCTGGCATCGCCAGATCCTGCCACCCGGCGGCCCAGGTGAACAGACGCGGGCCGAGGTCACGTGCGGGGTTGATGGCGTAGCCCGCGTTCGCACCGTAGGACATGCCGATCGCTGCGACAGCGAATCCGATGATCAGTGGACCGAGGTTGGCTTTCACGCCGGTATTGCGCAGGTCGATGACAGCAACGACGAACATCAGTAGGAACGCCGTGCCGACGATCTGGTCGATCAGCGGTCCCCAGATGCCACCGTGGAAGTACGGCGCTGGGAATGTGGCGAAGATGGAGAAGGACGCGAGCGTGTGACCATTCGTCTTCGGGCCTTCCGCGGCGGCGTCGAACGTGTTGATCGCGTCGTGGTACACCCCGTACACCAGAGCGGCGCCGGCGAACGCTCCAAGCAACTGTGACCCCATATACGGAAGGACCTTGGCCCAGGCGAACTTCCGGCGTACCGCGAACGCCAGTGTCACCGCCGGGTTGATATGGGCCCCGCTGACCCCGCCGGCCACGTACACCCCGAAGACCACCCCCATGCACCAGCCCCAGGTGATCAACAGCCAGTCTCCGGCACCCAGGAAGAACGTGGTGGGCCCCGAGGTGCGGCCCGAACCCGGCAGGCCCGCGACCGCCATCGCCACCACACCGCAGCCGAAGGCGATGAGAACGAAGGTCCCCAGGAACTCCGCGAGGCATTCACCCAACAGACCCCCCCGGCGCCTGAGCCGCGAGGGCTTGAGGAGGGGCTGGATTTCTACGGCCATCTGGTCCTCCCAGACTCTCGTCCGGCTGCTCTGGTTGTGGGCCTGCTGTCCGGTCGGCTCCGCCGCTGCACGTTCTCTCGGCCAGCGTTTGGCACGCTACCGTGACCTAGCGACTACCGCGCGTCACGTCACTCCTCCGAACCCGCAGCACGGCAATGACGGCCGCCGCCTTCACTGGATGCCGGGGCGAGTGGACGGCTCTCAAGAACAGCGACCCAAGTACTCCAAACGCGTATTCGGGTGACCGGTGTCTCAGAGGCTCGCCGCGTGATCGGGGACGTAGGTCTGCAGATCGCGCGGCGGGCGCTCGTAGCCGGTCGAGGGTGGCCTGGGCGGCAGATCGAGGACCGGCGGCGGCACTTGGTGGTACGGCAGGGAGTCCAGCAGGTGGGCGATCATGTTCAGCCGGGCGCGGCGCTTGTCGTCGCTCTCGACGACGTACCAGGGCGCCTCGGCGATGTCGGTGTGCACCAGCATTTCGTCCTTGGCCCGTGAGTATGCCTCCCAGCGGGTGATCGACTCCAGGTCCATCGGGGACAGCTTCCAGCGCCGCAGGGGGTCCTCCAACCGGCGCTGGAAGCGCTTCTGCTGCTCGGTGTCGCTCACTGAGAACCAGTACTTGCGCAGCAGGATCCCGTCCTCCACCAGCATCCGCTCGAAGATGGGGCACTGCCGCAGGAAGAGCTGGTGCTCCTCCTTGGTACAAAAGCCCATGACGTGCTCGACGCCGGCCCGGTTGTACCAGGACCGGTCGAACAGCACGATCTCCCCTGCGGCCGGAAGATGCTCTATGTACCGCTGGAAGTACCACTGGGTGCGCTGGCGCTCGGTCGGCATCGGCAGCGCCGCGATGCGCGCGACCCGCGGGTTGAGGTGTTCGGCGACCCGCTTGATCGTGCCGCCCTTTCCGGCCGCGTCCCGGCCCTCGAAGATCACGACCAGCCTGGCGCCCTCGGCGCGCACCCACTCCTGCAGTTTCACCAGCTCCGTCTGCAGGCGCAGCAGTTCCCGTTCGTATACCGCGCGCGGCACCTTCGCCGCCTTCTTGCCGGCCATGCCGCCCCTCCATCGCCCGATGGTCTACGTCGATGACTTCAACGTAACTGCTGGTTGCGCACCCGGGTCCAGCATCACCTGTGTTCGGGCGCCCTACCTTCGGCTGACATCAGTTGCCCCGGACGGCGTGGGAAAGGCCCGGGCGGCGCCGCGGACGCGTAGGCCGACCTCACCGCCGATGGCATGGGGGACCGAGGCCGGGGCGAAGATCCGGGCGAGCACCGGGGTTCCGTCCGTCAGGCGCAGGGCGAGCAGGGTGTCGTGGCCCTGGAAGTCCCGGCGTACGACCGTCGCGGTGTTCGCTGCCGGAGTGCCGGCTGGGACGACCTCGATCTGTTCGGGGCGCAGCAGCACACGTCCGGGGGCGGACGGCGGACGGCCGTCCGACGTGACGACCGGTACCGGACCGAGCGGTGTACGGGCCCGGCCGCCGGTCATCTCGGCGGGCAGCCAGACGGTTTCGCCCACGATGTCGGCAACCCAGGGTGTGGCGGGGGAGTGGTAGACGAGGTCCGGCGGTCCGCTCTGCACGATCCGGCCGTCGTGCAGGACGGCGACCTCGTCCGCGATCGACAGGGCCTCGGCCTGGTCGTGGGTGACGAGGACGGCTGTGGCGCCGTCGCTGCGCAGGGCGGAGCGTACGTCCTGGCGCACCTCGGCGCGCAGGGCGGCGTCCAGGGCGCTGAACGGCTCGTCGAGCAGGACGGCCGGCGGGTGCGGGGCGAGGGCGCGGGCGACGGCGACGCGTTGCTGCTGACCGCCGGAGAGGTGGTGCGGCATCCGGTGCTCGAATCCGGCGAGGCCCACCAGCGCCAGCACGGATTCGATCCGCCCGGTCCATCGGGTGCGCCTGTCGAGTCCGTAGGCGATGTTGCCGCGCACCGGTAGGTGCGGGAAGAGCGCGCCTTCCTGCGGGACGACCGCGATCCGCCGCCGTTCCGGCGGCACGGTGCGGCCGGGGGCGGCGATCCGGTGGCCGTCGAGGCGGATCTCCCCGGCATCCACGGTTTCGAATCCGGCGATGCAGCGCAGCAGCGTGGTCTTGCCGCTGCCGGAGGGCCCGAGGACCGCCGTCAGCGTTCCGGAGCGGACCGTGAGGTCCACGCCGCGCAGCGCCCGCACCGACCCGAAGGACTTGTGCACCGCGGTGACGCGCAGCTCGGCCATGTCAGGCTCCTCCTCCCTGGACTCCCTGACTGAGGACGCCGGTACGGGCCGACAGCCACCAGGTCGGTACCGCGGCCAGCAGCACCAGCAGCGCGGCGTACGGCGCGGCGGCCGCGTAGGCGGAGACTGATGTCCGGCTCCACAGCTCGGTGGCGAGTGTGTCCATGCCGGTCGGGCGCAGCAGCAGGGTGGCGGGCAGCTCTTTCATGCAGGTGAGGAAGACCAGGGCCGCACCGGCGGCGATGCCGGGTGCGGCCAGTGGCACGGTGACTGTGCGCAGTACGTATGTTCTGCGACGTCCGAGCGAGCGGGCCACCTCCTCCAGCGCCGGCGGGGTCTGCAGCGCGGCGGCGCCGACCGCGGCGACGGCGAGTGGGAGGAACAGCGCCGCGTAGGCCAGCGCGAGCAGCCACACGCTCTGGTAGAGCGGGTAGGCCACGTTGATTCCGAAGAACACCAGCGAGAGGCCGATGACCAGGCCGGGCAGCGCGTGTGAGAGGTAGGCCAGGCGGTCCAGGGCGACGGCGACGGGGCCGGGTGCGCGGGCGCCCAGCAGTCCCAGCGGCAGGGCGAGCAGCATGGTCAGCCCGGCACCGGCGGCGGAGACGGTGAGCGAGTTCCCGGCCGCCGTGGCCAGGCCGGTCAGTGACCCGGGCCGGGAGACGCCCTCGCCGAACCATCGCGCGAGACTCGCCGCCGGGACGCCGAGCGCCAGCGCCCCGGTGCCGATGAGAGCGGATACGGCAATCCACCGCAGGCGTCCCAGGCGCCGCCGTACCGGTGGGCGGCCGACACCGCCGAGGCGCGCGTACCGGGCGGCCTGACGCCGAGTCAGCTGCTCGCCAGAGACGATGAGGACGGTGAGCACCACCAGCACGGTGGCGAGTACGAGTGCGCCGGTGGGGTCGAAACCGAGGCTGATGGAGGTGAAGATGGCCCGGGTGAGGACGTCCGCCCGCAGGACGGAGACCGCACCGAAGTCGGACAACACATAGAGCGCCACCAGCAGCGCCCCCGCTCCCACGGCAGGCCGGACCTGACGCAGCGTCACCGTGAGGAGGGTGCGCCACGGGCCGCTCCCCAGCGACCGGGCCACCTCCTCCTGTGCCGGGTCGGCGCTCGCCAGCGCGGCGGCGACGGGGAGGAAGACGTACGGGTACGACACCAGCGTCAGGACCAGCGCGGCCGCCCAGAATCCTTCGAACCCCGCCACCGTGGAGACCCAGGCGAAGGCCGCCGCATAGCTGGGCACCGCCAGCGGCAGCGCGGCGAGGACCCCGAACAGCCGACGTGCCGGCAGGTCGGTGCGCGTGACGAGGAACGCCGTGGCGACACCGAGCACCGTGCACGCCACCGTCACGGCCCCGGCCAGCGCCAGGCTCCGGGCCGCGAGTTCCCCGGTCCGCACCGTGAACAGTTCCTCGCTGATACGGGCCCAGCCGGCGTCACCGACCCGTACCGCCAGATAGGCCAGCGGGATCAGCGCCACGCAGACCCCGGCCACCGCGGCAGTCGCCAGCACCGGGCGTGGCACCAGCCGCCGCACCCGGCGGCGTACGACGGCCGCCGACGCCATGGTCAAGCCAGCCCCGATTCCCTGATCATCTCCACCGTGGTCCGCAGGTCGTCCAGGTCGTTGAGGTCGATGTCCGGGGTGTTCAGCGAGGACAGCTTCGGCAGCCCGGACGCGCCGGCCACTCCGGCAGCCAGCGGATACTCGTACGTCTCCTGGGCGAAGTGGGTCTGCGCCTGCCTGCCGAGCAGGTGGTCGACGAACGCTCGGGCGTCGGGATCGTCACCGGCCCCCTCCACGATGCCGACGCCGGAGACGTTGACCAGGGCGCCGATGTCGCCGTTCGGGAAGAAGTGGTTCTTCGCCTTGAGGGCGTCGACGGTGGTGCCCTTCTCCTTGGCGAGTTCGTACACGTAGTAGTGGTTGACCAGCCCCGTGGCGAGACTGCCCCTGTCGACGTCGGCGACGATGGGCGCGTTGCCCTGCCTGATCTGTGCGTCGTTGGCCTTCAGCCCGTTCAGGAAGTCCTGGGTCCGCTCGTCGCCGTGCTCCACCCGCATCGCGGTGATGAATGCCTGGAAGGAGCCGTTGGTCGGCGCGATGCCCACCTTCCCCTTCCACTCGGGCTCGGTGAGCTCGAACACCGACTCCGGCAGGTCACCCTCGGCCACCTGATCGGCGTTGTAGACCATCGTGCGCGAACGGCCGGTCACTCCTACCCACTGCCCGTCCTCGTCCTGATAGGCGGGCGCTACCTTGTCCAGCACCTCGTCCGGCAGCGTGGCGAAGAGATCCTGCCCGGCCACCGCCCCCAGAGTCCCGGCATCCTGCGCGAGGAAGACGTCCGCGGGTGTTCGGCCGCCCTCTTCCTGCAACTGCGCCGCCATCGCGGCCGTATCCCCGTAGCGCACCTCGACGGTGATGCCGCTGGCCTTCTCGAAATCGTCCAGCACCGGCTTGACCAGGGACTCGCTCCGTCCGCTGTACACGGTGACCCTCTTGTCGGAATTCTGTCCGACGGGCTGCGCTTCCTGGTTCGTGCCGCCACAGGCCGCAAGGCCGAGAGGCAGCAGACCGGCCACGGCTACCGTGGCGACGATTCTCGAACGGCTCGAACGCATGGCCCACTCCCCGCTCGTCTCCCGAGGCGCTGCTTAGGCTAGGCTAACTTTACCCATTATGGGCAAATGGCAGCAAAGTGGGGCGTTTGCTCGATCCGATGCGACGTGGCCCGGGAGCACGGCGATTCCGCCCTGCGCTGGTGTGGGCGTCGGCCTACGCTCCGAGAGCGGAGGTTCCGCTTCGGGGAACAAGGCCGTGGGAGACGCGCATGGAGTGGTTGGTCTCGCTGATGGGCGCGGGACTCGTCATGGTCACCCTGCGGGACCTGTTTCACACACTCTGGCACCCCACCCGCCACGGCGGGCTCAGCCGCCTCGTCATGACGGCGCTGTGGAGACTGGCCCGGCGCTTCCGTGCCCGCAGGCGTGTGGTCGGGCTGGTCGGACCGCTCGCCATGGTCACCGTCGTGTGCATGTGGGCCTCCTTCATCGTCCTTGGCTGGGCGATCGTCTACTGGCCCCACATGCCAGGGTCGTTCACCTTTTCGCCCGGCTCCGAGGCGGCGCAGGAACCCGCACTGGTCGACTCCGTGTACCTGTCGCTCGTCACGGTGGCCACCCTGGGGCTGGGGGACATCGCGCCTGGCGAGGGCTGGCTTCGCCTGGTCTCGCCGTTGGAGGCCGTCATGGGTTTCGCCCTCCTGACGGCCACGGTCTCCTGGGTGCTGGAAATCTATCCGGCGCTGACTCGCAGGAGGGTCCTCGCCATCCGGCTGGCACTGCTGCGCGACTCGGATCCGACGCAGCAGCAGCTCGACTGCACCGCGGGGGCGGTGCTGCTGGACAGCCTGGCCACCGAGGTCGTACGCGTCCGCCTCGACTTCACCCAGTACGCGGAGGCGTACTACTTCCATGACGGGGAGGACCACTCGTCGTTGGCAGCCATGATCGGCTACGCTGCCGCGCTCGCCGAACGCGGACAGTCTGCGGGGCGGCCGGAGGTACGACTGGCGGGTGACCTGCTCGCCGGTGCGCTGAGGGATCTCGCCGCCATCCTTGACCAGCGCTTCCTCCACACGGGCGCGGCACCTACGGACGTTTTCGCGGCCTACGCCGCCGACCACGGGCGGGCCCAGTGAACCGGGACGCGGACACGGAAAGGGACAGCCGGAGGTCTGGCTGACAGGGCCGACAGGACCGTGCACGGGGACCGGTCGGCCCACGCGTCTCCGAGTACGGGCGGGGACTCTGGAAACGGGGGAAATGGGGAAAAGAGGAGCTAGTCATGAGCACTATGACCGAGCGACTTCCCGGGCGGTCCGCACTGTCCGACCTGTCCGACTGGGCGGAGGCGGGATTCCCCGTGCTGGACGACATTCCGGCGAGGCACGGTATCCACGTCGAAGAAAGCCTGGCGGACGGAAGGTACGTGCTGCGGGCCGAGCTTCCGGGAATCGACGCCGAGGATATTGAGATCACCGTCGCGGAAGGGTGCCTGACCCTCCGTGCCAAGCGCAGCGACGAGACTGCCCAGCAGGGCCGCGCGGAATACCACTACGGTCACTCCACTCCGCTGCCGGCCTCGGCCAAGAGCGACGCGGCCACGGCTGAGTACCAGCACGGCGTCCTGACCATCACGATGCCGGTGCCGGCGGCGAAGACCGGCGTGCGGACCATGCCGGTGCGGGAACCTCTCACCGCAAGCGCGCATTGAACCGCACCTCGACGCCGCGGACCCGCGGAACGGCGGCAGCCGCGCAGCCGCCGCGGATGCTTGCCCTGGCCACCGTCGGATTCACGCTCTGCTTCTGGGCATGGGCGCTGCTGGCTCCGCTCGGCTCGACGCTCCGCGAGGACTTGGACCTCACCGCGTTCCAGCAGTCCCTCGCGGTGGCGGTACCCGTGATTGTCGGCTCGCTCGGCCGGATCCCCGTGGGCGCCCTCACCGACCGCGTCGGGGCGCGTCGTATGTTCCCCCTTGTCGCCGCCCTCACCGTTCTGCCGGTCCTCTACCTCGGCCACTTCGCCGACTCCCTCGCCGAAGTGCTGACGGGTGGCTTCTTCCTCGGCCTGGGCGGCACGACCTTCGCGATCGGCGTGCCGTTCGTCAACGCCTGGTATCCGCCCGAGCGGCGCGGACTTGCGCTGGGGATCTTCGGCATCGGTACCGGCGGCACCGCCCTGTCGTCCTTCACCACCGTCCAACTGGCCGACGCCGTGGGGTATGCGTTCCCGTTCGACCTGGTCGCAGCCCTCCTCGTCGTCTACGCCGTGGCGGCACGTCTCCTCCTGCGCGACAAGCCCGACCGCGCCGTACCGCCCGGCTCACTGCTCGCGCGCACCACGGCGACCCTTCGCATGCACGCCACCGTGCAGCTGTCCTTCCTCTACGCCGTGGCCTTCGGCGGATTCGTCGCCTTCAGCGTCTACCTGCCCACCTACCTCACCACCGCCCACGACCTCGGACGGTCCGACGCCGCCCTGCGCACTGCGGGCTTCGTCGTCCTCGCTGTCGCCATGCGCCCGGTCGGCGGATGGCTCTCCGACCGGCTGCATCCCGTGCCCGTGCTCGTCGTCACCTACGCCGTCATCGCGGCTCTCGCTCTCCTCGCCGCCTTCGAGCTGCCGCTGATCCCGCTCGGAACGCTCGCCTTCCTCGGCATGGCGGCCGCCCTGGGCCGCGGGATCCGGTGCCGTGTTCGCGCTCGTCGCCCGCCTGGTGCCCCCCGATCGGGTCGGCTCGGTGACCGGTGTCGTCGGCGCTGCCGGAGGTCTGGGCGGCTTCTTTCCGCCCCTGGTCATGGGTGTCGTCTACGGCGTTACTGACGACTACACATGGGGATACGTGCTGCTGGCACTCACCGCGGGCGCTGCGGCGGCCTTCACGACCACTGCGGTACGGCGCGAAACCGGGCGGTTGTCACACCGCGCGTAGGCTCGACGTTCGGGTCCCGTCAAGCGGCTCAGCCGCTTCGCCGGCGCGACCATGACCGTCCGACCTCTCGGGCACGCCGCAAGCGGATGAGTGCCACGGCGGTGATGAGCAGGGCGGCGAAGACGAGAGCGATCGTCGTGGGGCCGGTGGCGTCCAGCGTCTCGGCGATGCCGCGCTGGACGGCTCCGGCCGCGTCGATGACCGGGTCCTGAGTGGTGGGGTCGCGCTGGACGCGTATCTCGTACCAGCCGTAGTACGCGACGTATGCGCCCACACACAGGAGTAGTGCGCCGCCGAGCCGGGGTGCGATCGCGCCGAGGCGGCGCAGCCGGGTGACGGCGGTGGTGCGGGTGAGGGCGACGGTCAGCGAGGCGGCGCCGACGATCAGGCCCATCCCGGCGGCGTACGCGGCGAAGAGGGCGATGCCCTCGCCGGTGGAGCCGCTGCGGAAGGCGGAGACGACGATGGCCAGGAACGGGGCGATGGTGCAGCCCAGGGAGGCGGTTGCGTACGCCATTCCGAAGAGCGCCATCGAGGGCAGCGAGCGGGTCACGGTCGGCGCACGGCGCAGTTTCGGGGCCAGTGTGGGAAGTTGACGCCCGGCGAGCAGCCAGGTACCGGCCACCGCCATGAGGAGCCCGAAGGCGATGGTGAACCAGGGCAGTTGCTCCTGCACCTGCCCTGCGACGGGTTGGACGGCCAGGCCGAACACGCCGAAGAGCGCGGCGAACCCGACCGTCATCGCCGCGGTGGCGGTCAGTGCCCGGCCGACCGCGACCGCACGGCTGGGGGAGTCGTCGCCGAGGACGAGCAGGGACAGGTAGGCGGGGAGCAGGGCGAAGCCGCACGGGTTGACGGCGGCGAGCATGCCCGCGCTCAGCGCGAGGGCCAGGGGCAGGTCGGCCATGGTGGGTTCAGCCGGTGAGCCCGGCGACCTTCTCGGCCAGTCCCTGGCCACCGGGCAGTACGCCCTCGTAGACGGTCTTGCCGTCCTTGTCGAGGATGACGTAGCGGCTCTGCTCGGTGACCTCGAACCGCTTCCAGACCTCGCCCGCTTCGTCGGAGAGGTGGGAGAAGGAGCCGGTGCCGGTCTCGGAGACGAAGTCCTTCATGGCGGCGTTGTTGTCGAGGCCGGCGACGCCGAGGACGTGGGCCTTGCCCGCGTAGTCGGCGGCGACCTTGGCTGTCTCTGTGGCCTGGGCGCGGCACTTCGGGCACCACGGGGCCCAGAACCACAGCACGGTGGGCTTGCCCGCGAGGGTCTTCGCGTCGAACGGCTCGCCGTCCACCGTGGTGCCGGTGAAGTTCAGGGACTCGGGGACCTGAGTCCCGCTGTCGCCCCCGTCCTCTCCCTCGCCCGAGGAGGCAGGCGCCGTCTTCGACGGTGCGGCCTGGGCATCGCCGCCGGAGTCGTTGCCGCTGTCGGAGCCGCACCCGGTTGCGGTGAGCAGGGCGGCGGCGAGGACGGCTGGGAGGAGAGTGCGGGCGCGCATGGCTGGACTCCTGTGGGTCGGGATCGGCTGTGACTGTAGGGCCGCTGGGCGCACCGGGCGTAGGGCGGTGGTCTTACGGTTCGGTGACGTCAGCCCGCATGGTCGGCGAGCCGCTGTGGGTCGAGGACGGTGATGCGGCCCCGGGCCAGGCGGATCAGGTGCTGTTCGGCGAAGTCGCGCAGCACCTTGGTGCACGTTTCGCGGGACGTGCCGGCCAGGGCGGCGATCTGCTGGTGGGTGAGCGCGATCTGCGGGCTGCGGGCCCCGAGCACGCGGGGCCGGGTCTCGGCCGCGAGGGTCAGCAGGGTGGTGGCGATGCGCTGGGGTACGGACTTGAAGACGCTGTCGGACAGTCGCTGTTCGAGGTCGGTCAGGCGCCGACCGAGGATCTCGGTGATGCGCGCGGAGATACGGGCATCGGAGAGCAGGAAGCGGTGGACGTCGGCGCGGCTCATCACGCAGACGGTGACGTCGTCGAGGGCCTCGGCGAAGTTGTCGTACATCCGCTGACCCAGCAACACCATCTCGCCGAAGATGGTGCCCGGGCTGATGATCGCGCACGTCAGGGCGCGGCCGTCGGCGGAGACCCGGAAGATCCGCACCCGGCCCCGCTTGAGGATGAACAGCACCTCGGAGGGCTGGGAGGGCGAGTAGAGCAGTTCACCGGCGCTGTAGGTCTTCATCGGGGCCGCGGCGGCGATGGCGTTCATCTCCGCGTCGCTCAGGTCGCGGAAGATGTCGACCTCGGAGATGCACCAGGTCTTCTCGGCTTCGTCGCCGGTGTGGTTCATGCGGTGTGGTTCCTCGCGTCGTCCCGGTGCCCATGGCGGGGGTGCGGCGCCCCACGCCGGGCTGGCCAGCGCGCCCGCGCTGTGGGCCAGACAGTAGTCGTCCGGGGCACCCAGAACAGGCTCGGTACCCCGGAGCGGCGAGCCGGGACCAGGCGTTGACGATGGCGGTATCGGTGTCATGCAGCGGTTCGGCCGTTGTGCCTGCCCGCCGTCCGGGCGAACAGCGAGAAGGTGAGGCCGGCCAGCAGGCCGAAGACGAGGTGGCCGCCGAGGCTGGAGGCGGTGACGGCGTTCCACTCGAAGACCGGCATGCCCATGTTGGCGGGCATGATCCACAGGGCGCCGACGGTCCACCAGACCGCGCCGTAGGCCAGGCCGAGGACCGCGGCGGGTGCGAGGCGCTGGGCGAACTGCCCGAGCAGCACGCCGAAGCCGATGCCGGCGAACACCGCGATGGACAGGTGGACCAGCCAGCCGACGACGGCGTTCGTCGAACCGAGCAGCCCGGCGACCATAATGATCATCGCGGTGTCCGCCATCGGCCGCGATACCGACATCCAGATGCCGAAGCCCACGCCGCCGACCAGACCGGCCGCGGCGCCCCACACCGCGTGCACCGGGATGACGGCTGTGCTGGGGGAGACCCGCAACGTGGTGGTCATGGTGATCGCCTCTTCCTGACGTCGACTTCCCTAGTGGGGCTGACGCTAGGAGGCGGGCGGTTGCGGGTATGTGAGCGCGCTTACGTACGCGCGGGTAGGTCACCGGCCGTTGCGGGCAGGCGGGTCACGAACGCGCCGCCGCCGCGCGCATCCCGGCCTACCCGGCCGTTCGCTCCGCGATCAGCAGGGCGTAGCCGAGGACGCCGTCCGCCACGGCCGTGCGAGCCGCGCTGAACGCGGCAGGGGCGGCGTCGATGTCGACGCCGGCGGCGGTGAGCTTGTCCCGGGCAGTCATGCGCAGCAGATTCAGCCGTGCTTCGATCTGGTCGATCATCCGCAGCATCGCCTGGTCGTGGCGCTCGGTGTGTACGGTGCGCAGGCCCGCGGAGGCCAGGATCTCGCCGTACTCCGGAAGCGGCCGGGCGTCGGCGATGCAGGCGATGCGGGCGCCGAGCCCGGTGAGTTCGGGCGGGAGCCGGGATGGGTCGATGGTGACGTCCGTGATGCCGAGTCGGCCGCCGGGCCGCAGGACGCGGGCGAACTCCGCTGCGGCCCGCGCCTTGTCCGGGAAGGTGCACAGCGCGCACTCGCACACCACGGCGTCGAAGACGGCGTCGGGGTAGGGCAGGCGCTCGGCATCCCCGGTGGTGAAGCGGGCCCTGCCGGGGAGCCCCGCTGCCTGGGCCGCGCCTTGGGCCAGGGCGATGTTGCCGGGGGAGTAGTCGAGCCCGTCCACCTCGGCGCCGTACGCGTCGGCGAGCAGCAGCGCGGTCGTTCCGCGTCCGCAGGCGACGTCGAGGACCCGCGCGGCCGGGGTGAGGGCGAGAGCGTCGGCGAGGCGGCGGGTCAGGGCGGTGCCGCCGGGGTGATAGGAGTCGCCGAGCAGCAGGGAGACGACGTCGGAGGAGTACGCGGCGGCGCAGCACGCCTTCATCCGCTCCCCCGTGGGGTGCTGGTTCACGACGAGGACTCCCCCTCTTCGGCATGGACGGTCTTCGATCCGTACGGTGTCGTGGTGAGGCGGTCGGCGAGCGGCAGGGCGTTGGGTACGACCGGGGCGATGGGCACGCCGGACATCTGCTCGCGGACCTGTTCGCGGTAGCCGACGGAGTTGTAGGCGCAGAACGGGATGAGCCGGCCGTCGGGGGTGATCTCCTCGACGCAGCACTTCATCAGCTGCTTGACGTTGAGGGTGTAGGGGTCCTGGAAGTCCTGCACCACGATCATGAACGCCTTGTCGTTCAGGTCCTTCACGGCCTGCGGCAGGTCGATACCACAGGCGTCCGCGCAGTCCAGCGCCTCGGCTGTCGCCCGCAGCTGCTCCTCGGTCGTGGCGGTGCCCATGAACGCGGAGGCCGACCACAGCTTTTCGAGAGGCTCGCGGATTCCGGCCTCGGGCATGACCCGGTTGGTGACGTAGTCGAGGTAGTCCTCCACGTTCAGCAGCCGCGGGATCGGCACGACGGTGCGGTTGCCGGGGTCCCCGTCCACGAGGAGGTAGGTGATGGAGCGGCAGGTCGGGAAGCAGCAGGGTACGGGGAAGAAGTCGCCCTTCTGGAACCACTGAGGGCGCTGGGTGTTGATGAGCCGGATGACGTCGGGGTTGGTGAGCCGGTTCAGCGGGTCGAACTCCACGTGGCGACCTGAGTGGGTGACCGGCTGGAAGGCCACGGAGCGCACGGCGGGGTGGTCGATGCCGTACTCGATGATCGCCCCCAGCTCGTGTTCGTTCAGTCCGCGTTCGACGGCCGCGACGAGGGTGACGGTCAGCCCGGCCTCGGCGCAGTTGTCCAGGGCCCGCTGCTTGAACGTACGCAGGTCCCGGCCGCGGATCTCCAGGTGGGTGCGTTCCTCGAAGCCGTCGAACTGGAGGTAGATGTTCACCGACCGACCCGGCACCTGGTTGCGTTTGCCGAGCTCGGCGACGAAGGTGCGGTCGGTGGCCAGGCGGATGCCGTTGGTGTTCAGATTGACGTTCTTGATGGGGCGGGCCTGGGCGAGATCGATGAAGTCCAGGATGTGTTTGTGGATGGTGGGTTCCCCGCCGGAGAACATCACCACCTCGGCCTCCCCCTCCGAGGCGACGAAGGCGTCGAGCATCAGCTCGCACTGCTCGTGCGTGATCGAGTACCCATCCGCCTGGTGCCCGGAGTCGGCGAAGCAGATCGGGCAGTCCAGGTTGCAGCCGGTGTTGACCTCGATGATGCCGAGGCAGGCGTGTTGCTTGTGCTCGGGGCACAGTCCGCAGTCGCTGGGGCAGCCGTCCTTCACCTCGGTCTGGAAGGTCAGCGGGATCGTGCCCGGCTTGTTGAAGCGGGCCGAGGTCAGGTATTCCTCCGCGTCCCCGTACACGAGTGCTTCGAACTGGCCATGATCCCGGCAGCGTTTACGCAAGTACACCTTGTTGTCACGGATGTTGACCTGGGCGTCGACGGGCGTCTTGCACAGCGGGCAGATCGACTTGGTGAACTCCACGAACACCTCGTCGCGGTCCACCTTGCGCCGTGGCGCGGATGCCTGCGTCATCGGTACTCCTCACTCCGTCGAGACGGGGTCGGCGGTTCGGCCTGGACACCTGCGCGGCAGCGCAGGGCGCGCAGCCCGTCCCGGGTGCGAGTACTACCCGCGCCGACAGGCGCAGCCGCGCTGCCGCGCAGCAGCAGACCGGCGTAGAGCAGCAGAAGTGCGTCCTGGACGAGCACGAACCAGCTCAGCCGCTGGGGCAGATAGCGGCCGAAGCAGCCGCAGTTGGCCACGGTGAGCCCGCGTGCGTACGCCTGCGCCGCCAGCAGGGCCCACACCACCGCAACGCCGGTGAACACCCACACCGGCACCCTCGCGCGGGATCGCGGGCGGGCCAGAAACCACACCCCGCACACCAACTCGCCCGCGATCAGTGCCACGGCGAGCGCGATCGCGCCCGCCCCGGAGATCAGCCCGTACGCGGCCAGAATGCCGGGCATCTGCCGGAAGGAGACAAGCTGCCCGGCAGCCATCGCGACGAACAGCCCGCCCAGCACGATCCGCAACACCATGCCCGCACGCTACGGCCGGAACGCGTCCGGAAACTGTAAGCGCGCTCACCGAACAGGCACCCGCCGCGCTGCCGGCCGCCGCGCTGGTGGATCAGTTCAGGGAGTCGAGGGCGGCGAGGATGTCGGCCGGTTCGGCGCGGGTGGTGTAGTCGGTGTCGACGAAGGCCCAGCGGATCAGGCCCTCGCGGTCGATGACGTAGGTGGCGGGCAGCGGGAGGGTGCGCGGGTGGCCGTCGTTGACGCGCTGGAGGTCGAAGCCGAGCTTGTCGTAGACGGCGGCGAGGTCGTCGGGGAGGTCGAAGGCCAGGCCGTACTGCTTGGCGGTGTCGGAGCCGATGTCGCTGAGGACGTCGAAGGCGAGGTCGTGCTTCTCGGTGAGGGAGAGGGACTCGTCGGGGATCTGAGGGGAGACGGCCACCAGGCGGGCGCCGCGTGCGGTGATGGCGTCGTGGTGCTGCTGGAGGGCGCGCAGGGCGATGTTGCAGTACGGGCACCAGGCGCCGCGGTAGAAGGTGAGGACGACCGGGCCGTCGGCGAGCAGGTCGTCCAGGGCCAGGGTCTGTCCGGTGGCCGTGGGGAGGGTGAAGTGCGGGGCCCGCGCGCCGACGGTCAGCGCGCGGTCCGCCTGGCCGGAGTCGGCCAGTTCCTGTCCCGCCCGGCGCATGATCTCCCGGATCTCTGCGGGGATCTGCTGCTGACGGGCTTCGTAGAAGGCGCGGAGCTCGGCGTTGAGGGGCATGGGGATGGCCTCCTGGTCATGATGCAACTGGGAACGACCGTTCCAAGATAGCTGGGGTGGACGTATCCTGGAACCCTCGTTTCAAGTCGGTGGGTGAGGCATGCCGGACATCAAGCACTTCGACCCGGACGCGGCACTGGAGACGGTGGTCCGCCTGTTCTGGCGGCAGGGCGTGGCCTCGACCGGCATCCAGGACGTCGTCACCGCGACCGGGCTCAACCGATCCAGCCTGTACGCCACGTTCGGCGGCAAGCAGGAGCTCTACCTCGCCGCGCTGCGCCGCTATGTGGAGCAGAGGTCTCGGCCGGTGTTCCGGCGCCTCGCGGAGGACGAGCGGGGACTCCCCGCCATCGCAGAGTTCTTCGCCGGGCTGATCGATGCGCGCTGCTCGGGGGAGTACGCGGGCTGGGGCTGCATGGTCTCCAACGCGCACGCCGGAGCGGACAACAGTGATCCCGAGGTGCGCGCCGTCCTGGACCGGCATCACGAGGAGCTGCGGGACGCGATGCACGCGGCGCTCGTCACCGCGCGGGCTCAGGGGCAGCTCGTCCCGGGCTGCGATCCCAGAGCCGCCGCCGACGTGCTGGCGCTGCTCGCGTACGGCGTCAATCTCCGCTCCCGCGCCGGCGCGGACGCACGCGACCTGAGCAGAACAGTGACCGCGGCCCTCGCCTCGCTCGGTGGCCCGGCGGCAGCCTGACGTCCGCCGCCGGTCAGCGCCTGGCCCTGCGCTCCGCCTCCTCCTTGACCGTGGCGAGCGATGCGGCGACGGTCCCCTCCCAACGGGCGGCCACCTTCTCGCCCCACCAGGCTCCGGCCCGCCACAGGTCGGTGCCCATCTCCCCTTCGTACAACAGGCGGGTACCCGTGGGGAGTTCGGTCAGGGTGAAGGACTCGACGACGTACGGGACCGGACCGCGCACGAGGCGGAAGTCGACGCGGTCGGGGCGGCTGAACCGTACGGTCTCGACCGTGACCGCCTTCCACCGGCCACCCACCGGCGTGAAGTGGGCGGCCAGCACCATGTCACTGCCGCGCTCCAGAACCCGCACCTTCTCGCGCATGGCCCGGGTGGCGCGTCCCATGTACGGCTGGGCGATCACGTCGAAGAGGACGTCCCGGGGCGCCGCGATGTCCAGGGTCTGCGGTCCTAGGGGTCTGACGCGTCGGCCCACGCCCAGGTCGACGGGGAGTGCCCCGCTGACCAGCCCGGCGTATCCGCCGACGGCCATGGCAGCCGCGGTCGCCGTCCACGCCACAGTCCGGACCAGGCGGCGGCCGCTCACGACGTACCCTCGGGCTCGCCCTCGACCGTCACGCCCTGCCAGAACGCGACGTGGTTCTTGATCCGGCGGGCGAGCGGGCTCGGGTGCGGGTAGTACCAGGCCGCGTTCCGGTTGGTCCGCCCGTCGACCGTGACGGTGTAGTAGCGGGCGAGCCCCTTCCAGAAGCACAGCGACCGGCTGCGGGTCTCGGTGAAGTACTCGCGGTGCAGTGCCTCCGGCGGGAAGTAGTGGTTGCCCTCGACGACCACGGTGCGCGGGGCTTCCGCGATCACCGCGCCGTTCCATACTGCGCGCAGCATTGCTGGGCTCCTCCTCGTGCGCGGGGTGGGTTCCCCATCTCCATCTCCGGAACGCTATGCGCGAGCGACGGTACGGCTCAGTAAGGGCGCTCACTGTTCCAGCCGTCTCGGCTCATGAACGGGGCGAGCAGGGGCTGCCAGTGGTCGGTCGTGCACACGGGTGCCGTGTCGCATCCCGGTCACCACCGCACCGGAAGGGCGGCCAGGCCGCCGGTGAGCATGTCGCGCCGCATGGTCAGCTCCTCGACGCCGACGGCAAGGCGCAGCGTGGGCAGGCGTACGACCAGTTGGGTGAGCACCGCCTGTAGTTCGATGCGGGCCAAGGGTGCGCCGAGGCAGTAGCGGGCGCCGTGCCCGAAGGTGAGATGGGCCGTGGCAGAGCGGGTGACGTCCACCCGGTCGGGGTCGGCGAAGACGGCCGCGTCGTGGTTGGCGGCGCCGTTGTCCAGCAGTACCAGCTCGCCGGCGCGGATGGTGACTCCGTCGATCTCCAGGTCGGTTCGTGCGTAGCGGGGGATTCCGCCGCCGCCCTTGCCCGGCGCGCGCAGCGTCTCCTCGACCGCGTTCGGGACCAGCCCGGGGTCATCCACCAGGGCCTGCCACTGGTCGCGGTGAGTCAGCAACAGCAGTGCGCCCAGGTCGATCTGGACCACCGTGGTCTCGTGACCGGCGAACAGCAACACCATCGACAGTCCGGCGGCTTCGTCGTCCGTGACGCCCTCGGTCGCGCACAGCCGGGAGATCACATCGTCACCGGGCGCGGCCCGCTTGCGCGCCACCAGCTTCTGCCCGTAGCCGAACAGCTCGGCCAATCCCCGCTCGGAACGGGCGCGGTCGCGAATGTTGGCGGCGTCGGCGGTCCAGGCGCGGAACTGCTCGCGGTCCTCGTACGGCACACCGAGCAGCTCGCAGATCACCAGGATCGGCAGCGGCACCGCCACCGCGGCGTGCAGGTCCGCCGGTGGCCCCTGCGCGGTCAGCTCGTCCAGCAGCCGGGCCGTCAGGGTCTCGACGCGCGGGCGCAGGCTCCGAAGGTGCTTGGGCGAGAAGTGCGGCTGCAGCAGCGACCGCATGCGTGCGTGGTCGGCCGCCTCGGTGGCGAAGTTGCCCAGCGGCCCGCCGAACAGCGCCGACTCCCCGGTGCGCGCCGCCGTCTCCGGGGCCGGATGGGCCCGGCCGAGGCGATCGTCGTTCAGTAGTTGCCGCACCTGTGCGTGGCCGGTGACCAGCCACGCCTCATCTCCCACCGCCGTGAGGACCCGGTGCACCGTGCCCTGGGACTGCAACTCGCGCAGGCGGGGCGCGGGTTGCAACGGATCTGTCTGTTCGAACGGCAGCTGAGCCACCACGGCCATCGCGACCTCCCGTAATGTTTAGTCTCCTTTGTATAAGACCACATAAACAAGCACTTGTATAGGCTGACCTAAACAAGAGGAGGTTTGGTGTGACCGCAGCCGGCCGACAGCCCGCTCGTGAGACGTCGGCACGTCAGCCCGAGCGTGCCCGGCGGATGCCCCGAGCCGAGCGGCGTGAGCAGATCCTCGACGCGGCCACCCGCGCCTTCGCCCGCACCGGCTTCACCGCCACCGGCCTGGACGACGTGGCCGCGGAAGCCGGCGTGACCCACGTGATCCTCTACCGGCACTTCGCCTCGAAGAGCGACCTCTACCGGGCCGTGCTCGACCGCGCCTGCACGAGACTCGCCGCGGGCGTCGGTACCGACGACTACGACGAGCACAGCGTCGCCGCACTGCTGAGGGCTGCCGCGGCGGACCCCGACGGATTCCGGCTGCTGTTCCGTCATGCCGCCCGCGAACCCGAGTTCCGTGACGTCATCGACGGCATCCGGTCCGCCTCGATGGAGATCGCCGGCCGCCACCTCGCCGATGCCATCCCCGACAGCCCCTGGCGGACCTGGGCGGCGCAACTGGTACCAGCCCTCACCCTCGAAGCCGTCATCACCTGGCTCGACACCGGCCAACCCGACCCCGACCACGCCGCAGACCGCATCAGGCGGGCCATCCAAGGAGTCGTCCAAGCTGCCCAGTAGCACGTCCCTGAGCAGGGGCACATCGTTGGCCGGCGCCGTAGCCCGGCAGGTCAGCCGAGGGCCTGGATGAGGTCGTTGCACGCCTGCTCGCAGGAGCGGCAGGCTTCGGCGCACAGGCGGCAGTGCTCGTGCGCATCGGCGTGCGCGGAGCATTCGTCGGCGCAGGCTTTGCAGGCGGTGGCGCACGCGGTGAGGATCGCCCGGGTGATGTTGGCGTCGTAGCCGGTGTGCCGGGACAGCACGGACGCGGTGGCGTTGCAGATGTCGGCGCAGTCCATGTCGGTGCGGATGCACTTGGTGAGCTCGCCGACCATGCCCTCGGACAGGCAGGCGTCCGCACAGGCCGTACACGCCTGGGCGCAGGCGATGCATTCCTCGATGCAGCGGGTGAGCTTGTCGCGGTCGACCTGGCCCAGATCGGCCGGGTAGGTGGCGAGCATGTCCTTGACCGTGGTCATCACCGGTCGCCTCCTTCGGTTCGGTGCCGGAGGGGTGGCGGGCCGGGGCGGCCGCGCCTCTTCCCCTTCCGGCCCCTGCCGGGTTGGCCGTGGTCGGGCGACACAAACGCGGTCGGGCACCCCTGGTCCGCCAGAGGTGCCCGACCGCGTGGGCCTGTGCGACCCGTTGGTCAGTGGTAGGCGTGGACGACGGCGTGGCCCTTGCCGCGGCCGATCATCCACTTGTTGACCGGCGTGGTGATCAGGAACGCCACGGCGAAGCCGCCCAGCAGCGCCGACCAGAACAGCCCGTCGGACAGGTGGGCGTCCATCGCGCCTGGGGTCAGGGCGATGATGGCGTTGTCGACGAACTCCATCACGGCGATGGAGACGGTGTCGGCGGCGAGCGCGATCTTGATGGCGGACTTGAGGTCCAGTCCGGCCCGCAGGACCGCGAACAGGGTGAACGAGTAGCCGAAGAGGAACGCCAGCGCGATCGCCAGGACCATGGTGGGCACATTGCCCCACAGCAGCGCGGTGCCGATCACCATGCCGAGGATCTCGCCGATGGCACACCCGGTCAGGCAGTGCAGCGTCGCCTTCGCCGCCGTCGACCAGGAGGCCCCGGCCGCATGCCCTGCGTGGGTGGCGCGCTCGCCGGGAGCGGGGTGGCCCTCATGAGCGGCGTGGTGGTGAGCGGCGTCGGTGTGGTGAGCGGAGTGATCCATGACGTGTCTCCCCATCCGATCTCATCCAGTGTGGCCCGTGCCTGAGCCCCACACCCACATACCCTATACCCCCTAGGGGTATGCCGCCAGTGATTCGCCAACGTCAGCAGGAGACGTCAGGTGCTGCGCGGAGCGACCAAGCCTGATTCGTAGGCCATGACGACCAATTGAGCGCGGTCACGGGCGTGGAGCTTGGTCATGGCCCGGTTGATGTGGGTCTTCGCGGTCGTCGGGCTGATCACCATCTGGTCGGCGATCTCGTCGTTGGACAGGCCCTGCGCGGCCAGGGTGACGGCCTCGCGTTCGCGGTTGGTCAGTTGGTCGAGCCCCGGGCCCGTGCGGCTGGGCAGCGGCTGGGTGACGTACCGGTGGATGAGCTTGCGGGTGATCGAGGGGGCGAGCAGGGCGTCGCCGCGCGCGGCGACACGTACGGCGTGCAGAAAGTCGTCCGGCACGATGTCCTTGACGAGGAATCCGGCGGCGCCCGCGCGCAGCGCGTCGAAGACGTATTCGTCCAGGCCGTAGTTGGTCAGGATGACGACGTGGACCCCGGTCAGGGCCGGGTCCGCGGCGATGCGCCGGGTCGCCTCGATGCCGTCGACGCCCGGCATCTGGATGTCGATGAGCGCGACGTCGGGCAGATGTTTCCTGGCCAGCTCCAGGCCCGCCTTACCGTCGGCTGCCTCGGCCACCACCTCGATGTCGTCTTCGAGGTCGAGAAGTGCGCGGAATCCGCTGCGGATGAGCGGTTGGTCGTCGACCAGCAGGACACGGATCATGAGGTCTGCTCCACGGGGAGTTCGGCCTGGACGGTGAAGCCGCCTTCGCCGCGCGGTTCGGCGCGCAGCCGGCCGCCGAGGGCGGTGACCCGTTCGCGCATCCCGAGCAGCCCGACGCCGGGAGCCGGGGCGCGTTCCGGTGTGGCCTTGCCGTCGTCGTCGACGCGTATCGCGAGGGCGTCAGGACGGCAGTCGATCCGGACCGACGCCGTGGCAGCGTCCGCGTGACGGGCGATGTTGGTGAGCGACTCCTGCACGATCCGGTAGACGGTCCGGTCCACCGCGGCCGGTACGTCATGCTGTCGTCCCTCGATCGTGAGCGTCGCGTCCAGGCCCATGGCCCGGGCCCGTTCCACCAGTTCCGGAACGTCGTCGAGCCCGCGCGGCGGGGTCGTGTCGTCGTCGCGCAGCGCCTCCAGCGTCGCCCGCAGCTCCCTGGCCGCCTCACGTCCGGCCTCCTGGATCGCCAGGAGCGCCTCCGACACCTCCTCGCCACGCCTGCGTGCCACGTGCACGGCGACCTCCGCCTGCACCTTGATCACCGAGATCTGGTGGGTGAGCGAATCGTGCAACTCCCGCGCGATGCGCAGCCGCTCCTCGTCGGCGCGGCGGCGCGCGGTCTCCTCCCGGGTCCGCTCGGCCTCGTCCGCCCGCCGCTCGGCCTGCCGCAGCGCCTCACCCGCGGCGCCGGCCGCGATCAGCCAGGCCAGTTCGAGGGCGCCCCGGGCCTGTGCGAACGCCTCGCCCACCTCGTGCAGGCCCGAGGCCAGGGCCGCGAGGGGGAGAACGGCCAGCATGGTGACGCTCGCCGCCACCGTGACGGTGCGGTGTCCCGCCCGCACGGCGGCGTACACCGCGAACAGGTAGGCGACGGCAGGCACGTCGAAACCGGCCGCCTGGTACCCCACCGCGCACAGCCCGGTGACGACCAGGACGGGAACCGGCGCCCGGCGGCGCGCCGCCAGCACCAGGCCGCCGGCCGCCAGCAACGCGTAGCCCAGCAGGTCGAGGTCCGTGGCGGAGTGCTGCCCGGAGAGCCCGGTGACCACAAGCGTCGCCGCCACGCCAACGGCGATCATCCAGTCCATGACACCGGCCCGAACACCCCACCGTTCCTTGCGCATGCGCGCACCCTGGCCGGGCACCGCAGCGGGCGAGTCCCGCTCGCGGACGAGCGGCCGACTACCGCACAGGCAGTACGTTCGCGGCGCCTGCCACGCGTGCGGCAGCCGGGTGCGGCATCGGCGGCAGCGCGCATTGCCTGCGCCCGCTGGACGACCGGCGGTGGGTCCGGCCGACATGATCGGGCAACGACAGGTCGTGAGAAGACGCATGAAGACGTCGTGAGAAGACGAAAGAAGAGAAGGAGCGCCATATGTCCGTTCGTCCCCTGCTTGCCGCCGCCGGTTTCTACGACTTCAGCCTCGGACGGCTCGGTTCCACCACTGGCGCGCTGGTGGGGCTGGCCGGGGTGGTCATCGCCTGGCTGGCGCTGGCTCGCCCCGCCGGCCGTCTCGGCACTGCCAACGGGTCACTCGGGGCCATGGTGGCCATGGCGGCCGGGCTGATGAGCATGGCTCTCGGTGCGCTGGTCGCTGCCACCGCGGACGGTGGGCTCGGCACCGGCAACGGGCTGGGCGGAGCCTACGTGGCCCTGCTGGTCGGACTGATCGGCACGGCCCTCGGCGGGCTGGCTCTGTCCCGCTCCCGCCGCACCGGCTGAGGGCGCCGCTCGACCCGTACACTTGCGAAACCGATATCGGATTCGCAACTGTCGGCGGGGAGGTGGACTGCGGTGCGGGAGTTCCAGCGGGGGGCGGTGCGGTTGCACATCCTGCACCACGCGGCCGAGGGAGAGATCCATGGCGCGTGGATGACCAAAGAACTGGCCGAACACGGCTACGACATCAGTCCCGGCACCCTGTATCCCACGCTGCACCGGCTGGAGGCAGACGGGCTGCTGGTCTCCGAACAGCAGATTGTCGACGGCCGCACCCGCCGCGTCTACAAGGCCACCGCGGCCGGGAAGAAGGCACTCGCCGAGGACCGCAAGGCCCTCAGAGAACTGGCCCGCGAGGTCCTCGGCGACGACGCCTGACCCTGCCGCTGACTGGGCTGTGTCACGGCGTGCGCGCGGCCAGAGCGCGCCGTACGCCGTAGGCGGCGGCGCCGACAGCCAGGACCGCGGCGCCGGAGATGACCGAGGGCAGTGGCAGGGCGAACGCCAGGACAAGGCAGCCGACCAGCCCCACCACGGGGATCAGGGGGTGCGGGCGGCCCTCGTCCTTGGTGAGGGTCCAGGCGGAAGCGTTGGCGACGGCGTAGTACGCGAGGACACCGAAGGAGGAGAAGCCGATCGCGCCGCGCAGATCCGCCGTCCCGGCGAGCACCGCCACCACGGCGCCCACGAGCAGCTCGGCGCGGTGAGGCACCTTGAACGTCGGGTGCACGGCCGCGAAGGCGTGCGGCAGGTGCCGGTCGCGGGCCATTGCAAGGGTGGTGCGGGAGACACCGAGGATCAGCGCGAGCAGGGAGCCCAGCGCGGCCACCGCCGCCCCGACCCGGACAACCGGCGCGAGCCAGTCGACACCGGCGGCCCGGACCGCGTCCGACAGCGGTGCCGTGGCCTGCGCCAGCTGCTCCGGGCCGAGCACCGTCAGGACGGCGACGGCGACCGCGGCGTAGACGACCAAGGTGATGCCGAGCGCCAGCGGGATGGCCCGGGGGATGGTGCGCGCGGGGTCACGGACCTCCTCGCCGAGGGTGGCGATCCGCGCGTACCCGGCGAACGCGAAGAACAGCAGGCCCGCCGCCTGCAACACTCCGACGAAGGTGGCGTCGGAACCGACATCCAGCCGGGCTGCGTCCGCTGCGTCGGAGGTCAGGGCGGCGACCACCACGGCGGCGAGCACGGCCAGGACCACGGCCACGATCACCCGAGTCAGCAGCGCGGACTTCTGCACCCCGGCGTAGTTCACCGCGGTCAGTGCCACCACCGCGGCGACCGCGACCGCATGCGCCTGGCCGGGCCAGACGTACAAGCCGACCGTGAGCGCCATCGCGGCGCAGGAGGCGGTCTTGCCGACCACGAAGCTCCACCCGGCGAGGTACCCCCAGAAGTCGCCGAGCCGTTCGCGGCCGTACACATAGGTGCCGCCGGAGGCCGGGTAGCGGGCCGCGAGCCGGGCGGAGGAGGTGGCATTGCAGTACGCGACCACCGCGGCCAGCGCCAAGCCGATCAGCAGTCCGGAGCCGGCCGCGTGCGCGGCTGGAGCGAGGGCGGCGAAAATCCCGGCACCGATCATCGCCCCGAGGCCGATCACTACGGCGTCCGAGACCCCCAACCGCCGGTGCAGCTCGTCCGGCATCCCGGCGGCGGTCGACGACTCGCTCATCAGTTCACTCCTCGCGGCGCGGCGGCCGTATTACGGCCCTCGATATCGGCAGACGATATATGAGGGGGTGCAGTCAGCCCGCACCAGGCCATGGTCTTCGCCCCTGTGAACGCGCGTCATACACCCTGCACGGTCAGTGCTGTGCCGGGACGCCGAGGTCGTCGAGGAGTTGGCGGACGCGGCGCTCGATTTCCTCGCGGATGGGCCGGACGTCGTCGACGGTCCTGCCTGCGGGGTCGTCGAGGGTCCAGTCGAGGTAGCGCTTGCCGGGGAAGACGGGGCAGGCGTCGCCGCAGCCCATGGTGACGACGACGTCGGCGGCGCGGACGATCTCGTCGGTCCAGGGCTTGGCGAATTCGCGGGAGATGTCGATGCCGCGCTCGCTCATCGCGGCGATGGCGGCCGGGTTGATCTCGTGTCCGGGTTCGGAGCCGCCCGACCAGGCGACGGCGCCCTCGCCGGCCAGGTGCTGGAAGAAGCCCATGGCCATCTGGCTGCGTCCGGCGTTGTGGACGCAGAGGAAGAGCACGACGGGCTTGCCGTCGGTGATGTGGCCTTCGACCTTGGCCAGGGCGTGCAGGCGCTGGCGGGCGAATCGTTCGGCGAGCAGCGGGAGGTAGTTGGGGATGGTGCTGCGGGCGGCGAACTGGTCGTAGCTGGAGGTCAGGAAGCGTTCGATGGTCTCCTGGCCGAAGGTGCCGTCGAACTCGCGGCGCAGGTTGGTGGCGGCGGTGCGCAGGGCGAGCTGCTGGTCGATGCTCAGGTTGCGGTGCGGGAAGGACGCGGTCTCAGTCATCGCTGCCTCCAGGAGGGCGGACGGCGGGAGCCAGCCGGTCGATCCGGTCGGCGAGATCGCTCAGGGCGTCGGCGAAGGCGTCGTCGGTGCCGGTGCGGGTGGGGTCGGGGACCGACCAGTGCAGGCGGTCGGGGATGCGGGGGCCGAGTTGTTCGTGAGCGTTGTCGCAGACCGCGACCACCAAGTCGTCGGGGCGCAGCGTCTCGTCGATATGGGAGGTGCGGGCGGGGGTCAGGGAGAGGCCGTGTTTGTGTGCGGTGGCGACGGCGCGAGGGTGGACGCGTCGCGCGGGGTCGGTTCCCGCCGAGGCGGTCGGCACCGTGCTGTGCCTCTTCCACAGGGCCGCGGCGAGGTGGGAGCGGGCGGAGTTGTGCGTGCAGACGAACACCACGCGCGGTGCTGTGCGCAGGGCCGTTGGCATGAGGCCGGCCAGGTTTTGCACGCGCAGGCGCAGGTAGGTGCGCCGTCGGTCTCCTTCGGAGCGGGATCGCTCGATCAGGCCGACCTGGTCGAGCAGCTTGAGGTGGTGGGCCAGGAGATTGCTGGGCAGGCCCAGTGCTTCGCCGAGTTCGCCGGGTGAGGCGTCGCCCAGCATCAGCCGGTCGATGATTGCAAGGCGCGCGGGTTCTCCCAGTGCCGCGTGCCGCTGTGCTCGCGCCACCACCGATGCAGACCACTCAGCGTTCATTGAGTCAATTTTTGTTGAGCTGATTTCGTCCTGTCAATGCCCTCGCGGTGGGAGCAGGTTCGGGTAAGCGCGACAGGGGTCTCAGCCCTCGACCGCGGTTTTGTCCGGCTCGGCGGTCTGCTCGGTGTCGGCGAGGGCAGCGAGGAAGCGCTCGGCGTCGAGGGCGGCGGCGCAGCCGGTGCCGGCCGCGGTGATTGCCTGGCGGTAGGTGTGGTCCACCACGTCACCGGCGCCGAAGACACCGGTCAGGTTGGTGCGGGTGGAGGGGGCGTCGACCTTGAGGTAGCCCTCCTCGTCCAGCTCAAGCTGGCCCCTGAACAGCTCGGTGCGCGGGTCGTGGCCGATCGCGATGAACAAG
>NZ_BJND01000062.1 GCF_006539505.1 Streptomyces spinoverrucosus
CCCGCCGTGGGCGACTGCGGGTGCGTGGGGCTGTCTCAGGTGAGCCGCTTGCTGAACCAGTGCTCGGCGTACGGGTCCGTGTTGTGCGGCTGCGTTTCCTCGTAGCCGAGGCGTGCGTAGAGGGCCCGGGCCTCCACCAGGTCGCTCCTGGTGTCCAGGATCATTCGGGTGGCGCCCAGGGTGCGGGCGGCCTGCTCTGCGGCGGTGACGAGGTGGGTTGCTCCGCCCTTGCCGCGCAGGTGGGGTAGGAGGAACACGCGGGTGAGTTCGGTGGTGGTCGGGTCGGGGGTGCGGCGTATGCCTGCGGTGCCTGCCGGGGTGCCGTTGTGCCGGGCGAGGAGGAGCAGGCTGAGGTCCTTGCCCGTGTTGGCGGTGATCTCCCGTTCCAGTTCGGCCGGGTCGGTCGTACGGCCCTGGTGGAGGAGGTACCAGCGGTCGCTCACCTCCGTGTAGTACGACCGCCAGAGCGCGACGGCGTCGGGGGAGTCGACGGGTTCCGGGGTGATCGTCCAGGTCATGGGCGGCATTGTCGGGCATGGGGGTGGGCGTCGTTTGGGTGGGGGCGTGTGGGCAACCCGGTCAGCGGACCGGCTCGGCGATGGGTCGGTCGGGTCGAGAACCCGGAAGGCATTCATGTCCACTGGCTGGATCATTGCTCTGATCGTGATTGTGGCGGCGGTCGCCCTCATCGTGGCCGCCCTGACCCTGCGCGGCCGTGGCGCCGGCGGCGGACGGGACCTGAGGCGGCGCTTCGGACCCGAGTACGACCGGGCCGTGTCCCGGCACGACGGGGATGCCAGGGCTGCCGAACGTGAGCTCGCCGAGCGCGTGGAGCGGCACGGCAAGCTGCGCGAGCGGCCGCTCGAACCGGCGCAGCGTGAGCGGTTCGAGGCCCGCTGGACGGCCGCCCAGGAGCGGTTCGTCGAAGCGCCGCAGGACGCCGTGACCGAGGCGGACCAGCTGCTGGCCGAGCTGGCCGCCGTACGGGGTTTCCCGGACGGCGGGCAGTACGAGGAGCAGCTCGCCGCGCTGTCGGTGCACCACGCGGACCACGTGCACGGCTACCGGCACGTCCACCGCATCGCCCGCGCGCGGGTGAGCGGCGCACCCGAGGGGCGCACCGCCACCGAGGAGATGCGCGAGGCCATGGTCGAGGCCCGTGCCCTGTTCGACGACCTGCTGCGTCCGACGCGCGACGACGACCAGGGGCGTCCGCCCGCCGAACGGACCAGGACACCGGCCCACGCGCGCCCCGGCCGCCTGCATCTGCCGTGGGCCTTCGGGCGCCATGCGAAGGGGAGTTGAGGCACATGACCGACGTGACACGGCCCATGGGTGGCGAGCCGCCCGAGCAGGGGCGCGAGGATCTCATCGGGCGTGAGGCGGTGCCGGGGGCGACTGGTGAGGCGGGGGTCGGTGGGGCTGAGGGGGCTTCTGAGGCGCAGGAGACTCCTGGGGCGCCGACTGCGACGAGGGCCCCGGCCGACCCCTCCGCCCCGACCTCCCGTATGGCCCCGCTGCTGCCCCGCGAAGAGACCGACAAGTTCGAGCTGCGGATGCAGCAGGCGGTGTCCTCGTTCGTGGACGGTCCGCGGGCCGCCATCGAGGAGGCGGACCATGTGATGGAGGAGATCGCGAACCGGTTCACGGACGCCGTGACCCAGCGCCGTCGTACCCTGCGCAGGTCCTGGGAGGCGACCGACGAGGCCACCCCCGCCACCTCCGACACCGAGCAACTCCGCCTCGCTCTGCGGGACTACCGTGAGCTGGCCGACCGGCTGCTGCGCCACTGACCGTGGCTACTCGGCCCGGCCCTCCCGCCACCGCCGTACGACATCCTCGACGTCGTAGGGCTTCAGACCGAGCGGGGGGCCGGGCGGCGGCTTGAACATGACGTCACGGATCTTGACGTTGATGTCCTCGACGATCTTCCGCACGAGCCGCTCCGACGGCGCCCGCATCGCGGCGAGCAGCGCGTCCTCGGCCTCCTTGCGCAGGGCGAGGGTGGGCGGCAGGACCGAGATGCCCTCTCGGGCCAACTTCCGCTTGATCCACCACTGTTCGTCGTAGCTCTCCTCGATGTCCTTCGGCAGTGGCTTGCCGGCGCCCGGCAGATGGGCGAAGTCGCCGCGCGCCTCCGCATCACGGATCTGCTTGTCCGTCCAGGACTCGAAGCTGACGCCCGGTGGCTTTCGCTCGGTCATGAGGCCATTGTGCCGGACGCCGCCACGCCGGGCGATTTATCATGCGGCGGCGGCAGGCCAACCGGACTGCCGGACAAGGACATTGCAAGGGAGCGCACGTGCTCGAACTGACCATGGCCTCCGTCTCCGGGACGGAAGCGGGCGCCACGGCCGGCATGCTCATGGCCGACGCGCCCAGCGAGCCGGGGACGGTGCTGCGGGTGGGCCGGGACAAGACCGTGTGCCGGCTCGTGACGCCCGAGGACTGGCTGTTCGTCTCGCGGGTGCACCTGGAGTTCCTGTGCGGGCCGGACGGCGGCTGGCAGGTGACCTGGCTGCGCGGCTCGCAGCCGGACCCGTCCTCCGAGGTCCGGCTGATGTCAGGCGAGTACGCCCAGCCGCTCGCGTACGGCGGTACGGTGCCGCTGCCCAGAGGCGGCAACGGCGAGATAGTCATCCAGGACCGCACCGGGCCGCGCAGCGTGAACGTGGGCTACTACCACGAGGCCTGAGCGGCGTCACCCGAGGACGCGGGCCAGCGCGAAGCCGTCGTAGCCCTTGCTGCCCACCGTCTGGATCGCGGTGCCGGTGAGCCTGGGGTGGGAGCCGATGAGTTCGATGGCGGCCCGCGTGCCCTGGACGTCGGGAGCGGAACTGTCCGTCTCGGCGACGCGGCCGCCGCGGACGACGTTGTCGACGACGATCAGGCTGCCCGCGCGCGTGAGTTTCAGCGCCCACTCCACGTAGTGGGCGTTGTTGGCCTTGTCGGCGTCGATGAAGACCAGGTCGAAGGGCGGCGGATTCTCGTCGGCGAGCTGCGGCAGCGACTCCAGGGCGGGGCCTACACGCACCTCGACGATCTTGTCGAGGCCCGCGCGGGCGATGTTGCGCGTGGCGACCTCGGCGTGCTTCGGGCTGTACTCCAGCGAGATCAGGCGGCCGTCGGCCGGGAGGGCGCGGCCCATCCAGATGGTGCTGTAGCCGCCGAGCGTGCCGAGCTCCAGGATGTTCCGCGCCCCCTGCACCTGGGCCAGAAGCTGGAGGAACTTGCCCTGGGTCGCCGTGACGTTGACCGGCGGCAGCTCGGCCGCCTCGCTGTCGCGCAGGGCGGCCCGGAGGACCTCGTCGTCGCGGGAGAGGTGGGTGGTGAAGTACTCGTCGACGGCGTCCCAGATCTGCGACTCACTCATGCGGTCTGCCTCTCCTATCCCCGATCACACGACGGGTCTCATCGTCCCACGCCGGTCCCGCCGGGAGGGCGGCACGCCGTGACTGCGTACCGCCCGCGGAGGGGTGGGTCAGGAGAGCCAGTCGGCGTAGCGGGTGGGAGCCAGGTGAGCGTTCTTGTCGGTGAGGACGTCGCCCTTGACGGCGGCGAACGTGCCCGCGGTGGGGTCGGTGACGACGGTGCGGTGGTCGCCCTTGCGGGACAGAGTGATCCGGCCCAGCTCGTCCAGGGCGAAGATCTCGGGGCCGCCGATGTTGCGAATGCCGTTCAGCGGGGCGCCCACGGCGACCTCCGCCACCGCGTCGGCCACGTCGTTGGCGGCGATCGGCTGGATCGGCGTGGCGGGCAGCCGGACGGTGTTGTCGTCGGCGGTCCAGGACATGACCGCGTCGATGAACTCCATGAACTGCGTCGCCCGGACGATCGAGTAGGGGATCGGCCCGGACGCGAGGAGCTGCTCCTGGAGCGCCTTGGCCCGGTAGTAGTCCAGCTCCGGCACCTGGTCCACACCGACGATCGAGAGGAGGACGAAGTGGCCGACGCCGGCCTTGTGGGCCGCGGCCAGCAGGTTGTCCATCGAGGTCTGGAAGAAGTCCAGGGACGCTTCGTCGAAGGTCGGGGAGTTCGTCAGGTTGACGACGACGTCGGCGCCCGCCACCGCCTCGTCCAGTCCCTCGCCGCTGATGATGTCGACTCCGGTGGACGGCGAGTGCGGTACCGCTTGGTGCCCGGCGGCGTTCAGCTTCCCGACGACCTGCGAGCCGATCAGCCCGGTACCGCCCATGACTGCGATCTTCATGATGTGCCTTTCGTTCGGAATACGGCTTATTCGGAATGTGGCGGCAACGGGCTCTCCGTCGCGGCGGTCTCGCTGTGGTGGGCGCGGATGAGCCCGATGACGGTGTCGGCGGTGCGGTCGAGGTGGCTGCGGCCGTCGGGCAGCCGAGCCGTCGGGCTGATGTAGCTGCCGGGCCCGACATGGGTGGCCGGGTCGAGCCGATGGACGGTGATCTTCCCGGCGCGGCGGGCCCGGTTCCATCCGCTCCCGCGGAACAGCGGCCAGCGCTGAGGGAAGATCCAGGTGCCGACCCGCTCGATCCGGTCGCCCGCACTGGTCAGCCGATGCAGGTGCTCGGCACGGGTGATGTCGTTGGCGCCGTTGTGGAACCCGCCCAGCGTGATCAGCAGGAGCGGGGAGCGCAGCCGGGTGTGCAGTTCGTCGACCGCGCCGGTGGCAACCTGAGCGCCGCCGCTGTAGCTCAGCAGCACCACGGGGACACCGCTGCCGGGCTGGTAGCCGGCGAGCCGGAGCTGAGTGGCGATCTGGGAGCCGACGGCCCGGTTGTACAGGGGCCGGTAGCGGTGGTCGGCGGCGACGAAGATCTGCATGACGTTGTGCAGGAACAGCAGCAGCCCGATGCGCCGGCGCAGCCACGCCCAAACCGGCCGGTCGGCGAGCGGCTCGGCCAGTGGCGAGTAGGGCTGCACCTGACCCAGCAACCGCAGCTCCGGCGCCCCGGCGAGCAGGGCCTTGACCAGCTGCCCGCCGTCCCGGCTGTCGCGGACCCGGCGTTTGCCGATGCCGTCCAGGTAGACCAGGTAGGCAGCCGGGGGACGGTCGGGAGCCGCGCCCCGGGCGTAGGGCAGGCCCCCCGGGAGTTCGGTGACGGGGGCCCGCCAGCCCGCGCCGTAGGCCAGCACCTCGTAGCGTGCCAGCAGAGCCTCGGCGATCAGAGCAAGCCCGAGCCCGCCGCCCCAGAACAGGAAATCGTTCATGCCGTCGACTCCCGCCCCTCGGTCGCGCTGATCCGCACGACCAGACGCCGAACGGCCTCCACGGCGACACCGAGCCCCGCGCCGGCGACGGCCACGCAAGCCGCGGCGCCCCACCAGCCCAGCCCGGTCGCCGCGGCGAGCGGGCCGGCCAGACCCGCGCCGACCCCCACGAAGAGCAACAGGTGAAGAAGGGGCCCGAGCAACGGGAACGCGAGGACGGCGGCGAGCACGAGCGGGGCGACCAGGTCCGGTGTCCACGCCAACCCGGCGCCCGGCGGCTCGGAGGACAGCACCAGCTCGGCCAGGGTCCACGCGGTCAGCGGCCACAGCGTGAACACGGCAGCCTCGACGAGGCCACCGGCCACCAGCAACCCGGCCACCACAGGCCGCGACATGCCGGGCCGGCGCACGGCCAGCGGCACGATGCGCCCCGCGGCCTCCGACACCCCGGCGAGCAGCAGCAGGAAGACGACGAGTGACATCACTCAGCCCCGCTGTGACGGATCGACGGGAGCGGACTGACCGACCGACCCGGCCGCATGCAGATACCGCTCGAGTTCGTCGGCGGCGCGCCGGTGTCCACCCGCCTCGTGCTGGGCAACCCGCAGGGTGGCCGCGGCTGCCCGGAACCGGGCGCTGTGGAGCAGGCGCCCGGCGAGAGCGCGCACGGAGCCCTTGGTGACGTCCTCGGTACGAATGGACAGGCCGGCGCCGAGCTCCACGATGCGACGGGCCACCATCGGCTGGTCGGCACCCTGCGGGACCACCAGCATCGGAACCCCGGCGTACATGGCCTCATTGACGCTGTTCATCCCGCCGTGGGTGACGAACAGCGCCGCACGGGCCAGCACCTCCGGTTGCGGGACGAAACGGCGCGCGAGCACATGCGCCGGCAACGGACCCAACGCGGCGGGATCGGTCTGCCCGGTGGAGACGATCACCGAGCCGCCCAGTGAGGCGAGCCCGGTGGCGAAAGTGCGCAGCAGCCTCGGGTCGGCGTTGAACACCGTGCCCAGCGACGCGTACAGCACGGGGTCCCGCAGCCGATCGGCCGGAAACGACGGGTCGTCGGGGCGGGCGCCGATGCTCGGGCCGACGAACCGGTAGGACTGGTCGAATTCCTCCACGGCGGGCTGGAAAGCCCGCGAGGTGTAGACCAGATTGAGCGGTTGGCGGATGTTCCCCAAGTCGACCCAGGGCAGCCCACTCGCGTCGAACCGGCGCCGCAGCTCCCACCGGGACCGCAGGTAGCCCTGGACACCGCGTGGTCGAGCCAGCGCCGCGGCCAGCAGGTCCCACGAGCCGCGGGTTGGGCTGGGCACGTGCCGGTTGAACGCGAACGTGGTGAACGACGCCGCCGCCGGCACCCTGAGTTGGCGCGCGGCGACCGCCCCCCACGGACAGGCGTTGTCGTGAACGATCAGATCGGGCCGGATACGACGCAGATCGGCGAGCACCGCGGGCAGCAAGCGAACGGCGGTGCCCGCCAGCCCCTCGATCAGCGAGACCGGCGTCGGCGGATCGGGGAGCGGCTGCTCGCCCCCGGCGTAGAGGCACACCGTCGCGCCGACGGCCTCGATCTCCTCACGGAACGCGGGCGAGGTGTGGTACGTGACGGAGTGACCGCGCCGGACCAGCTCGGCCACCACCGGCAGCGTCGGGTTGACGCGCCCGTGCATGGCGATGTTGAGGAACGCGACGGTACTCACCGGGCAGCCCCCGAAGCGGAGGAAGCCGATGGCTCGCCCGGCCCGGCCGGCACCGCCGGGGCGTTCTCGAGCCGATACAGGCCCGGCCCACTGACACGCAGCCCGTCGAGAAAGCGTCCTGCCGTGCGGGACGCGGTGCTGATCAGTCGTCGGGTATGGCCGAAGTCCCACGGGGCGGGCCACGTGTCGACGCCGGTCGGCAGCACGACGGTCGGGATGTGCTGGGACACTTCGTGCAGGTCGCGCTCGATCTGATGGTGCAACAACAGCTGCCCGGCCCTGGCGGCGATCGCGCCGGCCCGTCGGCGCGGGACGGTGGGGCTCAAGGGCGAGCTCTCCGGCCCGGTCGCCACGACCACCACGCTGGCCGCGCCGGCCTGCCGGGCCGCCAGTACCGGGACATAGGCGATCACCCCGCCGTCGACGAGCGTCCTGCCCTCGCGATCCACCGGGGGCAGGATCCCGGGAATGGCCGCGCTGGCCAGCAGTGCGGACTCCAGGTCTCCGTGGTCGAGCAGCGCCGCGGCGCCGGTGCCCAGGTCCATGGCGACCGCGGTGAACGGAACGGCCAGCTCCTCGATCCGCGACGGCAGCCCGGACCGGGCGATCAGTCGCCGCAGGCCGCGATCGGTGAAGATGCTGGCCCGTGAGGACAGATAGCCGAGCGGATACACCTCACGGCGACGCAACTGCGTCCACACGTGATCCAGCCACGGCGCGGCCCTGTCGGGGTGGGCGGCCGCGATGGCCCCGTTGAGGGCGCCCACCGAGGTGCCGATGATCATGTCCGGGACGAATCCGCGCTCCTCCAGCGCATACCCGACACCGACATGCGCCGCGCCGAGTACGCCACCGGCGCCCACCACCACGGCCACGGGGCGGGGCAGGGCGTCCAAGGCCATCATGATCCACCTTTGTGCACATGAGGGAGGAACGTGGCTGTCTCCCCACAAACCAGCATGGACTCATCCGGCGGTGACAGCACCTCCGCACCTCTTCGTTTCACTCACGATAGTATCACTCAATACCTTCTCACGTTAGACCACCTGTACGGAGTGCCTCGCCGCATGAAAAAGCGCGCCCGCGCGGCACACAACTGCCGCGCGGGCGCGCTTACGCCTCACCCTCGGGATGGGCAAACCGGCTCAACCGCCGGAGGCAGCCGCACCCGCCGACACCGAAGGCGCAGACCCCGGCAACGGACGCCCCGCCGACTCGGCCATGAACCACACCGCCACACCACCGATCACGGCCGCGGCCATCATGTAGTACGCGGGCATCATCATGTTCCCGGTCGCGCCGATCAGCGCCGTCACCACCAGCGGAGTCGTACCGCCGAACAGCGACACCGAGACGTTGAAGCCGATGGACAGCGAGCCGTAGCGGACCCGGGTCGGGAACAGCGCGGGAAGAGCCGACGGCATCGCGGCGGTGAAACAGACCAGCAGCAGACCCAGCGCACCCATGCCCAGCGCGACCGCGGCGAGGCTGCCCTCGCGGATCAGCAGCAGGGCCGGGATGGAGAGGAACAGAAAGCCCGCGCACCCGAACGCGATCACCGGACGGCGCCCGACGCGGTCGGTCAGCGCACCCGTGAACGGCTGGGCGATCATCATCAGGGCCATCACGGCCAGCACGACCAGCAGGCCGTGCGTCTCGTCGTAGTGCAGCTCACTCGTGAGGTAGCTCGGCATGTACGACAGCAGCATGTAGTCGGTGACGTTGAAGACCAGCACCAGGCCCACGCACAGCAGCAGCGCCTTCCACTGACCCGTGATCATCTCGCGCAGCGGCACCTTCGGCCGCGCCGTCTCCGCCTTCTCGACCTCCGCCGCGAAGGCAGGGGTCTCCTCCAGCCGCATCCGCAGGTACAGGCCGATGATGCCCATCGGGCCCGCGATCAGGAACGGAATCCGCCAGCCCCAGGACAGCAGATCGTCGGAGGACAGCAGCGCGGTCATCAGCGTGACCAGGCCCGCACCGCCGATGTAACCCGCGAGCGTGCCGAACTCAAGCCAGCTGCCGAGGAAGCCACGCCGCTTGTCGGGCGCGTACTCGGCGATGAAGGTGGCGGCACCCGCGTACTCACCGCCGGTCGAGAAGCCCTGCACCAGACGCGCCGCCAGCAGCAGGATCGGCGCGCCGACGCCGATCGCGGCGTACGACGGGATCAGGCCGATCGCGAACGTGCCGATCGCCATCATGATCATCGTCAGGGCGAGGACCTTCTGGCGGCCGATCCGGTCGCCCAGCGGGCCGAAGACCATGCCGCCCAGCGGGCGGACCAGGAAGGCCGCGGCGAAGGCGCCGAACGTGGACAGCAGCTGCGCCGTCGGGTTGCCGGAGGGGAAGAAGACCTTGCCGAGCGTCACCGCGATGTAGCTGTAGACACCGAAGTCGAACCACTCCATGGCGTTGCCGAGCGCGGCCGCCTTCACGGCGCGCTTGACCAGGGCGGGGTCGGTGACGGTGACGTCCTTGACCGGCGGACGGGTGGGGACGGGGAACGGATTCGGGGCGGCGACAGTGGCAGTCGACAAGACTTCGCTCGCCTACCTTTCGACGGGGACAGGGACGGACCCGCGCGGCAGCGTCGGCGGCAGGCCGAAAAATGACGATAGGGGGTTCTGTCCTGATTACGCAGGGTGGCCATTTCGGTGCATTAAGCACCTAAATGCGCCCTGTCCAGGCCTGTCGAAGGGCGCCCGACCGCCTGTTCCGGAACCGCCTTGTGATCTATCTCGCCCCCGCCCGAGGCAACCCGACCCCCTGGCGACTATCGTCTTCCGGACAAAAGGAGGGGGGACGTCAGGTGAAGCGGGGGTTGCCTGCGTCTTCCCCACGTGCGCGGCACGTGGGACGAACGGGGCGGGAGGCCGACGCGGCGTGGCGAATGCGGAGCACAGCGGGAGACCGGTGGGAGTCCTCGGAGCGACGGTCGGCGCACGCCTGCGCGCCGCGCGCCTGGCCCTGTGGGTGGTCGCCGCCATCCTCGGCGTACGGCAGATCGCCGTCGTCCTCAGCACCCCCCGGGGTGAGCGGCTGACCGACCTGGAGACCTGGGTCGGTCCGGGCGGCGTCCTGCACGTCGAGGGCTCGCTCTACGACTCCACCCGCTTCACCGGCACCCCCTTCGGCGGCCTGGTCCTCAAACCCCTGACCCGGTCCGCCGAGCAGGCGCTCGGCTGGGGCTGGACGTTCGGCACACTGCTGCTGGTCGTCGTCCTCGGCCTGGTCGCCGCCCGCGCCCTCCCGCACCCCATAAGCCGCCGTACGTCCCTCGTCGCCGCGCCCGTCGCGATCTGCCTGCTGATGCTGTCGCTGCCGGTGCGCAACGCGTTCTGGCTCGGCCAGACCAGCATCATCCCGGTGCTGCTGGTCCTCCTCGGCTGCTTCGCCGTGCGCGGCGAGCGGGCCGGCGGCGCGCTGATCGGTGTCGCCGCCGCCTTCCAGCCGACGGTGCTGCTCTTCGCCCCGCTGCTGTGGTTCACGGGGCGCAAGAAGGCCGCCGCCTCCCTGGGCGTCACGTTCGCCTCGTGCACGGCGCTCGCCTGGGCGGCGATGCCACAGGACTCGTACACCTACTGGGTGCACCACCTGGCCGGCGTCGGCCTCGGCGGCCGGGCCGACGACCTCGCCAACCAGTCCCTGCACGGCGCGCTGCTCCGGCTGGGCCTGTCCGGCCCGCTGGAGATCGTCCTCTTCCTGACCCTGGGCGCGGCGGTCGCCACCCTGGGCCTGCGCCGGGCCGTCCGCTACGCCCGCGACGGCCAGCTCCTGCTCGCCGTCGCCGTCACCGGCTGTGCCGCGATCGTCGTCGCGCCGACGGCCTGGCAGCACCAGCTGCTGTGGGTGCTCCTCGCGGTGGTCGGCCGGGTCGGCAGGCGCGCCTCCGACCGCATGGTGTGGCCGGTGGCCGTCGTCCTGGTCATGACGCTCCCGGCGAAGATGCTGCTGCCGAACATGGCCGCGCTGCACCCCCTGCGCGACAACGTCGTCCTGCTCGCCGCGATCGCCGCCGCCACGGCCGTACCGTTCCTGTCGCGCACCTCGCCCTACTACCGTGCACCGATCCCCACGGACTACGCCCCACCGGTCCCCGCCCGCTGGAAGCACATACCGCTCCTGCCCTTCCTGCGCCGGGTCCTCGGCCGCCCGAACCTCCTCCTGGAGCTGCTCCTCATACGCGTCACCTACGCCGCGTACTCCAAGGTCCGGCTGGCGGCGACCGGCGGCACGATCTCCGGCGGCCGGGAACGGGCTGAGGCGCACGGCGAGCAGATCCTCTCCCTGGAGCGGGTGCTCCACCTCGACATCGAGCACACGCTCAACCACGCCATAGTGAAGGTCGACTGGCTCCGCCAGTTCTTCGACTTCTACTACACGTCGTTCCACTTCACGATCCCGCTGACCGTCCTCGCCGTCCTGTACTGGCGCCGCCCGGTCGACTACCGCTGGGCCCGCTCGACGCTGGGCCTGACCACCCTGCTGGCCCTGATCGGCTTCTGGCTCTACCCCCTCGCCCCGCCCCGCCTGATGCCGGACCTCGGCATCATCGACACGGTCCACGGCGTCCAGGACTTCTCCCAGCCGGACTACGGCACCCTGACCGCCCTCACCAACCAGTACGCGGCGATGCCCTCACTGCACTTCGGCTGGTCCCTGTGGTGCGGCGTCGTGATCGCGATCGTCGCGCCCAAGGGATGGATGAAGGCACTGGGCCTGCTGCACCCGACCCTCACGGTGACCGCGATCGTCGTCACCGGCAACCACTGGGTGCTCGACGCGGTGGGCGGTGCACTGGTGGTGGGCGCGGGCTTCGGGCTGGCGTATGTGTTCCAGGGGCCGCGGGCGCGGGCGGTGACGGCGGCCGCGGCCAGTGCGGAACGGGAACCGGAGCCCACGGCCGGGAAGATCGGGTGACCGTGGGCTCCGGTTGTGGCGCTCAGGGTGTTACCAGGTCCACCTCTGGTCGTTGTTCGTCGAGCAGGTCCACTGAACGGCCGCAGTACCGATGGCGGGGTTGGCCTGAGGGATGGCGAGACACTTGTCGCTGTTCAGGTTCCGCAGTCGGCCGATGCTGTCGTTGATCCAGATCTGGTCGTTGCTGCCGGAGCAGGTCCATTGAATGGCCTGGGTACCGTTGTCCAGGCCGGCCTGGGGGATGGCGAGACACCTGTTGCTGTTCTGGTTCCGGACGCGGTAACGGTCGCCGTTTCCGCCCGCGACCTTCTCCAGGTGCCACTGCTGTTCGCTGTTGCCGGTGCAGGTCCACTGCATCAGCTTGGTGCCGTTGTCCAGGCTGGCCTGGGGGACGGCCAGGCACTTCCCGGTCGCCTTGTTGGTGAGGGTGTGGGGGGCGGTGACGGCGGTGGTGACCCAGGCGGCCAGGTCGTCGGCGCGGGAGGCGATCGCGCCGGTTCGGGTCTCCTCGGAGCCGAAGCATCCGCCTTGCCAGGAACGGCTGCTGACGGCGACAAGCTCATCGCCGGAGGTGCCGGCACGGACCACCGGACCGCCCGCGTCACCCTTGCAGATCGCGGCGCCGTCCTGGCCGTCGATGTCCAACTCCAGGCCGCGGGTGCCGGTGACGGTGAACGCCCCGGTGTGCAGCCGGTTGGGCACCCACTCGGTCTTTGTACGGCCGTAGCCTCCGGCGGTCAGTGCCTCGCCGTTGGTGGGGGCCGTGGCGCTGAGGGCGACGGGAGTGACATTCGAGACCGGCGCGGACAGCCTCGCCAGGACCAGATCCCGATCGGTCCGGGGGATCAGTTCCACGATGTCGCGCACCTGGCCGGACGTCGTCGTGAGGTCGGTGCGTCCCACGGTGACCTTTGCGGGGAGAGACGGCGCGCCCGCGGGGACCGATGCGTACTGCGCGGGGTCGTCGACGAAGCAGCTCGCCGCCGTGACCACCCACCGCGCCTCGATGAGGGCGCCGGTGCAGGCACGGTCCGTGGCACCTATCTCGATCTTCGCGACGTAAGCCTTCTCCCCGTCACCGGCCGAGTCACCCACGATCGCCTGGGCCGGACTGGCAACGAGCGTTCCCGCCGCGACCAGCACACCGGCGACCCACGCCCCGTATCTCGTTGTCCTTCTCACGTTGCTCCCCACATCGCGGCTCGCCGACCGCTTGTTCATGTTGTTCATGCAATGGCCCACTGATGCCCTTGCTGGGCGTATCACTTGGTGTGTCACTTGGTGGCGCGGATCTCCACGAGCATGTGCTCGCGCCCGTCCGGATCGGCGCTTTCCCCCACCGGCGTCCACGTGTTCTGGCCGACCTCGAAGGTCTTCCGCTCGTCGTCGACGGTCATCGCGACCTCGGTCTGGTAGTCATTGCCCCGGACGGCGTAGACGGAGGGGATCTCCAGGGTCAGCCAGCCGGAGTTGCCCGTGACGTTGAAGCAGACCTTTTCCCGGCTGCGGGCCCAGACCTCGAGCTGGCCGGTGTCGCTCACACAGTCGGCGAGCAGGATGTGGCCGTCGCCGCGCTTGAGGGTGATGCCCTGCTCGGCCAGGATCCTGTCGGCGCCGGGGTAGTTGAAGTCCTCCACCGCGTAGCCGGGGGCTTCGTCGGCGACCGCGCGGACCGCCGGCCCGTCCGCGCCGCCGGAACCGCCGGCCGTGAGGGCCAGCACCATGGCACCGGCCGCGGCCAGCCCCGTGGCCAGCACTCGAGAAATCAATCTCATAGGTGTCCCGTTTCGTGTGTCCGTGAATCAGAAAAGAGCACGCGGAAATACACCAGGCGCGCACCATCGCATTTGCGTGTGCCGCACCTGGCGACTGGCGACTCGAGAAGGTCAATTCATCTGGATGTCAGGATTCCGACACCGCGCATTCACCTTGGTCAACTCCCCCCGTACCGAACCAAGTTGTCGCCCTGAAATCCGGATCGACAGGCCTATTGCTATCACCGGAAACAACTCGCACAGAAGTTCACCCTGCGGTGACGGGCGTCACAACGCGGAGGCGGCCTCGCATTCGAACCAGACCGTCTTGCCGCCGTCCGCCCTCGGCTCCACGCCCCACTTGTCCGCCACCGCGTCCAGCAGCACCAGTCCGCGGCCGTTCTCCGCGTCCGGGGACAAGGTGGCGGAGGGCGTGGGCAGTTGGGGCGAGCCGTCCGACACCTCCACACGGGCGCCCGTCTTCTGACGCAGGAGCAGCAGGGTGCAGCGGCGGTCCGGGACATGGCGTACTACGTTGGCGACCAGCTCCGTCACGCCGAGTTCCACCGCGTCGGTCAGGTCCGGCATCTCCCACTCCGCCAGGAGCGAGCGGACGATGCTGCGGATGTGCCGCGCCGAGTGCTCGCCCACGGTCAGGCTCATGCGGTACTGGACGGGGCGCGGGGCCAAGTAGGCCGGGGGAAAGTATTCGTTCACGCTACGAGGCTGGCCAGCCGCGACTACTCTGGGCAACGGAATGGATACAACCCGTCCCGCTGTGGGCGGAGTTGCGTGAGAGGGGACCGTGCGTGACCCACATCAACGTCCTCGACCCGGGTGCCTCGCCTCTGGACTACTACGGCTACGAGCTGCGGCGACACCGGGAAGCGGCGGGACTGACACAGCGGCAGCTCGGGGAGATCATCAACTACACCGGTTCGCTGATCGGGCAGATCGAGACGGCGCGGAAGTTGCCGACGCCGGAGTTCAGCGAGCGGGTGGACGCGGCCCTGGGTACGGGCGGCTTGCTGTCCCGCCTCATGGAGCTTGTGCTGCGCAGCCAACTTCCGGCCTGGTTTCAGCAGACGGCGGAACTCCAGGCGCGGGCAACGGAGATCTGTTGCTTCGAAATGAACCTCGTGCACGGCCTGCTTCAAGCCAGGGGGTACGCACGTGCCGTTCTCGGCGTGCTGAACCAGACCGACCTCGACGACCGCACCGCCGTACGACTCGCCCGCCAGCGCATCTTCGAGAAGTCCGAGCCGCCGGTCTTCTGGCTGATCATCAGCGAGGCTGTGCTTTATCAGGAGATCGGCGGACCCGAGGCCATGCGCGAGCAACTCACACACCTGTTGTCCTTCGAGGGCAACCCCCGCGCCAACATCCAGGTGCTGCCGTTCTCGGCTGGCGCTCATGCAGGGCTGCAAGGCTCGTTCGACATCTACCGCTTTCCGAGCGACCCGACCATCGTCTACACCGAGGGTTACGGCAGCGGGCACCCGACCGCCAATCCGGACACCGTCAAAGACTGCTCGCTCCGTTACGATCATCTTCAAGCCGCCGCGCTCTCCCTCACGGACTCGGCGGAGCTGATCCGGCGCGTAATGGAGGAACGCTATGGCGAGCAACGCGATTCCGACGTGGGTCCAGTGGCGTAAGTCCAGCTACAGCAGCGACCAGGGCGGCAACTGCGTCGAGTGCGCGTCTGTCGGTCTGGCGTGGCGCAAGTCGACGTACAGCGGTGATCAGGGCGGCAACTGCATAGAGGTCGCTGAAGCCCCCTGCGCCACCATCGCCATCCGCGACTCAAAGACCCCGACCGGCCCCATGCTCACCGTCGACCCCGCCGCCTTCACCACCTTCGTCTCCTGGTCGGCGGCTACAGTCGCTGGATGATCGTGCCGGTGGCCAAGCCGCCACCCGCACACATCGTCACCAGCGCGAACTCCTTGTCCGCTCGCTCCAGTTCATGCAGCGCCGTCGTGATGAGCCGGGCACCCGTCGCTCCGACCGGGTGCCCGAGCGCGATCGCACCGCCGTTGACGTTGACCTTCTCCAGGTCCTGTTCGAAGACCTGCGCCCAGCTCAACACCACTGACGCGAACGCCTCGTTGATCTCGACGATGTCGATGTCCTTCAGTGACATCCCCGCCTTGCCCAGTACGGCGCGCGTGGCGTCGATCGGACCGTCGAGGTGGAAGTGCGGGTCGGCGCCGACCAGCGCCTGCGCGACAATCCGTGCCCTCGGCTTCAGCTTCAGGGCGCGAGCCATGCGCTTCGAGGCCCACATGATCGCCGCGGCGCCGTCCGAGATCTGCGACGAGTTGCCCGCCGTATGCACGGCCGTCGGCATGATCGGCTTCAGGCCCGACAGTGCCTCCATCGACGTATCGCGCAGACCCTCGTCGCGGTCGACGAGCCGCCACATGCCCTGCCCGGCGTGCTGCTCCTCCTCCGTGGTGGGGACCTGTACGGCGAAGGTCTCGCGCTTGAAGCGTTCCTCGGACCAGGCGTTGGCGGCGCGCTGCTGGGAGAGCAGGCCGAGGGTGTCGACGTTCTCGCGGGTCAGGCCGCGGTGGCGGGCGATGCGTTCCGCGGCCTCGAACTGGTTCGGGAGGTCGACGTTCCACTCGTCGGGGAACGGCTTTCCGGGGCCGTGCTTCGAGCCCGACCCGAGCGGTACGCGGGACATGGACTCGACGCCGCAGGAGATGCCGACGTCGATGACGCCCGCCGCGATGAGGTTGGCGGTCATGTGGGAGGCCTGCTGCGAGGAACCGCACTGGCAGTCGACCGTCGTCGCCGCCGTCTCGTAGGGCAGGCCCATGGTCAGCCAGGCCGTGCGTGCGGGGTTCATGGACTGCTCGCCGGCGTGCGTGACCGTGCCGCCGACGATCTGTTCGACGCAGTCGGCGGGGATGCCGGTACGGCCGAGGAGTTCGCGGTACGTCTCGCCCAGCAGGTAGGCGGGGTGCAGATTGGCGAGCGCGCCGCCGCGCTTGCCGATGGGGGTGCGGACGGCTTCGACGATGACGGGTTCGGCGGCCATGAGGCAGTCCTCTCGTCCAGAACCAGGACCAGCAGGAACCAGCGGGAACCAGCAGGAACCAGCAGGAACTGGCGGAGCCGGGGGAGAGCTGGTTGGGAACTAGTACGTGTTCTAGTTCTCTGTGCAGTCTGCTGACGTGACGTCCGTCACCGCAAGGGTCTTGCAGTCTTCGGTGTCCGCCGTTACGTTCACGGCACTTCCTGATGGGTCGTCAGATGGCTGGAGCCGCCATGCCCTGTCCAGCGCTTCCCGACGGGTTCGACTTCACCGACCCCGATCTGCTGCACCACCGTGTGCCCCTGCCGGAGTTCGCCGAACTGCGCCGCGTCGAGCCGGTCACCTGGATCGCCCAGCCCGCGGGCCTGGCCGGATTCCAGGACGAGGGCTACTGGGCCGTCACGCGGCACGCCGACGTCAAGTACGTCTCGACCCACCCCGAGCTCTACTCCTCGTACCTCAATACCGCGATCATCCGCTTCAACGAGCACATCGAGCGGGACGCGATCGACGCGCAGCGGTTGATCCTGCTGAACATGGATCCGCCGGAGCACACCCGGGTGCGGCAGATCGTGCAGCGCGGGTTCACGCCCCGGGCGATCCGGGCGCTGGAGGAGCGGCTGCGGGCGCGGGCGCACGCCATAGTCGAGAGCGCCCGCGCGCACTCCGGTCCGTTCGACTTCGTCACGGAGGTCGCGTGCGAGCTGCCGCTCCAGGCGATCGCCGAGCTGATCGGCGTACCGCAGGACGACCGGGCGAAGCTCTTCGACTGGTCGAACAAGATGATCGCGTACGACGATCCCGAGTACGCCATCACGGAGGAGGTCGGCAAGGAGTCGGCCACCGAGCTGATCGCGTACGCCATGAACATGGCCGCCGACCGCAAGCAGTGCCCGGCGCACGACATCGTCACCACGCTGGTGGCAGCGGAGGACGAGGGCAATCTCGGGTCGGACGAGTTCGGGTTCTTCGTGCTGATGCTGGCGGTGGCGGGCAATGAGACGACCCGCAACGCCATCACGCACGGCATGCACGCCTTCCTCACGCATCCCGAGCAGTGGGACCTCTACAAGCGGGAGCGGCCGTCGACGGCGGCGGAGGAGATCGTGCGCTGGGCGACGCCGGTGGTGTCCTTTCAGCGGACGGCCACCCAGGACACGGAACTGGGCGGCAAACAAATCCGGAAGGGCGACCGGGTCGGCCTCTTCTACTCCTCGGCGAACCACGACCCCGAGGTGTTCGACACCCCGGACGCTTTCGACATCACCCGCGACCCCAACCCCCACCTCGGCTTCGGCGGAGGCGGCCCCCACTTCTGCCTCGGCAAGTCTCTGGCGGTCCTGGAGATAGACCTCATCTTCAACGCGATCGCAGACGCGATGCCGGAGCTTCGGCTGGAGGGGGATCCGCGGAGGCTGCGGTCGGCTTGGATCAACGGGGTGAAGGAGCTGCGGGTCAGGGCGGAGTGAGTGCGTACGCAGAAGGCGGCGGCCCCGGGGATCGGGGGCCGCCGCCGTCTTGGGGGCTGGTTTTCAGCACCAGCCGAGGCTGTGGGTGTCGGCTCAGTACCAGCCGTTGGCCTGCCAGAAGTTCCAGGCGCCGACCGGGCTGCCGTAGCGGGACTTCATGTAGTCCAGGCCCCACTTGATCTGGGTCTGGGCGTTGGTCTTCCAGTCGGAGCCGGCGGTGGCCATCTTGTTGCCGGGCAGGGCCTGGACCAGGCCGTAGGCGCCGGAGGACGGGTTCGTGGCGTCGATGTCCCAGCCGCTCTCGTGCTGGACGATCTTGCTGAAGGCGTTGTACTGGGCGGCGTCCGGGATCATCTTCTTGGCGATCGCCTGGGCCTGGGAGGGGGAAGCGCCCGACGCGGCGTGGGCCGGGGCGGCGGACAGCGCCATACCGGCGGTGGCGGCGGCGACGGCGATACCGGTGAGGGCCTTCTTCGGGGTGGCGATGCGGCGGAGGATGGAGACGGACACGAGCGAACCTTTTCGTCGGGGACGGGGGGTCGCGGCAGGCCGTAACCACGTGGTGTGCGGCGGTGGCATGCGTTGGCGCCGCGGCCCTGTGGGCTCTCGGCGCCTTGCGACGTCATCCAGAGAAGCAGCCGACCGAAGTGTCCGCAATGACCCCTTTTACTAGTTGTGGTCGCATCCGGGGTGTAGGTCCCCTGTGTGATCTGGCTCTCAATGCGCAGGTCAGAGGGCCTGATGCTGCGTGCATGACAGGGTTTCGGATCTACGAATGCGGGTCGTAGGTGATGTGCGTCATGTGGGGTGCTTCACCGTCGGGGTGACCGTCCGCGTGCGAGCTCTCACCCGCTGGTGAACGAGTGGGCGGGGCGAATGTGACCGGCGTCTCGAAGGCGGCGCGGCGAGTGGCTCGGCGGAGGGCCTTCAGGACCGCCGGGCCGAGGGTGACCGTGAGGACGACCGTCACGATCGCGCGACCCAGGTCCCAGCCGAGGGACGTGGCCAGGCAGTACGCCAGGAAACGGGCCAGGTTGGCGGGGACCGGTGCGTTCGGGTCGAAGGCGATGTTCGAGGCCAGCGCGCTCATGAAGGGCCAGCCCGCCAGGTTCATGATCGTGCCGTAGGCGAAGGCCGCTAGGAAGCCGTACGCCGCCAGGAGGAGCAGTTCGGTACGACCGCGGAGGCGGTCCCCAGCCGGGAGCAGGCCCGCCGCCATCGTGAACCAGCCCATCGCCAGCATCTGGAACGGCATCCACGGACCGACACCGCCCGTGAGCAGTGCCGACGCGAACATCGTGATCGCGCCGAGTACGAAGCCGAAGCCGGGGCCGAGGACGCGGCCGCTCAGCACCATCAGGAAGAACATCGGCTCGATGCCCGCCGTACCGGCACCGATCGGCCGCAGTGCCGCACCCGTCGCGGCCAGCACACCGAGCATGGCCACGGCCTTCGGGCCGAGACCCGACTCGGAGATCGTCGCCGCCACCACTGCTATGAGGAGGACCAGCAGGCCTGCGAAGAGCCAGGGGGCGTCCTGGGCGTGGGCCGCGACCTGGGAGGTGGGCGGGGCCAGGAAGGGCCAGAAGAACGCCGCCGCGCCGACTGCGGTGGTGAAGGTGAGGGCGGCGAGGGAACGGGGGCCCAGGTGGACGGGGCCCCTCATGACAGGGCCTTTCGGACCTGGGCGACCGTGAGCCACTGCTGGGGGGCGAGGATTTTCGTGACCTGCGGGGCGAAGGACGGGGACGAGACCACCACGTCCGCCGTCGGGCCGTCGGCGATCACCTCGCCCTCTGCCAGCAGGATCACCCGGTGGGCCAGTTCGGCGGCCAGTTCCACGTCGTGGGTGGCGAGGACGATCGCGTGGCCCTCGGCGGCCAGCTCGCGCAGGAGCGTGACCAGGCGGGACTTGGCCGCGTAGTCCAGGCCACGGGTCGGTTCGTCGAGGAGGAGGAGTGGTGGGCGGGCGGTGAGGACGACCGCGAGGGCGAGCGTGAGGCGCTGGCCCTCGGAGAGGTCGCGGGGGTGCGTGTCGTCGGTGATACCGGGGAGCAGTTCGGAGACCAGCGCACGGCAGGTGCCGGGGGCGGCGCCCGCGTCGGCGTCGGCGGCCGTGCACTCGGCGGCGACCGTGTCGGCGTAGAGGAGGTCGCGTGGTTCCTGGGGGACGAGGCCTACGCGGCGTACGAGGTCGGGGGGTGGCGTGCGATGTGGGGTCGCGTCGCCTACGCGGACGCTTCCGGAGGTCGGCTGGACCAGGCCGACGAGGGTGGAGAGGAGGGTGGACTTTCCGGCGCCGTTGCGGCCCATGAGGGCGATGGTTTCGCCGGGGGTGATGGAGAGGTTGATGTGGCGGAGGGCTTGGATGCGGCCGCGGGTGACGGTGAGGGCTTGTATTTCGGCCGCACAGGGGGGCTTTGAGGTGGTGTGGGTGCGTTTGCGGCTGAACCATCGGCGGTGAGTGGCGCCCAATAGCTCGGGGGGTGTTGATTGTTGGCGGGTGCGGGTTTGCTGTGGCTGGTCGCGCAGTTCCCCGCGCCCCTGGGCGGCGATGTCGTGCCGTTCCTTGAGTCGTTCCCGGAGTTCTGCCGCGCGTCGCCGTGCGTCCCTGACTGTCAGCGGTAGGGGGGTCCAGGCCGCCAGGCGGCCCAAGGCCACGACCGGGGGGTACACCGGGGACACGGCCATCACCTCCGCCGGGGTGCCGAGTATCGGGGGTGCGCCAGGGGTCGGGAGGAGGGCGATCCGGTCGGCGTACTGGATGACTCGTTCCAGGCGGTGTTCGGCCATCAGGATCGTCGTACCGAGGTCGTGGACGAGGCGCTGGAGGACGGCGAGGACCTCTTCCGCGGCGGCCGGGTCCAGGGCGGAGGTCGGTTCGTCGAGGACGAGCACGCTGGGGTGCGGGGTGAGGACCGAGCCGATCGCGACGCGCTGCTGCTGGCCGCCGGAGAGGGTGGCGATGGGGCGGTGGCGCAGGTCGGCGAGGCCGAGCAGGTCGAGGGTCTCCTCGACACGGCGGCGCATCACGTCCGGGGCGAGGCCCAACGACTCCATGCCGTAGGCGAGTTCGTCCTCGACGGTGTCCGTGACGAAGTGGGAGAGGGGGTCCTGGCCGACCGTGCCCACGACGTCGGCGAGTTCGCGCGGCTTGTGGGTGCGGGTGTCGCGGCCGGCGACCGTGACGCGGCCGCGCAGGGTGCCGCCGGTGAAGTGCGGGACCAGGCCGCTGACCGCGCCGAGCAGGGTGGACTTGCCGACGCCGGACGGGCCGACGAGGAGGACGAGTTCGCCTTCCGGGACCTCGAAGTCGACGCCCTGGATGGTGGGTTCGGCTGCCCCGTCGTAGATCACGGAGACGTCCTCGAAGCGGATCATGACGGTTCCTTGGGTGGTGCGGTGAGGAACGCCGGGAGCAGGCCGAGGAGTACGGCTGCCGCGGGCCAGAGGGGGAGGGTGGGGGCGACCAGGGGGATCACGCCGGGGTGCAGGGCGGTGGGGTCGGTGGAGGCGGCGAGGGTGAGGAGCGCGGCTACCGCGGCGCCGGACGCGGCGATCAGGCAGGAACGGGGGTTCCAGGTGTCGGGGCGGTAGCGGGTGCGGGGGGTGCGGCGGCCGCCCAGCCAGAGGCCCGCGAGGGCGGCGGCGAGGCCTGCGAGGAGGACGGGGAGGCCGTAGGTGCCGCCTTCGGCGGTGAGCAGGCCGTACGTTCCGGCGCAGACGCCGAGCAGGCCGGTGAGCGTGAGCGCGGCTGTCGTACGGCGGACCGCGCGCGGGACCTGGGCGGTACGGCCGTAGCCGCGGGCGTCCATGGCGGCGGCGAGGGCGACGGAGCGTTCGAGGGCGCCTTCGAGGACGGGGAGGCCTACCTGGAACAGGCCTCGTATGCCTCTGTCCGGGCGGCCGCGCAGGCGGCGGGCGGCGCGGAGGCGTTGGGCGTCGGCGATCAGGTGCGGGGCGAAGGTGAGGGCGACGACTACTGCCACGCCGGTCTCGTAGAGGGCGCCGGGGAGGGACTTGAGGAGGCGGGTGGGGCTGGCGAGGGCGTTGGCGGCGCCTACGCAGATCAGGAGCGTGGCCAGTTTCAGGCCGTCGTAGAGGGCGAAGACGAGGGTCTCGGCGGTGACCTTGCCGCCCAGGCGGATGCCCTGGGCCCAGTCGGGGAGGGGGACTTCGGGGAGGGTGAGGAGGGTGTGGGTGCCGGGGAGGGGGGAGCCGAGGGTGATGGCGAAGAGGAGGCGGATGAGGAGGACGGCGAGGGCGAGTTTGACGAAGGCGCCGTAGGAGCGGGACCACGGCGTGGCTGGGCGGCGGGTTGCCACGACGTACGCCGAGACCGTGATGAGGAGGGTGAGGAGGAGGGGGTTGGTGGTGCGGGTGGCTGCGGTGCCGAGGGCTAGGGACCAGAGCCACCAGGCGCCGGGGTGTGTCTGTGCGCGGAGTTGTGCGCGGTGGTGCGCGCCGTCGTTCGTCTGCGGGCCGTGGGGGGCTGGTCGCGCAGTTCCCCGCGCCCCTTTAGGGCGATGCTGCTCAGCCACGTCGATGGCGCCGGGTCTGCCATACAGCCGCAGCGCCCAGTACGGCGATCGCTGCGATGCCCGCCCAGACGCTCGCCGTCGGTCCCGAGTCGGACGTGTCGTCCTTGCTCGGCGTGGACTGCTTGCTGTCCGTCACCTGCTCGCCGCACCCCTTCTCCGGATACCCCCCGATCGCGCACAGCAGCGCGTTCGTGTTGTAGCGGAGGGGCTTGGCCACGGCCGCCAGGGCCTCGGCCGTCGTCGCGTCGGGGGAGAGCTGGGCGCAGGCCGTGCGGGCGGGCGGTGGGGTTTCGCCGGAGGGGGCGTCCGACGTCGTACCGAAGTCGATGACCAGGGCCACCCGCTTAGTTCCGTCCCGCGCCGGGGTGTCGGCGCAGATCGTCGCGAAGTCGGCCGTGCCGCGCGGCTGGGACGCGTCCGCGGAGTCCTCGCTGACCGCGAAGCGGAAACCCTGGACGTCGCCGTCGGCGGGGCGGGTGGTGGCGGGGCCCTGGGTGGCGTACGTCCACGCCTCGCCGTTGCGCTCCCAGAACGACCAGTAGCGGTAGCCGGCGGCCTGCGCCTGGCCGGTGTTCAGCAGGAGGAACAGCGCGGCCAGGAGCAGGGCGGCGATACGGCGGAACCTCACGGCTACTGCCTCTTGTTGCGGTTGCTGAGCAGGAAGCCGATGCCGATGCCGACGACGAGGAAGACGCCGACGTACCACCACACGCCGAAGGTCAGGCCCTCGTCCTCGTCGTCCTTGTCCGCGGCCTTCGCCACGGCCCGGTCCTGGACATGGAGCTGCGGGGTCGGGCCGGTCGCGTTGAGCTGGGCCACCAGGTCGGTGCCGCCGAAGTCCTTCGGGTCGGCGCCGGCCGCGTGGGCGGCGAGGATCAGCTGGGCGTAGGCGGCGGGGCCGCTCTGCCTGGCCCAGTTGGCGGAGTTCTGTTCCAGCCAGGTCAGCGGCTTGGCGGCCTGCGCGGCGCCACCCTGCGCGGCCAACGCGACCACGGCGTCGGCGGTGTTGCCGTAGTCGGGCTGGTCCTCGGCGCCGGGGAGGGCGGAAGTGAGGTGGCCGTCCTTGGCGAGGGTCTTGGTGAGGTAGGCGGCGCCATTGGCGGCGGCCTGCTCGGGGGTCTTGGCGTCGGCGCAGGTGGGCTCCGCCTTCCGGCCCGCCTTCTGGCCTGCCTCCCTGCCCGCCTCGGCCGCGAGGCCCTTGCCCAGCGCGCCCAGGACGGCCGCCGCGGTCGCGTCCGCGTTGGCCGCCAACGTGCCCTTCTTGTCGGGCTGGTAGGCGAAGGCGCCGCCGTCCTTCTCGTCGCACGGGATGGCCAGCTTCAGCAGGGCGTCGTAAGGAGACTTGCCGTCCTTGACGACGGCGTCCGGCTTCTCGCCCGCCGCGGTGAGGGCACCGATGACGACGGCGGTGGAGTTGGCGTCGCTGGGGCCGCCGGGGGTGTAGCCCCAGCCGCCGTCCTTGTTCTGCACGGACTTCAGCCAGTCGACCGCCTTGCCGGTGGCGGCTTCGTAGTCGCCGACCGCGGCGAGGGCCTGGACGGCGGCGGCCGTGCTGTTGGTGTCGACCACGGTCTTGGCGTCGCAGTCCTTGGCGGGCTCGGCCCGGTAGGCGGCGAAGCCGCCGTTGTCGCACTGCTGCCGGGCCAGCCAGTCCGTGGCCTTCCAGGCGGGCGTGAGGCCCATCGTGTCCTGGGCGAGCAGGGCCAGCGACTGCCGCCACACGCCGTCGTAGGTCGGGTCGGACGTGCCGAACAGGCCGGAGGGCAGGGCCACCGACGGCGACGGGGACGGGTCGGCGGCCTGCGCGAGGGGGGTCGCGGCGGTGCCGAGCACGACGGCGGCGGCCAGGGCCGCGGCGGTGCGGCGGACGACGTTCATGATCGGCGGGTGCCTCTCCCTGCGGGGAGCCGGGCAGCACGGGGCACCCCCGGGCGGCTCGGCTCCGTATACCTCGACGGTGCCGCACACCGGCCGGTTGCCGGTGCACGTGAGCCGGTCACGTTCCGTGCGGGGCATTCCGGCTCACAGCTCGGGCTGCGCACAGCTTCTGCTGCTCACAGCTACGGCTGCTCACGGTTGCGGGTCAGCGCCGGATTTGCACCGGCTTCCCCCCGTACGGGTGTGATGACGACGCCGCCACTCTACCGGGCCGTAATGGAACGCCCTGCGGGGGCCCACAACCGCGAGTGGCCCGGCTCACATGGCGTGGCAGGCCCGCCCCCGACACCATGGTGCTCACTGCCGGCAGGCTGAAGGGGGCACGAATGTTCCGCAAGGTGCTGGTCGCCAACCGCGGAGAGATCGCGATCCGCGCGTTCCGGGCGGGTTATGAACTGGGCGCGCGTACCGTCGCCGTCTTCCCCCACGAGGACCGCAACTCGCTGCACCGCCTGAAGGCCGACGAGGCCTACGAGATCGGGGAGCCGGGGCACCCGGTGCGCGCCTATCTCTCCGTGGACGAAATCGTCCGCGCGGCCCGCCGCGCGGGTGCGGACGCCGTGTACCCGGGGTACGGCTTCCTGTCCGAGAACCCCGAACTGGCGCGGGCGTGCGAAGAGGCGGGCATCACCTTCGTCGGGCCGAGCGCCGACATCCTGGAGCTGACCGGCAACAAGGCGCGCGCCGTGGCCGCCGCCCGCGAGGCCGGCGTCCCGGTCCTCGGCTCCTCGGCGCCCTCCACCGACGTGGAGGAGTTGGTCCGGTCCGCCGATGACATCGGCTTCCCCCTGTTCGTCAAGGCCGTCGCGGGCGGTGGTGGGCGCGGTATGCGCCGCGTCGAGGATCCCGCCCAGCTGCGGGAGGCCATTGAGGCCGCATCCCGGGAGGCGGCGTCCGCGTTCGGTGACCCCACGGTCTTCCTGGAGAAGGCCGTCGTCGAACCCCGCCACATCGAGGTGCAGATCCTCGCCGACGGGCACGGCGACGTCATCCACCTCTTCGAGCGCGACTGTTCGGTGCAGCGCCGCCACCAGAAGGTGATCGAACTCGCGCCCGCGCCGAACCTCGACCCGGCGCTGCGCGAGCGGATCTGCGCCGACGCCGTGCGGTTCGCCCGGCAGATCGGCTACCGCAACGCCGGCACCGTGGAGTTCCTCCTCGACCGCGGCGGAAACCACGTCTTCATCGAGATGAACCCGCGCATCCAGGTCGAGCACACGGTCACCGAAGAGGTGACCGACGTCGACCTCGTGCAGGCGCAGCTGCGCATCGCCGCCGGCGAGACCCTCGCCGACCTGCGACTCGACCAGGAATCCGTCACGTTGCGGGGCGCGGCCCTGCAATGCCGTATCACCACGGAGGACCCGGCCAACGGCTTCCGCCCGGACACCGGCAGGATCAGCGCCTACCGCTCGCCCGGAGGCTCGGGCATCCGCCTCGACGGCGGAACCACCCACGCCGGTACGGAGATCAGCGCACACTTCGACTCCATGCTGGTCAAACTGACCTGCCGGGGCCGGGACTTCAGCACCGCCGTGGGCCGCGCCCGGCGTGCCGTGGCCGAGTTCCGCATCCGCGGCGTGGCCACGAACATCCCGTTCCTGCAAGCGGTGCTGGACGACCCGGACTTCCAGGCCGGCCGGGTCACCACCTCGTTCATCGAGCAGCGCCCGCACCTGCTCACCGCACGCCACTCCGCCGACCGCGGCACCAAGCTCCTGACCTACCTCGCAGACGTCACCGTGAACAAGCCCCACGGCGAGCGGCCCGACCTGATCGACCCGCTGACCAAGCTGCCGCCGCTGCCGGACGGTGAGCCACCGGCCGGCTCCCGGCAATGGCTCGCCGAACTCGGCCCGGAGGGCTTCGCCCGCCGGCTGCGCGCGTCACCGACCATCGGCGTCACCGACACCACCTTCCGCGACGCCCACCAGTCGCTGCTCGCCACCCGGGTCCGCACCAAGGACATGCTCGCCGTCGCTCCGGTGGTGGCGCGTACCCTGCCCGAGCTGCTGTCGCTGGAGTGCTGGGGCGGTGCCACCTACGACGTCGCCCTGCGCTTCCTCGCGGAGGACCCCTGGGAACGCCTGGCCGCCCTGCGGGAAGCCGTGCCGAACCTGTGCCTGCAGATGCTGCTGCGCGGGCGCAACACCGTCGGCTACACGCCGTATCCGACCGAGGTCACCGACGCGTTCGTGCAGGAGGCCGCGGCCACCGGCATCGACATCTTCCGCATCTTCGACGCCCTGAACGACGTCGAGCAGATGCGCCCCGCCATCGACGCCGTACGACTGACCGGAACTGCTGTGGCGGAGGTGGCGCTGTGCTACACCTCCGACCTGTCCGATCCCTCCGAGCGGCTCTACACCCTGGACTACTACCTGCGACTGGCCGAACAGATCGTGGCCGCGGGCGCCCACGTTCTGGCCGTCAAGGACATGGCGGGCCTGCTGCGGGCACCGGCCGCGGCGAAACTCGTCTCGGCCCTGCGCCGGGAGTTCGACCTGCCGGTCCACGTCCACACGCACGACACCGCCGGTGGCCAGCTCGCCACCTACCTGGCCGCGATCCAGGCGGGCGCGGACGCGGTGGACGGAGCAGTGGCGTCCATGGCGGGCACCACCTCGCAGCCGTCCCTGTCGGCGATCGTGGCCGCGACCGACCACTCCGACCGGCCCACCGGCCTGGACCTGAGGGCCGTCGGCGACCTGGAGCCGTACTGGGAGAGCGTCCGCAAGGTCTACGCACCCTTCGAGGCGGGTCTGGCCTCGCCGACCGGCCGCGTCTACCACCACGAGATCCCCGGCGGGCAGCTGTCCAACCTGCGCACCCAGGCGATCGCGCTGGGCCTCGGCGACCGCTTCGAGGAGATCGAGGCGATGTACGCCGCGGCGGACCGGATGCTGGGCCGCCTGGTGAAGGTGACCCCCTCGTCGAAGGTGGTCGGAGACCTGGCGCTGCACCTGGTGGGTGCCGGAGTGTCCCCGGGGGACTTCGAGGCGGCCCCGGACCGGTTCGACATCCCCGACTCGGTCATCGGCTTCCTGCGCGGCGAGCTGGGCACACCGCCCGGCGGCTGGCCCGAGCCGTTCCGCAGCAAGGCGCTGCGGGGCCGCGCCGAGCCCAAGCCCCTACAGGAACTGACCGACGACGACCGTACGGGGCTCGCGAAGGACCGGCGGGCGACGCTCAACCGACTGCTGTTCCCCGGACCGACGCGCGAGTTCGACACCCACCGCCACACGTTCGGCGACACCAGCGTGCTGGACAGCAAGGCCTTCTTCTACGGGCTGCGGCCCGGCAAGGAGTACGGCGTCGACCTCGAACCCGGAGTGCGTCTGCTCATCGAGCTGCAGGCCATCGGTGACGCGGACGAACGCGGCATGCGCACGGTGATGTCGTCGCTGAACGGTCAGTTGCGGCCGATCCAGATCCGCGACAGGGCAGCGGCCTCCGACGTCCCGGTCACCGAGAAGGCGGACCGGGCCAACCCCGGCCATGTCGCGGCGCCGTTCGGCGGCGTGGTGACCCTCGCGGTCGCCGAGGGCGACGAGGTGGCGGCCGGCGCGACGGTGGCCACCATCGAGGCGATGAAGATGGAAGCCGCGATCACCGCTCCGAAGTCCGGCACGGTGGCCCGGCTGGCCATCAACCGAATCCAGCAGGTCGAGGGCGGTGATCTCCTCGTGGAACTCGCCTGAGCCGCCGACGTTCACGAAGCGCTCTGTACGTTCGCCTCCTGCACGCTGCGGTCCGGTCGCCGCTGCATGGGCGGCGCGGCTCGGTGCGCCGGTGGCGCGTCATGCGCCGGCAGGGCCTGCTCGGCCCAGATGACCTTGCCCTGCGGGGTGTACCGAGTACCCCAGTGGTCCGCCACCTGGGAGACCAGGAACAGTCCCCGGCCGCCCTCCTCCGTCGTGGTGGCGTACTGCAGGTGCGGCGAGGTGCTGGTGCCGTCGGACACCTCGCAGATCAGGGTGCGGTCGCGCAGGAGCCGTACGTGGATCGGGGGCGAGCCGTGGCGGATGGCGTTGGTGACCAGCTCGCTGAGCACGAGTTCCGTTCCGAAGGAGAGCTCGGACAGGTCCCACTCGTCCAGCTTCCGCGCCACGGCGGCGCGCATTCCGGCGACGGCGGCGGGGTCACAGGGCACGTCCCAGTCGGCGACCCGGTCGGCCGGCGTGGCCAGGGTACGGGCGATGAGCACTGCGACGTCGTCCCTGGGCCGCCCGTGGAGGAGCTCCTCCACCACAGCCTGGCAGTGTTCGTCGGGCGAGCGGTCGGGGTGACGGGCGAGGGCCTCGCGCAGCATGTCCATGCCGACGCCCAGATCCCGCGAGCGGTCCTCGATGAGCCCGTCCGTGTAGAAGACGATCTGGGTGCCCTCCGCCAGCTCGAGTGCGACGGCCTGGTACGGCATGCCTCCGAGGCCCAGCGGCAGGCCCGCCGGCACGTCGGCGAACGTGACGTCGCCGTCGGGACCCACCAGGGCGGGGGCCAGGTGCCCGGCCCGTGCCATCGCGCAGCGGCGCTCGACCGGGTCGTAGACGGCGTAAAGGCAGGTGGCACCGATGACGCCGGAGTCCCGGTCCGCATCGGACTCGTCCTGGTCGATACGGCTGACGAGCTCGTCGAGACGGCTGAGCAGTTCGTCGGGCGGCAGGTCGAGGGTGGAGAAGTTGTGTACGGCGGTGCGCAGTCGGCCCATGGTGGCCGCCGCGTGCAGACCGTGGCCGACGACGTCGCCGACCACCAGCGCCACCCGGCCGCCGGGCAGGGGGATGACGTCGAACCAGTCGCCGCTCACACCCGACTGTGCGGGCAGGTAGCGGAAGGCGACGTCGAGCGCGCTCTGCTCGGGCAGTGCGCGCGGCAGCAGGCTGCGCTGGAGGGCGACGGCGAGGGTGTGCTCGCGGGTGAAGCGGCGGGCATTGTCGATGCTGAGCGCGGCGCGGGCGACCAGCTCCTCGGCCAGGGACAGCTCCTCCTCGTCGAAGGGCTCCGGTTTGCGGCAGCGCCAGAAGGCGGCCACCCCGAGCATGATGCCGCGGGCCTGGATCGGGACGGAGATCATGGAGTGGATGCCACGGGCCTCGATCGTCCTCATCTGCTCGGCGTCCTGCAGACGGAGTCCCGTCGCGGTGGCCAGATCCGGCACGAGCTCCGAACGACCCGTGCCCATGCCCCGGGCGTGCGGTGTGGAGGGGACGAAGTCGATCAGGCTGCCGACCTCGGAGAAGGGATGGTCCTCCCGGATGCCCTTGACGGCGGTACGGCGCATTCCCGTCCCGGTGCCGGTCGGCTCCTCGCCCTGCAGCACTTCGTCGACCAGGTCCACGGTCACGAAGTCGGCGAAGCGGGGAACGGCGATGTGGGCCAGTTCCTCGGCCGTACGCGTCACATCGAGGCTGTCGCCGATGCCCAGACCGGCGTCGTAGAGAAGTTTCAGGCGCTCGCGGGCCATCTCGGCCCGGCCGGAGAGTGCACGCAACTCGGTGGAGTCGCGCAGGACGACCACCGTGCCGTCGGAGCAGCCACCGCGGCGTGCCGTGGGCCGCTGGGTGACCGCGAGCAGGCGCTCCCCGGCGAGGTGCACTTCGCCGCTGGCCCTGCGCCCGGAGGTCAGCAGTTTCCGGATGCCCGGGGGGAGGCCGGGCAGCTCCGCCACCAGGCTGCCCTCGGCGTCCGGGGGCAGGGCGAGCAGCCGTGCGGCCTCGTCGTTCGCCAGGAGCAGTCGGCCGTCCGCGCTGACGATGAGCAGACCTTCGCGCACGGAGTGCAGCACCGCGTCGTGGTGCTCGTACATCCGCGTCATCGCGCCGGGATCCAGGTTGTGGGTCTGCCGCCGCAGTCGCCTGTTGAGCAGCGCCGCTCCGGCCGTGACCAGCAGCAGTGCGACCCCTCCGGCGCCCAGGATGAGTGGCAGCTGTCGTTCCACCTGGCTGGTGACCGTCTTGACCTTCAGACCGGCGGAGACCAGCGCCACCACCTTGCCTTCGCCTCCCCTGACCGGGACGGTGGCCTGCACCTCGTGGCCGAGCGGCCCGTGCACGCTCTCGGTGTAGACCCGGCCGGCCAGCGACGGCTCGATCCGCCCCACGAAGCGCTTTCCGATCCGGTCCGGCTTGGGATGCGTGTACCGGATGCCATGGGTGTCCATGACGACGATGAAGTCGACGCCGGCGGACCGCCGGCCCGCCTCGGTGAGCGGCTGCAGCACCTTCGACGGCTGGGGGGCCCGCAGCGCGGACAGGATGCCCGGAGAGTGGGCGAAGGTCTCGGCAACGGCGATGGAGCGTCGCTTGGCCTCAGCGCTGCCGGCCATCCGTGCCTGGATCACCTGCGCCACCACGGCGCACGCCACGAGCAGCACCACCAGCGCCACCTGCAGGAAGAACACCTGCCCGGCGACGCTTCGCGGACTTCTTCTGATCAGAAGTCGCGAGGGTATGCCCCTAAAGCGACTGAAAACGTCCATTTGGCCCACATTCCTACATGAAGAATGGCCCCGTGGCTATACCCCCTCCTCACACGGAAGCCGGACATCGGCCCGACGGCATGCCCAGGGACGGTTCCAGTCCATGTGTTCGAGCGCGGTCAGTACACGTAGTCGCCCGCCCGCCACATGAGCCAGACCCCCACCCCCGTGAGGACCACCGCGATGCTCCAGCCCACCACCCCCGTCGACTCCAGCCCGAGCAGCTGGTGCGCGACCATCAGGTACGGCACGGTCAGCAAGAGCCAGCCTCCCAGCAGCGGGAAGAACCACGGCCCGAACAGGGCCAGCAAGGCCGCCCCTGCCAGCAGCCACGCGAGGACCAGCCAGCCGAGGGAGGCGAACTCGGAGGAGGTCAGATAGATCTCGGTGTGGCCCCGCGTCACCATCCGGACCACTTCTCCGTGCCAGATCCGCAGGTCCGCCCGGTCTCCGGGCCGCGCCGAGCGATAGGTGTCCTCGTCGACGTCCAGCCACTCCTCACGCTCATCCTCACGCTCACCGAAGCGGATCCGCACGCTGTAGTACGTGGTACAGCTCCGCAGCCCGTTGCTGTCCGTGGTGCACGACTCGCGCCAACTCCTGTCGACGACCTCGGCGACGGTCCGCGCGACGCAGTCTCCGGCCGTCTCCCAGTACGTTCCGGCGGGGCACAGGGCGGCTTTCCGGTACAGCCGGACAGCCTGCCCGTGGATGTCGACCCGGTCCGCGCACACGACAAGTCCCAGTACCGCGACCGCGAGCATCAGCAGCCGCAGAAACAGCTGAGTCCCCGTGGACATGCCGGGCTGCCTAGACGCGGGACTGGGCCACGCCCGCCGCACGGCAGCGGGCGACCGGGCCGGACCCGTGGCGGAACCATGTGGAGTCGATCTCCCGGCCGTCGCGCAGGGTGTGCGTGGGTGGTCCCTCGGCCGGGACGAAGCCCGCGCGGAGCAGGGCGCCCCGGCAGGCCGCGTTCGTCGCCTCGGTTCCGGCGTGGACGGTGTCCATGCCGAAGTGGCTGTGGCCGAGCAGGGCGCCCGCGGCGAACAGTTCCGCGCCGAGGCCCTGGCCGCGGCCGTGCGGTGCGAGCCAGCCGCCTGTCTGGCCGGTGGTGTGGTCGAGTTGGAGGGCAGCGGCGTAGCGGCCGTTGTCGCGGCGTACGCCGACCAGGAGTTCGGCTGCCTCGGTGCCGGGCTCGAAGGCCACGAGCAGCTCCCGGCGGATCTTGCGGTCGTTGTCGCCGGGGCGCATCCGCAGCAGGGTCTCGCGGAGCCGGGCGTCGGCCACGACCTCCTCGCCGCGCATCCCGAGCCACCGCTGGGCCTCGGCGTCCGACCCGGCCGCGATCGCCGCGAGCAGGTCCAGCTGCGTCTCCGGGGTGTAGAGCAGCAGCCGTTCGGTGTGCACCGTGTGCCGACCGAGCGCGCAGGGCCCCGGCACGGGGAGCAACGTCACGGCCCTCCGACGACGCAGCGGCGCCCACACCATACGAACCCCCCGCGGCGAGAAACGAAGCCGACTCACTGAGTGATTCAGACTGCCACGTACCGCACGGGACCGCTCCCGGGCACCGCCTCCGCCCGGCCCAGTTTCACCAGGCGGCGCAGATGGGCCTCCGCCTCCGACACGGCGATGTTGCGGGACCCGTACGGGATTTGGGCCCACGGGCGGTTCCAGTCCATGCGTTCGGCGAGTTGCCAGGGGGTGAGGGGTTCGGTCAGGAGCCGGGACAGGCCGGTGAGGCGGGACTCGTGGTGGGTGAGCAACTGCCGTACGCGGGCGGGGGCGTCGGTGAAGGGGTGCTGGTGGGCCGGGAGGATTTCGGCGGGCGCGAGGTGGGCGATGCGTTCCAGGGAGGCGAGGTAGTCGCCGAGCGGGTCGGTGACCGTCGTGTCGTCCGGGTCCTCGTACAGGCCGATGTGCGGGGTGATCTCGGGCAGGACGTGATCGCCGGAGAACAGGCGGCCGTGGCCGGGGAGTTGGGAGGGGTGCTGCTCCTCCAGGTGCAGGCAGACGTGGCCCGGCGTGTGCCCCGGCGTCCAGATCGCGCGCAGGCGGCGGCCGGGGAGGTCGAGGAGTTCGCCGGGGATGATCTCGCGGTCGGGGAGGGCGGGGGAGAGGCCGGGAAGGGGGCCGCGGGCGGTGCGCAGGGGCGCCACATGGGCCTCGGGGGCGCCGGCGGCGGTGAGTTTGTCCGCCATGTATGAGTACCAGTGCTCGGGACGGGCCTCACGCGTACGTCGTACCACCGCCGAGTCCGCCGCGTGCATCGCGATCCACGCACCCGACGCCTCCCGCACCCGGCCGGACAGGCCGTGGTGGTCGGGATGGTGGTGGGTGATGACCACACCATGGACCTCGGCGGCCGACGTCCCGCACGCCGCGAGCCCGGCGACGAGCGTGTCCCAGGACGCCGGATCGTCCCAGCCGGTGTCGATCAGTACCGGACCGGCGTCGGTGTCGACGACGTAGACGAGGGTGTGGCCGAGGGGGTTGTCCGGGATGGGGACCTGGACGGACCGTACGCCGCCGCCGTGGTCGTAGACCGGTGTCCTGGATCCCTCGGCCCGGCTGCTGCTCATCCGCATCTGCCCTCCACCCCAAGCCCCCACGACCCCATCGCCATTGCCCACTATAACTAGAACTGGTATCAGTTCTGAAACACCGTCAGGCCGGGAGGGCAGTCGCCATGACCGAGCTCGTGGAACACGGACAGCTGTTCATCGGCGGGGAGTTGACCGACCCCCTGGGCAAGGACGTCATCGAGGTGGTCTCGCCGCACACCGAGGAGGTCATCGGGCGCGTGCCGCACGCGTCCGCGCAGGACGTGGACCGGGCGGTCGCGGTCGCCCGTCGGGCGTTCGACGAGGGGCCCTGGCCGCGGATGTCCCTCGACGAGCGGATCGAGGTCGTCGGGCGGATCAAGGACGGGATCGCCGCCCGGCACGAGGAGATCGCCCGGGTGATCTCGTCGGAGAACGGATCGCCGTACTCCTGGAGCGTCCTCGCGCAGGCGCTCGGCGCGATGATGGTCTGGGACGCGGCGATCAGGGTCGCGCGGGACTTCCGTTACGAGGAGCCGCGCGACGGCGTGCTCGGGCGGATCCTCGTGCGGCGCGAGCCGGTCGGGGTCGTCGCGGCCGTCGTGCCCTGGAACGTCCCGCAGTTCGTGGCCGCCGCCAAGCTCGCGCCCGCGCTGCTCACCGGCTGTTCGGTCGTGCTCAAGCCGTCGCCGGAATCGCCGCTGGACGCGTATCTGCTCGGCGAGATCGCGAGGGACGCCGGGCTGCCGGACGGCGTGCTGTCCATCCTGCCCGCCGACCGGGAGGTGAGTGAGTACCTCGTCGGGCACCCCGGCATCGACAAGGTGTCGTTCACCGGGTCGGTGGCGGCCGGGAAGCGCGTGATGGAGGTGGCGGCACGCCATCTCACCCGCGTCACGCTGGAGTTGGGCGGCAAGTCCGCAGCCGTCGTACTGCCGGACGCGGACGTGGAGACGTCCGTCGCCGGGATCGTGCCGGCGGCCTGGATGAACAACGGGCAGGCGTGCGTGGCGCAGACGCGGATTCTGCTGCCGCGCTCGCGCTACGAGGAGTTCGCGGAGGCGTTCGCGGCGGCCGCGAGCGCGCTCGTGGTCGGCGACCCGCTGGACCCGGCGACGCAGGTGGGGCCGCTGGTCGCGCAGCGGCAGCAGCGGCGCAACCTCGACTACATCCGCATCGGCCAGGAGGAGGGCGCGAAGATCCTCACGGGCGGCGGGCGCCCGGCGGGCCTGGAGCGCGGCTGGTACGTCGAACCGACCCTCTTCGGCGACGTCGACAACTCGATGCGGATCGCCCGCGAGGAAATCTTCGGCCCGGTGATCTGCCTGCTGCCGTACGGCGACGAGGCCGAGGCCGTGAAGATCGCCAACGACTCCGAGTACGGGCTGAGCGGCAGCGTGTGGACGGCCGACGTCGAGCGCGGCATCGAGGTGGCGCGGCAAGTCCGTACCGGTACGTACTCGGTGAACACCTTCAGCCTGGACATGCTGGGCCCGTTCGGCGGCTACAAGAACTCGGGTCTGGGGCGGGAGTTCGGCCCGGAGGGCTACGGCGAGTACCTGGAGCACAAGATGATCCATCTGCCCGCCGGTTGGGAGGGCTGAGGGGCCATGGGTGATCGCTGGCAGGTCCAGGTCGACCGCTCCCTGTGCATCGGCTCCGCCCAGTGCGTCCACCGGGCCCCGGACGCCTTCCACCTCGACACGGGCCGCCAGTCCCACCCCACCGAACCGGAGACGGACGCGGGCGAACGCATCCTGGCGGCCGCCGAGAACTGCCCCGTCGAGGCGATCACGGTCACGGTGCTGGGTAGCGGGGAGGCGGTGTTTCCGCCGGAGGAGTAGGTAGGAGGAGTAGGTAGTAGGTAGGGGCGGACGGGGCCCTGGGGGCGTGGCGGGTCAGGCTTCGGGGGGTCGGTAGTTCACCTTCTGCCGGGCCGCCTCGTCGATCTCGTCAGCCGTCAGCAGGACGACCGTACTCGTGCGGACGCCACCGGCCGCCGAGGTGACGAGACCCAGGGCCGCGGCGGAGGTGTTGCCCGGCAGTTCCGCCGTGATGAAGACGTCGTCGTCGCCGAAGGCCCAGTAGACCGATTCGAGCCGGCCCCCGATGTCCTGGACCGTCCGCTCGATGACCGCACGCCGTGCGGTGGCGCCTTCCTTGAGCAGGCCCTGAAGGCCGTTCACGGTCAGCCTGACCTTGAAGAGGTACATCGGCATCGGGACTCGCCTCCACACGTGTCACAAAAGGTGCTTTTCGTCTCTCATCCTCCTGCTGTTTCGCACGCTCGTCGCGGCGGCCGGTGTGGCTGCGGGGCCGCCGGGACATTTTGGTAAAAATCAGCGCCTAGGGGGTGTTCTTCACGGGCAGGTGTTCTAGTCTGATAACAGGCCTACGAGGCGAGTGAGGGAGTTCGACCGGAGTAGCCGACTCTGGCGAGAGGCTTCGGCTTCCGCTGGTGCCGACGTCGACGGTCGGGCTGAGAGGCCCGAAGGTTATAGGACCGAAAGGTCTTATGACTGGAAGGCGACCCCCAGCCACCTGATCCGGGCAATACCGGCGAAGGGAACCCGTCTCGTAGGTCGCTTCTGTGTGTCCGGGTCACTTATGTGCGTCGGGCGCCGTCAGGTCGATCAACCGGCACACCGTCTCGATGTCGATCTTGACCTGGGCGATGGAGGCGCGGCCCGAGAGCCAGGTGATCAGCGCCGAGTGCCAGGTGTGCTCGATGACGCGGACGGCGGAGAGCTGGGCGGGCGTGGGGTCGTCCAGGCCCATGGCGTCCAGGATGATCGCCGTGGTCTGCCGGGAGACCTGGTCCACCTCGGGGCTCACGCTGCGGTCCGCGAAGGTGAGGGCGCGGACCATCGCGTCGGCCAGGTGCGGCTCGCGCTGCAGGGCGCGGAAGGCGCGCATCAGCGTCTCGGCGACCCGCTCCGCCGACGTCTCGCCCGTCGGGGGCTTCTTGCGCAGTGTGCCGTGCATGTGCTCCAGCTGGTCCTGCATGGTGGCGACCAGTAGATGGATCTTGGACGGGAAGTAGCGGTAGAGGGTGCCGAGGGCGACCTGCGAGGACTCCGCGACCTCCCGCATCTGCACCGCGTCGAAACCGCCCCGGCTGGCCAGTTGCGCGCTCGCCCGCAGGATGCGGCGCCGGCGCGCCTCCTGCCGTTCGGTGAGGGGCGGCGTGGCGGGGGTGGCGGGTCGCGCGCTACTGGCTTCCGCCTTGGCTTCCGCTGGCATGAGGTCCCGTTTCGTGACAGTCCGTGAGGGCGTGCGATCAGACAGCATGGCAGGCCCGGGCCGCCGCCGCGTGCCCCGGCGTGCCGTGGCGTGAATCACCTGATCCACTGCTCACAGCGGGCCTACCTGCCGGTAGATTCAGAGCCTCTTGAACGATCAAGTCTGTAACTTGTTCTAGATTAGCGTCCCGGCGTAATGTCGCGGGACAGTGCAGGGAGAAGGGGGCCCAGAGTGACCGCTGAGGCCAGTCAGGCGGGCCCCCCGGCGGGACCCGCGGCCGACGGCTTGCGACCGCTCCGTATCGCGCTCCTCACGTACAAGGGAAACCCGTTCTGCGGCGGCCAGGGCGTCTACGTCCGGCACCTCTCCCGCGAACTCGCCCGTCTCGGCCACCACGTCGAGGTCATCGGCGCACAGCCCTATCCCGTCCTCGACGAGGGTTACGACGGCCTCAGCCTCACCGAACTGCCCAGCCTCGACCTGTACCGCCAGCCCGACCCCTTTCGCACGCCCGGGCGCGACGAGTACCGGGACTGGATCGACGCCCTCGAAGTCGCGACCATGTGGACCGGCGGCTTCCCCGAGCCGCTGACCTTCTCCCTGCGGGCGCGCCGCCATCTGCGCGCCCGACGCGGCGACTTCGACGTCGTGCACGACAACCAGACGCTCGGGTACGGGCTCTTGGGAGACGTCGGTGCGCCCCTGGTGACGACCATCCACCATCCCATCACCGTGGACCGGCAGTTGGAGCTGGACGCGGCGGAGGGCTGGCAGCGGCGGTTCTCCGTGAAGCGGTGGTACGGCTTCACGCGCATGCAGAAGCGGGTGGCGCGGCGCCTGCCGTCCGTGCTCACCGTCTCCGGTACGTCACGGCAGGAGATCGTCGACCATCTCGGCGTCCGCCCGGACCGCATCCACGTCGTGCACGTCGGCGCCGACACCGACCTGTTCTCGCCCGACCCGGCCGTGCCGCAGGTGCCGGGGCGAATCGTTACGACGTCCAGCGCGGACGTGCCGCTGAAGGGGCTGGTCTTCCTCGTCGAGGCGCTGGCGAAGGTGCGCACCGAGCATCCCGACGCCCACCTCGTCGTCGTGGGGAAGCGGCCCACGGAGGGGCCGGTGGCGCAGGCCGTGCAGCGGTACGGGCTCGAAGGCGCCGTCGAGTTCGTCAAGGGCATCTCCGACGCCGAGCTCGTCGACCTGGTGCGGTCGGCGCAGGTGGCGTGCGTGCCGTCGCTCTACGAGGGCTTCTCGCTGCCGGCGGCGGAGGCGATGGCCACGGGCACGCCGCTGGTCGCCACGACCGGCGGGGCGATTCCCGAAGTGGCCGGGCGGGACGGGGAGACCTGCCTCGCGGTGCCGCCGGGCGACGCGGGCGCGCTGGCCGCCGGGCTGGGCCGACTCCTGGGCGACGCGGATTTGCGCACCCGCCTCGGCACGGCCGGACGCGAGCGGGTCCTACGGCACTTCACCTGGGCACGCGCCGCGGAGGGCACGGCGGCGCGGTACCGGGAGGAGATCGCCCGGTCCGCGGGTCCGGAGCGACGGAGCGCTGCGGGTTCGGAGCAGCGTCGCGTGGCGGGCCCGGAACGACGCCGCCTTGCGGCCCGCCTCGACCGCCCCGCGCTCCAGACGCCCGGCCACTCCCCGGCCGCTCTGGACCAGGTGCCGAGCCCCGGCTCCGAGCGCTCCGCGGGTCCGCGGCCCGGCGTCGATCGCACTGTGGCCCTCAGCCGTCCCGCCCTCGACCGCCCCGCGGCCCCAAGTCTCGGCCCCCTTGCCGAAGAGGCGACAGCAGGCGGGGTCTCGCAAGCGGTCACGGTGAGCGGCAAGTCCAGCGGCTCCCCGGCGGAAGGCGCCACGGCCGGAGCCCCCGGCGGCGTATCCCCGAGCCCCACACCCACCCCCGCGCCCCCCGAAGCCACCCCCACCCGTACCACCGGCGTCTACCGCGAAAGCAGGACCACGTGCTGACCGTCGACTTCTCCCGGTTCCCGCTCGCCCCGGGCGACCGTGTGCTGGACCTCGGCTGTGGTGCCGGGCGGCACGCGTTCGAGTGTTACCGGCGGGGTGCGCAGGTCGTGGCGCTCGACCGGAACGGGGAGGAGATCCGCGAGGTCGCCACGTGGTTCGCGGCGATGAAGGAGGCGGGCGAGGCGCCCGAGGGCGCCACCGCGACCGCCATGGAGGGCGACGCCCTCGCGCTGCCCTTTCCCGACGAGTCCTTCGACGTCGTCATCATCTCCGAGGTGATGGAGCACATCCCGGACGACAAGGGCGTCCTCGCCGAGATGGTGCGGGTGCTGAAGCCGGGTGGGCGGATCGCGATCACGGTCCCGCGGTACGGGCCCGAGAAGGTCTGCTGGGCCCTCTCCGACGCCTACCACGAGGTCGAGGGCGGGCACATCCGCATCTACAAGGCCGACGAGCTGCTGGCGAAGATACGCGAGGCGGGGCTCAAGCCGTACGGCACGCACCACGCGCACGCCCTGCACTCCCCGTACTGGTGGCTGAAGTGCGCGTTCGGCGTCGACAACGACAAGGCGCTGCCGGTGCGGGCGTACCACAAGCTGCTCGTCTGGGACATCATGAAGAAGCCCCTCGCGACCCGCGTCGCCGAGCAGGCGCTGAACCCGCTGATCGGCAAGAGCTTCGTGGCGTACGCGACCAAGCCCCACCTCCCGCGCGTCGCCGAGGAGGCGGCCGTCAAGTGACCACTCCCCGGACAGAACACCTCGTCCTGCCCGGGGTCCTCACCGCCGAGCAGGCCGCCGCGACCGTCCGCGGGATCCTCGCCGTGCAGCGGGAGGACGGGGCGATACCGTGGTTCCGCGGGCACCACCTGGACCCCTGGGACCACGTCGAGGCCGCGATGGCGCTGGACGCGGCGGGCGAACACGAGGCCGCCGAGCGGGCGTACCTGTGGCTGGCGACCCATCAGAACCCCGACGGCTCCTGGTACGCGGCCTACGCCGACGGAGCGCACGACGACGTCACCGACCGGGGCTGCGAGACCAACTTCGTCGCCTACACGGCCGTAGGCGTCTGGCACCACTACCTCTCCACCGGCGACGACACCTTCCTCGACCGCATGTGGCCGGTCGTCCACGCGGCCATCGAGTGCGTGCTGCGGCTCCAGCAGCCCGGCGGGCAGATCGGCTGGAAGCAGCAGGAGGACGGCACGGCCGTCAGGGACGCGCTGCTCACCGGGTGCTCGTCCATCCACCACGCGCTGCGCTGCGCGCTCGCCATCGCCGAGCAGCGTGAAGAGGCGCAGCCGGACTGGGAGTTGGCGGTGGGCATGCTGCGGCATGCGATACGCCGGCACCCTGAGCGGTTCCTGGACAAGGACCGCTACTCGATGGACTGGTACTACCCCGTGCTGGGCGGCGCGCTGACCGGTGCGGAGGCCAAGGCGCGGGTGGAGGAGGGCTGGGACCGGTTCGTCGTTCCCGGCCTCGGGGTGCGGTGCGTGGTCCCCAACCCGTGGGTAACCGGTGGGGAATCGGCCGAACTCGCCCTGGCGCTGTGGGCGATGGGCGAGTCCGACCGTGCGCTGGACATCCTGCAGTCGATCCAGCACCTGCGCGATCCGGCGACCGGCCTGTACTGGACGGGCTACGTGTTCGAGGACGACGCGATCTGGCCACGTGAGCTGACCACCTGGACGGCGGGCTCGCTGCTGCTCGCGGTCGCCGCGCTGGGGGGCCATGAGGCGACCTGCGCGGTGTTCGGCGGCGATCGCCTGCCGACGGGGCTGGACCCGGACTGCTGCGCCTGAGAACTCGGGTGGGTTCTGTTGTATGGCGGGTGCGGGTGCGGGTTCGGTTGTGGCTGGTCGCGCAGTTCCCCGCGCCCCTGGGGGCGTGCAGCTCACCGGCGTTCAGTCAGTGCTGGCGGTGCAGGCGGCCCGCGATCGCGTGGCCGACGAACAGGTACACGACCGCCGCCAGCCCGTAGCCGGCCACGACCCTCGCCCACGCCTCGTCGAAGGTGAACAGGTCGTGCGACCAACCCGCCAGCCAGCGGGCCGCGTCGTGCACGAACTGCACGAAGTCGTTGCCGGGGTTGGCGTCCAGCAGGTACATCAGGATCCACAGGCCCAGGATGAGGGCCATGATGTCGGCGACGATCGCTATGACCGTCCCGGCCTGGTTCGCACCGTTGCGATATCTGGGGGACATGCCCTACGGGTTGCCGCGCACGCGTGGCTGAAACCCGAAAGCCGCGCGCTCACAGCAGCCACTCATTTACCCCACGTTCGGGTGGAGTTGACCACTCCGGGGAATGGTGTTCCACGGGGTCTTTGATGATCCTGCCCCCTTGAGCGGCAGGAGGGCCGTTGTCCGAGGAACCCAGACTCACCACCCGCAGAACGACACACCGCCGCATCCCGCGCCTCGTTGTCGTCGCACTGCCGCTCGCCCTCGCCGGTCTGCTGTCGCTGCTGATCTCCGGCAACGCGCTCCGGCCGTTCGAACGGATCACGGTCATCGAGTCGCGGATGGCGTCCAAGTCCGACTACTTCAAAGATCCCGAAGTGAAACGGCTGTTACTCAAGCACGGCATCCGCGTGGACATACGCCGCCTCGGCTCACGAGGCATCGCCACCCGCTCCTTGAACGGCCTGGACGTCGTCTTCCCGTCCGGTCAGCCCGCCGCGAAGCTGATCCTGGACCGGCCGGACGACACCGGGCAGTCGGTGCGCCCCTTCGTCTCCCCGCTGGCCCTCGGCAGCTTCCGCGACTACGCGGAGACCCTGGTGAAGGCGGGCGTGGCCAAACGGCAGCCGTCGACGAGCGGGGAACCGACCCTCTACTACGACCTCGACATGGCGAAGTTCATGACCCTGCTCGACGGCGTGGACGACGAGAACAACCCCAGGGACGGCGAGGGCAGCGACGCGGACACCTGGAACGGCATCGGCTTCAAAGCCGTCACCGGCGAAAAGCGCAGCAACAGCGGCAGCGTCCTGGTACGTACGTCCAACGTCTGCGAGTCCAACTCCGCCGGCACCTATCTGAGCCTGCTCGCCTTCGTCGCCAACAACGAGAAGACCCCGGGGTCGAGCGACCCCAACAATCCCCGGCGCGTCAAGGAGGAGGTGGACCGGGTCGCCGCGAAGATCAAGCCCCTCGTCAGCCTGCAGGGCATGTGGGCCGACGAGCAGGCCGACAGCTACTTCTCCGCCCTCGGCGAATCCATAGCCTCCATAGCCCTGATCTACGAGCACCAGTACCTGGCCCACCAGATCGCCCACCACGAAAAGCACGGCGAGCAGGACACCAACCGCGTCCTGCTCTACCCCAGGCCCTACGCACTCACCGAACCGCAGCTCATCTCCCTCAGCCCCAAGGGCGACCGGCTGGTCGAGCTGATCAGGGAGGACGAGGAGCTGCGCCGGCGGGCGCTGGAGCTGGGCTTCCGCATCCGCTTCTCCGGTGAGAGCGGCGCCAGCGAGGAACTGGACAAGTACCTCCAGGACCACGGCATCCAGAAGCCGGTCCCCAACCGCGACCAGACCAAGGCGCTCGAACCCGACCTGGACATCCTGCAGGACATCATCAACTACGTCGGCGACTGCCCACCGCCCAACCCGGACGGCTCTGCATGACAAGGCTCGTACGCGCCGTGACGGCCTCGCTCACCCTGGTCCTCCTCGCCGGCCTTACCTCCTGCACCCAGGACCAGGACCCGGTCACCCTCCAGGTCATCGCCAGCCCCGAACTCGCCGACATCGAGCCGCTGCTGGACGAGCTGGAGGAGGACACGGGCGTCGCGCTGGAGATGGAGTACGAGGCGGACGCGGACCTCGAAGGGCAGTACCCGGGCAGCCCGGGGTACGACCTGGCGTGGCTCGCCTCGGACCGCTCCTTCCTGCTCCGCGTCCAGGACTCCGAGGGCGCCCTGACCCGGCCCGAGACCACCCCGATCATGCGCTCACCGGTCGTCGTCGGCCTCGAACCCGACATCGCCGACAAGCTGAGCAAGGCCGCCCCCGAGGGCCGGATCTCCTGGGCGGACGTGGCGGACGCCGCCGCCGACGGCACCGTACGGTTCGGGATGGCCGACCCCCGGCGCAGCGACACCGGCCGCGCCGCGCTCGTCGGCGTCGCCACCGCCGCCGCCGGCACCGGACGCGCACTGCGCCAGGAGGACGTCTCCTGCGACCGGCTGCGGGGCTTCCGCTCCGGCCAGAGCCTCACCGCGGACAGCTCCCGGGACCTGATCGACGCCTACCTGAGCAAGCCCGGCGGCACCAACGCGGTGATCGCGCACGAGGCGGAGCTGCTGTCGCTGAACGCCGACGACCGGCGCGGCGAGCCCCTGCGGATCGTGCACCCCGACGACGGCATGGTGCTCTCCGACTTCCCGCTGCTGCTGCTCGACCAGGAGCAGCGGTCGGCGTACCGCAGGGTGGTGGACTGGCTGCTGAGCGACGACACCCAACGCGAGCTCATGGAGCGCACCTTCCGGCGCCCGGTCAACGAGGACGTCGAACCCTCCGAGCAGCTGCGCACGGACGTCGGCAACGCGCTCTCCTTCCCCGACAGCCTCTCCATCGTCCAGCAGCTGATCACCGACTACGGCGACCCCAACAGCCGCACCGCCGACCAGGTCGTCTTCGTCCTCGACTTCTCGACGTCGATGCGCGGCGAGCGGATGGCCGACCTGCGCGCCGCCTTCGCCGGGCTGAGCGGCGCCGACGAGACCTCCACCGGCAAGTTCGCCCGCTTCTACCGGGGCGAGCGGCTCACCGTCGTCCGGTTCGGCGGCCGGGTATTGGAGGAGCGTACGGTGACCGTGCGCGGCGACGCCGACCTCCGTACCCTCAACCAGCTGGTCGCCGAAGGCGGTTACGACGACGCCACCGCCGTATGGACCGCCCTCGACCGGGGCTACCGCATCGCCACCGACGCCGTACGCGACGACCCCGCACGGCCCGTCGCGATCGTGCTGATGACCGACGGCGAGAACAACGCGGGCATCACCTACGAGGAGTTCCTGCGCCGCCACGACTCCCTCGGCAGCGACGCCGACGCGGTGCCCACCTTCCCCGTCCATTTCGGAGAGGCCGACGCGGCGGCCCTCAAGCGCGCCGCCGCCGCGACCGGCGGCCGCATGGTCGACGCGGGCCTCTCCTCCCTCTCCGACGCGTTCAAGGAGATCCGTGGGTGTCATTGATGGTCAGTGGTGGGGCCTGTGGTGGCCGTGGCTGCTCGTCTGGGCCGCCACGGCGGCGAGCTTCGCCATCGTGCTCGGATACGGATGGCGGCGCCTGCGCAACCGGCGCAAGCCGGGCGGGACACACCTCGACATGTGCTTCTACCTGCACAAGCAGCGCGTCATGGACATCTACGAGGTCGGCGGCTTCGCCCAGTCCCTGAGCCAGGAGGTCGCCCACCGGCTCCAGGTGCAGAACAACTACGGGCTGTGGGGCAGGCTCTTCTTCTGGATGGGCAAGGCGGAGCGCGGCGTCACCCGGGAGCAGGTCACCACCTACCTCCGCGAGGCCAACCCCATGAACGTCATCGGCGTCGTCATGGACGCCATGCGCAAGGAGGACCGCGTCGTGGACGCCGACCTCATCGAGGGCGACCTCGTCCTCAACCGGGAGAGCGCGGACCGGCTGAGCCGCCGATACCCCGACGGGGAGATCCCCCTCAGCGCCCTGGGGCTGGCGTACGTCTCCGTCACCGGCGGCTTCACCGCGAAACGGGAGGAGAACGGCGTACGCCTCAGCGCCCCGTACGGCGCCGGCGCGCACGTGGAGATCATGTGCTTCGAGGCCCAGGGCCGTGGCGACTTCCACGAGGACCACTACTACACCGGCAAGTTCACCGCCCGCTGCCTGGGCAAGGTCCTGGCCTGGGACGAGGGCCAGAAGAAACTGACCCTCGACCCGGTCGCCATCTTCCGCTGAGCCGTCAGCAGTTCAGCTCGGCCAGCACCCGCAGGGTGTGCGGGTCCGGGGCCAGCACCAGCAGGTCGGTCACCGGGCCCTTGCGCCACAACTCCAGCCGCTGCGCTATGCGTTCCCGCGGCCCGACGAGCGAGATCTCGTCCGCGAACGCGTCCGGCACCGCCCGCACGGCCTCCTCCCGCCGCCCGGCGAGGAACAGCTCCTGGATCCGCCGGGCCTCCTCCTCGTACCCCATGCGCGCCATCAGCTCGGCGTGGAAGTTGCGCCGGGCGTGCCCCATGCCGCCGATGTAGAAGCCCAGCATCGCCTTGACCGGCAGCAGCCCCTCGGCGACGTCCCGGCAGACCCGCGCCTGCGCCATGGGCGCGACGAGGAAGCCCTCGGGAGCGCCCCCAAGAGAGGGCTCGTACACATCGGTGCGCAGCGGCGACCAGTACAGCGGCAGCCAGCCGTCGGCGATCCGGGCGGTCTGCGCGATGTTCTTCGGGCCCTCGGCGCCGAGGAGGATGGGCAGGCCGGGGCGGAGCGGGTGGGTGATCGGCTTGAGCGCCTTGCCGAGGCCGGTAGCGTCCGGGCCCCGGTAGGGATGGGCGTGGAACCGCCCGTCGACCTCGACGGGGGCCTGCCGCTTGAGCACCTGCCGCACGACATCGACGTACTCCCGGGTCGCGGTCAGCGGCGAGGACGGGAACGGCCGCCCGTACCAGCCCTCCACCACCTGCGGCCCGGACAGCCCCAGCCCCAGCATCATCCGCCCGCCGGAAAGGTGGTCGAGGGTGAGGGCGTGCATGGCGGTGGTCGTCGGCGAGCGGGCGGCCATCTGGGCAACCGCCGTGCCAAGTTTGATGGTTGACGTGTGGGCGGCGATCCAGGTGAGCGGGGTGAAGGCGTCCGAGCCCCACGACTCGGCGGTCCACACGGAGTCGTAACCGAGCCGCTCGGCCTCCCGCGCGAGCGCCACATGGTCGGGGGAGGGGCCACGGCCCCAGTAGCCGAGCGCGAGACCGAGCCGCATGCCTGCCTCCTGACGGTCTGTCAGCCGAGCGGGGCGACGACTGTACGACAACGGCCCCCCGCCCGGAAGGGCGAGGGGCCGTACGTACGGCGGGCAGGTCAGCCGCGCTGGATACCGGTCGTGTCCTGAAGCACACCCCGGCGGCCGTCCTGTGTCTGCGCGACCAGCGCCGGACCGCGCTGCTCGACGGCCAGGTACCAGGTGCCCGGCGCCAGTTCGGCGATCGGGGTGGGCGAGCCGTCCTCCGCGAACAGCGGGCGCGGCACCGGCACGGCGAACCAGAACGGCGAGAAGTCGGCGGCGGGCGGCTGCGGCTGGCCGTAGGGCTGACCGGGCTGGCCCGGCTGCGGCTGGCCGTAACCGGCGGGCTGCGGGGCGCCGGGGTAGCCGTAACCGCCCTGCGGCTGGCCGCCGTAGGGCGGCTGGGGGGCGGCGGGACGGGGGGCCGGGATGAGGGCGCCCTTGAGGGCCGGGACCAGCGGGGTGGCGATCGCGGCGGCGGCCATGACGAGGGTGGCGACCAGGGCGAGGATCAGGCCGATACCGGCGTCGGGGCCGTCGGAGGAGCCGCTGCCGAAGTTGTTGGCGGCGCTCGCCGGGTCGAAGACGTTGCCGAGCGCGCTCCACGCGGCGAACACCGTGAAGGCGACGCCGAACTGACCGAGGTCGAGCCCCGCGACCTTCGGGGCCTGCGGCAGCCCACGGCCGACGACGACGAGTGCGGCGCCGATGACGCCCGCCAGCACGACGCTCATCAGCACCGGGCCGCTGCCCCACAGGCTGGGCATGTCCAGGCCCTCCGGCGCACCGTCGGACGAGTAGAAGTCGAGGAACGACGCGATGAACAGCAACACCGCTGCTCCGATCACCACGCCGTCGCCTCGAGTGAGGGAGCGGATATTCACTTCAGGTCCTTCGTAGGTCGTCTCGTCGTCGGTAGAGGCGTCGCTGTCACCATGTCGCCGTAAGGCCCCGGTGCGAAGCGCGGGGGTGGCCCCTCATCGTAGGGATGACACTATCGTCCGTCCGGACGACCTGTCCGCCGGGATGATCGCGCCGGGCACTACCCGCGCAGGAAACTCACGATTCCCTCAGAGATCCCTTGCGCCGCCTTCTGCCGCCAGGCTCCGCTGATCAGCAGGGCCGCGTCCTTGCTATCGCGCATGTTGCCGCACTCGATGAAGACCTTCGGAACCGTTGACAGATTGAGACCGCCCAGGTCCTGACGCGTGACGAGACCGGTGCCGCCGCCGACGTAGTTGGCGGGCGCGCTGCCGGTGACGCGGACGAAGCTGCCTGCGATGCGCTCACCGAGTTCGCGTGACGGCGCGACGATCGGCCGGGTGTCGGCGGCGCCCGCGTGCACGGACGCCGGGAGGATGACGTGGAACCCGCGGTTGCCCTTCCCGGACCCGTCCGCGTGGATGGAGACGACCGCGTCGGCCTTCGCCTCGTTGCCGATCCGCGCCCGCTCGTCGATGCACGGCCCGTACGTCCGGTCGCCGTTCTGCGTCAGTTTCACCGTGGCGCCCTGCTCTTGCAGGAGGGTGCGCAGCTTGCGGGCGACGTCGAGGGTGAACTCGGCTTCCGTGTAGCCCGCGTTGGTCGCCGTGCCGGTGGTGTCGCACTCCTTCCAGTTCGTCCCGATGTTCACCTTGCGGTTGATCTCGGCCGTGTGCTGGAAGTTGTGCGGGTTGTGACCCGGGTCGATGACGACGACCTTGCCCCTGAGTGGCGCCGCGGCGGAAGGGGCGGGTGCGGGCTCGGCGCCGGTGGACGTGGCGGAGGCGGTGGGCTTCGCGCTCGACGGGGACGCGGGCGACGGGGACGCCTGGGGCGTCGAGGGTGCCTTGGCCTCCGTACGCCCCGACCCCGATCCGCCGGTGTCACCCACCGCCTCGTACACCAGCCAGCCGAGCAGTGCGCCGGGCACCAGGGCTGCGACGGCGACGGTCATCGCCCCGCGGCGACGGCGGCGGGGCGCGGGCGAATCGAACTCCGGACCTGTGTACGACACGCCTGCCACCCTAGCGGCCGGGACGGCGACACCTGGTTCTCTGTACGTCTCAATGGGTGGCGGCCGGTCAGATCCCGTCGCCGGTGCGCCGCAGCACCCGCAGCGAGTCCGTTGCCGAGACCTCCGTGAAGGCGCCCGAGGCGAGGGCGCGGAGGTAGACGCGGTACGGGGCCTGGCCGGTGAACTCGTCGGCCGGGTCGGGGAAGACGTCGTGGATGACGAGCAGGCCGCCGTCCGCGACATGGGGCGCCCAGCCCTCGTAGTCGGCGGTGGCGTGCTCGTCGGTGTGGCCGCCGTCGATGAAAACCAGGCCGAGGGGGGTCCGCCAGACCTTCGCCACCTGAGGGGACCGGCCGACCAACGCCACCACGTGCTCCTCCAGGCCCGCCCGGTGCAGGGTGCGGCGGAAGGTGGGCAGGGTGTCCATCAGGCCGACCTCGGGGTCGACCGTCTCCGGGTCGTGGTAGTCCCAGCCCGGCTGCTGCTCCTCGCTGCCCCGGTGGTGGTCGACGGTGAGCGCGGTGACGCCGGCCGCGCGGGCCGCGTCGGCGAGCAGGATCGTGGAGCGGCCGCAGTACGTGCCGACCTCAAGGAGGGGGAGCCCGAGCCGGGCGGCTTCCATGGCCGCCGCGTACAGGGCCAGCCCCTCACCCGTGGGCATGAACCCCTTCGCCGCCTCGAACGCGGCCAGGATCTCGGGCTTGGGCGCCGCGGTCATGGGCTGGGCCTTCCGGTCGTACGTGTGTCTGGGCGCCCCATGCTGCCGCACACCCGGTCGATGGGGTGACGGGGGGTGTGGGGTCGGGGGTCGGGTGGCTCGGGTCGTGTGTGCTTGGCGCGTGCGGCTGTGCCCTCGGTCGTTGTGGTGGCTGGGGGTGTGGGGATGGGTGTCGGGTGGCTCGGGGCGTGAATGCCTGGCGCGTGCGGCTGCGCCCTCGGTCGATGTGGTGGCTGGGGTGCGGGCGGCTCAGGGCGTGGCCGCCTCGCGCTTGCTGCCGCACCCCCGGTCGATGCGGTGACCGGGGGTGCGGAGAGGGGGCTGGGCTGGGTCGTGTTGCGGTGCCTGCGGTTGGTGCGGTGACCCGGGGCTCGGGTGGGCTCAGGCCATGACTGCCTGGCCCATGCTGCTGCGCCTGCGGTTGATGCCGTGACGGGCGTGCGGAGACGGGGGTTCAGGCGGGCTCAGGCCGTCACCGCCTCGGCGGGTTGCGGACTGGGCGCTGGGGGCGTGGCCGGTGGCCTGGGTGGCGAGGACGTAGCGGGTGGGCTCAGCCATGGCTGTCTGTCCCATGCTGCCGCGCCTGCGGTTGATGCCGTGACCGGGCGTGCGGGGAGACGGGGGTTCAGGCCGTGACCGCCTTGCCGGGCAGGGAGAGGTCCAGGTCGATCGGGTGGGTGTCGCCGGTGTGGGTTGCGGAGTGGGCGCTGGGGGCGTGGCCGGTGGCCTGGGTGGCGAGGACGTAGGAGCCCTCGGCCGGGACCGTGAGGGTGTAGCTGCCGTCCTCGGCGGAGACGGTCGCGCCCGCGTGGCGGCCCCGGCGGTCGATCAGTGTGACCTTGGCGCGGGCGACCGGTGTGCCGTCGGCGGCCAGGACCCGGCCGCGGAAATCGCCCAGCGCCGCGATCGCGCGCTCCAGGTTCGCGTCCTCCTCGCTGCTCGCCCGCAGCTGCGGCTTGTCGGCGGGGCGGCGGCGGGGCAGGCACAGGGCGAGGACCAGGCCGACGGCGACGGCGGCGGTCGCGATCAGGAAGGAGACGCGGAAGCCGTGCATGGTGGGGATCTCGACGCCCCCGACGGTGTTCGCGGTGTTCGCCAGCACCATGCCGATGACGGCGCTGGAGACCGACGTACCGATGGACCGCATCAGGGTGTTGAGGCCGTTCGCCGCGCCCGTCTCCGAGGCCGGGACCGCGCCGACGATCAGCGCGGGCAGGGAGGAGTAGGCGAGGCCGATGCCCGCGCCGAGGACCACCGAGGTGACGACCGTCTGCCAGGCGGCGCTCATCAGGCCGAGGCCGCCGGCGTAGCCGAGGGCGATGACGAGGAGGCCGATGATCAGTGTGGTGCGCGGGCCGTAGCGGGCGGAGAGGCGGGCGTAGACCGGCGCGGTGAACATCATCGTCAGGCCCAGCGGGGCCACGCACAGACCGGCGACGACCATCGACTGGCCGAGGCCGTAGCCGGTGGCGGCGGGGAGCTGGAGGAGCTGGGGCAGGACGAGGGAGACGACGTAGAAGGAGACGCCGACCATGATCGACGCGAGGTTGGTGAGCAGCACCTCGCGGCGGGCGGTGGTGCGCAGGTCCACCAGGGGCGCGGAGCTGCGCAGCTCCAGCAGGCCCCAGAGGATCAGGACCACGGCGGCGGCGCCGAACAGGCCGAGCGTGGTGGTCGACGACCAGCCCCAGTCGCTGCCCTTGGTGATCGGGAGCAGGAGAAGGACCAGTCCCGTGGACAGGCCCAGTGCGCCCAGCAGGTCGAAGCCGCCCTCCGCGCGGACCGGGGACTCCGGTACGACGAGGAGGATGAGGGCGATGGCGAGGACGCCGAGGCCGGCGGCGCCGTAGAAGAGGGCGTGCCAGTCGGTGTTCTGGGCCACCAGGGCCGCGGCGGGCAGCGCGAGACCGCCGCCGACGCCGATCGAGGAACTCATCAGCGCCATCGCCGAGCCGAGCCGCTCACGCGGCAGCATGTCGCGCATCAGGCCGATACCGAGCGGGATCGCGCCCATCGAGAAGCCCTGGAGCGTACGGCCGACGATCATCGGGAAAAGTGCGCTGGTGACCGCGCTGATCAGCGCGCCGACCACCATCACCGTCAGGCTCATGACCAGCATGCGCCGCTTGCCGTACAGGTCGCCGAGCCGGCCCATGATCGGGGTGGCCACGGCGCCCGAGAGGAGGGTGGAGGTCAGGACCCAGGTGGCGTTGCTGGGCGAGGTGTCCAGCAGTTGCGGCAGGTCCTTGATGACCGGGACGAGCAGGGTCTGCATCACCGCGACAACGATGCCCGCGAAGGCGAGCAGCGGGACGACGGCTCCGCTCGCTCTTCCGGAGGGCTGGTCGGTCGTCGTGAGCGTCATTGAAGGGGGCCTCCAGGCCGAAGAAGATCGTGGATACGTTCACGATGAACCACGTGCGCTCGGGCAACTATTCCGGTCCTTCGAGTCCCTAAGGAATCCTTGACCCTCTCATTGGGAACTGATGCGGCGTCAGCCCCGTGACGTCCCCGGGGTGAGCGGCCCGTCGGCGGCGAAGGCGAGTTCGGCGAAGCGTTCGCCGATGCGGCGGTGGGTGGCCGCGTCGGGGTGGAGGTCGTCGGGGAGGGGGAGTTCGGCGTAGTCGGCCTCGCCGTAGAGCTCGCGGCCGTCGAGGTAGTGGAGGTGGGGGTCGTCGGCCGCGCGCTGCTCGACGATTCGGGACAGTTCGGCGCGGATGACGTTCAGGGTGAGCTTCCCGGCGGCCGTCTCCGCCGGGTCGCCCGCCGCCCGGAACCGGAGTTGACCCGCACCGAGGGCGCTGAAGTCGAAGGCGCAGGGGCCGGGGGTGTCCTCATGGATGGGGCACAGGATGGGGGAGACGACCAGCAGCGGTGTGGTGGGGTGGCCCTCGCGGAGCGTGTCCAGGAAGCCGTGGACGGCGGGGGTGAAGGCGCGCAGGCGCATCAGGTCGGCGTTGACCAGGTTGATCCCGATCTTGACGCTGATCAGGTCGGCGGGGGTGTCGCGCATCGCACGCGCGGTGAAGGGGTCGAGCAGGGCGCTGCCGCCCAGGCCCAGGTTGATCAGCTCGACACCGCCGAGGGCGGCGGCGAGGGCCGGCCAGGTGGTGCTGGGGCTCGCGGCGTCCGAGCCGTGGCTGATCGAGCTGCCGTGGTGCAGCCAGACCTTGCGGCCGGGGTTCGGCGCGGGTTCGACGGGGGCGTCGGTGCGCAGGGCGACGAGTTCGGTGGTCTCGTTGTGCGGCAGCCAGATCTCGACGGTCTTGGCGCGGTCGGGCAGGCCACCGAAGCGGACGGTGCCGGGCGGGCCGGGGCGGTGCTCGGTGGTACCGGTAGTCATGTCGATGGTGAGGGTGTTGCCGCCGGACGCGGTGGCCCGGTCGGTCGGGTGGCCGTCGACGAGCAGGTCGTACACGCCGTCCGGGCGCGGTGGGGCGCCGACGTAGACCCGCTTGGTGGGGAGCGTGTCCAGCTCGACGGCGGTGGCGCGGGTGCGGAAGGCCAGTCGTACGCCGGAGGGCTGGGCCTCGGCCATGGCGAGCTGTCCGTCGGTGTTCTGGGCGCGGGCGGCGGCGAGCAGCCGGTGCGGGAGCAGGCCGTGCGCGGTGCGCTCGACGTCGAGGGCGCCGCGGAGGAGGGCGGGGGTGAGGGGGGTGGTGATCCAGCGGTGCGTGGGGTGCATGGCCTCTGCCTGTGGTTCCGGGGCGTGCTTCTGCCTGTGGTTCGGGGGGCTTGCTTGCGGGTCAGGCCGTGGGCCAGTTGTGCAGGAGGGCGTCGAGGGCGTCGAGGATCCGGGACCAGGATTCCTGCGCGTCGGGGGCGCTGTGGCTGAAGCCACCGGCCAGCTCCAGGCTGACGTAACCGTGGAAGACGCTGCCCAGCATGCGGACAGCGTGTGTCTGGTCGGGCTCCGTGAGGTCGTAGCCGCGCAGGATGGCCCGGGTCATGGCGGCGTGCCGGACCCCGGCGCTGGCGGCGGCCGTCTCGGGGTCGAGTCTGAGCTGGGCGGCGGCGTAGCGGCCGGGGTGCTCGCGGGCGTAGTCGCGGTAGACGTCGGCGAAGGCGGTCAGCGCGTCCTTGCCGGCCCGCCCGGCCAGGGCGTCGGCGGCGCGGTCGGCCATCTCCTCCAGGGCGAGCAGGGCGATCCTCGTCCTGAGGTCCTGGGAGTTCTTCACGTGCGAGTAGAGGCTCGCGACCTTGACGTCGAAGTGGCGGGCGAGCGCGGAGACGGTGACCTGGTCGAAGCCGACCTCGTCGGCGAGTTCGGCGGCGGCCTGGGTGAGGCGTTCGGGGGTCAGTCCTACGCGGGCAGCCATAAGTGTCCTTTCATTTGCTTGATACGATTCTGCATCTGCCTAAAGCCTTTAGGCAAACGGATTAGGTGTGTAGGCCGGTGGAGGGCAGGGGAGAGCGTGCCTAGGCCGCAGGGCCGACGAATCGTGGGCCCAATTCCCGATGCGCGGGCCCTGGCACGGTTGAGAGCATGGCCCGCATGCTCCGAGCCGCACCCGATCCCCGCATATCCCGTCGCACCGGCCGCGCCCCCACGTGGCTGGTGGTGGCGCTCGCCTGTTCCGGGCAGTTCCTGGTCGTCCTCGATGTGTCCGTCGTGAACGTGGCGCTGCCCTCGATGCGCGCCGATCTGGGGCTGAGCGGCCACGGGTTGCAGTGGGTGGTGAACGCGTACGCGATCGCCTTCGCCGGGTTCATGCTGCTCGGCGGGCGGGCCGGTGATCTGTACGGCCGGAAGCGGATGTTCCTGGTCGGGCTCGCGCTGTTCACGCTGGCCTCGCTGGGCGGCGGCCTGGCCCGCGAGGGATGGGAACTGCTCGCCGCGCGGGCGGCGCAGGGGCTGGGCGCGGCCGTGCTGGCGCCCTCGACGCTGACGATCCTCACGGCGGCGGTGCCGGAGGGGGCGGCGCGGGCGCGGGCGATCGCGACGTGGACGGCGGTCGGCGCGGGGGGCGGGGCCGCGGGTGGGCTGGTCGGCGGGCTGCTGGTGGACGGGTTGTCGTGGCGGTGGGTGCTGCTGATCAATGTGCCGGTCGGTGCGGTCGTCCTGCTGGGCGCGCTGTGGTGGCTGCCGGAGAGCCGGGCCGGGGACGGGCGGCGGCTGGATCTGCCGGGCGCGTTGCTGGTGACCGCGGGGCTGGGGGCGCTGGCGTACGGGATCTCGCAGACCGAGGCTGCGGGGTGGACGGCGGCGGCGACGCTGGTGCCGTTGGTGGCGGGGCTGGTGCTGATCGGGGGGTTCCTGCTGGTCGAGGCGCGTACGGCGGCTCCGCTGATGCCGCTGGGGCTGCTGCGGCTGCGGTCGGTGGCGTCGGCGAACGTGGCGATGTTCCTGAGCGGGTCCGCGATGTTCTGCATGTGGTTCTTCATGACGCTGTACGCGCAGAACGTGCTCGGCTACACGCCGCTGGAGGCCGGTCTCGCCCTGGTGCCCAGCTCGCTGGCCGTGGTGGTCGGCTCAAAGCTCGCGCCGCGGCTGATGCGGGGTGCGGGGGCGCGGAACGTGGCGGTGCTGGGGACCGTGGTGGCCGCGGCCGGGTTCGGGTGGCAGTCGACGATCAGTGTGGAGGGGTCGTATCCGACGGCGATCATGTTCCCGGGGATTCTGATGATGCTGGGGGCCGGGCTGGCGATGACGCCGCTGGCGGCGCTGGCCATGTCGGGGGCGGAGCCGGGGGAGGCGGGGCTGGTGTCGGGGCTGATCAACACCTCCCGTGTGATGGGCGGTTCGCTGGGGCTCGCCGTGATGTCCACGATCGCGGCGGCACGGACGGCGGGCAGCGGGGCGCCTGCGGCGCTCACGGAGGGGTATGCCTTGGCGTTTCGGGCGAGTGCGGGGGTGCTGGTGGTGGGGGCGGTGGTTATGGCGGTGTGGTTGCCGCGGAGGGTGCGGGTGCGGTGAGGCTCGGCGGCCGGGGGTCTTGGTGACGTTCAGGCCATCGTGTGTCGGTGATGCTCGGGCGGCCGGTGGCCCTGGGGTGGGTGGGGCGGCGGTGGTCTTGGGGCGGCTCGGGCGGTCGGCGGCCTTTGGGTGGCTCGGGCGGCCGATGGTCTTGCGGTGGCTCTGGTGCCGTGGTCTTGGCGTGGCTGAGGTGCCCGCGGTGCCGCTGCGCCCACCCGTGCCGCCCAAGCGGCACGACTGCCCGCAGCTACGCGCGTATGCGGCAGCCGCCACACGTGGTCTAGAGGTGGCTTGGGTGGCCGGTGGTCTGGAGGTGGCTTGGGTGGCCGGTGGTCTGGAGGTGGCTTGGGTGGCCGGTGGTCTGGAGGGGG
>NZ_BJND01000063.1 GCF_006539505.1 Streptomyces spinoverrucosus
ACTGGGCCGCGTGGGCTGTTCTGGCTCGGTGGACGGTTGACGCTGCTGTCACCTGATGCCTGACATCACGTGTCTCGGCTTGGCTGCATGTGTGCCCGGCGTAGATCCCTTGGCCTACGCTTCGGTTCATGGGGGCGATGATCTGGAGCGGTGTCCGAGAGCGAGTGGAGGCTCTGGCCCGTGCTGACAAGGCCCGGGAGGTCTTCGGAGCGTGGGACAAGCATGGGGGGACGGGGCACCATTTCCGGCTTGCTGATCCGCTGTCAGAGGCGGGTGTTGCCGCGGCAGAGGCTCAATGGGGCGTCTCGCTGCCTGCGGACTACCGAGCCTTTCTCCTCGAAGTCGGCGCCGGCGGTGCCGGACCCTTCTATGGACTCACGACCCTGTCCCGCACAGATGCCGGGTGGCTGTGGAGTGACCCCGGCGGCGGTACCGTCCACGAGCGACTGCGCTTCCCTTGCCCGGATGTTGAAGAGCGCGTGCTTGCGCAGGCCGAGCACGAGCGCAAGGAGCCCCTCGAGTCCGACTTCGAGGGCGAGGCAGCCTTCGACGCGGCGTACCGCGCCTGGCTGGAGGAGGACGAAAAGCTGTCCGACTGGCTCTTGTCCGGCGCTGTGTGCCTCAGCCGCGAAGGGTGCGGCTACTTCGACTGGCTGGTCGTGTCTGGCCCACAGCGCGGGCAAGTGTGGCTCGACGAGCGTGCAGGGGACGGACGGTTCAGTCCCTTCGGACAGGTCGGATTCGCTGACTGGTACCTCGACTGGGTCGAGAAGACTGAGGCTCTCGTGCGGCGTGGCCGCTAGGACGGGTGTTCAAGTGCTCCAGGCTTAAAGGAGTACGCGCAGGCTGGGAGTTCGACACCCTGGCGGTGGGCCAGCAATGCGAAGAGCACGGGGCGGATCGTCCATGTCACGCGGATGCGGTCCTGGGTGGTCTTCGGGGCCATGCCTGTGCCTCGCACGGGACTTCGGAGGGTTGCCTGATGCCTAACAAGAAGGGGAGACGCCGCCGGTTCGGTGCCGTGCGGCAGTACCGGTCCGGCCGTTGGACGGCGGCGTACCTCGGACCTGACGGTGAGCGCATCCGCGCGGAGGAGACGTTCGAGACCAAGAAGGACGCGGAAGTCTGGTTGTCCCAGGTAGAGGCATACCTGACCCGGGGGGACTGGCGTGCTCCCGACGCAGTGGCGGTCAACTTCCGTGTCTCCGCCGAGAAGTGGGTCGAGGAACGGGAGCTGGCCGTTCGTACGGACGACTTGTACAAGCACCTCCTCCGGCTGCACATCCTCCCGACGTTCGGCGCGCTCGATCTGGACGAGATCACGGCTCCGCGAGTGCGCGAGTGGAGGGCTGAACGCCTCTGCACCACCAAAGCGAAGACGACCGTTGCCCAGGCGTACCGCCTCCTCAAGGGCATCATGGAGACTGCGGTCGACGACGACCTGATCAGCCGCAACCCGCCGCGCCGAGAACGGTCAGAGCACCTGGCGCTGTACGGCTGGCACCACCGTCATGGTGGTCGCCTGTGCGGTGGGGAGTGCGTACCGGTACGGCGACGGTGACCACTTCACACGGCGCGGCTGGATCGGCGCATTCCTGCTCGCCGTACTCACCTTCGGCGCCGGACTGACGTCGCGTCGCCGGCGCCTACCGCGGGTGCTGACTGGACTGGGAACGATCAGCTACTCGGTCTATATGGTGCATCCAGTGCTGCTGGCAGTGATCGACAGCACGATCGGCCGACAGCGGCAGGACAATCTCGCGCTCGAAGTGGCGTTCTTCACCGTGCTGCTACCTCTGTGCGTGCTGACCTACCGTTACATCGAAGCGCCGAGCCAGACCTGGGGCCGCAGATTGGCACACCGCGTACAGCCACCGTGACGAGCGCCGTTGAGGGCCCGCACCGGGGTGAGGCACCCCCGGTAGTTGATGCGGGGTTCCTGGGGGTGATCCGCCGGCCGGTCGGGGGCGCGGACTGTCCTGTTGGCGGAGCGGAGCCGCTACTTCCACGCGTCGGCGGCCTCCGTCGGCAGGTGGATGGTCAGCAGCAATGCAGCCGTGGGCGCGGCTTCAGAGAAGGACGGTCAGAGTGCGCGCGCGAACGGGCTCTGCGCTTGGCTCGGCTGGTTGGCAGTCGACGCGGGGCCCGGATCACTTCCCGGCTTCTGGTCCGTACCACTGGAGTGCCTGGCCGGTGACGGCGGCGATGCACTCGAAGTCCCGGTCGCGGTGCAGGAGGGTCAGTCCCTGCAACTCGGCCGTGGCGGCCACCACGAGGTCGACGGCCGCGGCGCTGCGGTGCTGGCCGCGCTGGGTGAGGACCTCCTGGACCCGCCAGGCGCGGTCGTAGGCGCGGTCGTCGACGGGCACCCAGCCGAAGAGCAGGCGCATGTCTTCGATGCCTTGTGTGCGGTCGGCGGCGGAGCGCGCGCTGTAGAAGAACTCCAGCTCGGTGATGGGGCAGGTGGCGACGAGCCCGGCGGCTGCCGCCTGGTCCCAGCCGTACTGCTCGGCGTCGCCGCGCAGCATACGGGCGAGCGCACTGGTGTCGATCAGGAATTGCGCGGCCTTCACCGGCGGTAGTTCCCCTTGTCCTCGAAGAGGTCGAGGTCGAAGGCGCCCTCTTCCGCCGACGCCCGCAGGCGGGTGAGCGCCAGGGCCCGCCGCCGGTTCTCCAGCACCTCGCGCAGCGCGGTGTTCACCGTCTCCTTTTTGGTGCTGGTCCCGAGAGCCTTGGCGACGTCTGCGACGAGCTGATCGTCGAGGTCGATCACGGTTCGACTCATGAGTACACCCCCATGGATATCATTGACGCCATCGATTATATCTCGATGGGGCGCAAGGGGCGGGTAGGGGGAATCGTGGAGGGTGCACGCCTCAGTGAACTGGCCGCCTGCCTGCGGGAGTTCGGCGACGGCGGAGAGCCGCAGCGCCTGCTCGAAGACGATGCCTTGGCTCTCGCGGCGGATCTCTTCGCCCAGGTCGACGGGCGGCCGGCCCCGATGTCTTTCACACCGTTGCGGCGTTGGTGAACCTTGGGCGGATGACCCCGCTGGCCTGCATACAGAAATGTGTGCGGCGGGACCGTGGCTACTCCCTCAACGCGCTCATCGCCCGGTCGAGCAGCACGGCCAGCGGGACAGTACCCTCACAGGCCACCCACCCCGTGGCAGCCACGTCCAGGCAGGCGAGCGCGGCGGCGGCCAGCGCACTCGGCCTGGTGTCCTCGGGCCGGTCAGGGCTGATCCCCAGCCGTCGGGCGACCTCCGGCACCAGCAACTCCTGCCAGCTCAGTTGCTTCTCGTAGTGCCGGGCGCGCAGCGACGGGGTCTCCTGGAGCATGCGCAGATACCTGAGTGCCTGCTCGGGCGCTGCCTCGTTCATCCGCGTCAGGACGTCGAACGCCCGGCGCAGTGCCTCCCACGGCTGTTCGTCGTCGGGGCGGGCGGCGAGCGCCTCCGCGATCTGGCGGCCGGATTCCTCAAGGCGTCCCAGGACGATGTCTTCCTTGGTGCCGAAGTACCGGAAGAGACTGGCGCGTGACAGGCCCACCTCGGCGGCGATCTGGTCGACCGTCGTCCGGTCGAAACCCTGCTCGGTGAAGAGCCGGTGCGCCACCTCGACCACTTCCGCCCGAACCGTCGCACGCATGCGTTCACGCAAGCCGGGCGGCTTGCGGGGGGGCTTATCGGCGGTACGGGCGGTTTCAGACATACGAGAAGGGTACAGCAAGGACTCAATTTGATACCGAGTATCAGACTGTAGAGCGGTATCCCAGCCGCCGCGGCCCGGACACCGCGGTCGGCGAGCGCGCGGTCGCCCGCTGGGAACTGTCGCGCGCCCGCCGGCCCTGATCCGGCCCTGCCGGCGTGCGGTTACGCGGCGTCGCCCTGGGCCTGCGTGGCGACGTCGGCCCACTCCTCCCAGGTCTTCAGCCGCTCGGCGTAGACGTGCGGGACGAGGTGGAGCGGGGAGGTGCCGAAGAAGACCCGCAGGGGCGGGTTGTCGGCGTCCACGATCTTCAGCAGGGCCGCACCGGTGGCGGCGGGATCACCGCGCTCGATGGTGCGCCAGTTGGCGGCGGCGGCCGCGCGCAGGTCGTCGTAGGCGGGCAGTTGCTCGGCGAAGGTGGCGGAGGAGCCGGCCCAGTCGGTGGCGAAGCCGCCGGGCTCGACGAGGGTGACCTTGATGCCGAATCCGGCGACCTCCTGGGCGAGAGCTTCACTGAAGGCCTCCAGGGCCCACTTGGAGGCGTTGTAAATACCGAGGTTGGGGAAAGCGGTGACACCGCCGACGCTGGAGATCTGTACGAGGTGGCCACCGCCCTGGGCGCGCAGGAGAGGCAGGGCGGCCTGGGTGACCCACAGGGCGCCGTAGAAGTTGGTCTCCATCTGGTCGCGGACCTGCTGCTCCGTCAGCTCCTCGACCGCGCCGAACAGGCCGTAGCCGGCGTTGTTGACGACGACGTCCAGGCGGCCGAAGTGGTCGTGCGCCAGCTTGACGGCTTCGGTGGCGGCGGCCTTGTCGGTGACGTCCAGGGGCAGGGGAAGGATCGCCTTGCCGTGGGCGGCCACCAGGTCCGCGAGGGAGTCGGTGTTGCGGGCGGTGGCCGCGACCTTGTCGCCGCGCTCAAGGGCCGCCTGGGCGAACTGGCGGCCGAAGCCGCGGGATGAGCCGGTGATGAACCAGATCTTGCTCACGAGAACGCTCCTGACGAAGTGAAGTCTTATAAAGAGACACTACATCGAGCTGATACTCAGTATCAAGATGAGTTGCGGAGTCGATGCTGTACGCTGCCCCGCATTAGCGAGGCACGTTCGACAACTGGAGGACAGAGATGTCTTCACATGTGGCGGCCGGTGACCAAGTGACGTCAGGACTCGACCGGCGTAGCGAGCTGAGAGAGTTCCTGCGTTCTCGCAGGGCCCGGCTCAGGCCCGAGGACGTGGGCATGCTCTCGCACGGGCGACGGCGGGTTCCCGGGTTGCGGCGCGAGGAACTGGCGCAGTTGGCGGGGGTGTCGTACGCCTACTACGCACGCCTGGAGCAGGGATACGGCGAAACCATGTCGGCCGAGGTGCTGCACGCCGTCGCCCGCGTCCTGCGCCTGAACGAGGAGGAGCGTGACCATCTGGTCCGGCTGGCCCAGCCCGAGCGGCAGAGCACGACGCAGGCCGCGCCCCCGCCGCAGCGGCTGCGGCCCACCGTCCAGCACCTCCTCGACACGATCGGCGTGCCCGCCTACGTCGTCAGCCGGCGCCTGGACATCCTGGGGTGGAACCGGCTCGCCGCCGCCGTCTTCGGGGACTGGGCCCTGCTGCCGCCCGAGGAGCGCAACGTGGCCCGGCTGTTCTTCCTCTCGCCCGAGATGCGCGACCGGTTCGCCGACCCGGGCCGCACGGCGCTGAGAATCGCCGGCGTTGTGCGCATGAACGCCGGCAAAAGCCCCGGGGATTCCTACTTCTCCTCCCTGATCGAGGAGTTGTCGCAGAAGAGCGAGGAGTTCCGGCAATTGTGGGCACGGCACGAGGTGAGCTGCGGGACCGTCGGCGAGACCGTGCGGATGCGGCACCCGCTGGTGGGAGAGTTCGACCTCGTCCACGAACCCATGGCACTGCCCGGTGGCGCCCCGATGCGGCTGATGACCTACCACGCCGAGCCGGGCTCCCGCTCGGAGGATGCTCTGCGGATGCTGGCCAGTTGGGAGATGGAGCGGCTGCGCTGAGACGTGGAGCCGATGACGGAGCTGCGCGCCGAACAGCGGCCACGACCGCCGCATCTCGGCCTCGGCCGTCGGGTGGCACGAATACCCCAGTCCGTCCACGTCCGCGCCTCAGTCATGATTCCGCACCGTGCCGACGAACAGTCCGGGTGCGCCTGCTCACCGGGGTACTCGTGGGCTGCCACCGGGTCAGCCCCCGATGGCCGACATCGGCCTCTCCGGCCGTACGAACGAGGGATCGTCCAGGCCCGAACCGGCCTTCTTGCCCCACATCGCAGCACGCCAGATCCGGGCGATCTCCTCGTCGGGAGCGCCCGAGCGGAGCGCGGCACGCAGGTCGGTCTCCTCGCGGGCGAACAGGCAGGTGCGTACCTGGCCGTCGGCCGTGAGGCGGGTGCGGTCGCAGGCCGCGCAGAAGGGGCGGGTGACCGAGGCGATCACGCCGACGCGGTGCGGGCCGCCGTTCACGAGCCAGCGCTCGGCCGGGGCGGAGCCGCGCTTCTCCTCGCCCTCGGGGGTCAGCTCGAAGCGGGTGCGGAGGGAGGTCAGGATGTCGCCGGCGGTGATCATGCCGTCGCGCTTCCAGCCGTGCTGGGCGTCCAAGGGCATTTGCTCGATGAAGCGGAGTTCATAGCCGTGCTCGACCGCCCAGGCGAGGAGGTCCGGGGCCTCGTCGTCGTTGAGGCCCGGCATCAGGACCGAGTTGACCTTCACCGGGGTCAGGCCCGTGTCGCGGGCGGCGTGCAGGCCCTCGATGACGTCCTTGTGGCGATCGCGGCGGGTGAGGGTCTTGAAGACGTCCGGGCGGAGGGTGTCCAGGGAGACGTTGATCCGGTCCAGGCCCGCTGCTTTCAGGGCCGTCGCGGTGCGCCCCAGGCCGATGCCGTTGGTGGTCAGGGACATCTGGGGGCGGGGGTCGAGGGCGGCGATTCGCTCGACCATGCCGACCAGGCCGGGGCGGAGCAGCGGCTCGCCGCCAGTGAAACGGACCTCTGTGACGCCGAGGACGCGGACCGCGATGCCGACGAGGCGGACGATCTCGTCATCGGTGAGCAGGTCGGGCTTGGCCAGCCACTGCAGGCCCTCCTCGGGCATGCAGTACGCGCAGCGCAGATTGCAGCGGTCGGTCAGTGAGACCCTCAGGTCGGTGGCCACCCGGCCGTGGGTGTCGATGAGCACGGGGCCTCTCCTCCATGCCTTTCGCGCCGTCATGCGGCCAGGACCGAGGCCGGTGACATGGGGGCCACCGGGACGGAACCGTGGATGGGACCGGGGACGCGGGACAAGGGCAGGCCGGTGCCGTTGTTGATGTGGGCGATGATCTCGGCGGTGATGGAGATCGCCGTCTCCTCGGGAGTGTGCGCGCCGAGGTCCAGTCCGATCGGCGAGTGCATGAGCGCGAGGTGCTCTTCGGGAACGCCGGTCTCACGCAGACGTTCCAGGCGGTGTTCGTGGGTGCGCCGGGAGCCCATCGCGCCGATGTAGCCGACCGGGAGGCCGAGGGCCAGGCGCAGCAGGGGGATGTCGAACTTGGCGTCGTGGGTGAGGACGCAGATCGCGGTACGGGCGTCGACTTCCGTGGCCTCCAGGTAGCGGTGGGGCCAGTCGACGACGACCTCGTCGGCGTGCGGGAAGCGGGCGGGGGTGGCGAACACAGGGCGGGCGTCGCAGACGGTGACGTGGTAGCCGAGGAACCGTCCGGCCTGGCTGAGGGCGGCGGCGAAGTCGACGGCACCGAAGATCAGCATGCGGGGTGGTGCTGCGTGGGTGTGGACCAGGAGCGTCAGCTTCTCCGGGCAGGTGTCGGCATTCCCGCCGACCTCGACGCGTGCGGTCCGGCCTGCCCGCAGGAGCGCGCGGACCTGGGTGGCCACCGCCCGGTCCTCCTGTCGGCTACCCAGCGTCCCGTCGTACGCGCTGCCGCCCCCGAGGACGGACAGGGTGCGGCCGAGAAGGCGCTGCGGCCCGTCGATCACCTGTGCCACGGCGACGGGCACACCGGCCGACACCTGTTCCAGGGCGGTGGTGAGGTGGGGCTGGTCGGCGGGGTCGACCCGCTGCACCAGGACCTCCAACTCCCCGCCGCAGGTCAGGCCCACGGCGAAGGCGTCGTCGTCGGAGTAGCCGAACGAGGCCCGTACCGGGGGTTCGCCGGTCTCCAGGACCTGTTGGCACAGCTCGTAGACCGCGCCTTCCAGGCACCCTCCGGAGATGCTGCCGACCGCCTCGCCGTCCGTGCCCACGGCCAGTGCGGTGCCGGGTGGCAGGGGTGCGCTGCCGCTGACCCGGGTCACGGTGGCGAGGGCGAAGGGGCGGTCCTCGCGGCACCAGCGGTACAGCGTGTCCGCGATGTTCAGCATGAGAGGTGTCCTTCGGTGGGTGGTTGGGAAGCCCGCCGCCGCGCCGGCTTGGGGGATCGGAGGGACGGCGGCGGGCCGATCAGTGGGACGTCTCTCGGGGCCCCGCCCGGGTGGCGGGAGGGCCCGTGCCGCCCGGGGTTCAGAGCAGTGCTTCGGCGGTGATGGGCAGGTCGCGGATGCGGCGGCCGGTGGCGTTGAAGACCGCGTTCGCGATGGCCGGCGCGACCCCGACCTTCACGATCTCGCCGAGGCCCTTGACGCCGATGGGGTCGGCGTGGAGGTCCTCCCCGTCCAGATAGATCGCCTTGAGATCGGGGATGTCGGCGTTGACGGGCACGAGATAGTCGGCGAGGTTGGCGTTGACGATCCGGCCGTCGCGGTGGTCGGTGACCGTGTGCTCCAGCAGGGCCTGCCCGACGCCGCCCACCATGGCGCCGAGGGCCTGGCTGTCGGCGAGCTTGGGGCTGATGATCCGCCCGACGTCGTAGACGCCCAGCATGCGCCGCATCCGCACCAGACCCAGCCGCCGGTCGACGGCCACCTCGGCGAACACCGCACTGTAGGCGTTCATGGAGTACCGGTCGTCGCCGCTCGGGGTGAAGATCCCGCGCGTCTCCAGGTGCGTACGGCTGTTACGGGCCAGCAGTTGCCGGTAGGTCTCCCCGCGCGCGGGGGTGCCCTTGACGTGCAGCCGGCCGCCGCGGACCACGATGTCGTCGGCGGCGACCCCGTGCAGCGGTGACCGCTCGTCCTCGACGGCGAGCTTGATCGCCTCCTGTCGCAGCTTGTCGCAGCCGTCCTGGACGGCGGAGCCGACGCCGGCCATGGTCTGCGATCCGCCGTGCGGCGGGGCCGCCGGGAAAGTGGAGTCGCCGAGTTCGAAGCGGACCGTGCGCATGGTCAGGCCGAGGGCGTCGGCGGCGAGCTGCGTCATGGAGGTGTAGGTGCCGGGGCCCATGTCGCTGGTCGACGCCTGGACCAGGGCCGTGCCGTCGGCGTCCAGCCTGACCCGTGCCTCGGACCGCATGCGCAGGGTGTCGTAGATACCGCTGGCCATGCCCATGCCGATCAGCCAGTCGCCGTCCCGCCGGGAGCGGGGCTGGGGGTTGCGCCGGTGCCAGCCGAACTCGCGGGCTCCGGTCCGCAGGCACTCGCTCAGGCGCCGGGTGGACCAGGGCAGCCCGTTGGCAGGGTCCTCCCGCGGTTCGTTGCGCAGCCGCAGCTCGACCGGGTCGATGCCGGTCTCGTGGGCGAGTTCGTCCATGGCCGACTCGATGGCGAAGGCGGCGCTGGACCAGCCGGGGCCCCGCATGAACGTCGGTGTGTTCACGTCCAGCGGCACGGTCCGGTACGCCTGGCGGACGTGGGGCGTGGCATAGAGCATCTGCCCCGGGTTCATCACGCCCTCGACGTAGTGCTCGTACGAGGACGTCTCGGCCCGTATCCGGTGGACCGCCGCGGTCAGGCGTCCGCCTCGGGTGCTGCCCAGACGCAGCCCGTACTCGTAGGCGGGCCGGTAGCCCACCCCGTAGTACAGCTGCTCGCGGGTCAGGACCAGTTTGACCGGGCGGCGGATCTGGCGGGCGGCGAGGGCCGCGATGGTGGTGTGCGGCCAGGTACGCAGCCCGTTGCCGAACGCGCCGCCGACGAACGGCGAGATGACGCGCACGTTCTCCGCCGACATGCCGAACACGGCGGCGAGTTCGTCCCGCGCGCCCACCGTCCACTGGGTCTTGTCCCACACGGTGAGCTTCTCGCCGTCCCAGCGGGCGATGGTGGCGTGCGGCTCCAGCGCGTTGTGGTGGTTACGGGTGAGCCGGTAGGTGCCCTCCAGTTTGACCTCCGCCGACGCCAGTGCGTCTTCGGGGTTGCCGCGCACGTAGTTCTGCGGCGGCAGGGGGTCGTTCTCCCGGACTCCGGGTGCCGTCATGTCGGTCGACGGCTTCTCGGCGTCGTAGGAGACCTTCACCAGGTCCGCGGCGTGCTGGGCGGCCTCCAGTGTGCGGGCGACGACCACGGCGACGGGCTGCCCCAAGAAGCGGACCTTGTCGTCCTGGAAGACGTGCAGCCGTTCGCCGACGAAGGGGTCCAGCCAGGCGCCCGGGTTGTCGCGGTAGGCCAGCGCGGGTTTGTCGAGGTGGCTGATGACGCCCAGGACGCCGGGCTGGGCGTCGGCGGCGCGGGTGTCGATGCCGGTGATCCGTCCGCGCGCGACCGTGCTGTCGACGATGACGGCGTGCACGACGCCGTCGATGATGGGGGTCCCCCCGCGCGAGGTTGTTCGAGCGTGGGGGAGGTCGGCTGTGTACTTGGCCTGGCCGGTCACCTTCAGCCGGCCGTCCACCCGGGACAGCGGCGCTCCGACGGCTGCCTGCGGCTGCGGGCTCACTTGCCACCTCCTACGACGCGCAGTTGGCGCTCGACGGTCCGTTTGAGCAACTCGACCTTGAAACGGTTGTGTTGGAGCGGCCGGGCCCCATCGGCGGCGTGTTCGGCGGCAGTGGTCCACAGGGCGTCGGACGGCCGCCGCCCGATGAGCTGCCGCTCGACGGCGGTGAGCTTCCAGGGCACGGTGCCCACGCCTCCGGCAGCCACCTTCGCCTCGCGGATCACCCCGTGCCGGATGTGCAGGGCTACGGCCGCCGAGGTGAGCGCGAACTCGTAGGACTGCCGGTCGCGCACCTTCAGATAGCCCGACCTCAGCGGACGCGGAAGGGCCGGAAGCTCCACAGCCGTGATCAACTCGCCCTTGTGCAGGGCCTGTTCGCGGTTCGGTGTGCTGCCCGGCTTGAGGAGGAAGTCGGCGAAGGGCACGGTGCGCTCGCCGTCCGTCCCCAGCAGGTGCACGGTCGCTTCCAGGGCGGCGAAGGCCACGGCCACGTCGGAGGGATGCGTGGCCACGCAGTCGTCGGAGGTGCCGAGGATCGCGTGGGTGCGGTTGACGCCGTGCAGGGCCGCGCAACCGGAGCCCGGCTCACGCTTGTTGCAGGCGGCCGTGACATCGCGGAAGTACGTGCAGCGGGTGCGCTGCATGATGTTGCCGCCGATGGTCGCCATGTTCCGCAGCTGCGCCGACGCGCTCAGCTCCAGCGCCTGCGAGATCACCGGGTACAGGGCGCGTACGCCCCGGTGGGCGGCGGCCTCGGACATCCGGACCAGCGCGCCGATGCGCAGGCCCCCGCGCCGGGTGACCGTGATCTCGCGCAGCGGCAGGGCGCTGATGTCGACCAGCGTGCGGGGACGTTCGACGGTCTCGCGCATCAGGTCGACCAGCGTGGTGCCGCCGGCGATGTAACGGCCGCCGTCGCTGCCTGCCTTGAGGGCCTGCCGGGTGTCGGAGGCCCTGGTGTAGGAGAAGGGATGCATGGGGGCCGGACCTCATTTCCCGCGGGCGGCGGTCTGCTCGACCGCCCGCACGATCTTCACGTAGCAGCCGCAGCGGCAGATGTTGCCGCTCATGAACTCCCGGATCTCCTCCGGTGAGCCGGTGTGACCCTCGTCGATGCAGCCGACGCCGGACATGATCTGGCCGGAGGTGCAGAAGCCGCACTGGAAGGCGTCCTGGTCGATGAACGCCTGCTGCAGCGGGTGCAGCCGCTCCCCCTTGGCCAGGCCCTCGATGGTGGTGACCTCGGCGCCGTCCAGCCGGACGGCCAGCGTCAGGCAGGAGTTGACCCGGTGGCCGTCGACCAGGACGGTGCAGGCGCCGCAGGCACCGGCGTTGCAGCCCTTCTTCGATCCGGTCAGCCCGAGGTGCTCGCGCAGCAGGTCCAGCAGCGAGGTCCGGTTGTCGACCGTGACGGTGCGGCGCTCGCCGTTGACGGTCACGGAGACGAGGCTGCTGGGCGGCGCCTGGGCGGCGGCGTCCACCGGCTCGGCGCCGAGCACGGACGGCCCGCCTATCAGGCCACCCGCCACGACGGCACCGCCGACGGCCGTGGTCGCGATGAACGTGCGCCGGGACGGGGCGGACGCGGATCCCTCGGGAGATCCCTCGGGAAACCCCGCGGAGGGGGAAACAGTTGACTCGGGGGGTTCGATGGACATGCCCACTCTCTTGGTCGACGGAAGACGGATGGCGGTACCGACCACCGTCATGTGCACGAATCAGCGTGAGTGCGGGAGACGGTTCACGCCGCGGTGGACGAGCCCGGCCCTCGGCCCGCGAGGATGGCGGCGACCGGGGTCGAACACGGTCGGCAGCCGCCTCATCAGGCCTTCGGTGCGGCATGGCACCCACTGTGCTGCATGCGGCGCGATACAACGAGCAAACAGTTTTGGGACGACTCCGGTAGCTACGACTGCCGTTGGTACGTCTGGCAGTAGCAGGCAGAGCGGTCCGACCGTCCGCGGTGCCGCCCAGGGCCACCCGATGTTCGGCCGGGGTGACGGTGGCCGGCTGGTCGGGACGGGAGTCCGGGCCGATCAGCCAGGTGTGGAGGATGTACGTCCGGCTGGTGGCGCCCTCGGGCAGGGCGAACTGGTTCACGTACACCTCGTACGTGACCGGCTCGGTGAGGTCGAGGTACTCGTCCCTGCTGCCGGTGGGGGAGGAGAGCCGCCGTTGAGGGGCGTGGTGACGTTGCCGTCCCAGCCCGGGAGCCGGCGGGCAGGGTGAGGAAGGCCGGGACCGATCCGGCCGATCCGCAGATCACAGACGAAAGACCACTGCCTGACTGCCTGTTCCAGCCCGGAGCTCAAAGAACAAGGTGCGCGGCATGAACGGCGCACGCGACGGCGTCCGCCCCGGCCATGCCCGCCTCTTCCCCCACCCCCCGAGCCCGCATCACGTCAATCAGGCCGCTGACACGTCACGCCCTGGCTGACGAGTCCGTCGGCAGCACCGCCGTGACCTCCCAGCCCTGGCCGGTGGGACGGGGGCCGGTGCGCAGTTCGCCGCCGAGTGCGGTGACGCGTTCGGTGAGGCCGACGAGACCGAAGCCGCCGCCCCGCGCGGCCTGCGGGATCCGGGTGCCGCCGCGGCCGTCGTCGCGCACGGTCACCGTCAGCGCGCGGCCGTCGTGGACCAGGTCCACGGTGACTTCGCCGGCGTCGGCGGCGTGGCGGCGGACGTTGGTCAGGGCCTCCTGGACGACGCGGTACGCGGCCGTCTGTACCTCGGCCGGGAGGTCGTCGGGTACGGCGGGGTCGCGGTGCAGGACGACCTTCGGGCCGACGGGACCGCCGCCGAAGCCCTCGACCAGGCTCGGGAGCGCTGCCAGATCGCCGAGCGGACGGCTCTTGCCGCCAGCTGCGGCGGTGTAGTCCGGGGCCTCGCGCAGCAGGCCGACGGTGCGCCGCATGGAGGCCAGGGCCTCGGTGGCGGAGGTTTCGATGTTCCGCAGCACGGGGCGCAGTTGGTCCGGGTCGGTGGCCATCATCTGGGCCATCTGCGCCTGCACCAGGATCCCCGTGACGTGATGGGCGACGAAGTCGTGCAGGTCGGCTGCCATCGCGAGGCGTTCGCTCCGGCGGGTCCTGTCGACCATCGCGCGGCGGCGGTGATCGAGGAAGCGCAGGTAGCCACCCAGTCCGGCGGCCACCATCACCGGAAACAGGAGCGCCAGCCCGACTCCTCCGGCAGGCCCCTGGGGAAGCCTGGCGGGCAGGATGACGACGGCCATGCCGCACAGCCCCACGAACGCCGTCGCCCACCACCCGGGGCAGGAACGGACGGCAACCAGCAACAGGTACAGCAGGGACGCCGCTTCCGCCAGGCCGAACGCCATCGGCCAGTCGGTCAGGACAGCGACCACCGTCAACGCCACCGAGGCCCCGGCGGGTACGGCGATGCGCAGGGCGGGGCTGACCCACGCAGGCCGCCTGGCCGTGGGCCAGAGCACCGCGGCCAGGCACAGCGGCAGCACGGTGGCGGGCTGCAGCCACGGCGTCACGCTGTACCCGTCCTGCGGTCCCAGCGCCGCCAACAGGCCCGCTTCCAGCAGGTCCGTGCCTGGCCGCCAGGATCATCAGGGCCGCGCCGACCGCGCGCAGCCCTCTGCGCCGACGGCCGCCTGGCACGGCCGGTCCGTCGATCGCGGGCAAAAGGTTCACGGCGCCAGAGTAAGTATTCTGCGGCCCGGCGAGATCGGCCGAACGGCCATCGCCGCCCGAGCGGGGCCGCCTCAACAGTGGCCGAATGACCGAGGCGCGCGCGGGATCCCGCGAGGAAGGTGGGCGATGTCCGCCTCAGGTGCGGTCCTCCGCGCGCTGGTACTGCTCGCCGTCCGGCAGGGCGCAGCCACCGTACCGACCGCACCGCCTGTCGCACCCGGCTCCCGACCGGCACAGCACCGCCATCCAGTGCCGGCCCCCGACGTACGCGGGCGGAACGCCGGTCACCGCGGTCGCCCGGCCACCGGGTTCCGCCCTGGCGCATGCGCTGTCGGCGCACCACCCGCAGCGGAAACCGCCACGTGCCGGTGATGTCAGTCGACGGCGTCGCGCAGCGCCTCGTTGATATCGCTCAGCGCGCCGGTCAGCCGGGTGTAGTCGTCACGGGCCACGGGCGTGACGAAGTACCGCTCGACGACATGAGAGTGAACCGTCGCGGCCTGAAGGAACACGGTACGGCCGTGATCGGTCGGTTCCACCAGGACGCTTCTGCGGTCCTCCGGTGACGGGACGCGGCAGACCAGGCCGGCTTCTTCCATGCGGTCGATCAACCGGGTGGTGCCACTGCTGGTGAGGGTGAGGTCGTCGGCGAGCCGGCGCTGGGAGACCTCCTCGCCCGGCTTGCGGCACAGCCTGATGAGGACCTCCAGCATCGTGTGACTGATCCCGCACTCCCGTCGCAGGGCGGTGTCGATCCGCTGCTCCAGGCGGGTCGCGGCTTTGATCAGCAGCCCGAAGTCGCGAACGAGCTCGCTGTTGGCGGCACGGGCGGCCTGGTCGCCCCGCCGGGTCGCGGCATTCACCTGCCCAGGTCCTCCCATCCTGACGGTCCTGACCTTGAGTTTACTGCCACATCACCTACTGATGTCTCAATTGCTGAGCAATCAATTGCTGACTGCTCAACGAAATCCTATGGTGGACGCCAATCCCGCAGGCGGGCATCGGAGAGAGGGACATCCATGGACCTGCAGCACTGGCTCGGCCGAGCCACCAACGCGATACAGGACTGGGCCGACACCTTCGGCCCCTACCAGCCGCACCCGTCACTCCAGGTCGACGACGACCGCTTCGCCACAGCCTTCGAGGAGTTCACGGGGAGATTGCGGGAGAACTACCCGTTCTTCCACCCGCACTACGCGGGGCAGATGCTCAAACCCCCGCACCCCGCCGCGATGGTCGGCTACCTCACCGCCATGCTGATCAACCCCAACAACCACGCCCTGGACGGCGGCCCCGCCACGGCCCGGATGGAACGCGAGGCCGTCGCTCAGCTGGCCGCCATGTTCGGCTACGACGCACACCTCGGCCACCTCACCACCAGCGGCACGATCGCCAACCTCGAGGCCCTCTTCGTCGCCCGCGAACTCCACCCCGGGCGAGGTGTCGCGTACAGTGCGGACGCCCACTACACCCACGGCCGCATGTGCCGTGTGCTGGGGATGGAGGGACACGCGGTCCCCACGGACGACCGGGGACGTATGGATCTCGACGCGCTGGAGGACCTGTTGCGCGGCGGCCGGGTGGGCACGGTCGTACTGACCGCCGGAACCACCGGGCTGGGCGCCGTCGACCCGATCCACGAAGCCCTGCTCCTCAAAGAGCGTTACGGCGTCCGCCTCCACGTCGACGCCGCCTACGGCGGCTTCTTCACCCTGCTGGCCGGTGTCGACGGGCCCGAGGGACTCGCGCCCGAGCCCTGGCAGGCGATCGCCCGGTGCGACTCGGTCGTCGTCGACCCGCACAAACACGGGCTCCAGCCCTACGGCTGCGGAGCCGTGCTCTTCCGCGACCCCGAGGTGGGGCGCTTCTACCTCCACGACTCGCCCTACACCTACTTCACCTCCAGCGAGCTCCACCTCGGCGAGATCAGCCTGGAATGCTCACGCGCCGGCGCCTCGGCCGCCGCCCTGTGGCTCACCTTCCAGCTCCTCCCGCCCACCGCCGACGGCCTGGGCCGGGTGCTGGCGGCGGGCCGCCGGGCCGCTTTGAAGTGGGCACAGCTGATCACCACCTCCGACCGCCTGGAGCTCTACCAACAGCCGGAACTGGACATCGTCAGCTACTTCCCCGTTGTCGACCCCGCCACCCTGAGCGGCATCGACACGGCCTCCGCCCGCATCCTGGCGGACGGCATGACGAGCCCCGACCCGGTGTTCCTGAGCACCCTGAGAGCCGACCGCGAGGCGTTCACCGCGCGCCACCCCAAAATCACCGCGGACGCCGACAGCGGGCGCATCCTCCGCAGCGTGTTGATGAAACCGGAATCCGAGCACCACGTGGAGCACATCCACCACCAAGTGGAACGGCTCACCCGATCCTGAGGGCGATGACCGCCCGCGTATCAGTCGCCGTTGAAGTTGCAGAGCGGGTGACGAGGATCGAACTCGCGCTCTCAGCCACGACGGCTCCGACCCGGCCGCCCCGCTGTGGCGACGTACGGCCTCGGGCCAGGACCGGGTCGACACCCCGGACCTCCCCGCGATCCACAAGGCCGAATCGCTCGCCCAGCGCGAGGTGCTGCGCCTGCTGCGCGCCGAGGTGGGCGACGACCCGGACCGGACGTATGTCTGTGCCGAGGTGAGGCAAACAAGGCCGATGTGTAGCGCCCGCTGCTCTCGCCGCTGCCTGCTGTTCTCCTCGCCTCGCCCAAGGCCGCACGAGGCATGATCAGTGGATGCATGGTGTGGAAGACCAGTCGGGCGGTGGGAACGTGGAAGAGCCGACGGAGATCTCGTCGCCGAAGGATGCCGCGGACAATGCGCTGGTGCTGGCGTTCGGGCGGTTGCAGGGGGCGGCGAACCGGCTGGAGTACATCCTCGGGCGGTCGCTGGAGCTGGAGTGCGGCATCAGTCATCTGATGTTCGAGGTGCTGCTCATCCTCGGGCGAGCGGGCGATCCCGGGCTGTCGATGCGGGCCATCGCCCAGGAGCAGGTGCTGACCACAGGCGGGGCGACGCGCCTGGTGGACCGTATGGAGGCGGCCGGGCTGGTGGAGCGCGCCGAGGATCCTGGTGACAGGCGCGGGCGGCTGGTACGGCTGACCCGGCTGGGGGAAGAGACCACCGTGCGGGCGTCCCGGGTGCACGTGGAGAACATCCGGCGTTACTTCCTGGCGCCGCTGCCTCCCGAGGACCGGGAGCGGTTCGCCGAGGACCTGAGGATCCTGAGCCACTCCGCCCGGGACGAGCTGCCCCGCCTGCCCTGAACAGCCCCTCCGGGCTGCGGCCGTGCGGCTTCACCGATGCACTGACATGACGCTTTCCGGTGTGGCTGACGTCACACCGACGGGGAAATATCTGACGCGTCAGTTACTGTTTTCTCAGACGAACCGCTCGCGTTCGGCGGGCGCCACACCTTTGCTGGGACCTTCGATGAAGCTCGTCTACGTCTTCGACGCCTACTGCGGCTGGTCGCACGGGTTCTCCGGAACTCTGCGCGAGACCGTCTCCCGTCATCCCGAACTGCCGGTCGAGGTGGTCTCCGGCGGGCTGTTCACCGGGCCACGCCGGGTGCCGATCCGCGAGTTCGGCTACGTCCAGGGCGCCAACGCTCAGATCGCCGAGCTGACCGGCGCCGAGTTCGGCGAGGGCTACGAGCGGCTGATCACCGACGGATCGTTCGTGATGGACTCCGAGGCCGCCGCGCGCGGCGTCGTCGCCCTGCGCCGGGTGGCCCCCGACCGCGCGGCGGAACTGGCCGGCGCCCTCCAGCGGGCCTTCTACGTCGACGGCCTCAGCCTCTCCGACCCCGCGACCTACCGGAAGGTCGCCGAGGAGGCCGGTCTGGACGCCGACGCCGTCGTCGCCGCCTTCGACACGCCCGAGGCGCACAACGCGGCGGCGGACGACTTCCACCGCTCTGCCGAGCTGGGCGTCACCGGCTTCCCCACCCTGCTCGCCGTCGACGGCAACCGAGTCGCTGCCCTGGCCCAGGGCCACGCCACCGCCGACGAGATCGACCGGCGACTGGCCGCCCTGACCACCGCGCCCTGACCACCGCCTCACCCACTGAATTCCCATCCTCTCCAGGAGGCCCCGCATGAGTTCCCTCTCCTTCAAGGTCCTCGACCTCGACTTCCCGGCCGGCAGCAAGAACAAGACCGCCACGCTCGTCACCGGTGAGCAGGAGGCTCTGCTGGTCGACGCCGGCTTCACCCGCGCCGACGGCCACCGCCTCGCCGCCGAGCTCCTCGACTCGGGCAAGAAGCTGACCACCGTCTTCGTCAGCCACGGCGACCCCGACTTCTACTTCGGCGCCGAGGTCCTCGCCGACGCCTTCCCCGACGCCACCTTCGTCGCCACCCCGATCGTCATCGAGCACATCCAGCACTCCTACGAGGGCAAGCTCAAGGCATGGGCGGCCCTCGGCCCGAACCTGCCCACCCGCCTGGTCGACCTCACCCCGCTGACCGGCGACCTCACCCTCGAAGGCCACCGCTTCGAGCTCAAGGGCGGCCCGGCCGGCCTGCCCGACCGCCACTACCTGTGGCAGGCCGAGCACCGCGCCCTCCTCGGAGGCGTCCTGCTCTTCCAGCAGGAGCACGTCTGGGTCGCCGACACCCCCACCCCTGAGCACCGCTCCGCCTGGATCGACCTCCTGGACGAGATGGCCGCCCTCGACCCGCAGCTGGTCGTCCCTGGCCACCGCCTGCCCGGCACGGCGGCCGACGCCTCAGCCATCACCGCCACCCGCGACTACCTCGTCGCCTTCGAGGAGGAGCTCGGCAAGGCGGCCGACGGCGCCGCGCTGACCGAGGCGCTCGTCAAGCGTTACCCCGACAACGGCATGCTGATCGCCGCCCAGATCGGGGCGAAGGTCGCCAAGGGCGAGATGAAGTGGGGCTGAGTGGCATGACGTACGAGTACACCGACTTCGCGAACTCCACGGCCCCGGCCGACGTGGTCCGCCGCCAGTACCTGGCCTCCGCGGCCGGCGACCTGGAGGCCCTGCGCGCCACCCTCGCCCCGGACGTGGAGTGGAAGGAGATGGCAGGCTTCCCTCTCGCCGGCACCTACCGCACCCCCGACGGGGTCACCTCCCACGTCATGGAGCAGCTGGGCAAGGAGTGGGACGGCTGGACCGCGCACGACGACACCTATGTCGCCGAGGGGGAGAACGTCGTCGTCCTCGCCCGCTACACCGCGACCAACAAGGCCACCGGCAAGCCGATCGACGTGCGCGTCGCCCACCACTTCGTGGTCCGCGGCGGCCTGATCGTCCGCTTCGAGCAGTTCGTCGACACGGCCAAGGTTCGCGACGCCATGACGTAGTCGGGGCAGCACCTCACAGGCGAACTCACACAAGCCGGGAAGACGGTGAGGTCCACCGTCGGCAACGGCACCGTCTTCCTCAACACATCCGCCACCGATGTCAGCGTCCCGCGCGACGAGACCGTCGCCGGGACGGCGACCTGCACGGCGGAGGCCCGCTCGGTCCACGAGCGCAGGCCATGCGGTTGCCTGCCGCAGGGTGGCAGGGCTGGCAGCGTTGATCGTTCCTCCACTACATGGGCAGGGGTGGTGCGCGTCGGAGGGAGGGCTGGGTCACCAGCCTGCGATCCGCTGCCAGACGTCGGTGATGCGGGGGGCGGTGCCGGTGGTGGGTGGTTCGGCGCTGTCGATGACCTGGTAGCCGTGGTGCTGGGCGGCGGTGGCGCACGCGTGGTTGGGCAGGATCCGCAGGCGGGTGCCGACGGGCAGATCGGGCAGCGGGTGACCGTCGCGAGCGGTGAGGATTCCGTGTTCCTGGCTCGCCCCGGTCATGACCAGGCCCCGGATCAGGGTGCCGGTGAGATCGGTGACCAGGCCATACCCATGGTCGACGGCCTGGTTGGCGGTGCCGCGGTCGCGGGACATCGCCATCCAGCCGCCGTCGGTGAGGATCCATCCGTGTTCGGGCCGGTGCCCGATCACGGTGACGGCCACGGACAGTGCGAGATCGTCGATGCCGCATACGCCCAGGCCGGCCATCACCAGGTCGAAGAAGACGTAGTTGCCGGCGCGGACCTCGGTCACTCCTGTGAGGTCGGTGGCGGCGTGCGCGGTCGGGGTGGAGCCGACGCTGACGGTTGCGACCTCCATCCCCTTCTCACGCAGCCGTTGGGCGGCCGCGACGGCGATGTCGCGCTCGTGGGCAGCCGCTTCGCGTTGCCCTGCCGCGGTCGGGGCGAAGTAGGACTCGCCGGCGTGCACGAGGATCCCCTCGAGACAGTCGGCCTCGTGGAGTTCATGTCCGATGGTGAGTAGCGCGTCGTCGTCGACCAGGACACCGCCCCGGTGGCCGTCGCAGTCGACCTCGATCAGCGCCGGGATTCTCACCCCGGCCTCCCCGGCTGCGGCGGTCACGGCGCGCGCCTGCTCAGGGCTGTCGAGGAGAACCTGCAGCGTGATCCCGCGCCGCAACAGCGCCACGACACGAGGCAGCTTGTGCGGAGCGATCCCGACCGCGTAGGTGATGTCGGTGTAGCCGCCGTCGGCGAACGCCTCGGCTTCGGCCAGGGTCGAGACCGTGATCGGTCCCGGCCGGCCGTCGTGCATGAGCGCGGCGACTTGCAGGCTCTTCGCCGTCTTCACATGCGGCCGCAGAGCCACCCCCAGTTCGTGCAGGCGGCCGGCGAGGCGTTGAGCGTTGCGCTGCGAGCGGGATACGTCGAGTACGGCGAACGGCGTGTCCGGGTCGGCCAGCGTGGTGAGAGGCGCGGAAGCGGTCACAGTGCAACTCCCATGCGTTCCAGCAGGGCGAGACCCAGGTGGAGGTCCTGAAGGCCGATGCCGGAGCTGTCGAAGACGGTGATGTCGTGAGGGCTGGTCCGGCCTGGTGCGTGGCCGGTCAGCACGTCGCCGAGCGCGGTCACCGGTGCGTCGGCGGGGGCGTGCTGCAACTCGCCCAGCCGGCGGGCCTGCTGAGGAAGGTCGCAGAACAACGCGGCCCGCGCCAGCAGCGGCGGGGGCAGTTCCCGCTTGCCGGGGGCGTCGGCGCCCATGCAGGAGACGTGGGTGCCCGGGCGGATCCATTCGGTTTCGAAGAGCGGTGTGTCGTCAACGGTGGCGGTGGTCGCGGTGACCACGACATCGGCGGCCGCGCAGGCATCGCAGGCCTCAGCCGGTGCTGCGTCGAGGCCCATTCCGCGCAGGGTGCCGGCCAAGGCCGCGGCACGCTGTTCACTGCGCCCCACCACCAGCACCTGGCGGATCGGGCGAACACGGCTGACCGCGCGGGCTTCGTGGAGTGCCTGGTGCCCTGTTCCGAAGACGGCGAGGACCTGCGAATCGGCGCGGGCCAGGGTCTGGACGGCAAGGGCGTCGGCAGCAGCAGTGCGGTAGGCGTTGGCAGCTCCGACCTCAAGCACCGCAGCGATCCGGCCGATCCGCTGGTCGAGCAGCAGCAGTGTCGAGTGGTGCCGCGGGAGCCCGTACTGGTCATTGCCCGGCCAGTAGGTTCCGATCTTGACTCCGGCATGGGTCGTGGACGCGGCCGGCTTGACCGTGTAGCGGTTGCGGGGGTCGGAACCATGAGTGACCAGGCTGTCCGGTGCGGCGCCGGTGACCGAGTCGAGGAAGGCGGCCCGGGCCGCTTCCAGGGCGAGATCGTCGTCGATGGCTGCGGCGGTCTGTTCCTCGCGCACGTGGAGCAGGCTCCGTCCGGCGATCTCCGTGGCGGCAGTGTGTTCAGTCGACGGCGGCAATGGCGTGCACCTCCACGGCAGATGCGGTTTGCCTGGTGAGCCCTGCACCGGCTCCGGCGGCAGCGCGCCGGTGGCGGGCGTGCTGGTCACGGTTCCTCACTTCGCGTAGTTGTAGACGGTGGCGCGGGAGATGCCGAGCAGGTCTGCGATCACCTGCGCGGCGTCGCGGGACTCGAAGAAGCCGTCCTCGCGCAGCCGGCGGACGAGTTCCCGCTTGGCCTCCCGGGGGAGCGCGCGAGGGCTGACCGCCCGCTCGGCCGCGTGGCTTTCCACGACCTGGCGCAGCTCCCGGTAGTTGCGGTTGCGCAGAGTCTCCAGCGGCTCCCCGCGGTGCTCGGTCTCGGTCGCGACCAGGTTGGCCAGGGTCAGGGTCAGCGGTGAGAGCACGGATACGTCGAGGTTGAGGCACAGGGCGGCGATGTAGTCGCCGGAAGCGTTCTTGATGCCGATCGAGGTGCTCTTGGCCGGTCGGCCGTCCGGGAAGTGGTTGGCGTAGTTCTGGATGACGCTGGGGTACTCGGGGTCGCTGATCCTTGCCAGGCCCAGCTCGGTGGCCGAGTCGCCCACCTGACGTCCCGACAGGTTGTTCTCGATGACCCGAATGGCGTGGTCCGGATTCCGCAGGTCGTGGAGGACGACCTCGCACAGACCGGGCAGCGTCCTGCCCACGGCCGTTGCGATCTTTTCCGCCTCGCGAATGAGGTGCTCGTCCGCGTCCAATGGGCCCGCGGAAGCGGCAGGCCCCGGATCGGGCTGACGGCTCGGCACGTCGTTCACTGCTTCTCTCTCCCCTTTGATCGGGCCGTTCCGTGCCGCAGAACCAGTAGGAGCGGTCGGCAACGCACGAAAACACGCGTCGGTATGTCCCTGAACACCTGGGGCTGGATACCCCAGCAGCATCAACTTTTAGTCCATCTCTAGACGGATAGTCTAGATGGTTCTGGATTCCTCGTCCAACGGCAGGACGGACCGCTCGGCGACGACGGGGCGAAACCGTGTCAACAACGCGAACGACTCCCCAACGGCGCCGCGGAGAGCTCCGGCACCACATTTGCGCGACTTAGGGCACGCCGAGGGCACGGAGACCTGGGCTCTGACCAGGGCAGATACCTGGCCCTTGAGGTGGTCGTGCTGGCCGGATTTGGAATCCGCCTCCAAGTGTCTCGTGCCCAGGACAGCTGTGGTTGCGGACGCGTATGCGCGGTGGCCGCCGGCTGTCATTCGACGCCGACTCCGTAGGCGCGAGCGAGGCCGTCGAGGCCGTCTGCCCATTGGCGGGGCCTGTGGGACAAGGAGAAGCGCGCGGATACACCAAACCGGTACATGGACTACACTTGGTACATGTCCATGAAGCGCACCAACGTCTACGCCGACCCCGAGGACCTGGCGATCATCAAAGAGGCCGCCAAGCGCCGGGGCATAAGCGAGGCCGAGATCATCCGTCAGGGCATCCACCTTGCAGCCATGGCGAACCGGGTCTGGGACGAGCCGCTGTTCTCACGCACCTTCGAGGGGCCGGGGCGCACACTGTCCAAGCCAGAGGTCCGCGACACGGTCGCGGAGGCCGTCCGGCGGGAGACCGGCTCGGGTTCCGGATCCGCCGCGTGATCATTGTCATCGCCGATACGTCCGGCCTTCTGGCAGCCCTGGACTCGGCTCATCCGGAGCACGGGGCGGCGAACGAGGCGATCATGGCGGCGGGCCTGCTGGTCATGTCCCCGCTCCTGCTGGCCGAACTGGATCACGTGGCGACGCGTGAGCTCGGCAGGGAGGCTGCCCTCAGCGCGGTCGACGACCTGAGGCGCTGGATGAGCCGGGGTCGTGTCGTCATGCCGGAGATCACGGAGGACCACCTGGGTGCCGCCCAGTCTGTCCGTGTCCGCTACCGCGCGCTGGACCTCGACCTCGCCGACGCTGTGAACGTGGCGCTTGCCGCCGACTACGACACGGACGCGATTCTCACCCTCGACCGACGAGACTTCCGGGCCGTACGCCCGTTGGGCCGCTACAAGGCGTTCCGGGTACTCCCCGACGACCTCCCGCTCTGACGCAGGACCCTCGGCGGTCAAGTGCCCGCTCCCACAAGGGGCTTGTGCACCGCCCACGACGAAGCACGTGCAGGACGGGTGTCCGCCATCGCCCAGGAACAGCAGGCTGAGGGCTCGCTTCCGGCTCATCCAAGTGAAAGCGCAGGTCAGCGCCACGTTGCGACGTGATGGGGCCGCCCTCGCGAGGCGCGCGTGCCCTCCGCATGATCGCACGGACAGAAAGCGGACTTTCAGGTGGCCGCCACGCGAACGAGCACGAAGCCCGCGACCGCCAGTACGAAGACCGAGAACGCGCGTCGCAGCGCCTTGGCCGGAAGCCGGCAGCCCACCGGCGCGGCCGCGGCGGCGCCGAGGAGGGCGCACGCCGTGAAACTGCCTGCCAGCAGCGGGTCGAGATCCACGTGGCCGAGCCAGGACACCAGCCCGCTGAACGAGTTCAGCACGATGATCACCAGCGCCGTGCCCGCGATGTGTGATGTGCGACACATCAGTCCATTGGTTACGTTGAGGTGCCTGGTTACCGAGGGTGAGTATGGCGGTGCAGCAGGACGAACTCACCGAAGGAGAGGGGCCGGCCATGGGGTCCACCACCGCGCTCAGGATCGCCCGGCAGTACGCCGACGGGGTCTCCGCCAAGGACTTCGCCACAGTCACGGGCTTGTTCGCCGACGACATCGTGTGGCACCAGCCGGGCGACAACCGCTTCTCCGGTTCGCATCGCGGCACGGCCGCGATCGGCGAGATGTTCGGCGGCATGATGACGGTCACCGAAGGGACGTTCGCGCTGGAGCCGACCACGGAGCCCATGGCGAACGGCTCACTGGTCGCGGTCACCGTCCACTTCTCGGCCGAGCGGGACGGCGTAGTGATGGGAATGAACGGCGTCGACCTGCTGCGGATCGAGGGCGAGCGCATCGCGGAGGTGTGGCTCTTCTCGGCCGGCCAGCAGGGCGAGGACGAGTTCTGGGGCAATGCCTGAGAGCGGGTCTGCCGAAACCTGACCGGGCGTCATCGATCCATCCCGAGTCGCGTATGTCGCGCCTCGCATCCCACCTGTAACAGCAAGTCGTACTGCCTCTATGCCAGGGGCATAAGGAGTGTTGTCATGACCAGCAAGAACGTCGACATCGCAAGTGAGTACTTCCAGGCCGTGCAGACGGGTGACCTGCCCAAGGTGGGCGAGCTTCTGGACGAGGCGATCGTCTGGCACCAGCCGGGCGCCAACCGGTTCTCCGGTGAGCACAAGGGGCGCGACGCCGTCTTCGCAATGCTCGGCGGGATGATGGAGGCCAGCCAGGGCTCCTTCGCCATCGACACGGTCCACGCCCTGATGGGCAACGGCGACATGGTGGCCGCCTCGATCCACTTCGCCGGGCGGCGCGACGACGCCTCCATGAGCATGGACGGCGTGGATGTCCTGCGCCTCAAGGACGGCAAGATCGTCGAGATGTGGCTGTTCTCCGGCGACCAGGCGGCCGAGGACGCCTTCTGGGGACAGTAGGCCGCCCGCATCCTTCCCGGACGGAAGCCGTCCGGCACTGCGGTACCGTGCCGGACGGCTTGTTGCGTGGGTTACCAGGCGACCGACGGCACGATCCCTCGACTACGGGTGACTCCGGGCGCGAGTTCAGGACGCCGCCCGCACCGTCGGGTCCACGTACCCGTCACGGACACTGGCGGGCGTCGTAGCTCTCGCGGGCCGCGAGTACCTCGGAGATGTGGTCCTCGGCCCAACTGCCCAATGCATGAATCGGGGCGTGCAGGGTGCGACCCAGTGCGGTCAGCTCGTATTCGACCCTGGGCGGTACCTCGGCGTACACGTGCCGGGTGACGATTCCGTCCCGTTCCAGGTCTCGGAGGGTCTCGGTGAGGACCTTGGAGCTGATGCCGTCGACGGTGGCGCGCAGGTCGCGGAAGCGCATGCGGTCGGCACTGAGGGCGATGACCACCATGGCCGTCCACTTGTTGGCGACGCGAGCGAGTGAGGTGCGGGACGGGCAGGTCGCCGTCATGACGTCGAAGGCCGGAAGCTCTGGCATGCGTGACATCCCCTCATTGGTTACGTGAAGGCGACTGTTTACCGGTGGCTGGTTACCGATGGTGAGTGTAGGGCCCCAGGAGGCAGTACTCGACTGAGCTCGGCTGAGGAGAACCGATCGCGGAGCCCACCACCACGCTCGCCGGTATGTTCGCCGACGACAGGCAGCGCCGGGAACTACCGGTGGGGCCGAGCCGACCAGTCAGGAGAGAACTCTCACTGGGAGGTAGTCCATGGAACGCCGTACTTTCCTGCAGGCGTCCGCGTTGTCGACCGGGCTGGTGGCGACGCGCCCCTCGCCTCGGCGGCGTCGCCGTTGCGTGTCCAGATTCTGCTCTACGAGGGTGTGGAGGAATTGGATTCCGTCGCGCCTTTCGACGTGCTGTCCATCGCCGCCAACATGGGCGGCGCCATCCGGACGACACTTGTGTCGACCAACAAGCCGACCATGGTCACCGCGTCGAGGGGTCTGCGGATCGAGGTACCGCGCGGCTGGTCACCGCAGGACGCCGATGTGCTGATCGTGCCCGGCGGCATGCGGCACGACCAGCCAGGATCGGGCATGCACCGGCTGCTCGCGGACAAGGCGTTCATCCGGCGCCTCGCCGACGTCGAAGCGATCATGGTCGGGGTCTGCACGGGCGTGATGGCCTTGTCGGCGGCCGGATTCACGCGCGGCAGGCCGGCCACCACCCACTCGGACAGCAAGGCCGCACTCGCCGCACAGGGCGCGAAGGTGGTCAACGCGCGCGTGGTCGATGACGGCGACCTCGTCACGTGCGGTGGCATCACCTCCGGCCTGGATGCCGCGGTCTGGCTGGTCGAGCGGTTCCTCGGCGCGCAGTTCGCCAACCAGGTCGAGACCGTATTGGAGTACGAGCGCCGCGGCACGGTCTGGCGTAACTCGTAGCGCAGCTTGAAGGGTTGATCACTCTCGGCGACGCTGGACCCACTCGGCGAACCGGCGGTGCGCGGTCGGAGCGCTGACCCCGAACGAGGTGGGCAGTGCCGACCAGGCGCACCCCGGTTTGCAGCACGGTGGAGGGCGGGTCAGGACGGGATGATCTGCCATTGCTGCCGTGTCTGTGACGCGTACGGCTGCTGCTCGATGTTGGCTCCGTCGGTGGTGCTGCCCTCGTCGACGCCGAGGGAGAGCCCGCTGTAGCGGTTGATGAGGAAGTGGTTTCCGTCACCGGTGGGCGTGACGGCCCAGTGCTGCTGGGGGGCGTCGGCGTCTGACCAGATGCCGACGTTGCCGCCGTCCGCGCGGGAGAGATCCGCGACCTCCAGGAGCTTGCCGCTGCCCACACCCTTGATCTTGTAGTAGCCGTCGCCGGTGCTGGTGAAGGTCCACCTCTGGTTCGCCCGGTTGAGCCACGGCCACTGCAGGACGTTGGTGCCGTTGGCGGTGCCCGCGCCCTCCACGTCGGCGACCTTGCCGCTGTGCCGGGCGACCAGCCGGTAGACGGTGCCGTCGCCGGGCAGTGTGCTGGACACCAGCGCAGGCTTGGCCGTCCGGCCGCCGATCCTGACGCCGCCGATGTTGGCGTAGCCGCCGGTGGCCGCGTTGACCTGGATCCGTACGAAGCCCACGTTCCGGGCGGGCCACTCGACCAGCTTGGTCTTGTGGTTGCCGGCCCAGGTGCCGGTGGCGACGTGGGTGAAGGTGACCCCGTCGGTGCTGGTGGAGATGGTGTAGGAGGTGATGTCACCGTCGGTGGAGTTGGTGCGGTTCCACTGCTTGGGCAGGTACTCCAGGGTGGAGACGTTGCTCCACACGCCGCCCAGGTCGATGGTGATGGACTGCGGCAGCGACAGGCTCCACGTCGACCAGCAGGTCTCGTAGCGGACGTCGCTGAGTCCGTCGATGGCGTGGAGCGGTCCCTCGCCGGTGTGGAAGGCGGTCGCATACGCGTTGACCGGTGTGAGGGGGTGCTCGGCGCGCAGCAGCTGGGTGGGCAGCGGCGGCCTGGAGGTGTCGGGGCTCCATGCGGCGCCGACCTCGGCGAGGCGGTTGACGATGTTGGTGTCCAGCAGGCCGTCGCGGTTGGGCGGGCAGTTGAGGATGAAGGAGGTGTACTTGGGTTCCAGGTCGGTGAGGTGGGAGAGGATCGCCGACTTGCTCATGAGGCTTTCGGTCGGGGTGGAGGGGTGCCAGAACCATCCGTTGCTGATGGTCTGTCCCTGCATTCCGGCGTAGGTGTTGCCCGTCGGCGCCGTGATGCCCAGCGGCTCCTCGAAGAAGATCGCCTCGCTGAGGAAGGGCTCGGTCAGTCCGCCGATGTCGATCATGACGCAGTCCGGCTGCAGCTGCTTCACCAGCGAACGGATCCTCTGGTAGGAGACGGACTGCTGCCCCATCTGCCATGCGTAACCGTCGGTCATGAACATGTCGATGGTGCCGTAGTTGGTGAGCAACTCGGTGATCTGACCGAGGATGAAGGTCATGTCGCCGGGCTGGATGGCATCGGTGATTTCGAGCCCGGTCACCTTGTGCCGGCTCTCCCATGCCTCGACGCCGAAGGTGCGGTCCCAGATCGAGTAGTAGAACCCGACCTTCAGCCCCTTCGCCCGGAAGGCGTCGCAGTACGCCCGCACCACGTCCTGCTTGTAGGAGCTGTTCGCGACATTCTGGGTGCCATACGCGCTCGGCCACAGGGCGAAGCCGTCATGGTGCTTGGTGGTCAGGATGCCGTAACTCATCTTCGCGGCAACCGCCGCGTCGGCCCACTGCGCGCAGTTGACGCTCGGGGGAGCGAAAAGGGTGGGGCTCTGGTTGGGTTCGGCCCACTCCTGGTTCGTGAACGTGCCCAGGCTGAAGTGGTTGAACATGCCGAACCGCATGTCGACCATCTTGCTCAGGTTGCTCTGTGTGTCTGCGGCGGCCGCCTCCGACAGAAGGCCGGAGAAGCCGGGGACGATCGGCAGGGCGGTCGCGGCGGTCGCCGCACCCGCGGTGCCGAGAAACGTACGGCGATTCATTCTTGATGAGGACATGGCCCACTCCTGAGGATCGATGGCATTGATCGCGATGACGACGGCTGTGGAACGGTGCTCCGCTGGAACCTGCCAGCTGGGCAGGTGCCACGTGGAAGGTGACCGCCCGAGGTTGGCGACCGGGTTGTCGTGGGCACCATGCCCGGCAAGAGCCGGAAGGGGTGACCACGGCGTCGTAACCCGCGAAGACCTCCGCGACATGTCGTTGAAACAGGTGATGAAGAGAGCTACGCGCATGGTGCTTCCTGAGGAACCGGGGAGCCGGTGACGGTCAGTCCGTAGGTCCGCAGGGCGGTTCCCGTGAAGACCTCTCGGCGTTCGGCAGGATGGAGTGCTGCCATCAACTCCTGCGCGGCAGCGACGACTTCGGCGTAGGTGGCGGCCAGCCGGCAGACGGGCCAGTCGGAGCCGAACATCAGCCGCCGCGGTCCGAAAGCATCCAGCACTGTGTCCGCGTACGGCCGGAGGTCCTCGACGCTCCACTGGCCCCAGTCGGCCTCGGTCACCATGCCGGAGAGTTTGCAGACGGTGTTGGGCAGCGAGGCCAGCAGGCGCACCGCGTCCGCCCACGGCCGCAGCTCGCCCGAGGCGATGGGGGGCTTGCCCGCATGATCGAGTACGAAGGTGAGGCTGGGAAGCAGTCGGGCGGTCTCATGGGCGGCCGCGAGCTGGTGGGGCCTGACAACCAGGTCGTACACGAGCCCTGCCTCGGCCACTGCGGCGAGCCCACGCAGCACGTCCGGCCGCACCAGCCAGCGAGGATCGGATTCGCCCTGCACCTGGTGGCGGATGCCCACCAGGTGCTCGCCACCCGGCCCCTCCCGCAGCGCCGCGAGCGCGCGGGCGACATCCGGGGAGGTCAGGTCGGTCCAGCCCACGACGCCGGCCACCAGGTCGCTGTCCTGGGCCAAGGCCAGGAACTCGGGCGTTTCCTCCGGTACATCGATCGTCTGGACCAGGACCGTCGCGGTGACGTCGGCGGCCCGGGCCTCCGGCTCCAGGTCGGCGAGCGTGAAGTCGCCGCGCAGCGGGGCGAGTTCCCGTCCGGTGATCCAGTCCTGGTCGCGGACGGAGAGGTCCCACACGTGGTGGTGTGTGTCGATGACGCCCCCACCGGTGTTCGCCTCCATGGCGGTCACCCCCACGACTCCCCCTTCGGTCGATCGGTCTCTTCGACCGGTGTGGCGGCAGGGACGGGGACGTGCGGGGGCAGCAGCCCCTCGGCGCGCAGTCCGTCCCAGACCGCGGCCGGCATCGTTCGCCGCAGCTGATCCACTGTGTCGCGGACCTCCTCGGCGGAACGGGCTCCGGACAGTACGCTCGCGACCGCCGGATGGCCGAACGGGAAGCGCAGAGCGGCCGCGCGCAGCGGTACGCCGTGGCGTTCGGTGACCGCCTTCATGCGCAGCGCCCGGTCCAGCACGTCTACTGGGGCAGGCGCGTAGTCGTACATGGCCCCGGGTTTCGGGTCGGTGAGCAGACCCGAGTTGAACACCCCGCCGACGATGACTCTCCTGCCGCGGGCGGCGGCCTCCGGCAGTACCTCCGCAAGCCCCTCCTGCTCCAGCAGGGTGTAGCGGCCGGCGAGCAGCACCACGTCGATGTCGGTCTCGCGCAGGAAGCGGGCGGGGAGGGCGCACTGGTTCACTCCGATGCCGATCGCCTTGACGACGCCTTCGCCGCGCAGCCGTTCCAGCGCCGGGTATGCCTCGGTGAGGGCCTGCTCGGCGTGGTGGTCCGGGTCGTGCAGCAGGGCGATGTCCACACGGTCCAGGCCGAGGCGGTCCAGGCTCCCTTCCAGGGAGCGCAGGACTCCGTCGCGGCTGAAGTCCCAGACTCGCCGGTGGGTGCCGGGCACGGCGAAGCCGTGGGCGAGATCGTCGCCGCGGCCACCCTCCGGGTTGGGTTCGAGCAGCCGCCCGACCTTGGTGGAGACGGTGTACGTGTCGCGGTCGCGGTCGCGCAGCGCGGCACCCAGGCGTCGCTCGGACAGCCCGAGTCCGTAGTGCGGGGCGGTGTCGAAGGTGCGTACGCCCGCGTCCCAGGCCGCCTCCACCGCGGCGAACGCGGCCTCGTCGGTGACCGGGCGGAAGAGGTTGCCGATGCCGGCGGCCCCGAACGACAGCTCGGTGACCCTGACTTCGGTGGTGCCCAGCGTGGTCGTTCTCATGCGCCGGCCGCCGGGCGCAGCCGGAGCCCCTGCATGCCACCGTCGACGGCGAGGGCGATGCCGGTGACGGAGGCTGCGGCGGGGCTCGCCAGATAGACCACGGCCGCCGCCACCTCGTCCGCGGTGACCAGGCGGCCCAGGGGCTGGCGTGCGTCGAGGGCGGCGCGTTCCGCCTTCGGGTCGTCTGCGGCGTCCAGGAGCCGGGTCACCCAGGGGGTGTCGGCGGTGCCGGGGTTGACACAGTTGACGCGGATACCCTCACGGACGTGGTCGGCAGCCATCGCCAGGGTCAGCGACAGCACCGCGCCCTTGCTCGCGGAGTACAGGGCGCGCTGGGGAAGGCCCGCGGTGGCCGCGCTGGAACAGGTGTTGACGATCGCCGCGTGCGACGAGCGCCGCAGATACGGGAGGGCGGCGCGGGTGGTGCGCACCGTCCCGAGGACGTTGACGTCGAGGACGCGGTGCCACTCCTCGTCGGGGTTGTCCTCGACGGCGCCGATGGCGCCGATGCCCGCGTTGTTGACCAGGATGTCCAGGCTGCCGAGTTGCTGGGCAGCGGCGTCCACGGCGATACGTACCGAGGCGTCGTCGCCGAGGTCGGCCTTGATGGCGATCAGCGGCTCGGGGGCGCCGGAGGGGTCGAGGTCGAGGACGGCCACCGTGGCGCCATGCTCGGCCAGCATCCGGGACGTGGCCAGCCCGATGCCGGACGCGCCGCCGGTGACGACGGCCTTGAGCCCTGACAGGCCGCTCATGCTGGTCAACTTGCTCAAGGGGGCGCGGTCGACACCGTCCGAGGCGAGGAAGGCGCCGTCGATGTCGGAGGTCACGGAGGACAGATCCAGCAGTCGGCCCTCCTCGGTGCGGACGGCGGGCCGCTCCTCGCCGGGCGCGCCGACTCGTAGAAGTCTCACTGGGCGTCTCCTTGACATGGGTGTTGTCAGGTGGCTGTCGCCGAGGGGGTCAGATGCCAGATCTCGGTCAGGTCCGACCAACTGCCCCCGGTGCCGGTATCTGCCCAGGGCTCCTGACATGGTCCGGTGAGCTTCCACCAGGCTTGGGTGGCCGCGTCGGCGCCGATCGCGGCCATGCCGGCCTCGAAGTCGTCGCCGTGGTACTCGAAGTAGCCGAACAGCGTGTCCTCGCGCAGATAACCCGTTTCATCGGGGTCCTTCCGTGAGTGTGGGCGGCGGTGCCGGACAGCCCGCCATGGCCCTGGCCGGTGACGCATTGGCGTGGGCGTCCGCACGGCGTGGGGCTTGGCGACGACGCCGACGTCAGGGAACGCCGGTTGAACACGGCGGCGCCAAGGGCGCGGCTGCCGCCTCACTCCTTTGTCGCGCCGGCGAGCATGCCGGACACGAGAGCGCGTTGGGAGAAGAGGAAGACGATCAGAACGGGGACGATGGTCACGAGGGTGGCCAGGGCCAGTTCGGGTCGCATGATCTGGTTTCCCGCGCCGCTGGAGGTGTTGAACAGCGGCGAGGCGGCGAGCAGGTTGTTCAGCCCCACCTGCGCCGGGTATTGGGAGCTGTCGGGCAGCATCACGAACGGCAGGAAGAAGTTGTTCCAGTTGCCGACGAAGTTGAAGAAGCCGACCAGGGCGATCACGGGCTTGGCCAGCGGCATCGCGATGAGACGGAAGACCTGCCACTCCGAGCAGCCGTCGATGCGTGCTGCGGCGAGCAGGTCGGAGGGGACGTTGGAGGAGAAGTAGATGTAGGTGAGGTAGACCCCGAACGGGAAGAAGGAGAAGGGCAGGATGACCGACCAGATCGTGCCGTCCAGGTGCACGGCGTTCATCCCCAGGTACAGGGGCAGCACCATCGCGGCCGTCGGCATGAGCATCACGAGCATGGTGATGGTCAGCAGCATCCGTCGCCCGATGAACCGGGTGAGAGCCAGCGCGTACCCGGCGGGGATCGACGTCACCAGGGTTATGGCCAGCGCGCCGAACGTGTAGAGCGCCGAGTTCAGCAGCCAGGTGATGATGGCGCCGTCCTGGAACGCGTAGAGGTGGTGCCAGGCGTCGGCGACCGCGCCGAGAGAGCCGAAGGAGAACGGGTTGTCCCGCACGATCTGGCCATCGGTCTTGGTCGGGGCCAGCAGGAGCCACACCACCGGCACGCAGAAGAACAGCACGGACAGGCCCATGACGATGAGCCAGGCCAGCCGGGCGGCCAGTGAGCTTGGGCGGCGCTTCCGGCGCATGGGCTTCCTCGGGCTGGAGTGGGCGTCGGCGGTACGGGGCGGCGGGGTTCGGCGGGCTGTGGTCGTGGGAGCTGTGGTCATCCTTCGTCCCTGTCGAACAGGCCGGTACGGAAGACGACGAGCGCCGCGCAGGCGAGGCCCAGGATGAGGAGGTCGACGGAGAGCGCCGCCGCGCCGTTGAAGTCGCCTGCCTGGAAGGCGTACTGGTAGGAGAGCTGGTTCGGTGACCAGCTGTCGGGGATCATTCCCCAGCTGGCGAGGGAGACCAGTTGCGGCTCGACGAAGAGCTGGGTGCCGGCCGCGAAGGCCAGGATCAGCATGTACGCGATCCACTTGGTGATCATCGGGATCTGGATGCGCAGGGCGATCTGGAGCGTGCTGGCGCCGTCGATGCGGGCGGCCTCCAGGATCTCGTCCGGGATGCTGTTGAGCGCGCCGTACATGACCACGATCCAGCCGCCGGCCCCGGTCCAGAAGGCGATGACGGTGAAGAGCACCGGCAGGTGACCGGGGGCGTTGACCTGGGCGAGGGTGTTCCAGCCGAAGCTCTTCAGCAGCCAGCCGACGGGACTGGCAGCCGGGTCGAGAAGTATCAGGAAGAGCAGTACGCTCGCCACCCCGGCGAGGGCACCCGGCAGGTAGAACAGGAACCGCAGGGTGGTGGAGGTCCTGCGCATGCGGCCGTGCAGCATCAGGGAGAGCAGCACCACCAGGATCATCAGGCTGGCCAGCCAGACCACCAGGTACAGGCCGATGTGGAGGAAGGCCGGACCGAAGCGGTAGTCGGTGAACGTCCGGGTGAAGTTGCCGAGTCCGACGAGCTGGTTGCGGGAGTTGGACAGCGCCAGCCACACCGCGTAACAGGTGGGCAGGACGCCGAAGGCGAGTAGGAGGAGGACGTAGCCGGAGACGAAGACGTAGCCGGCTCGTCCGACCGGGTTTCGGGCCGAGCGGCCGCCACGGCGGCCGCTCCGCTCCGTTGCGAGGTGGGTGGTCATCGGTCCGCTTCGCTAGTTGACGGTGTAGCCGAGGGACTTGGCCTTGTTGGTGATGGCCGTCTGCCAGGTGTCCAGGGTGTCGGTGAGGGTCTTGCCGGAGTTCAGGGCGGGGACCACCGTGGAGGAGTAGATGGCTTCCTGGCTGTACTGGGTGGCGGACCAGCCGGGCCAGATCAGTTCCGCGGATTCCTTGAAGACGGGGCTGACGTCCTCGGCGAAGTAGCCGGTCTTCTTCTGGTTGGCGAGCCAGGTGACCGCGGCCTTCTTGTACGCGGGGTAGGTGCCCGCGGTGCCCTGGTAGGCGTCGGAGGTTGTCATCCAGGTGACCAGGTCGGCGGCCGCCTTGAGGTTCTTGCTGTGGGAGGAGACGAACCACAGTCCGCCGCCGACGTTGCCGGTGTAGTTCTTGGCGTCGCCCTCGAACTTCAGCGGGGAGGCGGCGGCGATCTGCCCCTTGGGGATCTTGAAGGTGGAGTTGAAGAGCACCTGGCCGAACCAGGAGGGGCCAGGGAGCATCAGAACCTTGCTCGCCTGATTCTTGATGAAGCCGGCGCTGAAGACGGTGTCCTTGGAGACCGAGCCCTTGGCGATCAAGGTGTCGAGCAGCTTGGCCATCCGGGTGCACTTGGGGTCTTGCAGGTTCACGGTGACCTTCCTGGCACCGGTCGTGGTGCTGGCGGTGCACTGGCTGGCCCAGAAGTACACCTCAGGAGTCCAGGCGTCTCCGGCGGTTCCGACCAGGTAACCGGGGTGTTCCTCGGCTACCTTCTCGCCGAGTGCCTGGTACTCCTCCCAGGTGGTCGGGACCTTGTACCCGAACTTGTCCATGAGGGACTTGTTGTACCAGAGCACGTTCTGGGCCAGGTCGTTGCGCAGGCAGTAGGTGTTGCCGTTGAAGACGCACGGGTCCAGGGCGCCGTCGGAGAAGCCGTCGAGGGTGGTCTTCGGGATGATGTCCCGGTTGACGGGGGCGGCGTAGGGCGTCTTGCCCTGGGAGGCCCAGGTGCCGTCGTTGACGTTGGCGCTGAATGCGACGTCGGGCCAGCCGCTGCCGGTGCGATCGAACAGCTGGACCTTGGCCTGCAGATCGTTGGCGCCGTTGGCGTCCCCGCTGTACGTGACGATCTTGATCTTCACGTTCGGGTGCGCCTTCTGGTACGCCTGCACGCCAGGAACGCGGGTGGCGTCCGCCCAGACCGTGATCTCACTGCCCTGCTGCTGAGCCACGGGCTTGAAGGCCGCCGGGGAGGAAGTCGCGGGGGGTGTGGGGTCCGCGCTGCCGCAGGCAGCGAGCGCGAGCAGGGAGACGGCGCCCAGGACGGCGACGGCCGTGTGCCTGAGCCGGCGGCGGGAGGAAACCGGAACGTCGTCGTTCATGACTGACCTCAGATCTTGGGAAATGGCGCACAGCGGGAGAGGTGCCGCGTTCGGGGTGTTCGAGACAGGCCGTCGGGCCTTGGGCTCCGGTCATCAGGCCCGGGGCGGGGTGATGGTCTCCTTGTCGACAAATCCCTGAAGGGCGGGAGGGTAGTCCAGACCCGCCGGAAGGGCGACGCCCGGACCGGTGGGGGCATGAACGAGGCCGTGGGCGTCGATGCCGCTCTCGCGGCTGATGGGATTCCCCATGACCAGCGACTCGTAGTAGGTGGTGTTCGAGATGGCCATGCACAGGTGCCGGTTGGGGATCTCCGGCCCGTGCACCTCGGCGCGCAGCCGGTAGGCGTCGGCGAGGTGGGCGGTGCGCATCGCGCCGGTGAAGCCGCCGCGCAGTTGGGTGGAGGCGCGGACTCCGAAGGTGGCGGCGCCGGCCTGGATGAAATCGGCCGAGTTCATGTGCGCCCCGTCGGAGGTCTCGGCCACGAGGAGGGGAACGGCCACCGAGTCGGCGAGGCGCTTGTACGCGGTGACACTGAACTCCCTCATCGGCTCCTCGTACCAGAGGTAGTCGGCGTCCGAGAGAGCGTGCCCGAGGTAGATCGCGTCGGGGAGGTCGAAGCCCGCCGACCCGTCGAACATCAGCGGGATGTCGTCTCCCACATGCTCGCGCAATGCCACCGACAGGCGGGCGTCGCGGCGGGCGTCACCCCAGGCATGGAGCTTTATGGCTGGGTAGCCGAGATCCAGGGCCTGGTCGGCGATGTCCAGGTACTCCTCGACCGAGGAATAGGTGACAGTGGAGGCGTAGGCGGGTATCGAGGTGCGGTAACCGCCGAGCATCTGCCAGGTGGGCCGGTCGGCGAGTCGTCCGGCCAGGTCCCACAGTGCGGTGTCGACCAACCCCAGCAGGTAGAGCGGGAGCTCCTCCGTGCGGTCCAGCTCCCACATGCGGTGCCAGAGCCATTCCCGCTGCAGGGGATCGTGCCCCACCAACTCCTTGCGCAGTACGCGGTCCAGCAGGTCCGCCAGGATGACACCGCTGCCACGCCGGGGGGACATCGCCACCCCCTCGACCCCTTCGTCCGTGCAGATGCGCAGCACCGCGGCCTCGCCCTCGGACGGGCTGCCCAGGAGTCCGTCCCGCCAGACGAAGGGCGGACTGGCTCCCGGCACCCGGACCGGATGGCACTCGACTTCGGTAATGCGCACGGCTTGCACCCCTTGCACGGGAAAGTACTGCTGCGTAATTTTCGTGTAACGTAAGTCGTCATACGAATGCTGTCAAGAAGTTCCGCGCAGTAGACTCGCCGCCATCGGCACGCATCAGCAAGGGGACCCGCATGGCCAAGGACAGCACCGGAAGAACAGGGGAGCCTCCCGTTCTCAAGCCCTGGCCCAAGCGTCCGGCCCGACTGGCGCAGGCCGTCATGGAGAGCCTGACCGACACGATCGTGTCGGGCGCCATTCCTCCAGGATCGACCCTGCCGGTGGAACCCGAGCTCTGCGAGACGTTCGGCGTCAGCCGAATCACCATCCGCGAGGCAGTCAAGTCCCTGGAGGCCAAGGGGCTGGTCCAGGCCCGGCAGGGCTACGGCACCACCGTCACCCCACCCGAGGAATGGAACCTCCTCGACCCCGCCGTGCTCGCCGCGACCGTCCAGCATGACGACCAGCTCGTCGTCCTCGACCAGTTGGTCGACATCCGGTCGACGCTGGAAGCCCAGATGACAGCCCAGGCTGCGGAGCTGGCCACCGACGACGACCTGCGAGCCATCGAGCGGCTGCTCGCCCGGCTCGACGAGGAGACCGCCGTCCCGGCACGCTTCATCGAGACCGACGTGGCCTTCCACGACCGGATCATGCAGGCATCCCACAACAGGCTCGGGCGTTCCATCATCCGGATCCTCCACGCCCAGGCGCGCACGACGTTCCTCTACAACGGCACACCGGACGCGACCGCATGCGAGCAGGCCAACGCGGAGCACCGCGCAGTCGCCGAGCGGCTGCTGGCCCGGGACTCCGAGGGGGCCGCGCAAGCCATGGCGGCACACATCACGACCGCTTGGAACCGCCGCCGCGTGCCGAACGTCGGCTCGCCCGCCTCCTGAGAGCACTCCCACCGACTCGCCCCCGAGCCAAACAGGCCGGGGGCGTTCGCATGTCCAGGTCCCGCCGAGCCGGCAGCGCGCGACCTATTGACGAAATTCATATGACGTCTAATGTTACATCGCTCTTACCCCTTCCCCCTCTTGTCGCTGGGCTCTCCCCTGCCCGCCCACGCACACCACGGGCCCCCTGAACCTCCCGGAAGGTGTCACATGCGAACAACCCGCATACGTCCCACGGTTCCTGGCCGTCTCAGGTCATGGCTGGCCACAGCCGCCGTCCTCACCGCCTCGACCGCCACCGTCCTCGTCCAGGCCGGCCCCGCCTTCGCGGCCGGCACGACGCTCTACGCCTCACCGAGCGGCTCCGGCACCGCCTGCTCCGTGAAACGGCCGTGCTCCGTCACCCAGGCCAAGAGCAAGGTGCGGGCGACCAACAACTCCATGAAAGGGGACATCACCGTCGAGCTCGCCGACGGCACCTACCGGCTCTCCGCGCCGCTCGCCTTCACCTCGGCGGACTCCGGCACAGGCGGCCACACGGTGACCTGGAAGGCCGCGCTGGGCGCCCACCCCGTCATTACCGGAGCACAGAAGGCCACCGGCTGGACCGTGCAGGACTCGGCCAAGAACATCTGGAAGGCCGACGTCGGCACCGGCTTCGACACGCGCCATCTGTCCGTCGACGGCGTCATGGCCACCAGGGCCCGCGCCGAGATCCCCCGCTCGGACCTGACCGCGACCACCAGCGGCTACACGTTCACCAACAGCTCACTGAGCTACCTCAACAGCCTCGCGCAGCCCGAACGGACCGAGATCCACGGCATCGGATCCTTCACCGACCGCTACGCCCCGGTGACCGGCATCAGCAGCGGCACCATCACCATGGCCCAGCCCTCGTGGAACAACAACACGTTCGGCTACGACACCCTGACGAGCCCCTTCCGGGCCGGCCCCCTCTACATCGAGAACGCCTACGAATTCCTCGACTCGGCCGGCGAGTGGTACCTCGACACCGCTACCGGCACCCTGTACTACAAGCCGCTCGCCGGGCAGGACATGAGTGAGGCCGACGTCGAGGTGCCGAAGCTGGAGTCGCTCATCAGCGTCGGAGGGACGTACTCCTCCCCCGCCACCCACATCGCCTTCTCAGGGCTGCAGTTCTCGGGCACCAGTTGGCTGGACCCCACCACCCACGGCTACGCCAGCCAGCAGACCGGCGCGTACCTCTCCGGTACCTGGGACCGCCCGTCGGATGCGCTGACCTCGTGTCAGAGCGGTTGCCGGCTCTTCGAGGCGGCACGCCCTCACTGGAAGCAGATGCCCTCCGCCGTCCAGGTCTCGGCCGCCGACCACATCGCGTTCACCGGTAACCGGTTCACCCAGCTCGGACAGAACAGCCTCGGCATCGGCAACGACGCCAACGCCCACACCACCGGCGTCGGACTCGGCGCCCGCAGCATCACAGCGACCGGCAACGTCTTCACCCAGAACGCGGGCGGCGGCATCGCCGTCGGCGGCGTTCGGGCGGACGCGCACCACCCCAGTGACAGGCGGATGACCAACCGGGACATCACGCTGAGCAACAACCTCATCCATGACGTGGCGCTGGAATACCGTGACATGTCGGCCATCCTCGTCACCTACGTGAACGGCGCGACCATCTCGCACAACGAGATGTACAACCTGCCCTACTCCGGCCTCACCATCGGCTACGGCTGGGGCGCCAACGACATCGGCGGCAGCCAGGACTACGTCAACCGGGGCCTGTACAACTACCAGCCCATCTACACGACCGCGACAACCGCTGCGAACAACCACGTCACCGACAACTACATCCACGACCTCATGCAGCAGATGACTGACGGCGGCTGTCTGTACACCCTGTCGGCGTCACCGGGCAGCACCTTCGAACGCAACTACTGCCACAGCAACAACGGTTGGTTCGGCTTTTACCACGACGAGGGCTCCCGGAACTTCACGGACACCAACAACGTCTTCCGGAACACCGGCGAATGGGGCCATGAGAACAGCAATGCGACCAACAACACCGGCGCCCTGACCCTGATCGACAACTGGACGAACAACAGTCACGCGAACATCACCAACACCAACGGCCGCGGTGACGTGGTCAGCGGCACCGTCGTCGTCAGCGACGGCAACTGGCCGTCAGCCGCCAAGACGGTCATGAACAACGCCGGTATCCAGCCCCTGTACCGCCCGCTGACCACCGACCCCGTCAACTCCCCCTACAGCGCCTACTCCTCCACCCCCGCCAACACCGGCCAGAGCGGCGGCCACTTCACGATCACCGACGCGGGCGAGGACATCTGGGGTGCCGGCGGACAGCACGAAGACGAGTACGGCACCGTCTTCCGAAACGGGGCAGCTGTCGACGGCACGTCGGTGACCGCCCGGGTCGACAGCCTGGACAAGACCAGCGGCTGGGCCAAGGCCGGCGTCGTCCTGCGCAACGACCTCACGGACGACGGCTCCTCCGCCGGATACGCGGCTGTGGTGGTGACCCCGAACAACGGCGTCAGCTTCCAGCGGGACTCCGACGCCGACGGCTACCTCGACCAGCTCACGTCCACCGCTGCCACCGTCAAGGCACCGGTCTGGTTGCGGCTCACCCGCACTGCCACCCAGGTGTCCGCCTACTACTCCACCGACGGATCCACCTTCACTCAGGTCGGCTCGACGGTGACCCTGCCGTCCATGGCGACCACCCAGGATGCCGGTGTCATCCACACAGCCCACAGCACCACCGCCGGCAGCGCGACATTCAGCAACCTGCGCATCGTCACCTCTCCCTACAAGGCATACAGTTCGATTCCGGCCGCCGTCAGCCAGAGCGGCGGAGTGACCTCCCTGACCGGCGCGGGCATCGACGTATGGCGCTCGGGCACGGCATACGACGACGAGTATTCCGCCGCCTACCAGACGGGGGCGGCTGGAACGTCCTCGACCGTCACCGTCCGCGTCGCCAGTCAGGACAAGACCAACAGCTGGGCCAAAGCCGGCCTGATGCTGCGAAACAACATCGCCTCCGCCGGCTCGTCCACCGGATACCTCGTCCTCGCCACCACCCCCGGCAACGGAATCGCCCTGCAGTCGGACTCCAACGGTGACGGCTACCTCGACACCAACACCACCAAGACCGGAACCGCCACCGTCGCCCCTGTCTGGCTCCGCCTGGTCAGGAGCGGCACGTCGGTCACCGGCTCCTACTCCGCCGACGGCACCACCTGGACCACTGTCGGCACCGCGACCCTGACCGGGGCGAACAGCACCCTGGACGCGGGCATGTTCTCCACGGCCCACGCCGGAACCATCGGCACCGCGAACTTCAGCCGGTTCTCCGTCAGCTGACGAAGCGGTTCGGGTCACGGTCTCCGAAACGAGCTCCGCGTGCCGGTGCGACCTCCGCACCGGCACGCGGAGCACCGTCATGTCCGGGCCGACCTGCGTGCGGCATGGCAACGCGCACGCGCAATCGACGGTGCCGCCTCCACCCTGCAACGCGCAGAGTCTTCACGGCCGCGCCGGCGAGCCGGTCGGCCGCCCCGGGTACGGGCGGCGGGCCCCCAGCGCGTCGGTGTGAGCAAGCGGGAGACCCAGAGCAAGAGTCGCAACCGGCAGGCGCAAATTCCTTGCTGAATCGCGCCCCAAACTGGGTGACTCTTTGCCGCTTCGAAGGAAAGATAGCACAAGAAAGGCAAACAATGCGCGCGACATGCGGTCTATTTTCGCTTCATGGATGACGCATTGAAGGACCTCACTGGAACTCGCGGCGTGAACCCACTGCGGCAGCTGTCTCTGGAGCAGCTGCGGCAGCGCACGAGTATGAAGTGGACGACCTACCAGGACGACGTATTGCCACTGTGGGTGGCGGAGATGGACGTGCCGGTCGCCGAGCCCGTAGCACGAGCCATCCACAGTGCGGTGGAGCGCGGAGATACCGGGTATCCGGCCGGAACCGCCTACGGCGAGGCATTCGCGGACTTCGCCGCGCGACGTTGGGACTGGGACGACCTGGCTGTTGAGCGGACGGCGATCGTCCCTGACGTGATGCTGGGCATCGTCGAGATGCTCAAGTTGGTCTCCGGCCACGGGGACCCCGTCGTGGTCAACTGCCCTGTGTATCCGCCCTTCTATCAGTTCATCCGCAACGACGGCCGGCCGGTTGTCGAGGCGCCGCTGACCGAGGAAGGGCGGATCGACCTGACCACCCTGGAGGTCGCATTCCAGAAAGCCACCGGTCGCGGCGGGCGGCCGGTGTATCTGCTGTGCAGTCCGCACAATCCGACCGGCACCGTACACACCGCCACTGAACTGACCGATGTTGCCGAGCTTGCGCGCAGGTACGCCGTGCGCGTCGTGGCGGACGAGATCCACGCTCCCATCGTGGCTGCCGGAACCTCCTTCGTTCCTTACCTGAGCGTGCCGGGCGCGGAGAACAGCCTGTCGGTGATGTCCGCCTCCAAGGCATGGAACCTGGCCGGTCTCAAAGCCGCCCTCGCCATCGCCGGCCCCGAGGCCGCCGACGACCTGGCCCGCCTCCCCGAGGAAGTCAGTCACGGCCCCAGCCACCTCGGCGTCATCGCCCACACCGCGGCCCTACGGGAGGGCGGTGCCTGGCTCGACAGCCTGCTGGCCGGACTGGACGAAAACCGTCATCTGCTCGGCGATCTACTGTCCACCCACCTGCCCGCCGTGCGCTGCCGCCCAGGCCAGGCCACCTACCTGGCCTGGCTGGACTGCCGGAAACTGGCCCTTGGCGACGACCCGGCGGCCGTCTTCCTGGAACGAGGCCGGATCGCCCTCAACTCCGGGATGGCCTTCGGGCCGGGCGGAGCGGGGTTTGTCCGTATGAACCTGGCCACCTCCCCGGAAATCCTCGCCGAAGGGGTCCGCAGGATGGCCTCCGTACTGTGAGTTCGTCGACTCGAAAGGGACGTGATGGGTAGCCTCTGCGGTCCGCTCAGCAGGACTGCGTAGGTAACCGCCCGTCCTGTGCGCCGCCGCAGAGCCGTGCCGCGTCTCAGAGGCCGGCCCATGCGATCCGTCTTCGGCCACTCTTGGTCTCACTGACGAGCTCCCGATGCCCCAGGAGGGGGTCCCATCCAGGCGGGGCGAGAAGCGGGCCTGGGCATTCGGTTCCGCGCGTCTCTCAGCCCATTGGCATCTCAGCGATGAGTCCATGCGCAATTGAGGGAAACAGGCGCGCCTGAGCCCGGATACCGCCGTGCGGGGTCTCCAGGCTCCTCCTGCGGATGCCCACCCTGGAAGACACCGGCGCACGTGGCTGACCCGCCGTCCGATGCCGCTTACGGGCGGATGCGGGCAGCGGGTCGTGCGCCGCGACTGTCCTTTACAGTTCGGGCGTCCGGGCTGTCGCGTGCTCAGACAAGCGTGGTGACGACGTCGACCGGGTTAACGAGGGTGTCGCGGATGGGCGAACGGCTCTCGACGAGGGAGATCAGCTCTTCGAGCTGCTCGCGGGTGGCATCAGGGGCCTCGATGTGGACGCGAACGCGCAGCTGCTGCACGCCCGGACGGATTGCGGTGTCGATACCGAGGAACCCGCGCAGGTCGATGTCGCCTTCGAGCTCCAGCCGGAAGCTCTTGAGCTCGATGCCGCGCGAGGCGGCGTTGGCGGTGAGTGTGACGGTGTAGCAGCCTGCCAGCGCCTGCAGAACGTACTCCGCGGGCGAGACCGCGGTGTCGGTGCCCAACAGCGCGGTCGGCTCGTCGCTGGTCATCGTGTACTTCGCCACACGCTGCTCGTCGCGCTCACCGCCCTGCGTCAGGGCGCCGGTCTGCGCCTTGATCCGGAAACCGCCCTGCCACTTACCGTCGACAGCGAAGGTGACCTGGCCGAGCTTGGGAGTGGCCCGAACGGCGTCGATGGTCTCCTGCAGAGCCTTTACGTCGATCTCGTTGACTACGGACATCAGTACTGGTTCCTCCGATTGGCGTGGGGCGGTCAGGGTGAGCGATGGCAGCGGCCATCGGACCGCCACTCAGGACTGAGAAATGTGTCGCGGCGCGGCGCACACTTCGCCCCTGAAGAAGCAGTCGACCGCGCTAACTCTCTAAGACGAGGCTAGGCGGGATCGACCGCTATATTTTTGCCACCTTTGCTAGCAGCCGGATAGATTGGGGAGAGAGTTGCCCATTGACCGGGTGGATCGCGAAATTCTTGCGGAGCTACAGAAGGACGGTCGCCAGACGATCACGGAACTGTCGGAGAAGGTCCGGCTGAGCATCTCGCGTTGCCAGCGGCGGCTGCGCGAGCTCGAGCGCGCAGGCGTGATTCGCGGATACAAGGCAGTGCTGGATCCGGAGGCGATGGGACTCGGCTTCGAAGCGCTGGTCTTCGTGACGCTGCAGCGGGAGGATCAGTCGACGCTGGCGGCCTTCGACGAGGCCGTCGCCGCAATTCCCAACGTTCTGCAGGCACAACGCCTTTTCGGCGATCCCGATTGCCTCCTGCACGTCGTGGCCGTCGACCTCGCCGACTACCGGAAGCTCTACGAAGGGCAACTGACCAGGCTGCCAGGTGTACAGAAACTGACCTCCACCATCGTCATGAAACACATCGTCGAGGCGCGCCCACTCCCCACCTGAGACGACGCCCCGCCACCCCGCTCGGCACTGGGCCCAATGCCGGCACGAGCGGCCCTGGTGGTGTCGCCGCTGACGCCGGTGGACGACCTGCGTCAGCGGCGGTTGCCCCCTGCGGCGCGGGGGTCAGGTCGCGGGTCGTGTACCAGTTGCAAGGTTTCGTCGAAGCGCTTGGTGGCACGGAGCCGGGCGGCGTACGCGGGTCAACCGCGGTCGCCGGTGATGGCGAAGTCGATCCAGGCAATGTGCATGGTGTCGGCGAGTGCTCCGAGGGCACGGGGCCGATCAGGCCGGTGAAGCGCAGGATGTCGAAGACGAAGGCGAGTTCCCCCGCGCGGCGGGCGCCGAGTCGGCCATCAAAGGTGGGCGACTGCAGAGCGCCCAGACGCTTCTCCACCACGGAGGTGACACACATTCCATGCGCGGGCGACCTCGACCGGCTGCGGCCCGCATCAGGCGGTGCCGCCCTCGGTGACCTTCACGGCTGCGGCGGCGTAGCGCCGACGGACGGTTTCGCGCAGGTACTTCAACATAGAGGTATGTCGAAACAGCAGCTTGAGGTGATCGGCCAGGATGCCGCCCGCTGCCCGGGACCCTCGTCCGCTCCGCTGGACGAGGGCCAGGCGGCCGAGCTGGCGAAGGTGTTCAAGGCTCTCGGTGACCCGCTCCGGCTCTCCCACCACCTCAAGCTCCTGCGCCAGGCCGGTCTCATCGACTGCGAGCGCCGTGGCACGTGGGTGTACTACTGGGTGCTGCCGGCGGCTCTCGACCGGCTCGCCGTGTTCCTGAAGACGCCGACTGCGGTCGAGGCGCTCACGTGAGCGCCTCCCTGGGGCGCCGTGCCCTGGCCGAGGCCGTCGGCTCGGCGGCGCTGGTCGCGGTGGTGGTCGGCTCCGGCATCCAGGCCACCGAACTGTCCGGGACGTCGGCGTCCAATTGCTCGCCAACTCGCTGGCCACAGTGTTCGGCCTGGGCGTGCTCATCGTGCTGCTCGGGCCTGTCTCCGGCGCTCACCTCAACCCTGTCGTCACGCTTGCCGCCTGGCTAACTGGCCGTCGCGCAGGCGACGGGCTCACGGCGCGGGACGTGGGGGCGTATGTCCCTGCCCAGATCGCTGGTGCGGCAGCGGGTGCCGTCCTGGCCGACGCCATGTTCGGCAAGCCGCTGGTGAGGACCACATCCGCGGCCTGCTCGCCGACCTCGGCGTGGAGCCGCGCCTATAGCGGCCGCCTGGGCATCGTCAATCACGAACGCATCGGCTTCTGCAATGGCGGACGCCTGTCTGTGAACTGCCGCTTCGCATACGCGACTTCGCGAGCCAAGCACGCGGCGGTGACGCGGGCCACACATAATGCGTCTCCGATTTGAGACGTTCGGGCCAATTGGTCTAGACAACAAACAAACCCCAGGCCACTGGCCTGGGGTTTCATCATGGAGCGGGTGACGAGAATCGAACTCGCGCTCTCAGCTTGGGAAGCGACGGCGCTTGAGCAAGCTCTAGGGCTCTGACCAGCGTAGACGCCTGATCCATGGAGTGGTCGGATGGGCCTGGATGCGCCGCTGTTGACCGCTGTTTACCGCCCTTACGGGCACGCTATGGGCACGCAGCTCCAGGGAGGGACGCTCGGCATGCCCCGTAGCCCCGCAGGCTCGCGAGGAGGGCTGCGCCAGGGTGCGCGGCGATGCGGCATTGCGGCAGCACATGTATGGCCTGGTGCGCGGCGTCACATCCGGGATCTCAGCACCATATCCGGACTTCCTTGGATGGAGGTCTACGGCAGAGAGAACGCCGAGGAGCCCGACGGGCAAACGCAGCCCCCGGACCGAACCGCCCAACGTCCGTCATCGGGTGCCGCAACCCCATCGCCGCCGATGGTGACGTGCGCCACCTCGACCCCGACCCCCAGCGGCCCAGCTGAACCGGCACCAGCGGTTTCGGCGAGGGCAACCGCAGGTCGGTCGGCTACGGTGGCCTGTCACTGCCACCACGGAACGCGAGGCCGACGTGCTATTCGGCTCAGCAGCGGCCCCCGCATGCCGGGTGCGGCGTCTGACTGCCTGGGCCTACGCCTGCTGGGGCGTGGGGGTGTGGGCGAGTCGAGCGCGCAGGCGGGCCGCGTCCTGGCCGGGCGGGAGGCCGTAGGTGCTGCGGTACTCGCGGCTGAACTGGGTGGCGCTCGTGTATCCGACCGCCTGTGCGATCCGGGCCGCGGTGGCGCCGCCCGCGACCAGGCGCCGCTGTGCCTCCTGCAGGCGCAGGTGTTTCTGGTACTTGAGCGGGCCCATGCCGGTGGCCGCTTTGAAGTGCCGGTGCAGGCTGGCGGGGCTCATGTGTGCCACGGCGGCGATCTCGTCGATTCTGAGCGGCTCGGTGTAGCGGGCGCAGATCCATCGGGCCACCTCGCGCATCCGGGCCGTGGTCGAGTCGTCCAGTGACCACTGGCGCAGGACGGGGCCGAGGGAGCTGCGCAGCAGCCGGTAGAGGATCTCGCTCTCGACGCGGGTGGCGAGGGGGCGGATGTCGTCGGGGGGTCGAGGAGCTGGACTCGACCTGGGCCTTGACCGTGGTTCTCCGCCTCTAAGCACGCCATGGGCACGGCCTGCGGGAAAGCCCGCCATTCGGACACCGAGAAGGACCCGACAGCCCAGGTACCAGGGGCCTGGTCAGCAGGAGGTGTCCGAACAGTAGGCACCACCCGGGCGCCGTATGAGGAGAGTGCCGGGGAACGGGGAGGCGGAGGGCGCGACGGAAAGCGGAGCGGAGGTAAATGGGTGGCGGAGTGTGGTCTATTTCAACAACCCCTGTCCCGGTAGCCTCACCTGTGGCCAGTAGCGCACCAATCCCCCCACCCCCCAGGTGTGCGTGCCGGTGTGGACGACACCCCCCTATCTCTGCCTCTGGCAGCCGGGTGACCTCCCCCGTTCGCCGCCTCTAGGAGGATCACGGTGAAAGTTCGCACCAGAAGCTCGGCGATCATCGGCACCCTCTGCCTCGTCGCTTCCCTCGCCTTGACCACGGCGTCCGCCGACGAGCTCAGCGCCCCACGCCAGGCAGCGAAGGTCGTGCTCAAGAAAGTGGCCACGGCCCAGAATCCAACCGCCGGCGCCGCCGGTCCCGGTGGCACGGTCTGGATAGCCGAACGCGCAGGCAAGGTAAGGGTCTTGGACGATGAGGGGCTCGGCGAGCCCGTCCTCGACATATCCAGCGAGACCACCACCAACGGTGAACGCGGCCTGCTGGGCGTCGCGTTCGACAAGGAGTTCGCGCACTTCTACATCTCGTTCACGAACCTCCAAGGCACCAGCACCGTGGACGAGTTCGCGGTGCGGGACGGAAGGATCCAGCCGGACACCCGGCGCACCGTCCTCACCCAGACACAGCCCTACGCGAACCACAACGGCGGCGACATCGCGTTCGGCCCCGACGGCTACCTCTACATCGCGCTCGGCGACGGCGGCTCGGGCGGCGACCCGCACGGCAACGGGCAGAACCTCGACACGCTGCTCGGCAAGCTACTGCGGATCGACCCGAGCGGCGGCAAGCCGTACGCGATCCCGCCGGACAACCCGTTCGTGGACGACCCGAACGCGAAGGACGAGATCTGGGCATACGGGCTGCGCAATCCGTGGCGGTTCTCCTTCGACGCGGGCACGGGCGACCTGCTGATCGGGGACGTCGGCCAGAGCGCCTGGGAGGAGATCGACTGGGCCCCGGCAGCCAGCAAGGGCGGCGAGAACTACGGCTGGTCCCAGATGGAGGGCAACCATCCCTTCCGGGGCGGCACGGAACCCGCGAACCACGTACCGCCGATCCACGAGTACGACCGCAGCGGGCTGGGCTGCTCGGTGACCGGCGGATACGTCTACCGAGGCGAGGCGATCCCGGATCTCAAGGGTCAGTACGTGTTCAGCGACTACTGCGACGGCACCATCCGTGCTCTGCAGATGGAGAACGGCGAGGTGACCGGCGTGAGCGACCTCGGAGTCGACGGCGGCCGGGTCGTCTCGTTCGTGCAGGGAGGCAAGGGCGAGCTGTACGTGCTCGACCTGCGTGGCAGCGTCTCCCGCATCGACCCGGCGTAACGACCACTGGATGTGGAAGCCGCCGAGTAGCGAGTGTCACCCAGGTCGGCTGGATCACCTCCGGCATCTCCGGCCCGCCTGAGACCAGCCCGCCGCCCCGGCCCGAGAACCTCGACCTCCTTCGGGTGCAGGACCTCGGGTCGGGGCTCTCCGGGCTCGGCCCGGAACCGGCGGCAGGCCGGCTGGCCCTTTCGTGGAAGCACCGTCAGATCCCCTCAGTCGGCGGGTACGCGCGAGACTTGGCTCAGGACTTCGGCCGGCGAGTGATGGCGCCAGACCCGGCCGATCTCTTGGGGAGTTTGCACGGTGTCCCCTTCAGTGGCCTTCGTCCTGCCTTTAGGGCACGCAGAGGGCACGCCACCCCCAAATTGGACTAAACAAGCAACCAACCCCAGGCCGCTGACCTGGGGTTCATTATGGAGCGGGTGACGAGAACGAATCGTCCGCCGGTGGTCAGTGATGCTGGTGATCGCCGGGTGTCTCGGCCATCGGGTTCCATTCCGTGACGCCTGTGACGTCCGTCGCCCGTAGTGCCTGGAGGTAAGCGGGAATCCGACTCGTCTTGACGCTGCCGTGGTGGCAGGCGAGGGTCTGCGGGTGCACGGCCTCGATCTTGTCAAGGGCATGGTCGAGGTGGGCCCGTGAGGGGAAGATGCCGACGCTGCGGTACATGTCGATCATGTAGTCGCTCTGATCGGCGTCCGTGGTCGCTCGCCCGCTGTCCGGTCCGATGAACACGTCCGAGCAGAAGACCGTGTGTGTGGTCGCGTCCCAGGGAAGCATCGACTCCCAGGTGTGGACGTACGGAGTGATCAGGAACCGTAGGCGGTGGGTGCCGAGGTCGAGCTCACCGCTGCCGTCGACCGCCAGCGGATCGCGGTCCGCGAGATCGCCGTTGACGCCCGCGCCGATGGGACTGCACACCGGCAGGGCGTGCGGTGCCCGGTGCAAGTAGAGATGGAGCGCCCCGGACTCGTCGCCCTCGAAGTGCGGCACGACCAGGTACCGGAGGCTCGCCGGGTCGATCAGCTGTGACACCGCGCGGTAGGTCTCGTCGAACGCCCGGCGGAAGCCCGTCTCGACGAGCGTAGGAGCCTCGTCGCGGATCAGGAAGAAACTGGTGGTGAAGTCCAGTTCCGGATCGGTCATCACGTTGATGCGGAAGATGTCCGCTGCTACCTCGTCGACGGCAGCCATCACGTCCTCCCTGCGGTGAAGGCGGTGATCCGCCCCGACACCGCCCACGTGGTGAGGCGTCTTCCTCATGAAAGACCTCTCTGCCAGAGAAGGTCGTCCAGAACGGCAGTGCAACCCACCCTCGGACTTTCCCGCCTCCACCGATTCCGGCATCACCGACTTCGGACCCCTTGCACCTGTGACACGGTGCGGTCTGTGCGCGCTGAGCAGAGTGCGGTGCGTTGCTCTCGCTGCTCAGCGATCCAGCGGACGGGGAGCACCGCGGTCAACGGTGGCGAGGGACGAGGTACGTGGTGCTGGTCGCGGACCGATACCGGCTGGACGAAACCATCGGCCGGGGCGGCATGGGCGAGGTCTGGCGTGCCACCGACGAGTTGCTGGGCCGGACCGTGGCCGTCAAGCTGCTCGCCGCCGAGGCGGACGACACCACGACGCAGCGCTTCCGCCGAGAGGCGGAGATCGCCGCCCGGCTCAACCACCCACATGTGGTGGCGCTGTACGACGCCGGATCCCACCAGGGCCGTCCTTACCTGGTGATGGAGTACGTCGAAGGCCGCAGCCTGGCTCAGGAGCTGTCCGCCCGGGGCGGGCTGGCCCCCGAGTGGGTCGCCGACCTCGCGGCGCAGATCGCGGCGGGCCTGTCCGCCGCGCACCAGCAGGGCGTCATCCACCGGGACGTCAAGCCCGGCAACCTGCTGCTGTCGGCCGATGGCACCGTGAAGATCGCCGATTTCGGGATCGCCCGGATCGCCGACGAGGCCTCGGTCTCCCTGACGGCCACCGGGCAGCTGATGGGTACCAGCACCTACCTGGCCCCCGAGCGAGCCCTGGGACGACCGGCCGGTCCCGCGTCCGACGTCTACGCCCTCGGCTGCGTCCTGTACGAGCTTCTCACCGGCCACCCGCCCTTCCAGGGGGACACCGCCGCAGCCGTCGTGCACCAGCACATCTCCGCCACACCCGCCCGGCCCGGGCAGCTGCGGTCCGGACTGCCCGGCAGTCTGGAGGACTACCTGCTGCGGCTGCTCGCGAAGGAACCGGGCCACCGGCCCACCGCCGAACGCGTCAGCGACTGGTTCGCCGCCTGGAGGGACAGCCGGACCGCCCCGTCGCCGGCGCCGGGCGCCGTGATGCCCACGGCTCAGCTGCCCGGCGCCGCTGTGACCTCGTCGGCACCGCTCGCCCGGCGGCGCTCCACGGTGCTTCTCGGCATCGCCGGGGTGGTCATCTTCGGCGCCTCGTTCCTGGTCGGCACGACCCTGATCAACGAGGCGAGCGCCCCGCCCGGGAAGTCCCGTCCCTCCCCGTCGAGCACCACATCGGCGACCTCGGCGGTCACGGAACCGTCGGTCGACGAGCAGACCACGGCTGCCACTACCGGCTCCGCGCCCCCGGAACCATCCGCCCTCCCGACGCCGCAGCAGACCACGCCTCCGCCCCCGATCCCGACGGTCAGCCCGACGACCCCGTCCGGCAGTTCCTCGCCGTCCACGACCTCACCGCCCAAGCCCGGCAAGAAGAAGAGCGACAAGCCCAAGCGAGAGGGCTGACCACGGCACCAGCGTCGGCCGTGGCCCGGGGCGATGACACGGGGGCGGGCCGGGCCCCCGCAGGGGTTCCGGCCCGCCCGGATCCTCCGAGGAGGCGCCGCGTCAGCGGAAGCGGACCCGCACGCTGTCACGTGCCGTCTCAGTGCCGCGTTCCACCAGACGTACGACGATGGTGCGGTGGCCGACGCCGTAGGAGGACGTGGTCAGCCGGAACGACCAGTCGGCGAGACCCTCGGCGGGACGCCAGGTGGCCGGGTCCACGGGAGCGTTGCGGCTGACGACCTGCCACTCGACGCGGGCGTCGGGGACCGCCCGGAAGCTCGTCCGTGTGGCCTGCGACGGAGTGCTGTCCCGCACCGCGCGGGCGTACAGCACGTGTTCGCCCGCGCCGAGGCGCCCGACCCGAACGCGCCAGGTACCCGTGGCCTCGTCGAGTTCCGCAGAGAGCGGGGAGGCGAAGGTGCCGTCGTCCACGGACACCTGCACCCGGCGGGTTTCCGGACGGCCGCCGACACCTTCGGGGTCGGTGCCGGCGTCGGGGAAGGTGAACCGGCCGCCGGCCACGACCGTTTCGCCCTCGCGGACTTCGCCGCCGTCCGCGGGTGCCTCGATGGTGGCGCCGAATTCAAGGCCGGAGGGCGGCAGCGCGGCCGGGTCGACCGTGAGCCTCGTGGCGTGGTCGCCCTCGTATCCCACCGCGAGCAGGGCGGTGGTGTCGGAGAGCAGTTGGACGGTGAGCTGCTCCCCGGTGAAGGCGTGCCGGGCGGTCTCGAACTCGATGGTGAGTTTCGTCCAGGAGCCGGTGACCGGCTGGGTCGTGGCCTTGCCACGGCCGATCTCCCGGTCGGTGGCGAGCAGGACGACGGACGGGCCGACGAGTGCCGCCGGGGCCCGCGTCCGTACGTACAGCTCGGCCCGCACCTTCGAGCCCGCGGCGAGCGGTGCGTCCAACGTGTCGGTGGACGGATGCGCGGCCGTCGGCAGATACGGCGCTACGGAGGACAGGGTGTCACCGACGGCGCAGCCGTCCGCGTCCCCCGCCCGGTCGGTGCGGTCCATGGTCCGCTCGGCGCCGCAGTCGGGCCCCTGGTGCAGGTAGTAGCTGAACGCCCGCTCGGAGTACGTCTCTTGGGGCTCAGCAGTTCGCTGCGCGGCCAGCGTCCCGCGCAGTACACCCAGCGTGCCGTCCAGCGTCGCCACGTCGTCGAGGCCCGCCGAAACGCCGCTCGGCAGCGGTGCGGGATCCTCGGCGCCGTCCCCGTCCCGGTCGTAGCCGCCCCAGATGCTGTCCCGTACGGCCCGGTCGGCGGCGAAGAAGTCGTCCTCGACGGGGCGTTCGGGCAGCAGGGCGTGGCCGAGCAGCACGTCCGTGGCACGGCGCGCGGTCTCGGGGGTGGCGGCGCCGTAGCCCTCGAAGAGGACGTTGCCGGCCGTGTGCGGTGAGGCGAGCGGCCAGCTGGCGGACGGCAGGTTGTCCTCGCCGAGCGGGAAGGCGTTCTTCAGGACGGCCTCGCGCAGCTCACCCCGCGTCAGCCTGCCGTCCTTGAGGTACACGCTCCCGTCGAGCGCGGTGCCCTCGGCGACGACCTGGCCGCTCTTCTGCCCGGCCCGCCCGTCACCGATCGCCTCGCGCACCCGCTGAAGCGTCGTTCCGAAGACGCCGGCTGTGTACGGCGTCGCTGCCGAGGTGCCGCTGAACTGGTCCTGGCACAGAACACCGGTGTGGCAGGCCGAGGGAAGGCTTCCGATGCCCCAGGACGACAGGTGTACGGGCATGCCGTCGCCGACGACGGCCCGCCGGTCGTCGCGGCGCAGCGCGCCGACGGTGATGTTCCAGTCGGGTCCGGTCTGGTCCG
>NZ_BJND01000064.1 GCF_006539505.1 Streptomyces spinoverrucosus
ACGGCGGCCCGTCCGGATCGGCATGGAACTCCACCGACCGACCGCTCGGGTAGAGCTTCATGCCGCCGACCTTGCCGAGTTCACCGTCATCGACCGTCAGGTAGATGAAATCGCCGGACCCGCTGCTGTCGACGAACTCCCATCGGCCGCTGAAGTCGACGGGGTCGGCACCGCCACCCCCCATGGCGTCTTCCGCTACGTCAGTGGCAGAGAACGTCCCGTCGGACTCGAGCACGATCTTGCCGCCGGTCGCGTCGTTGCGGTACACGCCGGGCAGTTCGTCGGGGTCGACCGAGCCCATGCCCATACACCCTGAGATGAGGACCGTGGAAGCGGTCAGGGTTGTGGCGACCAGCCACTGTCCACCGGTCCTCTTGCGCATCACGGCCCCAGCGTAACGTTGAACTCGATGACCTGGGTCTTGGGTGACATCGGCCCGGAATCGCCGACGACCTTGTCGACGAGCGAACCGACGGTGTCGCTCCACCAGTCCGTGTACCCGATGACGGGCGGGTGGGTCGCAGACTCGATGTCCGACTCGTTGAACGCGGTGTACCGCCACACTACGGAGCCGTCCGTGTTCTCGCGGATGGGAGTCATCCTGACGTAGTGCGAGCCCAGGAACGTGTACGCCAGGTTTCCGGTGAGCCCGGCCGTGGTGAGCGTCCCGTAGTCCGTGAGGTACTTCCCGACACCGTCGAAGCCGCCGAGCTGGTAGTCGTACATGTAGGTGTGGCCCAGCTCGTAGTTCCCGGCCTGCGTGCGGGAGGCGAAGAAGGCGATGACCTCCTGCGTGTACTGGTGCTCACGGTAGATGCCGGTGAACTCGTCGTCCGGGCCGAAACACTGCGATCGGGGACCGTTCCCGGTGAGCCAACTCCACCCCAACTCCCACGGGTTGGTGTCGTTGCCGGAGGCGATGGGGTCGCCGAACGGCGTCAGGCAGCTTTCGGCGCCCTCCGGAAGGCCGTTCTCGTCGGGATTGATGGGAACGGTCGAATTGTCCTGCGCGTTCTGGATCGCCTCGCGTATCGCGGCCTGGATGACCAGGACCTTGGCCTCGAACGCGGCCCGAGAGGCGGCGGTGGCGTCCTTGCCCGCATCGAGCGATGCCTTCCGGGCAGCCGTCGCCGACGCCGCGGCGTCCGCGGCGTAGGACGCGGCAACGGTGGCGGACCGCACGGCCCGCGTCGCCGCGTGCCTCGCCACGCTGCTCGCCTGGCGTGCCGCGGCGGCCGCCTGACGTGCGGTCTCGGCGGACTGCGCGGCGGCGGCCGCGGACCCTTCGGCGGCCGCGGCGTTCTGGCGTGCTTCCTCGGCGGACAGCTCGGCGTCGTCCGCGTAACCCTGCGCGCGGTTGGCCCAGTCGGTCGCCTCGGCAGCGGCATTGCGTGCGAGGGCCGCTGCCTCGGAGGCCCGTGCCGCGTCCTCCAGGGCGTCCGCTGCGATCTTGGCCGCGCGGGCGATCGCCGCACGGATCGCGCTGATGTGCGTCGCGTGATCGTGGTCGAGCCGCGCGAAATCGTGCTGCGTCGTCCCGATGAACTGGCGGAGCATGTGCGTGTCGCCCTCGAGCGCGATCTGGGCTGCCGCCTTGACGTAGGGGCCCCCGTTCGCCAGGAGGGTCGTGGCCGCCACCCGGTCGTCCTCGCGGACGGCAGCGGCACGTTCGACGTGCAGGAAGGTGTGCAGGGCCTCGGCGGTTCCCGCGTCGAGCGCGGCCTGGGCCGCACTTCGCTCCGCCTTACCGGTGGAGTCGTCGGCCAGGAGCGTGAATATCTCGAACTGGTTGTCCTCCTTGGCTGCCGCGACCGCCCCGCTCTCGAGGAACCCTCTGATCTGGGCGGCGTCCTCGGTCTTCAGAGCCTCATGGGCCGCCGTGGCCACGTTCTTCGTCGACACCGCGGCGATCGCCGCGACGTTCTCGGCGTTGTCCTGATTCAGAGCGATGGCACGGTCGGCCTCGATCCAGTGGATGACGTCCTCGTCCGAGCCGGCAAGCGCGAACTCCGCGGCCTGCCGGGTCCAGGTACCCGACCGGTCGATGAGCTGGACCGCCGCCTTGCGTCCGGTCGTCACGGCCTCAGCGGTGTTTCCGTTCTGCAGCGCCGACTCCGCGGAGCTGATGAGTCCGAGGAGCTCCTCGGACAGGCGCGCTTCCTGTGTCCGCTGCTGGTTGGACCGTTCGAGCAGATCCGACTCCGCGCTCGCCTCGAGCCGCGCCCGCTCGATCGCCTCGTCGGTCTCCTCGGCCAGCCTGGCGAGTTCGGCCTCACGAGCCGCCTGCTCGACGGCACGTGCCTCGGCGACGGCGTCGGCGGCCTTGTTCGCCGCCTCGACAGCGGCGTTGGCGGCGGCCGTTGACCGGTTGGCGTAGTCGACCGCCTCGCCGGCGTGGTCGGCCGCTTCCTCGGCGGCGGCGGCCGCCTGCTCGGCATGATCGGCAGCGCTGTTGGCCGCGTCACGCGCCGTGCGGGCGGCGGCAGCCGACTTCCCGGCCAGGGTCCGCGCCCTGCTCGCGGCCTGAGTCGCCCTGTTCGCGGCGGCCTCTGCCTCGGCGGCGGCCTGCTGCGCGGCGGCGGCCTCGGCCCGCGCGGCACCGGAGGCCGCGGCCGCGTCGGCCGAAGCACGAGCGGCGGCGGCCGCGTTGATCGCCGAGTTGGCGGCAGCCGCGCCCGCCTGGTCGGCCGCGGCGGCAGCCACCGCCGCGATGTCGGCCTTCAAGGCCACGGAGCGGACGAAGCTGACCATCTTCCGCGCGGCCTCTGCCGCCGTTCTGGCCGCGGACGCCATCGACGCATCCTTGGAGGCGGCGATCGCGGCACGGTACGCCCGTGTCGCGGCGCGCCCCGCCGCTGCGGCAGCGGCGGCAGCGGCCTGCGCGGCCGCCACCGCACGGCGCGAGGCAGCCTGCGCGGTCCGCGAGGCCGACACAGCGGTCGACGCGGCCGCGGCGGCACCCTTGGCAGCCTGCGCCGCCTTGTTCGCCGCGGCCGCCGAGCGCTGGACATCCTGCTCGGCGGCCTCGGCCTCCGCCTTGGCCTCCAACGCCGCTGCCTTCGCCTTCTCGGCAGCTTCGACTGCTTGGGCGGACAGCTCTATGGCCTCGTCGGTCTTCCGGCCGGCGCGGCGCCCCTCCGTCTCAACGACCTTGACCAGCTGCTCGATCGTCGCTGTTTCTTCGTCACGCGCCCGGGCGATGTACTGACCCGTCTCCAGGAACCACCGGATCGCCCTCGGCGACCCGTCGTTCAGTGCACGCTCCGCGTACTCACGCACCTGTGGTGACGCCGTCGTGAGGATGGAGAACACCTGCACACGTTCGTCCTCCTCGAGAGCTGTGAACTGCCCGCCACTGAGGAAGGCGCGCAACGCGAAGTCCGAATCGGTGTCCAGCGCAGCGTTTGCCTCACGCGTCACGGCACGACCACCGTGGGTCAGGACCGTGGTCACGGCCACCCTGAGATCCTCGTGCACCGCGGTCTGGAAACCGCCCTTCAGGAAGGTCTCGATCGCCGCGTCTCCGCCGGACAACGCGCCATTGATGCCTTCGCGAGTCGCCCTGCCCGACGCGACCAGGGACTTCGCGAGCGTGAACCTGTTGTCCTCGGCCCGGGCAACGGGCAACTTCTGGTCGAGGAACGCAGTCACGTCCGCCGCGCTGCCCACCAGCGCGGCGGCCGCCGCGGTACGAACGGCCCGACCGCCCGACTTGTATGCCCAGACCACCTTGCCGCGGTCGGTATCCGGAAGACCCGTTCCCTCGGGCACCGCCATGTTGCCCGCCTCGCTTGCCGCGTACGCCGGGCGTGCCCCGATCGTCAAGGCGGGCAGCGCACAACCGGCCGCCACCCCGGTGAAAATGCCCAGCATCTGACGTCTGGTGAACACCCGTCCTGAAGGCTGTGACATGACGGCTCCCTTCTACTCCACTGATCCCGACCAGGGAGTTCTTCGCCGCCCCCCCCTGCGGTTCGCGTCCCTTATCGAAGCCGGGGCTTGGCGGGTCGTCCAATTCAGAAACCGGGCAGAACTGGGCAACCCCCGGGGTGTCTGTCGTGATGTGCGCCACAGGCGGAAACGGTTGTAGTGATCTTGATAAAGAATCGGTTCCGGCGCAGCCCGCAGTCGCGGATCCTGGATTCCCCGTGCTCACGCCAGGCTGTCCCGCCACGCCCGGTGCAGCCCCGCGAACCGTCCCGTCCCCGCGATGAGTTCGGCCGGGCTGCCGTCCTCCACGATCCGGCCGTGCTCCATCACCAGCACCCGGTCCGCGATCTCCACCGTGGACAGCCGGTGTGCGATCACGACGGCCGTACGCCCCTTCAGTACGGTCGCCATCGCTCGCTGCACGGCCCGCTCACCCGGGATGTCCAGCGAACTCGTCGCCTCGTCGAGGATCAGCACCGCCGGGTCCGCGAGCAACGCCCGTGCAAATGCGACAAGTTGGCGCTGACCGGCCGAGATGCGGCCGCCTCGCTTGCGCACGTCCGTGTCGTATCCCTCGGGCAGCGCGGCGATGAAGTCGTGCGCGCCGATCGCCTTCGCCGCGCCCTCGATCTCCTCGCGGCTCGCGTCCGGCCGCCCGATGGCGATGTTCTCGGCGACCGTGCCGGAGAACAGGAACGACTCCTGCGTCACCATCACCACCCCGCGCCGCAGCTCGGGCACGGCCAGCTCGCGCAGGTCGACCCCGTCGAGCAGCACCCGCCCGTCGGTCGGGTCGTAGAAGCGGGCCAGCAGCTTGGCCAGCGTCGACTTGCCCGCGCCTGTAGAGCCGACCACCGCGACCGTCTGCCCGGCCGGGAGCGTGAGGTCGAAACGGGGCAGCACCTCGCCGCCGGTGCGGTAGGTGAAGCGGACGCCTTCGAAGACGACCTCACGGCCGGGGTGTTCGGAGGCGAGGGCCGGGAGTTCCTTGGGCGCCGACGGCTCGGGGACCGACGGCGTCTGGGCCAGCAGCCCGGCGATCTTCTCCAGGGAGGCCGCCGCCGACTGGTAGGAGTTGAGGAACATGCCGAAACGGTCGATCGGGTCGTACATCCGGCGCAGATACAGCACCGCCGCCGCGAGCACGCCGAGTGCCAGCGTGCCGTCCGCGACGCGGTACGCGCCCCACAGCACGATCAGCGCGACCGCCGTGTTGCCGACGATCCGTGAGCCGACTACATAGCGGGCCATCTCCAGCAGCGCGTCGCCGTTCGTCCGCTCGTGCCGCCGGTTCAGCACGCGGAACTCGGCGTCGTTGGCGGCCTCGCGGCGGAACGCGCGCACCGGGCGGATGCCGTTCATCGTCTCCACGAACTTCACGATCACCGCGGCGATCGCGGTCGACCGCGTCGTGTACACCCGCCGCGCCCGCCGCCGGTACAGCCGTACGAGCCACCACAGCGGCCCGAACGACGCCACCGCCACCGCGCCGAGGCCCAGGTCCAGCCAGAGCAGGATCGCCGCGACGTACACGCAGGACAGGATCACCATCACCAGCTCCTGGAGGCCCTCCTCCAGCAGTTCGCGCAGCGACTCGACGTCCGTGGTGGAGCGGGAGATCAGGCGGCCGCTCGTATATCGCTCGTGGAAGTCGATGCTCAGCGCCTGCGCGTGGCGGAAGATCCGGCCGCGCAGATCGAGGAGCACATCCTGGCTGACCCGGGCGGAGGTGACGACGAAGGCGTACTGGAGCCCGCCGGAGGCGGCCGCGCACAGCAGATAGCCGACCGCCACCGCGATCAGCGGCCCGCTGTCGTGGGCGCGGAACGCGGGTACGGCGTTGTCGATGGCGTACGCCACCAGCAGCGGGCCCGCCTGCACCGCCGCCTGTTGCACGAGCAGCAGGAGGGTGGTCAGGGCGACCCGGGCCTTCATCGGCGCGAGCAGGGACCGCAGCAGGGCCCCGGTGGCACCGGGCGGGGCGGGCAGGACGTCCTTGTCGAACGGGTCGTCGGCCTTGTGCGGCTGTTGTGGCTTCCGCGGCTCGTCGTCGGCGACCGGGACGGGGGTGGATGTGGACGCGGTCATCGGGCTGCCTCCAGTTCCGTCCCGGACATCAGATGGGCGTACTCGGCGTTGTCGCGCAGCAGTTCGTGATGCGTGCCGACGGCCGCGATCCGGCCGCCGGACAGCAGGGCGACCCGGTCGGCGAGCAGCACCGTGGACGGGCGGTGCGCGACGATCAGGGCGGTGGTGCCGGCGAGCACGTCCCGCAGCGCCGCCTCCACGGCGGCCTCGGTGTGCACGTCCAGCGCGGACAGCGGGTCGTCCAGGACAAGGAAATCCGGCTGTCCCACGACCGCCCTGGCCAGCGCCAGCCGCTGCCGCTGACCGCCGGACAGGCTCAGCCCCTGCTCGCCGACCTGCGTGTCCGTGCCCTGCGGCAGCGCGTGCGTGAACTCGGCCTGGGCGACGGCCAGGGCGCGGTTCAGCTCGGCGGCTCCCGCCTTGTCCGGGGCGCCCATGAGGACGTTCTCCCCGACGCTCGCCGAGAACAGGGTCGGCTCCTCGAACGCGACGGCGACCTTGGCGCGCAGCTGCTCCCGGGACATCGCGGCGATGTCGACACCGTCGAGCGTGATCCGCCCCGAGGTCACCTCGTGCAGCCGGGGGATGAGCGCGGTCAGCGTGGTCTTGCCGCTACCGGTCGCGCCGACGAGGGCCATGGACTCGCCGGGGCGGATGTGCAGGTCGATGTGCTGGAGGACGGGCGGGGAGTCCGCGGGTGCGTCGGGGTAGCGGAACTGGACGTTGTGGAAGCGCAGTCCGCGATCGGCCGAGGCCTTCGAGGTGCTGGTCGGGGCGGTGGCCGTCTCAGCCTGCGCGTCCATCACCTCGAAGTAGCGCTCCGTCGCCGTCGCCGCCTCCTGGCTCATCGCCAGCAGGAAGCCGATCGAGTCGACCGGCCAGCGCAGGGCGAGTGCCGTGGACAGGAAGGCCACCAGCGTGCCCGCCGACAGATCCCCGTCCGCCACCCGCACGGACCCCAGCACCAGCGCCGCCCCGATGGCCACCTCGGGCAAGGTGACGATGACGGCCAGGATCGTCGCCAGCAGCCGTGCCTTGCGCAGCTCCGTCCCGCGCAGCGTCCGCGACAGCTCCCAGAACGCCCGAGCCTGACTGCGGTGCCGCCCGAACCCCTTGATGATCCGGATGCCGAGCACGCCCTCCTCGACGACCGTCGTCAGATCACCGACCTGGTCCTGCGCGCGCCGCGCCACCTCGGCGTACTGCTTCTCGAAGACGAAGCAGCTGACGACCACCGGCACGGCGGGCCCCAGGATCACCAGACCCAGCGTCAGGTCCTGCACCAGCATGATGATCACGCCGACGAGAATGGTCACCCCGTTGACCAGCAGGAACGTGAGCGGAAAGGCCAGGAACATGCGCAGCAGCATCAGATCGGTGGTCCCCCGGGACAGCAACTGCCCCGACGCCCACCGGTCGTGGAACGCCACCGGCAGCCGCTGCAGATGCCGGTACAGATCCGCCCGCATCGCCGCCTCGACGCCCGCCAGCGGCCGCGCCACCAGCCACCGCCGCAGCCCGAACAGCAGCGCCTCCGCCAGCCCGAGCAGCAGCAGGAACAGCGCGCCGAGCCACACGCCCGCCGGGTCCCGGCCGGCGATCGGCCCGTCCACGAGCCACTTCAGCACGAGCGGGATCACCAGCCCGGCGCAGGACGCGAGTATCGCGACGAACGCGGCGGTGAACAGACGGGCCCGCACCGGCCTGACGTAGGGCCACAGGCGCAGCAGCGAGCGCACGGCGGAGCGGTCTCGGGTCGTGGTGGCACGTGTCGTGGGCATCAGTGGCGAGCCTACGGATTGCCTCTGACAACGCCCACCGAGTTTCGGCCGGACCACGGTCCGCCGATGGTCCTACGACCTGCGTGTTCGAGGGGTCGTACGCCCGTATCAACCGATCGGCTGATGCCGGTCCGAGCGCGACGGCCGATGTGCGGCCGGCCCTCCCGCCGCGACGCTGTTGCCATGTCCGTCATCGAAGTCACCGACCTGCGCAAGGTCTACGCCGGCCGCCCTGCCGTCGACGGTGTCTCCTTCGCCGTCGAGGAGGGCGAGATCTTCGGCATCCTCGGCCCGAACGGCGCCGGCAAGACCACCACCGTCGAGTGCGTCGAGGGGCTGCGTGCTCCCGACGCGGGCCGGGTCCGGGTGACCGGTCTCGACCCGATCGCCGACCACCGGAAGGTCGCCCGCGTGCTCGGTGCCCAGCTCCAGCAGAGTGAACTCCAGGCCAAACTGACGGTCCGCGAGGCGCTGGAGCTGTACGCCGCCTTCCACGAACGTCCCGCCGACTGGCGCCCCCTGGCCGAGCGCCTCGGCCTCACCGCCAAGCTCACCACCCGGTTCGCCAAGCTCTCCGGCGGCCAGAAGCAGCGTCTGTTCATCGCGCTCGCCCTGATCGGCAACCCCCGGATCGTCGTCCTCGACGAGCTGACCACCGGCCTCGACCCACGCGCCCGCCGGGACACCTGGGAGCTGATCGAGGACATCCGCGCGAACGGCGTCACCGTCCTGCTCGTCACGCACTTCATGGAGGAGGCACAGCGGCTGTGCGACCGGATCGCCGTGATCGACAAGGGGCGCGTCGCGGCCCTGGACACGCCGGCCGGGCTGATCCACCGCTCGGCGGGCGCCACCGTCATCAGCTTCACCCCGTCCGCCCCGCTGGACGACCGTGACCTGAACGCCCTGCCCGCGCTCGCGTCGGTCGAGCACAAGGACGGCCGCGTCACGCTCTCCGGCACCGACGAGACGGTCAACGCCGTCCTCACCCTCCTCGCCCGCACCCACATCACCGCCCACCAGCTCCGCGTCACCGACGCCACCCTCGACGACGCGTTCCTGGACCTCACCGACAAGGAGCGGGCATGAACACCGCCGTACTGAAGGCCGAGGCCCGCCTCTTCCGCCGGGAACCCGGCAGCCTGTTCTGGATCCTGCTGTTCCCGACCCTGCTGCTGGTGATCCTCGGCTCGATCCCGTCCTTCCGCGACCCCGAGGCCGACCTGGGGGGCCTCAGGACCATCGACATCTACGTCCCCGTGGCCGTGCTGCTCGGCCTGATCCTGGGCGGCGTCCAGGCCATGCCGCAGACCCTCACCGGCTATCGCGAGCACGGCATCCTGCGCCGGATGGCCACCACACCGGTACGGCCGTCCGCCCTGCTGTCCGCGCAGATGCTGGTGTACGGCGGGGCCGCCCTGGCGTCGGCTCTGCTCGCCCTCGTGGTCGGCCGCCTGGTCTTCGACGTACGACTGCCCGAGCAGCCCTTCGGATACCTCCTCGCCCTGGTCCTGGCCGTGCTGGCCGCCCTCGCGCTCGGCGCGGTGGTCTCCGCGCTGTCCCGGACGTCGAAGTTCGCCGGTGCCCTCGGGTCCGCCCTGCTGTTCCCGGCGATGTTCTGCGCGGGCCTGTGGCTGCCGGTGCAGGCCATGCCGGACGTGCTCGCGAGGATCGTCGGGTACACCCCGTTCGGCGCGGGCGCCGAGGCCCTGAACCGGGCCGCGGCCGGCGACTGGCCGGGCTGGACCCACCTGTTCGTCCTGGTCGTCTGGACGGTGCTGCTCACGGCCGCCGCCTCGCGCTGGTTCCGGTGGGAGTAGGCGAGGGCCCGTGCAGACTGGGGACATGACCGCGGCGGACACGCAGATCGAGCGGCGCTGGGACCAGTTCCACACCTGGGGTCCCTACGTGCTGCTCGCCATCAGCACCCTCCTCTCGGCCGGCACGACCGAACTGATGGCAGGTCCGGCCGAGTTGTACGCGGCCGGGGCCCTGGTGGTGGCCGCCGTGGTGCTCCAGCTGTGGCACGGGCCCCGCCGCGGCCCCCGGACCCCGTCCCGCCGCGGAACCGTCTACTACATCCTGCGCTGGACGATCGCCTTCACCCTCACCTGGCTGAACCCGTTCTTCGCGTTCTACGCGGCCACCGGCTACTGGGAGGCCGACGAAGTCATCGCCGGCAGACGCCGCCGCAGGCTCGCCCTGTTCGCCACGACCGTGGTGGTGGCGGGCTCGCAGGCCGGCGGCATGCCGTTCCACGGACCGACCCAGTGGGCGGTGTTCGCCGGGCTCCTCGTCGCCAACAACGCGGTGCTGATGGCGGTCGCCCATCTCACCGAGCAGGAGGACCGGCGCTCCCGCGAGCGCGTCGCCAGCATCGCCGAACTCGAACGCACCAACGCCGCCCTGCAACAGGCCCTCGATGAGAACGCCGCCCTCCACACCCAACTCCTCGTCCAGGCACGGGAGGCGGGCGTCGCCGACGAACGCCGCAGGCTGGCCGCCGAGATACACGACACCATCGCCCAGGGCCTGACCGGCATCATCGCCCAGCTCCAGGTCGTCTCGGCCGCGACCGACCTGGAGAGCGCCCGCACCCACCTCGAACGTGCCTCCGCCCTCGCCCGCCACAGCCTCGGCGAGGCCCGCCGCTCCGTGCACAACCTCGCCCCGGTCGCGCTGGCGAGCGACGGTCTGCCCGAGGCCCTGGAGAAGACGGTCATGGAGTGGGGCGAACGCACCGGCGTACGCGCCGACTTCACCCTCACCGGCACCGCCGAACAACTTCACGACGAGGTCGCCGCCACCCTGCTGCGCATCGCCCAGGAGGCCCTGTCCAACACCGCCCGGCACGCGGCCGCCACCCGCGCCGGCGTCACCTTGTCCTACATGGGCGACGAGGTCACCCTCGACATCCGCGACGACGGCCGCGGCTTCGACCCCGGTGCCGCTCGGGAACGCACCGGGACCGGCGGCTTCGGCCTCGACGGCATGCGCGCCCGCGCCGAACGCATCGCCGGCTTCCTCACCGTCGAGTCCGAACCGGGCCACGGCACGGCGGTCTCGGCTCGCGTACCGTTGGTGCGCCATGACCGATGACACGACCGTCTCCGTGCTGATCGTCGACGACCATCCCGTCGTACGGGACGGCCTGCGCGGCATGTTCGACTCCGCACCCGGCTTCCACGTCCTCGGCGAGGCGGCGAACGGCGTGGCGGCCGTCGAACTGGCCGGGACCCTCGACCCCGATGTCGTCCTCATGGACCTGCGGATGCCGGGCGGCGGCGGGGTCGACGCGATCGCCGAGCTGACCCGGCGCGGCGCCCGGGCGAAGGCCCTCGTCCTCACCACGTACGACACCGACTCCGACACCCTGCCCGCGATCGAGGCGGGCGCGACGGGCTACCTGCTGAAGGACGCCCCGCGCGAGGAACTGTTCACCGCGGTACGGGCGGCGGCGCAGGGCCGCACGGTCCTCTCCCCGGCCGTCGCCTCCCGCCTGGTCTCCGCGGTCCGTGCGCCCAGGGCTCCCGGCAACGAGCCCCTCTCCGCCCGCGAACGCGAGGTCCTCGCCCTGGTCGCCAGGGGCACCTCCAACCGCGAGATCGCCCGCGAGCTGTTCATCAGCGAGGCGACCGTGAAGACCCACCTCACCCACCTGTACGCCAAGCTCGGCGTGAAGGACCGCGCGGCTGCGGTGGCGGTGGCCTACGACCGGGGGATCCTCGGCTGACCACACGGCTGCCTCCGACGCTCACCCCACCACCCGCAACAGCAACACCGCCCGCGCCGGAACCGTCACCGCCGCCCCCGCCCGGTGCGTCACCCCCGGCGCCTCGGACTGCTCCTCCCGCGAGGTGTCGACGACCACCTCGTACCGCTCCGCCCACGGCGGACCCGGCAGGACGAAGCTCACCGGCCGTTCCCCGGCGTGCAGCACGGCGAGGAAGCTGTCGTCGAGGATGGGCGCGCCCCGCTCGTCCCGGCCCGGGATGTCCCGCCCGGACAGATACATGCCGACCGTCGCCGCCGGGGCGTACCAGTCCCGTTCCGTCATCTCCGTGCCCCGCGCGGTGAACCAGGCGAGGTCCCTCAGCCCGTCCGCCGAGTGCGCCCGCCCGGAGAAGAACGCCCGGCGCCGAAGCACCGGATGCCGGTGGCGCAGCTCGATCAGACGGGACGTCAGGTCGAACAGCGCCCGCCACCCCGGATCCTGAAGCAGCCCCCAGTCCACCCAGCTGATCTCGTTGTCCTGGCAGTACGCGTTGTTGTTGCCCCGCTGGGTGCGCCCCAGTTCGTCGCCCGCGACCAGCATCGGCACGCCCGTCGACAGCAGCAGCGTCGTCAGCAGGTTCCGCAGCTGCCGCCTGCGCAGCGCCCGTACCCGCTCGTCGTCGGTCTCGCCCTCCGCCCCGCAGTTCCAGGCGCGGTTGTCGTCCGTGCCGTCCCGGTTGCCCTCGCCGTTCGCCTCGTTGTGCTTGCGCTCGTACGACACGAGGTCCCGGAGCGTGAAACCGTCGTGCGCGGTGATGAAGTTGACCGAGGCGTACGGCCGCCGCCCGCCCCAGGCGTACAGGTCGCTGGACCCCGACAGCCGGTAGCCCATCTCGCGTACGTCCGGCAGCGCGTGCCGCCAGAAGTCCCGGACGGCGTTGCGGTAGCGGTCGTTCCACTCCGTCCACAGGGGTGGGAAGGCGCCCACCTGGTAGCCGCCGGAGCCGACGTCCCAGGGCTCGGCGATCAGCTTCACCCGGCGCAGCACCGGGTCCTGCGCGATGACCGCGAGGAACGGGGACAGCATGTCCACGTCGTGCATGGACCGGGCCAGCGCCGCCGCCAGGTCGAAGCGGAAGCCGTCCACGCCCATCTCCGTCACCCAGTAGCGCAGCGAGTCGGTGATGAGCCGCAGCACGTGCGGCTGGACGACGTGCAGCGTGTTGCCGCAGCCGGTGTAGTCGGCGTACCGGCGGGCGTCGGACTGGAGCCGGTAGTAGCCGCGGTTGTCGATGCCCTTCAGGGAGAGCGTCGGGCCCAGTTCGCCCGCCTCCGCGGTGTGGTTGTAGACGACGTCGAGGATGACCTCGATGCCGGCCGCGTGCAGCGCGCGCACCATCCGCTTGAACTCGCCCACCTGCTGCCCGCGCGTGCCGGACGCGGCGTACGCGGCGTGCGGGGCGAAGTAGCCGATGGAGTTGTAGCCCCAGTAGTTCTTCAGGCCCCGGCGCAGCAGATGGTCCTCGTGCGCGAACTGGTGCACGGGCAGCAGTTCGACGGCCGTGATGCCCAGCTTGGTGAGGTGCTCGATCGCCGCCGGGTGGGCCAGGCCCGCGTACGTGCCGCGCAACTCCTCGGGGATGCCGGGGTGCAGCTTCGTGAAGCCGCGCACATGCACTTCGTAGATCACCGAGTCCGCCCACGGCGTCTTCGGGCGGCGGTCGTCCGCCCATTCGTCGTCGGGAGCGTCATCGTGGACGACGACACCCTTCGGGACGTACGGCGCCGAGTCCCGTTCGTCGCGCACGGTGTCCGCGACCTGCTGCTGCGGCCAGTCCCGGACATGCCCGTAGACCTCCGGCGGCAGACTGAAGTCGCCGTCCACCGCACGCGCGTACGGGTCGAGCAGCAGCTTCGCCGGGTTCCAGCGGCCGCCGGTCCACGGATCCCAGCGGCCGTGCACCCGATAGCCGTAGCGCTGCCCCGGCATGACCCCCGGCACGAATCCGTGCCAGATCTCATGGGTCAGCTCGGTCAGGCGGTGCCGCCGCTCCGTGCCCTCCTCGTCGAACAGGCACAGCTCGACCGCCTCCGCCCCGCCCGCCCACAGCGCGAAGTTGGTCCCCGCCACCCCGTCCGGGCCGACCCGGAACCGGGCCCCCAGCGGTGTCGGCGCACCCGGCCACACCGGCACCGCGGCGGCCGGCGCGGCGCGCGGCGCGCCGTTCAACGCGGTGGCCGGGCGTCCGCCCTGCCCGGCCACCGTCTCCTGCTCGGCTGCGCTGGACACCTGTCAGCCTCCCGCGGCTCGTGGCGACGACGTCGGCGGGGGCACGGCGTCCCTTCCGCGGAGCCCGTCCCGTCGTCCTCCCCACTGTTCTGCCCAGAGCTTGGCTCGCACTCACGTTTCCCCAGGGCGGGCCCGGTCGTTGAACACGATTGTGAGGCACGTACATGGGCGCGCGCGGCGCGCGAGGGCCGCACTGGCCGCCGTACTGACATGGGCAGGGCTGCTGGCCGGAGCCACCGGCTGCACCACGGACGGCTTGAACGGGCTCGGCACGCTCGGCAAGCCCCAGTCCCCCAAGGACGTCATCCAGATCTCGCCGGACGACCGCAGCAAGGGCGTCCGCCCCGACGAGACGCTGTCCGTACGGGTGTCCAGTGGACGCCTGGAATCGGTGCGGGTCGTCAAGTCCCAGGACGCCCAGGAGCAGCCGGTGCCCGGCCGGCTCTCCGCCGACGGGCGGCGCTGGGAACCCGCCGACACGAGGCTGGCGCTGGCCGCCGAGTACACCGTCGACGCGGTGGCACGGGACGACCAGGGCCGCCGCTTCGCCCGGCACACCACCTTCACCACGTACGTCCCCGAGGAACGCTTCATCGCGTACGTCACCCCGGAGCACCGCTCGGTGGTCGGTACCGGAATGATCGTCAGTCTGGGGTTCAACCGGGAGATCACCGACCGCGCGGCCGTCGAACGGGCCGTGCGCGTCACCGCGAAGCCCGCCGTCGAGATCCGCCCGCACTGGTTCGGCCGGGACCGTCTCGACTTCCGCCCCGAGCACTACTGGAAACCCGGCACCGAGGTCACCGTCGACCTGCGGCTCAGGGACGTCGAGGGCGCACCCGGGGTCTACGGGCTCCAGTACAAGACGGTCACCTTCACCGTCGGCCGCAGCCAGGTCTCCCTGGTCGACGCCGAGAAGCACACCATGGAGGTGCGCCGGGACGGCGAGCTGCTCGGCACGGTGCCGATCACGGCGGGGGCGCCCAAGACGCCGACGTACAACGGGAAGATGGTGGTCACCGACATGTACGAGGTGACCCGCATGAACGGCAGCACGGTCGGCTTCGGCGGTGAGTACGACATCCCGGACGTCCCGCACGCCATGCGCCTCACCGAGTCCGGCACCTTCCTGCACGGCAACTACTGGGCGGCGGCCCGTACCTTCGGCGACACGAACGTCAGCCACGGGTGCATCGGGCTGCGGGACGAGAAGGGCGGCAGTTCGGAGACCCCGGCGGGCTGGTTCTTCGACCGCACGCTGGTCGGGGACGTCGTCGAGGTCGTCAACAGCAAGGACAAAAAGGTCGCTCCCGACAACGGACTCGGGGGCTGGAACATGGGGTGGAACGCGTGGAAAGCGGGCAGTGCTCTGATGTGAGCCTGCCGGGGGCGGGGTGGCTCACTGTTGCCGGTCGATGTTGGGACTGAACGGTGACAATCGTGCGGCCTCGACCGCGCCGACCATGTGGTTAATATGCGCGAACGCGCGGGACGCGCAGGGGAGGGGGCCCGACGGGGTCCGATGAGGGCCCGGTCAGAGGCCCGTTGAGGGGAGACAACTTGAACGTGCGACCGATATCGGGGGCGTCGGTTGACGCGCGCACGAGCCGCAGGGGCGGGCGCGGACGCAAGGGCCTGGCGCTCGTCGCGGGCGTGCTGATGCTGGCCGTCACGGCGTGCGGTGGGGGATCGGACTCCGGGTCGGGCTCCGCGGCCGGGTCCGGGGACGGCAAGGGCAAGGGTGCGGCCACGGCACAGAGCAAGCAGTCCGAGGCGGCCGTGACCATAACCCCCAAGGACGGCGCGGAGTCCGTCGACACCAGCGGGGCCCTGAAGGTCACCGCCGCCAAGGGCAAGTTGACCGAGGTCGTCGTCAAGGACGCCAAGGGCACCGAGATCGCCGGTGAGATATCCAAGGACGGCGCCACCTGGACGCCGTCCACCCACCTGGCCGCCGCCACCAAGTACCAGGTGCACGCGGTCGCGAAGGACTCCGCGGGCCGCGAGGCCGCCGAGGACGCCGACTTCACCACGCTGACGCCGAAGAACACGTTCATCGGCCACTTCACCCCCGAGGACGGCTCCACCGTCGGTGTCGGAATGCCCTTCTCCCTCAACTTCACCCGGGGCATCACCAACCCCGAGCAGGTCGAGAAGGCCATCGAGATCAAGACCGAACCGGCGGTCGACGTCGAGGGCCACTGGTTCGGCAACGACCGGCTCGACTTCCGGCCCGAGAAGTACTGGAAGGCCGGCACCAAGGTCACCGTCAAGCTCAACCTCAACGGCGTCGAGGGCCGCCCCGGCGTCTACGGCGAGCAGGCCAAGACCGTCTCCTTCACCATCGGCCGCAGCCAGGTCTCCGTCGTCGACGCCAAGAAGCTCACGATGAAGGTCATGCGGGACGGCAAGGTCGTCAAGACCATCCCGATCACCACCGGCAAGGCCGGCATGGAGACCTGGAACGGGCAGATGGTCATCAGCGAGAAGCACGTGGTGACCCGGATGAACGGCGAAACCGTCGGCTACGGCGGCGAGTACGACATCAAGGACGTCCCGCACGCCATGCGCCTGACCACCTCCGGCACCTTCCTGCACGGCAACTACTGGGCGGGCGGCGCCTTCGGCAACTACAACGCCAGCCACGGCTGCATCGGCCTGCGCGATGTGCGCGGCGGCTGGGACAAGGGCGCACCGGGCGCGTGGTTCTTCAACAGCTCGATGATCGGCGACGTGGTCGTGGTGAAGAACTCCAACGACCGGATCGTGGACCCGGACAACGGGCTCAACGGCTGGAACATGTCGTGGGAGAAGTGGAAGGCGTGACGGCGTGACCCGCTGACGAGGACGGGCCCGGTGTGAGCGACCGCACCGGGCCCGTCGCCGTTAGTCCCCGTTAACCTGCTGGCATGACCGTGAATCTGGAAGTCGCCGAGGGCGTCGGCACCCTCCGTCTCGACCGCCCGCCCATGAACGCGCTGGACACCGCCACGCAGGACCGGCTGAAGGAACTCGCCGAGGAGGCCACGCGCCGCGACGACGTGCGCGCGGTCGTCGTCTACGGCGGCGAGAAGGTGTTCGCGGCCGGAGCGGACATCAAAGAGATGCAGAACATGGACCACACCGCGATGGTCCTGCGCTCCCGCGCCCTGCAGGACTCCTTCACGGCGGTGGCGCGCATCCCCAAGCCCGTGGTGGCGGCCGTGACGGGTTACGCGCTCGGCGGCGGCTGCGAACTCGCGCTGTGCGCGGACTACCGCATCGCCGCCGACAACGCCAAGCTGGGCCAGCCGGAGATCCTGCTCGGCCTGATTCCGGGCGCGGGTGGCACCCAGCGGCTGGCCCGGCTGATCGGCCCGTCCAAGGCCAAGGACCTGATCTTCACCGGCCGGATGGTGAAGGCCGACGAGGCGCTGGCCCTGGGGCTGGTGGATCAGGTCGTCCCGGCGGCCGAGGTGTACGACACGGCGCACGCGTGGGCGGCGAAGCTGGCGCAGGGCCCCGCGCTCGCCCTGCGCGCGGCGAAGGAGTCGATCGACACGGGCCTGGAGACGGACATCGACACCGGCCTCGCCGTCGAACGGAACTGGTTCGCGGGCCTGTTCGCCACGGAGGACCGTGAGCGGGGGATGCGCAGCTTCGTGGAGGAGGGGCCGGGCAAGGCCAAGTTCCTGTAAGCCGCGCGTCAAGCTTGCAATTGACGCGCTGTCTGATCCGGGTCCCTCGATGGGGCGGTTTATGGAAGCCTTAAAGCAGCCTTAAGCCTACCTTGTCGAGGGAGTCCGTCCTTTGCCGCCGACCGACCCTTCTTCCCACGTCACAGGGGCTGTTGGCGGCTCCGAACTGCCATCGGCATATGCCAACCGAAGCGCCCGGAACGACGATTCGAGGGAGGCGTATTCCGCGGGAACGGCCCCGGAGGACGCGCCGGGCGGCCATGATGGGGGCATGGCGGGGCTGGAGGGCATCGAACAGCCGCAAGGACGCGGCCGTACGACCGCGGCGCGCTGGTCGCCGGCGGCCGAGGACGAACGAGCGCTCAAGGCGCTGGAGTTGTTCGGCAATCCGACGGAGGCGGAGATTCCGCTGCCGTCCCGTCCCGAGTCCGCCGCGACGGCACGCCGGCTCGCCCAGGTCGTCGTACTGCGCCAGTGGGGCCTGTCCGCCAAGACGACCGAGGAGGCCGTTTTACTGGTCTCCGAGCTGGTCGGCAATGCCGTACGTCACACCGGCGCCCGCGTGTTCGGTCTGCGGATGCGCCGCCGCAAGGGCTGGATCCGCGTCGAGGTGCGTGACCCCTCCCGGGGGCTGCCCTGCCTGATGCCGGTCCAGGAGATGGACGTCAGCGGCCGGGGCCTCTACCTCGTCGACAAACTCTCGGACCGCTGGGGCGTGGACCTGCTGCCGCGCGGCAAGACGACGTGGTTCGAGATGAGGATTGCGGAACGCTGAGAGCGTCCTGCGGACGGCTGAACCGAGCACGGCGGAAGTCGAGATCACGAGCGGCTGCGAGAGCAACCAGGCCCGGCGCTGAGCAGCGCCTCCGACCCCGCCGGTCGGTAACCGGCCGCCTGGAACGCGCGCAGACTGCGGGCGTTCCCCGGGGAGATCTGCGCCCACACCGGCTCGCCACCGGCCAGGTGCCGCGCCGCCAGCGCCAGGGCCCGGCCCAGCCCCCGGTGCCGTACCGTCTCCGTCACCTCCACCGCGGCCTCCAGCCGTCCCGCGATGCCGCGGCCCAGCACGAGCACACCGCCGTCCGTGGCCCACACTCGCACCTCGTCACGGCGCCGCAGGGAGCTGACGACCCTCGGGTGACCGGGGTCGCGGATCTCCCGCAGCGTGAGGGGTGGCTCACCCGGCAGGGGCGAGGCCACCGTCATCACGTCGATCGTGTCCGTCGTACGTCCCGTGCGGTCCATGAAGGCGGCGAGGAAGCGGGCGTTCATCGTCGCCGCGAGCGTGTCGCAGTCCAGGGCGCCCAGGGTGTCGTACACCCACTGGGGGTCCTCGTCCGTGAAGACGACCGAGTGGCCGGTGAAGGCGATCACGCCCGCGTCCCGGGCGCAGTGCTGCGGCACGACCGTCGTCCGGCCGTTCGCCGGTGGGAAGACGCCCCGCGCCGCCGCGTCCAGAATGTCCCGCAAGGTCTCCACCGCAGTGCTCCTTGAGTCTCCACCCACTGGAAGGCACAGACTCGCAGACATGATCGACGACAGCACAGGTCTGTTCACCATCGGCGAGCTGGCCCGGTCCACCGGACTGACCGTGCGCACCATCCGCTACTGGTCCGACGAGGGCGTCCTGCACCCGGTGGCCCGCTCCGCGGGCGGCTACCGGCTGTACGACGCGGCGTCCGTGGCCCGCCTGGAGCTGATCCGCACACTGCGTGAGCTGGGCCTCGGCCTGGGCGACGTACGCAAGGTGCTGGCCGGGGAGCGGACCGTCGCGGAGGTCGCGGCGGCGCACGTGGCGGCGCTGGACGCGCAGATCCGCTCGCTGCGGGTGACCCGCGCGGTGCTGTCGACCGTGGCGCGACGCGGCTCGACCGCGAAGGAGATGACCCTGATGAACAAGCTGGCGCGGCTCTCGGCCGCCGAACGGAGCCGGATCCTGGAGGAGCTCGTGGACGAGATCTTCCACGGACTGGACACGGCGGACCCGGTGATCCGGGAGCGGATGCGCACCATGGCGGTGGACCTGCCGGAGGAACCGACGCCCGAGCAGGTGGACGCCTGGGTGGAGCTGGCCGAGATGCTCCAGGATCCCCAGTTCCGGGCGCGGATGCGGAAGGTCGCCGAGTTCAACGCGGCCGACCGGGGGCCGGACGTGCCCGCCGGGGCGTCGATGTGGTTCGCGCGGCGGCTGGTGCAGCTGGCCGCCGAGGCCCGGCAGCGCGGGATCGCCCCCGCCTCGCCCGAGGCGGCGGACGTCCTGCGCGCCGTCCTCGGTGACGCCGACCCCGCCGACGTACTGCAGCGCCTGCGCTCCAGCGCCGACGATCGCGTCGCCCGCTACCGCGAACTGCTCGCCGTGGTGAAGGGCCGGGGACCGGCCGCCGCGCACCGTGAGGAGTTCGCGTGGGTGGTCGCCGCACTGGAGGCGCGCGTGGGCAGTTAATCTGACCTGCGTCAGTACGACGGCAAGAGCACGAGATGAGGGGCGGATCGGTGGCGGACATCGAGGAAGCGCGCAAGCAGTTCGAGCGGATCGACACGGACGGTGACGGACGGATCACCGCCAAGGAGTTCAAGACCGCTCTGGCGCAGGGGGGCGACTGGAACGTCACCGAGGCGGTCGCCGAGGCCATCATCGCCGGCCGCGACCTCGACGGCGACAAGCTCCTGTCGTTCGACGAGTTCTGGGCGCACCTGAACAAGTGAGCCCGTCCGAAGGGGCGCCTCTCGCCGGGAGCGGCTTGGGCGCCCCTTCGTCATGCGGTCAGGAAGCCCGCCGCCGGTACTGCCCCGGCGCCACCCCGAACGCCCGCTTGAACGCCTTGGCGAACGCGAACTCCGAGGTGTAGCCGGTGCGCTGGGCGATCAGGCGCAGGGGCGTGTCGTCGTCGCGCAGGAGGCGGCCCGCCGTGGTCATGCGCCACCACGTGAGGTAGCCGAGCGGGGGCTCGCCGACCAGGGCGGTGAAGCGGCGGGCGAAGGCCGCGCGCGAGAGGCCGCCGGTGGCGCCGAGTTCCTCGACGGTCCAGGGGTGGGCCGGGTCGGCGTGGATGGCGCGCAGGGCGGCCGCCACGGCCGGGTCGGCGAGCGCTGCCGACCAGCCCGTCGGATGCCCCGAGCCGTGCCGCTCGCGCTCCCACCAGGCCCGCAGGATGTACAGCAGGAGCGTGTCGAGCAGCGAGGTGACGATCGTGTCCGCGCCCGGCCGGGACTCCGCCAGCTCCGCGCCCAGCAGGTCCACCGCGGCACGGAGCTGACTGTGCGCACCGACCCGGGCGGGCAGGTGCACGACCTCCGGCAACTCGGTCAGCAGCGGATGGGCCCGGCTGCGGTCCAGCATGTACGCCCCGCACAGGATGACCGCGTCCGGCTCCGACTCCCGCGGCTCGGCGCGGAGTTCGGGCCACAGGCCGTCCGGGGTCCGTCGTACGTCCTCCAGCGGTACGTCGAGATCGGCGGCCAGCGCGTGCCCGCGCCCGTGGGCCAGGAACGCCACATCGCCCGGCGCCAGCGCCACCGGCTCGCCCTCGGCCGGGATCAGCCACGCCGACCCGCGCAGCACCACATGGAACCCGGCACCGTCCGAGGCCTCGAAGTGCAGCCCCCACGGCGCGTACATGTCCCGGCGTCCCGAGTGCGGCCGTCCGGTGCGCATGGCGGCGACCGCGTCACTGAGCACGTCCATGTCCGTACCGTAGCCCGCCAACCCGATGGCGAAGACGTACGGACAGAAAGTCGAGACCGGTGGACATGGTTCGTCTCTCCCGGCGCGCCTAGCGTCGACGGCATGTCAACTACCGCACGTGCAGTGCTCTTTCACGAAACCGGCGGCCCCGACGTGCTGAGCGTCGAGGAGACCGAGCTGCCCGAGCCCGGCCCGGGCGAGGTCCTCATCGACGTGGCCGCAGTCGGGCTCAACCGCGCGGACCTGTTGTTCCGCGCCGGTCAGTACTTCTACGCGCCGACTCTGCCCGGCTCCCGCAATGGCTACGAGGCCGCGGGCGAGGTCGTCGCTGTCGGGCCCGGCGTGACCGCGTTCGCCCCCGGCGACCCGGTCCTCACCGGCGGCAACTTCGAGCTCAGCGCCCGTGGTGTGTACGGCGACCGCATCCTGATGCCCGAGACGGCGGTGCTGCCGCGCCCCCGGGAGGTGGACGCGGTGACGGCGGCCGCCGCCTGGGTCACCTACTCGACGGCGTACGGCGCCCTGGTCCGGCAGGCCGCCCTGGCGCCCGGCGACCATGTCCTGATCACCGGCGCCTCCAGCGGCGCCGGTACCGCCGCGATCCAGGTGGCCCGCCGCACCGGCGCGGTACCGATCGCCACCACCCGCACCGAGGCCAAGCGGCGGCGGCTGCTGGACCTGGGCGCCGAGCATGTCGTCGTCAGTGACGGCGAGGACGTGGTGAAGGAGACACGGCGGCTCACCGGCGGGCGTGGCGTCGAGGTCGTCTTCGACGCGATCGGCGGGCCCGGCTTCCGCACCCTCGGCGAGGCCGTCGTCCAGGGCGGCACACTGATCAACTACGGCTGGCTGGACGGCCGGCCCACGGAACTCCCGATGCACTGGCCCCTCACCGTGCACGGCTACAACAACCTCGCCGCCGCCGACACCGCGGAAGGCCGCCGCCGGGCCTCCCACTACGTCAACTCCGGCCTCCTCGACGGCACGCTGCGCCCGGTCGTCGCCGAGGCCCTCGACGGACTCCACCGACTCCCCGACGCCCACCGGCTGATGGAGCGCAACGCCCACACCGGCAAGATCGTCGTACGGGTCTGAAGCTAGCCCAGCGCCCGCGCCACGAACGCGTCCAGCACCCCCGCTCCCACCTCCACCGTGCGCGTGCGGCCCTGCCAGTCGGTGACCGTGTGGGAGCGGGCGGTGTCGCGCAGGGCGCGGACCTGGCTGCGCGTGGTGCCCGTGCCGTCCTGGAGGGCCAGGGCGGCCAGGGCCGCTCGCGCCCAGTCGTGGGTGGCGTCCAGCCATGGAGCGGCGGAGGTGCGCAGCGCCGGTGGGACCGTGTCGCGGGCCGTGGCGAGGGTGGTGAGGTGGTTGCGCAGGGCCGCCTTCGCGTTCGGGGCGCCGCGCCGGTACGCCTCGATCAGCGCGGCCAGCTTCGGTGCCGGGGTCGTGTCGATGCGGGAGGCGTGGTTGAGGTCGGCGAAGGCGCGCAGGGCGGTGAGGGCGCGGCGGTCGCCGGCGGCGAGGAGCCTCAGGCCCGCGTCGAGGGCGGCGGTGGGGCGATAGGCCTCCGGATGCCAGGCGTAGGCGGCGAGCGAGAAGAGGGCGGGGACGGAGGCGGTGGCCTGGTTCATGGGGTTGGCGGTGATGCCCGCCACCGCGCCGGGGACACCGGAGTCGCGGCCCTCGTAGGGGCCGAGGAGGAGGTTGCCCGGCGTGTAGTCGTTCACCGGGTAGTTGTCCCAGATCAGGACCGGGTGCGCGTAGCGGCGGGCGGCCTCGCGGGCCTGGTCGGTACGCAGGGTGGGGGAGACGACCAGGGGGCCCGTCCACATCACGGTGATGTCGGGGGAGAGGGTGGAGGCGAGGGTTGTCTTGTAGTCGGTGGCGCGCGTGCCGTCGTACTCCGTGGGGACCGTGATCAGGGGGGTGGCTTCCGGGCGGGGGGTCAGGAAGTCGCGCTGGATGTCGTTCAGGAGGTCCGCCTGGGCGCGGGCCACCGCTGCCCGGCCATGGCCGTACGTCGTCCCGTCGGCGGCGCAGTTCCAGCGAGTGATGTCGATGTCGTCGAGCGGGACGGCGTACGAGCGCACGCCGATGTCCCAGAGCTGGCGGAACTTGCGCAGCAGGGCGGCGCGGTCGGCGGCGGAGGAGTAGCAGACGGTCGGGCCGGGGGAGAGGGCGTAGACGAAGGAGACGTGGCGGGCGGTGGCGCGTCGGGCCAGGGCGCGCAGGGCGGTCAGGCGTGACTCCGGGTACGGGTCGCGCCAGCGGGAGCGCAGGTAGGGGTCGTCCTTGGGGCTGTAGAGGTAGGTGTTGAGCTTCCAGCGGGCGGCGAAGTCGAGCTGGGCCAGGCGCTCCTGGTGCGTCCAGGGGGTGCCGTAGAAGCCCTCGACGATGCCCCTGGTGGCGGTGGCGGGCCAGTCCCGGATGCGGACGGCGGGCAGGGTGGTGCGGGCGGTGGCCGTGCCGACGGGGCGCACCAGTTGGGCGAAGGTCTGTGCGGCGTGGAAGGTGCCGGTCCGGTCCGCTCCGGCGAGGACGACGCGGGGGGCGTCGTCGGCGTGGCCGACGGCGAGGACGTAGCCGCCCTTGGGCAGGCCCTTCGGTGAACCGGCGTCCAGGTCCGCCGACGTCCCGTCGGTGACCACGAGCAGCTCCCCGGAGCGGGGCTCGTCGCCGATGCGGATCTCGCGGGCACCGCCCGCGCGCAGTGCCCGGACGACGGTGTCGAGGGTGGCCGGATCAGTCGCGTCCCCGGTGCGCACCGCCACGCTGCGGCCGATGGCCACCGAGCCCCGGTCGTCGCGTACGACGCGCGGTGGGGGCCACAGGGTCGGCACCGGGGTGCTTTCGTCGGTGTGCGGGCGCGCGTCGTGCGGAGCCGCCCGTGTATCGCCCTCGCCGCCGGTGCCCCCCGACCAGTCGCGCAGCAGCAGGATGATCACCAGCCCGAGCGCGAAGCCCAGCAGCAGCGGTGCCGGGATGCGGAACGCGCGCACCGGGCCCCCTCCCTCGTGCGTCGACTGGCCACCAACTCCCCTGTGAGAGACAGGGTATGACGGTATGGCAGTTGCGGGCGGATGGGTTGCGTGAACCGGGCGGTGGGCATCGTAGAGGTCCGTGTGGTGTCTTGTCCGGATGCGCCGTGCGGAGGGGGCACATGCGCCGCGTTGTGCGCCAGTTGGCGTAGACAGGCGCGCTCGCAGCTTTTATCCAGGTATTCGCGGGGCGGACGTGGCCCCGGCCGAGCACAGGAGGTCGCCGATGGTCGCGCCGGATCCTCTCAGCCACTGGATCGTCCTTCTCGACATCGAGGACTTCAGTCTGCGTGCGGAGACCGCCCAGGCGACGTTGCACGAAGAGCTGTACCACGTGGTCGAGTTCGCGCTGGCGCGCGCCGGTCTGGACCTCGACGGGTGCTCCGTGCAGGACCGCGGGGACGGCATGCTGATCCTGATCCCGATCGGCACCAGCCCCACCAGGCTGTTGCGGGAGCTGGTGCGGGGCCTGGAGGACGCGCTGGTCGAACACCGGGGCAAGTACAACGACGACCACCGCATGCGGCTGCGCGTCGGTCTGCACCAGGGGCTGGTGATCCAGCGCGGCCAGCGGTGGACCGGCACGGCCGTCAACGACCTGGCCCGGCTGGTGGACGCCGCCCCGGTCAAGCAGGTGCTCGCCCGGGCCACGCGGGCGCACCTCGTGGTGGTCGTCTCCGAGGAGATGCACCGGTCGGTGGTGCTGGGCCGCTACCCGGGCATCGACCCGGCGGCCTATCTGCCCGCCGACTTCGTCACCAAGCACGACGAGCAGCGCCGGGGCTGGGTCACCGTACCCGGCTATCCGGCGCCTCCCGGACTTCCCGCGGACCCGGGGGAGTCGCCACGTGACCGTGGAAGAAGCGGGGGAACCCCCGGCACGGGCGGCAACGCGGGAGGAGTGGGCGGCGGCACCGACCCGGGGAGCCCGGCACCGCCGCCCACGCTGTACGTCGAGGGCATGACGGGCGGTCAGCTCGCCGTGGGGGACGGCGCGTTGGCAGTTGGGGGTGACTATGTGGCGGGGGACAAGAAGGTCTACGGCTCTCCTCCGACGCCCAGTGCTGCGCCCGAAAACCCCGCCCCCCACCGCACCCCCGCGGACGGATCATGAACACGCCCCCCGGACCCGCCCCCGCCACCCCGTCGCCCGCCCCGCAACCGGGGCCCGCGGCAGCGCCGAGGGGCGCTCAGCCCGCCCCCGCCGCCCCGGCCGCACCCGGCGCTGCTCCCGCCGCGCCCACCGGACCCGCCCCGGGCGCCGGAGCCGGTGGTGATGGCCAGCCCCCGGCGGGGCCCCAGGCGCCCACCCCGGAACCCCCCGCCAGCAACGTCGGCGCCGGTGCCAGTGCCAGCGTTGCCACCGCGCGCACCGGTCAGGGCAGCCTGCGTGCCGGGCTGCTGCGTGAGGCCTGGACGCACATCGGCGGCGACCGGGTGCAGGGCGACAAGATCGTCATCCATGCCGCGGGCGAGCGCGGAGTGGTCCTGCGGACCCTGGCCGCCGCCCTCGTGGAGACCGTCCGGCACACATTCCAGGCGCCGCCCCGCTGGGACGACATCCAGGCCGACGCCTGGCAGCGCCGCTCGGTCGTGCTGCGCGGCCCCGGCGGCGCGGGCAAGACCGCGGCGGCCGTCCGGCTGTTGCTCTCCGCCCAGGTCAAGGCCTGGTACCTGCTGGACTCGGTGGCCGAACTGACCCGGCTGACCGAGCTGCGCCAACTCGGCAGCGGCGCCGGGCTGATCCTCGACCGCCCCCGTGACCTCGGCGAGCTGCACGGCTCCCAACTGGCCGGCCTGGAGGGCCTGCTGGAGCGGGCCGACGCCCGCCTGGTGCTGATCGCCGGCCCGGACGCCGAGCTGGACCGCAGCGTCGGCGAGTACGTCCAGCGCGTCACCCGCCCCGACTCCCTTGACGCCGTACTCGCCGCCCATCTGGCCCACCGGCTCGGCGAGGCGGACGCAGAACGCGCCCTGGCCGCCGACGGCGTCGCCGACCTCACCGCGGAACTCCTGAGCGACGGCCCCGCCTGCCGCGACGCCGCCCGACTCGCGGAGGTGCTCGCGCACGAGTACGGCGGGGGCGGCATCGACCCGGACCGGGTACGCGCCCGGATGGACAGCTCCGGCGGCGAGGGCCCCGAGGAGTGGTTCGAGGGGCTCGGCGACACCGGGCTGCGCACCCAGGCCATCGCCCTCGCCGTCCTCGGCGGGCTGCCGCAGGAGGACGTGGCGCTGGCCGCCGCCGCCCTGCTCGACCGGTTCCGCAGCGACCGCGGCGTCCTCACCACGAGCGTCGAGCGCGGCCCCGTACCGCTCAGACAGGACCCGTTCGCGCAGTCCCGCCGGCTGCTCGCCGAGAAGCTGCGCGCCCGTACCGTCTCCGCGGTCACCCGCGGCAGCTTCGGCTGGCTGCCCTGCACCGTCGCCGAGTACCGCAACCCCGACTACCCGCCCCGGATCATCCGGCACGTCTGGTCCGAGTACCGCATCCAGCAGGAACTCGTCGACTGGCTGGCCGAGTTGGTCGACTCGCCCTCGCAGCAGGTGCGCAGCTTCGCCGGGACCGCGCTCGGCCTGATCGCCACCGAAGCCTTCGACCACATCGCCACGCAGGTGCTGCCCGGCTGGGTGCTGCACGAGGACAGCGGCTCCGCGCGCCGCGAGGCCATCGCCTACGCCCTGCGCGTGTGCGCCCGCGACCCCGCCCTGCGGCTCGGCGTGCACGCCCTCGTCAACGGCTGGTATCTCAGCGGCACCTGGGAGTTCCAGGCCGCCGCCGCCCGCGCGTACGGACTGTGCCTGGGCGGCGCCGACCTCGACACCGCCGTGCGCTGCCTCACCCGGCTCGGCACCGTCGACCACATCCAGGTCGCCATCGCCATCGGGGACGCCTTCGCCGACCTCGTCGAGGACGACGTCGCCGCACACGCCCCGCTGGTGCTGCGGGCCGTCGCCGAGATGGTCCACGAACCGCTCAGCCGCCCCGTCGGCCACCTCGTCTTCCTGATCCTCGCCGACGCCCTCGCCACGGAGGAAGGCCCGGACCTGCGCGCCCGCCCCACCCTGCTGAAGCTGGCCGCCGCGGACCCGCCCGGCAGCGAACTGCGCCGCCTGCTCGGCTACCTGTGGGCCGAGGTGATCGGCGGAGAACTCTTCGGCGACGAGTCCGCAGGCGTCCTGGAGGCCTGGGCCGCCCAGGCCGAGACCGACCCGCTGCTCCTCGACGACCTGCACCGCGTCCTCGTCCAGGACGTGGCCGCGCGCAGTCCCCGCGTCGGCAGCCTCCTGCGGCGCTATGTGACGCGCTGGGCCGAACGCGACCGCTTCCGTCCCCTGCCCCGCGCCGCGGCGGTCCTCGGCAGCGCCCTGCGGCCGTCCGCCGACCCCGCTCACTCTGGAGGTGCCCGGTGACCGAGCCGGTGTCGTTGATCGTCAGCCAGACGCCGGTGCCCCGCATGGCCGTGGGGCCGACCAAGGCGACCGAACCCCATCTCGCGGTCGTCTACGCCACCGCGTCCGGCGAGGTGGCCTGCTTCGAGGGCCGCCCGATGAAGCCCTCGCAGCAGATGTTCTCCAAGTACCGCACCCGCTACGAGGTCGACCTGCGCGCCTACCAGCGCTCCGCCGTCCTCGGCCGCAACCCGCTCGTCTCCCGGGACGGCGTGCACGCCTTCGAGGTGACCGTCGACTTCGCCTTCCGCATCGACGGCTGGAAGGGCGCCGAGGACTTCGTGCGCTCCGGCCTGCGCGACCCGCTGCCCGTGGTGCACGGCCACCTGGTCTCCCTCTTCCACGGCGCCGGCCAGCGCTTCGCCATCGAGGACTCCTTCGGCCTCCAGCACCACCTCAACCAGCTGTGCGCCCAGCCGGTCGTCTTCCAGGAAGGCCTCAAGCTGTACGGCTGCCAGGTGCACGTCCGGCCCGACGCCAAGTCCCTGACCCATCTGGAATCCCTGATCGAGGCCGGGCGGCGCGAACACCTCGGCGCGGCCGAGCACATACCCAACAAGGGTGCCGTCGTCCGGCAGGCCGAGATCGAGGCCATCCAGCAGCAGGCCCAGATCGAGGCCACCGCCCGGCAGGCCGACGCGCTCGCCGACACCTTCACCACCAGCGACGGCCTGATCCGCCACTACCTGATCACCCACCCGCACGACGCCGCGGGTGCGTTCGAGATGCGCCGCCAACTGGAGGAGGCCCGCGCGGCCACCGCCGAACTGCAGAACCAGCGCGCGCTAGGCCTGTTCCAGGTCATGGCCGAGAAGGGCCTGATACAGGCCGGCGACCTGGAACAGATGCGCCAGCAGCTCACCGGCACCGTCGGCCGCGCCACCGGCGGCGACGGCGCCCTCCCGCCCCTGACCACCCCCCAGCTCACCGGCGGCCGCCCCTGGGACCCACCGCAACTACCCCCGGCCGATCAGAGTCCGGCCCCCGGCTACACCCCGACCGTCGTCTCACCCACCGTCGGCCCGTCCACACCGTCCGGCCCGCTCGCCAGGACCGCCCCCACCGCCCTGATCTACCTCGTCGTCGACGAGTCCCTCGACCGCGCCTGCCTCGACGAACTCCAGCGCGGACTGGACGCCCTGCACTCCGCGCTCTCCGACGCCCCGGACGTCTCCCGCGTCCTGCGGCTGGGCGTCCTCGGCATGGCCGCCACCACCGAACAGCGGCTGTCCCTCGCCGAGGTCGGCCCCGGGACCCGTACCCCCCTCCTCGTGGGCCGGCGCGGGCTGTCGTACAGCCAGGCCTTCCGCACCCTGCGGCCGCTGATCGGACAGGACGTCACCGTCGTCAAGAACGACGGCGCCCAGGTGCTGCGGCCCATCGTGTACTTCCTCACCGGCGGCGCGCCCGACGAGGGCGCCGCCTGGCGGAGCGACTACCACGACCTGACCGACACCGACCGCAACCGGGCGGCCCCGCACCTCATCGCGCTGGGCTTCGGCCGGGCCGAGGCGCAGGCCGTGCGGGGCGTGGCGACCCGCCCCGAGTTCGGCTTCATGGCCGCCCCGCACCAGGACGCCGCCTCGGCCGCACACAGCTGTGCCGCATTCCTGCGGGACAGCGTCGTCTCGTACGGGCAGCGCCTCGCGTCCGGCGAGGCGAACTTCTCCATCAACCCGCCGGACGGCTTCCGGCGGGCCGAGGACGCGCTGTGACCCTCGGACACCTCACCACCAAGGCACCCCACGCAGTCCCCACTTGGAACAGAAACGGAAGACGATGATGGAAAGCAACCGGGGGCACTTGCTCCCCATCTACGTCCTCGCCGACGAGTCGGGCTCCATGGACGAGCACATCGACGACCTCAACGACGGCCTGCGCTCCCTGCACCAGGCGCTGCTCGGCGAGCCGATGGCCGCCGCCAAGGTGCGCTTCTCGGTGCTCGGCTTCTCCGACGACGTGATCGAACGCGTCCGCCTGGTCGACCTGCGCAGCGCGGCCGAGTTCCCGCGGCTCACCACCCGCGGCATGACCAGCTACCGGGCCGCCTTCGAGGACCTGATCAGCCGCATACCGGCCGATGTGAACCGCCTGAAGGCCGAGGGCTACCAGGTGCACCGGCCCGCGGTGTTCTTCCTCAGCGACGGCCTGCCCAACCACGGCGAGGACTGGCAGGACCCGCACCGCCGCCTCACCGACCGCAACACCACCCTGGGCGCGCCCAACATCATCGCCTGCGGGATCGTGGACGCCGACGCGAAGACGATCAGCCAGGTCGCCACCCGGCCGGAGTTCGGATTCGTCGCGAACAAGGGCGTCGACGTCGGCGCGGCCATCGCCAAGTTCTGCACGGCGCTGACCAAGAGCGTGATCTCCTCGGGCCGTTCACTGGGCTCGGCGTCCCCGCAGCTGGTGGTGGACAAGCCCGAGGGCTTCACCGTCGCGATCGATGTGATCTGACGTGAGGTTTCCCCATCGTCGCGCCCCCGACGAACCCCCGAAGCAGACCGGCCCGGCACCCGCGCCACCCCGCCCGGCACCGCCCCTGCGCCCGCAGCAGCCCGCGCAGGCCGGTGTCTACGACTGGCAGCAGGACGCCGACTGGCAGCAGGGGGCGGCGGACTCGCAGCAGGGGGCGTCTGACTGGCAGCAGGGGGCGGCTGACTGGCGGTCCCCGCATCAGCCGCAGCCCCGGCCGACATCGCCGAAGAACATCGGCATGGACCTGTGGCGCCGGATGTCCCTCGACGCGGAGGAGACCGCCGACTTCCCGCCGCGGCCGCCGACGGGCGGGCTGTCGTACCGCCCCGACACGGTGTGCGACGGCTGGTCGACGCACACCCTCGATCTGCGGCTGGCCTCGGTCCGCGGCCAGCAGCACCGCTGGGACGGGCGCCCGCGCGAGGACGACGCCGCGGCGGCCTGGGACCCGAGCACCGGCGCCGTGGTGATCGCCGTCGCCGACGGGGTGTCCGACGCGCGCCAGCCGCACATCGGCTCCCAACTGGCCTGCCGCAGCGCGGTCGACGAGCTGCTCAAGCAGGTGCGCGAGGGCGGCGGCTTCGTCACGGACTGGCAGAAGCTGCTGTCCACGGTCCACTGGCAGCTGCGCGAACAGGCCGGCCGTCTGTTGCGCACCCCGGACGCCGGGGTCGCGGAGACAGCCGAGCTGCTGGCCACCACGCTGGTCGCCGGGGTCGCCACGCCCACCCCGGAGGGCGTCCAGGTCGCCCTGCTGTCGGTGGGCGACTCCGGGGTCTGGCAGATCAAACACGAGGAGCTCTACCCGATGCTGGGCGGCAAGACCGCCGGCGCCGACGGGCTGCTCTCCTCGGCCGTGCAGCCACTGCCGTACGTCCCCCGGGACTTCCGGCCGCTGGAGTTCAGGCTGGAGCCGGGCAGCGTCCTGCTGGTCGGCACGGACGGGTTCGGCGACCCGGTCGGCGACGGGCGCGGCATGGTCGGCCGGCTCTTCGCCGACCAGCTGCGCCGCCCCGTACCGCCGCTGGGTTTCGCGCACCTGCTCGACTTCGCCCGGGAGACCTTCGACGACGACCGGACCCTGATCGCCCTGTGGCCCCGCGACCGTGAACGGACAGAGCCATGATGACGACGGTGTCCTGGGTCCGGCCGGACCAGCTCGGTGACTACACCGCGCACTCCCTGGGCGCCGGCGGGCAGGGCAAGGTGTACGCCGTGCCCAGCCCGCCCGGCCGGTTCCAGGGCGAGTACCTCGCCTACAAGGAGTACCTGCCGTCCCTCGCGTACGACGCCGACGTCCTGCACGACATGGTGGTGCTGCGCGACCTGCTGAGCCCGTCCGACCGCGCCCTGCTGGACAACCGGCTGACCTGGCCGTGCGCCATGGTCTACACGGGCCGCCCGCCCGAGCGGCTGCCGCCGTCGCAGAACGCCGGGATGCGCGTGGTCGGCTTTCTGATGCCGCGCGTGGCACCGGCGTACGAACTGCACAGCCCGAACCTGTCGGAGGTGAAGCTCCAGGCCCTGGAGTTCCTGCTCAACGACGACGGCTACGCAGCCCGGATCGGCCTGCACGTCGACGACGAGCAGCGGCTGGCGCTGCTGCTCGATCTGGCGCGCACCCTGGACCGGCTGCACCACAACGGGGTGAGCGTGGGCGACCTGTCGCCGAAGAACATCCTGTTCACCCAGATCGGCACGCCCAAGTGCCTGCTGATCGACTGCGACTCGATGCGGTGCCGGGGCCGGGACGTGATGCGCCAGGTGGAGACCACCGGCTGGGAGGTGCCGGAACCGGCGAAGGCCACGACGGCATCCGACTCCTGGAAGTTCGCCCTGGTCGCCGCGCGGGTCTTCAACCGCGACCACGACAGCACGGACCTCGCACCGCTGCGCGCCGTCTCCACCGAGCTGGCCGGCCTCGCCTCGCGCGGCCAGAGCCGGGACCCCGCGCGACGGCCCGCGATGGCCGAGTGGCTGACCGCGCTGGACCTGGCCCAGCTGCGCATGCACCGCCCTCCGCCGACCGCACCCGCCGGGAACCCCTACCAGCCGCCCCGGCAGCAGCCGTTGCCCCCGGACCCGGAACCGGACCCGAACCCGGCCCCGGTCCCGAACCCGGCCCCGTTCCAGGTCTGGACCCCGCCGCAGCGGCCCCCGGCCCCGTCCGGGACGGGCGGCGGCGGAGGGCTGGGCAAGGCCGTCATGGTGCTGCTGCTGGTGCTCGCGGGCCTGTGGGCCGCCGTGCAGTACGGGCCCGAGCTCGTGGACTCGCTGACGTCGAGTGCGGGAGCGGCGACCGACAACCCCTCCGTCCGTTCCGCACCCGACACCGGCGGCACATCTCCGCCACCCCAGGACACGTCGGACCCCGAACCGGAACCGGAACCCGAACCGGAGTACCTGGCCGAGGCACCCGGCGCGTCCGTGGACTACTCCCAGGCGTCCGACGCGCCACAAGCCCCCGAAGTGGCCGCCATGTTCGCCCACTTCTACGGCGCCATCAACACCAAGGACTACGACAAGGCGCTCGGCCACTACGACCCCAACACCGCCACGGTGGACCTCGACTCCGCCTCGAGCCGCGACAAGTGGAAGGAGGTCATGGCCACCACGGAGGAGTCCGACATCGCCCTCACGGCCGTACGCGACTCCGGCGACTTCACCCTCGCCACGGTCACCTTCCGCAGCCACCAGGACCCCGGCTACGGCCCCGCCGGCTACGAGAACAGCACCTGCACGGACTGGACGATCACCTACCAACTGACCGCCACCGACGGCTACCGCATCTTCAAGGCACCGAAGGAGGGGGTGAGCCACTCCCCTTGCTGAGCCCGGGTCACCCGCCGAACGCCAGCCTCTTCAACTGGTCCACGGACACCACCAGCAACGACTGACGCCCCGTCACCACCCAGCCCTGGGCGCGCCACTGCTCCAGGACCCGGCTCACCGTGCGCCGGGAGGTGAGCAGCAGTCCGGCGAGGTCGTCCTGGGAGAGGGGGAGCCCGATCCGGCGGCCGGTGCCGTCGGGTTCCGGCTCGCCGCAGCGTTCGACCAGGTCGAGCAGGAGGGCGGCGAGCCGGGCGGGCACCGGCTCGGTGATGCCGGTGCGCTGGGCGTCGGCCTCGCGCAGCCGTTGCGACAGCGTCTGCTCCAGCGCCGCCGCGATGGACGGCCGGGACCGGGCGTACGCGGAGAAGCGGGCCGCCGTCAGCTGCAGTACGCCGACGGCGGTGGCCGTGAGGAGCGACGCCGAGCGGCGCCGCCCCTCCAGACCGGCCTGCTCGCCCAGGAGTTCGCCCGGACCGCGCAGGGCGAGCAGCGCACGGTAACCGGCGTGCGACTGGGCGACCACCTTGATCCAGCCGCTCTGCAGCACGACCAGATGGTCCGAGTCGTCGCCCTGCGCGAGCAGCAGCCGGTCCGCTGGCAGCGACAGCCGGGTGCCCGAACGCTCCAGCAGGGCCCGGTCGGCGGGATCGAGCGCCTCCCAGAAGGAGGCGGGGCGGTGAGCCATGGCTACCGGCCCAGCAGCCAGGCGAGCACGACGACGACCACACCGGCCACGGCGAGCATCAACGACTGCCGCACCCGCTGCTGCTTGGCCCATATGACCTGGCTCATCTCGACCAGTTGACGGCTCAGCGGAGCCAGCGCAGAGGTGTCGGCGAGCTTCTCTGCGAGACGGTCGGGTTCCCAGTGCCGCAGATCCCCGAAGTACACGAAGTTCTGCCGCCAGTCGTGCCCCTGCGCCGTACCCAGCCGCGGACTGACGACGGAAACGGCGGCGAGCGCCGCCACCCCCAGCAGTACCGCACCCACCCAGAACAGCACCGTCGGAAACGCACCCTCCACCTGCCCCAACTGATGCCGGGACCCGGAGAACGCGATGATCGCACCCAACGCGGCCGACTCCAACGTCAACGCGAACCCGGCCTTGGCGTCCACCTTCCCGGTCCAGTCGACAAGCGCCGCATGGATCCGCCAGGCCGTCTCCACGGGATCCGTATCCGCCATGCTTCCGCCCCCTGTTCAGTCGCCCCTGGCCCACGTCCGTAAGGCGTCCTTGCTCGCGAAGTCGGCGACATTCTTGTCGATCGGGTCGTCCGTGTACTGGTGGAAGCGCCATTTCGCCTTGATACGAGGCTTGCCCGCCGTGACGTAGTCCGCGATCCACAGGCCGTCGCCGGCGTAGGAGGTGGTGTCGATGTTCAGCCAGTAGTGGCGGTTGCAGTACAGCACCACCCGGTTGTTCGGCCGCAGTTCCTTCACCTTGCGGATGAAGCGGTCCTTCTCCGCGTTGCTCGCGTGTGTCCCGGCGCCGGTGGTCTCCCAGTCGACGGCGAGGATGTCGCCGGCCCGCTCGGGTGCCTTGCTGACGAAGTACTCGGCCTGGGCCGTGAGGTTGCCCGGCCAGAGGAAGTGGTAGAAGCCGACGACGAGGCCGGCGTCCCGGCCGCGTTTGGTCTGGGCGGCCAGTTTGGGGTTGACGTAGGAACGGCCCTCCGTCGCCTTGACGAAGACGAAGGAGAGGCCGTCGGTGTCGTAAGTCGTGGACTGGTAGGAGCTGACGTCGATGCCGCGCAGCATGGGGACTCCCGGACGTGACTGTGGGGGACGGGAGTTGATGATTCCCCTTCGCCGCGCCGGCGACGCGCTCAGCACTCGATGATGTTCACCGCCAGCCCACCCCGGGCCGTCTCCTTGTACTTCACGCTCATGTCGGCGCCGGTGTCCTTCATCGTCTTGATGACCTTGTCCAGGGAGACCTTGTGGCTGCCGTCGCCGCGCATCGCCATCCGGGCCGCCGTGACCGCCTTCACCGCGGCCATGCCGTTGCGTTCGATGCACGGGATCTGGACCAGGCCGCCGACCGGATCGCAGGTGAGGCCGAGGTTGTGTTCCATGCCGATCTCGGCGGCGTTCTCCACCTGCTCGGGGCTGCCGCCGAGCACCTCCGCGAGGGCACCCGCGGCCATCGAGCAGGCGGAGCCGACCTCGCCCTGGCAGCCGACCTCGGCGCCGGAGATGGAGGCGTTCTCCTTGAAGAGCATGCCGATCGCGCCGGCGGCGAGGAGGAAGCGGACCACGCCGTCCTCGTCCGCGCCCGGCACGAAGTTGATGTAGTAGTGCAGGACCGCCGGGATGATGCCGGCCGCGCCGTTCGTGGGGGCGGTGACGACCCGGCCGCCGGCCGCGTTCTCCTCGTTCACCGCCATCGCGTAGAGCGTGATCCACTCCATGGCGAGGGCCTTCGGGTCGCCCTCGGAGCGCAGCTTGCGCGCGGTGTTCGCGGCCCGGCGGCGCACCTTCAGCCCGCCCGGCAGGATGCCCTCCCGGGTCATGCCGCGCCGCACGCACGCCTGCATCACCCGCCAGATGTCCAGCAGCCCGGCGCGGATCTCGTCCTCGGTGCGCCAGGCGCGCTCGTTCTCCAGCATCAGGGACGAGATCGACAGGCCCGTCTCCTGCGTCAGGCGGAGCAGCTCGTCGCCCGTGCGGAAGGGGTACTTCAGGACCGTGTCGTCCAGCTTGATGCGGTCCGCGCCCACCGCGTCCTCGTCGACGACGAATCCGCCGCCCACCGAGTAGTACGTCTTGGTCAGCAGCTCCGCCCCGGAGGCGTCGTACGCCCACAGGGTCATGCCGTTCGCGTGGTAGGGGAGCGCTTTACGGCGGTGGAGGATCAAGTCCGCGTCGAAGTCGAACGCGATCTCGTGCTCGTCGAGCAGCTTCAGCCGGCCGGCGGTCCTGATCGCCTCCACCCGTTCGTCGGCGGTCTCCACGTCCACCGTGCGCGGCGAGTCGCCCGCCAGGCCGAGCAGCACCGCCTTGGGCGTGCCGTGCCCGTGTCCGGTCGCGCCCAGGGAGCCGTACAGCTCGACGCGCAGCGTGGCGACGGAGCCCAGCAGCTCCTCGCTCCGCAGGCGGCGGGCGAAGATACGGGCCGCGCGCATCGGGCCGACCGTGTGGGAGCTGGACGGGCCGATGCCGATCGAGAACAGGTCGAAGACCGAGATGGCCACGGTGACTCCTCAGGGCAGGGGTGGTGCGGTGGGCTCCACGCCGGTGTGGAGCCCACAGTCGAGCTATGTGTTCGGGACTACTTGTTCAGGCCCGGGTACAGCGGGTGCTTGTCGGCGAGCGCCTTGACCCGTGCCTTCAGCGCGTCCGCCTCGTACGACGGCTTGAGCGCCTCCGCGATCACGTCCGCGACCTCGGCGAAGTCCTCGGCCGTGAAGCCACGGGTGGCCAGCGCGGGCGTACCGATCCGCAGCCCGGACGTCACCATCGGCGGACGCGGGTCGTTCGGGATCGCGTTGCGGTTGACCGTGATGCCGATCTCGTGGAGGCGGTCCTCGGCCTGCTGGCCGTCCAGCTCGGAGTTGCGCAGGTCGACCAGGACCAGGTGGACGTCCGTGCCGCCGGAGAGTACGGATACGCCGTGCTGGGCCACGTCGTCCCGCACCAGCCGCTCGGCGAGCAGGCGCGCGCCTTCCAGGGTACGGCGCTGCCGCTCCTTGAAGTCCTCCGAGGCCGCGACCTTGAAGGCGACCGCCTTCGCCGCGATCACATGCTCCAGCGGGCCACCCTGCTGACCGGGGAAGACGGCGGAGTTGATCTTCTTCGCCAGCTCGGCCGTGGACAGGATCACACCGCCGCGCGGACCGCCCAGCGTCTTGTGGGTGGTGGTGGTCACGACATGGGCGTGCGGTACCGGGTTCGGGTGCAGACCGGCGGCGACCAGACCGGCGAAGTGGGCCATGTCGACCATCAGGTACGCGCCGACCTCGTCCGCGATCCGCCGGAAGGCGGCGAAGTCCAGCTGCCGGGGATACGCCGACCAGCCGGCCACGATCAGCTTCGGCTTGTTCTCCTTGGCGAGGCGCTCCACCTCGGCCATGTCGACCAAGCCGTCCTCGCCGACGTGGTAGGCGACCACGTTGTAGAGCTTGCCGGAGAAGTTGATCTTCATGCCGTGGGTCAGGTGCCCGCCGTGGGCGAGGTTCAGACCCATGATCGTGTCGCCGGGCTTGAGCAGCGCGAACATCGCGGCCGCGTTGGCCTGCGCGCCCGAGTGCGGCTGCACGTTGGCGTGCTCGGCGCCGAACAGCTCCTTGATGCGGTCGATCGCGATCTGCTCGACCACGTCGACGTGCTCACAGCCGCCGTAGTAGCGGCGGCCGGGGTAGCCCTCGGCGTACTTGTTGGTCAGGACCGAGCCCTGCGCCTCCATGACCGCGACCGGGGCGAAGTTCTCCGAGGCGATCATTTCGAGGGTGGACTGCTGACGGTGCAGCTCGGCGTCGACGGCGGCCGCGACGGCCGGGTCGAGCTCGTGCAGCGGGGTGTTCAAGGCGGACATGTCGTTACGACTCCTCAGCCGGCGGTGTGGGCGGCGTACTCGTCGGCGGAGAGCAGGTCGGCCGGCTCCTCGGCGATGCGCACCTTGAACAGCCAGCCGCCCTCGAAGGGAGCGGAGTTCACCAGGGAGGGGTCGTTCACGACGTCCTCGTTGATCTCGGTGACCTCACCGGTGACCGGGGAGTACAGGTCGCTGACCGACTTGGTCGACTCCAGCTCGCCGCAGGTCTCGCCCGCGGTCACCTGGGAGCCGACCTCGGGGAGCTGGGCGTAGACGACATCGCCGAGCGCGTTCGCCGCGAACTCGGTGATGCCGACCGTCGCGACGCCGGCCTCGGCGGTCGACAGCCACTCGTGCTCCTTGCTGTAGCGCAGCTGCTGGGGGTTGCTCATGGCCTGAATTCTCCTGTACGCGGGGGAGTGCTGGTGAATGGGGGACTGCTGGAACTGTCTTTGAGCAGGCAAAACGTGCGCCGGATCACGTGGACCCGGGCCCAGTGTCTACTTCTGGCGCTTGTAGAACGGCAGCGCCACGACCTCGTACGGCTCGTGGGTGCCCCGGACGTCCACGCCGACGCCCGGCGTGCCCGGCGCCGCGTGCGCGGCGTCGACGTACGCCATCGCGATCGGCTTGCCCAGCGTGGGGGAGGGGGCGCCGGAGGTGACCTCGCCGATCACCTCGCCGCCGGCGACCACGGCGTACCCGGCGCGCGGCACCCGGCGGCCCTCGGCGACCAGGCCGACCAGGACGCGCGGCGGGTTCTCCTGAGCGCGGGAGGCCGCCTCGCGCAGCGCCTCGCGCCCCACGAAGTCGCCTTCCTTCTCGAACTTCACCACCCGGCCGAGCCCGGCGTCGAAGGGCGTGAGGGCGGTGGACAGCTCGTGCCCGTACAGCGGCATGCCCGCCTCCAGGCGCAGGGTGTCCCGGCAGGACAGCCCGCACGGGACCAGGCCGACGCCCGCGCCAGCCTCGGTCAGCGCCTCCCACAGCGCGACGGCGTGCTCCGGCTGCACGAACAGCTCGAAGCCGTCCTCGCCGGTGTACCCGGTGCGCGCGATCAGTGCCGGGACGCCCGCGACGGTGCCGGGCAGGCCGGCGTAGTACTTCAGGCCGTCGAGGTCGGCGTCGGTCAGCTGCTTGAGGATGCCCGGGGACTCGGGGCCCTGGACGGCGATCAGGGCGTAGGCGTCCCGGTCGTCGCGGACGGCGGCGTCGAACCCCGCCGCGCGCTCGGTGAGGGCGTCCAGGACGATCTGGGCGTTGCTGGCGTTGGCCACGACCATGTACTCGGCCTCGGCGAGCCGGTAGACGATCAGGTCGTCGAGGATGCCGCCGTCCGCCCGGCAGATCATGGTGTAGCGGGCGCGGCCGACGCCGACGGAGGCGATGTTGCCGACGAGCGCGTAGTTCAGCAGCTGCGCCGCCTGCGGGCCGGTGACGGTGATCTCGCCCATGTGCGAGAGGTCGAACAGCCCGGCCTTCGTGCGCACCGCGAGGTGCTCGTCGCGCTCGGAGCCGTAGCGCAGGGGCATGTCCCAGCCTGCGAAGTCGGTCATGGTCGCGTCCAGCGAACGATGCAGGGCATCGAGCGCGGTACGACGGAGTGGGGTACTGCTCATCGGTCGGTCTCCCAAGGCATGACGGCGAGGTCGTTCCTCCCCATCTGTCATCGGAACCTGAGAGGTTCGCCATGACCGTCCGCGTGGGACGGTGGGCATGGCTTGCACCTTGGGTGGAGCCACTGCGGCAGCGGCCCGCTTTTCAGATGTGCCTCGCCCGCGCGGTAACGGGGCCTGAGAGATTCAAGGGAGGGACTTGCTCCTTCGGCGCCCCGGGCACGTCGTGCCTGGGGACTCTCCCGCGCGGATTCAAGCGGCCGGTATGCAGTTGGCGCGCACATCATTGCACGCATCGTTCCGGTGCGGCAGGGGGACCTTTGCTGTAGCAGCCTTGTTGCGTGAAGCGGACGGAAATGCGAGACACCGCGTATTACCTTCTCTTTACACTCGACGGGGACGGTAACTCGTGAACCGCCCCAGGGGAGGACGATCACGGTGAACAGGACCACGGCGTACGCCACCACCACGGGCCTCGCACTGCCCAAGCAGCCCGCCGCCGGGGCCCGGGAGGCGTGCGCCCCGCTGCCGTCCCCCGTGGTCCGCGACCTGCGCGATCGCGCGGGCCGCAGCCCGCACGCGCTGCTCTTCGGCCCCCACGACCTCGTCGTGATCACGGGCCTGCCCGGCAGCGGCAAGTCCACCCTCATGCGGCGGGCGGTCCGGGGCAGGCGCATCGACTCCCAGGACACCCGCGACCGCTGGGACCGCGGTACGCCGAGCTGGCTGCCGTACGCGATCTACCGCCCCCTCGTCCGCCTCGCCCACTACGCCGGACTGCGCCGCGCCCTTCGCACCGGCGAGGGCGTCGTCGTCCACGACTGCGGTACGCAGGCCTGGGTGCGCGCCTGGCTGGCCCGCGAGGCCCGCCGCCGCGGCGGCACCCTCCACCTGCTGCTGCTCGACGTCACGCCCGAGCAGGCCCTGGCCGGCCAGCGCGCCCGCGGCCGCGGCGTCTCGCGCTACGCCTTCCTACGCCACCGCCACGCCGCCGCCCGCCTGGTCCACCGCGCCGAACGCGGCGACCTGCCCCGCGGCTGCGGCGCCGCAATCCTCCTCGACCGAGCGGCAGCGAACACACTACGCAGAATCGGCTTCACGGGCTGACGCCCGCACGCCACGCGGCGACGGACGCGCTGCGCCGGACCGGCGGCACGGCTGAGCGCGCCAGCGGGTGGGTTGCGCTTTGTGGGCTGAGCGCGGCGGGAACACGCTGCGTAGGGTCGCCTTCACGGGCTGACGCGTGCTCGCCGCGCGGCGGCGGACGCGCTGCGCCGGATCGGCGGCACGGGCTTACGCCCACGCGACCGCGCCGCGGCGGTCGGGCTGCGCTGGATCGGCTGCATGGGCTGACCGTCGCCCACATGCGCCGCGCTTTACGGAGTGAGCGCCTCGGTCGGTGTCGTGCGCGGGATCGGCTTCGCGGGCTGGCGCAACCGGTCGTGCGGGTGGCGGGTTAGCCTTTTCAGCCGGTAGTACTGGTACGGAGCAGGCGGTAGGCAGATGGACTTCCCGGGGGACTTTCCGGCGCAGGCGCACCCCCATCCGCACGGCGGGTGGCCCGGCAACGAGCTGGAGGAGGTGCTGTCGGCCTCCCTCGGTGTCCCGTCGGCCGGTGGCCGCATCGTCGAGGTGCTCGGCCGCAGCTTCGTGTGGGTGCCGCTGCCCAACGGCGGCGGCCCGCACAGCGGCCCCCTCGACCTGCCGAGCATGGAGATCGACGGCCAGGCCTACGTCCCCGTCTTCAGCTCCGAGGAACAGTTCCGCCAGGTCGTCGGCTCCCACATGTCGTACACCATCGCCCCCGCCGTCGAGTTCGCCCGCGGCCTGCCCCCACAGGCGGGCATCGCCGTGAACCCCGGCGGCGTCGTCGGCATCCCGCTCCCCCCTGCGGCGGTCGCCGAACTCGGCCGCGCCGGCCGCACCCCCCTCGACGGCCCCGCGAGCGGCGGCCGGGTCCGCCTCTTCGAACCCGACTGGCAGGACGACCCGGTCGATTTCCTCACCGCGGCGGCCACGGAGTTCGAGGCGATCGGCGTCGTCACCACGGCCCGCCGCTGCCTGGCGGCGATCGAGACGGCGGACCCGGTGATGTTCGTAGGCGTCGAACTCTCCCAATGGGAGGGCGACCTGCGCGCCGCCCCCCTGGACGCCCTCGGCCGCGCCCTGGGCAACGTCCCTGTGAACTGGCCGGTCAACCTGGTCCTGATGGACGTGGCCCAGGACCCGGTGGTCACCTGGCTGCGGGAGCGGGTGCGTCCCTTCTACCAACGGGGTCTGTAAAACGTCCCTGAGGGCAGCCAACCCAGGGGCGCGGGGCTGCAATCGATGTGCGGCTCCGCCGCGTGGGCGCGACCAGCCACAAACAACCCGCACTCGCCACACACACCGAGCCCCGAGCTGTTGGGCGGCCTTAAGCTAGGTGCGAAAACGACGGCGTTGCACGAAGGGGCGGTAAAAGAGTGAGCGCGAGCGGCACCGCCGCGGCCGGCCAGGTCGAGCACATGCTGCGCCAGGTGACGCCGGGGCGCTACGACGCCTACGAGGCACTCCTGCGCGCCCTCGCGACCCCCCACTCCGGCCAGGTGTGGATGCTGCTGTGGCACGGCCAGGCCGGCAGCCCCGACGCCCAGTACGGGAACATGGAGGTCGACGGCTACGGCTACGCCCCCTGCGTCACCTCCGCCCAGGAACTCTCGGCGAGCGGCTGGAACCGCAGTTACGAAGTGGTCGACGGCCTCGACGTGGCCCGCACCCTCTACCCCGACCACTACGGCCTCTGGCTGAACCCGCACGCCCCCGGCGGCGGCGTCGGCATCCCCTGGCTGGACCTGCGCCGCATCGCCACCGGCCTCGACCGCCAGCCCGCCGGACCCCTGCGGCTGTCCGAACCCGGCATCCAGATCCCGCAGTTCTACGCCCTGCTGTCGCAGAACGCCCACCGCACCCCGGCCGTCCGCTCCCTGCGCCGCGCCTGGGTCCAGCCCGCGCTCGGGGCGCCGTATCTCGCCATCGGTCTCGATGTGTACGACACCTCCCCGCCCGCCGTGGACTCGGTGCGCGCGATGATGCAGCAGTCGATCGGCGCGGTCCCGGACGGACTGCCGGTGTCGACGGTCGCGATGTCCGACGAGTACGACCCGGTCGCGCTGTGGCTGCGCGCCAACGCCCGCCCCTTCTACGACCGCGAGGCCCACGCCGCCCCGGCCCAGGCCCCGGCGGCCGGTTACGGCTACCCCGGCCCAAGGACCTTCTGAGCCCGTCACTTTCCGGTCATCATCCACTCTTGTTCGCAGGGCGATCAGGTGTGTTCGGATAACGGAATGTGAAGGTCGGTATCACGGTTGCGCATACTTTCTCCGACAACTCTGGCGAGTGATCGTGAGGACGTTGAAGACTCCGCAGTCAGACAGCACGCGGGCATGTCCTCATCATCTGGGGTCGCCGCGTCGCCAAGATGGCGATCAAGGCCGTGAACGACGGCAAGTGAAGGCCGGGTGACCACCGGCGAGAAGGGGCAGGGCGCTTGTGACGGCACCGATCGAGACCACCGGATCGCAGGCCGAGGCCCAGCCGGAGGCTGTGCTGCAGGGCATCGAGGCCAAACGGATCGAGGGCCGCTCTCTCGGACAGATCGCCTGGACCCGCTTCAAGCGCGACAAGGTCGCGGTGGCGGGTGGCATCGTTGTCGTGCTGCTCATCCTCACCGCCGCCCTCTCCCGCCCCCTGCAGTCGCTGCTGGGCCTCGACCCCAACGCCTTCAACCAGGATCTGATCGACCCCAACACCACCCTCCCCAAGGGCGACTTCGGCGGCATGAGCTGGGACCACCCGCTCGGCGTGGAGCCGAAGTTCGGGCGCGACATCCTCGCCCGCATCCTGGAGGGCTCCTGGGTCTCCCTGGTCGTCGCGTTCGGAGCGACGCTGCTGTCCGTGGCCATCGGTACCGTCATGGGCCTGATCGCCGGCTACTACGGCGGCCGGGTGGACGCGATCGTCAGCCGGCTGATGGACACCTTCCTCGCCTTCCCGCTGCTGCTGTTCGCCATCGCCATCTCGGCGACGCTGCAGGGCGGCGCGTTCGGCCTGGAGGGGCTGCCCCTGCACATCCTTGTGCTGATCTTTGTCATCGGTTTCTTCAACTGGCCTTACATGGGGCGTATCGTCCGCGGTCAGGCGCTGGCGCTGCGCGAACGCGAGTTCGTCGACGCATCCCGGGGACTGGGCGCTTCCGGCCCGTACATCCTCTTCAAGGAACTGCTGCCGAACCTCGTCGCGCCGATCATCGTCTACTCGACGCTGCTCATCCCGACCAACATCCTCTTCGAGGCGTCGCTCAGCTTCCTGGGCGTCGGCATCCAGCCACCGCAGGCCTCCTGGGGCGGCATGCTCAACCAGGCCGTCGACTTCTTCGAGGTCGATCCGCAGTACATGATCGTCCCCGGTCTGGCCATCTTCATCACCGTACTGGCCTTCAACCTCCTCGGTGACGGCCTCCGGGACGCACTCGACCCCCGCAGCCGCTGACGTCTGCGGTCGCGGCCGCTGCCGCGTCCAGCTCAAGTGTCCAACTACGAAGGGGAATGACGACCATCATGCGAAGGTCAGCAATGGCCGTAGTCGCGGCCATCAGCAGCGCCGGGATGCTCCTGGCCGGCTGCAGCAAGGCCGATGACAACGGCGACAACGGCGGCAACGGCGCCGGGGCCAACGCCGCCACCAAGGAGGTCGTGAACGCCTCTACGGAGAAGGGCGGCACGGTCACCTACGCGATGTCCGACGTGCCGGACTCGTTCGACCCCGGCAACACGTACTACGCGTACATGTACAACTTCAGCCGTCTCTACGCGCGTCCTCTGCTGACCTTCCAGCCGGCCCCCGGCGAGAAGGGCAACGAGATCGTGCCCGACCTGGCGGAGTCCAAGGGCCAGTCCTCGGACGGCGGCAAGACCTGGACGTACAAGATCCGCAAGGGCGTGAAGTTCGAGGACGGCACCGAGGTCACCTCGGCGGACGTCAAGTACGCGGTGGAGCGCTCCAACTTCGCCCGTGACGTGCTCTCCCTCGGCCCGAACTACTTCGCCCAGTTCCTGGACGGCGCCGACAAGTACAAGGGCCCGTACAAGGACAAGAGCACCAAGGGCATCTCGTCCATCCAGACGCCGGACAAGTACACGATCACCTTCAAGCTCAGCCAGCCGTTCGCCGACTTCGACTACCTGGTCACCGCGCCGCAGACCGCGCCGGTGCCGCGGGCGAAGGACACCGGCGTCGACTACACCAAGAAGATCGTCTCCTCCGGCTCGTACAAGTTCGAGAGCTACCAGGAGGGCAAGTCGGTCACCCTGGTCCGCAACCCCGAGTGGGACCCGAAGACCGACCCGCTGCGCAAGCAGTACCCGGACAAGATCGTGGTCAACCTGAAGGTCAACCAGGCCACGATCGACAAGGACCTGATGGCCGGCACCACGACCGTCGACCTCGCGGGCCGCGGCGTGGACACCCAGACCCAGGCCCAGCTGCTCAACAGCGAGGACCAGAAGGCCAACACCGACAACACCTACGGTGGCCGGCTGGTCTACGCGGCGATCAACACCAAGGTCAAGCCGTTCGACAACGTCGAGTGCCGCAAGGCCGTGCAGTACGCCATCGACAAGGTGGCCGTGCAGACCGCGCAGGGCGGCCCGGTCCGCGGTGACGTCGCCACCACGGTGCTGCCGCCGGACGTGATCGGCTACCAGAAGTTCGACGCCTACCCGACCGAGGGCAACAAGGGCGACGCGGCCAAGGCCAAGGAGCACCTGACGGCCTGCAAGCAGCCGAACGGCTTCAAGACCTACATCGCCGCGCGCAGTGACCGCCAGCAGGAGGTCGACGCGGCCACGGCGATCATCGACTCGCTGAAGAAGGTCGGCATCACCGCCGAGATGAAGCAGTACCCGTCCGGTAAGTACTTCACCGACTACGCGGGTGTGCCCACCTTCACCGAGAAGCAGGGCATCGGCATCATCATGATGCAGTGGGGCGCCGACTGGCCGACCGGCTACGGCTTCCTGAACCAGATCCTCAACGGCAAGGCGATCAGCCAGTCCGGCAACACCAACCTCTCGCAGTTCAACAACGCGGAGGTCAACAAGCTGCTGGACGAGGCCATCCAGAACCAGGACGAGTCGGCGCGCAACGCCGCCTACGCCGAGGTCGACAAGAAGACCATGGACGAGGCCGTCATCGTGCCGCTGACCTACTTCAAGGTCCTGCTCTACCGGTCGCCCAACGCGACCAACGTGGTGTCCTCGGCTGCCTGGAGCGGTCAGTACGACGCTCTCAACCTCGGCACGACCAAGAAGTAGCGGCAAAGCAGCAGCCCCGGAAGGCAGGTGAAGGCATTGGTGCCCGCGGGCCACGCGTCCGCGGGCACCAGCGCCGGTCCCCGTGATCTCGTACATCATCCGCAGGACCATTGCGGCAGTGATCCTGCTGCTGGTGGTCACAGCGGTCACCTTCGGCATCTTCTTCCTGTTGCCGAGACTGGCCGGACAGACGCCCGACCAGCTGGCCGCGCAGTACATCGGTAAGAACCCGTCGCCGGAGGACATCGCGGCGGTCAAGGCGAACCTCGGGCTGGACAAGGCGGTCTACGAGCAGTACTGGGACTTCATCAAGGGGATCGTCTCCGGCGCCACGTACAACCTCGGCCCCACGACGGCCAAGTGCGAGGTGCCCTGCTTCGGCTACTCCTTCAAGAACCACACCGAGGTCTGGCCGCAACTGGTCGACCGGCTGCCGGTGACCGCCTCGCTGGCGGCGGGCGCCGCCGTGCTGTGGCTGCTGTCCGGTGTCGCCGCCGGTGTCATCTCCGCGCTCAAGCCGGGCTCCGTCTTCGACCGGACCGCGATGGGTGTGGCGCTCGCCGGTGTCTCGCTGCCGATGTTCTTCACCGGCCAGCTGGCGCTGCTGGTGTTCAGCTACCAGCTGGACATCTTCGGGCGGACCTATGTGCCGTTCACGGAGAATCCGTCCCAGTGGGCCAACACCCTCTTCCTGCCGTGGTGTTCGCTGGCCCTGCTGTACTCCGCCATCTACGCCCGGCTCACCCGCTCCGGCATGCTCGAAACCATGAGCGAGGACTTCATCCGCACCGCCCGGGCCAAGGGCCTGAAGGAGCGCAAGGTCGTCCTCAAGCACGGTCTGCGGGCGGCCCTCACGCCGATCGTCACGGTGTTCGGCATGGACATCGGACTGCTGCTGGGCGGCGCGGTGATCACCGAGTCGGTGTTCTCACTGCCGGGCATCGGGCAGTACGCCGTCCAGGCGATCACCGACAACGACCTGCCGCCGATCCTGGGCGTCACCCTGCTGGCCGCCTTCTTCGTCGTGCTCTGCAACCTGGTGGTGGACGTGCTGTACGCCACCGTCGACCCGCGGGTGAGGCTCTCGTGACCGACCTGTCCAAGACCGGGGCCGCCGTAGGCGAGCCCGTGCGCGCCGCCGAGGCCCCCGAGACCTTCCTCGAAGTGCGCGACCTGAAGGTGCACTTCCCCACCGACGACGGCCTGGTGAAGTCCGTCGACGGGCTCTCCTTCCAGCTGGAGAAGGGGCAGACCCTCGGCATCGTGGGCGAGTCCGGCTCCGGCAAGTCCGTGACGTCGCTCGCCGTCATGGGCCTGCACCGCCTGGGCAACCGGGGCAAGAACGTGCAGATGTCCGGCGAGATCTGGCTGGACGGCAAGGAACTCGTCTCGGCGAGCCCGGACGAGGTGCGGCGGCTGCGCGGCCGGCAGATGGCGATGATCTTCCAGGACCCGCTGTCCGCGATGCACCCGTACTACACGGTCGGCAGCCAGATCGTGGAGGCGTACCGGGTCCACCACGACGTCGACAAGAAGACCGCCCGCAAGCGGGCCGTCGAACTCCTCGACCGCGTCGGCATCCCCGAGCCGAACAAGCGCGTCGACTCCTACCCGCACGAGTTCTCCGGCGGTATGCGCCAGCGCGCGATGATCGCGATGGCGCTGGTCAACAACCCCGAACTGCTCATCGCGGACGAGCCGACCACCGCGCTCGACGTGACCGTGCAGGCGCAGATCCTCGACCTGATCCGCGACCTGCAGAAGGAGTTCGGCTCCGCGGTCATCATCATCACGCACGACCTCGGCGTGGTCGCCGAGATCGCCGACGACATCCTCGTGATGTACGGCGGGCGGTGCGTGGAGCGCGGACCGGTCGACAAGATCTTCTACGAGCCGCAGCACCCCTACACCTGGGGCCTGCTCGGCTCGATGCCGCGGATCGACCGTGAGCAGACCGACCGGCTCATCCCGGTCAAGGGACAGCCGCCCAGCCTCATCAACGTCCCCTCCGGCTGCGCGTTCAACCCGCGCTGCCCCTACGCGGACATCCCCAAGGGCGGCATCACCCGCACCGAGCGGCCCGAGCTGCGGGAGGTCGGCGGCCGGCACTTCACCGCCTGTCACCTGTCCCAGGAGGACCGTACGCGGATCTGGACCGAAGAGATTGCGCCGAAGCTGTGAGCGAGACCGACACCCGGACAGGGACGATGGCCGAGACCACCGACGACGACAAACCGCTGCTCAAGGTCGAAGGCCTGGTCAAGCACTTCCCCATCAAGAAGGGCCTGCTCCAGCGGCAGGCCGGCGCGGTCAAGGCCGTGGACGGCATCGATTTCGAGGTGCGCCGGGGTGAGACCCTCGGCGTCGTCGGCGAGTCCGGTTGCGGCAAGTCGACCATGGGCCGGCTGATCACCCGGCTGCTGGAGCCGACCGGCGGGAAGATCGAGTTCGACGGCAAGGACATCACGCATCTGAGCACGGGCGGCATGCGGCCGTTCCGCCGGGATGTGCAGATGATCTTCCAGGACCCGTACGGCTCGCTGAACCCCCGGCACACCATCGGCACGATCATCTCGGCGCCGTTCCGGCTGCAGGGCGTGGAGCCCGAGGGCGGGGTGAAGAAGGAGGTCCAGCGGCTGATGGGGCTGGTGGGCCTGAGCCCCGAGCACTACAACCGCTACCCGCACGAATTCTCCGGCGGCCAGCGCCAGCGCATCGGCATCGCCCGCGCGCTCGCCCTGAACCCCAAGCTCGTCGTGGCCGACGAGCCGGTCTCCGCGCTGGACGTGTCCATCCAGGCGCAGGTGGTGAACCTGCTGGACGACCTCCAGGAGGAGCTCGGCCTGACGTATGTGATCATCGCGCACGACCTGTCCGTCGTCCGGCACGTCTCGGACCGGATCGCGGTGATGTACCTCGGCAAGATCGTCGAACTCGCCGACGGCGGCAAGCTGTACGAGTCGCCGATGCACCCGTACACCAAGGCCCTGCTGTCGGCCGTGCCGATCCCGGACCCCCGGCGCCGGTCGGCCAAGAGCGAGCGCATCCTGCTCAAGGGCGACGTGCCCTCGCCGATCTCCCCGCCGAGCGGCTGCCGCTTCCACACGCGGTGCTGGAAGGCCACGGAGATCTGCAAGACCACCGAGCCGCCGCTGCTCCAGCTGCGCCCCGGTCAGCAGGTGGCCTGCCACCACCCGGAGAACTTCGAGGACCAGGCCCCGCAGGACACCACGCTGCTGGCCGCCGCCAAGGAGGCGGCGGAACTGGTGCCGGAGGCCGAGCGGCCGGCGAAGACGGACGACGGCGACGAGGCCTGAGCCTCGACGACACGCAAGGTTCATGCGGCCCCTGCCTTGTTTTGTAAGGCAGGGGCCGCTGGACAGGTAAGAATATTGGGGTGCTCCAGCAACTGTTCACCCCGTCCGTTCAGCACACCCTCGACCTGATCGGCATCTTCGTCTTCGCGATCTCCGGCGCCCTGCTGGCCGTCCGCAAGAACTTCGACGTCTTCGGCATCGCCGTGCTCGCCGAGGTCACCGCGCTGGGCGGCGGGCTGTTCCGTGACCTGATCATCGGCGCCGTGCCGCCGGCCGCGTTCACGGACCTGGGGTACTTCCTCACCCCGCTGCTCGCCGCGCTGCTGGTCGTCTTCCTCCACCCGCACGTGGAGCGCATCCAGACCGGCGTCAACGTCTTCGACGCGGCCGGCCTCGGCCTGTTCTGCGTCGCGGGTACCACGAAGGCGTACGAGTACGGACTCGGCCTGCACGCCTCCGCGGCCCTCGGCCTCGCCACGGCGGTCGGCGGCGGCGTCCTGCGGGACGTGCTCGCCAACGAGGTGCCGTCGCTGCTGCGCTGGGACCGCGATCTGTACGCCGTCCCCGCGATCGTCGGCGCCACGATGGTCGCCCTGTGCATCCGCTACGACGCCCTCACCCCGCTGACCAGCACGCTCGCCGCCGCCACCGCCTTCGTACTGCGGTTGCTGGCGATGCGTTTCCACTGGCGGGCGCCCCGGGCGTGGAACCGGCGCTCGACGGTCCGCGAGGAGGAGCCGCCCCGGCAGCCCGCAACAAAAGCTACCGCTTAGTAATTTGCTGTTGTACGGTACCGCCATGGCTCAGGCATCCCAGGCGACCATCGGCAACAGCGAGTTCGACCGCGACACCGCCGTCACCCGGCGCTCCGAGGGCGTCTACGACATCGACCTCTCCGCGGGCTGGACCATCATCAGCGCCGTCAACGGCGGCTACCTCCTCGCCGTCCTGGGCCGCGCCCTCGCCGACGCCCTGCCGCACCCCGACCCGTTCACCATCTCCGCGCACTACCTGACCGCGTCCCAGCCCGGCCCCGCGGTCGTCCGCACCGACGTCGTCCGCACCGGCCGCACCCTCTCCACCGGCCAGGCCTCGCTCTTCCAGTACGACGACCAGGGCCGCGAGATCGAACGGATCCGTGTCCTCGCCTCCTACGGCGACCTCGGCTCCCTCCCGGACGACGTCCGTACGACCGCGCGGCCGCCCGCCATGCCGCCGATGGACCAGTGCTTCGGCCCCGAGGACGGCCCCGCCCCCGTCGACGGCAGCTCGGCGATCACCGAACGGCTGCTGCTCAAGCTCGACCCGTCCACCCTCGGCTGGGCGCTGGGCTCGCCCTCCGGCAAGGGCGAGATGCGGGCGTGGTTCGGCCTCAAGGACGGCCGGGACGCCGACCCCTTCTCGCTGCTGCTCGCGGTGGACGCGCTGCCGCCGACGGCCTTCGAACTCGGGATCTCCGGCTGGGTGCCGACGGTCGAGCTGACCGTGCACGTGCGCTGCCGTCCGGCGCCGGGCCCGCTCCGGGTGTCCATCACGACGCGCAACCTCGCCGGTGGGTTCCTGGAGGAGGACGCCGAGGTGTGGGACAGCGCCGACCGGTTGGTGGCGCAGTCTCGGCAGTTGGCTCGGGTGCGGCTGAAGTGACGTGGCTGGTTGGCCGCTTTATGGGGCGGTGAGGGGCCGTCGGTGTCTTGAGGCGCGCTTTGCCGCACGCACAGCCCGGTGACTCCTCCTCGTCGTCCGGCAGTGGCGGCTCCGGGCAGCAGCAGAACTGCCAGGCGCCGTCCGGGGCGCCTTCGGGGATGCCGAGCGGGGCGCCGTCGGGCGTTCCGTCCGGGGCGGCGTCCGGTGCTCCGTCGGGGATGCCGTCGGGTGCGCCGAGCGGGGCGCCTGGGTGCGGGCAGGGTGGGCAGGGTGGTCCCGGTGGTGGTGGCCAGGCGGGTGGTTGTGGCGGTCCGGGCGGAGCCATGCCGAGCCTGCAGCCCAGCGATCAGGCCGCCCAGTAGGGGCCGGACCTGTCCGTATCAGTCCAGCCAGTGCTCGCGGCCGATGCTGATCAGCCGCAGGCGGCGGGTCGCCAGCCGG
>NZ_BJND01000065.1 GCF_006539505.1 Streptomyces spinoverrucosus
CGGCAGGCGCGGGGCCCGGCGCGGCAGGCCCGGGAGCCGATACGGCCTGCGTCGGGGCCGGTACGGCAGGCGCGGGACCCGGCACGGCCGCTGCGGGACCCGGCACGGCCGGTGCGGGACCCGGCACGGCCGCTGCGGGACCCGGCACGCCAGGCGCGGGAGACGGCGGCACTGCGGGCGCCGGAACCCCCGGAGCGGGCATCCCGTGCGGCGGCGCCACCGGCGGTGCCATCGCCGTGCCCTGCGCGGGTGTGGTCGCCGGATGCTGTACGGGCGGAGCGGGCGCCCACGGGCCGGGCTCGCCGTAGGGCGGGGTGCTGTACGGGTCGGGATCGTGGAGGGGCCTGACGTCCTCGACGGCGGGCGCGGGGACCGGAACCGCAGCGGACGCGGTCATGTCACCCTTCGATGCCTGCGACGCATCGTCCCGCGAAGCCTCACCCGGCGGCGCCTCGTCGGACGCCGCCCCCTCGGGCACATCCTCCGGGCGCCTCAGCTCGAAGTCGCCCTCCCCCTTGCCCGGCGTCGGCACGCTGCCCTCGTTCATGCTCTCCCCACAGCTGGCCGCGGCCCGGCTCGTCGTTGGTGTGGCCGCAGTTCGTCGATTCCGCGCCGGACGCCGTGGCGTGGGCGCGGTCCACCCTGGATTCAACCAGGTTCGCGCACCGCGCCGCAGGGCCCGGTCAGCGGGGCATGCCGGGAGAGGACGCGGAGGAAGTGGGCGTCCCGTCGGTGACGGGTGCCGCGAGCAGGCCGGGAGCCATGACCTCCGGTGCCGTCGACCAGCTGGTGAGCGTGATCGGCGGGGTCGCCGCCGGCGGACGTATCAACGGCGACGTCGCGGCCGCGCCGACCACCCCGGGAGCCGTCAGCGCGTGCGCCGGCTGGGCCGCAACCCCCGGCAGCAGCGGGGCGGACACCTCCGTCGGGGCCACCGGCGTGTCCCCGAGTGTCCGGCCGCCCTGGCCCTGGGCGAGCAGTGGGCCGGCGCCGCGGCGCCGCTGGTTCTCGGGCACCGTCGCCGTACCCGAGCCCGGGCGGGCCGGGGTCACATTGCTTCCCGAGCCGCCCCGGGCGTCCGTGTCGCCCGGCGCGCCCGTGGTGACGCCGCCCAGGGCGATCGCCGCCAGGGACACCGCCCCGGCGGCCACGAAGGCGAACCGGCGCCCACGCGAGGCCGCCGCCCGCTCGGCCTCACTGCGGCCGACGTCATGGATACGGAAGCCGCGCTGTGCGGATGCGGGCAGCACGGAGGCGTGCGCGGCGGTGGGGACGTACTCGAAGTCGAAGCGCTCGCCGCGCCTCATGCCGAAGACGCCGGTGGCGCCGGGCCGTGCCGTGGGCAGCCCACCGCCGAATCCTCCCCCGACCGGTGGGACACCACCGTCGAGGTCACCTCCTCCGGGGAGCCCCTGAAGACGGGCCAGGAAGCTCTCGGAGGGCGGCGGAGGGGCGGCCTCCGCGAAGACGTTCTTCAGCCGGCGCTGGGCATCGACCTCCGCCTTGCACTTCGGGCAGGTCGCCACGTGCGCCAGCACACGCTCACGCGTGTCATGACCGAGCTCGCCGTCCACCAGGGCGGCGAGTCGGTCTCCCAGGTGCTGCTCTGCGAGGCGCTCCTCGGCAGCTGTCGGTCGTGTGCCACTCACGCGGACGCGCCCCCTCCCCCCAGAGCGGGGATACGGGGCACGAAGGAGCGGCGCTCGGCGCGCGCCTCCGGGGACCGGTGCGCCAGGGCCTTGCGCAGCTGGGAGCGGCCGCGGTGGATCCGGGAGCGGACCGTGCCCAGCTTGACGCCGAGGGTCGCGGCGATCTCCTCGTACGACAGTCCTTCGATGTCGCACAGGACGACCGCGGCGCGGAACTCGGGCGCGAGGGTGTCGAGGGCCTGCTGGACGTCCGCGTCGAAGTGCGCGTCGTTGAAGACCTGCTGCGGGGACGGCTCGCGGCTGGGCAGCCGCTCGGCCGCGTCCTCACCGAGGGCGTCGAAGCGGATGCGCTGCTTGCGGCGGACCATGTCCAGGAACAGGTTCGTCGTGATGCGGTGCAGCCAGCCTTCGAACGTGCCCGGCGAGTACGTCGACAGGGAGCGGAATACCCGGACGAAGACCTCCTGGGTGAGGTCCTCGGCGTCGTGCTGGTTGCCTGTGAGGCGGTAGGCCAGCCGGTACACACGACCGCTGTGGGTGCTGACGATCTCCTCCCAGGTGGGCGGAGTCCACGCCTGCCCGTCCGCGTCGGTGGAGAAGGTCGCGGTCCGGTCGTGGCCGGCGGCGTGGCGGTGGTCAGCAGCGGTGTCGTTCACGGATTTCGGCCTGCCCGCCGACCCGAGGAAGCGCCTCAGCACTCCTGTGCGGGCCACAGGCGCAGCCGCACCTCCCCTGTCAGCTCTGGTGGTGTCCAGTGGAGCCCCTACCATAGCCACCTCGCCCGTTAGCTCCCCATAAGCGGTTTTACGAGAAATTGATCTGTGCTGATACGGCTCATACGGCTGCGTCAGCACTTGCTCGCCGTCCCGCTCGTCGTCGTGATCCAACTGTGTCCCCCGCCGTCGTCTCCCACCCTTCTAAACGCCCGGTCCCATCTGCGGGTTCCCGGCGCCAACGGATACAGTCACGCCCAGGCAACCACGGGGACAGGAGAGGGTCATTACCGGCAACCGGCTGACGAGCTGGGCGTTCGCCGACGCCTTTGTCGCCGAGGACGAGGCGCTGCACTGGGCCCGGGACCGGGCCCGGGAGGCAGGGCTGCGCTCGGTGTCGCCCGGCACGGGCGCGGCGCTGCGGTTGCTGGCAGCCTCCGTGGACGCCAAAGCCGTCGCCGAGATCGGCACCGGCACCGGTGTCTCCGGGATCCATCTGCTGCACGGGATGCGTCCGGACGGCGTGCTGACCACCGTCGACCCCGAGCCGGAGCACCAGCAGTTCGCGCGGCAGGCCTTCCGCGCCTCCGGGTTCGCCAGCAATCGGGCCCGGTTCATCCCCGGCCGGGCTCTGGACGTGCTGCCCCGGCTCGCGGACGCCGGCTACGACCTCCTCTTCTGCGACGGTGACCGGCTGGAGGTGCTGGACTACCTCGCTGAATCGTTGCGTCTGCTGCGGCCGGGCGGGCTCGTGGCGTTCGAGGGTGTCTTCGCCAACGGGCGCACGGTGGACTCGGGGCCGCAGCCGACGGAGGTGCTGCGGCTGCGGGAGCTGCTGCGCGCGGTGCGCGAGAGCCAGGAGCTGGTGCCGTCGCTGCTGCCGGTGGGCGACGGGCTGCTGTGCGCGGTCAAGCGGTGACCCTGTGACTCCTGTGACGCCGGTGGCCTGCATGTTCGTACCGGACATTGCCGGACATGCAGCCGCCCCGGCACCGGATGCGGTGTCGGGGCGGCTGAAAGGGTATGGTCGCCTGCGGGTCAGCCCACGACCTTCTTGAGGGCGTCGCCGAGCGCGTCGGCCTCGTCCGGGGTCAGCTCGACGACGAGCCGACCGCCGCCTTCGAGCGGAACGCGCATGACGATGCCCCGCCCCTCCTTGGTCACCTCGAGCGGGCCGTCGCCCGTCCGCGGCTTCATGGCCGCCATGCTCGTTCCCCTTCCTGAAAACCAGCTCATCGTCAAGGCCGACGGCCCGCTGAAGGGCACGCGCGGTCCGTGAAGCCAGACACGCGACACCGGCATCGAACACATTGCTTCCCAGCCATTATCCCGCATCTCACGACCCGATGACCAACATCAGTCGGCATCGCTTGGGCAACGCGCGCGAGCAAAACCACTCAATTCGGCGATGTGACTGCGATACTGCGCAGCCGCATGGACTTCCGCGGACCGGAAACCGGCCCGAATTCTTTGACGCAGCTCACACGGACGCTCGGGGCCGTTGTCGGTGATCTCCGCCATGCTGTCCTCAGACAGGACGTACCGAGCGGTACGCCCCAAGCCGCCGACCCGGAGGGGATACGCCATGGCCGACACCGTGCTCTACGAGGTGAACGACGGGCTCGCGACGATCACGCTGAACCGCCCCGAGGCGATGAACGCGCTGAACATCGAGGCCAAGGTCGCCCTCCGGGACGCGGTCCAGTCCGCGGCGGCCGACGCCGCCGTGCGGGCGGTGCTGCTGACCGCGGCCGGTGACCGGGCGTTCTGCGTGGGCCAGGACCTCAAGGAGCACATCGGGCTGCTGGCCGCCGACCGGGAGGCGGGCGAGGGGCAGACGATGAGCACCGTGCGTGAGCACTACAACCCGATCGTGCGGGCGCTGACCGACATGGCGAAGCCCGTGGTGGCGGGGGTGAATGGGGTCGCCGCCGGGGCCGGCTTCGGTTTCGCGCTGGCCGCGGACTACCGGGTCGTGGCGGACACGGCGGCCTTCAACACGTCGTTCGCGGGCGTGGCGCTGACGGCCGACTCCGGCGTCTCCTGGACGCTGCCGCGCGTGATCGGGCCCGGGCGCGCGACCGACCTGCTGCTCTTCCCGCGCAGCGTCAAGGCGCAGGAGGCGTACGAGCTGGGCATCGCGAACCGCGTCGTGCCGACGGCTGAGCTGCGGGCGGAGGCCGAGCAGGTGGCCCGCGCGCTGGCCGAGGGGCCGACGGTGGCGTACGCGGCGATCAAGGAGGCCGTGGCGTACGGGCTCAGCCACTCCCTGGCCGAGACGCTGCAGAAGGAGGACGAGCTGCAGTCGCGGGCGGGGGCGTCGGAGGACCACGGGATCGCGGTGCAGGCGTTCGTGAACAAGGAGAAGCCGAAGTACCTGGGGCGCTGAGCCGGGTCCCCCGACAGGCCCTAGCCGATGCGGCGGGCGAGGCAGTCCACGAGGTGGTCGTCGACCAGGCCGCATGCCTGCATCAGCGCGTACGCCGTCGTCGGGCCCACGAAGCGCAGGCCCCGCTTCTTCAGGGCCTTGGACAGGGCCGTCGACTCCGGGGTGACCGCGGGGACGTCGGCGATGGTCTTCGGGACCGGGCGGGTGGCCGGGTCTGGGGCGTGCGACCAGATCAGGGCGTCCAGCTCGCCCGGCGCCCAGTCGGCCAGCGCGCGGGCGTTGGCGAGGGTGGCGTCGATCTTCGCGCGGTTGCGGATGATGCGGGCGTCGGTGAGGAGGCGGTCGCGGTCGGCGTCCGTGAAGCCGGCGACCGTAGCGATCTTGAAGTCGGCGAAGGCGGCGCGGAAGCCGGGGCGGCGGCGCAGGATGGTGATCCAGGACAGGCCGGACTGGAAGGCCTCCAGGGACAGCCGCTCGAACAGCGCGTCGTCGCCGTGGACCGGGCGGCCCCACTCCTCGTCGTGGTACGTCACGTAGTCCGGCGTCGACAGGGCCCAGGGGCAGCGCAGCGCGCCGTCCGGGCCGGCCAGGGCGGTGCCGTCGCTCACCGGTGGTCCTCCTCCCGGGCGGTCCGGTCCGTGGGGACGCGGGCGGCGGCCTGGGCGCCGGCCAGGGCGGACTCCAGGTCGGCGATCCGGGCGTCCCGCTCGGCGAGCTCGGCGGCGATGCGGTTCAGGGCGTCGTCGACGTCGGCCATGCGGTAGCCGCGGGCGGCGAGGGGGAAGCGCAGGGCGTCGATGTCCGTGCGGCTGACCGGGCGGTCCGGGGGCAGCGGGTCCTGCAGCCGCTCGGGCGCGGCCTCGGGGAGCGGGCCGTGCTCGCCGCCGCCGACCACGGCGAGGGTCACCGCGGCGACCACGACGGCGAGGGCGACGACCAGGAAAAAGAACATAACCATCGCTTCAGGGCCCCCACGCGGAGTGTGCCGGCGTACGTGTGGCGTACGACGGCGTCGGATGTGTCAGGGTCCGATCGTGCCATGCGAGTCTGACAGTTAGGGTCGCAGGCGGTCGCAAGGGGCCTGGGGCAGGGCCTAGGACAGGGTCCAGGGCCAGGATGAACGAGGAGAGGTCACAGGGGATGCTCAGGCTGGGCAGGCGGGAGTTCGACCCGCGCGAGCCGGTGATCATGGCGATCGTGAACCGGACCCCGGACTCCTTCTACGACCAAGGGGCCACGTTCGGCGACGAGCCCGCCCTTGCTCGGGTGGAGCAGGCGGTGGCCGAGGGGGCCGCGATCATCGACATCGGCGGGGTGAAGGCGGGGCCCGGCGAGGAGGTGAGCGCGCGGGAAGAGGCGCGGCGGACGGTGGGGTTCGTGGCGGAGGTGCGGCGGCGGTTCCCGGACGTGATCATCAGTGTGGACACCTGGCGGCACGAGGTCGGGGAGGCGGTGTGCGAGGCGGGGGCGGATCTGCTGAACGACGCGTGGGGTGGGGTGGATCCGCGGCTGGCGGAGGTCGCCGCGCGGTACGGGGTGGGGCTGGTGTGTACGCACGCGGGGGGTGCGGAGCCGCGTACGCGGCCGCATCGGGTGACGTACGACGACGTCATGGCGGACATTCTGCGGGTGACGTTGGGGCTGGCTGAGCGGGCGGTGTCGTTGGGGGTGCCTCGGGAGTCGGTGCTGATCGATCCCGGGCACGACTTCGGGAAGAACACGCGGCACAGTCTGGAGGCGACGCGGCGGCTCGGGGAGATGGTCGAGACGGGGTGGCCGGTGTTGGTGTCGCTGTCCAACAAGGACTTTGTCGGGGAGAGCTTGGACAAGCCGGTGAAGGAACGGGTGATCGGTACGTTGGCGACGACGGCGGTGTCCGCGTGGCTCGGGGCGCAGGTGTACCGGGTGCATGAGGTGGCGGAGACTCGGCAGGTGCTGGAGATGGTGTCGGCGATCGCGGGGTGGCGTGAGCCGGCGGTTGCCCGCAGGGGGCTGGCCTGAGGCCTCGGCCCACCCGACTCGCTCGGCCAAGAGGTGGCCCGACTGGGGCTCCGCCCCAGACCCCATTGCCCACCCGCCCACCCGACTCGCTCGGCCAAGAAGTGAACGCCCCTGGGGCTCCGCCAGACCCCGGCGGGGCTCCGCCCCTGCACCCCCGTTGCCCACCCGCCCACCCGACTCGGTTGGGCAAGAGGTGACCCACTGGGGCTCCGCCCCAGACTCCGCCGGGGACTCCGTCCCCCGGACCCCTGACAGGGCTCCGCCCCCGCGCCCCCACCCGACTCGGTTGAGCAAGAAGTGGCCCCCACTGGGGCTCCGCCCCAGACCCCGCCGGGGACTCCGTCCCCTGGACCCCTGGCTTCCGCTCCCGCCTTCCCCAGACGGGTTCCAGCCCACCCAGCAGACTGAACCCACGCCCTCCCCGACCAACACCGTCGGTCCCAACGCCTCAGCCCGTCCGGCGTTTGAGGACGAGGCCGTTCAGGCCGAAGCGGGGGGCTGGGGGCGGCAGCCCCCAGAGGGCGTCGCCCCGGCGCCGGGTGCGGGGCAGGCGCCGGGTGACTGACGGACCGGCTCGAGCCCAGCGCTAGCGGCCCGCCTCCTTCGACACCAGCGCCACCGCCTCGTCCACGTCGTCCGTCAGGTGGAACAGGTGGAGGTCCTTCTCCGATGCCTTGCCCTGGGTGACCAGGGTGTTGCGGAGCCAGTCGATCAGGCCGCCCCAGTAGTCGGTGCCGAACAGGACGATGGGGAAGCGGGTGACCTTCTGGGTCTGGACCAGGGTCAGGGCCTCGAAGAGTTCGTCCAGCGTGCCCAGGCCGCCCGGCAGGACCACGAAGCCCTGCGCGTACTTGACGAACATCATCTTGCGGACGAAGAAGTAGCGGAAGTTCAGGCCGATGTCGACATAGGGGTTGAGGCCCTGCTCGAAGGGCAGCTCGATGCCCAGGCCGACCGAGATGCCGCCCGCCTCGCACGCGCCCTTGTTGGCCGCCTCCATCGCCCCGGGGCCGCCGCCGGTGATGACCGCGAAACCCGCCTCCACCAGGCCTCGGCCGAGGCGCACGCCGATCTCGTACTCGGCGGACTCCACCGGCGTACGCGCCGAGCCGAACACGCTGATCGCGGGCGGGAGTTCGGCGAGCGTGCCGAAGCCCTCGATGAACTCCGACTGGATGCGAAGGACGCGCCACGGGTCGGTGTGGACCCAGTCCGACGGGCCGCCCGCGTCCAGCAGGCGCTGGTCCGTCGTGCTCGCCGTCACCTGGCTCCGCCGACGGAGGACCGGGCCGAGGCGCTGCTCCTCCGGCGGCTGCTGCTTGCCCTCAGGGTTGCCGGTGGCCATGTGCGCTCCCTCCGCTTGCGGGGTGTTTCCACCTCAGCGTAGATCCACGCCGGTTACGGGAGGGGGACATGTGTATGTCTGGCCCAACAAAGCGCGCCCCCGCACGCACAGAGCCCCGCGTGCTCGTCACGTCGTCAGCCAAGCCCGCAGCCGCTCCTCGCCCGCCAGGATCTTCGCCGTCTCCACCCGCTCGTCCCGCTTGTGCGCCAAGTGCGGGTTGCCGGGGCCGTAGTTGACCGCCGGAATGCCCAGCGCGCTGAAGCGGGAGACGTCCGTCCAGCCGTACTTGGGCTGCGGGGTGCCGCCCACCGCCTCGACGAAGGCCGCCGCGGCCGGGTGGGACAGGCCGGGCAGCGCGCCCGGGCTGTGGTCGTCGACGATGAAGTCGGTCACGCCGCAGTCCGCGAACACCTCACGGACGTGGGCGATCGCCTCCTCCTCCGTACGGTCCGGGGCGTAGCGGAAGTTGACCGTGACCACGCACTCGTCGGGGATGACATTTCCGGCCACACCGCCCGAAATCCGTACCGCGTTCAGGCCCTCGCGGTACTCCAGGCCGTCGATCACCGGGTAGCGGGGCTGGTACGAGGCGAGGCGGGCCAGGATCGGGGCCGCCGCGTGGATCGCGTTGGAGCCCATCCAGCCGCGCGCCGAGTGCGCCCGCTCGCCCGTCGTCGTCAGCAGCACGCGCAGCGTGCCCTGGCAGCCGCCCTCGACCTGGCCGTCGGACGGCTCCAGCAGCACCGCGAAGTCGCCCTGGAGCCACTCCGGGTGCGCCTCGGCGACGTGCTTGAGGCCGTTGAGGTCGGCGGCGACCTCCTCGTTGTCGTAGAAGACGAAGGTCAGGTCGCGGTTGGGGGCCGGGACCGTGGCCGCGATGCGCAGCTGCACCGCGACGCCCGCCTTCATGTCGCAGGTGCCGCAGCCCCACAGCACACCGTCGTCGTCCAGCCGGGACGGTACGTTGTCGGCGATCGGCACCGTGTCGATGTGCCCGGCGAGGATCACCCGCTGCGACCGGCCCAGGTCGGTGCGGGCGACGACGTTGTTGCCGTAGCGGTCGACCGTGAGGTGCGGCAGGGCGCGCAGCGCGGTCTCGATCGCGTCCGCGAGCGGCTTCTCGCTGCCGCTCTCCGACGGGAAGTCGACAAGCTGGGCGGTGAGCTGTGCGGCGTCCAGGGTGAGATCAAGCGGGGAGTCGGCCATGCCTTGACCCTAGCCTTTCGCGACCTGGGAGTACTTTCCGCACCAGGCTCCAGTCACTCCGTACTCTCCAGTACCTTGTACGCGTGCCAGAGCCGTCCCCTACTCTCCAGCGTCGCGGCCGCCTCCTCCGTATCGGGGCGGCCTTCGTCGTCCTTCTCGCGGTCGCGGGCTATCTCGCGGTGCAGTACATCACCGGAGGCACCGGCGGCCCGGGATGCAAGGTCGTCTCGGCCGACGGCGACGGGGCGACGTACGAGTTCAGCCCCGAACAGGCCGTCAACGCCGCGACGATCACCGCCGTCGGCACCGCCCGCGGGCTGCCCGAACGGGCCGTCACCATCGCCCTCGCGACCGCCCTGCAGGAGTCCGCGCTGCACAACATCAGCCACGGCGACCGCGACTCGCTCGGGCTGTTCCAGCAGCGGCCCTCGCAGGGCTGGGGCACCGAGGAGCAGATCATGGACCCGATCTACTCGGCGGGCATGTTCTACGACCATCTGGTCAAGGTCCCCGGCTACACCCGGCTGCCCCTCACCGTCGCCGCCCAGCGCGTGCAGCGCAGCGGCTTCCCGCAGGCGTACGCCAAGCACGAGCCCGACGCCACCCTGCTCGCCGCCGCCCTCACCGGGCGCTCGGCGGCCACGCTGACCTGCGAGGGCCGGCCGGGCGCGACCGCGACCGCCGGTCCCGACGCGGTGCGCTCCGCGCTCGTACGGGACTTCGGGCGGGACGCCGTGCAGCAGGCCGGTGCCGAGGTGGGCGCCACGACGCCCTCTCCCACGCCGACCCTGGTGACCGAGACCAGCGGGCGGACCGTGACCGTGCCCGTCGCCGAGGACACCGACGGGCGCAGCGCCCGGGAGCGCGGCTGGCAGCTCGCCCACTGGGCCGTGGCCAACGCCTCCGCGCTGCACATCGAACGCGTCTCGTACGCCGGGCGGGAGTGGGTCGCGGGGCACACCGACAGCCAGTGGCGTGCCGGGACGGGCGACGCGAGCAATGCGGACCGGGCGCAGAGCGCGGGGACCGCGAACGCCGTCCGCATTGTCACTGCGCAGTAGTACGAGCGGTCACTCGCAGGGGTTACGTGCGTCCACTCGGGGCGACGGGGTGCTCAGGTTTTCGCGCCCTCACCCTCGTATGCGTCAAAGCCCTTGGGAACACGGGGCTGTAAGGATTCGGCAGACTTTCGGACCGGGTGTTCTTTGCCCGTTTTTATCCACAGCCGATAATGCGACGCATTACCAACTCTTTACGTTGGCCCGCCGCAACCTTCGGGGGCTTCGAGCGGTAGTCAGTGCGTCCGAGCCCGAGAGCGAGACCCACAACGCGACCGACATCGCGGGGTCAACTCCCGGGCACGGCTGGACACTTCACCGTTATCTCCGTCGAAGGAGCACCATGTCCCTCCCCCTGACCCGTCGGATCGCCCGTGCCGCGCTGCTCGTCGCAGCGGGAGCGGCTGCCGGGGTCGGTGCGGCCGGCTCCGCCAGCGCGGCCCCCGAACTGCCCGCCGCCCCCAACCTCGGCGGACTCTCCGCCCTGGACGGGGCGAGCGTCGGCAACACCGTCGACAGTGCGGCGCAGAGTGTCACCGGCACCGCCGGTGACACCGGCAGCAAGGCGGTCAAGACGGCGGTGCCGGCCGCGGGCAAGACCGGTGGCCAGGCCGCGAAGAAGGCGACGCCGGCCGTGCAGAAGGCCGTGGGTGACACCGCTGGGGCGGCCGGGGTCGCCGTGGGTGACGCCGCGTCCACCGCGACCACGGGCGGGCTGCCGACCGACGGGCTGACCAAGGGCGGGCTGAGCACGCAGTCGCTGCCGACCACCGGGCTGCCGATCGGCTGAGTGCCGGGCGCCGCTTACTGAGCGACGGGGTCCAGGACGTTGTTCCTGGGCGCCGTCGCTGTGCTCAGAGTCCGCTCAGAGTCGCTGTGCTCAGAGGCTCACGCGAGCCGCTTCACCGCTGCCGCGATCCGCTCGTCCGTCGCCGTCAGGGCCACGCGTACGAACTTCTCGCCCGCCTGGCCGTAGAAGTCGCCCGGTGCTACCAGGATGCCCAGGTCGGCCAGGTGGGCGACCGTGTCCCAGCAGGACTCGTCCCTGGTGGCCCACAGGTAGAGGCTGGCCTCGCTGTGCTCGATGCGGAAGCCGTGGCCCAGCAGGGCCTCGCGCAGGGCCGTACGACGGGCCGCGTAACGCTCGCGCTGCTCACGGACGTGGGTGTCGTCGCCCAGCGCCGCCACCGCCGCCGCCTGTGTCGGCGCGGACGTCATCATGCCGCCGTGCTTTCGGATCTCCAGCAGCGGGCCGAGGACGGCCGGGTCGCCGGCGAGGAAGGCGGCGCGGTAGCCCGCGAGGTTGGAGCGCTTGGAGAGGGAGTGGACCGAGACGATGCCCTCGTACGAGCCACCGTTGACGTCCGGGTGGAGGACCGAGACCGGGTCGGCCTCCCAGCCGAGTTCGAGGTAGCACTCGTCGGAGAAGACCAGGACGCCGTGCTCGCGGGCCCAGGCGACGATCCGGGTCAGTTCCGCCTTCGACAGCACCTTGCCCGTCGGGTTGGAGGGCGAGTTCAGCCACAGGAGCCTCAGGTTCGCCGGGTCGAGGTCCGTCGGGTCGTCGTACACCTCGTAGTCCGCGCGGGCCAGGCGCGCGCCCACCTCGTACGTCGGGTAGGCCAGGCGCGGGTAGGCGACCTTGTCGCCGGGGCCGAGGCCCAGCTGGGTGGGGAGCCAGGCGACGAGTTCCTTGGAGCCGACGATCGGCAGGACGTGGTGGTGGGTGACGTCGCGGGCGCCGAGGCGGCGCCGTACCCAGCCGGTGATCGCGTCGCGCAGTTCGGGCGTGCCCCAGACGGTCGGGTAGCCGGGCGAGTCGGCGGCGGCGATCAGCGCCTTCTGGATCAGCTCGGGGACCGGGTCGACCGGGGTGCCGACGGAGAGGTCGACGACGCCGTCCGGGTGAGCGGCGGCCGTCTGCTTGTACGGCGCGAGCTTGTCCCAGGGGAAGGTGGGCAGGCGGTCGGAGACTGCGGACACGGTGTCTGGCTCACTTTCTGCTGCGGCAAACGACTCGGTCCCGTGCGGCGACGATCGGGGTGATCGGGCCGTACGGGACCGAGGCGGCGCGGTTCGGGCCGCTTACGGCGTCAGTCGGCCTGCGGCGGCAGCGCGGCGACGAAGGGGTGGTCCCGCTCGATCAGGCCGAGCTTGCTGGCGCCGCCGGGCGAGCCGAGCTCGTCGAAGAACTCGACGTTCGCCTTGTAGTAGTCCTTCCACTCCTCCGGCACGTCGTCCTCGTAGAAGATCGCCTCGACCGGGCAGACCGGCTCACATGCCCCGCAGTCGACACATTCGTCCGGGTGGATGTACAAGGACCTGGAGCCCTCGTAGATGCAGTCGACCGGGCACTCCTCGATGCACGCCTTGTCCTTGACGTCGACACAAGGCTGCGCGATGACGTAGGTCACGCTGTCGTTCCTCCTCGGATAGGGCGCTGGCGGGCCTCCTCAGGCTCCGCCGCCTGGCGCGCGGGAGCGCGGCGTCGTCGATGCCCGCCTCTAGTATCTCCGTTCCTGGGCATGATCCGAACAGGAGGGGTGAACCGACCTGTGGAAATATCGGCGGCAGGACGCCTTGAGGTCCGTATCACCGCTGCTGACGTGGGCAAACGCGTCTCGGTACGGCGGTTGGGGGACCCTCGTGTCACGGAGCAGAAATTCACCGACACGGTGGGTGTTCTCACATCCTGGGACAAGGGTGTGCTCGTGATCACACGGCGGGACGGCGAACGCGTCCGGATCGAGGAATCCTCGCTGGTCGCGGGCAAGGTCGTGCCTCCGGCACCGGCCCGGCGACGCGGCCCCACGGCCTCCTACGAGGAGCTGGCCAGGGGCACCGCGCGCGCCTGGCGGCCGCTGGAGAGCGAGCGGCTGGGCGAGTGGGAGCTGCGCGCCGCCGCCGGGTTCACGCGGCGCGCCAACTCCGTGCTTCCGCTCGGCGACCCCGGCGTGTCGCTCGACGAGGCGCTGTCCGTCGTACGGCGCTGGTACGGCGACCGCGGCCTGCCCGCGTACATCCAGACCGCCACCGGAGCCGAGGGCACGCAGGAGCTGCTGTGCGCGGAGCTGGAGCGGCGGGGGTGGGTGCGGGAGGTGTCCGCCGAGCTGTGGGTCGGCGGGCTCGCGGCGGTCGCGGATCGGGCCGAGGGTGCCGGGGTGGTGTTGTCCCGGGAGGCGGATGCGGGGTGGCTGGCCCGGTATCAGCGCAAGGGGCTGAGTGAGGTGGCGCTGCGGGTGCTGGGGAGCGGGAGCTCGGTGTGGTTCGCGAGTGTGCCCGGGGAGGGCGACGTGCCCGCGGCCATCGGACGGTGTGTCGTCGACGGGCGGTGGGCCGGGTTCGCCGCCGTCGAGGTGGATCCCGCGCTACGGCGCCGGGGGCTGGCGAGCGAGGTGATGGCCGCGTTGGCCCGGCGGGCGCTGGAGGAGGGCGCGTCGGCGGCGTGGCTCCAGGTCGAGACGGACAATGCCGGTGCACGGGCGTTGTACGCCGGGCTGGGCTTCGGTGTGCACCACACGTACCACCACTTCCGGGAGCCGGAGGGCAGGTAGCCATGCGTCCACCCTTCCCACCACCGCCGGAGCGGTCCGCCGAGCTGCGGCGCCGGTTCGCCGAGGAGGCGCGGGCCGAGCGGCCCGATCTTTCGACGCTGTGTCTGCTGGTGAGCGCCCAGGCCGACGGGACGCTGGACGAGGCGGGCATCGACGCCGCGCAGGTGGAACTGGACCGGCTGGCCGGGCTGCTGCCGTTCCGGCCGGGTGGGGCGCGGGCGTGGGCGGTGGCGTTGCGGGAGCTGCTGGGCGAGCAGTGCGGGTTTCGCGGCTCCGCCGCGGACTATCAACGGCTGGAGTCGTCGCTGCTGCATGCCGTGCTGGTGCGGCGGCGGGGGTTGCCGATTCTGCTGTCGGTGGTGTGGATGGAGGTGGCTCGGCGGGCGGGGGCGCCGGTGTATGGGGTGGCGTTGCCGGGGCACTTCGTCGTCGGGCTCGGCGAGGCGGATGAGCAGGTGCTGGCGGATCCGTTCGACGGGGGGCGGGTGCTCAGTGGGAAGGATGCGGAGTTGCTGGTGGTGGGGGCCACGGGGGCGCCGCTGGATGCTTCGATGCTGGTGCCTGCGGATCCGTTGGATGTGGTGCTGCGGATTCTGAACAACATCCGGGCGTGGGCTGCGGCGCGGGTCGAGCGGTCGGATGTGGGGTTGTGGGCTGTGGAGTTGTCGTTGCTGCTGCCTTCGCATCCGGCTCGGTTGCGGTATGAGCGGGCGCAGTTGCTGGTGCGGCGGGGGGATTTTTTGGGGGCGGCGGAGGAATTGGATGCGTATGCGGAGGTTGTGGGGGCTGTGGATGAGGGGGCGGCGGAGAGGGTGCGGGGGGAGGCTCGGGCGGCTCGGGCGTTGTTGAATTAGCGGTTCGTTGTGGGGGTTCTGAGCGTCGGCGGGTGCGGGTTTGGTGTGGCTGGTCGCGCAGTTCCCCGCGCCCCTGGGGGCGCTGCCCTGATCGGTGCTTATAGCCAGCCCTTGTCTTGGGCGATTCGGGCCGCTTCCGTTCTGTTGCGGGCCGCCAGTTTTTGGATTGCCGTTGAGAGGTAGTTGCGGACCGTGCCCTGGGAAAGGTGCAGGGTTGCCGCCAGTTCCGCGTTTGTGGAGCCGTCCGCTGCCGCTCGCAGTACCTCTCGTTCGCGGTCCGTCAAAGGGTTCGCGCCCTCCGCCAGGGCCGCTGCCGCCAGGGTCGGGTCGATGACCCGCTCGCCGGAGAGCACCTTGCGGATCGCCTCCGCCAGCTGGGCGGCCGGGGCGTCCTTGACCAGGAAGGCGTCGGCGCCGGACTCCATGGCGGTGCGGAGGTAGCCGGGGCGGCCGAAGGTGGTGAGGATGACCAGGCGTACGTCGGGCAGCTCCTGGTGGAGTCGGGCCGCCGCCTCGATGCCGGTCGCACCCGGCATCTCGATGTCGAGGAGGGCCACGTCGACGTCCTGCGCGCGGGCCAGCGGCAGCACCTCGTCGCCGCGCGCCGCCTGGGCGACCACCTCGATGTCGTCCTCCAGGCCGAGCAGCGCGGCCAGTGCCTCGCGGACCATCGCCTGGTCCTCGGCGAGCAGGACCCTGATCGTGCGGCTCATGTCCCGGATCCTACGGCCGGGCCGGCGGGGACCCTCGCGACCAGGCGGAAGCCCTGCTTCAGCGGGCCCGCCTCCAACGTGCCGCCCGCCTTGTGCAGGCGCTCGGCGAGGCCGGTCAGGCCGTGGCCGGGGCCTTCGCCGGTGCCGCCGCCCGTTCCCGGGCCGTCGTCCTCGACGCACAGGTCCAGTACCGGGCCGTCGAGGGTCTGCCGACGGGCCACGGTGACCGTGCATCGGCTGGCGCCGCTGTGCCGTACGACGTTGGTGACCGCCTCGCGCAGCGCCCAGGCGAGGGCGGACTCGCTCTCCTCGGGGACGTCGGCGACGTCCGGTTCCAGCGGGATGTCGGGGGTGACCCCGGCCGCGGTCAGGGCGACCCGGGCGCCCGCGAGTTCGGCGGCCAGGCGGGGGCGCCGGTAGCCGCTGACGGCCTCGCGGACGTCGACGAGGGCCTGGCGGCTGACCCGTTCGATGTCGGCGACCTGCTGGGCCGCCTTGTCGGGGTGGTCCGGGAGCATCCGGCCCGCCAGTTCGCTCTTGAGGGTGATCAGGGACAGGGAGTGGCCCAGGAGATCGTGCAGGTCGCGGGCGAGCCGCAGCCGTTCCTCGTTGGCGGCCAGGTGGGCGACGGTGGCGCGGGCCTCGCGCAGGGCGACGGTGGTGCGGACGAGTTCGCGTACGCCGGTCATGGCGAAGCCGCCGAGCAGGGCCGGGATGAGCAGCCCGGCCAGGTAGGCGGTGCCGTCCGGGACGGCCAGGGCGACGGACGTCATCAGGGCGGCCGCGCCGGGGATGGTCCAGCGCGCGTACCGCAGGGGCAGTGCGGCGCCGGACGCGATCGAGACGTAGACGAAGAGGACCAGCCACTCGCGGCCGAGGGTGACCGCGAGGAGCGTCGACTGGGCGGACAGGACCGCGAGCGAGCCCAGCACCGGGACGTTCCTGTCCCAGCGGCCGGTGCGGAACAGCAGGATCATGTACCAGATGACGAAGGCCACCAGGCCGATCCAGCCGAGGACGCGGACGCCCGTGCTGTGGCCGCCGTGCAAGAGGTCGGTGACGGGGGCGCTCAGGTAGACGAGCCAGATGCCCGTCCACAGGGTCTTGATCATCCGCTGCTTGCGGTTCTGCGGGCGCTGCCCGATACCGACGCCGATGCCGCTCACGCCTTCAGCGAGTCCTTCCGGTACAGCCAGGCCGCCCCGCCCGCGAAGAGCAGGAAGGAGACGGCGAGTACGGCGATGTCCCCGGCCTGCGGGGCCTGGCTCTGTTCGATGGCCCGCCCCAGAGCAGCGTACGCGTGCGTGGGCAGCCACTCGGCGATGTCCTGGAGCCAGCCGGGGAACGTCGTCGTCGGCATCCACAGACCGCCGAGCATGGACAGACCGAAGTAGACGATCATCGTGATCGGGCGGACCGCGTCCCCACTGGCGAGGTAGCCGATGGCCACGCCGAGCGCGGCGAAGACCAGGCTGCCCGCCCAGATCGCGCCGGTCAGGGCGAGCCACTGCCAGGCGTCCAGCCGTACGTCCTTCGCCACCGCCGCGACCACGAAGACGATCACGATCGAGGGCAGGCTGACCACGGCCGCGCTCGCCGTCTTGGCGAGGACGTAGCCGCGCCCGGGCAGCGGGGTGAGCCTCAGTTGCCGTACCCAGCCGTTCTCCCGCTCCTTCGCGATGCGCTCGCTGTTGCCCATCAGGACGGCGGTCAGGGCGCCGAAGGAGGCCATGGAGACCATCATGTACGTCGGGAGGGTCAGGCCCGTGCCGTCGATCGTGGTCGTGCTGTCGGCGGTTCCCGAGATCAGCAGGAACAGCACCGAGGGGTAGATCACCGAGAAGAAGAGGAACTTGCGGTTGCGCAGGGCGCGGGTGAGTTCGAGGGTGACCAGGTTGTTCATGCGGTGCGCGCCTCCTCGGCGGTGGTGAGCGCGACGAAGGCCTCCTCCAGGCCCAGGCCGGCGACTTCCAGGTTGCGGGGGTAGGAGCCCTGGGCGTAGAGGCCGTGGACGGTCGCGTCGGCGTCCGTGGAGCGGATGCGGACGGTGGGTCCGGAGACGTCCAGGGAGGAGACGAAGGGCAGGGCGCGCAGGGCGGTTTCGTCGATCGGGGCGTCGAGGTCGAAGGTGATCCTGCGGGCTCCCGCCTTCGCCTTGATCTCGGTGGCGGTGCCGTCGGCGAGCAGCCGGCCGCGGTGCAGGACGAGGACGCGGTCGGCGATGGCGTCGGCCTCTTCGAGGTAGTGGGTGGCGAAGAGGACCGTACGGCCGTGGTCGGCCTGGTCGCGCATGGTGGCCCAGAAGGCCTGGCGGGTGGTGACGTCCATGCCGGTGGTCGGCTCGTCGAGGACGATCAGGTCGCTGTCGCCGGCGGTGGCGAGGGCGAACCGGACGCGTTGGGACTGGCCGCCGGAGAGTTTGTCGACCCTGCGGTCGGCGAGGCGGTCGATGCCCGCGCGGGACAGTACGTCGGTGACGGCGTAGGGCCTGGGGTGCAGGGCGCAGGCCAGCCGCACCAGTTCGGCGACCGTGACGCCGTCCATCAGTCCGCCGCTCTGCAGCATCGCGCCCACCCGCCCGGCGACGATCGCCTCGCGCGGGGTGCTGCCGAAGAGACGGACCGTGCCGGTGTCGGGCTGCCTGAGGCCGAGGAGGAGATCGAGGGCGGTCGACTTGCCGGCGCCGTTGGGGCCCAGCAGGGCCACGGTCTGACCGGGGTGCAGGGTCAGCGTCAGGGCGTCTACGGCGCGGACGGTGCCGTAGCTCTTGCTCACCTGGTCGAAGGCGACCGCCGTGGTCGCTGTTGTCGTCATGGCAGCCATCGTGTCCGGGCGGGCCGGGCGCCCGGCAGTGTCGGTGATCCTGACTGCCGGATGACAGATGTCATGGACGAGGAGGGCACCCGGCGGGCGGGTGCCCCTTCGCTAGTTGGGGTTGGTGTCGATCGTCGCCACGCGGTTCGTCGTGCTCTTCAGGGCCGGGCGCAGGGCGCCGATGACGTCCTGGACCGTGACCGGGGTCTTCTGGCCGGTGGCCCGGGTGATGAGGACGCCGTCGAAGGTCTTGCCGTAGAGGTCCTTCAGGGCGGCCTCGTCGTAGGTGTCGACGAGCTTGCCGTCGATCGCCTTGACGCGGAGGAACTTCCACAGGGAGTTCTCCGGGCTGAAGGCGATCGTGTGGGCCGCGTCGGTCTGGACGATGACGTTGGCGGACATCGCCGGCTCGGCGAACTCCTTCATCATCCGGTCGACCTCGGCGTTGGACACTGTCGGCTGCTTGGTGGTGGTCGGCACCTGGACCGGCGTGGCCGTGCCGGTCTGCACCTGGGTGCGGTAGGCCTCCTCGACGGCCTCGGTGGCCCGGTCGACGGCGATGCCCTGGCCGGCCTTGCCGTAGACGGCGACCGCCTTGCCCGACTCGAACTTGATCGTGCCCTCGGTGGCGCTGCCCGCGCCGCCCGCCGCGGTCTGCAGGGCGGACTGCAGCTTCTCCTCGTCGACCGGCATGACCGGCTCGACGACCCGCTCCTGCCCGAAGAGCGAGCCGATCACGGAGACGGGGTTGTAGTCGCTCTTGGCGGCGGCGTCGACCGTGGCGTCGGCGTCGAACTGCAGGCCCGACTGGTCCGGCTTGAGCGAGACGGTCTCGCCGTCGACGGACAGCTTCAGCGGGTTGTCGATGCGGTCACCGAGGGCCTCGTCGAGCTTCTTGACGGCGTCGTCGCGGGTGCCGCCGCCGATGTCCACGCCGAGCACGGTGGTGCCCTTGGGCACGTCGGAGTGGTTCATCAGCAGACCGGCGCCGTAGGCCACACCGGCGATGGCGAACACGCCGCCACCGAGCAGCACCAGCTTGTTGCGGCCCTTCTTTTTCTTCTTGGGCGCGGCCGCGGGCGCACTCTGCTGTGCCGGCTCGGGCCGCTTCGGCGGGGTGTGCGGCAGCGGCCCGCCGGTGGGCGCGCCGCCCGGCCCGAACGGCGTGCCTCGGTCGGCGGGCGGCACGACCGGGATGCCGCTGCTGAGGGTGTCCCCGGAGACGTTGTCGACAGGGGCGAAGGGGCTGCCGGGGGGCGGCTCGGGGGCCGGCTTCTGCGGGGTGAGGATCGCGGTGTCGTCGCTCAGCCCGCCGCCGGGGCCGGGGTGCGCGGCGGTGCCGGGTGCGCCGGCCGCGTTCGGCGTCGCGAGGGGGCTGTCGCCGGTGACCGGGCCGCCGGTCGGGCCCGCGGGGCCCTGCGGGCCGACCGGTCCACCGGGGCCGCCGGGGCCGCCCAGGCCGCCGTAACCGCTCGGACCGTTCTGGCCGTTGGGCGCGGCGCCCTGACCGCCGTACGGGGGCTGAGTGCCGTACGGAGCCTGCCCGTTCGGCGCGCCCTGGCCGTTCTGGCCGTTCTGGCCGGGCTCCGTGAAGTACGGCAGGTCGTCGCGGCGCGGCTCGCCCGGGTGGGAGCCGTTGCCGTTGCCGTTGCCCCGCGGGCCCGCCGCGAGCGCCTCGGTGACGTCGAAGGAGCCGGTGCCGCCGCCGTGGCCGGGGGCCACCGGGCCGCCGGTCGCGCCGGGGAGCCCGGCGCCGTTGGTGCCGCCGGGGCGGGCGCCGTTCGGCGCGCCGGGCCGGGAGGCGCCCGGCATGTTCATGGAACCGACGACACCGCCGGGACGCGCGCCGCCCTGAGCGGCGGCCGGGGCGCCGGGATCGGCCGAACCGCCGGACGGGCCCGCGCCGTTGGTGGCACCGCCGCCCTGACCGGGCTTGGGCGCACCGGACTTGCGGGGCGCGAACCAGTCGCTCGTCTTCTCCTCGCCGGTCCCCGGCTGTTGCTGCTCGGCGGGGGACTCGACCGTGCTCGTGGAGGTGGCCGCGCCCGGCGCCGCCGCCTCGGCGCCGCCGCCGTCGGCGCTGTCGGTGTCCGCGACGGGCTTGCGTACGACGACCGGCGGAATGGGCCGCGATCCGGGGATGTTGATCCGGATCCGGGTCGTCAGCGTCGTCTCGGTCTTGCGCTCCTCGGGCTGTCCGCCCGAACGGCCCGCGTCCGCACCGCTGTCGGAAGCCGTGGGGGTGCCGTAGGGCGGCGTGCCCGAGGGGTATGCGGTACCCCCGCGCCCGTTGGGCCCGGAGGACGGACTGTCAGTTTCACGACTCAAGGCAGGTTCTCCCGGTTGGCTCCACCGCCCGTTACGACCTCAGATATACGCGGGCAGCTCGGCGGCGGCTCCACCATACTGGCCACTTCGGGCGGGTATCCCGCGACCGCTGGGGAAACCCACACGGGACTCGCACGAGCGCCTGACGGCGAACTGGTACGTCATTCGCCAAGTCGGACGGACCGGCCACCGGGTTGCCGCGTCGGCGCGAGGGTGGCACAGATCACAGCGACGGCCATCCCGCCGAGCAGGTAGGCGTACGAGCCCACGCCCGCCGCGAAGAGGAAGTCCCCTTCCGGACGGCTGGCGGTGAGGAGGATGACGGCGAGCATCCAGCCGGCCGCGCCCGCGAGGGCCCCACCCCGGCCGCCGGTCGCCCACGCCCCGCCGAGAAACGCCCCGGCCGCGCCCGCGAGGGCCAGCAGCAGCCCGCCCGGGAACCACGCGGCCTGCACCAGCGATCCGGCGGCTCCCACCACCAGGCCGAGCATGAACAGGCCCAGGTAGGCGGCCATCCGCCCGGCGGAGGGGCGGTGCAGGGGCTGCGTGAGCATCGACTGCCGGTCGCTCATGAGGCCACCTCGATCCCGGCGAACAGGTCCGTCTCCCGGCCCTGAGCACCCTGCTGACCGCGCACCAACTCGTAGTACTCGGTGCTGAACAGCGGCTGCGCGAGCTGGTTGGAGAGCGCGAAGTACGGCTCGGCGACCTCGATCTGCGTGGCGTGCGCGGCCATCGCGGCGGCCTTGGCGGCGGCGTACGCGGTGCCGTCGATCTCGGTGGTGATCCGCTCGTCGTCGACCACGCCGGGTACGTCGTCGATCACCGCGCTCTTGGGGAAGGTGAGGCCGGGCAGCACCTCCTGGAGGCGGGCGAAGGCGTCCTCGGCGATGGTGCGCGGGACGCGGTTCCAGTAGACCTTGGCGATGCCGAGGCCCGCCTCGGCGGCCAGGTCGGCGGCGCGCATGGCGATGCGGTGGGCCTGGATGTGGTCGGGGTGGCCGTAGCCGCCGTCGGGGTCGTAGGTGACGAGGACCTGGGGCCGTACCTCGCGGATCACCTCGACGAGGTGGGCGGCGGCCTCGTCGACGTCCGCCTGCCACAGGCAGCCGGGGTCGTCGTTGTCGGGCAGGCCCATCATCCCGGAGTCCTGGTAGTGGCCGGGGCCGCCGAGCAGACGGAAGTCCTCGACGCCGACCGCGCGCATGGCCGCGGTCAGCTCGCGCAGGCGGTGCTCGCCGAGGCCGGCGCCGGTCAGGTGCGCGAGTTCGGGCGGGATGACCTCGCCGCGCTCACCAAGGGTGCAGGTGACCAGGGTCACATGGGCACCCTCGGCCGCATACCTGGCCATGGTCGCGCCGTTGTTGATCGACTCGTCGTCCGGGTGCGCGTGCACCAGCAGCAGACGCCTGGAGGGCCGTTCCGTCATGGACCCCACCCTACGAGCAGAGCGGGCCGCTCAGAACTTGATGCTGCCGATCATGCCGGCGATGTTGGTGGTCAGCTCGCTGATTGTGGGCGCGATGGTGGACGAGGCGAGGTAGAAACCCAGCAGCATGCACACGACCGCATGCCCGGCCTTCAGCCCCGACTTCCTGATCAGCAGGAAGACGATGATCGCCAGCAGCACCACCGCCGAAATCGAGAGTGCCACGGCGGCTCACCTCCAAGAACCCGGGATGTGGGGAAAACAGTGCGAGGGAACTTGTAAATCCATACAGCGGCCAGCAGGTTCATACCCACACAGCGCTAGTGATCATAACTATCCGTACGCGCGCATCGAATGGCGCACAGCCGCACAAGGGGGCGCATGGCCAATATGGTCGGGGCATGACGACCGAGCCTGACTCCTTCCCCCGACGGCACGCCCGCACCCAGCGGTTCACGCTCGGCGCGCCGCGTTCGTTCACCGTGGCTCCCGACGGTTCCCGTGTCGTGTTCCTGCGCTCGCCCTCCGGCACGGACCGGGCGAACGCCCTGTGGGTGCTCGATCTGGCGGACTCCGCCGAGCGCCTGGCGGCCGACCCGCGCGCCCTGCTGGGCGGGGCGGCGGAAGACCTCTCGCCCGAGGAGCGGGCGCGCCGCGAACGCAGCCGTGAGGGCGGCGCCGGCATCGTCGGCTATGCCACCGACACGGCTGTGGAGTTGGCCTCTTTCGCCTTGTCAGGGCGGCTTTTCGCGGCGGAGCTGCGGGCCGGCACGGCACGCGAACTCCCCGTCCGCGCACCGGTGATCGACCCGCGCCCGTCCCCCGACGGGCGGCACATCGCCTACGTCGCGCAGGGCGCCCTGCGGGTGATCGGCGCCGAGGGCGAGGGGGACCGGGCGCTCGCGGAACCTGACGGGGAGTCGGTTTCCTACGGTCTGGCCGAGTTCATCGCGGCCGAGGAAATGGCACGTTCGCGAGGTTTCTGGTGGGCGCCGGACTCCGACCGGCTGCTGGTGGCGCGCGTGGACGACACGCCGGTGCGGCGGTGGTGGATCTCCGATCCGGCCCAGCCGGAACGTGAGCCACACCACGTTCCGTATCCGGCGGCCGGGACGGAGAACGCGGACGTACGGCTGTTCGTGATCGGCCTGGACGGGACGCGCACGGAGGTCGTCTGGGACCGGGCGCGGTATCCGTATCTGGCGCGAGTGCACTGGTCAGCGGCGGGTGCGCCACTGCTGCTCGTACAGGCGCGCGACCAGCGCAGTCAGCTGTATCTGGCCGTCGATCCGGACACCGGGGGCACCCGGATGGTGCACGCCGACGAAGATCCGATTTGGCTGGATCTTTTCCCTGGGGTGCCGTGCTGGTCCCCCTCGGGGCAGCTGGTGCGGATCGCCGACGAGGGCGGCGCGCGGGTGCTGGCGGTGGGTGAACGCCCGCTGACCGGGCCGCAGTTGCATGTGCGTGCGGTGCTCGACGTATCGGACGACGACGTGCTGGTGTCGGCCTCGGCGGGCGAGGAGGCGGCCGCGCCGGAAATCGGCGAGGTGCATGTCTACCGCGTCAATGAACTCGGCCTGGAGCGCGTGTCCCAGGAGCCCGGCGTGCACTCGGCGGTACGCGCAGGGAAGGTGACCGTCCTCGTGACGGCGACGCTCGACCGGCCTGGGGCCCGGGTGCAGGTGCTGCACGACGGCAAGCCGGTGGCGAGCATCCCGTCGTACGCCGAGGATCCCGGTATGTCCCCGCGGGTGACCCTCACCGAGGGGGGCGCACGGCGGATTCCGTGCGCCGTGCTTATGCCGCGTGACTACCCCGGTGACACTCCCCTGCCGGTCCTGCTGGATCCCTACGGCGGTCCGCACGGCCAGCGGGTGGTCGCCGCGCACAACCCGTATCTCACCTCGCAGTGGTTCGCCGACCAGGGATTCGCGGTCGTCGTCGCCGACGGACGGGGCACCCCGGGCCGTTCCCCCGCCTGGGAGAAGGCGGTCCGCGACGACATGGCGTCGGTGGTCCTCCAGGACCAGGTGGACGCGCTCCAGGCCCTCGCCGCCGACTTCCCGCTCGATCTGACCCGGGTCGCGATCCGCGGCTGGTCCTTCGGCGGCTACCTGGCCGGGCTCGCGGTGCTGCGCCGACCGGACGTCTTCCACGCCGGGATCGTGGGCGCGCCGGTCACCGATCTGCGGCTCTACGACACCCACTACCAGGAGCGCTACCTCGGCCACCCGGACGAACAGCCGGAGGTCTACCGGCGCAACTCGCTGGTCGACGACGCGGGCCTGGTGGACGCCGTGGAGCCGGCCCGGCCGATGATGATCGTCCACGGTCTGGCGGACGACAACGTGGTCGTGGCCCACTCGCTGCGCCTGTCCACCGCCCTCCTGGCCGCCGGCCGCCCGCACGAGTTCCTGCCGCTCTCGGGCGTCACGCACATGACCCCGCAGGAAACGGTCGCGGAGAACCTGCTGCTGCTCCAGCTCGACTTCCTGAAGCGGTCGCTGGGGCTGGCGTAGGGACAGCAACAGGCCGGGGCGACATGGCGCGCCCCGGCCTGTTTACGGCACCCGCACGGCCGTACGTTGTAGAGACTGACGCGTCCGTATATCGGAACCGGGTCGGCGGAGTTGCCTGTGTGTTACCGCGTCTCCTCACCGCGTCTCCTCGGGCGGCACGACCTGCTTCTCCTCCGCGAAGAGGCAGGCCGAGTCGTGCGCCGCAGGCCCCGTGGTCAGCCGGAACTCCGCGGGGACCGCCAGCGCCGGGACCTCCAGGGCACAGCGTTCCCGGGCCTTGAAGCAGCGGGTGCGGAAGCGGCAGCCGGACGGGATGTTCGTCGGGGAGGGCACGTCACCGGCGAGGATGATCCGCTCGCGGTGCTCACGGGCCTCCGGGTCGGGCACGGGGACGGCGGAGAGCAGGGCCTGGGTGTAGGGGTGCGTGGGGTGGTCGTAGATCTCCTCGTCCGTGCCGATCTCCATGATCCGCCCGAGGTACATCACCCCGACCCGGTCGGAGATGTGCCGGACGATGGACAGGTCGTGCGCGATGAAGATGTACGACAGGTCGAACTCGTTCTGCAGCCGCTCCATCAGGTTGATGACCTGGGCCTGGACGGACACGTCCAGCGCGGAGACCGGTTCGTCGGCGACGATGATCTCCGGGCGCAGCGCCAACCCCCGTGCGATGCCGATGCGTTGGCGCTGCCCGCCGGAGAACTGGTGCGGGTAGCGGTTGATGTACTCGGGGTTGAGGCCGACGACCTCCAGCAGCTCCTGGACCCTGCGACCCCGGTCGCCCTTCGGCGCCACCTCGGGGTGGATCTCGTACGGCTCCCCGATGATGTCGCCCACCGTCATCCGGGGGTTGAGGGAGGTGTACGGGTCCTGGAACACCATCTGGATGTTGCGCCGTACGGCCTTCAGCGCCTTGCCGGTCAGCTGGGTGATGTCCTCGCCCTTGTACCGGATCACCCCGGCCGTCGGCTTCTCCAGGTTCACCAGCATCCTGGCGACCGTCGACTTGCCGCAGCCGGACTCCCCGACGATGCCGAGGGTCTCGCCGCGGTGCAGCGTGAAGTCGACGCCGTCGACGGCCTTCACCGAGCCGACCTGCTTCTTGAAGAGGACGCCCGTGGTGAGCGGGTAGTGCTTGACGAGTCCGCGCACTTCGAGGATCGGCTCAGCCATGGAGGCACTCCCTCCAGAAGTGGCAGGCACTCCCCCGCTCCTCGGACACCTCGTACAGCGGGGGTACGTCCGTCCGGCACACGTCCCGGGCCATCGGGCAGCGCGGGTGGAAGGCGCAGCCCGGCGGGATGTTCAGCAGGCTCGGCGGCAGGCCCTTGATGGCGTAGAGCTCCTGGCCCTTCTGGTCCAGCCGCGGGATGGAGTCCAGCAGGCCCCGCGTGTACGGGTGGGCGGGCGCCTTGTAGATGTCGTGCACCGGCGACGACTCCACGATCCGGCCCGCGTACATCACGGCGATCCGGTCGGCGACGTCGGCGACCACGCCGAGGTCGTGGGTGATCAGGATCAGCCCCATGTTCAGCTCGCGCCGCAGCTCCGCGAGCAGCTCCATGACCTGGGCCTGGACGGTGACGTCGAGGGCGGTGGTGGGTTCGTCGGCGATGATCAGGGCGGGTTCCAGGGCGAGCGCCATCGCGATCATGATGCGCTGGCGCATCCCGCCGGAGAACTGGTGCGGGTACTGCCTCACCCGCTCCTTGGCGCCCGGGATGCGCACCCGGTCCATCAGCTCGACGGCCCTGGCCCGGGCGTCCTTCTTCGACATCCCCCGGTGGACGACGAACATCTCGCCGAGCTGGTCGCCCACGGTCAGCACGGGGTTCAGCGCGGACAACGCGTCCTGGAAGATCATCGCCATCTCGGCGCCCCGGACCTTCCGTCGCTCCTCCTCCTTCAGCTTGAGCAGGTCCCTGCCCTGGAAGAGGACCTCGCCGCCGGTGATCCGCCCCGGCGGCATGTCGAGGATGCCCATCACGGCCTGCGCGGTGACGGACTTGCCGGAACCGGACTCGCCGAGCACGGCGAGCGTCTCGCCCGCGTCCACGCTGTAGGTGACGCCGTTGACGGCCTTGGCGATCCCGTCCCGGGTGCGGAACTCCACGTGCAGGTCACGGACGTCGAGCAGCATGACGGCACCTCACCTCAGCCGGGGGTCGAGGGCGTCGCGCACCGCGTCGCCGAGCATGATGAACGCCAGCACGGTGACCGCGAGCGCCCCGGAGGGCCAGAGCAGGGCGTGCGGGGCGTTGCGGATGTAGGGCGAGGCGGCGGAGATGTCGATGCCCCAGGAGACGCTGGGCGGCTTCAGACCGACGCCGAGGTACGACAGGGTGGCCTCCAGCGCGATGTACGTGCCGAGCGCGATGGTGGCCACGACGATCACCGGCGCGACGGCGTTGGGCGCGATGTGCCGCAGCAGCAGACGGGAGTTGGAGGCGCCGAGGGCGCGGGCCGCCTGGACGTAGTCGTTCTGCTTGGCGGTGATGACCGCGCCGCGGGCGATCCGGGAGATCTGCGGCCAGCCGAGCAGCACCATGAACCCGATGACCGGCCAGATGGTGCTGCTGGTCACCACCGACAGCAGGACCAGGCCGCCGAGGACGACCGGGATCGCGAAGAAGATGTCGGTGATCCGGGACAGGATCGAGTCCCATACGCCGCCGAAGAACCCGGCGAGCCCCCCGAGCACGCTGCCGAGCACGGCGACGCCGAGCGTGGCGCAGACGCCGACCGCGACGGACGTACGGGCGCCGTAGACCGTGCGCGTGTAGACGTCGCAGCCCTGGCCGTCGTACCCGAAGGGTGCACCTGGCTGGGAGCCCTCCTGGGCCTTGGCGAGGTCGCAGCGCAGCGGGCTGCCGGAGGCGATCGCCGACGGCCACAGGGAGATGAAGATCAGGAAGAGGATCACCAGGGCGGAGACCAGGAAGACCGGGTTGCGGCGCAGGTCGTGCCAGGCGTCGGACCACAGGGAGCGGGGCTTTCCGGTCGGGGCGCCGCCGTCCGGGCCGCCCGGCGCGCGCTCCAGCGTCTCCGCCTCGCTCGCGGCGAGGTCCATCGCACCGCCCATGCCCGTGCCGGCGATGGCGCGCGCGGGTTCCCTGGGGTCAGACATAGCGGATCCTCGGGTCGAGTACGGCGTACAGCAGGTCGACGAGGAGGTTGGCGAGCAGGAAGACCAGGACGAGCACGGTCACGAAGCCGACGACGGTCTGGGTGTTCTGGCGGAGGATGCCCTGGTAGAGCTGGTAGCCGACGCCGTGGATGTTGAAGATGCGCTCGGTGACGATGGCGCCGCCCATCAGGGCGCCGATGTCGGTGCCGATGAAGGTGACCACGGGGATGAGGGAGTTGCGCATCAGGTGGCGGGTGATGACCCGGCGCCTGGGCAGGCCCTTGGCGACGGCTGTGCGGACGTAGTCGGAGCGGCGGTTCTCCGCGATGGAGGTACGGGTCAGGCGGGTGACGTAGGCCAGGGAGACGGAGGCCAGGACCAGGCCCGGCAGGATCAGCTCGTCGAAGCGGGCCTCGGAGGACACCGACGGCCGGACCCAGCCCCACTCGACGCCGAGCAGGAGTTGCAGGAGCAGGCCGGTGACGAAGGTGGGGACGGAGATGACCACCAGCGTGACCAGCAGGACGGTGGTGTCGACGGGGCGGCCGCGGCGCAGTCCGGTGAGCACGCCAAGGGTGATGCCGATGACGATCTCGAAGACGATCGCGACGACGGTCAGCCGGATGGTGACGGGGAAGGCGCTGCCCATCAGCTCGGTGACCGGCTGGCCGTTGAAGGCGGTGCCGAAGTCGCCGGTGAAGACGTTGCCCATGTAGGTCAGGTATTGCTCCCAGACCGGCTTGTCGAGGCCGAACTCCTTCCTGAGCTGGGCGGCCGTCGCCGGGTCGCACTCCCGCTCACCGCACAGGCCGGCGATGGGGTCGCCCATCACATTGACCATGAGGAAGATCAACAGGGTGGCCCCGACGAAGACCGGGATCATCTGCAGCAGCCGCCGGACGACGTACCGTCCCATGGCGCCGCCTCAGCTGACCTTGATCTCGTTGTAGACGGGGACGCTGAACGGGTTGAGCCGGACGTCGGACAGCCGCTCCGAGTAGCCGGCGCTGCCGTTCTGGTACCAGAGCGGGATGGCGGCCATGTTGTCCCGGACGACCTCCTCGGCCTGCTGGAAGGTCGCCACGGCCTTGGCGGTGTCGGTCTCGGCGTTGGCCCGGTCGACCAGGTCGTCGAACTCCTTGTTGCTCCACTTGCCGTCGTTGGAGGAGGCGTTGGTGTAGTAGAGCGGCTGGAGGAAGTTCTGGATCAGCGGGTAGTCCATCTGCCAGCCGGCGCGGAACGGGCCGGTCATCTCGCGGTCGGTGATCTGGCCGCGGAAGTCGGCGAAGGTGCCGACGGGGTTGCTGACGCAGGCGCGGTCGTTGTCGAGGGCGTTGTTGATGGAGTTGCAGACGGCGTCCACCCACTGCTTGTGCGAGCCGGTGTCGGCGTTGAACGTGATCCTCACCTGGCCGCCGGGCAGCCCGCCGCCCTCCTCGATGAGCTTCCTGGCCTCGGCGGCGTCGTACTCGCACCACTCACCGCACAGCCCCGCCTTGTAGCCGCCGTCCTCGCCGAGGACCGGTGAGGTCCAGTCGGTGGCCGGGGTGCGGGTCCGGTGGAAGATGGTCTCTGTGATCTGCTCGCGGTCGATCGCCCGGGACAGGCCCTTGCGGACCTTGTCCATGCCGGGCTTGTTCCAGTTCTTGTCGTAGTAGGGGAAGGCGAGGGTCTGGAGGATGCCGGCCGGGGTGTTGAGGTAGCGGTCGCCGAGGTCCTGCTTGACGTTCTTCAGCTGGGCGGCGGGGACGTCGTCCACGAGGTCGAGGTTGCCGGCCATGAGGTCGGTGTAGGCGGTGTTGTTGTCGGTGTAGACCTTCAGGTCCACGCCGCCGTTCTGCGCCTTGTCGGGGCCGGGGTAGCCGTCCCAGGCGCGCAGCGACATCTGGGAGCCCTTGACGTACGAGTCGACGGCGTACGGGCCGTTGCCGACGGGCCTGGCCAGCCAGGCGTCGTGGTCGTCGAAGAAGGCCCGGGGCAGCGGGGCGAAGGCGGCGTAGCCGAGGGTGTCGGGGAAGCTGGAGAACTTCTGGCTCAGCTTCACGGTGAAGGTGCGCTCGCCGGTGACCTTCAGGCCGGACAGGGTCTCGGCGCTCTGTGCGCCGCCGCCCTCGGGGTGCACCTTGTCGTAGCCGTCGATGTAGCCGAAGAAGTAGGCGTTGCGCTGGTTGTTCCGCAGGCTCGCGCCGTAGTTCCAGGCGTCGACGAAGGAGCGGGCGGTGACCTTCTCGCCGTTGCTGAAGGTCCAGCCGTCCTTGACGGTGATGGTGAAGTTCCGCGAGTCGGTCGTCTCGATGCTCTCGGCGAGCATGTCCTCGGCCTTGCCGGTCTCAGGGTCGTACTTCTTCAGACCGCGGAAGATCATGTCGAGGACCTTGCCGCCCTGCACCTCGTTGGTGTTGGCCGGCTCCAGCGGGTTCTGCGGGTCGCCCCAGGAGGAGCTGAGCACCGCGCCGGTATCACCGGTGCCGCCGCCTCCGCCGCAGCCGGTGCCCAGGAGGGCGAGCGCCGCCGCACACGCGGCCCATCGGGCGTGCCGTGTTCCACGCATGGGGTGCCTCCTCGGGATGCGCTGCCGCCGGCGCCGGGGCGCTGACCCTGTCGACTGTCGGCCACTGTCCTGACCCGCTATCAGCCAATATCCGCGCATACGGTGCGTAACGCACCTGGTGGCGGCTCTTCGGGCTACCGGCCGCAGGCGGCATCCGTTCCCCGACGTAAATCCCGGATTCCTGTACTGATCGGCCGTACAGCAGGCACACTGCCCGGATGGTTGATCGTTCCTTCGGTGACGCCTTACTCGCCGAGCTGTATGAAGCCCTCAATCCATGGGGGCCGGGTGACGACTTCTACCTCGACCTGGTGATGTCCGCCGACTCCGTGCTCGACGTGGGCTGCGGTACCGGGCGGCTGCTGCGGCGGGCCCGGCAGGCCGGGCACTCGGGGCGGCTGACCGGGCTCGACCCGGCCGCGGCCATGCTCGTGCAGGGCCGGCGCGGGACCCGCGAGGTGGAGTGGGTGCTCGGGGACCTGCGCTGCACGGCGTGGCGGGAGGAGTTCGACCTGGTCGTGATGACCGGGCACGCCTTTCAGGAGCTGCTCGGCGACGAGGACCTGCGGCTTTCGCTCGCCGCGGTGCGCGAGTGCCTGCGGCCGGACGGGGAGTTCGTGTTCGACACCCGCAATCCGGGCGCCCGCGCCTGGGAGTCGTGGACCCCGGAGCGGATCCACGAGGTGCGCGGGCCGGACGGGGACGTGGTGCGGGTGTGGCACGAGGCGCTGACGCCGGTCCGGGGCGAGCGGGTGGCGTTCACCGAGACATTCGACGGTCCGCGCTGGGACGTGCCGCAGGTCAGCCACAGCACGATCAGGTTCCTCGACGTGGACGCGCTGGACGGGTTCCTCGCCGGGGCGGGTCTCGTCGTGGGGCAGCGGTACGGGGACTGGGGGCGGGGGCCGTTCACGGGCGCGAGCCCGGAGATCATCAGCGTCGTACGGCGTTCGGCCCAGGGCCCGTAAGCCCGGACAGCCCGCAGCCCCCGGGAACCGCAAGACACGCGTCCCGGGGGCCTCAAGGGCGGGCTCAGTGCTTGTCCTGGGCCTTCTCCAGCGCCTTCAGCGCCGGGTCCAGGACGACGTCCTCGTCGCGGGCCTCCGTGGTCGGCTCCTCCGGGAAGTGGCAGGCCGTCAGGTGGCCGTCGCGGTTGCCGGAGATCTGCACCAGCGGCGGCTCCTCGGTGGCGCACTTGTCCTGCGCCTTCCAGCAGCGGGTGCGGAAGCGGCAGCCGGACGGGGGGTGGATCGGCGAGGGGACGTCGCCGGAGAGGCGGATCCGCTCGCGCTCCTCGGTCTCGTCGTCCATGGCCACCTCGGGCACGGCCGACAGCAGGGCGTGGGTGTAGGGGTGCCGGGGCCGGTTGTAGATCGAGTCCCGGTCGCCGACCTCGACCACCTTGCCGAGGTACATCACCGCGACGCGCTGCGAGAAGTGCCGTACGACGGCCAGGTCGTGGGCGATGAACAGGAAGGCGATGCCCAGCTCGTCCTGCACCTTCTGCAGCAGGTTGACCACCTGCGCCTGGATCGACACGTCGAGCGCGGAGACCGGCTCGTCGGCGACGATCAGCTTCGGGTTCAGCGCGAGGGCCCGCGCCACGCCGATGCGCTGGCGCTGGCCGCCGGAGAACTCGTGCGGGAAGCGGTTGTAGTGCTCCGGGTTGAGGCCGACCAGCTCCAGCAGCTCACGGACCTTCTTCTCCCGGCCGCCCTCGGGGTTGATCCCGTTGACCTCCATCGGCGACTTGATGATGGTGCCGACGGTTTGCCGCGGGTTCAGCGAGGAGTACGGGTCCTGGAAGATCATCTGGATCTCGGACCGCACCGGCGCCAGCTGGCGGCGCGAGGCGTGCGTGATGTCCCGCCCGGCGTACGTGATCTGCCCGCTCGTGGGCTCCAGCAGCCGGGTGACGAGGCGGCCGGTGGTCGACTTGCCGCAGCCGGACTCGCCGACCAGGCCGACGCTCTCGCCGACGCCGACGGTCAGGTCGACCCCGTCGACCGCCTGCACGGCGCCGACCTTGCGTTTGATCGGGAAACCGCCGTAGATCGGGAAGTGTTTCGTCAGGCCCTTGACCTCCAGGAGGGTCTCGGACCCGGTTCCGGTGGCGGCCTGCTGTGCGGGGAGGGTGAGGTTGTCGCTCATGATCTCGGTTCTCCCTAGCGCAGCCGGGGCTGGATCTCGTCGATGAAGATGGTCTGCTTCTGCTCGGCCGTGAGGTGGCACGCGGAGGCACGGCCCTCGCCCAGCGGTGGCCGTACGTTGGTGCAGAGGCTGCCCGACACCTTGTCCGTGAAGGCGCACCGCGGGTGGAAGGGGCAGCCCGACGGCGGGTTGAGCAGGGAGGGCGGGGTGCCCGGGATCGGCGTCAGCTCCGCGTGGATGTCGCCGTCCAGACGCGGCATGGAGCTGAGCAGGCCCCAGGTGTACGGGTGCTTCGGGGTGCGCAGCACCTCCTTGACGCTGCCGCGCTCCACGGCCCGGCCGGCGTACATCACCAGCAGGTCGTCGGCCATGTTGGAGATGACACCGAGGTCGTGGGTGATGAAGATGATCGCGGAGCCGAACTCCTGCTGGAGGTCCTTGAGCAGGTCCAGGATCTGCGCCTGCACGGTCACGTCGAGCGCGGTGGTCGGCTCGTCGGCGATCAGCAGGTCGGGGTCGCACATCAGGGCCATGGCGATCATCGCGCGCTGGCGCATACCGCCGGAGAACTGGTGCGGGTAGTCGTCGAAGCGCACCTTGGGCTGCGGGATGCCGACCTTCTCCAGCATCTGGATCGCGCGGTCCTTGGCCTCCTTCTTGGAGGCGCCGGTGTGCTTCATGTACGGCTCGGACAGCTGGCGGCCCACCGTGTAGTACGGGGAGAGGGCGGTCAGCGGGTCCTGGAAGATCATCGCCATCTTGTTGCCGCGGAGCTTCTCCAGCTCCTTCTCGGTGGCGGTGACGAGTTCCTTGCCGTCGAGGACGATCTCGCCGTCGATGGTGGTGGACCGCGGGTTGTGCAGGCCCAGGATCGTCAGGTTGGTGACGGACTTGCCGGAGCCGGACTCGCCGACGATGCCCAGGGTCTTACCGCGTTCGACGTCGAAGGAGAGGCCGTCGACGGCCTTGACGATGCCGTCCTCGGTGGAGAACTGCACCCGCAGGTCACGGACCGAGAGGAAGCTCTCGGGCCCGGTCGGGGCCGGGGCGTCCTCGGTCTTGGTCAGTGTGGTCACGGTGGTTCGTTCTTCCTTAGGAGAGCCGGACGCGGGGGTCGATCCAGGCGTACACGATGTCGACGAGGATGTTCAGGAGCAGGATGAAGAAGGCGCCGAACAGCATGACGCCCATCGTCAACGGGAGGTCCTTGGTGGTCGCCCCCTGTACCGCAAGGCGGCCGATGCCCTGGAGCGAGAACGTGATCTCGGTGACCACACCGCCGCCGAGCAGGGCGCTGAGGTCGATGCCGAGAACGGTGACGATGGGGATGAGCGAACCGCGCCAGGCGTAGCGGAAGAAGACGTACTTCTTCGGCATGCCCTTGGCGCGGGCCGTGCGGACATGCTCCTCGGCGAGTTGCTCGATGAGGGAGGCGCGCGCCATACGCGTGTACTGGGCGGTGAAGATGGTGGCCATCACGGCCATGGGGATCCACAGGCCGGCGAGCCAGCCGAACGGATCCTCCGTGAACGGCACGTACTTGGGGTCCTCCACCCAGCCGGTGCTGTAGACGAAGATCAGCAGCACGATCGGGCCGAGGAAGTAGATCTGCATCGAGCTGAGCACCATGGACGCACCGGTGGCGGCCTTGTCGATCGCGGAGCCGCGCCGGTAGGCGGAGATCATTCCCGCGCCGATGCCGACGGTCAGGAAGACGATCATGGCGCCGGCGGTCAGCGAGAGAGTCAGCGGGAAGCGGTCCATGATCGTGTCGAAGACCATGTCGCCCGAGTAGAACGACTGGCCGAGGCACGGGGCGGCGCAGTGGCCGTCCGGGAAGTCGCGGCCGGTCACGATGCCGGACATGAAGTCCCAGAACTGCTGGGCGATCGGCAGGTTGAGGCCGAGCGCCTCACGGATGTCCTCCAGTCTCGCGGGCGAGCAGTCCCTGCCACAGGCCAGAGAGGCGTAGTCGGATGGCGCCGCGACAAACAGGAAGAAGGTTGCGGCGCCGATGAGAAACAGGGTGACGATGGCACCGACAGTGCGCCGGATGATGAACTGAAGCATGGCGGGAAGGCTGCTCTCTGCGGAGACGGTGGGAGGTTTGCGCGGAACCGCGGGGGTGCGCTCCGCCTGGTGCACACCCCCGCGATCAGCCGTAGAGAGTTACGACTTCAGGAACAGTCGGGTGACGTCGATGTAGCTGGACTCGGTGCTGTAGCGGGCACCGCCGATGTTCGAGCCGTAGAGCTGGAGCTGCTTGGTGTACCACAGCGGAGCGGCCGGGTTGACCTTCTCCAGGATGTAGTGGTGCGCCTCGATCCAGGTCTTCGCCGCCTCGGTCGGCTCCTGGGTCAGGGCCTTCTTGATCAGCTCCTGGACCTTCGGGTCGTTGATGTGCGAGTAGTTCGGCGAGCCCTCGGCGATCTGGTCACCGTCGTACACCGGCGTGACGACCGTGGCCGGGGACGGCCAGTCCTGGCCCCAGCCCGAGATGTAGATGTCGTACGGGTTGTCGACCTTGCCGATGTTCTCGTAGTAGCTCGCGGCGTCGACCTCCTTGGAGACGATGTCGAAGCCGACCTTGGTCAGCGCGTCCTCGACGGCGACCTTGCGCTTCTGGCCCTGCTCGCTGTTCGAGTAGGCGAAGACGAGCTTCTTCTCGGCGGCCGGGACGTCCTTCAGGAGCTTCTCGGCCTCCGCGATGTTGCCCTGCGGCGTCTTCAGACGGCCGTACGGGTCGTAGCTGGCCTCGTAGCCCGGCAGGGTCGGGGCGAACAGGTTCGGGGCCACGTCGCCACCGTAGGCGCCACCCTCACCGGCGATCAGCGACTTGGAGTTCACCGCGTAGGTGATGGCGTCGCGGACGGCCTTGTTCTTGACCCGGTCCAGGTTGAAGTTCAGCACCTGGACGTAGGGCTGGTAGCCCTTGATCGTGCGCTTGTTGACGGCGGCGTCCCCGACGACGTCCTGGACCTGGGTGGACTCGACGCTGCCCGTGAGCTGGATGGCGTTCTTGGAGTCGCCCTGGTCGGCGATCAGACGCTTGGTCTGGGTCGACTCGGTGATGCCGAACTGCATGTCGAAACCGTCGACGTACTGGTGCCGGACGGAGTCGGTCTTCGGGTCCCACTGGTCGTTCTTGACCAGCTTGAGGGTCTTGCCGATCTTGTACTCGGCGATCTTGTACGGGCCGGTGGCGACCGGAGCCTTGTCGTACTTCTCCTTCGTGTCGGTCTCCTCCGGAACGATGGAGTAGCCCGGCATGGCCAGCGTCTGCGGCAGGTCCGGACGCGCCGTGTCGAAGTGGAAGATGACCGTCTTGTCGTCCGGGGTCTCCAGGACCGAGTCCGGCAGGTGCTTGTCGCCGTAGCCGCCGTCCGGGAGCGCCTTGCGGTAGTCCGGGCCGCTCAGCCAGGTCTGGAGGTACGTCGGGCCGTCGAAGATGAACTTGGCGTACAGGCGCTCGACGGAGTGGCGGACGTCGGCGGAGGTGATCTCCTTGCCGTTCTGGTCCTTGATGCCGTCCTTGAGCGTGAACGTCCAGGTCTTGCCTCCGTCGGAGGACTTGCCGGAGTCGGTGGCGAGGTCACCCACGACGGAGACGCCGCCCTTGCCGTCCTCCTCGAAGTTCGTCAGCCCGCGGAAGAGCAGGTTGGCGACCTGGCCGGCGTCCGAGACGTAGATCTGGCCCGGGTCCAGGTGGGACAGGCCCGACTCCTGGTAGACGGTGATCGTGCCGCCGCTCTTGGCGCCGGGGACCTCCTCGGCCGGGCCGGTCGAGGCCGCGGCATCGGCGTAGGTGACCGCCTTCGACTGGGTCTTGGCCTCCTCCTGGTCCTTCTTGGAGTCCTTGTTGGAGCTTGTGCCCGTGTTCTCGGAGCATCCGGTGAGCGCGAGGGAGCCGGCCGCGAGGGCGACGACTATGGCGCGCGCTCTGCGCGAGGTGAACGACTTCATAGCGGTGTATGCACCTACCTGTCGGTTGTTATCCATGAGTACTGCCTGACGCGGCTGGTAGGCCGTCGCGGGGGCGGCAGTCACCCCCCACCAATGGACGATTACCGCCCGGACTTGGGGTCGAAGGCATCCCGTACGGAGTCGCCGAGGAGGTTGAAGCACAGGATGAAGATCACCAGCGCGACTCCGGGGAAGAACATGAACGCCGGGTTCTGCTCGGCGTACTTGGCGCCGGCGGCGAACAGTCGTCCCCAGTCCGGTGTCGGTTCGACGAAGCCGACACCGGCGAAGGAGAGGAACGCGATGGAGAGGATGGTGCTGGGCAGCTGGTACGTGAACTGGATCAGGATCGGCGAGACGATGTTCGGCAGGATCTCCTTGCGCACGATCCGCCCCGGAGATGCGCCGGCCACCTTGGCGGCCTCGACGAACTCCCGCTCGCGCAGCGACAGCACGGTGGAGCGGACGATACGCGCCATGCCCATCCAGCCCAGCAGCCACAGCACGATCAGGATCGCCAACGCGCGGAAGTACGTGGGGGTCTCCTCCCGCGGGTCCACGAAGAACGCGGTCACGACGGGCATGAAGGCGATGAAGAACAGCTGCTGCGGGAACGAGAGGAAGAAGTCGGTGACCCGGCCCAGCCAGTAGTCGGTACGGCCGCCGAAGTAGCCGCCGACCATGCCGATGATGATGCCGGTCAGCATCAGCAGCGTGGTCACGCCCAGCGCCATGAACAGCGAGGTGCGCATGCCGTACACCAGCATGGCGAACAGATCACGACCGTACTGCGGCTCCACACCGAACCAGTGGTCCGCGGAGACGCCGCCGAAGTAGCCGAGCGGCAGCCCGAAGTCGTCCAGCACGGGCCGGTCCGCGTACGTGGGGTCCTGGCCGTACAGGGTGTACGGGTTGGTGCCGCTGATCGAGGTGAGCAGCGGGGCGCACAGCGCGACGACGAAGTAGAAAATCACTACGCCGGCACAGAACATCCCGGTACGGTCGCGCTTGAAGCGCTGCCACATCAACTGCCCGGGGGAACGACCCTCAAGCTTCTTCGTTCCCTTGGTGACCTCGGAGGTCACCTCGAGCTCTGGGTCCAAGGCGACCGTGGACCCCGAGCCCTCGGCCTTGGTTGGACTGGTCATGTGTGTTCTTCCCCCGGGGGGTTGGAGAGCTGAGCGCAGCACAGATACCGGCAGGTTCTGTGGTTTGGGGGAACTTTCGCCAAGGGCATCAACGCGCGTCAAGGGCGGAAGGCACAGGGATCTCCCTACCGTCCATTTTTTGAGCAAAAATTGCAAAGATTGACACCTGCGCGCGCTTGACAGGTGAGACGTGAAATCGGCGAATCGGACATAGCGGGAGGGATTTTTGTTTACATGTCCGAAACTTGATCGCCGGAGCACCGATATGCGAACAGGGCTTCACGGCCTGCCGACAAGCGCCTGAACGGACGCAGCCCGAGGACCCGGCGCCCCTCCGTCGCGGGAGGGGGCCGGGTCCTGTCACAGGGCCCTTGAGAGGCCGTCAGCCGTGCTTGGCGCGGCTCGCGGCGCGGGCCCGCTCGCGGGCGTCCAGGTTCACCTTGCGGATGCGCACCGCCTCCGGGGTGACCTCCACGCACTCGTCGTCGCGGCAGAACTCCAGGGACTGCTCCAGCGACAGCTTGCGCGGCGGCACGATGGACTCGGTCACATCGGCCGTGGAGGAGCGCATGTTGGTGAGCTTCTTCTCCTTGGTGATGTTGACGTCCATGTCGTCGGAGCGGGAGTTCTCGCCGACGATCATGCCCTCGTACACCTCGGTGCCCGGCTCCACGAAGAGCACGCCGCGCTCCTGGAGGTTCGTCATCGCGAAGGCGGTGACGGCACCGGAGCGGTCCGCGACGAGCGAGCCGTTGTTACGGGTCTGCAGGGGGCCGAACCACGGCTCGAAGCCCTCGTGGATGGAGTGCCCGATGCCGGTGCCGCGGGTCTGGGTCAGGAACTCCGTCCGGAACCCGATGAGACCGCGCGACGGCACGACGAACTCCATCCGCACCCAACCCGACCCGTGGTTGGACATGTTGTCCATACGGCCCTTGCGCACACCCATGAGCTGGGTGACCGCGCCCATGTGCTCCTCGGGCACGTCGATGGTCATGCGCTCGACCGGCTCGTGGACCTTGCCGTCGACGTCCTTGGTGACCACCTGGGGCTTGCCGACGGTCAGCTCGTAGCCCTCGCGGCGCATGGTCTCGACGAGGATGGCCAGCGCCAGCTCGCCGCGGCCCTGCACCTCCCAGGCGTCCGGGCGCTCGGTGTCCAGCACGCGGAGGGAGACGTTGCCGATGAGCTCGCGGTCCAGGCGGTCCTTGACCTGACGGGCGGTCACCTTGCGGTCCTTCACGGCCGCCTTGTTGTCGGCGCCCTTGCCGGTGGCGCCGCGGCCGACCAGCGGGGAGGTGTTGGTGCCGATGACCATCGAGATGGCGGGCTCGTCGACCGTGATGAGCGGCAGCGCGACCGGGTTCTCGGTGTCGGCGAGGGTCTCGCCGATCATGATGTCCGGAATACCGGCGACGGCGCAGATGTCACCGGGGCCGGCCTTCTCGGCGGGGCCGCGGGTGAGGGCCTCGGTCATCAGCAGCTCGGAGATGCGGACGCTACTGACGCTGCCGTCGCGCTTCATCCAGGCGACCGTCTGGCCCTTGCGCAGCTCGCCCTGCTGGACGCGGAGCAGCGCGATACGGCCGAGGAAGTTGTCGGCGTCGAGGTTGGTGACGTGCGCCTGGAGCGGGGCGCCCTCGTCGTAGGTCGGGGCCGGGATGTGCTCCAGGATCGTCGAGAAGAACGGCTCCAGGCTGGTGGAGTCGGTCGGGACGGTCCCGTCCTCGGGCTTGGTGAGGGAGGCGATCCCGTCCCGCCCGCACGCGTAGACGATCGGGAACTCGATCTGGTCCTCGTCGGCGTCCAGGTCGAGGAAGAGGTCGTAGGTCTCGTTGACGACCTCGTCGATACGGGCGTCCGGGCGGTCCGTCTTGTTGATGCACAGGATGACGGGGAGCCGGGCCTGGAGCGCCTTGCGCAGCACGAACCGGGTCTGCGGGAGCGGCCCCTCGGAGGCGTCGACGAGCAGCACGACACCGTCGACCATGGACAGACCGCGCTCGACCTCGCCGCCGAAGTCGGCGTGGCCGGGGGTGTCGATGATGTTGATGGTGATCGGGTCCCCGCCGTCCTTCGGGTGGTACTTCACCGCAGTGTTCTTGGCGAGGATCGTGATGCCCTTCTCACGCTCCAGGTCGTTGGAGTCCATGACGCGGTCGTCGACCGACTCCAGCTGGTGCGCGGCGAAGGCACCGGCCTGCTTGAGCATGGCGTCGACGATGGTCGTCTTGCCGTGGTCGACGTGGGCGACGATGGCGACGTTACGGATGTCGTGGCGCGTGGCCATATTGCGGCGTACTCCCGGGATGGTGAGGACGGCTACGCGTAGGACTGTGTTACGCGCGCCCTGCCGGGCTTGACACGCCACGGCCTCACCCCATGGTACGGGGCTGCGGTGGGTGGGGCTTGCGGGGATGCGTTGGTGCAGGTGGGGGGCGTTATTGGGGGGCTGGGCAGATCGGCGTTTGCGGGTGCGGGGCGTTGGCGGTTGGGCGCCCGGCGTTGACAGGCACCCGGCGTCGGTGCCGTGCGGGGTCGGCCCCACAGCCCGGCGTTCACAGATACCCGGCGTCAGTGCCGGGGATCGGTCGCGCAGCCCGGCACTGCAGGGTGCCGCTGCGGCCACCCGTGCCGCCCCAGCGGCACGACTGCCCGCAGCTGGGGCGGCTACGACGGCAGCGCATAACTGGGGCGGCGCGACGGTGTCGGCAGCACGGCTGGGGCGGTGGGGTCGATTGGGCAGCTGGGGCCGCTGGGGCGGCGGAGGCTGGGCGCAGCTGCGACAGCGCGGCGACGAAGACAGGGGCGCGTCTGTGCCCGATCCTCCGCGGCGTCGGCGTGCGGCGCGCCAGCCCATGCCGCGGCGTCCGCCGCGCCCGAAGCCCCAGCTCAGCTCCGAGCCGCCTGTGTTGCCTTCCTGGTCTTCTTCAGGAAGCCCATGTCCTCGTACACCGGTGTCTCGAAGCCGAAGGAGCCGGTGTTGGCGAGGTTTTTGCGGGCGGCGGTGAGTTGGGGGCGCTGGTAGAGGGGGACCGAGCCGGCGGCGGCCCAGATGCGGGAGTCGGCCTTGCGGACGAGGTCGCGGGCCTCCTCCTCGTCCAGCGTGGCGATGGCCTGGTCGAAGAGCTGGTCGACCTGGTCCGTGCCGACCCGCGTGTAGTTCTGCTCGATGGTCAGGGAGCCGTCGGCGGCCGGTACCGGCTTGGCGTAGATCGGCCGGGCGTCGGTCGCGGGGAACGCCGACGCGGGCCAGGAGTACAGCGCGAGATCGTACTCACCGTTCGCGATGTGATCCTTGAAGTAGCTCGCGTCGGAGACCCTCGTCGTCTCCGTGAGGATCCCCACCCGCTGCAGCATGCGCGAGATCCGGTCCGCGACCCTGCGCAGCGTGTCGGACCCCGGCCCCGACGGCAGTACGAAACGCAGCGTGAGCGGCTTGCCGTCCTTGGCGAGCGGCCCGGCCGCGGCCCCCGGCGCAGCGGTGCCCTTGGGGGCGTACGCCCCCTGCGCCCCACCCCCCTGCCGGACGTGCTGCTTGCCGTCCTGCGCGAGGTGCGGCGGTTCCCCCTGGGGGTCACGATCACGCCCCTCGGGGTCCTCCCCCGCCTTCCCGTCCTCCCCCACGATGTACGTCCCGTCGTCCTCCCCCGCCGACTTCCCGGGCGATGGCGACGCCGACGCCGATGCCGACTCCCCCTCCGACCCCGCCGCCTTCTGCTCCTCCTTCTTCTTCGGCTCCTTCAGCGGCCCACCCCGCACCCACCCCGCGTCCGCGAGCAGCGCCTGCGCCTCCTTGGTGTCCTGGCCCCCGAGCGCCCCGCTGTTGTCGGTGTACGCGGCCTGCCCGGACAGCGCGAGGTGGCTGCCGACCGGCACCGCGGGCAGCCCCAGCGGCTTCAGGACGACCTCGGCCAGTTCCTCGCGGTCGAGGGCGCGGGCCACGGCCCGGCGGACCCGTTCGTCGGCGAGCGGACCGTCGGCGCCGTTGAGGGCGAGTTGGGTGAAGGCCGGTTCCAGTGACTTGCGGACCTCGTAGCGGGCCAGCGGACCCGCGTCCGCGGTGCCCGCCGCCTTCGAGCCCTGGAGCGGCGTAGCGGTCCCCTTCGGGCGCGAGGCGAGGTCGATGCGCTGGGCGGTGGCGGCGTCGATGTCGGCCAGGTCCACGGTCCCGGCGGCCAGCGCCTCGGCCCGCTTCTCGCGCGGTACGGCCACCAGCACGATCTTGGAGAGCTTGGCCGGCTCGCCCCACCAGCGCGTACTGCGGACGAGGGTGACCTCGTCCTTCTTCTTGTCGACCTGCTGCACGGTGAACGGCCCGGCGGTGACCTTGAGCTTGGTGCGCGCCCCGTCGTTGAAGGCGTCGGGCGTGCCCATGACCTCCTTCGGGTACAGCGGCGTGAACAGCGACTTCCAGTCGGCGTAGGGCCTGCTGAAGGTGACCTTGACCTCCAGGTTGCTCTTGCCCCGCTCGATCCGCTCGATGCGGTCGTACCCGGCGTTGCGCGCGGTCCAGTAGGCGCTGTCCTTCCCGGACAGGGCCCGCCACTGGGCGGCGAAGTCGGCCGCGCCGATCTCCCGGCCGTCGCTCCAGACGGCCTGCTGGTTGAGCTTGTACAGGACCACCTGCCGCGGCTCGGTGTCGACGACCTCGGCCGACTCCAGGTAGTCGGGGTTGATCTCCGGCCGCCCGCTGTCGTTCATCCGGTACATCGACGGCAGCACGGCCTGAGCGATCTTCGTGGTGGTCGCGTCGGCATCGGCCTGGAAGGCGTTGAGCGTCTCCGGTACGGAGTCCACGGCCCAGCGCAGAGTGCCCCCGTCGGCGACCTGCGCCCGGGCGGCCGGCGCGATGTCCTGTCCGGCCAGCGGCTTGCCGGCCTCGTCGTCCGAGCCACACCCGGCCAGGGCGGGCACCACGAGCACGCCCGCGGTGAGGAAGGCGATGGAGCGCATCACCGCGCGCAGGCCGACGCCGTCGTGTGACATCTCTGCTTACCTCCGGGAGCCGCGGGGGTTACGATCACTTTTGGCGGTATATGGAGCTGATCAGATGTTTTCGGCTTTATGCGGCCACTGAAGAGGAAAGGGTTCGGCAACACCGGGCGACACGGCGGCCACCGCCGGGAAGCCCACCCGTGCGGCGCAACGCACCACGGAATGCACCTGCACGCCTCGGCCAATCGGTGCACATCCCTTCCCAGCGACAGGTGTGACGCGCAACACTCGCAGGCGCATGACCGTTGCCACCCACGGCCACCGGGCCGACGGAAGTGAGGTCACGTCATGTCCGTGCACGACGAAATGACATCGATGCAGCGCTGCCTGGACGACCTGTCCCGGTCGCTGGGCCGCCTGGAGCAGCAGCTCGGCACCGGCGGGCTCGACATAAGGCGCGTCCGCACCGACTGCGAACACCTGCGCGAGAGCGTCGCACTGCTCCGCGACGCGGCCAGCACACCGGCCGCGCAGCGGCGCCCGGAGCTCGTCACCATCCCCGACACCCCGTACGACAACAGCCTGTGGGTCGACACGGACGACGAGGGACTCGGCGCCCGCGACCGACGCGCTCCCTGAACCGACCCGAGTCCGCAACCGACCGGAGTCACACCTTGGCCACTGGTACGGAACCCACAACCACAGATCCCCATCCCCCCGGCGGCGTCCGGTCGGTCAACCGCGCCGCGATCGCCGCCCCGCATCTGCGGACCGACCGCTGGTGGCTGGCGCCGGCCACCACCGCCGCGGGGCTGCTCGCCTTCATCGTGTACTCGACCTGGCGGGCCTTCGCGAACGCCGACTACTACGCGGCCCCGTACGTCTCGCCGTTCTATTCCCCGTGCCTGGCGGAGAACTGCGAGCCAATGAAGGCGGGCCCCAACTGGGAGATCTTCGGCAGCTGGTGGGGCATCTCCCCCGCGATCATCATCCTGATCTTCCCGCTCGGCTTCCGCCTGACCTGCTACTACTACCGCAAGGCCTACTACCGGGGCTTCTGGGCGTCCCCGCCGGCCTGCGCGGTGGCCGAGCCGCACAAGAAGTACTCCGGTGAGACCCGCTTCCCGCTGGTGCTGCAGAACATCCACCGGTACTTCTTCTACGCCGCGATCCTCGTCGCCGGAATCCTGACGTACGACACCGTGCTCGCCTTCCGCGACGAGAACTACGAGTGGGGCCACATGGGCCTCGGCACCCTGGTGTTCCTCGTCAACATCGTGCTGATCTGGGCGTACACGATCTCCTGCCACTCCTGCCGGCACATCGTCGGCGGCAAGCTCAAGCACTTCTCCAAGCACCCGGTGCGCTACCGGATGTGGCAGTGGGTGGGGAAGCTGAACGCCCGTCACATGATGCTCGCCTGGACGTCGTTGGTGAGCGTGGCGCTCGCCGACTTCTACGTCTATCTCGTCGCGTCCGGTGTCTTCGACGATCCGAGGTTTTTCTGATGTCCGTGGTGGAGCGACAGGAGTGGGACGTCGTCGTGGTCGGCGCGGGCGGCGCCGGACTGCGGGCCGCCATCGAGGCACGCGAGCGCGGGGCCCGTACGGCCGTGATCTGCAAGTCGCTGTTCGGCAAGGCGCACACGGTGATGGCGGAGGGCGGTATCGCCGCCGCGATGGCCAACGCCAACCCGCACGACAACTGGCAGGTGCACTTCCGCGACACGCTGCGCGGCGGCAAGTTCCTCAACCAGTGGCGGATGGCCGAGCTGCACGCCCAGGAGGCCCCGGACCGGGTGTGGGAGCTGGAGACCTGGGGCGCCCTGTTCGACCGTACGAAGGACGGCCGGATCTCGCAGCGCAACTTCGGCGGCCACGAGTACCCGCGCCTCGCCCACGTCGGCGACCGCACCGGCCTTGAGCTGATCCGCACCCTCCAGCAGAAGATCGTCGCGCTCCAGCAGGAGGACTTCAAGGAGACCGGCGACTACGAGTCCCGGCTGAAGGTGTTCCAGGAGTGCACGGTCACCCGCGTCCTCAAGGACGGCTCCCGGGTGAGCGGTGTCTTCGCCTACGAGCGCGAATCGGGCCGTTTCTTCGTGCTGGAAGCCCCGGCCGTGGTGATCGCGACCGGCGGCATCGGCAAGTCGTTCAAGGTCACGTCGAACTCGTGGGAGTACACCGGCGACGGCCACGCGCTGGCGCTGCTGGCGGGCGCGCCCCTGCTGAACATGGAGTTCGTGCAGTTCCACCCGACGGGGATGGTCTGGCCGCCCTCGGTGAAGGGCATCCTCGTCACGGAGTCCGTCCGCGGCGACGGCGGCGTGCTGCGCAACTCCGACGGCAAGCGGTTCATGTTCGACTACATCCCGGACGTCTTCAAGGAGAAGTACGCCGAGACGGAGGACGAGGCCGACCGCTGGTACGACGACCCGGACAACAACCGGCGTCCCCCCGAGCTGCTCCCCCGCGACGAGGTCGCCCGGGCCATCAACGCCGAGGTCAAGGAGGGCCGGGGCTCCCCGCACGGCGGTGTCTTCCTGGACGTGTCGACGCGGATGCCCGCCGAGGTGATCAAGCGCCGGCTGCCGTCGATGTACCACCAGTTCAAGGAGCTGGCCGACGTCGACATCACGGCCGAGGCGATGGAGGTCGGGCCCACCTGCCACTACGTGATGGGCGGCATCGCCGTCGAGTCCGACTCGGCGGCGGCGCGCGGAGTGCCGGGGCTGTACGCGGCCGGTGAGGTGGCGGGCGGCATGCACGGCTCCAACCGGCTCGGCGGGAACTCGCTCTCCGACCTGCTGGTGTTCGGGCGCCGGGCGGGACTGCACGCCGCCGAGTACGCGGCCGGGGTGACGGCGGACCGCCCCCGGGTGCACGACGGCCAGGTGTCCTCGGCGGCGGCGGAGGCGCTGCGCCCCTTCTCCGTCGAGGCGGAGATCGAGGAGCCCGCCGGCGGGCCGCCGGAGAACCCGTACACCCTCCACCAGGAACTCCAGCAGACCATGAACGACCTGGTCGGCATCATCCGCCGCGAGCCGGAGATGAAGCAGGCCCTGGAGAAGCTGGCCGAGCTGCGAGTACGGGCCCGGCGCGCGGGCGTCGAGGGCCACCGCCAGTTCAACCCCGGCTGGCACCTCGCCCTGGACCTGCGCAACATGCTGCTGGTCAGCGAGTGCGTGGCGCGGGCCGCGCTGGAGCGCACCGAGTCGCGCGGCGGCCACACCCGCGAGGACCACCCGTCGATGGACCGCAGGTGGCGCCGTATCAATCTGCTCTGCGGCCTCACCGACCCCACGGGCGGCCTGACGGCCACGGACCCGCTCCGGGGCCAGATCGCCCTCACCCGCGAGACCACCGAGCCCATCCGCCCCGACCTGCTCGCCCTGTTCGACAAGGAGGAGCTGGTCAAGTACCTCGCCGAAGAGGAGCTGTACGAATGAGCAGCTACGAGGCCCGCTTCAAGGTGTGGCGGGGGGACGCGGACGGGGGCGGCCTGGAGGACTTCAAGGTCGAGGTCAACGACGGCGAGGTCGTCCTGGACATCATCCACCGCCTCCAGGCCACCCAGGCCCCCGACCTGGCCGTGCGCTGGAACTGCAAGGCGGGCAAGTGCGGTTCGTGCTCCGCCGAGATCAACGGGCGGCCCCGGCTGCTGTGCATGACCCGGATGTCGGTGTTCGACCGCGAGGAGACGATCACCGTCACTCCACTGCGCGCCTTCCCGGTCGTACGAGATCTCGTGACGAACGTCGGCTTCAACTACGACAAGGCGCGGGAGATCCCGTCCTTCGTCCCGCCGCCCGGCCTCGGGCCCGGTGAGTACCGCATGATGCAGGAGGACGTGGACCGCTCCCAGGAGTTCCGCAAGTGCATCGAGTGCTTCCTGTGCCAGGACACCTGCCATGTGGTCCGCGACCACGAGGAGAACAAGCAGGCCTTCGCGGGCCCCCGCTTCCTGATGCGGGTCGCGGAGCTGGACATGCACCCGCTGGACGCGGCGGCCGAGTCCGGCCTGGACCGCAAACGCGCCGCCCAGGACGAACACGGCCTCGGCTACTGCAACATCACCAAGTGCTGTACGGAGGTCTGCCCCGAGGGCATCAAGATCACGGACAACGCCCTGATCCCGCTGAAGGAGCGGGCCGTCGACCGCAAGTACGACCCGCTGGTCTGGCTCGGCAACAAGATCCGCCGCCGGTCCGCGTCGTCAGGCGGCTGAGGCCCGCAGATATCCCGAGTGCGCGGCCTGCCCGAGGAAGGTGAACCGGGTGTCGGAGGTCATGTGCTTGTCGAAGGCCTCCTTGATGCCCGGCCACTTCGGATGCCCGAAGTCGTCGAGCACGACGATCCCGCCGGGCGCGACGATCCGCTCGGCCCACTCCAGGTCCTTGGCCACCCCTTCGGCGGAATGGTCGCCGTCGACGACGACCACGCCGTAGGCCCGGTCGGAGACGGCGGCGCGCACCTCGGGGTCCTCGGAGAAGCCCTGCTGGATCCGGGCCGCGCCACCGGCCGCGCCCGCCAGCGCCAGATTGCTCCGCACGGCGGCCTCGCGCACCGGCGTGCCCGTCGCATCCGCGCCCATGCTGGTACCGGGCTGGAGCTGCTCACCGGCCAGCGGATCGACGATCGTCAGCCTCGGATCCCGCCCCGCGCGCTCCATCATCCGGATCAGGGCCGCGCCGAACATGCCGTACAGCGTGCCGATCTCCAGGATGTCGTCGTTCGGCGGATCGAGCAGCGGTACGGCGGAGAGCTTGCCGCAGATGTTCATCGTGCCGCCCGCCATACGGCCGACGCCCAGCGCCTCCATCGCGATGACCAGCCGAAACGCCTGCGCGACGGCCCGCTCGGCGTCCGCCCGCTCCCCGGTGAACCGGGTCAACTCCTCGATCAGCCCGTTCAGGTGAGACGCCGACGGCAACCGTGACACACCGCGTCCGGTCCCGTCGAAGAACAGCTCCAGGGGCCGCTGGCGGTTGCGCACCTGCTTCAGCTCCTGGTGCACGGCGCCGTAGGAGGTGCTTCCGAGCACCCGTCTGACCTCACGCTCCACGCGCTGGTCGATCAGTGTCGTGATGGGCCGCAGGGCACGCCGAGCGACCTTGCTGGTGAGTAGTGCTCGCATGAAACGGTGACCCCTCACAGGGATGGCAGAAGTGGCGTGGAACGCAGGACGCCCGGCAGCCACTCCACAACTAACAGGGGAACCCTCGCAGGGAAAGCACATACGACATTTGTCCGACGAACGGATTACATGACAGGACCGCCATATGGGACGGCGAGCGGCGCGAAGTTCCCGTAAGGGATGCGCACCACTCGCGGAGCCGCATTCCTGCTCATACGCTCCGAAATGTGACGCCATCCTCGCTACGCGGCCGACCCCGGCGTGGGACCTCGCACATATCCGTGCGGGTCGCGCACGGGCTGATCGGCGGGGTGGTGGCGGTGCTGTGGCTGCTGTGGCCCGAGCTGACGGCCTCGTGGAGCGGTGACCGTCCGGGCGTCCCGAGTGCGGTGGCGCAGGAGGAGGTGGAGGGGACGGTGGAGGGGACGGTGGAGGAGACGCCCACCGCCGACCTCGTCCTACCGCTCATCGCGCTGGGCACGGCGGCGGTGCTGGCCGTGTACGCCTACATCCGCCGGGCCCGACGGACCCGCACCCGTACGACACCGGGCGGCCTCCCGTCCGCCACGCTCCCCGCCCCCTCCCCTCTGACCGAACTCGACGAACAGGCGCGGGCGTTACTGGTCGAGGCCGACGACTGCGTACGCACCAGCCGCGAGGAACTCGCCTTCGCCGAGGCGGCGTCGGGCCGTGAGGCGATGGATCCCTTCGCGCGGGCGGTAAGGGAGGCGGAGTGGGAGCTGTCGGCCGCGTTCGCGATGCGGCAGCGGTACGACGACGGGGTCCCGTTCGAGGCATCGGCCCGGCGGCAGGCGCTCGCCGGGATCGTCGGGCGGTGCACGGAGGCCGGGCGGCGGCTGGACGCGGAGGCGGCGGGGTTCGACGCGGTGCGGGGACTGGAGCGGGGGATCGAGGCGGCGCTGGAGGTCGCGGAGGCGAGGTTCCGGGAGGTGGCGGGCCGTACGTCGACCGCGGAGGCGACCCTGGAGGAGCTCGGCAGGCGGTACGCGTCCACGGCGGCGGCCCCGGTCGTCGGATTCCTCGAACAGGCCAAGGATCGCCTGGTGTTCACCACCCTCCATCTCAATCAGGCCCGGCAGTCCGCCGACCTGGGCGAGCCCGACCGCGCCGCCGCCCACCTGCGCGCGGCCGAGGGCGCGGTCGCGCAGGCCGCGATCTTCGTGACCGCCGTCGACCGCCTCGCCGGAGAGGTGTCGACGGCCGGGACGCTGATTCCGGCGGCCCTCACGGGCGCGGAGGCGGAGATCGCGGGGGCGCGGAAACGGGTGGCGGAAGGTGCCCCTGCCGCCGACATCCCCCTCGGCGAGCTGGAGTCGCGCATCATGCACGCCGACGCGGTCCTGACCGCCGTACGCGAAACGCTGACCACCGGGCCGTACGACCCCCTCGACACCCTGCGCCGGGTCGTGCGGGCCGTCACGCCGGTCGCGGCGGGGCGGGCCGGGGTGCTGCCGGTGGCCGGTGAGCTGGTCGCCCGGAGTGCCACGGCGGCGGCGGGCGACTTCGTGGCGACGCATCGGGGGGTGGTGGGCGCCGAGGCCCGCACACGCCTCGCGGCGGCACAACGGCTCCTGCCCGAGGAGGCCCTCACCGCGGACACCCTCGCCCGCACGGCCCTGCATCTGGCCGAACAGGACGTCCGTATGCACGGCACGCCGGTTGCTGGAACGGCCCCGCACTCCACCGGCATCGGCGGGGCGCTCCTCGGGGGGATCCTGCTGACCGAGGACTCAACTCCCGGCGCGCCCACGAGCTTCGGCGGGCCCAGGACCCGTGCGCGCCGCAACTTCCCACTCTCGTAACAAACTTCCCGCCCCGTCAGACACAGCCCGTCCCTTTATATGATGATCGGACCTGATGGAGAGTCGGTCCGATGACGCGCGGACGAGCGGGGGCGGTTGAGCGTGATCAAGCCGGAACAGATCCCACAGTTCACCGGTGACCTGGCGCAGTTGGAGACGGACTACGCGGCGCTGAAGACGGACGCGGGGAATGTCCGTACTGCGGGTTCTGATGTGCATTCGCAGTTCCAGGGCTT
>NZ_BJND01000066.1 GCF_006539505.1 Streptomyces spinoverrucosus
CACCGGGCTCATCCGGCACCGGCTGGTCCCGCACCGGGCTGATCCGGCACCGGGCTGGTCGGGGCCGGGCTTGGACGACCGCCTGTCCCAGCGTCGGCCTCAGCGATCGGCGGCCTGATCAGGCCTCGGCCCTCAGCCGACGGCGCAAGCCGGGGAGCCGACCCGGTCAGTCGCCGATCCCGATCAGGCACCGCGCCGGTCAGTCGCCGCGTCGGTCAGGCACCGCGTCGGTCAGGCACCGCGTGGACCGAGCGCCCAGCCTTCAGCCCTCGCCACGACCGCGCCTCGGCCCACAGTCCACGGCGCAAGCCGGACGCCGACCCGGTCAGGCGCCGGTCCTAGTCGGGCGCCGGTCCCGATCAGTCGCCGCGCCGGTCAGGCGCCATGTTGATCGAGCGCCCAGCCTTCAGCCCTCGCTACGACCGAGCCTTCAGCCCTCGCCACGATCGAGCCTCGGCCCTCAGCCGACGGCGCAAGCCGGGGAGCCGACCCGGTCAGGCGCCGGTCACGGTCAGGCGCCCATCCCGGCCAGGCACCGGCCCCGATCAGTGACCGCGTCAGTCAGGCACCGCGTCGATCGAGCCCCCAGCCCTCACCCCTCCCCCCGACCGAGCCTCGGCCCCGTCAGTCCTCCTCGCGCTCCCTCCGGCCCACCGCGTCGTGCCACCGTGGGTCGGTCTCCCACTGGAGGTTGCGTTCGCGGGCCGTTTCCATCGCGTGTTCGGCCTCCTCGCGGGTGGCGTATGGGCCGAAGCGGTCCTTGGCCGGGCACTCCGGGCCCTCCTCGACCTTCTTGTGCTCCAGGCAGTAGTACCACTCGCCCGGCTTTCCGACCGTGCGCTTCTTGAACAGGGCCATGACCGGCTCCTTTCGCCAGGGGACATGGTCTCGTATGCCCGCTGGTTAGACTCGCTGGCATGTCTGGCCAGTCGCTGCTCGTACCAGGGGAGCTGTCTCCCACCCGTTCCGTGCCCGGAAACATCCGCCGGCCCGAGTACGTCGGCAAGCCCGCGCCGACGCCCTACACCGGCCCCGAGGTGCAGACCCCGGAGATCGTCGAGGCGATGCGGATCGCGGGGCGGATCGCCGCGCAGGCGCTGGCCGAGGCGGCGAAGGCGATCGCGCCGGGCGTGACGACGGACGAGCTGGACCGGGTCGCGCACGAGTTCCTGTGCGACCACGGCGCCTACCCTTCCACGCTCGGTTACCGGAGCTTCCCGAAGTCCCTGTGCACCTCGGTCAACGAGGTCATCTGCCACGGCATCCCCGACTCGACGGTCCTGCGCGACGGCGACATCGTCAACCTGGACGTGACCGCGTACATCGGCGGGGTGCACGGCGACAACAACGCCACCTACCTGGTCGGGGACGTCGACGAGGAGAGCCGCCTGCTCGTCGAGCGCACCCGGGAGTCGCTGAACCGCGCGATCAAGGCGGTCAAGCCGGGCCGCCAGATCAATGTCATCGGGCGGGTCATCGAGTCGTACGCCAAGCGGTTCGGGTACGGCGTCGTGCGGGACTTCACCGGACACGGCATCAACTCGTCGTTCCACTCCGGGCTGATCATCCCGCACTACGACGCCCCGCACGCGACCACCGTGATGCAGCCCGGCATGACCTTCACCATCGAGCCGATGCTGACGCTGGGGACGCACGAGTACGACATGTGGGACGACGGCTGGACGGTCGTCACCAAGGACCGCAGGCGGACGGCGCAGTTCGAGCACACGCTGGTCGTGACGGACACCGGCGCGGAGATCCTCACGCTGCCGTGAACCCTGGTCGCCGAAGGCCCGCTCTCTCCGGAGGGCGGGCTTTTTTCGTGCCGCGAGGGGGTACCTCTTTACCGACAGACCGTCGGCAAACCTATTGACTTAGGTAAGCCTAACCATAGAGGATCGACTCATGGACTCCCTCTCCGCTCTCATCCGCGCGGCCTCCCACGAGCAGCACGAGGAGGTCAGGACCTCGACGTTCATGAGCGACCTGCTGGGGCGCAGGCTGGGTGTGGACGCGTACGCGCGCTACACGGAGCAGCTGTGGTTTGTGTACGAGGCACTGGAGACCGGCGACGCCGAGCGCCTGGCCCTGGACCCGGTGGCGGGGCCCTTCATGCGTCCGGAACTGTTCCGCCTGCCCGCCCTCGAACAGGACCTCGCGTATCTGCGCGGCCCCGCCTGGCGGTCGACCCTCACTGCACTGCCCGCCACACGGGAATACGCGGAGCGGATCACCCACTGCGCCCGCACCTGGCCGGCCGGTTACGTCGCCCACCACTACACCCGCTACCTCGGTGACCTCTCCGGCGGGCAGATCATCCGCGACACGGCCGAGAAGGCGTGGGGATTCCCCAAGAAGGGCGACGGGGTCCGCTTCTACGTCTTCGAGCAGATCCCCAATCCGGCGGCCTTCAAGCGGGATTACCGGGTGCTGCTGGACGAGGTACGGGCGGACGAGCTGGAGAAGCAGCGGATCGTGGCCGAGTGCAGACGGGCGTTCGCGCTGAACTCGGACATACTCCTGGCACTCGGCGAGGAGTTCCCCCTGTCGGCGTGAGCGCGCACGCTCCCCCGCGGTCAGTGCTCCAACACGACCCGGCCGCCGATCTCCACCCACCCGTGCGGCTGCGGAGCGGTCAGGATTTGCGAACCGGCGCCCTGCGCGATGTTCAGGGCCCGGTTCAGCTGGGCCGTGAGCAGCAGGGCGGCGGCGCCGGTCGCCTCGTCCTCGTCGATGCCGTCGCCCCGGCCGGGGAAGCCACGGGCCCGCACCCGCCCCGCCGCCTCGTCCTCCCACGCCCAGGCGTAGACCCACTCCCCCGGCGGCGGCACGGGCAGCTCGTCCACCTCGGCGGCGCTCGCGTACTGGCGCAGGGTGCGCGGCTCCGGCCACTCCGGCCGCGCCTCGATCCAGCTGAACTCCCCGTCCTGCCTGGCCCCCACCACCCCGGCGGGCGTGACCAGTTCGGGCACATCGAGCAGCCAGGCCGCACCGACGCAGGGATGCCCGGCGAACGGCAGACGCGCGCTCGGCGTGTAGATGTCGATGACTCCGCGCTCGGGGTCGTCCACGAACACGGTCTCGCTGAAGCCGAGTTTCGCCGCGAACTCCTGCCGTTCGCTGCGCCCGGGCATGACCGAACCGTCGCGGACGACGCCCAGTTCGTTCCCGTATCCGCCGTTCGCCGCGCAGAAGACGCGCAGCACGTCGTAGTCAGTCACCCGGGCATTGAAGCATCACGCAGCGGATGACCCGACGTCAGCTAGCCAGAAAGGCAAGGCTAACCTAAGCTGCACGCGGGATTCCGGAAGGTCCGGGGCGCGCGGAGGGGAACAGGACTGTGCGACGTATCCGCCGTGGCCCCGCCTGGCTGCTGACCATCGGTCTGGTCGCCGCCCTCCTCGTCCTCGTCCCGCTCGCCGCCGGTATCGGCGCCTACCCCATCCCCGTCGGCGACGTGCTCTCCTCCGTGCAGCACAAGGCCGGGCTGGGCGGCACGGAGCTCGACCGGGTCGCCGAGTCGGTGCTGTGGAACGTCCGTTTTCCCCGGATCGTCCTCGCCCTGCTCGTCGGTGCCTCGCTGGGCTGTGCGGGTGCGCTGATGCAGGGCGTGTTCGGCAACCCGCTCGCCGAACCGGGCACCATCGGCGTCTCGTTGGGCGCGGCCGTCGGCGCGGTCGCCGCGATCGCGCTCGGGCTGAACTTCCTCGGCAACTGGACGCTCCCGGCGATGGCGTTCGTCGCCGGTCTCTGCACCGTCCTGCTGGTGTACGCGATGTCCCGCGCGGGCGGCCGTACGGAGGTCGTGACGCTGATCCTCACCGGGATCGCGGTGAACGCGTTCTGCGGGGCGCTCGTCGGGCTGTTCATCTTCCTCGCCGACACCGCCGCCGTGAACCAGATCACCTTCTGGCAGCTCGGCTCCCTCTCGCAGGCCACCTGGCCCAAGGTGCTGGCCGTGCTGCCGTGCGCGGCGGCCGGGCTGCTGCTGGCGCCGCTGTACTCGCGCCGCCTCGACCTGCTCGCCCTCGGCGACCGGCCCGCCCGGCATCTGGGCGTGGACGTGGAGCGGCTGCGGATCGTGCTGATCCTGGTCGTCGCGCTGCTGACGGCGGCCGCGGTGAGCGTCTCCGGCGTCATCGGCTTCGTCGGTCTCGTCGTACCGCATCTGCTGCGCATGGCCGCCGGACCCGGGCACCGCTTCCTCATTCCGGGCAGCGCGCTCGGCGGTGCGGTGGTGCTGCTCGGCGCCGACCTCGCGGCGCGGACGCTCGCCGCGCCCGCCGAACTGCCGCTCGGTGTCCTGACCGCCCTGGTGGGCAGCCCGTTCTTCTTCTGGCTGCTGCGCCGCACCCGACGCAAGCAAGGAGGCTGGGCGTGATCCGCCTGCGCACCCGCGCCGTTCCCCCGCCGCCCGTCACGCCGGGCGAGGTGCTCGCCGAGACCGAGGGGCTGCGCGTCCGCCTCGGCGCGCGCGAAGTGCTCGCCGGTGTCGATGTCACCGTCCGCGCGGGCGAGGTGCTGGCGCTGGTCGGCCCCAACGGGGCAGGTAAGTCCACCCTGTTGAGCGCCCTCGCCGCCGATCTGACGGCCGCCGAGGGTGTCGTACGCATTCACGGCCGCCCGGCGGCCCAGTGGTCGGCGCCCGAACTCGCCCTGCGCCGGGCCGTGTTGCCGCAGTCGGCCGCGCTGTCGTTCCCGTTCACCGTCGAGGAGGTGGTACGGATGGGGCGGGCGCCCTGGGCCGGGACGCCGCTCGCGGACCAGGACGACATGGCGGTGGCGGCGGCCATGGCGGCGACCGAGGTGCCCGCCTTCGCCGTACGGCCGTTCTCCGCGCTCAGCGGCGGCGAACGCGCCCGCGTCGCGCTCGCCCGGGTCCTCGCCCAGCGCGCCCCGCTGCTGCTGCTCGACGAACCGACCGCCGCTCTCGACCTCAAGCACCAGGAGCTGGTGCTGCGGCTGTGCCGGGAGCGGGCGCGCGCCGGGGACGCCGTGGTGGTCGTGCTGCACGACCTGGGGCTCGCCGCCGCCTACGCGCACCGCGTCGCCGTACTGCACGCGGGCCGGATCGCGGCCGACGGTCCGCCGGCGGAGGTGTTCGACGAGCGGCTCCTGTCCGAGGTCTACGACCAGCCCGTCGAGGTGCTGCCCCATCCCCGTACCGGAGCGGTTCTGGTGGCTCCCCGGCGGGACCTGTGAAGTCCAGGTCACGGTGTGGCCGCTGTACCCGATCCGGCCGTCCGTGCCCCGGGGTGCCCCGGTAGGGTTCGCCTCCGGGAAGGGGAAGGTGAAAGGACCCGATGAGCAGGGATCGCGGCCCTCGAAGGCTTCGCAGGCTGGACCGGAGTGTGCTCATGGCCGCTTCGGTGACCGCTTTGTCGTTGACGGCGAGCGGGTGCGTGGTGGTGCACGGGGAGCGGGAGGTGCTGCCGGGGGCGACCGCGGACGAAGCGGCCAAGGCGCTTCAGGACTTCACGAGCGCGTACAACGAGGCGGACAAGTCGTACGACAGTGCACTCGACGCCGACCATGTCACCGGACCCCTGGCCGCCATCGACGAGGCGCGGCTGAAGGCGGGCAACGTCAACAACCCGGGCGGCAACCCGAACCACTCGCCGCTGGAGTTCAGCGACGTCGAGTACACCATCCCGAAGAAGGCGGGCTGGCCGCGCTGGTTCCTCGCGAACGCGAAGGCCAACCGGGGCGGTGACGCGCGCTGGCTGCTGGTGTTCACCCGGGACGGGCTGGCCGACCAGTGGGAGGCGTCGTATCTGACCCTCGTGGCGCCCGACAAGGTGCCGGAGTTCAAGAAGGACAAGGACGGCTGGGCGGAGGCCCTCCCCGTCGACTCCGCCGAATTCACCATGAACCCGGCCGAGTTGGGCAAGAACTACGTCACCTACCTGCAGAAGGGCGGGGACGGCTTCGCGGACGGCGCGCACACCAGCCTCTGGCGCCAGGAGCGGGAGAAGGACAAGGAGCGGCCGGGTCTGGTCACCCAGTACATCGACGAGCCGCTCACCGACGGCGACTACGCGCCGGTCGCGCTGCGCACCGCGGACGGCGGGGCGCTGGTGTTCTTCACCACGCACCACTACGAGAAGCAGACCGCAGCGGCGGGCACCTCGGTGCCGGCGCCGGGCGCGGACGTGGAGGCGCTGACGACCGGTGAGATCAAGCAGTCGCTGACGATGGAGTTCGTCTCCAACCAGGTGGCACTGGACCCCAAGAAGGGATCCGGTGCTCAGGAAGTAACCGTGCTGGGGCGGATTCAGGGGCTGACGTCGGCGAAGGGCGAGTAGGGTCCCCTCACGTGACGTTCAGTGGCGCAGGGGCCAGGCCGTGCTCGCGTGGTCGGGCTGGGCGCCCGCGTGCCGGGCGCAGGCGTCGGTGAGAACTTCCAGCAAAGTCAGCGGGTCGGGCAGCGGATGTTCGGGGCCGCGTACCCAGTGCACGGTCTGGTCGTCGCCGGGGAGCCGGGCCGGGGGGACCAGGACGTAGGAGCCGCGGCAGTGCCAGCGCAGGCCCGGATGCTCGTCCATCGTCTCGGGGTGGCAGTCCAGTTCGCACGGCCACCACTCGTCCTCTTCCTCGGGGGTGCCGCGGGTGAGGGTGAAGAACAGCATGCGGCCGTCGTCGCTGGCGGCGACCGGGCCGACCTCGACGCCGGAGGCGAGCAGCCGGTCCAGGGCCTCCCGGCCGGCGTCCAGCGGTACGTCGAGGACGTCGTGCACCATGCCGGTGGCGGTGATGAAGTTGGCCTGCGGCTGGTGGCGGGCCCAGCGCTCGATCTGCGCGCGGTCGGTGGTGGACTGGGTCTGCCAGGCGAACGACACCGGGTGCCGGGCGGGGGTGGGACAGCCGACGCGGTCGCAGGAACAGCGGTAGCCGGGTGCCGGGTGCGCGGCGGGCGCCAGGGGCAGTCCCGCGGCGGCGGTGGCCAGCAGCAGGTCCTCCCGGCCGCCGTCGTCGGCGGCCTCCTTCGGGCGGCGTCCGCGCAGCCACTGGGAGAGTTTGCCCTGCCGGCCGGAGCGGCCGCCGAACTCCGCGCTCATCTATCCCCTCGCCTCGCCTGTTGAACGGTCAGCATGACCTATCGTCCCACCATCCTGCGCCTCGAAGGGCCGTACTCCCCAACCGGGGCAGGGGGTACGAGACATACTCCACACGGAGATCACGGACAGCCACCGCGAGTCACATGCGGTCAGCGGGGTGCGAGGCCGTGCAGCGCGTAGTCGACGAGGGTGTCGGTGTACTCGTAGGAGATGGGTGCCGTGTGCTGCAACCAGCGCTGGGCCAGCGGGGAGACGAAGAGTTCCAGGGCGATGCGCGGGTCGATGTCGGGGCGGATCTGGCCCGCGTCCTGGGCTGAACGCAGGCGCTGGACGTAGAGCTGGAGCTGGGGTTCGAGGAGTTTGGTGACGAACTCGCGTCCGAGCTGCTCGTTGACGACACCCTCGGCGGCCAAGGCGCGGGACGGGGCCTCGAACTTGGGATCGAGGAGTTCGTCGACGGTGGCGCGCAGGACGTACTTGAGGTCGGCGGCGAGGTCGCCGGTGTCCGGGATGGCGTACTCGGCGCCGGGTGGGGCGCCTTGCTCGGCCGCCTGTTCGGCAGCTTGTTGGCCGAGGTCGAGGAAGGCCTCCAGGAGTACGTCCGCCTTCGACGACCACCATCGATAGATCGTCTGCTTGCCCACGCCGGCGCGGGCGGCGATGCCCTCGATGGTGGTCTTCGCATAGCCGACCTCTCCGACGAGTGTGAGGGCGGCGTCGTAGATCGCGCGACGGGACTTCTCGCTGCGGCGGGTGGAGTCGGGGGTGGGCTTCTTGACCATGCGACGAATTTATCAGGTTGACAAGACGGTGCGTCTCGCCGCACCCTGATGGAGGTGCTGGCGAGACGATACGTCTCGTACGACCGATGGAACTGTCGATGATCACCAAGGAGACACACCATGACCCGAGGCGGAGCCGGAAACATGCTCGGAGTGGGCGGCACGCGTCAGAACCTCGGCCGCAATGCGCTGCGCGGCGGCGGCCGTGGCGGACGCGTCGGCGGCCCGGACGCCCAGGCCCAGAAGCGGGAGCTGCTGCGCAAGTTGCAGGAGAAGAACGCGGAACGGCGGGAACAGGCGGAGGAAAGGCGGTAACGGCGGTGGCCGCGGTCAGGTGCGGCCCCTGTCCCCCTTCGACGGTGTCACGGGGGCCAGGCGTCGCCCCAGTCGGCGTCGCGTGCGGCCTTGTAGAGGTCGCCGTGGCGTTTGGTCACGGTCGTGCGGCGCAGGAGGGGTTCGGTTTCGCAGAGGTCGAGGAGGACCTGGCCCTTGCGGATCTGGGGTTTGCGTACGACGCGGGAGGGGGCCGGGGTGGGGCGGAAGCGGGTCGCGGCGACGTAGCTGAACTTCTCGTCCTCGTAGGCGAGGGAGCCGCCCTTGACCTGGCGGTGCAGGGAGGAACGGCTGACCCGCGCCGAGAAGTGGCACCAGTCCGTGCCGGGGGCGATGGGGCAGGCGGCGCTGTGCGGGCAGGGGGCGGCGATGTGGAAACCGGCGCCGATGAGGCGGTCGCGGGCCTCGATGACGCGGGCGTAGCCGTCCGGGGTGCCGGGTTCGATGATCACGACGGCCTGGGCGGCGTCGGCGGCGGCGTCGACGAGGGCGGTGCAGTCGGGGGCGGTGAGTTCGTTGAGGACGTAGGAGACGGTGACGAGATCGGTGCTCTCGATGGTGAGCGCCGCTCCGATACGGGAGCGCTGCCACCGGGTGTCCCGCAATGCCGGGTTGGCCGCGGCGATCTCCCGGCCCAGCGCGAGCGCGGGCTCGGCCCAGTCGAGCACGGTGACCGGGCGGACCCCGTCCCAGGTGGCGGAGACGGCCCAGGTGGCGGCGCCCGTGCCACCCCCGACGTCGACGTGCTCGCCGGGCACCCATCCGGGAACGGCGTCCGCGAACGCGCCCAGCGCTGCCGAGACCGCCTCGAAGGTGGCGGGCATCCGGTACGCGGCGTACGCGACCACGTCCGCCCGGTCCCGCAGAATCGGCGCGTCGGTCGGAGTGGCCCCCCGGTAACTCGCGATCAGCCGCTCCACGGCCTGCGCGGCCTGCCTGGGCGGCAGCCCGTCGAGGAGACCGGCGAGGGCGGTGCGGAGGGTTTCGGCGGGGGGCAGGGGGGCGTGCACCGTGCGATTCTCTCAGGTCGCGGACAGGGCCATCCCTCAGGTCGCGGACAGGGTCATCTCTCAGGTAGCCGACGCGGTCACACCCCCCGCACCGCCCACGCCACCCGCGACCCCGCCCGCGCCCTCGGCCTGCTGTCCGGGGTCCGGCGTCGCGGATGGACCGTGTTCGCCAGTAGCACCACGAACGTGTCCGTCGCCCGGTCCACGACCAGGGACGTTCCCGTGAAGCCCGTATGGCCCGCCGCTCCCCGACCCGCCAGCGCGCCCATGAACCAGCGCTGGTCCAACGCGAAGCCCAGCCCCGGTGGCGTCAGCATCAGGTCCACGAAGTCCGGGCCCAGGATGCGCGCCGGGCCGTACGAACCCCCAGCCAGCAGCGCGCGGCAGAACACCGCCAGGTCCCGGGCCGTCGAGAACAGGCCCGCGTGACCGGCCACCCCGCCCAGCGCCCACGCGTTCTCGTCGTGGACCACGCCCCGCAGCATTCCCCGGTCCGCCTTCGCCCACGGGCGGCGCTGGTCCTCCGTCGCCGCCGCGTCGGGGCACGGGCCGAAGCGGGTCGACGTCATGCCCAGGGGCCGGGTGATGCCGTCGTGGATCAGGACGTCCAAGGGGCGGCCCGTGATGCGTTCCAGGACGTACTGGAGGAGGAGCAGGTTGAGGTCGGAGTAGCGGTAGGTGCCCGGCGGGCCGGTCGGGGCCTCCGCGCGGAGCAGGGCCAGGCGGTCCGCGTCCGTCGCGCAGTCGTACAGCGGCAGATCGGGGCGCAGGCCCGAGGTGTGGGTGAGGAGGCCCCGGACCGTGATGCCATGGCGGGCGGCGGCCCGGAAGTCGGGGAGGTACGCGCCGACCTGCCCGTCGATGCCCAGCGTGCCGCGTTCGATCTGCTGCATGGCGGCGACGGCCGTGAAGAGTTTGGTGAGCGAGGCCAGGTCGAAGGGGGTGTCGACGGTCATCGGCACGCGTTGGGACTCCGGCAGCTCCACGCCCGCGTCCGCCTCCGCGTCGTACGCCGCGTACCGCACCGCGTACCCGGCCGCCTCGTGCACCGCGAGCACCGGCCCCCGCCCGGCGGCCACGACGGCGCCCGGTGCCCACGGGCGGTCCCCGGTCGTCAGCTGCCGTACCTCGCGGACCAGGTGGCGGAGTTCGCCGGGGTCGAGGCCGGCACGCTCCGGGGTGCCGGTGCGCAGTCTCGGTGCGCTCAGCTCTCCGCTCCCTCCGCACGGGTGTTCCAGGGACGGCACATTCCCACGAAGCAGGCGGTCGCCACCAGCGCGGCGGCCAGTTGGACGACGGCCATCGGGACGGCGGTGTGCTCACCGGCGATCCCGACGAGCGGGGAGGCGATCGCGCCGACGAGGAAGGAGGACGTACCGAGCAGGGCGGACGCGGACCCGGCCGCGTGCCGCACCCGCATGAGGGCCAGCGCCTGGGTGTTGGGCAGGGTGATGCCCATCGCGCTCATCAGCACGAACAGCGCGGCGGCCACCGGAGCGAGCCCGACCTCGCCGAACACGCCCAGCGACATCAGCAGCAGCGCGGTCGCGGCCAGCACGACGATGCCCAGGCCGACGGCCAGCACCAGGTCCAGGCGGACCCGCCCGACCAGCACCTTGCCGTTGATCTGCCCGGCGGCGACGAGGCCGATCGAGTTCAGCCCGAACAGCAGGCTGAACGTCTGCGGGGAGGCGCCGTAGATCTCCTGGACGACGAACGGCGACGCCGAGATGTACGCGAACAGCGCGGCGAAGGCGAAGCCGCCCGCGAGCATGTAGCCGGTGAAGGGCAGGTCGGCGAGCAGGCGGCGCATCGAGCCGAGTGCCTCGCCGACGCCGCCGCTGTGCCGCTCCTTCGTGGGGAGGGTCTCCGGGAGGCGGAACCACACGACCCCCGCGAGCAGCACGCCGAGCACGGTGAGCAGCACGAACACGCCCCGCCAGTCCGTCACCCGCAGGATCTGCCCGCCGATCAGCGGCGCCACGATCGGCGCGACGCCGGAGATCAGCATCAGGGTGGAGAAGAAGCGGGCCATCGCCATGCCGTCGTACAGGTCGCGGACGACCGCCCGGGCGATCACGATCCCGGCCGCGCCCGCGAGCCCCTGCACCAGCCGGAACGCGACCAGCGTCTCGACGGTGGGCGCCAGCGCGCACAGCGCGGTGGCGACGACGTACACGGCGAGCCCGGCGAGCAGCGGGCGGCGGCGGCCCCAGCGGTCGCTCATCGGGCCGACCACCAGCTGGCCGAACGCCATACCGGCCAGGCAGGCGGTGAGCGTGAGCTGCACGGTCGCCGCAGGGGCGTGCAGCGATCGGGTGACCTCCGGCAGCGCCGGGAGGTACATGTCCATGGCCAGTGGCGGGGTCGCGGTCAGTCCGCCGAGGACGAGCGTGACGAGCAGGCCGGCGCGGCGCTGCGCACGAACGGGCGGCCGCGTGTCCGCCGCGGCCGCCGGTGACAGATCCGGTATCGGTGCCCCTTCGGGCATGTGCCCCTCCCTCTGCGAGCAGTGCGGTCCCTATGCTCTCAGTTCGAACACGGTGCCTGATGACATCGAACGAGAACGCACGAGATCGAACGAGAACGAGGGCGGGGCGGCATGGGCGCGGACAGCGTGCGGTGGGGGATCCTGGCGACGGGCGGGATCGCGGCGGCGTTCACGGCGGATCTGGTGGATCTGCCGGACGCCGAGGTGGTGGCGGTGGCCTCGCGATCTGCGGACTCGGCGAAGGCGTTCGCGGAGAGGTTCGGGATTCCCCGGGCGTACGGCGACTGGGACGGGCTCGCGCGGGACGAGGACGTGGATGTGGTGTACGTCGCCACTCCGCACTCGGCGCACCGGGCGGCCGCCGGTCTGTGTCTGACGGCGGGGCGGAACGTGCTGCTGGAGAAGCCGTTCACGCTGAACGTGCGCGAGGCCGAGGAGCTGGTCGCGCTGGCGCGCGAGCGGGGGCGCTTCCTGATGGAGGCGATGTGGATGTACTGCAGCCCGCTGATGCGGCGGCTGAAGGCGCTGGTGGACGACGGGGCGGTCGGTGAAGTGCGCAGCGTCCAGGCGGACTTCGGGCTGTCGGGACCGTTCCCGCCCTCGCACCGGCTGCGGGATCCGCAGCAGGGCGGGGGTGCGCTGCTGGATCTCGGTGTGTATCCGGTGTCGTTCGCGCAGCTGCTGCTCGGGGAGCCGTCGGACATCGCGGCCAGAGCGGTGCTCTCCGACGAGGGCGTCGACCTCCAGACGGGAGCGCTGCTCTCCTGGGAGAGCGGCGCCCTCGCTTCGGTGCACTGCTCCATCGTGGGCGGTACGCCCGTGGCGGCCTCCGTCACCGGCAGCCACGGCCGGATCGACATCCCGTCCGGTTTCTTCCACCCCGACCGTTTCGTCCTGCACCGCGACGGCCGCGACCCCGAGGAGTTCGTCCACGACCCGGCCGCCGGCGCCGCGCACAACAGCCTCAAGCACGAGGCCCGCGAGGTGATGCGGGCCCTGCGCGCCGGCGAGACCGAGTCCCCGCTGGTCCCCCTCGACGGCACTCTCGCCGTGATGCGGACGCTCGACGCGATCCGGGACCGCATCGGCGTCCGCTACCCGGGCGAGGCCCCCGAGGCGGACCCCACGGCGGAACTCACACCTGCCTGAGCCCCTGCTCCCCCACCTCGGTCACGAAGGACGCGGCCGTCGTGACCGGCGCCCCGGGCGTGGTCACGTACGGCACCGTCTTGAAGTCGGCCCGGGCCTGCTCCCGGCCCAGCGCGACCGTCACATAGCCCCGCCGCCCGTTGTAGAACTTCATGTGCGGATTGGCGGTCATGTACGTGTCCCAGTTGGCGGGCCTGTCCGAGCCGTCCCGGCCGCTGGCGATCGACGTGGCGACGATCTCGGTGCCCAGCGTCCGTGACGCCGGGTCGTCGAAGTCGTCCTTGATGTCGAAGGCGTAGCCGACGTGCACATCACCGGTGAGCACCATCAGGTTCTCGATGCCGGCCGCCTTCGCGCCGTCCAGCACCCGGCGGCGCGAGGGCCGGTAGCCGTCCCAGGCGTCCATCGACACCCGTGACGGCTCGGTCAGGTCGAACTCGCGCTGCGAGAACACGACCTGCTGCGGTACGACGTTCCACAGCGCCTTGGACCGCTGCCACCCGTCGAGCAGCCAGCGCTCCTGCGTCTCGCCGGTCATGGTGCGCGTCGGGTCGTCGACCTCGGGGCCGGGCACGTCGGCGCCGTCGCCGTAGGCCTGGTTGGAGCGGTACTGCCGGGTGTCGAGCACGTCGAACTGGGCGAGCCGGCCCCAGTGCAGCCGCCGGTAGAGCTGCATGTCCGGGCCCTCGGGCCGTTGCGGGCGGCGCAGCGGCTGGTTCTCCCAGTAGGCGCGGTAGGCGGAGGCGCGGCGCAGCAGGAACTCCTCCGGCGGGACGGAGTTCTCGGGGATGTCGTCCGCGTAGTTGTTCTCGGTCTCGTGGTCGTCCCAGGTGACGACGAAGGGGTGCGCGGCGTGGGCGGCGCGCAGGTCGGGGTCGGACTTGTAGAGGGCGTACCGCAGCCGGTAGTCCTCCAGCGTCACGGTCTCGCGGTTGAACAGGTCGGGCAGGGTCCGGTCGGTGTACTTGCGCTGGCCGCCGACCGAGTTGACGGCGTACTCGTACAGGTAGTCGCCGAGGTGGAAGACCACGTCGACGTCGTCCTGGGCGAGATGGCCGTACGCCGTGAAGTAGCCGTCGTGGTACGCCTGGCAGGAGACGGCGGCGAGGGTGAGCGCGGAGGCCCGGTCGAAGGGGGCGGGCGCGGTGCGGGTGCGGCCGGCCGGGCTGACCCAGCGGCCGGCGCGGAAGCGGTAGTAGTAGACGCGGCCGGGCTCCAGGTGGCCCACCTCGACGTGCACGGTGTGGTGGAACTCGGGGTGCGCGGTGGCGGTGCCGCGTCGGACGGTACGGCGGAAGTTCTCGTCGCGGGCCAGCTCCCAGTGCACGGTGACGCGCTCAGCCGGCAGGCCGCTGTCCGGCTGGTAGGGGGCGGGGGCGAGGCGGGTCCACAGCAGGACCGAGGTGGGCTGCGGGTCGCCGGAGGCGACGCCGAGGGTGAAGGGGTCGTCGGTGATGCGCGCGGCGTCGAGTTCGGCGGCACCGGCGACGCCGGCGGTGGGCAGGTTGACCGCGAAGGCGAGGGCGGCAGCCGCGCCGGTGGCGGTGAGGAAGCGGCGGCGGCCGATGTGCCGGGCGGCGGCGCGTAGTTCGGGGGCGTGCTGGGGCTGGGGGCGTGCTGCGAGTGTCATCCGGTTCTCCCCTGGCTGATGGATGCACGAGGCATTGGAGTGGCCGGGGACGACATGCGCTTGGCGCGTACACAACACCCGAATGGCGGACTCATGAGTTCCGGATGGCGGGCCCTCCCGTACGCTGCGGCCCCATGAACGACAGGCAAACGGACACGAGGATCGCCGTGGTGACCGGCGCGGGCTCCGGCATCGGCCGCGCGGTCGCCGTGGAACTGCTGCGCGCGGGCTGGTCGGTGGCGCTGGCCGGGCGCCGCGTGGAGACCCTGGAGGAGACGGGGGCGCTGGTGCCCGAGGGCGTCTGGATCCCCGTACGCACGGACGTGTCACAACCGCAGGACGTGAGCGCGCTGTTCGCGGCGACCGTCGAGCGGTTCGGGCGGGTCGACCTGCTGTTCAACAACGCGGGGACGTTCGGGCCGGGCGGGGTGCCGGTCGAGGAGCTGGCGTACGAGGCCTGGCGGCACGTGGTGGACACCAACCTCAACGGGGCGTTCCTGTGCGCTCAGGCGGCGTACCGGCAGATGAAGGAGCAGGACCCGCAGGGCGGCCGGATCATCAACAACGGCTCGATCTCCGCACACACGCCCCGCCCGCACTCCGTCGCCTACACCGCCACCAAGCACGCGCTGACCGGCCTGACCAAGTCGCTGTCGCTGGACGGGCGGCCGTACCGGATCGCGGTCGGGCAGATCGACATCGGCAACGCGGCGACCGACATGACCGCGCGGATGCAGACGGGCGCCCTGCAGGCCGACGGCTCGGTGGCGCCGGAGCCGGTGATGGATGTCGCCGACGTGGCGCGCACGGTGCGGCACATGGCGGAGCTGCCGCTGGAGGCGAACGTGCAGTTCGCGACGGTGCTGGCGACGACGATGCCGTACATCGGGCGCGGCTGAAAGGTCAACCTGCACAAGCGGAATACGAACTTCCGCCCCATCACCGCCGGTCGGGAGCTTATGCTCGATCCTCCTTCACAGGAACTCCACACCTGGGCTTCACACTTGGAGTGTCGAGCTCCCCGCCCGCCACATCCCAGGGGGAGGGCGGCAGCCGTTCCACGGCGACCGGAGGGGGGACCTCGCGCGGGACCGCGAGGTACGAACCGGTCGGTCGTGGAACGGCTGCCGCGTTCACGTCGCCCGCACGGCCGCCGCTCACCGCCCCAGGATGTCTGCGATCTCGGCCAACTGCTCTGCGGTGAGCGGTCCCTTGGCGAGTGCTCCCGCGTTCTCCTCGGCCTGGGCGACGGTGCGGAAGCCGGGGATCGGGACCGTGTGCGGGCTGCGTGCCCAGATCCAGGCGAGGGCGCCCTGCGCGAGCGTACGGCCGTCGCTGGTCAGGATCTCCCGCAGCGCGTCGACCCGCCGCGTCCACTCCGGGTCGGCGCCCGCGCCCGGGGCGAATCCCGGCAGCCAGGCGGGCGGCGTGCTGCGGATGTCGCCCGCGTCGAGGGGCTGCCCGGCGGCCCGCTTGCCGGTCAGCAGGCCCATCGCCAGCGGGCTGCGGTTGATGCTGGCGAGCCCCGACTCCGCGCACAGCGCGAGCATCTCGGGCGCGTCCTGGAGGACGTTGAGGCGGTGCTGTACGGCGGCACAGTGCGCGCCTTCGGCGAAGACGGCGGCGCGGGCGGGGTCGTCGGTGCTCCAGGCGTACGCCCGGATCAGTCCTTCCCGCACGAACTCCTCGCAGATCTCGCGGAGTTCGGCCGCCCGGTCCGGGTCGGCGTCGGACAGGTGCAGCTGATACAGGTCGATGTGGTCGGTGTCGAGGCGGCGCAGGGAGGCGGTCAGCGCGCGCCGGGCGTACGCCGGGGAGTCGTCGCCGCCGGTGAGGGTGCGGGTGTCCTCGTCGAAGAGGTTGCCCCACTTGGTGGCGACGACGACATCGGCGCGGCGCTTGCCGAGGGCGCGGCCGAGGACGCGTTCGCTGTGGCCCGCGCCGTAGGTGTCGGCGGTGTCGAAGAAGGTGACGCCGAGGTCGAGGGCGCGCCGGATCGCCCGTACGGACTCCTCGTCGTCGACCTTGCCCCAGCCCAGCGGCTGTCCCTCGGCGTCGCTCCACTCACCGCCGATGGCCCAGCAGCCGAAGCCGAGAGCACTGATGCCGATGCCGCTGCGCCCGAGTGTTCTGGTGGTCTCCATGTCCGGTGAGGCTAGGAGTTGGAGCGCACTTCAGCACAAGCGCAAGCACAAGCCGCACGGCGCGATTCACGGGGTCCTGCTCACGCCTGCCCGGTCTCGAAACGGGTGATCCTGCCGTCGTCGCCGACGGTGAAGGTCCACCGGGTGCGCATCTCGCCCCAGGTGTCGTTGCGGTAGCGGGCGATGAGGGAGCGGCCGCCGTTGGACTCGTTGTCGACCTTCATGTGGCCGTTGGAGGAGAAGATCTCCCGGTCGATCCAGTCCGCGAGGTCACGGTCCGTGCCGTCGTCGGCCATGGTGGCGCCGGGTGCGAGGAGGGTCATGAAGCCCTCCCGGTCGTGGGAGTTGACAGCGGTGACGAAGGCGCGGACCGCCGGGTCACTCAGCTTGGCCGTCTGAATCGTCATGCCAGTCACCCTCACATCGCGCCCGGCACCCCGCCACCCGAACGGCTGCCCGGGAGGGCCGGGTGGGTGGCGGGCTGCGACGGTGGATTGGAGTCCACTTCCGCACCGTTCCACACCGTTCCGCACCTCTGCATCGTTCTGCATCGTTCTGCATCGGGAGACATCGTGACGTGTTACGACCGACGTGATCTGGGTCTGCTGCTGCTCCGGCTGGGTACCGGCGGGGTGCTGGCCGCGCACGGCGCGCAGAAGCTGTTCGGCTGGTTCGGCGGGGCCGGGATCGAGGGGACCGGGCAGTTCATGGAGTCCGTCGGGTACCGACCGGGCAAGGTGAGCGCCACGGCGTCGGGGCTGGCGGAGTGGGGCGGCGGGACCCTGCTGGCGCTCGGTCTGGCCACCCCGGCGGCGGGTGCGGCGGCGGCCGGCGGGATGGCGGGCGCGGCCACGGTGCACGCCCCGAGCGGCTTCTTCGCCCAGGAGGGCGGCTACGAGTACGCCGCCACCCTGGGCCTCGCCGCGACCGGCATCGCCGTCGCCGGGCCCGGCCGCCTCTCCCTCGACCACGTGCTCGGGCACCGCCTGGACCGCGGCTGGATGGTGCCGGTGGCCCTCGGGGTGGCGGCGGCCGGTACGGCGGTGGTCGTGGGGATGCGGAACAGGCGGATGCGGCAGGAGGCGGAGACGGGTGGGCGGGATGCGCAACTGGCCGGGCAGGAGGCGCTGTTCGAGGAGTAGCGGGTCCTCCTGGCTGTCAGCGGTCCGCGATCCCCCGCGTCAGTCCGCAATCCCCTCCCCCGTCAGTCCACGATCCCCGCGTCATGAGCCAGCAGCCCCGCCTGCGTGCGGTTGACGCAGCCCAGCTTGTCCAGCGTGCGGGAGACATAGCCCTTGATCGTGGCCTCCGACAGATAAAGGCGGGCCGCGATCTGGGCGTTGGACAGGCCCTCGCCCAGGCCCGCCAGGACCTGCCGATCCACTCCGGTCCGCTGAACGCCATCGCCGACGTGCTGCCGGTGAAGCCGTTCAACGACGCCCTGCTCGCGGCGTTCACCACGGCCGACGCGGGCCTGCCCTGGCGGGACCACCTGGTGCTGCTGCTGTGGGGGTGCGGCCGGGGCGGCGGTGGCGGTGCGGCGGTTCAGGTGGGACCCGCGGCCGGAGTGACCTGACACCGCGCCAGGCCAGCGGTGGCGGGCCCGGTAGGGGCGGGGCAGGCTGGAGGAGAGGCATGAGCGGCGCGGCGGGCCTGCTGTACGCCGGGTCCCGCGCCCGGAGGAGGCGGGTTGGACATGACGGAGACGACCGGTGCGACGACCGTACGCGCCACCGAAACCGGCGCGGCCGCGCGCAGAGGCGAGGGCGGGCCCGGAGGCCGCGGCAGGACCACCATCGCGGACGACGTCGTGGCGAAGATCGCCGGGATGGCCGCGCGTGAGGTGCCGGGCATCCATGCCCTGGGCGGTGGCCTCGCCCGCACCATGGGCGCGATGCGCGAAAGGGTTCCCGGCCGGCGGGCCGGCGTCACCACCGGCGTCAAGGTCGAGGTCGGTGAACGGCAGAGCGCCGTCGATCTCGATGTCGTCGTGGAGTACGGGGTGGCCATCCCCGACCTCGCCGCCGAGGTACGCGAGAACGTCATCGCGGCGGTGGAGCGGATGACCGGCCTTGAGGTCGTCGAGGTCAACATCGCGGTCGACGACGTCCACCTCCCCGAGGAAGAGGAGGAGGGGGAGGAGACGGTGGAGGGGCGGGTCCGGTAGCCGCCCACGCTTGGCCATATGCCCCATTTGGGGGTATATGACATACGAAGGTGTAGTGCGACAGACGGTGCTGGAGAGGAGAGTGACCATGGTGCTGATGCGTACTGACCCCTTCCGTGAACTGGACCGGCTCGCCCAGCAGATGTTCGGCACAATGGCCCGGCCTGCCGCGATGCCGATCGACGCGTACGAGAACGAGGGCGCGTTCTGGATCCACTTCGACCTGCCGGGCATCGACCCCGACAGCATCGACGTGAACGTCGAGCAGAACGTGCTGACGGTGCGGGCGGAACGCACCGCCCCGAAGGATGTGGAGATGGTGGTCGCCGAGCGGCCCAGCGGCGTCTTCAGCCGCCAGCTGTTCCTCGGCGACACGCTGGACACCGACAGGATCGAGGCCGGCTACGACGCGGGTGTGCTGACGGTGAAGGTGCCGATGGTCGAGAAGGCCCAGGCCCGCAAGATCGAGATCGCCCGTGGTGAGCAGAAGGAGATCGCTGGCTGACCGCTGTGGAGGGAGAGGCCCGGAGCTGGGCCTCTCCCTTCGGCGACGTGGGGCGACATGGCGCGGCTGAGATACGGGTCGCGTTGTCCGCGGTGGAGCGGGCCGGCGTGCCGCGGAGGCGGCGTCCGAGAGGAGGTGATCCGGATGGCAGAGCCCGCGCGCGACCACTACGCGGTTCTCGGCGTGGAGCCGACCGCCTCGGCCCGGCAGATCACCTCCGCCTTCCGCAGGCTCGTCCGCGCGCTCCACCCCGACACCAACCCGGACCGGACCACGGCGGACGACCGGCTCACCGAGGTCATGGACGCCTACGGCACCCTCCACGACCCGGCCCTCAGGGCGGCGTACGACGCACATCGCACCCGCCGCACGCCGCAGAAACCGCCAGGCCGCCCCATCCCCGTCCGGGTCACGAGAACGACGGCGCCCCGGACATCCGACGTCTGGGACCTGCTGTGGCAGTGGACGAATCGGTGGTGAGTCGTGGTGAGTCGTGGTGAGTCGTGGTGAAGGGGAAGGGAGGAAAACAATGATCACTGAACTGGCCGTCGAGCGGGTGGAGTTCACCTGTGGCCACTGCTGGTTCACCTGGAGCGTCGACTACGGCGTGCAGTACCACCGGGACGACAACGGGGCGGAGTGGGAGTACTTCACGCGCGACGGCGAAGCCGTGACCTCCCCCTACGACCCGCAGGGCGCCCCGCCGTGCCCGTACTGCGGCCGCCACTGGGTGGGCCGCCTGGCCGCGCGTCGGCCGATTCCGGTCACGGTCTCAAACAGTTGACGAACAGCCGACCCGACCGGCCGACGCCGTCATCCGGCGTCGGCCGTCCCGGCGCCCGGGCCGTCGTCCAGCACGAAGACCTTGGTCCAGGTGGCACCGCACCGGCAGTACGACTCCTCGGTCAGCGCCCCGTCCTCGGTCACACCGAGACCGCGCCGCAGCCGGACATGAACGTGCTCGCTCATCGCGGGAACCATCCCCTCTCATATGAGGTCAAGTGCCTCATGGAAGCGGGACGGGAGCAGGGGAACCACCCGCATTCGCATATCGGACGGCCCCATCACGCATGGTCCCCGATCCACCGCGCACAGCCACCGCCCGCGCGTCGACGCGGCCGATTCACGATCCGGGCCGCTGGGTACCCGGCACGTCCATGCAACCGAGGACGGTACCGCCATGACCGAGTACGAACGTTCCCGCACGATGCCCGCCCAGCCCGAGCAGGTCTTCGACGAGGTCGCGAATGTCGGCCGGCTGGAGACCTGGCTGCCGGAGGCGCTGCATGTGGAGTCCGTGGATCTTCCCGCGGTCACCGTGCATGAGGACCGTACGGACGAGGACACCGCCGCCTTGCTGCGCGCCCAGCGCGACCAGATGCGGCTCGAATGGGGCACCCGGGAACAGGGCAGCTACGCCGGCTGGCTCCAGGTCGCCGGGATCGGCGCCGGAGCCAGTGAGGTGACGGTCCACCTGTCGTTCTTCGACGACAGCCACGACCCGGGTGAGGAGGCCGTGCGCGACGCCCTGGACTCCAGCCTGCGGCGCCTGGAGGAGCAGGTGCGGCTGCGGGTCGAGCACGCGGCGGGCTGACCGGCGGCCACGAAGCGCCATGGCACGCGCCAAGTCGTACGCCGTCGCCGCGTCCGGGCAGTGGACCGACGAGGAGGGGGGCCGCCGCCGACTGCCCGCGGGCGAGGTGCACGCCTGGGAGCCGGGCCTGAACCAGACCGTCTGCGGGCTGTCCCTGAGCCGCTCCCACCTGGTCCGCTTCCCGCACATCAACTGGCCGGACACCTTCCCGGAATCCGGCGGCGCCGCCGACGAGGTACGGCGACAGTGCCCACGCTGCGCCTCGGTCGCCGGGCGGCGCGGCGGTGAGGCACGCCCGGGGTGGCGCCGTATCAACCCTCGCCCTTGAGGCGGGGTGGCGCCGTATCGGCCCGCGCAGGCGAGCTGCGAGCGCCCTGCATCAACCCCCGCCCGGTGAACCACGGTGGCGCCGTATCAGCCCCGCCCGAGGGCCACGGCGCGCGTTTCAGCCCCCCCGCCCGAGAGCCACGGCGCCGTTATCAGCCCCCGCACGTGAGCTGCGAGCATCAGCCCCCGCCCGACAGCCGCGGTGGCGCCGTATCAGCCCCCCCGAAAGCCGCAGTCGCGCCCACATCAGCCCCCTGCCCCACAGCCGCAGCGCGCCCGCATCAGCCAGCCCCCGCCCGTGAGCTCGGCCTTCACGCACCCCCCGCATACCCGTCCCGAAGCAAGCGCAGCACCGCCCGTTCGGCGGGACCCTGGGTCGCGGGGATGCCGTAGGCGCCCTCGTCGCCGAGGTGTGGCAGTGCGGCGGCGACCGTCGTGCCTTCCTCGTACAGCTCGATCACCCGCGGGTTGAGGTAGGACGCCCGGCAGACCGCGGCGGTGTTGCCGAGATACCCGGCGACCTCGCGCACCGCCCGGGCCACAGCCCGGCGCCGGGCGGTCCGGCTGCGTGCGACGGGCTGGGAGACGGCCAGTGCAACGGCGGCCATGACCGTGGCGTGCCAGGTACGGAAGTCCTTTGCGGTGATGTCCAGACCGGCCAGTTCCCTCAGGTACGCGTTGACGTCGTCGCCGTTCACGTCGTGCCAGGCGCGCCGCTCCCAGTAGGCCAGGAGCCGCTCCCCGCCACCCCGGCGCCGCAGCAGTGCGGTCAGGCTGCGGCAGGCGGCCGGGTCGGCGACGGTCTGGACGATCTCCCTGCCGTGCTTACCGGTGTAGGTGAACAGGACCGCACCGGCCCGGCAGCGGGAATGGTCGCGTTGCAGCGTCGTGAGCCCGAAACTGTTGTTCAGCTCGGTGTAGCGATCACTGCCGATACGGAAGAAGCCCAGGTCGAGCAGGCGTACGGCGGTGGCGAGCACCCGCTGCCGGGTCAGCCCGCGGTCCCGCAGATGCTCCTCGACGGCCTCCCGTACCGCGGGCAGGGCCTCGGCGGCGTCGAGCACATGCTCGTGCTTGGCCTGCTCCTGCTCGGCCCGGAACTGCGGGTGGTACAGGTACTGGCGGCGTCCGGCGTCGTCGGTGCCGACGGCCTGCAGATGGCCGTTGGCCCGGGTGCAGATCCACACGTCCCGCCAGGCCGGCGGGATGACCAGCCCCCGGATCCGCTCCCGCTCCGCCGGATCGCGCAGCGGCTCGCCCCGGGCGTCGAGGTAACGGAAGCCGCGTCCATGGCGCAGGCGGCGGTACCCGGAGTCGGTGGGACTGCTGTGGTGGAGACGCACCACGACCTCCTTCGTCGGCCGTAGCGCCCGATGTCGCGGTGTTGCCCGGTGTTGCCCGGTCTTGCTGTCCGCCGCGTACCCGGCGGACAGCCGTCCACACCGGGAGACGGCCGTGGCGACGGGGGTAGTCGGACCTCATGACGAGTGACCCTGGCGTTCCGGACCGTCTGCGCCGCACCGCCGCCGACGTGTTCGGCTGGCAGCAGCTGCGGCCGGGACAGCTGACCGCGATGGAAGCGGTCATGGCGGGCCGCGACACGCTGGTGGTCATGCCGACCGGCGCGGGAAAGTCGGCGGTGTACCAGGTGGCGGGGCTGTCGCTGCCCGGACCGACCGTCGTGGTCTCCCCGCTCATCGCCCTGCAACGGGACCAGATCGCCGGCCTGCTGAGCCGCCACGCCCCCGACGCCGTCGCGGTCAACTCCGCACAGTCTGCCGGGAAGATGGCGGCTGCCTGGGACGCGGTGCGGCACGGCGACGCCGCGTATCTGTTCCTCTCCCCCGAGCAGCTGACGAAGGACGAGGTGGTCGAGCGCCTCGCCCGCGCCGGGCCCTCGCTGTTCGTCGTGGACGAGGCGCAGTGCGTGGCCGCCTGGGGCCACGACTTCCGCCCCGACTACCTGCGCCTGGCCCAGGCGGTCCAGCGAGTGGGCAGGCCCACGGTCCTGGCGCTGACGGCCACAGCCGCTCCCCCGGTGCGCGAGGAGATCGTACGGCGGCTGGACATGGCGGACCCCGCACTGGTCGTGGCCGGTTTCGACCGCCCGAACATCGCGTTGGAGGTACGCCGCTTCCAGGACGACACGGACAAGCGCCGGGCGGTGGTGGAGCGAGCGGCGACGGAGCCCAAGCCGGGCATCGTCTACGCCGCCACCCGCAGGGACGCCGAGGAGTACGCGGCCGAGCTGGCCGGGCTGGGCCTGTCGGCGGCGGCCTATCACGCGGGACTGGCCGCGGGTGAGCGCTCCCGGGTGCACGACGCCTTCCTGTCCGGCGCGGCCGACGTGGTGGTCGCCACCTCGGCCTTCGGCATGGGCATCGACAAGGAGGACGTACGGTTCGTGCTGCACGCGTCCGTGCCCGGCTCCCTCGACGCCTACTACCAGGAGATCGGCCGTGCGGGCCGCGACGGCGCCCCCGCGGTGGCGGTCCTCCACTACCGGCCGGAGGACAGCGGCCTGCAGCGTCTCTTCGCCATGCGCGCACCCGACGGGGAGACCCTCGGCGAGGTCGCGCAACAGATCCACGACCACACCGGCCCCATGGCCCTGGACGACGTCCGTGAGCACACGAACCTCTCCCATCGGCGTGTGACGGCCGCGGCCAACCTCCTGGAGCAGGCGGGAGCGGTGCGCACCGACGCCGCCGGGGACGTGCGCGCCGTCCCCGGCGTGACGGCCGAGGAGGCCACCGCGCAGGCGACGGAGGCGGCGGACGTCCGCAGGAGGCTGGAGCGATCGAGGCTGGAGATGGTGCTGGCGTACGCCGAGACGACGGGCTGCCGCCGCCGCTTCCTGCTCGGCTACTTCGGTGAGCCGTACGAGGCCCCCTGCGGCAACTGCGACGTCTGCTCCCCCACTTCGGCGGACGGCACGGTCGTCGAGGGAGCGGGCGACACGGGCGACACCCCGCCGCCCCATCCGTCCGCCGCCTCCTACCCCGCGGGCACGCCGGTACGGCACAGCGAGTGGGGCGACGGCACGGTGATGAGCGAGGAGGGCGACCGGATCACCGTCCTGTTCGACGCGATGGGGTACCGGACTCTGTCCCTGGCGGCGATCGCCGACAACGGGGTGCTGACCGTGCGCGCGGGGAGCGCCGACCGGTCGGCTGATCCTCATCACCTGTGACGCCCGAAATCATCGATGAATCGGCCCGGTGCCCTGGGACAGAGGCAGACCGGTGGCCTGGTTGGTGTGGGCGATGATCTCCGCGGTGATGGAGACGGCGGTCTCCTCGGGAGTGCGGGCGCCCAGGTCTAGTCCGATCGGTGAGTGCAGCCGGGCCAGCTGGTCTTCGGACACGCCCGCCTCGTCGAGCAGGCGCAGGCGTTCGTCGTGGGTGCGGCGGGAGCCCATCGCGCCGACGTAGCCGACCGGGAGGTCGAGCGCCAGGCGCAGGAGCGGGATGTCGAACTTGGCGTCGTGGGTGAGGACGCAGACGGCTGTACGGGCGTCCACCGCCGTGCGTTCCAGGTAGCGGTGGGGCCAGTCGACCAGCACCTCGTCCGCGTGCGGGAAGCGGGCCTCGGTGGCGAAGACGGGACGGGCGTCGCACACGGTGACCCGGTAGCCCAGGAAGCTTCCTGCCCGGCTGAGGGCAGCGGCGAAGTCGACGGCGCCGAAGACCAGCATGCGGGGGCGGGACGCGTGGACGTGGACCAGGAGGGTGAGCGGTTCGGGGCAGCCGTCCCCGTTGCCGCCGACCGTGACGCGGGCGGTGCGGCCTGCCCGCAGCAGGGCCCGGGCTTCGTCCGCCACGAGCCGGTCCGTCGGCCCGTCGTCCAGGGTGCCGTAAGTCATGCTGCCATCGGCGAGGACGCTCAGGGTGGCGCCGAGGAGGTGGTCGGGGCCGTCGACGACCTGTGCCACGGCGGCGGGCCTGCCTTCCACGACCTCGCCCAGGGCCGCCGCGAGGTGTGGCCCGTCGGACCAGTCGACGCGCCGGACGAGGACGTCGAGTTCGCCGCCGCAGGTCAGCCCGACGGCGAAGGCGTCGTCGTCGGAGTACCCGAACCAGGCACGCTGCGGGGCGCCCCCGTCATGGAGCACCTGGCGGCACAGTTCGTAGACCGCTCCCTCGACACAGCCGCCCGAGATGCTGCCGACCGCGTTGCCGTCCGCGTCGACAGCGACCGAGGTACCCGTCGGCAGAGGTGCGCTGCCGCGGACGTCGACGACGGTGGCCAGGGCGAAGGGGCGTGCTTCGCGGCACCAGCGGTGCAGTGTGTCCGCGATGTTCAACATGGGCCTGTCTCCGTGGGGATGTGGAAGGGCCACCGCCGCGCCCGACGGGGGCGGGAAACGCGGCGGCGGCCCCGGAGAGGTCCGGCAGCCGGACGGGGGGACCGCCTGCCGGACGAGCCTGGAGCGCCGCGGGCGACTGGGCCGCTCTTCAGTGGCCCGGGGCACCCCGGTTCAGAGCAACGCCTCGGCGGTGATGGGCAGTTCGCGGATCCGGCGGCCGGTGGCGTTGAAGACCGCGTTGGCGATGGCGGACGCCACCCCGACCTGCACGATCTCCCCGACCCCCTTGACCCCGAGCGGGTCGGCCTGCATGTCCTCGCCTTCCAGGTAGATCGCCTTGAGGTCGGGGATGTCGGCGTTGACCGGGACCAGGTAGCCCGCGAGGTCGGCGTTGACGATCCGGCCGTCGCGGTGGTCGGTGACCGTGTGCTCCAGCAGCGCCTGCCCGATGCCGCCGACCATGCCGCCCAGCGCCTGACTGTCGGCGAGCTTGGGGCTGACGATGCGGCCAACGTCGTACACACCGAGCATCCGCCGCACCCGCACCAGACCCAGCGTCGCGTCGACCCCGACCTCGGTGAAGACCGCGCCGTAGGAGTAGTACGAGTGCCGCTCGGGATCCGGCGGCCCGGCGTACGAGCCGTTCGCTTGGAGGTGGGTGAGGTTGTTGCGGGCCAGCAGCCGCTGATAGGTCTCGCCCCGGGTCGGGTCGCCCTGCACATGCAGCCGCCCGCTGCGCACCACGATGTCCTCGACCCTAACGCCGTACAGCGGCGATTCCTCGTCCTCGACGGCCAGTTCGATCGCCTGCCCACGGACCTTGTTGCAGGCGTCGAGGGTGGCGGAGCCGACGCTCGCCATGGTCATCGAGCCGCCGTGCGGCGGGGTCCGCGGGTAGCGGGAGTCGCCCAGCCGGAAGGTCACCGTGCGCATGGTCAGCCCGAGCGCGTCGGCGGCGACCTGGGTCTGGGAGGTGTAGGTTCCCGGACCCATGTCGCTGGAGGCGGCCTCGACCACCGCCGTACCGTCCGCGTCCAGGCGGACCCGGGCCTGCGCCGGCATGCGCCCGGGGTCGTACACGGCCGCGGCCATGCCCAGACCGATCAGCCAGTCGCCGTCACGCGTCGAGCGGGGCTTCGGGTTGCGCCGGTGCCAGCCGAACTCCCGGGCGCCCACGGTGTAGCACTCGCGCAGCCGACGGGTGGACCAGGGCAGCCCGTTCGACTCGTCCTCGGCCGGCTCGTTGCGCAGCCGCAGCTCGATCGGGTCGATACGGAGCCGGTGCGCGAGTTCGTCCATGGCCGACTCGATGGCGAAGGACGCGTTCGCGAAGCCCGGGCCGCGCATCCAGATCGGGGTGTTCACATCCAGGGGCACCTTCCGGTACGCCTGGCTGACATTGGGCGTGCTGTAGAACATCTGGCCGGCGAGCATGATGGCCTCGTCGAACGTCTCGTACGACGAGGTCTCCGCGTCCATCTCGTGCACCACGGCCCTCAGGCGGCCGCGCCGGTCACTGCCAAGGCGCAGCCGGTACTCGTACGAGGGCCGGAAGCCGGTGCCGAAGTACTGCTGCTTGCGGCTGAGGACCACCTTGACCGGACGTTTCGTCTCACGGGCGGCCAGCGCGGCGACGACCACGTGCGGCCAGCAGCGCAGTCCGCTGCCGAAGCCGCCTCCGACGAACGGCGAGATGACCCGCACGGATTCCATCGGCAGATCGAACACCGTGGCGAGTTCGGTCTGGGTGCCCACCACCCACTGCGTCTTGTCCCACACGGTCAGCCTGTTGCCGTCCCAGCGGGCGATGGTGGCGTGCGGCTCCATCGGATTGTGGTGATTGCGCGCCATGCGGTACGTCAGATCCATCCGCACCGCCGCGTCGCGCAGCCCGGCCTCTGCGTCACCGCGCGCGTACCTGGTCGGCTCATCCGCCTCGGCATCGGCCATGTCGGTCGAGGGCCGCTGTGCGTCGTAGCGGACCTTCACCAGGCTCGCGCCGTGCTGCGCGGCCTCCAGCGTGGTGGCGATGACGACGGCGACCGGCTGGCCGTGGAAGAGCACCCGGTCGTCCTGGAAGACGCGCAGCCTGCGACCCGCCGGGTTGTTCGACCCGTTGGAGTTGTCGCGGTACGGCAGCCTCGGCGCGTTGCCGTGGTGGATCACCCGCAGCACGCCGGGGACGGCTTCGGCGTCACGGGTGTCGACGCCGGTGATACGGCCACGGCCGATGCTCGCATCGACGATCACGGCGTGCACCACCCCGTCGACGTCGAACTCGGCGGCGTACTGTGCCTCGCCCGTGACCTTCAGCCGCCCCTCCACCCGGGACAGCGGCGCACCCACGGCTGCCTGCGGCTGAGGGCTCACTTGGTACCTCCTACGATGCGCAGCTGACGTTCGACGGTCCGCTTGAGCAGTTCGACCTTGAAGCGGTTGCCCGACAGCGGGCGGGCCCCCTGCGCCGCCTGCTCGGCGGCGGCAGTCCACAGGGCGTCCGAGGGCCTTTCACCGACGAGGGCTCGCTCGACGGCGGGCAGCTTCCACGGCACGGTGCCCACTCCCCCGGCGGCGACCTTGGCCTCGCGGATCACCCCGCCGCGCACGTGCAGCGCGACGGCCGCCGAGGTCAGGGCGAACTCGTACGACTGCCGGTCACGCACCTTCAGGTAGCCGGACTTCAGCGGACGCGGCAGGGCGGGAATCTCCACCGCTGTGATCAACTCGCCCTGCCGGATGGTCTGTTCACGGTTGGGGGTGTTGCCGGGCCGCAGCAGGAAGTCGGCGAAGGGGATACGGCGCTCCCCGTCCGGGCCGAGCAGGTGCACGGACGCGTCCAGCGCCGCGAACGCCACGGCCACGTCGGAGGCGTGGGTGGCCACGCAGGAGTCGGAGGTGCCGAGGATGGCGTGCATGCGGTTGAAGCCGTGCAGCGCGGCACAACCCGAGCCCGGCTCGCGCTTGTTGCAGTCGGCGGTCACGTCACGGAAGTACGTGCACCGGGTGCGCTGCATGATGTTGCCGCCGATGGTCGCCATGTTCCGCAGCTGCGCCGACGCGCTCAGCTCCAGCGCCTCGGAGACGACCGGGAACAGGGAGCGCACCTTGGGGTGGGCGGCGGTCTGGGACATGCTCACCAGCGCACCGATGCGCAGCCCGCCACGCTCGGTGACCCTGACCTCGCGCAGTGGCAGGTCGCTGATGTCGACCAGCGCCTCGGGGCGCTCGACGGTCTCGCGCATCAAGTCGACGAGGGTGGTGCCCCCGGCGATGTAACGGCCGCCTCGGCGACCGGCGTCGAGGGCCTCACGGGTGGTGGCGGCCTTGGTGAAGGAGAAGGGATGCATGACGTCCGCGCCTCACTTCCGGCCCGCGGTCTGCTCGACCGCGCGCACGATCTTGACGTAGCAGCCGCAGCGGCAGATGTTGCCGCTCATCCACTCCCGGATCTCCTCCGGCGACCCGGTGTGGCCCTCCTGGATGCAGCCGACGCCGGACATGATCTGGCCGGGGGTGCAGTAGCCGCACTGGAACGCGTCCTCGTCGATGAACGCCTGCTGCAACGGGTGCAGTTCGTCACCGTCGGCCAGGCCTTCGATGGTGGTGACCTCGGCGCCCTCCAGGCGCACGGCCAGCGTCAGGCAGGAGTTCACCCGACGCCCGTCGACCAGCACCGTGCACGCCCCGCAAGCACCGGCGTTGCAGCCCTTCTTGGAACCGGTCAGGCCGAAGTGCTCGCGGAGCAGATCCAGCAGCGAGGTGCGGTTGTCGACCGTCACCGTGCGACGGGTGCCGTTGACCGTCAGGGAGACGCGGCTCTCAGGCGGGGCCTCGGCGGCGGCCACCTCGTCGTCGAAGAGCAGGGTGCCTCCGATCGCACCGCTCGCGACGACGACACCACCGACCGCGGTGGTGGTCGCGATGAAGGTGCGCCGCGTGGGCGCCGAGGAGGGCTCGTCGACTGCGGTGGGGGGAGGAACGGAGGACTCAGGGAGTTCAGTGGACATACGTACGCCTTCACATCACGGACGGATCAGCCGCGTACAGGGAAGTCCCGCAGTACGGGACGCGATCGAGCTGCTGACCTCACGAAACCGGCTCGGTCGCACGTGAGGAAGGTCGTGTCTATGGGGGGTATAAGCTCAACCCCCCTTCCTCGACCCGGTCACCTGCGCCCCCACGCAATTCGTGGCCGAGCAGGATCGGGCGCGCCGGTTCCTGCTGGACCCCGGCGCCACCGCGTGGCACTCGGTGGAGCATCAGTGGGGCTCGGGACACCTGGTCACGGACCGGGGCGGGGCCCGCTGGCACGCGCCCGTCGAGCTGCGCGTGGTGGACGGAGTGATCGAGGCCGATCACACGCCTCTCCCGGGAGTCCGCGTGGAGGTGCGGCGCTTCGTGCACGGGGGCCTGCTGCACGAGCGGTACTCGGTGGTCAACAGCGCGTCGACGCCCCTCACGATCACCGGTCTGGGGATCCAGACGCCCTTCGGCGACCTGTACGACGGTGCCGAGCGCTCCCTCGACCGGGCCGTGCAGAACTCGCTGTCCGACGCCCGCGGTCACCTGGTGCTGCTGGTCACCGACCAAGCCCGCAACCCGGAGGCGTTCGGCGGCCGGCCTGTGCTCCGGCTGGCGCCCGGGGAGGCGGCGACCGTGGCGTGGGAGCTGGGCTGGTACGCCTCGGTCGACGATTTCACCGCCGCGACCACGCCGCCGGCCGCCTTCTCCGCCTACGCCGCCCAAGTCGGGCAGCCGATCGTCGTCGAGGCGCCCTCGGTGAGCAGCCCGGATTCCGGGGTGACGGTGGAGCGCGCTGCGGAGGGCCACTATCGGGTCAGGGCTTCCCGGCACGGCACGTACCCGCTCGACCTCGGTGACGGTGCCCGTACCGAGGCGTTGTTCCACCTGCCGCTGGAGGAGGTCGTACGGCGCCGGGTCGCCTACATAACCCGGAACCAGCGGGCCCGGGAGCGGCCCGGCCTGCTGGCCCACGCCTTCGTGCCGGTGGACACCCGGACCGGTCTCACCCAGTCGACCAACGGCTGGTCGGACTGGACGGACGGCTCCGAGCGGATCGCCATGCCGTTGCTGCTTCAGGCCGCCGCCGCCCGCGGCGTGGCGGACCCGGAGCAGATCGACCCCTTGCTGGACGGCTGGTCCCGTTTCGCCCGCCACCATCTGCTGGACGAGACCGCCGCCCCGCGCCGCGGCTCCCAGAACTGGCACACCGGACCCCGGCTCTACGACGCTCCGTGGCCGGCCCGCTTCTTCCACGACCGACACCGCGTCCAGGCCGGGAGGAGGACCTCGATCTCGCCGCCCGCATCATCGAACGCGGCTTCGAACTCGGCGGCGCCGGCCACCTGTCCATCGGTCTCTCGCCCACGACACTGGGCGTCTGCGCCCGCCTGGAGGCCGCCGGTCAGCCCGACCGTGCGGACCGCCACTGGGACGGCTACTGGTTCGGCGCCAACCGCCTGTGGGGAGACGTCTTCCCGCACTACTGGAGCGCCCTGACCGCCACCACCCTCCTGCGCATCCCGGCCGCCCTGCGCACGGAACGCACCGACCGGCTCGCGAGGCGATCCTGCGCGCCAACATGGCCAATTACCACGAGGACGGCTCCGCCACCTGCGCCTTCGTCATGCCCTCAACCGTCGACGGCCGCCGCGCGCAGGCGGCCGACCCCCTCGCCAACGACCAGGACTGGCACCTGGTGCTGTGGATGCAGGCACAGGAGCAGTCCGAACAGGCAACCGCATCGGCGATGTGCCTCGACGAGAGGTGAGACCCGTGGCTCGGCGGATCAGAGGGTGAGGAGCACCTTGGTGGCGCGGCGCTCGTCCATCGCCTTGTAACCCTCCGCGGCCTGGTCCAGGGGCAGGGTGAGGTCGAAGACCTTGCCGGGGTCGATCCTGCGGTCCCAGATGAGCTGGATCAGGTCGGGCAGGAAGCGGCGTACCGGAGCGGGGCCGCCCTCGGTGTGGATACCGGCCAAGAACAGCTCCATGCCGGGGATGGCGACGTCGTAATTGACGCCGACGAAGCCCATGTGCCCGCCCGGCCGGGTGGCGCCGATCGCCTGCATCGTGGACTCCTGGGTCCCGACGGCCTCGACCACCGAGTGCGCGCCGAGCCCGCCCGTAATTTCCTTGATCTTCGCCACGCCGTCGTCACCACGCTCCTCGACGATGTCGGTCGCACCGTAGAACCGGGCCAGCTCCTGCCGCTCGGGGTGCCGGGACATGGCGATGATCCGCTCCGCGCCCAGCTGCTTGGCGGCCAGGACGGCCATCAGGCCGACCGCGCCGTCACCGACGACCGCGACGGTCTTGCCTGGGCCCGCACCGGCAGCGACGGCGCCGTACCAGCCGGTGCCGAGCACGTCGGAGGCGGCCAGCAGTGAGGGGATCAGCTCCGGGTCGGGGTGTCCCGGCGTAGCGACCAGGGTGCCGTCCGCGTGGGGGATGCGGGCCTTCTCGGCCTGGGTGCCGACCGTCTGTGCCACGAACTCCCGGTGCACGCAGCCGGACTGATAGCCGGAGCGGCAGATCTCGCAGGTGTTGTCGGAGATGACGAACGACCCGACGACGAAGTCGCCGACCTTGACGTTCTTCACGTCCGAGCCGACTTCCTCGACCACCCCCACGTACTCGTGCCCCATGGCCGTGTGATCGACGGGCTCGATCCCGCGGTAGGGCCACAGGTCCGACCCGCAGATACAGGTTGCGGTCAACCGGACGACCGCGTCGGTGGACTCGATGATCTTCGGATCGTCGCGCTTCTCCACCCGGACGTCCCCGGCCTTGTACATCACACGCCACGCATGCGTGGACCTCCTTGTTCCTCGTTGGTTGCTTGTTGGCGGTTCTTTGTCGGCGGTTCTTTGTCGGCGCCTACGGCGCTGACCGGCGGCGCCGGGTGAGTGCGATGGCGGTCGTCGGGATCAGGGTCAACGCGGCGATCACGGTGCCGACCGCGGCGGGCCCCATGGCTCCGAGGGTGGAGTCGAGGGCGAGGCCGGCGATCCAGGAGCCGACCGCGGTGCCGAGGTTGAACGCCGAGACCGTGAGCGCGGACCCCAGCGTGGGCGCCGTGCCCGCGAAACGGACGGCCAGGGCGATCAGCACCGGGTTGGCGCCGAGCCCGAACAGCCCCAGCAGGGCCACCAGCGCGGCTGTGGGCACGGCGTAGGCGGACAGCAGGCAGATCGCCAGGAGCATGACCGTGGTGGCCGCGGCCGCCATGATGGTCGTCGCATACGGGCGGACGTCGCCGAGACGCCCTCCGACGAGGAAGCCCACCAGGGCACCGGCGCCGAACCCGACGAGCACCAGCGGCACGAGCCCGGCGGCGAGACCGGCCCGGTCGGTCAGCAACGGCGCGATGAAGGTGTACGTCGACAGTACGCCGCCGGTCGTGGTCGCGCAGGCCGCGAGCGCCAGCCACAGGCGACCGGAGCGCAGCGCGGACAGCTCGGACCGGACCGACACACCCCGATGGCCATCACCGTCGTGCCGGACGTGGCGGGCGATCAGCCCCACGGCGGCAGCTCCCAGCGCCGCGAGCGCCCAGAACGGCCCCCGCCACCCCATGAGCTGCCCGGCGAAGGCGCCGAGCGGCACGCCCACGACATTGGCGAGCATGGCCCCGGAGCCCACGACGCCCAGGGCACGGGAGCTCGCGGCGGGACCGGCGACGCGGGTGGCGACCACGTTGGCCACGGCCCAGAACGCCCCGGTCGCCAGCGCGGTCAGAAACCGCGCCGCGAGCAGCAGCGGGAAGCTGGACCCCAGCGCGACGATCACATGTCCGACCGCGAAGACACCCAGAGCGAGCACCAACGTCGACCGCGCGGGCAGCCGCAGCGTCAGCATCGCCATCAGCGGCGCTCCGACGATCATCCCGACCGCGAACACGGTGATCAACAGGCCTGCCTGCGCCACGCTCACCCGCAGATCACCGGCGATCTCCGGCAGCAGGCCCGCCACCACGAACTCGGTCGTGCCCATCAGGAACGTGCCCAGCGCCAACACGTAGATGACGACAGGCAGCCGGGCAGGCGGACGCGCGAGCTCTTCGACACGCACGCTGTTGGGGGCCTGGAGGATTCCTCCTCGCATGCTGAGTGCACCATCTCCCTGGGAGTCGTGACGGCGGCTGTGCATCCCAGGCAACCGTCTTCACCTCGGGCGAAGAAGGTCGTGTTTATGGGGGGTACAAGCTCAACCTCCCTTTCCGGCGGCCCGTGCCTACCGTGGAGGGCATGGACCAGCGACCCGACAACCGCTCCGAGATCCGGGACTTCCTCGCCACCCGGCGCGCCAAGATCACCCCGGAGCAGGCCGGGCTGCCCACCAGCGGCCGACGCCGGGTCCCGGGGCTGCGGCGCGAGGAGGTCGCCGTTCTCGCCGGCGTGAGCACCGAGTGGTACACGCGGCTGGAGAAGGGTCACATCAGCGGCGTGTCCGAGGACGTCCTCGACGCCGTCGCCCGCGCGCTGCAACTGGACGAGGACGAACGCACCTACCTCTTCGACCTGGCCATGGCCGCACAGCCGTCCAGCCGCACGCCTCGCCGCCGCAAGGCCGTCGACATCCCGCCCCGCGTCCAGTGGCTGCTCGACTCCATCACGCTGTCCGCGGCGTTCGTCACCAACGGCCGCCTGGACATCGTGGCCACCAATGCCCTCGCCCGCGCCCTTTTCTCACCGCTGTTCGACAGCGAGACCACGGACGAACGCGGCCGTCCGAACTTCGCCCGTTACTGGTTCCTCGACCCTGGCTCACACCACTTCATCGCCGACTGGGACGGCGCCACGAACGCCACCGCCGCCCTGCTGCGCGCCGAAGCCGGGCGCTACCCGCAGGACAAGGCGCTGCGCGAGCTGATCGGTGAGCTGTCCACGGTGAGCGCCGAGTTCCGCACCCGTTGGGCCGCCCACAATGTGCGCATCCACCACGGCGGCGTCAAACGCTTCCACCACCCTGACGCCGGGCCTCTGGAACTCACCTACCAGCCGCTGGACATGCCCCTCTCCACCCACGAGGCGCACGCCCTGACCATCTACACCGCCGAGCCCGGCACCCCCGACGAAGACCGCCTCAAACTCCTCGCCAGCTGGGCAGCCACCCCGGCCGCACCCCAGACCCCACCCACAAGACGCGCCGACACCGGCGGCCCGTCCCGGTGAGGCCGGTGGCGCAGGCTGTCGGTCACCTGCAGAGCGGCAGACGAGTCGGGCTGTACGCCGGGTTCTGTACTCCAGGGCCTCGCGGCCCGTGGAGTGACGGCCATCCATCTAGGACCGACGTTGCCGTCGGCCTCGTGCGGTCTACCCGCGGACTCGGGCGGGCAGCCCTCGAACGTCCGCGCAGAGACGCCCCTTCCTTCAAAGAGGCGGCTCCTCTTGACCTTGCTCCGGGTGGGGTTTACCTAGCTGCCCAGGTCACCCTGGGCACTGGTGGTCTCTTACACCACCGTTTCACCCTTACCGAGGGCCAAGACCCCCGGCGGTTTGCTTTCTGTGGCACTGTCCCGCGGGTCACCCCGGGTGGCCGTTAGCCACCACCCTGCCCTGTGGAGCCCGGACGTTCCTCGGGGAGATCCACAAGAACCTCCACGCGGCCGTCCGCCCGGCTCGTCTGCCGTGTCGACCATGGTACCGGGCGCTCAGAGGAATTCCGCCGTGTCCAGTTCGAAGGCGAACGGTTCCGGGAGGGTGAGCGGTTTGCCGAGGGGGCGGGTGAAGTGCTCGCGATAGTCGTCCTTCTCCGGGTCGCTGAACAGCGTGATCGAGGACTCCTCGCGGTCGACGAGCAGGTAGAGGGGGATGCCGCCACGGGCGTAGCACCGACGCTTGGCCTCACGGTCGGCCTTGGGCTTGGTGGACGTCACTTCCAGGACCATGGCGACGCCGTCGCAGGGCATCCAGGAGTCGGCGCCACGGAAGAGGCGGAGTTCTCGGGGGGCGAAGGTGCCATCAGGAATCACACGGTCCTTGGGGGATCCATCCCCGCTCAGAATCAGACCCTTGGTCCCAGCGACCTGCATCCTCGTCCGGGATTGAAAGAGCACCTGCTCCACGATCAGCCCGATGTAATCCTCGTGATCCCCGTCCGGCGGCGGCGTCACAACGATCTCCCCCTCGATCAGCTCGGCCCGGAAACCCTCCGGGGTGTCCAGGGCGAGAAAGCCCTCCAGCAGGACCTCTTCCTGCGTGAGCGGCTCATGGGCCATGGCAGTCATGTCACGCCCCTCCTTCTGTCGCCCGCCAGACTGGGACATCGGCTGATCACCTGGCCGTGAGATCGGGAACCGTTCCCTCGATCGTGGCACACGAGCACCCGCGCCGTCAGCGCACGGCTCGCTTGACCCTGTCGCAACGTCAACGTCTCTACTGGACGCATGCGGATCGGAGAACTCGCCGCCGCCGTCGGCGTCACCACGCGGACCGTGCGGCATTACCACCACCTGGGGCTGCTGCCCGAGCCGGAGCGGCTGTCGAACGGTTACCGGGACTACACCCTGCGGCACGCCGTCGTGCTGGCGCGGATTCGGCGGCTGACGGAGTTGGGGCTGGGGCTGGCCGAGGTGCGGGACGTGCTCGCGGACGACGCGGGGCGGGACCTGGCCGAGGTGCTGGAGGAGCTGGACGCGGATCTGGCGCGGCAGGAGGCGGCGATCCGGGAGCGCCGGGCGCAGCTGCGGGCGCTGCTGGACACGGCGGAGCTGCCCGCCGAAGGGCCGGTCTCGCCGGAGCTGGCCGAGCTGTTCGCGGGGCTTGCGCCCGCCTCCGACTCCCCCATGGCCGCCAAGGACCGCGAGATCTTCGCGCTGCTGGAGACCGCGGCGAGCCCGGAGGAGCGGGAGCGGCTGCTGGCCGCCGTCGGCGGAGCCCTCAGCGGTCCCGACGCCGTCGCGCGGGCGCATGAGGCGTACGCCCTGCTCGACGCGCTCGCCGACGCGGAAACGGACGATCCGCGCGTGGAGGAGGCGGCACGCGCCCTCGCCGCTGTGCTGCCCCGCGAGATGCTCCCGGCGGAGCCTGTCGATCAGGGCCACGGCTTCCTGCGCGCGTTGTACGCGGACATGGCCCCGGCCCAGGCGGAGGCGATCCGCCGGGCGCTGCGGCTCGCCGGGGAGGGCGAGTGATGAGGGTGGCGTACCGGCTGGTCCGGCACGAGCTGCGGCTGTTCGCGAGTCTGGTGCTGTGGGTGGCCCGACGGACCCACGGCACACGGCATGGCGAAGCTTTCGGGTATGCGCGCGGGCAGAGCGCGATCATGTTCGGGTTCATGTTCGTGTGCGTGGTCGAGACGGTCGTGATGTCCGTGCTGCTGTACCGGTGGCCGACCGTGCACCATGTGGTGCTGTTCATCGACGTCTACAGCGGCGTGTTCTTCATCCTCGGGATGCACGCCGCGTCCGTGGTACGGCCGCACGTGCTGGAGCCGGGGGTGCTGCGGATCCGCTACGCCGCCCATGTCGACGTGCGCATACCGCTGGGGCGGATCGCGTCCGTACGGCGGGAGCTGCGCACGACCCACGACAAGGCCGACGGCGAACTCAATGTCGCGGTCGGCGGGCAGACGACGGTCACGCTGGAGCTCGCCGAGCCCGTCACCCACGTCACCTTCTTCGGCCGGCGGCGGGAGGTGAGCCTGGTGCGCGTGTACGCGGAGCAGGCCGACGCCCTCGTACAGGCGGTCAAGCAGGCGCGAAGCGCACTTTCGCCGCTCCCGGATCTGCCTGCGTGAGGCGGACGCGGAGGCGTTCGCCGAGCGGGAGGGCGTGGTCGGCCTCGATGCGGCCGACCACGGCCGGGGACTCCAGGTGGACGGTGCCGATGGTGGGGCGGCGTTCCATCACGTCCACCACACAGCCCTCGAAGACCTCCCCGATCCGGTCCTTCAGCAGCGCGGCCTCCACAATGTCCACGCACTCCCGCTCCACCGTCCCCGCCCGCCGCGCGCCCTCCGCCATCTCTTCGGGCAGCGCGTCGAGCGCGGCGAGCACCCACTCCGGGGGCTGCTGTCCGGCTGCGGCGGCGAGGCACAGTTCGGAGGTGTAGCGGTCGGTGAGGCGGCGCAGGGGGGCCGTGCAGTGGGTGTAGGGGGCGGCTACGGCGGAGTGGGTGGTGATCGGCGGGAGGGCGCCGTCGCGGAAGATCGTGTAACCCGCGCCGCGCAGCAGGGTCGTGCACTCCTGGAGGAAGGCCGCGTGCCGGGGGCTGTGCGGGTCGAGGGAGCGGACCAGGTCGGCGTACGAGACGTGGTGCGGCCAGTCGATGCGCAGGGCGGTCGCGGTACGGCGCAGGCGGCCGACGGCGCCGTCGGGCGCGGCGGGCAGGGTGCGCAGTACGCCGGTGCCGGCGGCCAGCATCAGATCGGCGGCCGCCATGCCGGTGAGCAGGGAGATCTGGGCGTTCCAGCCGTCGGCGGGGAGCGGGGCGCGGTAGTGGAGTGCGTAGGTGTCGTCCCGCTCGACGATCTCCTGCTCGGGCACGTTGAGCGAGATGCCGCCGCGCTCGACCTCCAGCCGCTCCCGCAGCAGCCCGACCGTTCTGAGCAGCGCGAGCGGCTCCTCGGCGGTCCCGGCGTCGATCTCCTTCTGTACGCCGGCGTAGTCGAGCTTGGCGCGGCTGCGGACGAGGGCGCGGCCGACGTCGACGGCGAGGGTACGGCCGTCCGCGTCGAGGTCGATGGTCCACAGGACGGCCGGGCGGGGCCCGCCGGGCAGCAGGCTGGCCGCGCTCTCGCCGAGCAGCGCCGGGTGCAGGGGGACCTTCCCGTCCGGGAAGTACAGCGTCAGCACACGGCGGTGGGTCTCCGCGTCCAGCGGGCCGCCGGGTACGACGAAGGCGGCGACGTCCGCGATGGCGTACCGGACACGGTAGCCGGTGCCCTGCCGGGACAGGTGGAGGGCCTGGTCGAGGTCGGTCGAGGTGGGCGGGTCGATGGTGAAGAAGGGGATGTCCGTGGCGTCGTAGGACGGCAGGGCGGGGGACCCGGCGGCCCGTTCGGCCTCGGCGAGGGCCTCGGGCGGGAACCCGTCGGACACACCGAGTTCGGCACGCAGCGCGGTGAGGGCGGCCCGCAGGGGGGCTTCGGGGGCGCCGGTCACACGGATCGGGCGGCGGGGCATGACAAGAGCCTAGGCAGAACGGGCCGCGCGGCAACACGCCGTACGCTGTCGCGAGGTCTACCGAAGGAGAATCCGTGCTGGTCCTGCTGCCGCCCTCGGAGGGGAAGGCGTCCTCCGGCCGGGGCGCACCGCTGAAGCTGGAGTCGCTCGCGCTGCCGGAGCTGAACGGCGCCCGGGAAGCCGTCCTCGGCGAACTGGTCGACCTGTGCACCGGCGACGAGGACAAGGCACGCGAGGTGCTGGGGCTGAGCGAGGGACTGCGCGGCGAGGTCGCCAAGAACAGCGGACTGCACACCGCCGGGGCACGGCCCGCCGGGGAGATCTACACGGGTGTGCTGTACGACGCCCTGGGCCTGGCCTCGCTGGACGCGGCCGCCAAGCGGCGCGCCGCGCGCTCCTTGCTGGTGTTCTCGGGGTTGTGGGGTGCGGTCCGGGTGACGGACCGGATCCCGTCGTACCGCTGTTCGATGGGGGTGCGGCTGCCCGGGCTGGGTGCGCTGGGCGCGCACTGGCGTACGGCGATGGCCTCCGCGTTGCCCGAGGCGGCCGGGGGCGGGCTGGTGCTGGACCTGCGGTCGTCGGCGTACGCGGCGGCGTGGAAGCCGAAGGGCGAGGTCGCGGCGCGGACGGCGACGGTACGGGTGCTGCACGCGCCGACGCGGAAGGTGGTCAGCCACTTCAACAAGGCGACGAAGGGGCGGATCGTGCGCAGCCTGCTCACGGCGGGTGCGGCGCCGAAGGGGCCCGCGGAGCTGGTGGAGGTGCTGCGGGAGCTCGGGTACGTGGTGGAGGCCGAGGCGCCTGCGGGGGCGGGGCGGGCCTGGTCGTTGGATGTGCTGGTGGACGAGGTTCACTGACGTCGTTGCACTATGCGCAATGCCCTTTGCACATAGTGCATGACCCGGGCACGATGAGGCGCATGACCGACTCCGTGCTTGATCTCGCTCCCGTCGTCCCCGTGGTCGTCCTCCCGGATGCCGCCGACGCCGTACCGCTCGCGCGGGCGCTGGTCGCCGGGGGGCTGCCCGCGATCGAGGTGACGTTGCGGACGCCGGGCGCGCTCGACGCGATCCGGGCGATCAGCGGGGCGGTGCCGGACGCGGTGGTCGGGGCCGGGACGGTGATCACGCCGGGGCAGGTCGAGGACGCGGTGTCGGCGGAGGCGCGTTTTCTGGTGAGCCCGGGCTGGACGGACGTACTGCTGGAGGCGATGCGGCGGTCCGGGGTGCCGTATCTGCCGGGGGTGTCGACGACGTCCGAGGTGGTGGCGTTGCTGGAGCGCGGGGTGCGGGAGATGAAGTTCTTCCCGGCGGCCGCCGCGGGGGGTACGGCGTATCTGAAGTCGCTCGCCGGGCCGTTGCCGCAGGCGCGGTTCTGTCCGACGGGTGGGATCGGGCTCGCGTCGGCGCCGGAGTATCTGGCGTTGCCCAACGTGGGATGTGTGGGCGGCAGTTGGATGCTTCCGGCGGACGCGGTGGCGGCGCGGGACTGGGGGCGGATCGAGCAGCTGGCCCGGGAGGCGGCCTCGCTCGGCGCAGGTGATCTCAGCGCAGGTGAGAGGTGTCGTTGAGGAGGCGGACGCTGGCGTTGCCGTCGGCGTAGTACGCCACGACCGACAGGGAGGCCGCCGCGAGTTCCATGCGGAACAGGGACTCGGGCGGGGCGCCGAGGGCGAGGCGCACCAGGGTCTTGATCGGGGTGACGTGCGTGACGAGCAGGACCGTGCGGCCGGCGTACGCCGCGATCAGCTTGTCGCGGGTGGCGGCGATCCGGGTGGCGGTCGCCGCGAAGCTCTCGCCGCCGCCGGTGGGTTCGGCGTCCGGCGAGGCGAGCCAGGCGCTGAGGTCGTCGGGGTAGCGCTGGTGCACCTCGGCGAAGGTGAGGCCTTCCCAGGCGCCGAAGTCCGTCTCGCGCAGTCCGTCGTCGATGCCGACCTCCAGCCCGAGGCGCGCGGCGACGATACCGGCGGTCTCGCGGGTCCGGGCGAGCGGTGACGCCACGACGGCCTGAATCGTCCCGCGCCTCGCCAGCGCCACGGCCACCCGTTCGGCCTGCTCCCGGCCGATGTCGGAGAGGGCGGGGTCGCTGCCGCCGCTGCCCGAGAAACGCTTCTCCGGGGTGAGGGGTGTTTCGCCGTGCCTCAGCAGCACGAAGGTGGCGGGCGCACCCAGGTCGGGGGCACCCCAGCCGACGCGGGGGGTGGCGACGTTGCGGGCGGCGTTCACATCGGCGTCGGGAGAGGCGGCGTTCACGTCGGCGGAGGACGAGGTGGCGTTCACGTCGACGCCCGAAGCGACAGGCGCGGAAGCAGGGGGCTCGGGAGCGGGCGACGTACCCGCCGGTGCGGAAGCAGGCTGCGACGGCGAACCCGCCGAGGACCGCCCCGCCGACGCCGCGCGGGCCTGCGCCGCGCCTGCCGGAGCGGAGACGGCCTCCTCCGAGGCGGGAGGCGAGCCCGCCGGGGAGGCCACGCGTTCCGAAGCGGAAGGCGAACCCGCCGGGGCGGACACAGGCTGCGAAGGCGAACCCGCCGATGACCGCCCCGCCAACGCCGCACGCGCCCTCGCCGCACCCGCCGCCGCATCTCCCGGCGGCCCCTCGGGCGACGTAACCACCGATGTCCCGGCCACCGGGGACGGCGTCCACGCCTCCCCCCGCGCCCCCGCGTCCATCGCCTCGTTGGCCAGGCGGTCCGCGTGGCGGTTCTGGTCGCGCGGGATCCACTCGTACGTCACCCGGCCCACCGGGAACACCCGCCCCGCCTCCATGGCCAGCGGCTTCATGTCGGGGTGCTTGATCTTCCAGCGGCCGGACATCTGTTCCACGACCAGCTTGGAATCCATCCGGACGCGCACGGACGCGGTGGGGTCGAGGGCCTGCGCCGCGCGCAGGCCGGCCAGGAGCCCCCGGTACTCGGCGACGTTGTTCGTGACGACGCCCAGGTACTCCGCCGTCTGAGCCAGCGTCTCCCCCGTCGCCGCGTCGATGACCACCGCACCGTAGCCCGCGGGCCCCGGGTTGCCCCGGGAACCGCCGTCCGCCTCGACGATGAACTCCCGCACCGCAGCGGCTCCTACAGACCCGACTCGGACGTGCGCACCAGGATGCGGCGGCAGTTCTCGCACCGCACCACCGTGTCCGGCGCCGCCGCGCGGATCTCGCTCAGCTCCGTGATGGCCAGCTCCTGGCGGCAGCCCTGGCAGGTCCGCTGGTAGAGCTTGGCCGCGCCGATGCCGCCCTGCTGCTCGCGCAGCTTGTCGTAGAGCTTCAGCAGATCCGCGGGGACCGAGCCCGCGATGACCTCACGCTCCTTGGTGACCGAGGCCGCCTCGCCGTCCAGCGACTCGAACGCGGCGTCCCGGCGCGCGGTCGCGTCGTCGATCTTCGCCTGCACGGAGCCGACCCGCTCGGTCAGCTCGGCGACCCGCTCCTGCGCGGACTCCCGGCGCTCCATGACCTCCAGCACGACGTCCTCCAGATCGCCCTGCCGCTTGGCGAGGGAGGCGATCTCGCGCTGGAGGTTCTCCAGGTCCTTCGGGGAGGTGATGGCGCCGGAGTCTAGGCGCTGCTGGTCGCGGGCGGCGCGCTGGCGCACCTGGTCGACGTCCTGCTCGGCCTTGGTCTGCTCGCGGGCGCAGTCGCTCTCCTCGGTCTGCGCGGCCACGAGCAGGTCGCGCAGCTGCGTGAGGTCCTTGGTCAGCGACTCGATCTCGGCGTGCTCGGGCAGCGACCTCCGCCGGTGTGCGAGCTGCTGGAGGCGGACATCGAGGTCCTGGACGTCGAGGAGTCGGATCTGGTCGGCGGGCGCGGCGTTCAGTTGGGGGCTCCAGGAGTATGTGTCGGGTTGGACGCCGCGTGGGCGGTCCAGGGGTCGGTGACCGTCTTCGAGACATGGACGCGCAGGTCCCAGCCGTGGCGGTCGGAGATCTCGTCGAGCTGGGCGGCGGCCAGCTCGCACCAGGGCCACTCGGTGGCCCAGTGCGCCGCGTCGAGCAGCGCGAGGGGGCTGTGGGCGACGGCCTCGGAGGCCGGGTGGTGGCGCAGGTCCGAGGTGAGGAACGCGTCGACCCCGGCGGCCCGTACGGCGTCGAAGAGGCTGTCGCCGGAGCCACCGCTCACCGCCACCGTGCGGACCGTTGCCTCCGGGTCGCCGGCCACGCGGATGCCCTGCGCGGTGGCGGGCAGCCGTTCGGCGGCGAGGGCGGCGAACTCGCGGACGGTCAGCGGGTGGTCCAGTTCGCAGATACGGCCGAGGCCGCGGCGTCCGTCCGGGTCGCTCGCGTCGGGCACCAGGGGTCGTACGACCCGCAGGTCCAGCGCACCGGCGAGCGCGTCGCTGACTCCTGGGTCGGCAGTGTCGGCGTTGGTGTGGGCGACGTGCAGCGCGATGTCGTTCTTGATGAGGGTGTGGACGACGCGGCCCTTGAAGTGGGTCGCCGCCACCGTCGTCGTACCGCGCAGGTAGAGCGGGTGGTGGGTGACCAGCAGGTCGGCGCCCAGTTTCACCGCCTCGTCGACGATGTCCTGCACCGGGTCGACCGCGAACAGTACCCGGGTGACGTCCTGGTCGGGGTCGCCCACGACCGTGCCGACCGCGTCCCAGGACTCGGCCCGCTCGGCGGGCCACAGGTTCTCCAGCGCGGCGATGACTTCAGACAGACGGGGCACGGGACAAAGGCTACCTGGCTGTTCTGTGCCGTTGAACCTGTGTCGCCGCCCCGTCACCTCCAGCACACCGGCCCCGGTTTCCTCAGAAGAACCGCCGGACCGCCACCCTTACGTGTGAAGCAGCCGTCGGCCGGTTCCCCGCCTGTGCGTACGAAAACTAGTTTCGTCGCTGGAGGTGACCGGACGATGACTGCCTGTGTTGTCGAGCCCACCGCGGGGAACGAGGACGCCCCCTCCCCGCCGCCGGGCTGCGTGATCACGGTGGACGGCGCGTACGCCGCACGCCTCGCCCGCAGCGGCGACTCCTGGTTCCCGGAGCGCTGGACGCTGGACGGCCCCGAGCCCTACGCCGTGCCGCTGCCCGGCAACCAGCCGGAGGAACCCGGCACCGAGGTCCAGCCGATGAGCGACGGCCGGGTGCTCATCCGCCGCCTCGCCGCCGGGCGCCACACCTTCTCGCTGCTCTACCCGACCGGCCCCGGCACCGGCGAACTGCCGCTCGGCGCGGTCGAGTGCCCCGACCCGGGCACCCGGCTGCGGCTGCTGCCGCCCGCGCCGGGCGGCGACGACGCCTACGCCCTCGCCGTCGGCCGGTACTCCAGCACCGTGTGGCGGGTCGCTGGCGGCGCCTTCGGTCCGGAGCACGTCGCCCAGATCCCGGGGCACTGCTCGGGCGGGGTGTGGCTGGACCGGGCAGGAGGGCTGCTTGCCCTGGACCGGGAGTCCGGCGGCCGGACCAAGACGGTCGTGGTGGACCTCGGGCGCGGCGGCGAGGTGTCGCCGCTACTGCAGATCGCCGCCGACAGCGACGACCGGCTGCTGCTCGCCGACCCCGACAGCGGGCTGCTCCTGATCCGCTCCGACGCGCCGCGCCCCGGCGATACCGGCCGGCTGGGCTGGGGGGTGCTGGGCAGCACGCTGCCGGTGCGGTTCCCGGAGTGTCTGCGGGCGGCCGGGGACTGCGCGGTGACGCCGTTCGCGATCCAGCCGGGGCAGGTGCTGACGCCGGAGAGCTGTGGCGTGGCGCTGCGCATCGACGGGCCGGTGGGCAGCTGGGTGGGCGTGTGGCGGCCGACAGAGCGACAGGTGCAGCATCTCCCGGCGCCGCAGGGGTGGTTGTCGGGTGCCGGGGTGTGGACGAGGGACGGCGTGCTGCGGCTGCCGTATGCCACGGAGGGGGTGCCGTGCGGGGTGGCGGAGTGGGCGGTGCCTGGGGAGGTGCCGTGCGCGAGCACGGGGAGTGCACCAGCGGGGGGCAGGGGGGACACGAGCCCGGGGGATCCGGTTCCGGACGGCGCGGCTTCGACGGCTGAAGCAGCCGCGGAGCCGTCGGAACCGGGTCCTCCGGAGCCTGCCGCACCGCGTCCGGTGCCGTTGCAGCAGGCGCCGTTGGCCGGTCGTATGGCAAGTAGGTAACGAAGTAGTGCCGGTTGGCGTGTGCGCCTGGATTCGGCCCGAGGTGTCCCGGTTAAACTCGCCCGGCTGTTGAGCAAAAGATCATGTTGACGGGGTGAATTTCTTCCGATGAGCGACGCCAGCACGTCCCAGCCGCTGCCCGACGCCCAGGACTCCACCGGCCACGGTCGGCACCGGGGTCCAGTCTCGACACACGACACCGAGTCGGCTCCTCGCGGCCGGCACCGCAAGCCGGTGGAGCAGCCGACCGAGTCGGCGGCCTGACGGTACGTCAGTCGACTGGGTGTGAGGCCCCGTTCACCGGCCGGTGAGCGGGGCCTCACCGCTTGACGGCTACTCGCGCCGGAGCCCCAGCACCTCCACCGCCGCGAACGTCTCCCCCGGCCCCCGCTCGGCGAAGTGCGCGGTGAGCAGCGCCTCCAGCTCGTCGTACGTGAACGTGTCCTGCTTGCTGTCGAACTTGGCCCGCACCCGCGGCCGTTCGAGGACCGCCACCATGCCGCCGTGCACGACGAACAACTGCCCGTTGATCCGTCCGGCGGCCGGTGCGGCCAAGTAGCCGACGAGCGGGGCGACATGCTCGGGGGCGAGCGGGTCGAGGCCGGTGGCCGGTACGTCGGTGAACACGTCCTCGGTCATCCGGGTCCGGGCGCGCGGGCAGATGGCGTTGGCCGTGACGCCGTACTTGGCGAGGGCGTGCGCGGTGGACGTGGTCAGGCCGACGATGCCGCCCTTGGCCGCCGCGTAGTTGGGCTGTCCGGCGGAACCCGCGAGGAACGCCTCCGAGGAGGTGTTCACGATCCGCCCATACACCGGCCGCCCCGCTGCCTTGCTCCGCTCCCGCCAGTGGGCGGCGGCGAAACGGGTGGTGTTGAAGTGGCCCTTGAGGTGGACCCGTATCACCGAGTCCCACTCGCCCTCCGTCATGGAGAAGACCATGCGGTCGCGCAGGATGCCGGCGTTGTTGACCAGGATGTCGAGCTTGCCGAAGTGGCTGATGGCCAACGCGACCAGCTCTTGCGCTTCTTGGAAGTCGCCCACGTCTCCGCTGTGAGCCACGGCCGTGCCGCCCGCCGCGTGGATCTCGGCGACCGTCTCCTCGGCAGGACCGGTCGAGGCCTCGCCCGTGCCGTCCCGGCCGGGCTGCCCGTAGTCGTTGACGACGACGGCCGCGCCGAGCCGGGCCAGCTCAAGCGCCTCGGCCCGGCCGAGACCGCGCCCGGCGCCGGTGACGATCGCGGACAGCCCCTCAAGTGGCAGTGACATACGACCCCCTCGCGCCTTCCTATTGGCTCAGATCTCGATACAGGTACGCAGCGAGGTGCCGGTGCGCATCTGGTCGAGGGCCTCGTTGATCTCGGCGAGCGGAACGCGGTGGGTGATCAGGCCCGCGAGGTCGATCCGGCCCGCGCGCCAGAGCGCGATCGTCCGCTCGTACGCACGCAGCACGTCGCCGCCGCCGTACATCGACGGCAGGATCCGCTTCTCGTCGAAGAACAGCTCGAACATGCTGAGCTGGAGGAAGTCGTCCATGGCGCCCGCGCCGACCACGACCAGGGTGCCGCCGCGCCGGGTGGTCTCGTAGGCCGTGCGGGCGGTGGCCGACTTGCCGACGACCTCGAAGACGTAGTCGAAGCCCTCGCCGCCGGTGATCTGCTGCTTGGCGTCGGCCAGTTCGTCCGGCGCTACGGCCCTGGTGGCGCCGAACCTCAGCGCGGCCTCCCGGCGTCCGGCGACCGGGTCGACGGCGACGATCTCGGCGGCGCCCTTCAGCCGCGCGCCCTGGATCGCGGAGATGCCGACGCCCCCGCAGCCGATGACGGCGACCGACGCACCAGCCTCCACATCCGCGGTGTTGAGCGCGGCGCCGAGCCCGGTGGTGACCCCGCAGCCGATGAGGGCGGCGATGTCGAAGGGCACGTCGTCCGGGATGGGCACCGCGCAGCCGGCGTCGACGACGACCTCCTCGGCGAAGGTGCCGGTGCCGGCGAAGCCGAAGAGGTCTCCGGCGGGGCGCCGGTAGTTGGGGGTGCCCGCGTTCATGAAACCGGCCAGGCACAGCTGGGTCTGGCCGCGCTTGCAGGCGGGGCAGGCGCCGCAGGCGGGCAGCCAGCAGACGACGACCCGGTCGCCCGGGCTCAGGCCGCTCACGCCCTCCCCGACCTCGATGATCTCGCCCGCGCCCTCGTGGCCCGGCACGAACGGTGCCGGTTGCGGCAGTACGCCGCCCATCGCGGACAGGTCCGAGTGGCACAGCCCGGTGGCGCGCACCCGGATCCTCACCTTGCCGGGGCCAAAGCCCGTCGCCTCGACGTCGTCGAGGATCTCCAGCTTCTCCTGGCCGATCTCGTGCAGTACGGCTGCGCGCATGGTGCGGCTCCCCTCAAGAGTGCTTTACGAGTGCTGGACGATGGTGTCGGCCAGGACCGGGGCGTCGTCCCGGTCGACCGCGCTCACGGCGACCCGCACCGCCGTCTCCTGCTCCTGCCGCCACATCCGGATGCGCAGGGTCTCGCCCGGATACACCACTCCCGCGAACCGCGTGGCATACGAGCGCACCCGGGTCACATCCCCGCCGAGCAGCGTGTCCACGACCGCCTTCAGCGTCATGCCGTAGGTGCACAGCCCGTGCAGGATGGGCCGCTCGAACCCGGCGACCTTGGCGAACTCCGGATCGGCGTGCAGCGGGTTCCAGTCCCCGGAGAGGCGGTAGAGCAGGGCCTGGTCCGCACGGACGGCCCGCTCCACGGTCCGGTCGGGCTGCCCGGCGGGCGGTTCGAGGCGCGTGGACGGCCCGCGCTCGCCGCCCCATCCGCCTTCTCCCCGTACGAAGATCTGCGCGTCGTTGGTCCACAACGGGCCCTCGGCGTCGGCGACCTCGGTACGCAGCACCAGGACAGCGGCCTTGCCCTTGTCGTACACGGCGGCGATGCGTGAGGTGGCGGTCGCGGTGCCCGTCGCCGGGATCGGCCGGTGCACCTGGAGTGCCTGGCCGCCGTGCAGGACGCGGGCGAGGTCGACCTCGACGCCCGGCATGGACAGTCCGCTGATCACGCCGGGCGAGCCCGCGCCGGCGACGGTGGCGAAGCTCGGCAGGACGTGCAGCCGGGACTCCAGGGTGTAGCGCAGCTCGTCGGGGTCGGTGGCCGGGAGGCCGGCGCCGATGCCGAGGTGGTAGAGCAGGACGTCCTTGGGGGTCCAGGCGATCTCTCCGGTCCGGGGTTCGGCGGCGAGCGCCTTGGCTGCGTCGATGGGCATGGGGCTCCTGAATGCTCGCGGGGCTGAGAACCTCGGTGCGACCGTCCGCACCGTCGGCCGCACCGAGGTCGTCACGAGGCCGTGAAACCCGCCCGTTCTAGAACGCGTTCCAGTACGGCGAACCTCTGTATAGCCGAGCTCATCGGACTTGGGAAGACTGCTGACGGTATGTCAGGTGAGCGTTGTTCACCTCCTGACGCGGCCGCGCCCGCACCCTGGGCCTACGCTGAGGACGTGAACGAGATGCCCCGTGACCACCGGCCCGCCAAGTCCATCAGGGTGCTGCTCGCCGAGGACGGGTCGATGAGCCGCGGGGGACTCGCCGTGCTCCTCGGCCTGGTGGACGACATCCAGGTCGTCGCCCAGGTACCGACCGGGGACGCCCTGGTGGACGCGGCCCTCGTGCACCGCCCCGACGTGGCCCTCCTCGACGTCGAACTCCCCGGCATCAGCGGCCCGGACGCCGCCGCACGCCTGCGCGAGCAGGTACCGGACTGCCGGGTGCTGATCCTCACCACCTTCGCCCGTCCCGGCCTGCTGCACCACGCCCTGGCGGCCGGAGCCGCGGGCCTCCTGATCAAGGACGGGCCCGTGGAGGAGCTGACCGCCGCGATCCGCCGAGTCCTGACGGGCGAGACGGTGATCGACCCGACGCTGACCGACGCTTCGGAGTGGGCAGGCCCGAGGCCGCCGGTCGCCTGAGCCTCCCGAGGTCACCGGCCGCCGGGACCTCATCGAGACCACAGGCCGCCGGAGCCACCACAAGATCTCCGGCCACCTGAGCCACCCAGACACCACAGCTGCCCGAGCCACCCCAAGATCCAACCGCGCGAGCCACCCCGCACCACGGGGGGGGGCCGCTCGAGCCACCTCCACACCACTGGCCGCGCGAGCCTCACCGACACCACGGGGTGCAGTCCGAGCCATCCGATACCACCGGCCGCCCGAGCCTCACCGACACCACCGGGGGGCAGCCCCGAGCCACCCGAGACCACCGGCCGCCCGAGCCTCACCGACACCACGTGGGCAGCCCCAAGCCACCCCGACACCACCGGCCGCCCGAGCCACCCCGGCGCCACCGGCCGCCCGAGCCTCACCGAGACCACCGGCCGCCTGAGCCTCCCGAGGCCAGCGACCGCTTGAGCTACCCAGAGGCCACCGGTCGCCTGAGCCACCCGAGGGCCATCCGTCGCCTGAGCCCTCCAGACCACCGGCCGCATGAGCCACCTCCAGACCACCGGCCGCATGAGCCACCTCCAGACCACCGGCCACCCAAGCCACCTCCAGACCACCGGCCACCCAAGCCACCTCCAGACCACCGGCCACCCAAGCCACCTC
>NZ_BJND01000067.1 GCF_006539505.1 Streptomyces spinoverrucosus
GGCGGGTCCGGGGCCCGCCGATCTCTCTCTGCGCGTCAGCGCGTTCGTTCACGAACCACCAGTGACGACCACCGCCAGAGCCGCGAAAGCTGCCAGAGCCGCCAGAGAGAGAAGAGAACAAACGAGCATGCCCAACGACGTCATCAACAGCTTCAATCAGCAGATCATCGAGGAGTTCCGCGCCAACCGAGGCCGCGTCGGCGGCCCCTTCGAGGGCGCCCGGCTCATCCTCCTCACCACCACAGGCGCCCGCTCGGGCGCCGAGCACACCACCCCCGTCGCCTACCTCCCTGACGGCGCCGAGCGCATCCTGGTCATCGCCTCCGCGGGCGGCGCCCCCAGGCACCCGGCCTGGTACCACAACCTCCTCGCCCATCCCCAGGTCACCGTCGAGAGCGGCGCGTTCACCTACCAGGCGCGGGCCGAGGTACTGGAGGGCGAGGAGCGCGACCAGGCCTTCGCGCGGGCCGTCGAGACGGACGCGGGCTGGGCGACGTACCAGGAGAAGGCGGGGCGGGTGATACCGGTCGTGGCGCTGTACAGCATCGCCGGCGGCGGCCCGGGGGACATCAACGCCGGTTCCATGGGCGAAGCGCTCAAGGTCGTTCATGATGCTTTCCGGCGCGAACTCGCCCTCATCCGGCAGGAGATGAACAAAGCGACGCAAGGCAGCGGCTCCCTCGCCGCTCAGCTGCGCGTCAACTGCCTCACCTTCTGCCACGGCCTGCACAACCACCACACCGGCGAGGGCCTCGGCCTGTTCCCCTTCCTCGCCGACCGCCACCCCACGGCCGCCCCCGCCGTCGAACGCCTCCGCGAGGAGCACGAACGCATCGCCGCCCTGGTGGAGGACCTGCGCGCGGCGGTCGCGACGGAGGACCCGGTCACCGCCCGCACCGAGGTCGAGCGCCTCACCGCGGAGCTGGAGGCGCATCTGACGTACGAGGAGGAGCAGTTGATCCCGCTGCTGGACGCCACCGCCTGACACGCAACAGGGCTGCAGCACGCGCGCGTACGCCCGTCAGAACGGCAGCACGCGCGCGTGCACCACCTCCAGCCGCGACACCGCCCGCGTCAGCACGACGTACAGCCGGTGCAGCCCCCGCCCCTCCGCCTGCTCCCCCGCCACGATCGCCGCGGGCTCGACGGCGACGACATGGTCGTACTCCAGCCCCTTGACCACACTCGCCGGCACCACCGTCACCCGCGCGCCGAGTTCCTCCGGCCCGGCGGCACCGATCCCGGCCGCCGTGAGCGCCTCCCGCACCCACCCGGCGTCCGCGTCCGCCGCGACGACCCCCACCGACCCCTCCCGCTCCAGCGCGTCGCGTACGGCCGCCACGACCGCGCCGGGCAGATCACCCGCCGCTTCCCGGATCCGCAGCTCGCCGTCCGCGCGCAGCGACCGCGCCTCCGGCACGTCCACGTCCAGCCGCCGCAGCAGCCGGTTCGCGAGCGCCACCACCGCCGCCGGCACCCGGAACCCGGTGGTCAGCGGCACCACCACCGCCTCCTGCTTCCCCAGATGCCGCAGCTGTACGTCCCACCGTCGCGCCGCCCACGGCGTGGTGCCCTGTGCGAGGTCGCCGAGGACGGTCAGCGAGCCGAAGGCCGAACGGCGGGCGATGGCGCGGCACTCCATCGGCGAGAGGTCCTGCGCCTCGTCGACGACGACATGGCCGTACCCCTCGGGGTGTGCGAGGAGCCCGGCCACCTCGTCGAGGAGGACGAGGTCGGCGGCCGACCAGCGCGCCGACTTCCACGACCGCGGCGGCCTCGCCCACAGCAGCGCCTTCTGCTCGTCACCGTCGAGCACCCCGTCGGCGTACCGCGCCAGTGCCTCCGGATCGGTGAGCAGTTCGGCGACGACCTCCTCCGGCCGCACGCGCGGCCATACGACGTCGAGGTACTCCCTGATCGTCCGTGATCGTTCGATCTGCCGAACCCAGGCGTTCGTACAGTGAGCGCCTCGCCGCTCGGCCTGAGCCCGCACCCGCGCCACGACCCGCGCCCGGACCCGCTCCCTCCCGACCTCGTACGGCGGCTCCTCCGCCCGCACGCCGCCGACGATCGCCCGCAGCTCATGGGCGGCGACCTGCCACCGGAGCGACCCGTCCGGTACGGCGAGACCGTCGTCGCCGTCGCCCCGCACGCGCGCGTACAGGGCGCGTCGCAGCACCTCGGCCATGCGCACGTCGTGCTTCACCTCGGCCGTGCGCACGTCGTCGGCGCCGGTGACCGGGTGCCGCGCGATCTCCTCGGCCAGGGTCGACTGCCGTACGCCGGTCTCGCCGAGGGCCGGGAGGACCTGCGAGATGTACGACAGGAAGGTGCGGTTGGGGCCGAGGATCAGCAGGCCGCCGCGCCGGATGCGCTGGGGGTGGGTGTAGAGCAGGTAGGCGGCGCGGTGCAGGCCGACGGCGGTCTTGCCGGTGCCGGGGGCGCCCTGCACGCACACGGAGACACCCAGGTCGCCGCGTACGAGATCGTCCTGCTCGGGCTGGATGGTCGCGGCGATGTCCCGCATGGGGCCGATGCGGGGCCGTTCGATCTCCCGGGCGACGATGTCGCTCGGCGCCGACTCGCTCCGGCCGAGGTGCTCGTCCTCCAGGGAGGTGAGGTCGGCGGAGTCGCCCCGGCTGCCGGGCGCCCAGCCGAAGCGGCGGCGGACGGCGACGCCCTGGGGGTCGCGGGCGCTCGCCTGGTAGAAGGCGCGGGAGACGGGGGCGCGCCAGTCGACGACGAGGGGTGGGGCGGCGGGGCGCTCGGCGATGCGCAGCCGGCCGATGTGCAGCGGCTGCCGATCGGTCTCCGGGCCCTGGTCGTCGCCCCGTCCGTCGAAGTCCAGCCGGCCGAAGAACAACGGCCCTTCGGGCAGTTCCCGCAGCTCCTTGGCCCGGCTGCGCAGCCGATAGCCGAGGACTTCGGCGTCGGCGCCGGACGCGGAGACGTCCTCGCCGGTGACGACGTGGTCCTGGGCGCCGTCGATCATGGCGGCGAGCGCGGCGCGGCAGGTGTCGTGGTGGGCGCGTTCCTGGTGGAGGGCGTGGTCGAGTGCCGTCATTCCGGCGAGCGTACCGGAATAACGTAACCGAGTCATATTTTTTACTCAGTCGCGAGAGTCGCGCGGCTCCGCAAGTTGCGGCTCCGCAAGCTGCGGCTTCGCGAGCCACGGCAACCCCGCTGCCAGCAACCCGAACGCCCGCTCCGCCGCCGCGACGGCCTCCCCCCGGACCGCCACCGCCCGCTCCCCCGCCGCCATCCGCCGCCAGTTCTCGTGCGCGAGCACCCGCTGTACGGCGATGATCTGCCCGGCGGCGAGCCGGGCGTCGAGACCCCCGCCCAGCGCCTCGGCCAGCGCCTCCTCCGAGCGCTCCAGGAACGGGTACAGGCGCGCGACCAGGGCCGGAGTCCCGTACAGCAGCGAGTGGAAGGCGAGCACGCCCGGCTCGTCGTTCAGCCCGGTGACCGGATCGAACCGCTCCAGCCCGTCCAGGAAGTGCCGCCGCAGCGCGACGAGCGGCGCCTCGGCCGCCGCGGCGACCACTCGCGCCGCCTCGCCCTCGTGATCGGCGATCTGGTGCAGGACGAGGTCCTCCTTGGCCGGGAAGTACCGGAACAGGGTCGGCTTGGAGATCTCGGCCGCGGCGGCGATCTCGGCGACGGAGACCGCGTCGAACCCCTTCTCCAGGAACATCCTGGTCGCGAGGTCCGACACCACCTGGTACATCCGCTGCTTCTTGCGCTCGCGCAGCCCGATCTCTGCCATGGGTCGAGCCTACGGGCCGGTCCCCGGACGTCGCCGCCGTCCCGGCCCCGCGAGGGCGCTCACCAGCAGGGGGTTGGCTTTCGGCAGCCCGAGCGAACCCGTCGCCGCCTCCAGGGTCATCGCGTACGAGTCCACCGCACGGCGGACGTTCGGGGCGTCCAGGCTCGCGCCGGTCACCAGGCGGTCCAGATCCACGTACGCCGACCGCACGATCTCGATCCACCGGTAGACCCGCCAGTCCTTGCGCCAGTCACGGGTGTACTCGGGGTCCAGCCGGCTCTCCCAGCGGCGGAACATGCGGTCCCGGATCTCCGGTCGGGTGCGGGTGAGATGCATGTGCCGGACCAGGTCGTACAGGGGGTCGCCGACCAGCGCCATCTCCCAGTCGATGATCGTCAGCGCCAGCCGGTCGGGGCGGCGTACGAGGTTCCACGGGTTCAGGTCCCCGTGCAGCAGGGCGGGCGCCCGGTGGGTCACCTGGTTCCGGGCGAGGATCTCGCGCAGGCGGGAGGCCTCGGGCAGGCCCAGCTCCCTGGCGAGCCGCCGCAGCTCCTGCGGCAGGTCGCGCACCAGCGCGACGAGCGACTCGCACAGCCAGGCGTGGAATCCTCCCTCGCCGGCCAGCGGGTCGACCCGCTTGTAGTCCACCCTGGTCAGCTCGCAGAGCTGGTCGACGAGCCCGTCCGCCTCGTGCGGCAGCAGGCCGTGCTCCGGGTGCCGGGGCGGCTCGTCGATGTCGTGCGAACCGACGTAGGTGTGGATGGTGAAGCGCTCCCCCTGGTGGTCCCGGCCCAGCGCGAGGGCTCTGGGGGCCGCCACCTGGACCCGCGACTCCTCGATGGCGCTCAGCACGGCGTGCTCGCTGAGGTAGCGCGGCTCGCGTGGGCACACGTTCGCCACCTTGCGGCGCACCACCACGGGGAAGTCGACGCCGTCCACCAGGACCACGGAGTTGAGGTGCGCGGTGCCCTTGAACACCCGACCGGCCGGCGCCGCGCCCTCCTCGCGCAGGGCCTCCGCCACCGCCTCGCGAGGGAAGTCGGGGCGCTCCGGCACCCGCTCGTCCGGCTTCCAGCGGAAGGCCCTCGGCACCCGCCCCCGGCCGCGGCGGGAGGCGCGCCACCGGTACAGGATCGACTCGATCTCGGAGACGCCCGGCGGGTTCATGAGCCGCAGGGGTTCGGCCGCCGCCGTCAGGGCCCGGTGCACCGACGCTGTCGCATCGTCCAGGCTCTTCTGGTCGAACGTGTCCTCCAGCCCGTTCACGGCTCGCATCACGTCGGGATAGACGGACTGCGCCCGTTCGAAGTCGACGTAGTGGCGCAGGTCCTTGGCCAGGCCGTTGACGGCCGACGGGCGGACCGCCCCCATGGCCTCGGCCCACGCGTCGATCACCTCGTCCCACTGGAAGGACGGGTACCGCATGCGCACCAGATGGGTCGCGAGGTCGTGCAGGGGGTCGCCGTATGTGGCCAGCTCCCAGTCGACGCAGATGAGCGGCGGGTCCCCGTCGTACGACACGATCAGGTTGTCGCGGTGCAGGTCCGCGTGGAGCAGGCTGTAGGGCCGCCGCGCCATGGCCGGCACCCGCTCGCCCAGCCGGACCAGGGCGTCCTCCGGGATGCCGAGAGCCTTGAACAGCCCACCGAAGGCAGTCCAATTGGACTGCCGGATCTGCCGGTCCGCGAGGTGGACGAGGGTCTGGAGGAAGGCCTGGCTGTCCGTGTCGTTGCCGGGCCAGTGCCCCGGCAGCGGCGGCAGCGCTCCGCGCCGTACCTGAGCCGTCTGCGCGACCAGCCGGGCCAGCTCTCTTATGAGCAGCGCGTCGACCGGCTTGTCGTTTCCGCAGACGCTGGAGAGCGGCACACCCTCCACAAAGCTGTGGATCGCGAAGCCGTTCCCCTGGGCCAGGCACTGAGGCACATGGGGCAGGACCCCGCGGATGGCATCGAGAATCTGCGCCTCGCTCTGCCAGGTCCTGATCACCACGGGCAGCGCGTCGCGGCGCCGGACCCGTACGGTCACGAGCGTGCCGGCCTCGCGGTTCAGCAGGATCGCCGGCTTCTCCGGCAGCGGCACCAGGTAGTTGCGGTTGTGGTGCCCGCTGATCATCTGCCCGTGCGCCTCGGCGTACGCCACGAGCTCCGTGACGGCGGCGTCGGGTGAGCGCTCCCCCCGAGCAGTACGAGGATGAGGAGGTGCGCCCACTGGCCGCTCCGGGGATCATTCACAGGATGGATGGGTACGGCAAACGCTAGAGGTCAGCAGACACCCGTACGACCTGGGCCGCGCGTCGAGTGGGCACAACGGGTGGTGTGCCGCTCGTCTGCGGGAGGCCGCTGGCGGGCCGGTTCGCCATGCCATACGGATGTACGAGAGCGATTGCTCATACGGTGCGGGCATGCTAGCGCACCGGTCAGCCCTACTCGGTGAGGTGGTCCCACACCGAGTCGAACCACGCCTGCATGCTGCCCACGAACACCGATCCCGGCGAGCCCGGATCCGCGTCCTTGACGTGGTGCGTCAGCGTGGCGCCGAGGCCCAGGACGTCCAGGGCGGTGACCTTCCGGCCGTCCCCCAGATCCAGCTGACGCTCCATCACCTCGTACGGGCCGTGCAGTGCCTCGGTGCCGTTGAAGAGATACAGCTTGAACACCGGCGTCAGCGGTACGTGGCGGATCTGCACGTCGACGGCCGGCACCAGACCCTCCGTCCGCAGGTCCGCCAGCACGCCCCGCAGTGACCCGGTGTGGTGCTCCGTGATGGCGTTCAGACGTGCCCGCATGCGCGGATCGTCCGTGTCGCCCTTGACCGTCGGATAGGGCAGCGGCAGCGCCCTGGAGGGCAGGAGCATGCGCAGGGCGATGCGCTGGGGTGCGATGAAACCACCGCGGATCCGCTCCGCCTGAAGGCGGATGTGCGCGTCCAGGGTCTCGGACGTCAAGGTGAAGACGTCCATCGACACCTGCGGCTGCTCGAAGGCCTCGCTGATGAGCGGGCCGAGGGTGACGCCCCGGCGCGACCTGGTCGCCCTGGCCGTCGAGGACTGTATGCGCTGGGTCTTCACAACCCGCGACCCGCTGCCCTGCTTGGACTCGATCCAGCCCTCGTCGGACAACTCCCGCAGGGCCCGCTGGACGGTGTCCCGCGAGACCCCGAACTCGTCCGCGAGGTTGCGCTGCGAGGGCAGGAAGGAGCGCAGGGGGTACGTCCCGTCGGCCATCCGGGCCCGCAGCTCGTCGGAGACCCGCTGGAACTCCCTGCCACCGCCGTCGCCCGCTCGGGGCTGCCGAACGCTCACGCGTCGACCGTACCGCCTACCGCATCCGGTCCACCAGCCCACCAATTTCGGTCAACTGGTCGACCGGAACGGTGGGTTGGTTAAGCGATCAGACGAGCCGGGGAGACCCACATCAGGCAACCAGTCCAATTGGACTGCCAGTTGATCGCTTGACTGGAAGCGGAGGGGGTGAAGGGGATGTGGATGCTTCTGTTCCAGACATTGCGGGGACTCCTGGAAGTCGGCGTCGGTCTGTTGGCACAGGCGCGGCTCGGCGTGGTGGGTGTGGCGCTGCTGTTCGTGATCGGCGTGGGCATACGCGCGCGCCACAGCGGACTGGCCGTGGGCGCCGTCGTGGTGCTGGCGCTGATGATGACTCAGGCCTGACGCCGGACCGCCTTCAGCACCGTCTCAAGCGAGTCGACGACGTCCGTGGCACCGGCGTCGCGCAACTCTGTCTCCTTGGCCTTGTTACGCGCGTAGCCGAGAAACGGAACGCCGGCCTTCCGCGCGGCCTCCAGGTCGGAGGGTGTGTCGCCGATCATCAGCGCCGCCGACGGAGCCGCGCCGAGGGCGTGCAGGGCGCGGTTGAGGCAGTGCGGGTGGGGTTTGAGGTGGTGGAGGTCCTGGGTGCGGCCGTAGATGTGCGGTGCGAAGCAAGCCAGGAGGCCGCGGCTCGTCAGGTACTCGCGGACCACGCGGGGGGAGTTGTTGGTGGTGATCGCCAGCCGGGATCCCACGGCCGTCCAGGTGCGTATCAGCGGGTCGGCGTACGCGGTGGGCATCGCCAGGGGCGCGGCCTTCAGTTCCTCTTTGGTGAGACGTTCCTCCAGCTCTGCCACCAGGTCACTGCCGCGCTGCCGCCGGTCTACGGCGCGCAGCACGGCGTGCGGGTCCAGGGACTGGCGCTCCCGTTCCGTCAACAGCCCCCGCAAACCTCTCCCCTCCAGCCACTCCACGAGGTCGCTCGCCACGCCCTCCGCCGAGTGGCCGGCGAAAAGCCGGCAGATCGGGCCGTCGAAGTCCCACAGAACTACGCGCGCGTCCGCGATCAGGGCCCGCAGTCTTTCCGTGTCGTCGCGGGTCTGTGAGGTCGCCGATGTCACCGGGCCAGTCTGCGTCGCATCAGAAGTCACTCAAAGAGTGTCAGGTCCGTCGTGATGGTTTCCCAGAGGGCGTCGAACCACAGCTGCGATTGCTCCACGAACGCGGCGTCCCGCCGGCCCGCCTGCCGTTCGAAGGAGAACAGGAGGGACTCGGTGCCCAGGACGTCGTACATGTCCAGGGTGCCGCTCGGGTCGTCCTCCGCGCGGCGCGTGACCATGTAGTACGCCATCAGCGCCTCCGCGCCGTTGAGCAGGTAGAGCTTCACCGGCGGGGTGAACGGCAGCGCGCGGAAGGTGACGTGTACGTCGATGCCGTGCGAGGTGCGCAGGGCGCGCAGGTTGTGCTGGAGGACCTGGCCCTGGGCGTTGCGCTGCGCGAGCCAGCGCTGATGGACCGGGTCCTCGTCGCCGCCACCCTCGACCGAGATCGGAAAGGCGAGGTTGATCTCCCGGGAGGGCAGCAGGATGCGCACGTCGATCGACTGGGGATGGACGCGGCCCTCGTGGATCGCTCGGACCGGCTCGCTCAGGGCCAGCATCAGGGTCTCGGCGGTCAGGCAGGCGGCGTCGATGCGGACGTGGGGGACGGCGAAGGCCGCCGTCAGGCGGGGTGCGAGGCCGACCATCGTGGGCTGGGGCTCGCCGCTCGGCAGGGCGGGTTCCGCGATGCGTGGCGGGCTGCCCTTGCTGACGTTGCTGAGCAGGCCGTCCTCCTGGAGGACGCGCAGGGCCTGGCGGACGGTGCCGCGTTCCACGCCGAACTCCTCGGCGAGCTCGGCCTGGGTGGGCAGGCGGTCGCCCGCCTTCAGGTCGCCGCTGCGGATGCGGTCCCGCAGGGTGTCGGCGATCTCCCGGGGCGAGAGTTTTCTGCCGCCGTTCACTGCCACGTTCTCCTGGGTCACGACCAAACGCTACAACTCAAAACCATCTGGCGGAAGTTGCTCACGAGTTGTTTATGGACATCTGCCAAGTGGGGACAACCTAATCAAAGTTGGTTGCCAACTTTCAAGTAACTCGCCCGAGTTGGCGGAAGGTTTGCCTCCCCGGCAGCCAGAAGGGGGAACCACCATGCCAGCCCTCGCTCTCCTCTCCGCGGTCTTCGTCATCGGCTTCGAGCAGATCGTCGCATGGCAGTACGGCGCGACCGGCGTGGTCGGCCTGCTCCTGCTCACCATCGGAATCAAGGCGAAGAGCCCGGCCGTCAGCTCCATCGGGGCGGTCGTGCTCGCGCTCCTGGTCACCGGCCCCGTCAGGTGACCGACCCGCAACCCCGGGAGGCGTCAGTTCGTGAGCACCAACTCCGAACTGATCGTCTCCCACAATGCGTTGAACCACAGGTGCGACTGCTCCACGAACGCCGCGTCGCGCGGCCCGGCGCCCTGCTCGAAGGCGAAGAGCATCGACCGGGTGCCCTCGGCGTCGTACAGCTGGAGCTGCTCGTCGTCGATCTCCTGCTCGCGGCGTCTGAGCGTGTAGTACGCGAACAGCGCCTCGGAGCCGTTGACCAGGTACAGCTTCACCGGTGGCGTGAACGGCAGGGCGCGAAAGGAGACCTGCACGTCGATCCCGTGCGTGGAGCGCAGCGCCAGCAGATTGTGCTGGAGCACCTGTCCCTGGGCGTTGCGCATCGCGAGCCACCGCTCGTGCAGCCGGTCGGCGTCCGCCGGGTCCACCGGTGCCGGGAAGGCGAGGTCGATGTCCCGGCTGGGCAGCAGGACACGTACGTCGACCTTGGCCGGTTTCAGCTCACCCGCGTGGATTCGGCGCAGTGGCTCGCCCATCGAGAGCGTGAGCGATATCGAGGTCAGGCAGATGGCGTCGATCGCCACGTGCGGGGCCGCGAAGGCGGCCGCTATCCGCGGGGCGAGCGCCACGGTGGTGGGCTGTGGCGGGGCTCCCGGGCCGGCCGGCGCCCGGTCGGGGGCGGGGGCCACTGTCGCCGGGCTCCCTTTGGACACGTTGGTGAGCAGCCGCTCCTGCTGCAGGATGCGCAGGGCCTGCCGGACCGTCCCGCGATCGACGCCGAACTCCTCGGCCAGCTGGGCCTGGGTGGGCATGCGCTGGCCCGGCTGCAGGACCCGGCCCCTGATCCGGGCGCGCAGCTCGTCGGCCACCTCGCGGTGTGACATCTGTGGCGGCTGTGGCCTCTTCCGTCCATTGACGGAGACGTGTTCCCGGTCCACAACCAAACACTACAACTTCCCGCCATCTTCCGGCAGTTCTGAAGTAGGTGGTTATGAGACGCTTCCAAGTGGAGATAAGTACAGAGGAGTTGGTCACCAACTTCGGCAACCTGGTCAAGCGTTCCGAGGGTTGGCTTGGGCCGACCGGGCTCCCTTCCGGAGGGGAGCCGGGAGCTCGGTCTGTCGGCACAGTCACAACCGAACAACGCCAACTGAACAAGCAGAGGGATCAGCCACAACTGAAGAGCACGCTACGGATAGCGGAAACACCCACCCGTCACCGGCAGGAGGGAGCACTCAGAACAGGTCCGGGCACCAAGGCCGCCTGGACGTGCGCAGCAGGGCGTCGGCCGAACGGGCGGCGCCCGCTCGTTCTTCCCGCACCCGGCCCAGCGCCCCCAGCCGCACCGCCGACTCGTCGCCCAGCCACAACGCCGCCAGATCAGCCACGTCCAGCGTGAGGTCGGCGCTCTCGGTGCTCGGCGCACAGGACGCCCCCTGCGCCGACGCCTCCAGCCGGTACCGCCCGCCCGCGAGCCCGCCCGCGTCGACGACCTCCAGCACCAGCGACCCCTCCCCCTCGTACGTCCGCGCCTGAAGCGCCCGTACGACGTCCAGGATCCGCACCCACAGCCAGTCGGCCTGCGCGGTGACACGGGCGGCACGCGGGTCCGGCAGGTAGAACGGCAGCAGGTCGTCCGGGGCCCGCCAGCCGGTCTTCACCTGGGTGATCCAGTCGATCGAGCAGAGGTAGTGCCACAGAGCGCGCTCGGCGGCCGGGGTCACCGCGATCAGCCAGTTCACGTCGGCGGTGTTGTGCGGCTGCTTGCCGTGCCAGTTGTCGTCGGCCTCGTAGGACACCATGCCCTCGACCTCGCCGGTGGCCGAGCGGTGGACGGCGTAGAAGGGCTCGGTCCAGGACCCGTTGTAGCGCAGGGCGCCGGTGTTGTATCCCCACCACCGATCGTTGCGGCTGACCGCGCCGGGCTGGGCGCGGCGCAGCCGTTCGTGCAGTTCGGGGCCGAGCTTGCGGATGTCCTCGCCGTCCACGACGTCGATCCGGCCGCCGTCCTCCGGGCCCGACCAGCGGGGGTCGAGGCCGGTGCGGGGCACGTCGATGGTCCACTCGGTCGTCCAGGTGGCCGGTCCGAAGCCGTAGCGGCCGTAGATCGGGTACTCGGCAGCGATCAGGGTCGCGACGACGTCCCCGCGTTCCTTCGCCGCCGCCAGGTCCTGGGTCATCATGCGGCTGAGCAGGCCGCGGCGACGGTGCGTGGGGGTGACGGTGACATTGGATATGGCGTCGGCCGGCACGGCCGCGCCGCCCACGACCGTGAGTTCCTGCGCGAAGGACCGGAACGTCGCGACACACCGCTCGCCGTCGAACGCACCGAGCAGCCTGCCCGGCACGAACTCGTGACGGCGGGCCTGAAGTTGCTCTTCCGTCAGCGTCGGCTCCCGCAGGAAGCCGACGTTCAGGGCCCGATGCCAGTCCTCGAACTCGGCTTCGATGATCGGGCGTACGGGCAGCTCGTCGCGACGCGTCATACCAGCACGGTAGGCCTACGACGGGGCAGGTGTCGCGGGGTTTTCACCGGCGCCGACACCGCCACATCAGCACGCCCTTGTCACAGCAGCAGGTCTTCGACCTGCGCCTCCCCCTCCCGATACCGCCGCGCGATCTCCGCGCTGCACTCGTCGGTGGTCCGCTGCAGCCGCTGCCGTCGCCGGGACACCTGCTGCTCGTACCGCACGAGCCGCCCCATCGCGGTGGTCAGCTCCAGGTCGGTACGCGCGTCCAGCGCGGACAGTTCGACCTCGGCCAGCATGTCCGCGGCCAGCCGCCGGTACTCCTCGTTGTGCGGGGTGCCCAGCGTCACATGGCGCGCGGAGGAGCGGTACCGGGCCGGGGCGTCCGTGAGGATCTCCGGCAGCCGCTCCACCACCGAGGCCTCGGCCGTGTCCGTGTCCACCGGGGACGCCGGTCCCCGGCGCGCCAGCTCCGCCCGCAGGATGTCGATCCGTCCCTGGAGCAGCCGTCGTACATAACTGAGATCCGCCTCGTCGCGCTGGGCGTCCCGGCGCAGGGTGCGCAGTTCGGCCAGGCTCAGCGCGGTCAGATCGGGCGCGGGCGGATCGGGCGGCAGCTGTGGGCTGTCGGTGCGCTGCACGGGCGGGCGGAGTGAGTCCTGGGCTCCCGCATGGGTCAACGAGACAGCCCCAGGCGGCTGCCCGGTACTCGGTGTTCTCATGTGCCTCTACCGTCCCCTCGACCGACTGTTGCAACATCGTGCCACCCCAAGTGGCCGCAATGTGACCGAGTGCCCCCGAACAGCCCCAGATGGGGGGTTAGGGCCTGTCGTCTGGATCAACTGGATCAAAAAGAGTGCTGGCCCGGACCACCCCGAAGCCCGGTGGCGGCGCCCGGCATGATGGTCGTATGCGTGCAGTGGTGCAGAGGGTGGACGGCGCGAGCGTCGTCGTTGACGGCGAGACCGTCGGGGAGATCATCGGCGAAGGGCTGTGCGTCCTGGTCGGTGTGACGCACGAGGACACCAAGGAGAAGGCGGCCCAGCTCGCCCGCAAGCTCTGGTCGCTGCGGATGCTGCACGACGAGAAGTCGTGCAGCGACATCGACGCCCCGCTCCTCGTGATCAGCCAGTTCACCCTCTACGGCGACGCCCGCAAGGGCCGCCGCCCCACCTGGAACGCGGCCGCGCCCGGCGACGTGGCCGAGCCGCTGGTCGACGAGGTGGTCGCGCAGCTGCGCGCACTGGGCGCGACAGTGGAGACGGGCCGGTTCGGCGCGAGGATGCGGGTGTCCCTGACGAACGACGGCCCGTTCACGGTCCTCATCGAGGTCTAGGGCCTGCCCTAGGGCGCTACGACGACTTCCTGAGCCGCGGCCGTCGTGTCCGCCACCAGCGGCGCGTCCACCGGCACGTTCCGCTTCACCAGCGCCAGCGCCACCGGACCGAGCTCGTGGTGCCGTACGGACGTCGTCACAAAGCCGATCTTGCGGCCGTCGGGGCCCTCGTCCGCGAGCCGGAGTTCGGTGCCGTGCGGCGGCAGATGCACCTCGCTGCCGTCTAGGTGGAGGAAGACCAGCCGGCGCGGCGGCTTGCCCAGGTTCTGCACCCGGGCGACCGTCTCCTGCCCCCGGTAGCAGCCCTTCTGCAGATGCACGGCGGTGCCGATCCAGCCCAGCTCGTGCGGGATGGTGCGGTGGTCGGTCTCGAAGCCGAGCCGGGGCCGGTGCTGCTCGACGCGCAGCGCCTCGTACGCCAGGATCCCGGCCGCGGGCCCGGCCTTCGCGGCGTAGGACTCCAGGTCGGCGCGCGGGAGGAACAGATCACGGCCGTACGCCGTCTCCCGTACGACGACACCCTCCGGCACCTCGGCGATGGAACCGGCCGGCAGGTGCACGACCCCGTAGTCTGCGGTGCGGTCGGCGACCTCGACCTTGTAGAAGAACTTCATCGACTCCAGGTACGCGATCAGCGCGTCCTGGGTGCCGGGTTCGACGTGGGCCCAGACGGTCGTGCCGTCGTCCACGAGGTAGAGCGCGTGTTCGATGTGGCCGTGCGCGGAGAGGATCAGCGCCTCGGTGGCCTCGCCCGCGGGCAGGTCGCTGACGTGCTGGGTGAGCAGCAGATGCAGCCAGCTCAGCCGGTCCTCGCCGGAGACGGCGATGACGCCGCGGTGCGAGAGGTCGACGAAACCGGTGCCGTCGGCGAGGGCACGCTGCTCGCGGAACAGGTCGCCGTAGTGCGCGGCGACGCCTTCGTCGACCCCTTCGGCGGGGACGGCGCCGGGCAGGGACAGCAGGGGGCTCTTCATACGCACAAGCCTACGACTCGGTAGCTGAACCCCCGGCCGTCGAACCCTTGTTGCCCTCGCTGCCCTTGTTGGTCGAACCCTTGGCCGCCGTACAGTCCTTGCACCGGCCGAAAATCGCGAAGTGCTTCATGTCGGTGTCGAAGTCGAACGTCTCGCGCAGCTTGGCGGTGAACTCGGCGGCGACGGAGACATCCGCCTCGATGACGTTCGTACAGTCGCGGCAGACCAGGTGGAGATGGTGGTGCCGGTCGGCGAGGTGGTACGTCGGCGCCCCGTGCCCGAGGTGCGCGTGGCTGACCAGCCCGAGCTCCTCCAGCAGCTCCAGCGTCCGGTACACCGTCGAAATATTGACCCCCGACGCCGTCTTCCGCACTTCCGCGAGGATGTCGTCGGGGGTCGCGTGCTCCAGGGTGTCCACGGCTTCGAGCACGAGTTGCCGCTGCGGCGTCAGCCGGTAGCCGCGCTGCCGCAGATCGCTCTTCCAGTCGGTGCTCACCACACCGGCCAGTCTAGGACTACCTGAAGAAAGCGATCCCGTCGTCCGGCATGTCGTCCGGCAGGGCCTTCGCCCAGCGCTCGACGTCCTCCGGGGTGACGACCTTCTTCAGCTGGGCCGACATGTACGGCCGCAGCTCGACCTCGGGGGTCTGCTTCTCGCCGACCCACATCAGGTCGCCCTTGACGTATCCGTACAGCCGCTTGCCCCCGCTGTACGGGCGGGAGGCGGCCGTGCGCGCGACCGCGTCCGTGGCCAGGTCGATCTGCGGCTTCTGGTCGGCCAGCTCGCCGTACCAGATCTCGATGACACCGTCGTCGCGGGTCATCGTGACCTCGACCTTGCGGTCGGCGTCGATGCGCCAGAAGCCGTGCTCGGACTCCAGCGGCCTGACCTTGGTGCCGTCCTTGTCGAGCACCCAGGTGTGGGAGTGGTACTCCAGGAAGTCCCGGCCGTCGTGCGTGAAGGTGACCTCCTGCCCGAAGTTGCACTTCTCGGCGCCGGGGAAGTCGTGTACGCCCGCGCCCGCCCAGTTGCCGAGCAGGAAGGCGAGGGGGACGAGGTCCTTGTGGAGGTCGGACGGGATCTCGATCATGAGCAGCTCAGACGTCTCGTACGTGGGTGGGGGTCAGCGCTGGCCCTGGTACAGCTTCTTCACGGCCAGACCGGTGAAGGCGAGGACGCCGACGCAGACCAGGACCAGCAGAATTTCGAAGAAGAGGATCACGGAGTGCTCCTTGGTGAGCGGGGTGCGTGGTGCACAAGGCCGTGCTCCAGCTTACGCGGCTGGGGCACGGCCCTCTTTGTGAGGTACGCCCTCAGCGCAGCAGCTGGCTCTGCAGGACGACCGTCTGCTGGAACGGGACCGCCGGCACGCCGCCCTTGCGGGACTGCACGATCACCGCATAGACGTCGCCCGCGGACAGATACGCCTGACGGACCTGTTCGGCACCGTACGGCTTCGGCTCGGCGTAGGCGGTGCGGGCGATCCCGGCGACCGAAGCGGCCTCCGGGAACTTCTCGTCGTAGACGGCGTCGTGCGAGCCGCGCAGCGAGTACGTGGGCCAGGCGAACGCCACGGCATCGGACGCGATCTTCGTGTCCACGGTCTGCGCGGTGTCGAACTGGAGCAGGTAGATCCGGGTCCGGGTGCCGTCCGGTGTGGTCCACCCGCGTGCGGCGATGTGTCGCAGGCCGGTGTCGACCAGCTTCTGCCGCAGCGCCTCCCGGTCCTCCTCGACCTCGTACTCCGCCAGGTAGTCCTTCGTCGCCAGCCAGCCGTCCGCGCCGCGCAGCGCCTTGTCCTCCCGCGCCCCGGCGGGGGCAGGCAGCACGAGAGCGCGCAGATCGGCGTAGTGGGCGCCGGCCGTGTTGCCGTCGGCGAAGGGTCCGGGGCTGCCGGAGGGCAGCGGCGGCCTGGTCAGCTCGGGGTAGTCCCAGCGCCCGTCCGATTCGGTGGCCAGGCCCGGTACGTCCGTGCGCGCCATGCCCGTGATCCCGTACGCCGTGGCCGTGCCGACGGCCGCGAACACTGCCACGGCCGCGGTCCAGCGCGCCACGGCCCTCAGGACGCGGCGGTCACGGGGCGCCGGGGCCAAAGCCGCGGGCGGCTGCGTCGGCTCGGTGAGCGGCTCGCTGAGCGGCTCGGCCTCTGTGGTCCCGTCGGTCATATCGCCTTCCCCGGCTCGGCGATCCGGTCGAGTTGGGTGCGCAGGAGCGTGGCCACTCCGGCGCTGTCGAGCTTGTCGGTTCCGTACGCGCTGGCCATGACCAGGACGTCACCGACATGGGCGGAGCAGAACATCGCCGTGAGGTCCTCCTCGCTTCCCTCGGGTGCCCGGAAGCACTCGGCGTCCTTGTGGCCCTTGATCTTCGGCCCCTTGCGTGCGCCCAGCGCGCCGAGGAGCTCCCTCTGGAACTCCGAGACATCACGGACCGCGGCCCTGTTCTCCATCTGCGTCAGCACGATGCTCACCGTGTAGATCTCCTCGTTGTGGAGATACGGCTTCGCATCCCCACTGAAGTAGCTGCGCATCGCAATGCCCTTGGGCCGCTGCCGGTCGATCTCCTTCTCCAGCTCCTTGCGCGCGGAGCGGGACAGACCGCGCAGGGACTCCTTGCGCAGCGCCGTGGCCTGGGCGCCGCTGAGCTGCGCATCGGAGCCGAACTCCGCGTAGTCGGGTCCGCGGACCCAGCCGTCGGTCCCGTACGGCACGAGCATCCCGGCGAGCCCGGTGGGAGCCGGGGCCTTCTTGTCCTCGGCCGTGGCCTTCGGGAACTTCCAGCGCGGGGCGCCCGCGTCCCGGTCCGCGCCCCGCACGGTCACAACGGTCGCGCTCACGCCGGCGATCAGCGCTCCGACGAGCAGCAGGCCGCCTGCGGCGGCTGCCACACGCCCACGCCTTCCGGGCTTGCGAACTGCTGCGTCCGCCGGTGTGTCCGCCGACTCCGGCTGCGGCTCCGGCTCGTTCGTCTGCGACCGCTCCTGCGGTACTTCGGTTCCGCTCACAGCCGCTCCATCTGCCGCTCGGCCAGGTCCATGATCGTCTTCTTGGGGATCCGCCGGTCGCCGTAGACCCAGATCTCCATCGCGATGTCCCCCCGCGAGGCGTGCGCCTCGGCGCGGTACATCGGCTCGTAGCCGGGCTTGGTGTCCGGCGGGGTGTGGACGTAGGCCATGCCGTCGCCGGTGCCCGGGATGTTCCAGCTCTCGACGCCGTCTTCGCTCTCCGCCCAGTCCTGGAGGTTGCTGACGGAGTCGGCCGCCGCCAGGGAGTCCTCGTGACGGAACTGCACGAGTCGGATCTCCACGCTGTACGAGCTGCCGACCTCCCAGCCGACGACGGCGGCCCGGCGGAACTCGTCCGAGACGAGGGAGCTGAACGTGGCGCCCGGCTCGGTGAAGGTGTCGGCGTATGCCGCGATGTCCATCCAGCCGTCGGACGCGGGCAGCCAGTCGGCCTCCTTCGTTCCGGCCGGCCTCTTCAGCAGCAGCTTGCGCAGGTCGCCGTCGGTGCGAACCCTGCGGTCCTGCGCGGCCGACAGCGGCTCCGGGGCCGGACCGGTCGCCTGCGGCAGCACGGGCTGGGACAGCGGCGGCAGCGGAACGGGTTCACGGTCGGCCTGCACCTGGTATCCGACGCAGGTGCCGGCGACGACACCGAGGACGGCCGCGCCGGCGATCAGCAGCGCGGTACGGCCACGACGGCGGGGCCGCGTCGCCGTCGACTCCGGCGCGACCGGTCTTTCAGAGTCTTCCAAGACGTCCCCCACAGGATGTGAAGCGCGGGTTCCGGTACCGCGCCGCACAGGAGACTCATGGCCAACGCCCTGGGTTGCAAGGATCTTGATTACGATTCAACCATGGCGAAGAAGCTGGTGATCAAGGTGACGGCGGGGACGGATGCCCCCGAACGCTGCTCGCAGGCGTTCACGGTCGCGGCGGTGGCCGTGGCGAGCGGCGTGGACGTCTCCGTATGGCTGACCGGCGAGTCCGCCTGGTTTGCCCTCCCGGGCCGGGCGGCCGAGTTCGAACTGCCGCACGCCGCTCCGCTGCCCGACCTGATCGAGTCGATCCTTGCGGGCGGCCGCCTCACCCTGTGCACCCAGTGCGCGGCCCGCCGCGACATCACGGAGAAGGACGTCATCGAGGGCGTGCGGATCGCGGGGGCGCAGGTGTTCGTCCAGGAGACGCTCGCGGAGGACACGCAGGCGCTCGTCTACTGAGGCTGCTGAGGCTATTGAGGCGTCTCCGTCCAGAGGCAGAACGGGTGCCCGGACGGGTCGAACAGCACGCGTACGTCGTCCTGGGGCTGGTACTCGGCGAGCGTGGCGCCCTCGGCGACCGCCCGCGCCGTCTCCGCCCGAAGGTCGTCGACCTCGATGTCGAGGTGGAGCATCATCTGCTGGTCGCCGGGGTACCGGGTGGGCCAGACCGGTCGTACGTACTCGGGCTCCGTCTCGAAGGCCAGGGACGTGCCCTCGTGGCCGGGCGGAGGGCCGATGAGCACCCAATGGGGCTCCTCGCGCCGCACCTCGTAGCCGAGCAGGCGCAAGTAGAAGCCGGCCAGTTCATGCGCGTCATGCGCGTCGAGCACCACCGTGGACAGCCTCGCAGGCGACATGCCCGCTTTCCTACCGCGGCTTCTTCTTGCCGTCCAGCTCGTCCCACCACTCGTCCGACTGGGGGTCGCCCGACGGATCGTCCCACCAGCGGTCGTCCGGCCCCCGCCGGTTGGCGATCATCGCGGCGACGGGCGGGATCACCATGGCGACCACGCACATGGCCACGGCCGCCGGCGTCGACCACAGGCGTACGACTCCCCAGGCCAGGACGAACAACGCGATGCAGGTGCCCATCATGGCGAAGTAGACGTGCCGACGCCGCGCGTACATACCTCCAGCGTAGGTCCGGACACGCCAAAGGGCCGCGTCCCAGGTGTCCAACCCGCGGGACGCGGCCCTTCGTGCTCAGCTGCTCGCGCCGGATCGTCAGACCGCGATCGCGACCTCCGCCAAGCCGCCCTTCTGGGCGACGACCGTGCGGTCGGCGGTGGCGCCACCGGGGACGAGGGCGCGGACGGTCCAGGTGCCCTCGGCCGCGTAGAAGCGGAACTGGCCCGTCGCGGAGGTCGGCACCTCCGCCGTGAACTCGCCGGTCGAGTCCAGCAGACGGACGTAGCCCGTCACCGGCTCGCCGTCGCGGGTCACCTGACCCTGGATCGTGGTCTCACCGGGCTTGATCGTCGAGGCGTCGGGGCCGCCGGCCTTCGCTCCGCACATGTTGAACTCCTTGAGGGGTAAAGGTCGGGGCTTACTTGTTGGCGCCGAGCTCGATCGGAACGCCGACGAGGGAGCCGTACTCGGTCCAGGAGCCGTCGTAGTTCTTGACGTTCTGCACGCCGAGCAGCTCGTGCAGCACGAACCACGTCAGCGCGGAGCGCTCACCGATACGGCAGTAGGCGATGGTGTCCTTGGCGAGGTCGACCTGCTCCTCGGCGTAGAGCTCCTTGAGCTCGTCGTCCGACTTGAACGTGCCGTCGTCGTTGGCGTTCTTCGACCACGGGATGTTGCGGGCGGTCGGGACGTGACCCGGACGCTGCGACTGCTCCTGCGGCAGGTGCGCCGGGGCGAGCAGCTTGCCGGAGAACTCGTCGGGGGACCGGACGTCGACCAGGTTCTGGTTGCCGATCGCGGCGACCACGTCGTCACGGAAGGCACGGATCGAGGTGTCCTGCGGCTTGGCCTTGTAGTCGGTGGCGGCGCGCTCGGGCACCTCCTCGACCAGCTCGCGGGCGTCCAGCTCCCACTTCTTGCGGCCACCGTCGAGCAGCTTGACGTTCTCGTGGCCGTAGAGCTTGAAGTACCAGTAGGCGTACGAGGCGAACCAGTTGTTGTTGCCGCCGTAGAGGATCACCAGCGTGTCGTTGGCGATGCCCTTCTCCGACAGCAGCTTCTCGAAGCCGGCCTGGTCGATGAAGTCGCGGCGGACCGGGTCCTGGAGGTCCTTGGTCCAGTCGATGCGGATCGCGTTCTTGATGTGGTTCTTCTCGTAGGCGGTGGTGTCCTCGTCGACCTCGACAATGGCGATGCTCGGGTCGTCCAGGTGCTCCTGCAGCCAGTCGGCGTCGACCAGGACGTCGCTGCGGCTCATGCTCTTTCTCCTCCGGGGCAGTTGCGGCGGGGCGTGCGAGTGCGAGGGTGCGCTGGTGCCGGACGGCCGACGCGGCGCACGAGTGCCCTCAGCAGGGCAAGGGGTGAATGCGGAAGTCGAGGGCTTCCGCTCAGAAAGTGCGACAGAGCATGGCGGCAACGCGGCACAGGTCTACTGCCCGCCGCTTCGTGAGATCCGCCTGTCGCTTCATGGCGTCGAGCTTAGGGACGGTCGGGCGGGCGTGTCACCGGTGTGTCGGATCGTGAGACGGGATCGTCCAGGATGCGGGAACGCAGAAGCGCCCGGTACGCCGTGACACGGCCTCCGGGCGCTTGCGTACGCCGTCACATCTGCGGTACGGACGAGGTGTCTCGCCTGTCGGACAGCTTGCGTGGTCGGACAGCCGGATGCCGCTCCCGCCCGGTCCTACCCGGCCAGCTGCACGTTCGAACCCTTCACCGAGATCTCCACCCCGTTCTGCGCCGCCTCGACCTTGTCGAGCTTGACGCCGCCCGGGAGGTCGTCGATGGCCTGCTGGAAGTCGGTGATCTCACGGACCGAGCCCTCGGCGAGGTCCAGGCCCGCCAGGTCCGGCAGGGAGTCGGTGCGCACCTCGACGGTGTCGCCCTTCACGCTGACCGTGCTGAGCACGGACATCTGCCGGGTGCCGATGACGGGTGCCTCGATCTCCACCCCGACCTTGATCTTGCCGTTGCCGCCGTCGGAGAGGCTCACCACGCGGGCGGTGATGCCGGGGGCGACCTCCGTCGGCTCGGACTTGGCGGCCTTGAGCAGCTCGCCGTACGCGATGGTCGCCGTGCCGGTCGCGGAGGCGGCGGTGGCAGAGCTGAAGTCGCCGGAGAAGTCGACGCCCTTCATGTTCGCCCGCAGGTCGTCGATCCGGATCTGCTCGCCGTCGGCCGCGGCTGCCTCGTAGTCCTGGATGCCCACCTCGACGTCGTCCAGCGTGCCGCCGGCGACCTGGGTGAGGAACGGGAAGCCGTTGATGGACACCTCGGGGGTGGCGGACAGGCCCTCGGTGGTGCGCAGCCGGTCCGCGACCTCGCCCTCGGCGAAGTTGACCGCGAGCCGGTCGGCGGCCACGAACAGCCCGCCCAGGATCACAAGGACGATCAGAAGTATTCGCAGCGCGCGCATGTTTCCCCACCCAGGCGGTCAGTCACGGACGACGGTCACCGTAACCCCAAAGGGAACACCGACCACGAAATTGTCGATCACCTGTGACAGGCGGTACGTCAGACCAGCGCGCGCCCCAGCACCCACAGCACCGGCGCCGCCGCGCTCAACGGCAGGGCCACACCGGCCGTGAAGTGGACGAACCGGGAGGGGTAGTCGTAGCTCGCCACCCGGTGCCCGATCAGCGCACACGCTCCGGCCGCCGCGCCGAGCAACGCACCGCCGTTCCCCACGCCGGTCATGCCGCCCACCGCGATGCCCGCCCCGGCCGCCGCGAGCAGCGCGACGACCACGGAGGCCGGCGTGGGCAGCGGCAGCGCACGGGCCAGGACAGCCACGGCCACGGCGGCGGCGCCGACGGTGACCGCGTCCGGTTCGGCGGCCAGATGGCCGGTGGCGACGATCGCCAGCGCGGCGGAGACGACGGTCGCCATCAGGCCGTACATCCGCGTGTCCGGGTCGGCGTGCGAGCGCAGTTGCAGCACGAGCGTCAGCAGCACCCACACCCCGAGCGTGCCGAGGATCGCGGCGGGCGCCTGCTCGCGGCCCGCGACCAGCAGCGCCACATCGGCGGTCAGCCCGCCCGCGAACGCCAGCGCGATGCCCTGCCGGGCCGGCCACATCCCGTTCAGCCGGAACCAGCCCGCGGCCGTGACGGCCTGCAACAGGACCAGCGGAACGAGCAGGGCGTACTCGCCGAGCGCCGCACCACCGGCCAGCAACAGGCCGAGCACCGCGGTGAGCGCGGCGGGCTGCAGCCCGGGCTCGATGATCGGCGACCGCCCTTCGAGCCGGGCTCGCTGAGCGGCCGTGAGCGGCGCTTCAGGGGCGGCGGGAGCGGCCGGGGGCTCGGGGGCCGGCCGGGACCGCTCGTACTGCTGCTGCGCCCACTGCCCGCTCTCCGGGGACTGCTGCGGGACGTACGCCGGGGTCGGCTGGACCTGGGTGTCCCAGGTCTGGCCCTCCCACTGCTGGGTGTACTGGGCGGCGGGGTGCGGCTGCTGGTACTGCGGGGGCTGCTGGTACTGAGGTTGCCCCTGCTGGGGGTACGGGGCTTGTCCCTGCTGGGGGTACGGGGCTTGTCCCTGCTGGTACGGGTCGTACCCGCCGTCGTACATGCCCTCGTACGGCTGGTTGCTCATCGGTGTGGTCACCCTCCTGCGAACGGCGGGAGCACCTCGACCGTGCCGCCCTCGGCCAGCCGTACCGTCTCATGCCCGCGGGTGCCCACGGGGTCACCGTCGACGAGGAACGAGCATCGCTGCAGGACGCGCGCCAGTTCACCGGGGTGTCGCGCGCGCACGGCGGCGAGCGCCTCGGCGAGCGTGGCCGCGTCGAACAGCTCTTCGGCGACCCCGGCCGCGGCCTTCGCGGCCGCCCAGTAGCGCACCGTGACCTTTGCCATCTCGTCCTCTAGTCCATTAGTCCATCTGGTTCATCTGGTTCATCGCTGGGTCAGTCGGCAGAACCCGGCTGTGATGAACGTCAGGCTAGCCCGCCGCACCGACAGCCCAGTCCCCGATCCGGGCCAGGAGTTCGTCGGTGGCCGCGTGTTCGGCGTGGCCCATGCCGGGCTCCAGCCAGAGTTCGCCGTGGTCACCGGCGGCCGCGGCCAGCATGTGGGGGTGATCGACCGGGAAGTAGCCGTCGCGGTCGCCGTGGACTAGGAGCAGCGGCGTCGGCGCGATCCGGGGGACCGCCTCCACCGGCGAGAGCGGGACGGGGTTCCAGCCCCGGTGGTGGATCCGGGTGCGCAGGCCGTAGCGGCCGAGCAGGCGGCCCTCGGGGCGGGTCACCAGCCAGTGGACGCGGCGCATGGGGGCCGTACCCCGGTAGTACCAGCGGGCCGGGGCGCTCACCGACACCACCGCCTCCGTCTGCCGGCCGTGCAGCGCCGCGTGCCGCAGCACCACCGAGCCGCCCATGGAGAAGCCGACGGTCACTACGCGCGCGTGCCCCTGTTCGCGCGCCCACGCCACCGCCGCCGCCAGGTCGAACACCTCACGATCACCGACGGTCGAGCGCCCGCCGGACGCCCCGTGCCCCCGGAAGGAGAACGTGACCACGGCGCCGTACCGCGCGAGCACCCCGGCGACCCGGCGTACGTGCGGCTTGTCGGCATCGCCGGTGAAACCGTGCGCCACGACGAACGCCGGATGGTCGGAGGGTGGCGTCAAGGTTTCGTATACGGCCGCACCCGGTTCGTATACGGCGTCGATCCGCACACCGTCTGCGGTGTGCAGAAACGTCCGCAAAGGTGCGGGTCTGCTCGCCCCGGGCGTCTCATACTTCGGACGAACAGTGGTGGATCGTGCCACTTGACCTGCCGGACCGTTGCTCATGTGGGCTATTCTGCTGTGCAGAGGACTCGGGCAGCGTAGCCCCCGGGTCCTTTTGTGCTTTCGGAAGCGTTGTATACGAGGCGGAGAACCGCAGGTGACCGCAGGTGTACGGGCCCCGGGATCGCAGAGCAGTGCCGCACCGCACAACGTCCTCGCAGGGACCGAGGAGGAACCAGACGTATGAGTTCTCTGCTGCTCCTGACCAACGCCCTCCAGCCGTCGACGGAGGTGCTCCCCGCCCTCGGCCTGCTGCTGCACAACGTTCGTGTGGCCCCGGCGGAGGGGCCCGCCCTCGTCGACACCCCGGGCGCCGACGTCATCCTCGTCGACGGCCGGCGCGACCTCCCGCAGGTGCGCAGCCTCTGCCAGCTGCTTCGTTCCACTGGCCCCGGCTGCCCGCTCATCCTCGTGGTGACCGAGGGCGGCCTCGCCGCGGTCACCGCCGACTGGGGCATCGACGACGTACTCCTCGACACCGCCGGACCCGCCGAGGTCGAGGCACGCCTGCGCCTCGCCATGGGCCGGCAGCAGATCGTCAACGACGACTCGCCGATGGAGATCCGCAACGGCGACCTGTCCGTGGACGAGGCCACGTACAGCGCCAAGCTCAAGGGGCGCGTCCTCGACCTCACCTTCAAGGAGTTCGAGCTCCTGAAGTACCTCGCACAGCACCCGGGCCGCGTCTTCACCCGCGCCCAGCTGCTCCAGGAGGTCTGGGGCTACGACTACTTCGGCGGCACCCGCACGGTCGACGTCCACGTACGACGGCTGCGCGCCAAGCTCGGCCCCGAGCACGAGTCGCTGATCGGGACCGTCCGGAACGTCGGTTATCGATTCGTTACGCCGGAGAAGGTGGACCGCGCCGCGGACGAAGCCAAGGCCAAGGCCGCCCGGCCAAAGCCGGAGGATGCGGACGAGAAGGCCCCGCTGGGCGCCGCCGAGGTCGCGGCCGACGCGTAACGGGCGCGCGGGCGCGCCCCCAGGGGAGCGCCCGCTTGCGCTGCGGTGCGCACAAGGCACCGTACGCCCTGCCCAGAGTGGGTCCATCCGCGTAGACTCCGCGCGTGGCCAAGGTGACTCGGGATGATGTGGCGCGGCTGGCGGGGACCTCCACCGCCGTGGTCAGCTACGTCATCAACAACGGACCCCGGCCGGTCGCCCCGGCCACGCGCGAGCGTGTCCTCGCCGCCATCAAGGAGCTGGGCTACCGGCCCGACCGGGTGGCCCAGGCGATGGCCTCCCGGCGCACCGACCTCATAGGCCTGATCGTCCCCGACGCCCGCCAGCCGTTCTTCGGCGAGATGGCGCACGCGGTGGAATGGGCCGCGTCCGAGCGCGGAAAGATGGTGCTCGTCGGCAACTCCGACTACGTCGGCGAGCGCGAGGTGCACTACCTGCGGGCGTTCCTCGGGATGCGGGTCTCCGGGCTGATCCTGGTCAGCCACGCGCTGAACGACCTGGCCGCCGCCGAGATCGAGGCCTGGGACGCCCGGGTCGTCCTGCTGCACGAGCGCCCCGAGGCCATCGACGACGTCGCCGTCGTGACGGACGACCTGGGCGGCGCCCAACTCGCCGTACAGCATCTGCTCGAACACGGCTACGAGTACGTCGCCTGTATGGGCGGCACCGCCGAGACCCCGGCCGTCGGTGACCCGGTCTCCGACCACGTCGAGGGCTGGCGGCGCGCGATGGCCGAGGCCGGGCTGCCGACCGAGGGACGGCTCTTCGAGGCGCCGTACAACCGCTATGACGCCTACCGGGTGGCCCTGGAGATCCTCTCCGGCCCGAACCGCCCGCCCGCGATCTTCTGCTCCACCGACGACCAGGCCATCGGCCTGCTGCGCGCGGCACGCGAGCTGCGCATCGACGTGCCCGGGGAGCTGGCGGTGGCCGGCTTCGACGACATCAAGGAGGCGGCGCTGGCGGACCCGCCGCTGACCACGGTCGCGTCCGACCGGTCCGCGATGGCGCGCGCGGCGGTGGACCTCGTCCTCGACGACGGGCTGCGGGTGGCGGGGTCGCGGCGGGAGCGGCTGAAGGTGTTTCCGTCGCGGCTGGTGGCGCGGCGGTCGTGCGGGTGTGCGTGAGCAAGCCTTTGTGAAGGCTTGCTGAGAGACCTCGGCGACCTGCGAGAAGCGGCTTTATATCGGGCATACGAGGTTCTGCCGGGCTTCTCAGGCAGCACTCAGGGAGCTCTCATGGTCGGGCGACAAGCTCATGGACATGACCGAGAGCCTCCGCCGAGACGGCGAGTACGAGAACCACGGGAACCACGGGAACCACGAGAACCCGTACCAGGGCGGGCAGCAGCACGCCTCCTCTCCTGTCGACCCCGAGTGGCCGCCCCCGCCGCAGTACCAGCCGACGGCCCTCCTCACGGAGCCCGTGGCCGCGCCTCCGCACTCGAAGAAGCGGCGCCGGGGACCGGTGGCGCTGCTCGCCGCCGTGGCGATCGTCGCCGCGGCCGTCGGCGGTGGCACGGCGTACGGCATCCAGGAGCTGGCCGGCAACGACACGGTGGCCTCCTCCAGCACCAGCACGAACGTCGTGCCGTCCAGCCAGAAGGGCACGGTCGCCGGGGTCGCCAAGGCGGTCAGCCCGAGCATCGTCGAGATCAACGCCACCTCGAACGCCGGTTCGTCCACCGGCTCCGGCGTGATCATCACGAGTGACGGCGAGATCGTCACCAACAACCACGTGATCTCCGGCGCCTCCCAGATCAAGGTGACGACCAGCGACGGCAAGTCGTACACCGCGCAGGTCGTCGGCACCGACAGCGCCAAGGACCTCGCCCTGATCAAGCTGGAGGACGCCTCCGGCCTGACCGCGGCCACCCTCGGCAACTCCGACGGCGTGCAGGTCGGCGACGAGGTCGTGGCGATCGGCTCGCCCGAGGGGCTGTCCGGCACGGTGACGAGCGGCATCGTCTCCGCGCTCGACCGCGACGTGACCGTCGCCACGGACCAGGGTCAGCAGCAACAGCAGCCGGGCGGCGGCTGGCCGTTCGAGTTCGGCGGCCAGGAGTTCAACGGCGACACCGGGTCGTCCACGACGACGTACAAGGCGATCCAGACCGACGCGTCCCTCAACCCCGGCAACTCCGGCGGCGCGCTGATCGACATGAACGGCAACATCATCGGGATCAACTCCGCGATGTACTCGGCGGCGGGCTCGTCGTCCGACGCGGGCAGCGTGGGCCTCGGCTTCGCGATCCCGATCAACACCGTCAAGGCCGACCTGGCGAAGCTGCGGGCGGGTTCGAGCGACTAGGACTACGGGAGTACAGCATGATCAAGCAGGTTTCCCACGATGTGCCCGGCGCGGCGGCGACGGATCTCGATCTCGCGCTGGAGGTGGCGTACGAACTGCACGCGCCGACGGTACGAAGGCGGGCGCCCGAGGTGGCGACGCCCGCCGCGCGCCCGAGCGCGGCCCGCCGCCGCCGTACCGCACGGGCCTGAACCCCGATTCCCTCTGGTCTTTCCGGCACCGCCCGTAGACATGCGAGGCTGAGAGCGTCAGCCCCCGCCTCCCACCGCACCCGAGGAACCCGAGCATGAGCCCCGCCGAAGGCGACCGTGACCCCCAGCGCATCCTCATCGTCGACGACGAGCCGGCGGTGCGCGAAGCACTCCAGCGCAGCCTCGCCTTCGAGGGGTACGACACGGAGGTCGCGGTCGACGGCGCGGACGCCCTGGAGAAGGCGACCGCGTACCAGCCCGACCTGGTCGTCCTCGACATCCAGATGCCCCGCATGGACGGCCTGACCGCCGCCCGCCGCATCCGGGGCGCCGGCGACACCACGCCCATCCTGATGCTGACGGCCCGCGACACGGTCGGCGACCGGGTGACCGGACTGGATGCCGGGGCGGACGACTACCTGGTCAAGCCCTTCGAACTGGACGAGCTGTTCGCCCGCATCCGCGCGCTGCTGCGGCGCAGCTCGTACGCGGCGGCGGTGGCGGCGGCCGAGGCGCAGGAGGACGAGGCGCTGGTCTTCGCCGACCTGCGCATGGACCTCGCGACGCGGGAGGTGACGAGGGGCGGGCGGCCGGTGGAACTGACGCGCACGGAGTTCACGCTGCTGGAGATGTTCATGGCCCACCCGCGCCAGGTGCTCACCCGGGAGCAGATCCTGAAGGCGGTGTGGGGCTTCGACTTCGAGCCGTCGTCGAACTCGCTGGACGTGTACGTGATGTACCTGCGCCGCAAGACGGAGGCGGGCGGCGAGCCTCGTCTCGTCCACACGGTGCGGGGTGTGGGGTATGTGTTGCGGCAGGGCGGCGCGGAGTGAACAGGCTTTCCCGCCGCTTCCGCGCGCTTCCCATCCGCTCCCGTCTGGCGTTGCTGGTGGCGGCGGCGGTGGCGTTCGCGGTGGCCGCGGTCTCGGTGACGTGCTGGTTCATCGTGCAGGGGAAGCTGTACGGCCAAGTGGACGAGCAGCTCGACTCCGTCAGCTTCAGGCTGGGCGAGGACCAGCTCGCAGCTCTCCTGGCGACCTGCCCGCAGGACGTGACCGAGTCGCCCACCGACCTGCGGCCCAGGGACTACTACATGCAGGTCGTGAAGTCGGACGGCACCGCCTGCGTCTTCTCCAATTCCGCGGGTGTCCTGAAAGTCACCTCCCACGACAGGGACGTGGCGGAGGACCCCGACCTGAGCGACCGCGCCATCCACAACAGCACCGACACGGAAGGCAATGACGTACGGGTCCGAACCTCCCCCATCATGCTGGGCATCGGCCCTGCCGCTCAGGCCTACCCCGACGTCGCGCTGGAAGTCGGCGTACCCCTCAAGGAGACCCACAAGACCCTCAACGAGCTGGCCCTGCTCCTCCTCATCGTCTCCGGCATCGGAGTCGTGGGCGCCGGAGCCGCCGGTCTCGCAGTGGCCCGAGCCGGTCTTCGCCCCGTGGACAAACTCACGGAAGCCGTCGAGCATGTGGCCCGCACTGAGGACCTGACCATACGCATCCCGGTCGACGAGGACAGTGAGGACGAGGTGGCCCGCCTCTCCCACTCCTTCAACTCGATGACATCGGCGTTGGCCAGCTCACGCGAACTGCAACAACAACTCATCGCGGACGCGGGTCACGAACTCCGCACTCCGCTCACCTCCTTGAGAACCAACATCGAACTCCTCACCCGCAGCGAGGAAACCGGCCGCCCCCTCCCCGAGGCCGACCGCAAGGCACTGCTCGCCTCGGTCAAGGCCCAGATGACGGAACTGGCGGCGCTGATCGGCGACTTGCAGGAACTGTCCCGCTCGGAGGGGCAGCGGGGTGAGCGCGTCCAGGTGATCTCGCTGGAGGACACCGTGGAGACCGCCCTGCGCAGGGCCCGCCTCCGTGGTCCCGAACTGACCATCACCGCCGACCTCCAGCCCTGGTACGTCCGGGGGGAGCCGACGGCGCTGGAGCGCGCGGTGGTCAACATCCTGGACAACGCGGTGAAGTTCAGTCCTGAGGGCGGCACGATCGAGGTGCAGCTCGACGGCGGTGTCCTGACGGTCCGCGACCACGGCCCCGGCATCCCGGAGGACGAACTCCCCCACGTCTTCGACCGCTTCTGGCGCTCACCGAGCGCCCGCGCCCTGCCGGGCTCGGGCCTGGGCCTGTCGATCGTGGCGCGCACGGTGCAGCAGGCGGGCGGCGAGGTCACCCTGTCCCGGGCGAACGGCGGCGGCACGGTGGCCACCGTGCGGCTGCCGGGGGCGCCTACTGCTCCGCCTGAGGCGCCCCCGGGGGTGTTCTAGGCTCCCTGCCAGAAGACCAGCTCCACGATGATCTGCGGGTCTTCTGCGCGCGGCACGAAAGTGTAGGTGAGCCAGCCGTTTCCGTGGTCCAGGTACATCACGTGAGGGCCCTTGGGCTGGCTGGACCGTGCCGGCTCCACCCATATGCCGTCAGGCGCGCCGCGTCGACCATCTCACGAACGTGATCAGGCAGGGCGTCGCGTGCAGCGAGGGCATCAAGCCGCCAGTCCATCTGCCATGGCGGCCCCATGAACTCGTCGGTCACTCGCCGGGCTCCGTCCTCAGAGCCTTGTGACGAATCTTCGACGCCTCTTCGAGGAGGGCCTTGGCCTCGGCGATGTCGGTGGACTCCGCCGCCCTGTGCTCCAGGTCGTGCAGGTGAGCGTCGAGCTTGGGATCACGGGCAATCGCGTACTCGATCCACCAGCGGGCCACGAATGCCGGAACCGGGCGAAGGTCATACGTGTCGGCGATGGCCCGCTTCCAGTGCGCGTCGAAATCAGGGAGGAGTTCGGGAGCGTGCTCGGCGATGGCCTCACGCAGCGCCTTCGGGGTCCGCTCGGGCATGGGGGGGACGTACGAGTCACGATCCGCAGCGTGGGCAACCATGATCGATGTCCTCCTTCGACGCGTCGTGTCTACGACCATAACCGCCTCGTACTTTCACATCAGTCGTTCGCGCCGGGTTTTCGCCCTACCTGGATGGCTGGGCCTCTGAGGTGTCCCAGGCGCTCCAATTCATGGATGTGACTGGACTGGTCTGACAGGGCCCCATGCCCTCCAGTCCCTGCCCAGTCACCCTCCTCCTCGCCCACTTCCTGGCCGACCCCCGGGCACCCGGCTCTGCTGACGCAAGCCACAAGCCCACCGGCCGAAAGCCACCAATCCCACCCGGCGTGCCCCCACCCAGGGGTCGCCCACCCACCGGCCGAAAGCCGCCAACCCCACCCGGCGTACCCCCCACCCACGGACCGCCCACCCACCGGCCGAAAGCCGCCAACCCCACCCGGCGTCCATGCGAAACGCTCACGCGCCCCCACCCCGGCCAACCGCCCAGCCCACCCCACCGGCCGGCCGACCTGGGCCCCCGCCTTCCGGGCCGCTCGCTCGCTTCTTCCCCGTGCTGGAACGAGCCGAGTCAAGGGGCGGCCGAAGGCCGATCGGCGTAGCCGACGCGGAACGCAGCGAAGCGGAGTGAGCGCCCTTTACTCGGGTCGTGGAAGCACGACCCTGGCAAAGAAGCGGGCGGCCCGAACAGCGCGCCGGCCAGCCCGTCAATGAAGGCCGAGCACGCCGGACGGACAGCCGTCCTCGCGTTCCCTGAGGGTCCCAACGGGTCGACGTGGATTCCGGGAGATTCCGGGAGCCCGGCAACCATCCACGCCCCAGCGGCAACTCCCCACCGACCAACCCCTCCACGAAACGGACCCGCACATGAGTGCCGCCCGCAGCAAGCCCCGTCACCGTCGGCGCAGAACCGCCCTCCTGATCGGCGTACCCGCTGCCCTCGCCGCCGCCGCGACCCTCGCCTACGGCACGGTATTCGGTGTCTTCGGTGACGACGCGCAGCCCACAGCGCAGGCCGCCGCCGCCCCCTCCTGGGCCACCGACACCGCCGACGGCTTCGCCTCCGTCAACAGCCGTGGCCAGAACGGGACTTACGGCGGGCGCGACGGCAAGACCGTCACCGTCAAGACGCTCGCCGACCTGGAGAAGTACGCCACCGCCACCGAGCCGTACGTCATCGTCGTCGCCGGGACCATAAACATGGCCCCCGTCGGCAAGGAGATCAAGGTCGCCTCCGACAAGACCATCGTGGGATCCGGGACCGCCGGGCAGATCGCCGGCGGTGGGTTCTTCCTCGGCAACGGCGTGCACAACGTGATCATCCGGAACCTGACCATCCGGGACTCGTACCAAGGCGTCTGGAACGACAAGGAACACGACTTCGACGCCATCCAGATGGACGGCGCCCACCACATCTGGATCGATCACAACGACCTGCGGCACATGGCCGACGGGCTCATCGACGTCCGCAAGAACAGCACCAACATCACCGTCTCCTGGAACAAGCTGAGCGACAACAACAAGGCCTTCGGCATCGGCTGGACCGAGAACGTCGTCACCGACATCACGATCCACCACAACTGGATCCGCGAGACCGAGCAGCGCAACCCGTCCACCGACAACGCCGCCCACGCCCACCTCTACAACAACTTCCTGGAGGACACGGCAGGCACCGCCATCAGCTCCTCCTACGGCAACTACGCCCGCGGAAAGACCAGCATGGTCCTGGAGAACTCCTACTTCCAGGGCTTCAAGAACCCCGTCATCAGGGACACCACCGCCACCCTCGTCCAGCGCGGCAACGTCTTCTCCGGCACCAGCGGCCGCAACGAGAGCGGCGGCGGCAGTGGCTTCGACCCGAAGGGTTACTACGGCTACAGCCTCGACCCGGCCGCAGACGTCCCCGCACTTCTCAAGTCCGGCGCGGGCCCTCGTACGTCCATCGGTACGACCACCAGGGCAGCAGCCGCCACCACCCTCACCGTCGCCAAGGACGGCTCCGGCCAGTACTCCACCGTCCAGGCCGCCGTCAACGCCGTCCCGGCGAACAACCCCTCCCGCGTCGTCATCGCCGTCAAGCCGGGCACGTACCGCGAGACCGTCAAGGTGCCGTCCAACAAGCCGCACCTCACCATCCAGGGCACCGGCGGCAGCCGTAAGGACACCGTCATCGTCTACAACAACGCCGCCGGGACGCCCAAGCCCGACGGTTCTGGCACGTACGGCACCAGCGGCAGCGCCACCGTCGCCGTCGAGGCCGACGACTTCCAGGCCCGCAACCTGACCATCACCAACGACTTCGACGAGAGGGCGAACCAGGGCCTCAGCGGGCATCAGGCCGTCGCCCTGCGCACCGCCGCCGACAAGGTGTTCCTGGACAGCATCATCGTCAACGGCGACCAGGACACCCTCCTCCTCGACACCGCCGCCAAGGACAGGCTCGGCCGGGTCTACCTGACCAACTCCTACGTCACCGGCAACGTCGACTTCGTCTTCGGGCGGGCCACCGCCGTGATCGACCGGTCGATCCTCACGCTGAAGAAGCGGTGGGACGGCACCTCCGCCGGGTACATCACCGCGCCGAGCACCCCGGCCGACCGCAAGGGCTTCCTCATCAACCGCTCGACCGTGAACGGCGACGTCTCCGCCGCGAGCTTCTTCCTCGGCCGCAACTGGCACGCCGGCGGCGACGCGTCGCTCCGCCCCCAGACCACGGTCCGCAACAGCACCCTGAGCGCCGCAATCAAGCCCACCCCCTGGTCCGACATGGGCGGCTTCTCCTGGAAGAGCGACCGCTTCGCCGAGTACCGCAACACCGGCCCGGGCGCCGGTCCCGCGAGCACCAACCGCCCGCAACTCACCGACGCCCAGGCGGCACAGCAGGAGGTCGCGGACTGGCTGGGCGACTGGACGCCTACGGCGTCCTGACGGCCCCGTCCGCCGGGCGCAGATGACCGACGAGTGCCCGGACCCGGCGCCGGGCCTCGTCTCGGCGGGGCTACCGGTAGCGGGCGCCGCGACGGCGGAGACGTCCGTGGTCAGGGGGACGACGTCGGTGGTGGCGGCCTCGGCCGGCCACACCGTGCCGCCAGGACGGTGACCAGGCGCCCGGCGAAGGAGCCCGCGAGGCGTCCAGCCTCCGGGTAATCACAGTAAAGGGGGCGAGGCTCAGTCCGTCCTCATGCCCGTCACGAACGCCGTCCACGAGGCTGCCCCGAACACGAGCACCGGGCCGTCCGGGGCCTTGCTGTCCCGGACGGGAACTTTGCCGGGCTAGCCGTCGGCGACCTCGACGCAGTCGTTGTCTCCGCCTTCGCTGTAGCTCGACCTGCGCCAGGCGGCGGTGCTGAGATCGGCGATCACGCCGTCTCCTTCACGCCGCCCACGAACGCGGACCACGACGACGCCCCGAACACCAGCACGCGACCCTCCGGGACCTTGCTGTCCCGGACGGGGACTATGCCGGGGTAGCCGTCGGCGACCTCGACGCAGTTGTTGTCTCCCCCGTCGCTGTAGCTCGACTTGCGCCACACGGCGGCGCTGAGATCGGGGGTGTGCTTCATGATCTGTGCCCCTCCAGTACGTCCCTGACGAACGCGAGCGAGTCCGACGGGGACAATGCCAGGTCCCGGAGCCGATCGTAGGACAGTCGGTGCCGCAGAACGCCGTCCGGTTCCTCGGTCAACTCACCCCGGGTGTTGCCCTCAACGTAGGCAACACCACCTCCGTCCTTCTGCCACAGCAGGGTCAGCGATCCGTGCATGTGGTGATGGACCCCGGCGGCGAAGGGCAGCACCTGGAGCGTCACGTTCGGCCACATCGCGACGGCCTCGATGCGCAGCAGCTGGTTTTCCCAGGTCTTCGGGAGGGCAGCGGGGCGGCGGAACGCGTACTCGTCCATGATGATGCGGACGTTGGGCTCCGGCTTCTGCTGCAGCACGTATTGCCGTCCGATGCGGGCCGCTACCTGCTCCTCGCCCCAGTCGTCGTCCTCCAGTGTTGTCTGGGGGCCGGACAACGCCTCCCGCGCGAAGTCCTCAGTCTGCAGAAGTCCTGGCACACCCGGCGTGAACATCCACATGATGCGCGCCGTCGCCTCCAGCGCCATGAACTCCTTGTACTGGTCCTTGAAGGCGTCCAGCCGTGCCGCCTCCCAGTGGCTGATCAGTAAGTCGCCGCAGCCGTAGTAGCTGTCCAGGTCCTCCATGACCGCCACTTTGGACAGCCGCTCGCACGACTCCAGGCGGCTCAAGTAGCTCTTGTCGTACCCCGTCTCCTCGGCCAGTTGCCCCAGCGACTTGCCGGCCTTCTCCCGAAGGAACTTCCACGTCCGCCCCAGTACAGCCCGCCCCGACTGCCGCTCCCCGTCAGCCACTTCGGCCACGTCACCCCTCCTTGTTGCCCAGGGCCCGCAGACAACCCTCGCCCTCTTCCGAAGCGTACGGGCAAGCAGTGACGATCGAGGCACGATCGGTAATCACCGCTCGTCAAAGCCGCCGTGACCCAAAGGACTCCGTATGCCCCACCCTCTCCGCCTCCTCCCCTGGACCACCCCCGAAGGCAAGCCCTGCTACCTCAGCCCCGACCGCGGCCGCGGGCTTCTCTCCAGGCTCCCCGATGACATCGAGGAGGCTCAGATCAGCTCGGGTGAGCATGTGTTGGCCGGCGCCAGGGCCGTCCTCGCCGACCACCGGGCGGGCGAGCGCGCGGTGCGGTTCGCGCTCACGCGGGCCACCGAGTCCCTGGAGGACGTACTACGGGTCGCCGTCAGCCGGGGCGCGCGCATCGAGGTGGGCGAACAGCGACCCCGTCACGACACCCTGATCGAGTGATCCGAGGCCATCGCCCCCGGTCAGCCCTGTCGCCGTATCTACGTGATCGCGAGGAGGCGCCGCCATGACCGCTCGCGCGCAAGCGAGGCCCACCAGCGCAAGGGATGGATTCCTGATGTCCTGATCGCCCCAGAGGACCTGGAGCCGCACTGCGACGACGAGGAGCTGGGTGTGGCCGCTTCCGTTCTCTCCCTCATCGTCGAGGTGGTCTCACCCGGCAAGCGCAACCAGGACCGTGACCGCATCCGCAAGCGTCGCGAGTACACCGCGTCCCCTACGGCACCGAGGTCACGATCTCCGAAGGCCCCGCCAAGGGGTTCGTGATCGATGAGGCGATCACCGGGCCGAAGCGGAGTTAGAGAAAAGACGAAGTCAGCGAAAAGCGGGGCCCCGGATCCGCTCCGGGGCCCCGCTTCACGGCAGGGAAAGCAACCGTCAGCTCACGACCGTGATCCGGTCCGCCTTCGGCGGTGCGATCGGGTTCGTGGCCGAGGAGTTGGTCGTCAGGTACTTCTCCAGTGCCGTCAGATCGTCAGCGCCGACCAGGTCGTTCGTGCCCTGACCCAGCGTCGGGAAGCCGTCGCCGCCGCCCGCGAGGAAGCTGTTGGTCGCGACGCGGTACACCGCCGACGGGTCGATCGGCGCGCCGTTCAGCCTCACCGAGTCCGCGAGCACCCGGTCAGCGCCCGTCTTCGTCAGGTCCAGCGTGTACGTCAGGCCCGAGGAGATCTGCAGGATCTTCGGCGACGCCGTGTTCGCGCCGCTCACCTGCTCCTTGAGCACCTGAATCAGCTGCTCGCCCGTGAAGTCCTGCAGGTTGACCGTGTTGGCGAACGGCTGGACCGTGAAGCCCTCCGCGTACGTCACCACGCCGTCGCCCTCACCGGCCTTGGCCGCGTAGGTGAGCGGCGCCCGGATGCCGCCGGGGTTCATCAGCGCCAGATCCGTCTCCGGGTCCAGCTCCTTGCCGTACGCGAGCTGCGCGTCGGCGATCAGGTCGCCGAGCGGGGACTCCGTGCCGGAGTTGCCGATGTCGGCGGAGATGTGTCCGATGGCGCGGTTGCCGATGGGGGCGGCGAGGGTGTTCCACTTGCTGATCAGCTCGGTCATGTCGGGCGCCTTGGGGACGTCCCGGGTGACCACGTGGTTCGCCGACTTCACGGCCGTACGGGCGATGTCACCCGTCCACCGGTCGTACGTGAGGGTCGTGTCGGTGTAGAGGCGGCCGAAGGAGGCAGCCGACGTGACCATACGGGGCTTGCCCGACGGGTCGTTGATGGTGCACACGTACGCCGCGTGGGTGTGGCCGGTGACCAGCGCGTCGACCTGCGGGGTGACGTTCTTGGCGATGTCGACGATCGGGCCGGAGATGCCGTCGCCCGCGCCCGGCGAGTCGCAGTCGTAGTTGTACGCCGAGGAGGCCGGGAAGCCGCCCTCGTGGACCAGGGCGACGATCGACTTCACGCCCTGCCGCTGGAGGAGCTTGGCGTACTTGTTGATCGTCTCGACCTCGTCCTTGAACACCAGGCCCTTCACGCCCTCGGCGGAGACGATGTCGGGGGTGCCCTCCAGGGTCACGCCGATGAAGCCGACCTTGACGCCGTTCTTCTTCCACACCCAGTACGGCTTGAGGATGGGCTTCTTCGTCTTCTCGTCGAGGACGTTCGCGGCGAGGTAGGGGAAGTCGGCGCCCTTGAACCTCTTGTCCGTGTAGCAGCCGTCGGTGGGGTGGCAGCCGCCGTACTGCAGGCGGGCCAGTTCCCTGGCGCCCTCGTCGAACTCGTGGTTGCCGACCGCCGTGACATCGAGGTCGAGCTTGTTCAGCGCCTCGATGGTGGGCTCGTCGTGGAACAGGCCCGAGATCAGCGGCGAGGCGCCGACCATGTCGCCGCCGGCCGCAGTGATCGAGTACTTGTTGCCCTTGCGGGCCTCACGCAGGTGCGTGGCCAGGTACTCGATGCCGCCCGCGTCGATCGTCTCGGTCGTGCCGTCCTCGTGCACGTGCGTGACCCGGCCGGAGGAGCCGGCCGGCGGTTCGAGGTTGCCGTGCAGGTCGTTGAAGGACAGCAGCTGCACGTCCTGGTAGCGGCTCGGCCGGTGGCCACCGCGGTGGTCGTCGGCGCTCGCGGTCGACGGCAGCGCGGCCGCCAACGCACCGACGGTGGCGAGTCCGGCGGCTGCGGCGAGCAGCCGGGTGGTACGACGTCTGCGGTGCGGGTGCGGCTGGGATGTGGCCGGCATGTGCCCCCCTGGTGGGTCAGCTGAGGTTCGTGGGACGTGGCTCCCGTCCGGCCGCAGCCTAGAGTCAACGCGCGTAGCGCGACAGGGGGTTCATGGTTACATCCTGGTATCCGCACGGGCTTTCGTACCGGTTTCCCCCAGCGCTCCCCGTACCGCCACTTTGCCGCCCCCGCCCCGTACCCTCATAGGCATGACCAGCGACGACAGCGCACGGCCCGGCGGCCCCCTCGCCCGCTCCATCGAGACCCACGCCGCGCTCGACCCGGAGCAGACCGAGGCCGTACTCGACCTGCTCGCTACGGCCGCGCGCAGCGACGGCCAGCAGGCGGTGTCCGAGCAGGGCCGGCTCCAGATCCGCGGCGGCGCCCGTGAGGGCGTGTCCCATCTGCTGCTCATCGTCGGCGGCGAACTCGTCGGCTATGCCCAGCTGGAGGACACCGACCCGGTGGAGGCGCCGGCCGCCGAACTGGTCGTCCACCCCTCGCACCGCGGCCACGGACACGGCCGCGCCCTCGGCTCCGCCCTGCTCGCCGCGTCCGGCAAGCGGCTGCGGGTGTGGGCCCACGGCGGCCACGCCGCCGCCCGGCACCTGGCGCAGGTGCTCGGCCTCACCCTGTTCCGCGAACTGCGCCAGATGCGGCGGCCGTTGGCCGGACTGGACCTGCCCGAGCCGGTCCTGCCGCAGGGCGTGACCGTGCGCACCTTCGTGCCGGGCCAGGACGACGCGGCCTGGCTGGCCGTCAACGCCGCCGCCTTCGCCCACCATCCCGAGCAGAGCTCGCTCACCCAGCGGGACCTCGACGACCGCAAGGCCGAGCCGTGGTTCGACCCGGAGGGCTTCTTCCTCGCCTTCCGCGGCGACGAACTCGTCGGCTTCCACTGGACGAAGGTGCACGCCGAGGAACAGCTCGGCGAGGTGTACGTGCTCGGGGTCGCGCCGGGCGCCCAGGGGACCGGGCTGGGCAAGGCGCTCACCTCGATCGGCCTGCGGCATCTGGCGGCGCAGGCACTGCCGACGGCGATGCTGTACGTCGACGCCGACAACAAGGCGGCGGTGAGCGTGTACGAGCGGATGGGCTTCACGACGTACGAGACGGATCTGATGTACCGCACCGAGACGTGAGGCATATCCGTACATAACAGCCGAATGAGCGCGGCGATCTTGACGCCGCCCCCTCACTTGCACCACCCTTTCACTACTCAAATAGTGAAAGGGTGGTGTCCGAGTGGTCGAGTACCGCATCGACCGGCGCAGCGGCGTCGCCACCTACGTCCAGATCGTCCAGCAGACCAAGCAGGCCCTGCGGCTGGGCCTGTTGCAACCGGGCGACAAGCTGCCCACGGCCCGCGAGGTCGTCGAGGCCACCGCCATCAACCCGAACACCGTCCTCAAGGCCTACCGCGAGCTGGAACGCGAGGGCCTGGTCGAGGCGCGGCGTGGCCTCGGCACGTTCGTCCGGCGGTCGCTGGGCGCCGCCCCGGCCGACTCCCCGTTGCGGGCGGAGCTGGTGGCGTGGGCGGAGCGGGCGCGCGGGGCGGGGCTGGAGCGGGAGGACGTGGCCGCGCTCTTCACCGCCGTACTCGATGAGCAGTTCACGGAACACCAGGGGCACCAGGAGCACGAGGGGGACCGGGCATGACCGACACCGCCATCGAGGCGGCCGCGCTGGGCAAGAGGTTCCGGCGGCGGGGACGGCAGGCGCTGGACTCCTGCACCTTCCGCCTGCCCACCGGCGTCGTCTGCGCCGTCGTCGGCCCCAACGGCGCCGGCAAGTCGACCCTCCTCGCCCTCGCCGCCGGGCTGACCACCCCCACCGAGGGCACCCTCACCATCCTCGGCGGCACCCCCTCCGAGGCCCGCGAGCGCCTGGCGTACGTCGCCCAGGACAAGCCCCTGCACCCGCAGCTCACCGTCGGCGAGACCCTGCGCCTGGGCCGCGAGCTCAACCCCCGGGTCTGGGACGCGGCCGTCGCCGAGCGGGTCGTCGCGGGCGGCGAGCTGGACCCGGACGCCAGGATCAGCACCCTGTCCGGCGGCCAGCGCAGCCGGGTCGCGCTCGCCCTCGCGCTGGGCAAGCGGCCCGCACTGCTGCTGCTCGACGAGCCGATGGCCGACCTCGACCCGCTCGCCCGGCACCAGCTGATGGGCATGCTGCTGGCCGACGCCGCCGAGCGCGGCACCACGGTCGTGATGTCCTCGCACGTCGTCGCCGAGCTGGAGGGTTCCTGCGACCACCTGCTTCTGCTCGGCGCGGGCCGGATCCGCCTGTCCGGCCCGCTGGACGACCTGCTCGCCGCGCACACCCTCGTCACCGGCCCGGCGACCGGCGACCTCGGCCCGCACACCGTCGTCGAGTCCCGTACGACCGGCCGCCAGCTCACCGCCCTGGTCCGGCCGCGGGGCCCGGTCGGCGGCGACTGGGGGACGGCCGAGCCGTCCCTGGAGGAGCTGGTGCTGTCCCATCTGCGTTCCCCCGAGGCGCCGGAACTCCGCCTCGACGCCCCCGAGGAGGCCGCCGTATGACCGCCGTGACCCGTCCCCGAGGAGGCCGCCGTATGACCGCCGTGACCGTCCCCGCGCGCAGCGGCCGCCTGCACGGCCTGACCTGGGCGATGTTCCGTCTGCACCGCTCGGCGCTGTGGTTCTGGGTAATGCTGGTGGCCGTCGCCGCGGGCGCCCTGCTGTGGGCGTACGGGCCCGGCGTGACCGCGGCCGAGGAGGTGTACCGGAAGCTGGGCTGCGGCCAGGGGCTGTGCGGCACGAGCGACACCGCCTTCCAGCGCTACGAACTCGCCGCCACCGTCGGCAGCGGCCTGCTCACCGTGGCGCCGGTCCTCATCGCGGCCTGGGCGGGCGGCTCACTGATCGGCCGCGAGCTGGAGCAGGGCACCGCCCGGCTGGCCTGGACCCAGTCCGTGACGCCGGTCCGCTGGCTGGCGGCCAAGCTCGCCGTCCCCGCCGCCCTGATCACCGCGGGCACCCTGCTCCTGACCCTGCTGCACCGGCTGCTGTGGTCGGCCGACGGCACACTGCGCGCGGCGACCGGCACCCGCGACTGGTACGACAGCGTCGCGTTCACCGCCAACGGGACCCTCGCCACCGCCTACGCCCTGCTCGCGCTGGCCGTCGGCGCGCTCGCCGGCCTGCTCACGCGCCGCACCACGGCCGGACTCGGCGTCGGCGTGCTGGGCCTGCTGACCCTGACGGTGGCCGTGTCCGAGCTGCGCCCGCGGCTGTGGCCGACCGAGACGGTGACCGGCACCACCGGCTACCCCGCGATCGGCGGGGCATTCGTCGACGAGGGCGCGCTCACCTCCACCGGCGCCCGCGTCCAGGACCCGCTGTGCATCGACGACGCCCAGTGCCTCGCCGACCACGACATCGTCGGCTTCTACCGCGACTACCACCCCAGCTCCCACTTCTGGCCACTGCAGCTGGTGGAGACCGGCATCGTCCTCGCCGTGACCGCCCTCGCGGTCCTGGCCGCCTTCCAGCTGCTGCGCCGCCGCACCACGTGAGCGGCGTGCGGGCGGGCGGCGTACTGGGAGGGTGCTAGTACGCCGTCCCCGCCCCCGCGGACGCCGGGGGGCCGCCCCCCGCTATCCCGCACGTCATGTCTCCGTAACCATTGATTCAGCCAAGCTTGCGACGCTCGGCCAATGACGCCCGCTGTGCCACAGCCTTCGCCGCCCCCGGAGGGCCTCGCGGTGAACGGGGCCGTGACGATCCCGCCCGCTCGGTCCGACGCGCCCGTTTCGCCCCAGGCGCGGAACAATGGGGCCATGAGCCAGCAGAACGCCCAGGCAGAGGTCCAGCACGCACAGCCCTCCGTGGGCTCCATCGCCGCGCACCGCCCCCACACGGTCTCGGCCACGGTCTCCGACCTGGAACCCGACCTCGACGCCGACCTCGATGTGTACGAGGAGACCACGGTCGACGGCGTCCAGCTGCCGCAGGGCCGGTTCCTCGACCGGGAGCGCAGCTGGCTGGCGTTCAACGAGCGTGTCCTGGAACTCGCCGAGGACCCCAACACGCCCCTGCTGGAGCGCACCAACTTCCTGGCGATCTTCGCCAGCAACCTGGACGAGTTCTTCATGGTCCGGGTGGCGGGACTGAAGCGCCGTATCGCCACCGGCGTGGCCACCCGCTCCGCCTCCGGACTGCAGCCGATGCAGGTGCTGGAGATGATCTGGGCCCGCTCGCGCGAGCTGATGGCCCGGCACGCCGCCTGCTACCACGAGGACGTCGCCCCCGCGCTCGCGGAGGAGGGCATCCACCTGGTCCGCTGGAGCGAGCTGACCGAGAAGGAACAGGCCCGTCTGTTCACGCTCTTCCGGCACCAGATCTTCCCGGTGCTGACCCCGCTGGCCGTGGACCCCGCGCACCCGTTCCCGTACATCTCCGGCCTGTCCCTGAACCTGGCCGTCGTGGTCCGCAACCCGGTCAGCGGCCACAAGCACTTCGCCCGCGTCAAGGTGCCCCCGCTGCTCTCCCGCTTCCTGGAGGCCGCCCCCGGCCGGTACGTCCCGCTGGAGGACGTCATCGCCGCGCACCTGGAAGAGCTCTTCCCCGGCATGGAGGTGCTGGAGCACCACGCCTTCCGGCTGACCAGGAACGAGGACTTGGAGGTCGAGGAGGACGACGCCGAGAACCTGCTCCAGGCGCTGGAGAAGGAACTCATGCGGCGCCGTTTCGGCCCGCCGGTCCGCCTGGAGGTCGAGGAGTCCATCGACCGCGAGGTGCTGGACCTGCTGGTGCGCGAGCTGAAGATCAGCGAGGCCGAGGTCTATCCGCTGCCCGGCCCGCTCGACCTCACCGGCCTGTTCCGCATCCACAGCCTGGACCGGCCCGAGCTGAAGTACCCGAAGTTCATCGCCGGCACCCACCGCGACCTGGCCGAGGTCGAGTCCGCCTCAGCGCCCGACATCTTCGCCGCGCTGCGCGCCCGGGACGTCCTGCTGCACCACCCGTACGACTCCTTCTCCACCTCCGTGCAGGCGTTCCTGGAGCAGGCCGCGTCCGACCCGGACGTCCTCGCCATCAAGCAGACCCTGTACCGGACCTCCGGCGACTCGCCCATCGTGGACGCACTGATAGACGCCGCCGAGTCCGGCAAGCAGGTCCTCGTCCTGGTCGAGATCAAGGCCCGCTTCGACGAGCACGCCAACATCAAGTGGGCGCGCAAGCTGGAGGAGGCCGGCTGCCACGTGGTCTACGGCCTGGTCGGCCTGAAGACCCACTCCAAGCTGTCGCTGGTGGTCCGCCAGGAGGGCGACACGCTACGGCGGTACAGCCACGTCGGCACCGGCAACTACCACCCGAAGACGGCCCGCCTCTACGAGGACCTCGGCCTGCTCACCGCCGACCCGCAGGTCGGCGCGGACCTGTCCGACCTGTTCAACCGGCTGTCCGGCTACTCCCGCCGGGAGACCTACCGCCGGCTGCTGGTCGCCCCCAAGTCGCTGCGCGACGGCCTGATAGCGCGGATCAACAAGGAGGCCCAGCACCACCGTGCCGGACGTCCCGCCTACGTCCGCATCAAGGTCAACTCGATGGTCGACGAGGCCGTCATCGACGCCCTGTACCGCGCGTCCATGGCGGGCGTGCCGGTCGACGTCTGGGTGCGCGGCATCTGCGCGATCCGGCCGGGAGTGACGGGCCTGTCGGAGAACGTCCGGGTCCGCTCGGTGCTCGGCCGCTTCCTCGAACACTCCCGGATCTTCGCCTTCGGCAACGGCGGCGAGCCCGAGGTGTGGATCGGCAGCGCCGACATGATGCACCGCAACCTCGACCGCCGTATCGAGGCCCTGGTCCGCGTCGTCGACCCGGCGCACCGCGCCGCGCTCAACCGGCTCCTGGAGACCGGCATGGCCGACTCCACCGCCTCCTGGCACCTGGGCCCGGAAGGCGAGTGGACCCGGCACGCGATGGACGCGGACGGCCAACCCCTGCGGAACATCCAGGAGATGCTCATAGACGCCCGGAGGCGCCGGCGTGGCACAGCAACACCTTGACCCGACGGACCCGGTGGCCGGGCCGGTGACAGGAGACGCCCTCGCGGGCTACCTGCGCGCCCAGGCCACGGAGTTCCTCCGTGCGCTCCGGCAGCACCGGGAGACCGGTGCCGGGGCCAACAACCACAACGGCACGGAGGAGACCGTCGACGCGGCGCGCGCCCTGCGCCGCTCGGCCCGCCGCATGAGCGGCAGCCTGCACACGTTCCGTCCGCTGCTGGACACCGACTGGTCGGAGGGCATGCGCCCGGAACTGGCCTGGCTGTCGGGGACCCTGGCCCTGGAACACTCCTACGCGGCCCGCCTGGAGCGGCTGCTCCAGGCCCTGCACCGGTTGTCGGGGGCGACGTTCCCGACCCAGTCGGCGGCCACGGCGGCCGGCGTGGCCGCGGGCAGCCGGGCCGCCGGCGCGGCACGGGTGGAACCGGCGGCGCCTCCCACCGCCGGTCCCCCGGCGGCCCCGGAACGCGGCAACCTCACCGTCGGCGCGGCCAAGGCAGGCGCGCTGCTCGAACGCCAGCTCACCCTCGCCCGGACCCGGGCCCACTCCAGCGCCCTGCAGGCGCTCGGCTCCTCCCGCTTCCACGCGGTCGCCGACAAGGTCGCCGTACTCGCCAGCGAGGTCCCGCTCACCCCGGCCGCGGCCACCGCCGACCTGCGTCCGCACGCGGCGGCGGCCGAGGAACGCCTCACGGACGCGGTGGCCGCCCTGCCCCTGGTCACCGCGGGCCACCCGTACAACGCGGAGGCCCTGATCCACGGCCTCTCCCCGGACCCCGCCCCGCACCCGCAGGACGCCCCCTGGCACCAGGTCCGCCTGCTGCTGCGGCTGCACCGCTACGCCCGCGAGGTCCTCCTCGGCGAGGACGCCCCGGTCGACGTCCGTCTGCTGGCCGCGGGACAGGCCCTCAACCGGCACCGCGACGCCTCCGAGGCGGCGGCGGCAGCGGCGGCCGCGGCCCGTACGCCGCGTATCGCACCGGCGACGGCGTACGCGCTCGGCGTGCTGCACGCCGACCAGCGGCACGAGGTGGAGGCGGCCCGGTTCGAGTTCCAGCAGTCGTGGCAGAAGCATGCGGTAGGCACGTCCTGAGGGCCCGAGGGGGCGGTGAGCGGCGTTGACCGGTACCAGGGACACCCCGGTCCAGGCGGCCGGCTGCGTGCTGTGGCGCCGCTCCCCCGGCGGCGGGGGACTGGAGATCTGTCTGGTCCACCGTCCGAAGTACGACGACTGGTCCCACCCCAAGGGCAAGCTGAAGCGCGATGAGGACCCGCTGGCGGGCGCGCTGCGGGAGGTCGGCGAGGAGACCGGCTACACCGCGACGCCCGGCGCCGAGCTGCCCACGCTGCACTACCTGGCGAACGGCCGCCCCAAGCAGGTCCGTTACTGGGCGGCCGAGGCCACCTCGGGCGGCTTCACCCCGAGTACGGAGGTCGACCGCATCCTGTGGCTGCCGCCCACGGCGGCCCGGCTGCGCCTGACCCAGCCCCGTGACCGCGAACTGGTGGACGAACTACTGGCGACCATGCGCCACGCCTGAGAACGAGCGGGACCGTCGGGATTGCGCCACGCCGGAGAACGCTCGAGACCGTCAGGATCCGGCCACATGCCCCGCCGCGTCCGTCCGAGCCTGACTCCGCGCCCGGCGCGCGGGCCCACGCCAGCCGCAGACACAGCGGGCCACACAGAAGGGCCCCTGCTCAACGGTGTTGGTGCGATGCTCCGGACGGTCCTGACCTCGGACGAACCGATCCTGCTCTGTCACTCCGACGACGTTACCCAGGCCAGGTAAACAGCCGGCCAGCCGGGAGTAAGCGCCTTCTATGCACCGGCCCGGCCGCATCCGCGAACCGCCGTCGAACACGCCCCGCGCACCCCTCCACGACCCCGGGCTCCGCGTGACGGCTCAACCTACCCGTCGTTAACCGGAACAACAGGGGGCCCGAGACGAACGTACGGCTGGGGGTAGGCAGACGATGGCGGAGCAGTACGGCAGGACAGGCGGAGCGGTCGCGGCGGCAGGACTCACGGCCTGCGTCTGCCTTCTCGCCTCCGGATGCGCGGGCAGCGGCGCCGCCGCCGAGGACGCCCGCCCCGCCGACCCGGTCCGTACGCTGCACCAAGCCGCCGACACCCTGGTCGACGCGGGCACGTCCAAGGCCCGGACGTCGATGGAGATGGCGACCGGCGGCACCCGCGTCACCATCCGCGGCGAGGGCGTCTACGACTACACCCGCCAGCGCGGCCGACTGAAGGTCATGCTCCCGCAGGACCCGTCCGGCCAGACCGAGCACCGCCCGATCACCGAACTCCTCGCACCGGGCGCCCTCTACATGAAGAACCGGGGCGCCGGAGTCCCGGCGGACAAGTGGGTACGGGTCGACACCAGCACCCTCTCCGACGGCAACCTGGTCACCGGCGGAGCCACCGACCCCTACGCCGCCGCCGAGGTGCTGCGCGGCACCCGCACCGCGCAGTACGTCGGCCGCACCGAGATCGCCGGCACCGAGGTGAACCACTACCGGGGCACCGCCGACCTCACCGAAGCCGCCAGGACCGCGTCCCCCGAGGGCCGGGCGTCACTCGCGGCGGCGGCGAAAGGGTTCGCCAAGGCCGAAGTCCCGTTCGACGTATACCTCGACGACGAGGGCCGCATCCGCAAGATCAGGCACCGCTTCAGCTTCGTCAACGGCCGGCAGCAAGCCACCGTGGCGGTCGCGTCGACGACCCTGCTCTACGACTTCGGCGCCCCCGTCGACGTACGCCTGCCGCCCGAGGAGGACATCTACGCCGGCCGGATCGCCGAGGAGTGACCGGCGTGAACTAGCCCGTCCGTGCCATGCGCGTTGTGTAGGCCACTCCCTACTCTAGGAAGCCGGTGACGGCAGAGAAGAGGTGATGCACGTGGCTCCGGTCGGCGGTACGGCAGTTCAGGACCACGTGGCCCTCGCCGAGATCGAGCTGTGCGGAGAGCTGATCATCGCGGCCTCCGCGGCGGGCGAGGACCGGCTGAGCCTGGAGAGCATCGACGAGGTCCTGAGGGTGGCCGAGGAACGCGGGGACAACGCCCCCCGCACGTGAGCGAAAGCTCACGTCCGCAGCAACCGCCCAATGGCCTTCGTGGCCTCCTCGACCTTGGCGTCGACCTCGTCCCCGCCCTTCAGCGCGGCATCGGCGACGCAGTGCCGCAGATGCTCCTCCAGCAACTGCAGGGCAAAGGACTGCAGAGCCTTCGTGGAAGCAGAGACCTGCGTGAGTATGTCGATGCAATAGACATCCTCATCGACCATCCTCTGCAACCCCCGGATCTGTCCCTCGATCCTCCGCAGCCGCTTCAGATGCTCGTCCTTCTGCTTGTGGTACCCGTGGATGCCCCGGTCATGGTCGGTCACCACGCCCTCGCCGGCCTCGGTGGTCGTCATCCCGCACCCTCCATCCACATACCCCTACTGGGTATATCGTACCGAACTTTGCTGGGTATGGGCCCCTTGGCCCCTGCCCGAAGCCGGCCACCGAACCGCCCCCGTACAGATGCACGGAATTCATGGGCGACACTGGAGGACGGCCCATTAGCCGTGGCCGGATGATGCGCCTAGCATCAGCCTGACCGAAACCGAAGCACCCCGAGGACCCCACGTGCGCTTTCGTCTGACCCCCAGGGAGACGAGCTTTTACGACATGTTTGCCGCGTCCGCGGACAACATCGTCACCGGCTCGAAACTCCTGATGGAACTGCTCGGGGCGGACGCTTCCGCCCGGGCCGAGATCGCAGAGCGTATGCGGGCAGCGGAACACGCCGGTGACGACGCCACGCACGCGATCTTCCACCAGCTGAACTCCTCGTTCATCACGCCCTTCGACCGCGAGGACATCTACACCCTCGCATCGTCCCTCGACGACATCATGGACTTCATGGAGGAGGCCGTCGACCTGGTCGTCCTCTACAACATCGAGGAACTCCCCAAGGGCGTCGAGCAGCAGATCGAGGTCCTCGCCCGCGCAGCCGAACTGACGGCCGAAGCAATGCCGCACCTGCGCACCCTCGACAACCTCACCGAGTACTGGATCGAGGTCAACCGCCTGGAGAACCAGGCCGACCAGATCCACCGCAAGCTGCTCGCCCACCTCTTCAACGGCAAGTACGACGCGATCGAGGTCCTCAAGCTCAAGCAGATCGTGGACGTACTGGAGGAAGCGGCGGACGCCTTCGAGCACGTGGCGAACACGGTGGAGACCATCGCCGTCAAGGAGTCCTGACCCGTCCATGGACACCTTCGCCCTGGTCGTGACCATCCTGGTCGCCCTCTTCTTCACCTACACCAACGGCTTCCACGACTCGGCGAACGCGATCGCCACGTCCGTGTCGACGCGCGCCCTGACGCCGAAGGCCGCTCTCGCCATGGCCGCGGTCATGAACCTGGCCGGCGCGTTCCTCGGCAGCGGCGTGGCCAAAACGGTCAGCGAGGGCCTGATCGAAACGCCCAAGGGCTCCACGGGGATGGGCATCCTCTTCGCCGCCCTCCTCGGCGCGATCACCTGGAACCTGGTCACCTGGTACTTCGGCCTCCCGTCCTCCTCCTCCCACGCCCTCTTCGGCGGCATGGTCGGCGCGGCCCTGGCGGGCGGCACGCAGGTCTACTGGGACGGCGTCCTCGACAAGATCATCATCCCCATGTTCGTTTCCCCCGTCGTCGGCCTGATCGTCGGCTACCTGGTGATGACGGCGATCATGTGGATCTTCCGCCGAGCCAACCCGCACAAGGCCAAGCGCGGCTTCCGCATAGCGCAGACCGTCTCCGCGGCCGGCATGGCACTGGGCCACGGCCTCCAGGACGCCCAGAAGACGATGGGCATCGTCGTCATGGCCCTGGTCATCGCGGACGTGGAGGACTACGGCGACCCCATCCCCGTCTGGGTCAAAATCGCCTGCGCGGTCATGCTCTCCCTCGGCACCTACGCCGGCGGCTGGCGCATCATGCGCACCCTGGGCCGCCGCATCATCGAACTCGACCCCCCGCAGGGCTTCGCCGCCGAAACCACCGGCGCGTCGATCATGTTCACCACGGCCTTCCTCTTCAAGGCCCCCATCTCCACGACCCACGCCATCACCTCGGCCATCATGGGCGTCGGCGCAACGAAGCGCGTGAACGCGGTCCGCTGGGGCGTGGCCAAGAACATCATCCTGGGCTGGTTCATCACGATGCCCGCAGCAGCAGCGGTAGCGGCGTGCGCATTCGGGCTCGTACACCTGGCGTTCCTCTAAAACCCCGGCGTTGCAGCTGCCCCCCGGCGTCACGCACCCCGGCGCAACGGGGTGCCGCTGCGCCCACCCGTGCCGCCCAAGCGGCACGACTGCCCGCAGCTAGGCGCGCCCGCAGCCAGGCAGGCATGCTGAGGCCGCCACCACCGCGATAGCCGCACTCGCGTACGCACGG
>NZ_BJND01000068.1 GCF_006539505.1 Streptomyces spinoverrucosus
GCCGAGCTGCGGCAGGTCCTGACGGCGGTCCTGCACCGCCGCTGAATCCGGCGAGATCCGACGGCTGACGAGTCGAAGGCCACCCGCACCGGGCCGTGCGGGTGGCCTTCGCCGTGTTCGGGGGCTTGCGGCCGTCAGATCCGTACTTCGACCGTCTGCGCGATCCGGTCGTGCAGGCCGCGGCCGTCCCGGTCCCAGATCAGGGCGGGGACGGCGAGGCAGAGCAGGACCGTGCGGAGCAGGGCGCGGCCCGGGTGGACGGTACCGGTGCCGAGGGCGACCACGCGCAGACCGAAGAGGCGCTTACCGGGGGTGACGCCGATCGTGCCGACGGTCAGGACGCTCATCACGAAGAAGATCAGCAGGGCCCAGTTGCCGGTCGTCTGGCCGTAGCCGTCCGTGATCAAGCTGTATGCGATCATGAGGCACAGCCCCCAGTCCACGGCCAGCGCGCCGAGCCGCCGACCGGGGCGGGCGATCGAGCCCGGCCCCTCCTCGGGCAGACCGAGCTGCTCGCCCCGGTAGCCGAAGTCCGCACCGGCGTCCTCCATGGCCGCGCGGGGGCCGGAGAGCCATGATCCGATTGCTTGCCTCTTGTCCACCCGACAAAGGTACTGCGCCCGGATTTGACCGGGGTACGCCGGGGTCGGTCCGCGTTACGGTGGAACGGAGCCGGTTAACTTCTGCGAAACAAATGGGTCACGCCCGAGAAATGACGCGTCCCTAGGGTCGAGGTCAGCGTGTGCCACCGCACTGGCCGCACGAACGAACTACCACCCCGGCGGGACGGTCGGGAGTAGGAGGAGCTGGATGTTCCAGAACGCCGACGAGGCCAAGAAGTTCATCGCGGACGAGGACGTCAAGTTCATCGACGTCCGCTTCTGCGACCTGCCGGGCGTCATGCAGCACTTCACGGTGCCCGTCGAGGCGTTCGACCCGGACGACGAGCTCGCCTTCGACGGATCCTCGATCCGCGGCTTCCAGGCCATTCACGAGTCCGACATGGCCCTGCGCGCCGACCTGTCGACCGCCCGCGTGGACCCGTTCCGCCGCGACAAGACGCTCAACATCAACTTCTTCATCCACGACCCGATCACGGGCGAGCAGTACAGCCGTGACCCGCGCAACGTGGCGAAGAAGGCCGAGGCGTACCTGGCCTCCACCGGGATCGCCGACACCGCGTACTTCGGCCCGGAGGCCGAGTTCTACGTCTTCGACAGCGTCCGCTTCAAGACGTCCGAGAACGAGTCCTTCTACCACATCGACTCCGAGGCGGGCGCCTGGAACACCGGTGCGCTGGAGGACAACCGCGGTTACAAGGTCCGCTACAAGGGCGGTTACTTCCCGGTCCCGCCGGTCGACCACTTCGCCGACCTGCGCGCCGAGATCTCCCTGGAGCTGAACCGCGCCGGCCTCAAGGTCGAGCGCCAGCACCACGAGGTGGGCACCGCCGGCCAGGCCGAGATCAACTACAAGTTCAACACGCTGCTCGCCGCCGCCGACGACCTGCAGCTCTTCAAGTACATCGTGAAGAACGTCGCCTGGCGCAACGGCAAGACCGCGACGTTCATGCCGAAGCCGATCTTCGGTGACAACGGCTCGGGCATGCACGTCCACCAGTCGCTGTGGAGCAACGGCGACCCGCTGTTCTACGACGAGCAGGGCTACGCCGGCCTGTCGGACACCGCCCGCTACTACATCGGCGGCATCCTCCGGCACGCTCCGTCACTGCTCGCCTTCACCAACCCGACGGTGAACTCGTACCACCGCCTGGTCCCGGGCTTCGAGGCGCCGGTCAACCTGGTGTACTCGCAGCGCAACCGCTCCGCCGCGATGCGTATCCCGATCACGGGCTCCAACCCGAAGGCCAAGCGCGTCGAGTTCCGCGCCCCGGACTCCTCCGGCAACCCGTACCTGGCGTTCTCCGCCCTGCTCCTCGCGGGTCTGGACGGCATCAAGAACAAGATCGAGCCGGCCGAGCCGATCGACAAGGACCTCTACGAGCTCGCCCCCGAGGAGCACGCGGGCGTCCCGCAGGTCCCGACCTCCCTCCCGGCCGTCCTCGACTCCCTGGAGGCCGACCACGAGTTCCTCCTCCAGGGCGACGTCTTCACGCCGGACCTGATCGAGACGTGGATCGACTACAAGCGCACGAACGAGATCGCCCCGCTGCAGCTGCGTCCGCACCCGCACGAGTTCGAGCTCTACTTCGACGTGTGATCGACGCCTGAGATGCGATGAGGGCCGCCACCTGGTACTTCGGGTGGCGGCCCTCGGGCTTTCGCCCCCGGTCCCGTGGAGTCGCTACTGCCTTCAGCGGACCACGATCACGACGGGAACGTTGCCGAAGTGGTTGAAGGGGTTGTAGAACCCGTAGCCGCCGAAGAAACCCCCGTAGCCGAACCGGTGCCGGTCGTGGCCCCACCAGTCGTCATCGCCCCAGTTCGCGGGAACGTTGGTCGTGGTGGTGGCTGCCGATGCCGTGCCGGCTGTGCCGATCGCGGCGCCACTGGCCATCAGTACGGCGATGGCGGACATCGCGAAGAGACGCCGAGCGCGTGGTGCTTTCATGAAGAAACCTTCCTTCCATCCCAGCGTGCGGGGCACGAGCCGGACGGATGGCCGCGGATGCGGCTTACTGAAAAAGGCTAAGCCCGCCACCGATCATTCGGCATCCTGAACGGGCTTCCCAGGAGTCCCGCGCACGGGGGATGATCGACCCGGAAACTGTTGTTCGAGAGAGGTAACGGGGATGCCCGAACGGGACGACGCCGAGAGAGAGTTCGACCTCAAGTGGGCGGACAACGCCGAGCACAAGGAGCCCTCCGCCCGGGCCCGGATGCTCGCGGCGCGCTGGAAGCACAATCCGCCCGGGCCGGTGCCGTTCCGGGCGGAACCGGAAGGGCAGCGGGCGCCGCGGCGGTCGTCGTGGATATCGACGGCCGTGGTGCTGGGGTGTGTGGCCGCGTTGATCGTATTGATCGGCTACATCAACTTCCGGGCGCCCTACTGATCCTTTGCCGGTCCTGGGACTGATCACGACCGCTTCATGGGGTGGGGCGGGTGCACACTGGGCAGTGGGACGAGTGCCTGAGCGCAGGATGGTGTTCCATGCACAGCCGCTTCCGGAGTGACCCGAAGCTGACCGCGCGGATGACGGTCACGCTCTTTCTGCTCGGATTGTTGTACGTGGCGTTCGTAGCCGCGTTGATCGTGTTGCTGAAGTCCTGGGTGCTGGTCGTGGTGATCGCGGCGGCGCTGCTGGGCGCGCAGTACTGGTTCTCCGACCGGATCGCGCTCTACGCGATGCGTGGCCGGGTCGTGGAGCGGGAGGAGTATCCGGAGCTGCACGGCGTGGTCGACCGGTTGTGTGCGGTGGCGGACATGCCCAAGCCGGTGGTCGCCGTCTCCGATATGGACATGCCGAACGCGTTCGCGACCGGCCGGAACCCCGACAACGCCGTGGTCTGCGTGACCACCGGCCTGCTGCGGCGGCTGGAGCCGGCGGAGCTGGAGGGGGTGCTCGCGCACGAGCTGTCGCACGTGGCGCACAAGGACGTCGCCGTGATCACGATCGCCTCGTTCCTCGGCGTGATCGCGGGGCTGATCGTGCGGTTCGCCTTCTACTCGCAGCTCTTCGGCGGCGGGCGGCGCGACCAGAACACCGCTGTGATCTTCATGGGGGTCATGGGCGTCTCCGCCGCCGTCTACGCGATCAGCTTCCTGCTGATCAGGGCGCTGTCGCGGTACCGGGAGCTGGCGGCCGACCGGGCGGCGGCGCTGCTGACCGGACGGCCGTCGATGCTGGCGTCGGCGCTCACCAAGGTGACCGGGGACATCGCGCGGATCCCGACGAAGGACCTGCGGACCGCGCAGGCTTTCAACGCCTTCTACTTCACGCCGGCGTTTGGCCGTGGTTCGGATGTCGCACGGCTGTTCTCCACCCACCCGAGCCTGGAGCAGCGGCTCGAACAACTGGGCCGGATCTCCGCCGAGTTGGGCGAGGCGACTCCCGGAAAGGCGTGAGCATGGGATTGCTGGACATCCTGCTCGGTCGTACGAAGCCGGTCGTACCCGATCTCGATCAGCTGTTCGCGCTGCCCTCGGCGGCGGTGACGCTGGAGGCGGCGGCGTCCTTCACGCCGACCGGGCACGGCGCGGTGTGCTTCGCGACGGTCGAGGGGGCCGCGTTCGACCAGACGCACCGGGAGGTGCGGGCGCTGCTGGACGCGGACACCGAGCGGACCGGGCCGCCGGTGGAGCTGGAGCGGGACGCGTACGGGTACTCCTGGCTGGTGTCCCGCCGGGCCCCCGACGAGCTGTCGCTGCTCGTCAACGATCTGCACGCGGTGAACAGCTCCATGGAGATCAACGGTTTCGGGCCGCAGCTGCTGTGCTCGCTGGCCGGTTTCCGGGACGATGCGGGGCGATCGCTCGCGCTGGTCTATCTCTACAAACGCGGCACCTTCTACCCGTTCGCGCCGCTGCCCGGTACGGGGCAGCGGCGCGACAACGCGCTGGAGCTTCAGGTGAAGGCCGCGCTGGCGGGTGATCTGCGGATCGAACAGGATCTGGGACGGTGGTTTCCCGTGTGGGGTGCGCCGGGGCTCTGAGCCGACCTACTTGCCCCGCCCCACTTGCCCGTCCTACTTGCTCCGCTCCCGCTCCTGACGGCGGGACTCCAGCGGCCGCTCGCGGCGGTAGCGGCGCTCCCACTTGGCCTGCTGGTCGCGGCGGTCGCGGTATGCCTTGTAGGTCGTGGGCGCGGGCCCGGGCGACGAGGGGGTCGAGGTCGACGATGTCGAGGACGCGTCGCGCCCGTACTGCACGTAGAGGAAGAGCAGGGCGACGGCGGCGAGCCAGTAGAGGTGGTTTCCGAATCCCAGGACGACCAGGACGACCGTCCCGGAGATGATGATGGTGCCCATGACGGGACTCCCTGGGAGGTGTGTTCTTCGGTGCACCGAGAGTAGCGCCGGGGATATGGGGGGCCGCATCTTCTTTTTCGTGAGGTTACGAGTGGAGGCCGGGATGGGTGTTGCGGGGTTGCCGTACGTCGGGGTGGTGGAGCGGCGGGCTCGGGTGGCGGTGCGGCATCGGCTGGCGGTGGGGGCGCGGGCCGGACGGCCCGAGGAGGTCGCCGACGCGCTGGTCGCGCTGCACGGTACGGATCCCGCGACCGTGCATCTGGCGGTGGGGGCGCGGCTGGCGGAGGCCGCGGGGACCGTGGCGGAGACCGGGCGGGCGTTGTACGGGGAGCGGACGCTGGTGCGGATGCACGGCATGCGGCACACCGTGTTCGTGTTTCCGACCGAGCTGACCGCCGTGGTGCACGCCTCGACGGGGCTCGCGGTGGCCGCGCGGGAGCGGGCCTCGTTGGTCAAGGACATGGCCAAGGCGGGGGCGCCGGACGCGGCCTGGCTGAAGGAGGTCGAGGAGTCGACGCTGGCCGTGCTCGGGCGGCGCGGGGAGGCCACGGCGGCCGAACTCGCCGGGGAGGAGCCGCGGTTGCGGGAGCAGTTCGCGTATGCCGCCGGGAAGAGCTACGAGGGCGTCCACACCGTGTCGACCCGGCTGCTGCGGGTGCTGGGCCTGGAGGGGAAGGTCGTACGGGGGCGGCCGCTCGGCTCGTGGACGTCGAGTCAGTTCCGCTGGGCGCTGGCGCCCGAGCATCCGGAGCTGGACATCGCCGAGGCGCAGGCCGCGCTGCTGCGCCGCTGGCTGACGGCGTGCGGGCCGGCGACCGAGGCCGACCTCAAGTGGTGGACGGGGTGGCGGGTGACCGAGGTCCGTAGAGCGCTGGCCGCGATCGGGGCGCAGGAGGTGCGGCTGGACGAGGGCACGGGGTACGTCGTCGAGGGCGACGTCGAGCCGGTGGCGGGGCCGGTCGAGCCGTGGGCCGCGCTGCTGCCGGCCCTCGACCCCACGGCGATGGCCCGGCAGCACCGCGACTGGTTCCTCGCGCCCGAGCTGCGGCCCGCCCTGTTCGACCGCAGCGGCAACGTCGGGCCGACGGTGTGGTGGGACGGACGGGTCGTGGGCGGCTGGGCCCAGCGGGCCGACGGGGAGATCGTGTGGCGGGTGCTGGAGGAGAAGGGCGTGGGCCGGGATGCGCTCACGGCGATCGAGGGGGAGGTGGAGCGGCTGCGGCAGTGGGTGGGGGCGACCAGGATCACGCCGCGGTTCCGGACGCCGTTGGAGCGGGAGTTGGCGGTGGGGTGAGGGGGAGCCGCCGGGCATCACAGAGGTGCGCCGGACGACGCCGGACCGCGCGGGCCGACAGGTGCGCCGGGTGCCGCCGCGAACCGTTCGCACCCGGCGCGACGAGCGAACCGCGTGAGCGGGGCGGACGCACCGCGCGACATACCGACAGCGTGAGCCGACACACCCCGCGGCACAGGACCGAGCGCGATGAGCGGATGCGCGGTGCACCGCGAGCGGACTTGAGTGGGCGAGCGCGCCCCGTACCGCTGGAAACGAGCGGGGCGAGAGCCTGCGTCGGGTGGTACGAGGCCAGGCGGGCCGAGATGTGCGCCGGGCGCCGCCGACGACCGTGCGGCGCCCGGCGACCGGCTCACCGTGTGTAGCGCAGCAGCGCCCGCACCATGTGGCACGTCGTGTCGGACGGCGGGTGGACGCCGATGACTTCCGCGGTGTCGCGGATCGTCTCGTTGCGTGCCTGGTTCGGCACGTACACCCCCGAGTCGAGCAGCGCGATCGCAAGGCGCATGGCCTTGAGCCGGCGGTTGTGCGAGATGTACCACTCACGCGGACGCCCCGGCGGCAACGGCCGCTTCTCCACGGGTGCGTAGGGAAGGTCGAGCAGGACGGGGCGCTTCGCGGTGGACTGGGTCGGCAACGGCTTCGGCTTCAGTGCGGCAGCGGGCACAGGCATCCTCCTGTCGCGGTCAGGGCGCCGACCGGACACTCCGGCGACACCCTCGAACACTGCTTCTATTCTACTGGCCCCCACTGACAAAAGCCCCTGGCCACAAGGGCGTTCGGGGGTGCAGTGACACACGTGGAAGACGGGTTTTCGGGGCCGGCCGACGGCGTACCGTGGCCGCATGGAAATCTGGATCAACCCCGCCTGCTCCAAGTGCCGCAGCGCCGTGAAACTGCTCGACGCCGAGGGCGCCGACTACACCGTCCGCCGTTATCTGGAGGACGTACCGACCGAGGACGAGATCCGCGACGTACTCGACCGTCTGGGCCTGGAGCCCTGGGAGATCACGCGGACCCAGGAGGCCGTGGCCAAGGAGCTCGGCCTGAAGGAGTGGCCGCGCGACGCCGCCGCTCGCGATCGCTGGGTGACCGCCCTCGCCGAGCACCCCAAGCTCATCCAACGGCCCATCATCACCGCGGACGACGGCACCGCGGTCGTCGCCCGCAGCGACGAGGCCGTACGGGACGCGCTGTCCCGCTAGCAACTCCCCTGTGACGCACGACACTTCAACGTACTCCTGTAACCACTGAGTAACCTCGTTCGGGATCTCGTACATAGCGGCGTACGCTCCCCGACCTCTCAGGAGGCGCGCATGTCGCGTAGGAGAACTCTCAGCACGAAGAAGAAGCTGGCCCTGCTGGTCAGCGCGGCGTCGGTGGCGGGCGGTGGTGCGTTCGTCATGGCGAGCACCTCGAACGCCGCCCAGTCCGCGGCGGACTCGACGGTCTGCCAGGGCCTCGCCACCGCCCTCGGCAACAACCAGCGGTTCATCGAGGGCCAGCGGGCCAACCCGGACGCGCAGTCCGCGGCGCGGATCGCCAACCGCGAGGCCGTCATCGCCCAGATCCAGCGTCAGCAGGAAGCGTCCGGGTGCGAGGTTGGGGAGTCGGCTCAGGGCTCCCAGGCCGCGCAGCCCGGCCAGCAGGGCGAGGACGCCGGTCAGGGCACCGGTGAGCAGGCGGGGGGCGCCGGTGAGCAGGCCGCGCCGCCCTCCGAGCCCGCCGCCCCGGGCGACGGCGGTGGCGCCGCCGCCTCCGGGGAGCAGGTCTGCAACGGCTCCACCGTCACGCTCTCCGGCGAGGGCGGCGCCCCGGCCGCGTCGAGCAACCAGTTCCCGGCGGGTACGCAGCTGAAGGTCACCAACCTGGACAACAACAAGTCCACGACGGTGGAGGTCACTTCGGTCTCGGGCAGCTGTGTCCTGCTCAACAACGCGGCCTTCGAACAGGTCCGGGAGCCCGGCAAGTTCCTGATCCGCCGAGCCGTGATCGAGAAGGTGGGGTGAGGTAGGGGTTCTGGGCGGGGTCCTGCTGCTCGTGGCCGCGAGCAGCAGGACCGGCACGTTCCCGCCCCTCACTCCAACCCCATCGCATACGAGCCGCCCCGCGCACGCGCCGGGGCCTCACAGCGTGAGGTGGGCGACACCGTCACCCAGTAACACGGGGTTCACAAACGGGCAATGATCGGGAAATCGCCTGTTGACAGGCTGCCGGGCAGAAGGCGGCGTCCCAGCGTCGCAGCGCCACCGCACCCGCAAGCGCGCCCAGACCCACCCCCGAAGGATGAGGCCCGTGACCTTCAAGGCTGAGTACATCTGGATCGACGGCACCGAACCGACGGCCAAGCTTCGTTCCAAGACGAAGATCATGGCCGACGACGCCAAGGGTGCCGAGCTGCCGATCTGGGGCTTCGACGGGTCCTCCACGAACCAGGCCGAGGGCCACGCCTCGGACTGCGTGCTCAAGCCGGTCTTCTCCTGCCCGGACCCGATCCGCGGCGGTGACGACATCCTGGTGCTGTGCGAGGTCCTCAACACGGACATGACCCCGCACCCGTCCAACACGCGCGCCGCGCTGGTCGAGGTCGCCGAGAAGTTCGCCGCGCAGGAGCCGATCTTCGGCATCGAGCAGGAGTACACCTTCTTCGACGGCTCCCGCCCGCTCGGCTTCCCCGAGGGCGGCTTCCCGGCCCCGCAGGGCGGCTACTACTGCGGTGTCGGCGCCGACGAGATCTTCGGCCGTGAGATCGTCGAGGCCCACCTGGAGAACTGCCTGAAGGCGGGCCTGGGCCTGTCCGGCATCAACGCCGAGGTCATGCCCGGCCAGTGGGAGTTCCAGGTCGGCCCGCTGTCCCCGCTGGAGGTCTCCGACCAGCTGTGGGTGGCCCGCTGGCTGCTCTACCGCACCGCCGAGGACTTCGGCATCTCCGCCACCCTCGACCCCAAGCCGGTCAAGGGCGACTGGAACGGCGCCGGCGCGCACACCAACTTCTCCACCAAGGCGATGCGCGAGGGCTACGACGCGATCATCACCGCCTGCGAGTCGCTCGGTGAGGGCTCCAAGCCGCTGGACCACGTCAAGAACTACGGCGCCGGCATCGACGACCGCCTGACCGGCCTGCACGAGACCGCCCCCTGGGACAAGTTCTCCTATGGCGTCTCCAACCGCGGTGCCTCGGTCCGTATCCCGTGGCAGGTCGAGAAGGACGGCAAGGGCTACATCGAGGACCGCCGCCCGAACGCCAACGTCGACCCGTACGTGGTGACCCGCCTCCTGGTCGACACCTGCTGCTCCGCCCTGGAGAAGGCCGGCCAGGTCTGATCCACTGCGCTCTGCCCGAAAGGGGGCGTCCACCGTCACGGTGGCCGCCCCCTTTCGGTCTGCGGACACACCTGATCGTCTGCTGTCGGCAGAACCCGGTTCCCTCCCGCCGTTCCTCCGGGGAGAGTCACCGGCATGAGACTGCTGATGCTGGGTGGGACCGAGTTCGCGGGACGTGCGGTAGTGGAGGCGGCGCTCGGGCGTGGTTGGGACGTGACCGTGTTCCACCGGGGACGGCACGCGGCCCCGCCCGGGGTACGGGAGGTGCTGGGCGACCGCACCGCGCCCGACGGGCTAGCCGCCCTCACGGAGGCGGAGGGCGACTGGGACGCCGTCGTCGACACCTGGTCGGCAGCGCCCCGGGCGGTGCGGGACGCGGCGCGGCTGCTGCGGGACCGCGCCGGGCGGTATGCGTACGTGTCGAGCTGCTCGGTGTACGCCTGGGCCCCGCCCGCCGGGTACACCGAGGACGCGCCGCTGGTCGAGGGCGCCGAGGCCGACGCGGACCACACCGACTACGCCCGCGACAAGCGGGGCGGTGAGCTGGCCGCCGTCGAGGCCTTCGGCACCGAGCGCTCGCTGCTGGTGCGGGCCGGGCTGCTGCTCGGGCCGTACGAGAACATCGGCCGCCTGCCCTGGTGGCTGGCCCGCATCGCCCGCGGCGGCCCGGTACTGGCGCCGGGTCCGCGCGAGCTGCCGGTGCAGTTCGTCGACGTTCGCGATCTCGCCGAGTGGATCCTGGACGCGGTGGAGCAGGAGCGCAGCGGGCCGTACAACCTGATCGGTCCCCGTGGGCACACCACCATGGGCGAGCTGCTGGACGAGTGCGTGCGGGTGACCGGCGCGGTTGCCGAGCTGCGCTGGACCGCGCCCGAGGTGGTGCTGGGGGCGGGCATCGAGCCGTGGAGCCAGTTGCCGGTGTGGGTGCCGCCGGGCAGCGAGCTGCACGACGCCCTGCACGGCGCGGACGTCTCCCGCGCGCTCGCCGCCGGGCTGCGCTGCCGGCCGGCCGGCGAGACCGTCGCCGACACCTGGCGCTGGCTGCGGGAGATCGGCGGGACGGCCCCGCAGCGGCCGGACCGGCCGCCGGTGGGCCTGGATCCGGAGGTGGAGGCGAAGCTGCTCGCGGGCGGCGGGGGTGTACCTGGCACCACCCCCTGACCGGGGGCTTCGGTCCAGTGACCGGCCCCGAGGGGTCGGCGAGACTGGGCCCATGAACACCAACACGAAGAACGGCGGCGCGAGTTCGAGGGCACGGGGCATGCTGCGCGCCGCCGGGCGGGGGCTCGTGCTGGCCGTCGTCTCACTGCCGCCGGCCGTCCTGTGCCTCACCTTCTCCGCCGTGTCGATCGCGCTCATTCGATCGCCACGCATCTGGTGGTGACGGAACGGGCGATCGCCAAACACACCTCCAACATCTTCGCCAAATTGGGCCTGGAGGTGTCGGACGACGACAACCGTCGCGTCCTGGCGGTTCTCGCGTATCTCGACCACGGTCGCTGATATTCGACCACGGTCACCGAAAACACCCCCGCTCACTCACTCGCCGTGGACGATCAACAACTCCCGGTGTTCCAGGGGCTGTTGGTTCCACAGTGCCCTCACGAACTTCTCATCAATTTCCGCGACGGCTGAACACGCGTGGGACGGGCTCCGTATGGGAGGGCGCCGCTTCACTCCTGTCGGGCGCCTCGGTGCTGCCCCGCAAGGAAGTCAGAGGAGTTCCATGGGACGCAATACACGAAAACGCCGTACGCCGCTGGCCACCAAGGCCATTGCCGCATCGGCGGCCCTAGCGCTCGGTGGGGGCGGGCTGATCTGGGCGAATTTCTATGCCTCGGCACACGAGGAGAACCGCTGGGGGTCGAACCAGACGAGGTCGGCAGGGGCCCAGATCGCCACGATCTCCTGCCCCGACGTCGGCCTGAAACTCAGGAACGTGCCGCGAAAGGCGCGCTACGGCGTCGCCAAGGAGCTCGCCAACCTGGACAAGCAGATCACCGACGCGTACACCCGTCTCGCCTCCACTCGGCAGGCGCAGGCGGGCGACCCCGGATTCGTCCAGAACGCGATTCTCGGGCCCCTGCAGTCCAAGCGCGTCGCGGCCATCGACCGGATCGGGATCAACATCCGGCGGGTGGGCGGCACCGCTCCGAAGGGCCTGGAGAAGTTCGCGCAGTGCAAGGGCGTGCCGGCCGAGCAACCGCAGCCCAACGACGGCAACGGCGACCAGAACGACGGCGGTCAGGACAACGGCCAGGACCAGGGCCAGGACAACGGCCAGGGTCAGGACAACGGCCAGGACAACGGCAACGGACAGGACAACGGCAACGGTGCCGCCGGTCCGGTCGCCGACGACTTCGTCGACATCACCACCGTCCAGCCGAACACGCCGCCGTCGAACGGCAACGGGCTCAAGGCGAACGGGGACACCGGTTCGACGGGCAGCTTCACCACCGTCTGCGGTGTCAATGAGAACAACAACTTCAACACCGACAACCTGATCGTCGCCCCCGGCGTCGACAACGGCGCGCGCCACACGCACGACTACGTCGGCAACCAGGGCAACAACGCCTTCGCCAGCGACCAGGATCTCGCGGGCGCCGATACCAGCTGCCAGAACCAGGACGACAAGTCCACGTACTACTGGCCGGTGCTGCGCCTCCAGGACGGCACCGAGGAGTTCGACCAGAACGAGCTGGGCGGTGGCGCCGAGGGCAACCTCGGCCGGATCCTGAAGGCCGAGACGGCCGAGATCAAGTTCGTCGGCAACAAGCAGAGCGACGTCGTCGCGATGCCGAAGTTCCTGCGGATCATCACCGGCGCCGCCAACGCCTTCACCGGCGGCGACGCGAACGCCAACGCCTCGTGGAGCTGCACCGGCTTCGAGGACCGGCAGCTGACGGACAAGTACCCGATCTGCCCCGAGGGCAGCAAGGTGGTCCGCACGGCCAACTTCCAGAGCTGCTGGGACGGCCAGAACATCGACAGCGCCAACCACCGCACCCACGTCGACTTCGTCGAGGCGGACGGCTCTTGCGCGAACGGCTTCCAGGCCATCCCCCAGCTGCAGATCCGTCTGGTGTACGACGTGCCGGCCCCGGTGATCGAGAACGGACAGGTGCAAACCCCGTTCGCGGTGGACGGCTTCCCGGAGGAGCTGCACAAGCCGATCACCGACCACAACGACTTCATCAACGTCATGGACGAGGACCTGATGAACCAGGTGGTCGACTGCATCAACAGCGGTCAGGACTGCCAGTGACGCGGTAGCCGGTGACCATGAGAAGGCCGGCGGTGGGATCCCCCACCGCCGGCCTTCTCGTCTGCCCGAGCGTTTTCAGTGGTGGCCGGAATGGTCGGCCCCGATCTCCAGCGTCCCCCCGAGTTCCCCGCCCAGGTCCGTCACGACGTCCTTGTGGCCGACGGCGACCCACTTGCGGCCGACGAGGAAGAAGCCCCCCATGCGCTTGGACTCGTTGATCCACTCGCGCTGACCGCGGTCGGTGGCGAAGGTGGCGAGGATGTACTTCTCGTCGCCCTCCTTGCAGAGGGCCTGGCGCAGCTCGTCGGCGTCGATCTGGATGTTCGGCGTGCACTTCACCTCGGCGGCCAGCTGTTCCAGGCTGCCGGTCGCCGTCTCGGCCGCCTGGTCACCGCTGGAGCCGCAGCCCGCGAGCGCCAGCACCGCAACCGCACCGCTCACGGCGAGCATCGGACGGGTCAACCTCATCTGTTCCTCCGGTCGGTCAGGGAGGGCACACACCTGTGCCCCCCGTTCGATACGGCTGGAGCTCGTTCGGTGCTCAATCCGGTGACCTCACGCTGATTCGCTCGTTCTGCTGAACGTGCAGTCACAGGATGTCGCCCCGCGCCCCACGTCTTCCGCTTCCGCCCCGGTCGTCGACGTCGAGCAGGTCGAGGCCGCGCTCGTCGAGCACTACCCGCGGCTGGTCCGCCTCGCCTACTTGGTGCTGCCGCCCGGTCTGGGCCGCAACCGGCGTGTTCTGACCGCGCACGCGCTCACCCAGCGCGCGCTGCCCCGCGGCCGCGCCGCGGCGTCGGTGATCCCGGCCCAGTCCACCGGCCGCGACGGCGACCCGGGCTACGCCTTCGTCCGCCTCCAGGTGCTGCGTACGGCACTGGAGGCGGGCCTGCCGCTGCGGCGCAAGGCGTGGCCCAAGCGGTCCCAGCTGCCGCCGCTGCTCCCCCAGGTGTGGGGCCTGCGCCTGTTCCCGCGCTCGGGCGGCGCCGAGGAACTCGCGCTGGACCAGCGCCTGTCCGCGCTCTCCGCCCCCGCCCGCGCCGCCTACGTCCTGCGCGGCCTGGAGCGGCTCCCCGACAGCGACGTCCACCATGTCCTGCGCACCGCCGGTGTCGACGACCCGGACGCCGCGCTCCAGGAGGCCGACGGCGTCCCCGCGCAGTACGCGCTGCTCGACTCCCCCGAGTTCGACCCCTGCTCGCTGCAGGCCCGGCCCACCGACCTGATGCGCCGCCGCCAGCACCTGAAGGCCGCGCTCGCCGCCGCCGCGGCCCTCGCCGTGTGCGGGGCGCTGCTCGCCCTCCCCGGCGACGGCTGGGGCCCCGACGGCGCCGCGGCCCCGCCGTACGCGCAGAACCCGGCCGCCCAGGCGGCCCTCGACCCCAGCAGGCTGGTGAAGGTCTCCCCCGCCGCCTGGCGGTCCGCCACCCGCACCGACTTCTCCGTGTGGCCCGCGCGCGGCGACCTCACCACCGACAGTGCATTGCTGCGCCGCGCCCTCGCCGTCTGGGCGCGCCCCGGCGAGACGGTCCGGGTCTCGGCGACCCGCGGCACCCCGTCCGGCGGCCCGGCCGGCCCGCCCCAACTGCTCTTCGCCGGAAACGTCGACAACGCGCGCGTGGTGGTCTTCTACGACGGTCTGCGCATCGCCCGCTACGCCGAGCCGAAGGACGGCACGGCCGGCGCCGCCCTCGACTTCTCCCGCGCCGACGGCGCGACCCGTATCGAGGCGAGCGCGGTGCTGCTGAACCGGACCGACGGCAACGTCCGCTATCTGACCGCGCCGTGGGTGAAGAAGACGGCCGAGCGGGACCTGCTGAAGCCGGGCTCCGGCGCGATGAACCTCGCCCTCACCGACGGCATCACCGCACCGCTGGCCAGCCCCGTCGCCCAGACCGGCGCCTGCGCCTCCTGGAACGTCCTGCAGATCACCGACGACTCCGGTACGCGGCTGATGGCCGACCTCGGTGAACTCGTCCCGGCCCGCCTCACCACCGGCCGCCCGGGCAAGACGCATGACGCGGCCGGGGCGGAGGCACTGCGCACCTGGGCGCCGTACGGCTGCTCGCTGGCCGATCTGCGCGGGCACGGCGTGCGGTCGGTGAACGCCTGGCAGTACGCCGCCCAGCCACTGCCCGACGCGAGCGGCACGGCGGCATGGGTGTGCACGCGCGCGGAGACCTGGCGGGGCGGCGGCGAGCGGGTGCTGGCGCAGTTCCACACGCCGGGCGGCAAGTACGGGGCGGTGGCCGCGAAGGCCGAGAACGTGGCGGCCTGCGGGCCACGCGATCCTCATGTGCTGGCCGGGGTGCTGTGGAAGTCCGAGGCGGGCCCCTGGTATCTGCTGGCGGCGGGCAGCCGGGACACCGCGTCGATCAGCACGACGGGCGGGGTGGAACGGACCGCGCAGGGCAACGTGCTGGCCGCGAAGACGAAGCAGGGCGTCAAGGCCGAGCTGAAGGGGACACTGACGGACGGGCGGTCGATCAACGGCCTTGGCTAGGCGACACGGCCTGCGCTAGCTGACACGGGCGTCAACAAGTCGCCGCACGAGGGTTCCGCGGCGACTTACCCGTCAGTACATTGACGCCATGTCTAACACGCACGCCCGGGCGCCCCGCCCCGTAGAGTCCGAGCGCATCCCGCTCAAGCCGCGGAAGGTGTCCTTCTCCTGGGAGGACACACCGCTGCACTGGGTGCCGGGTGATCCGTTCACCACGCACACCATCAACGTGCTGCATCTGCTGCTGCCCGCCGGTGAGCGGTGGTTCGTGCATGTGTACAAGCAGGTGCTGCCGTACATACGGGACGACCGGCTGCGCGAGGACGTCATCGGGTTCATCGGGCAGGAGGCGATGCACTCCCAGGCCCACGACGAGGTGCTGCCGCATCTGAAGGAGCAGGGACTCGATCCGACGCCGTACACCGCGCAGGTCGACTGGCTCTTCGAGAAGCTACTCGGGGACCGGACCCTGCCGCCGGGCCGGGCGCGCCGGTGGTGGCTGATGGAGCGGGTCGCGCTGATCGCGGCGATCGAGCACTACACCGCCTTCCTCGGCGACTGGGTGCTGAACGCCGAGGAACTGGACCGGCGCGGGGCCGATCCGACCATGCTGGACCTGCTGCGCTGGCACGGCGCCGAGGAGGTCGAGCACCGGTCCGTCGCCTTCGACCTCTTCATGCACGTCGACGGCGGCTACGCGCGCCGCGTCCGCACCTGGGCGACCGCCTTCTCGGCGTTGGTGTTCCTGTGGCAACGCGGGGCGCGCTTCTTCATGGCGAACGACCCCACGCTGCTCGACGGAAAGGCCACCTTCAAGGACTTCCACGTGCGTGGCAGGCGGGGTGTGCTGCCGACGACCGGTGCCATGGTGAGGTCGATTCCGCGCTATCTCAGCCGCACGTATCACCCGTCGCAGGAAGGTTCCACCGAGCAGGCGGTCGCCTATCTCGCATCCTCGCCCGCGGCGCTCGCCGCCGAGAAGGGGGGCGCGTGATGCCGAGGCTGCGTACCGCGGTGGTCGTCGCGGGGGCCGCGCTGCTGGCCCGGCGCGCGATGCGGCGCCGGATCCAGGCCTCGCCGCTGTGGCCGATGCCCGCCCTGGACGAGCCGGTCTCCGGGCGGCCGCGGTCGCGGGCGCTCAGGCTTCTGGTCGCCTCGCGGGAGACGATCGCAGAGGGGGTCGTCCAACTCCGCCTTGAAGGACACGACTTGCCGTGCTGGGAGCCCGGGGCGCATCTGGATCTGGTGCTGCCGTCGGGGCTGGTGCGGCAGTACTCGCTGTGCGGCGACCCGGAGGACACCTCGTCGTACACGGTCGCCACCCGGCTGGTGCCGGACGGGCGGGGCGGTTCGCGGGAGGTGCACGAACAGGTGCGGGAGGGGATGGAGATCGAGGTGCGCGGGCCTCGTAACCGCTTCCCGCTTGTTGCCTCGGACTCGTACGTCTTCGTCGCGGGGGGCATCGGGATCACGCCGGTCCTGCCGATGCTGCGGGCGCTGCCGGAGGGCGTGGAGTGGCGGCTGCTCTACGGGGGCCGGACGCGGGCGTCGATGCCGTTTCTGGAGGAGGTCGTGAAGCTCGGCGGCGACCGGGTGACCGTCGTGGCCGAGGACGAGGTCGGACTGCCGGACCTGGACGCGCTGTTCGCGGATGTCCCGGGGAACGCCACCGTGTACTGCTGTGGGCCGGAGGGGTTGATGGCGGCGGTCGAGGAGCGGTTTCCCGAGGTGCGCCTGGAGCGGTTCGCGCCCCGGACGTCGGTCGACGGAAACGCTGCCTTCGAGGTCGAACTTCGGCGCAGCGGACGGACGTTGACCGTGCCCGCCGACAGCACCGTGCTCGCCGCGGTGCGGGCCGAGCTGCCGAACACCGCGTACTCCTGTGAGCAGGGTTTCTGCGGGACCTGTCAGCAGCGGGTGCTGGAGGGTGAGGTCGACCACCGGGACGAGTTGCTGACCGACGGGGAACGGGCCGACTCGATGCTGATCTGCGTGTCACGGGCGCGAAGCGAACGGCTCGTGCTGGATATGTGAGCGGTTCCGGCGAACACCCCGGATCGGGCCTGTCCGTTGAAGGCTGGATCCGATCGGTAAGGTGTTCGTATGTCTACCGGGGTTCGCCGCAGAATGGGTGTCGAGGAGCGGCGGCAGCAGTTGATCGGCGTCGCCCTCGAACTGTTCAGCCGCCGCTCCCCCGACGAGGTCTCCATCGACGAGATAGCGTCCGCCGCGGGTATCTCACGCCCGCTGGTATACCACTACTTCCCCGGCAAACTCAGCCTGTACGAGGCCGCGTTGCAGCGGGCGGCGGACGATCTGGCGGGCCGGTTCGTGGAGCCCCACGAGGGGCCGCTGGGGGCTCGGCTGCTGCGCGTGATGCGCCGGTTCTTCGACTTCGTCGACGAGCACGGCCCAGGTTTCTCGGCGTTGATGCGGGGCGGCCCTGCAGTTGGCTCCTCGACGACGAACGCGCTCATCGATGCCGTACGGCAGGCCGCGTATGACCAGATCCTTGCGCATCTCGGCGTCGAGAATCCGCCCGCGCGACTGGAACTGGTCGTGCGGTCGTGGATCTCGCTCGCCGAGTCGACGGCGTTGATCTGGCTGGACGGCCGGCGCATCCCGCGTGCCGAGCTGGAGTACCAGCTCGTGCACGACTTCGCGGCACTTGCGGCCGTCAGCGCGGCCCACGACGAGGAGATGGCGATGCTGATGCGCCAGGTCCTCAAGGACGAGCCGACCGACGGGCCGTTCAGCGATCTGGTCGGTCGGTTGATCTCCCTGGCGTCCTAGGCGCCGAACTCAGGCTTCGAACTTCCGGTACGACGGGTCGAGTTCGCGTACCTCGGCCGACGCGTGCAGGTCGAGGCCCTCGGCGGGCTTCACGTACTGCCGCAGCAGCTCCAGTACGGCCTCGGTGAGCCGCGCCTTGGTCTCGTCGGTGCGCCCGGTCAGGAGGCCGATGTGCACATGCACCACGGCGTGCCCCTCGGCGTCGGGGCCGACCGTGGTGTTCTCGGTCCGGCGGAACTGCGTCTTGCACGCCGGGGGCTTCGCGGCCGCGATGTCGACCACGGCCGCGTGCAGGGCCCGGGCGAAGCCCGGGCGGTCGAAGCCCTCCGCGAGCTGCTCGGAATAGTCGACGGTGATCTGCGGCATGGGTGGGTGCTCCTGTTCTCCGGCGGACAGGAGCACCCTACGCTCCGCGGGTTGTGCGGGATTGGGTTGTCTTTTGGGTGCGGGTGCGTTGTGGCTGGTCGCACAGTTCCCCGCGCCCCTTAGGGCGCTGGCCTGAGGAACACGGCAACCGTGCGGGACGGGACGGTGAATGTGCCCGAGTTCGCCGCGTACGCCGAGCCCTTCACGACGGGATCCGCGCCCCTCGCCTGGACCGGGTGCAGTCGGTAATCCGCCCCGGCGAGGGACTCGACCCGCTGCTCCTGGCGTTCCGGCGTCGCGTTGAACACGACGACCAGGTCACCGAGCCGCATCGTGATCACGCCGGGTGTCTCGTCACTGCCGGACAGGGGGAAGGAGAGCTGCTGCTGGACCTGCTCGGCCGTGTCGAGGGAGAAGGCGTTCTCCGTCGTACGGATCTTCAGCAGGTCCCGGTACGCGGCCGAGGCTCCCTCGATCTGGGCGCACCCGACCCCTACCGAGCCGAGCAGCGGCTTGGCGTACGGCCACTTGGACTCGTTGTCGGCCGCCATCGGCAGCCCCCGTCCGAAGCCGTTGCCGTCGGCGCAGTTCCAGTGGATGGCGTTGAACCAGTCACCGCTGTCGTACGAATTGCGGTCCAGGGACTTGGAGCGCAACAGGTCGGTTCCCGCCTGGGAGAGCGCCGGGCCCTGCGAGAGGGTGGCCGTGGCCATGGCGAGGACCTGCATCCGGGCCCGGTCGGCCGCGCTCGTCGAGGCGGGCAGCTTGAAGGCGAGCGCGTCGAACAACGACTCGTTGTCGTGGGCGTCGGCGTAGGCGAGGGCGTCGCCGGGGGCCGCCGCGTATCCGGCGGGCTGGCCGTTGTAGTCGACCTCGGAGCCCTTGACCTGCCGGCCGGAGGTGTCGGTGAAGCGGTATCCGGCGAGGTTTCCGGAGAGGCCGACCTTGATGAGGTCCTGGTAGTGCAGGAGGCGGGCCCTCTGCTCGGCCGGACTGCCGTTGTTCGCCGAGGAGTTGGGCTCGGTGTAGAGGCCGGACGCGAAGCCCTGGATGCCGGGGTCCTCGTCGAAGGGGCCGCCGCCGCGGACGGCGTCCCGGGCGCGGTCGGAGAACGTGGCGATCCCGGTACCGGCCATGTTCTTCTGCGTGGCCTGCTCGAAGCGGGCGTCGTCGGCGATCTCGCCGAAGTTCCAGCCCTCGCCGTACAGGATGATCTTCTTGCCGTCGACGCCGTCCTTCTCCGGGGTCAGCGCGTCGAGGGCCTTGCGGACGGCGAGGATGTTGGCCTTCGGGTGGTGGCCCATGAGGTCGAAGCGGAAGCCGTCCACCTTGTACTGCTTGGCCCAGGTGACGATCGAGTCGACGACGAGCTTGCCCATCATGGCGTTCTCGGGGGCGGTGTTCGCGCAGCAGGTGCTGTTCGCGACCGTGCCGTCCGCGAGGAGCCGCTGGTAGTAGCCGGGCACGATCCGGTCGAGCACGGAGGTCCGGGCCTGGCTGCTTGCCGCCGTGTGGTTGTAGACGACGTCCATGACGACCCGCAGGCCGTCCTCGTTCAGCGCCTTGACCATCTCGCGGAACTCGACGGTACGGGCCGTACCGTCCGGGTCGGTGGCGTAGGAGCCCTCCGGGACCGTGTAGTGGAACGGGTCGTAGCCCCAGTTGTAGGCGTCCTTGGCGGCGATCGCGGACACACACTCCTGCTGCCGCTCGGAGTCCGCCGGGAAGGCGGCGAGGTCACAGCCGACGGTCGCCTGGTCGGACTTCTTCTCGGGGATGGTGGCGATGTCGAAGGCCGGGAGGAGATGGACGTACGAGGTCCCCGAGTCGGCGAGTCTGCGCAGGTGCTTGCTGCCGTCACTCGCCTTGTCGGTGAAGGCGAGGTAGGTGCCGGGATGCTTGGCCGTGCCGTCCTCGACGGAGAAGTCCCGGATGTGCAGCTCCTGGATCTGGGCGTCCTTCAGCGGCACGGCCTCGGGCTTCTTCAGGGTCGTCCAGCCGCTGGGCTTCAGCGACTTGTCGGCGAGATCGACCACGAGGCTGCGCTCGGAGTCGGCGGTGAGGGCGAGCGAGTACGGGTCGGTGACCTTGTTGGTGACGACCTCGCGGACGCTGGGGGCCCAGACCTTCACGACGTACCGGTAGGGCTTGTTCTTCCAGGACGCGGGGCCGGTGGCGGACCAGACGCCGGTGCTGTCGTCGCGCCGCATCCGCTTCAGCGAGCCGTCCAGCTCAAGGGAGACGGACTGGGCCGTCGGCGCCCAGACGGAGAGGGTGGGGCGGCCCTTGCGGAAGGTCGCGCCGAGGTCCGCCTTCGTCGCGTCGTACAGATCGTCGAGTACGCCGGCGATCTGGACGCCGGTCGCGGCGAGCACGGCCCCGTTCGCGGCGCGCTGGGATGCGACGACCTGGCCGCGCAGGGCCTCGCGGACCCGGTCGCGGTCGCGCGGGTCGACGGACCAGGCGGTGTAGTCCTTCAGATGCGGGAACCGGGCCTTCTGGGCGTCGGTGAGGGTGGTCTTCGACAGGCGGAGCCACTGGGCGTCGTCGCCGGTGAGCGTGCCGTTCTCGGCCTTGATCGAGCCGTCGCGCGAGGACAGCAGCTGAGTGGACGCGGCGGCGTCGGAGCCGTTCCAGGCCACCGTGTTCCGGTCGATCCAGATCGCCTTGGCGGTCGTCAGGTCGAGCGCGGCGGCACTGCCCGCCGGCTGCGGCAGCAGGTACTTCTCCTGGCCGCTCAAGAGCCACACCTCGTGGCCGTTGGCCTTGAGGTCGAGGGCCTGGTCGGCGGACAGGTCCTTCTCGTCGCCCTTGTGGATGATGTAGCTGAGGCTGGTGGCACCCTCGGTGAGCGGCACCTCGAAGACCGCGCCATAGGAATCAGTCTTCACCGGCATCAGCGGCTTCGACCAGTCGGTGGGCTGCGCGGCGCCGCTCCAGACGTGGATGCCCCAGCCGTCGTAGTCGCCGTCGGCGCGGTGGTAGTGCAGTACGGCCTTGGACGTGTCCTGCGCCGGGTACTCCGGGCGCTCGGTGCGGACGGTCTCCTTGCCCTGCTCGATCCAGACCTCGCCGGTCTTGGTCACATCGATCGTGCGGTCGGCGGCGACGTCCTTGTTGCCGTCCTTGTCGATGACCAGGAAACCGACGGTCGAGGCGCCGGGCTTGAGCTTGACGTAGGCGAAGGCACCGTAGGCGTCGCGGCCGATGAAGGGGTGGCTGTCGGGCCAGGTCGTCGACTCGCCGTCGGCGAGGTCGCCCCAGGCGTACAGGCCCCAGTCGGCGTAGTTCCCGTCGGGGCGGTTGTAGTGGACGATCGCGTAGTCGCGGGAGGAGGCGGTGGGCGGCTGCTCGGTGGGCGGGGTGCCGGTGGTGGAGGCGGCCGTGGCGCTCGCCGTACGGCCCTTGGAGTCGATCACCACGGCCTTGTAGCGCAGGGCGGTACCGGGCTCGACGTCCTTGCCGATGGTGTGGGTGACCTTGTAGGGGGCGTGGTCGGCGGAGCCGAGGGTACGCCACTTGCCGGTGCCGGTCTGGGCGGCGAAGACGACGCGGTTGAGCTGCCCGCCGTCGACGTCGGCCGTCAGCTCGACCGTGCCGGTGGCGCCGGGGGCCGGGGCCTTCAAGGTGAGGGTCGGCTTGGTGGCGGGGGCGGGGAGCTTTCCGGTGGCCTTGTAGACGACGGCGGAACCGGCCGGGACAGTGACGGTCACCTTCCGGTCGGCGTCGGACTTCAGGTTGTGGTCGGTTCCGTAGAGCGCGTCGAAGCCCATGTCGGCGGAGCCGGTCGGGAAGGTGGCCGTCTTGGCCTCGCCCGCGTTGTTGAAGGCGACGACGTACTCGATGCCGGTCTTCGCGTCCGTGCGGGTGACGGCGTAGACGCCGGGGCCGTCGGCGGCGTACCGCTCGGTCTGGACTCCGTCGGCGAGGGCGGGGTGGGCCTTTCGCAGCTTGGCGAGCGCACTGATCTGCCGGTAGAGCGGTGCTCGGGTGTCATAGGCGTCGACGGCGTGCGTACGGTCCGTGCCGAGCTGGTCGTCGTCGAGGTAGTCGGCGACCTCGGAGCCGAACATCGTCTGCCGGGCGTCCTTGTCGCCGCCCGCGCCGGTGAAGCCCTGCTCGTCGCCGTAGTAGATCACCGGGTTGCCGCGGCTGAGGAACATCAGCTCGTTGGCCAGCCCGGCCTTCTTGAGCAGCTCGGCGTCGGTCGCGCCGGGATTGTCCTGCTTGAGGAAGGTCCCGATGCGGCCCATGTCGTGGTTGCCGAGGAAGGTGACCTGCTCGTACGCGTTGGCCGTGCCGGTCGTGTACTTGTAGTCGTCACCGAAGACGGAGGCGAGCTTCTTCGCGCTTCCGCCCTGGGATGCGTAGGCGCGGGCCGCGTCCTGGAAGGGGAAGTCGAGGGTGGAGTCGAGGCGGCCCTGGGTGACGTACGGGGCGGTGACGTTGGTGTCGGCGGAGTAGACCTCGCCGAACATGAAGAAGTCGTCCCGGCCCTTCTTGGCGGCGTACGCGTCGAGGGCGGTGGCCCACTGGGTCCAGAACTCCATGTTGACGTGCTTGACGGTGTCGATCCGGAAGCCGTCGATGTCGAAGTCCCTGACCCACCTCTTGTAGATCTTCTCCATGCCCTCGACGACCTCGGGACGCTCGGTCCACAGATCGTCGAGACCGACGAAGTCGCCGTACGTCGCCGACTCACCGGCCCAGGTGGAGTCGCCGCGGTTGTGGTACATCGTCGGATCGTTGAGCCAGGAGGGGACCTTGAGGTTCCGCTTGGCGCCGGGGACGACGGGTGTGCGCGGGAAGGAGTCCTCGTCGACCTCGGGGAAGTCGCGGGTGCCGTCCGCGTAGTCGGCGTCGTCGAAGGGCTCGCCGTCCTTGGTCAGGTACGGGAAGGCGCCCTTGGAGAGGTAGTCGTAGGACTTCTCCTCGTAGTCGACGACGTCGGCGGTGTGGTTGGTGATGACGTCGAAGAAGACCTTCATGCCCTTGGCGTGCGCCTTGTCGATGAGGGTTTCGAGGTCCTTGTTGGTGCCGAAGTGCGGGTCGACCTGGGTGAAGTCGGTGATCCAGTAACCGTGGTAACCGGCGGAGGCGTTGTCGCCCTTCCCCTGCACCGGCTGGTTCTTGAAGATCGGGGCGAGCCAGATGGCGGTGGTGCCGAGGCCCTTGATGTAGTCGAGCTTGCGGGTCAGGCCCTTGAGGTCGCCACCCTGGTAGAAGCCCTTGTCGGTGGGGTCGAAGCCTGTGGTGAGACGTGAACCGGTGAGGCCGCCGCGGTCGTTGCGCTTGTCCCCGTTGGCGAAGCGGTCCGGCAGGACGAAGTAGAACTGCTCGCGGGTGAGGTCGTGCCGGGCGGGCTCGGCGGCGAGCTTGGCGTCGGACGGCGGCGGGGGTGGGGGCGGGGTGGCGGCTCCGGCGGCGAGGGGTTGGACGAGCGCTGCGGCGAGCGCGGCCACGGTGACGGCCGCGACCCGTCTGACATGGGCGGTACGGCGCGTGTGGGGCGCCGGCCATCTCGGTATCACGAGCGTGAACTCCTTGCGATTGCGGCTCTTCTGAGTCCTTGAGTCCGACCCCTGCGCCGCGGCACGGCCTCGTCGCCGGGCGCCCGGCGCGACGGTATCGCTGACGAAAGGTTTACAGCAAGAGTGTTGAAACACTTAGCAAGAAGTTTCAGGGGCAGTCTTGCCCGCGCCCTCCCGGCGGCCGAGCTGGACCAGCTCACGCTCAGCGCAGGTCGAGCCGCATCAGGATCCGGGGATGACCGGCCAGAACGGAGGTGGTGTCGGCGGCGTGGACGAAGCCCGCGCGCTCGAAGTTCTTGCGGAGCCCGGCGTACGCCATGGTCAGGTCGACCTTGGCGTCACCGTTGTCGAGGGGGTAGGCCTCGATCACCGGGGCGCCGTGGGCGCGGGCGAACTCGACCGCGCCCGCGATGAGGGCGTGCGTGATGCCCTGCTTGCGGTGGCCGGGGCGGACCCGGATGCACCACAGCGACCAGACGGGCAGGTCGTCGACGTGCGGAATCTTGCGGTTCCGAGCGAAGGACGTGTCCGAGCGGGGCGCCACGGCGGCCCAGCCGACCGGCTCGTCACCGTCGTAGGCGAGCACCCCAGGAGGGGGGTCCATGCCGCACAGCCGGGCGACGTACTCACCGCGGGCCGGGCCGCGCAGCTCGTTGTTGAGCTTGGACGGGATCCGGTAGCTCAGGCACCAGCAGACGCTGGCTCCGGCCGACTTCGGGCCGAGCACGGCAGCGACGTCCTCGAAGACCGACGCCGGGCGAACATCGATGGCCATGGCCCCACGATGTCACGGCGCGCCCGGGCACGCCGCTGGACCTCGCGGGGCATGGACTCGGCGTCCGCTCGGGTCGCCGCTCAGCAGCTCGACTTGCCCGCGTAGATCACCAGGGCCGTGTTGCTGCCCAGCGTCGCCGTGAACTGGCCGGAACCGTTCACCGTCACCGTCGTGTTGTTCTGGACGTTGCAGTACGTCCCCGCCGGGAGGGATGTCTGATACGTGCGGGTCAGCGAACCGGACTCGTGGTTGATCGCCACGAATCCCTTGCTGCCCCGCCCGAAGGCGATCGCGTCGCCCCCGTTGTCCCACCAGTTCGTCACCGACTCGCCCCGCGTGGCGTTGCGGAAGGCGACCATGCGCTGGATCTCCGGCCACGCGTGCTGGCACTTCCAGCCGTTCTGCCAACAGGCGTTGACCTGGCCGCCGTTCGGCGGTCCGGCGTCATGGTCGGTGAACTCGTAACCCGAGTTGATGTCCGGCGCCCCGTACGGCCAGGCCAGCATGAAGACGTTCGCCAGCGTGTAGTTGGCGTTGTCCTTGTAGCTCAGCGTGGAGCCGTTGCGCTCGGTGTCGTGGTTGTCGACGAAGACGCCCGAGACGGAACTGCTCATGTAGCCCCAGCCCTCGCCGTAGTTCTTCAAGTACGCCAGGTTCTCGTTGTTGAAGACCCGCTTGAGGTCATACGCGTACCGGAACTCCTGGACGTCCCCGTTGCCCGTGTACTCCGTCGGCTGGACCGCCTCTCCGCTGCCGTAGATGACCTCCTGCTTCCAGTACGCCGACGGATTGCTCAGCCGGGACTTGATGCTGGCCAGGTCGGCGGCGTCCATGTGCTTGGCCGCGTCGATGCGGAAGCCGTCCACGCCGAGGGAGAGCAGGTCGTTCATGTAGCCCGCGATGGCCCCACGGACGTAGTCCTCACCCGTGTCCAGGTCCGCCAGGCCCACCAGTTCGCAGTGCTGGACGTTCCAGCGGTCCTGGTAGTTGGTGATCTGGGCCGTGCAGTCGTCGAAGTCGAAGGAGGAGTACAGGCCGGGGTAGTTGTACTTCGTGTACGACGAGCCGCCCGTGCCGGTGCCGCTGCCCGCCGACATGTGGTTGATGACCGTGTCCACGACCACCTTCACGCCGGCCGCGTGGCAGGTGTTCACCATGTTCTGGAACGCCGCGCGGTCGCCGAGACGCCCGGCGATCTTGTAGCTCACCGGCTGGTACGACGTCCACCACTGCGCGCCCTGTATGTGCTCGGCGGGCGGGGAGACCTGCACGTAGCCGTAACCGGCGGGGCCGAGGGTGGTGGTGCACTCGCGGGCGACCGAGGCGAAGTTCCACTCGAACAGGACGGCCGTGACGTCCTTGGTGCCGGGCGGGGAGGCCTCAGCAGGGGATGGGTTCATGACAAGGGCGGCTGCGAGGGCGGCCGCCCAGGGGAGGGTTCTGCGTGCCATGTGGGGTTCCTTCACCGTTGAAGGCTCTTGCTGAAAACTTTCAGCCAACTTGCGGTGACGGAGATGTTAAAGGCCCGCCGCCCGAAAGGGCAGCGGGCCGTACGAACTTCAATGAAAAAGTTGCGGAGGGGCTTTCAGGAGCCCGTGGCCCACCACACCGTCGTGTCGGCCGGCACCTTCACCTCGCCGTCCGCCTCGGTCACCTCACCACTGGCGAGCAGCAGACGGCCGTACCCCGGAGTCGTCACCGACTCCCCGCCGGTGTTCGCGACGCACACGAACTCCCCGCGCCGGAAGGCGAGCACGCCCTCGGGCGCCTTCAGCCACTCGACGGCCTCCCCCGCCCCGAGGTCGGGCTGCGTACGGCGCACGGCGAGCGCGGCCCGGTACAGCTCCAGCGTCGAACCGGCCACCCCCTCCTGCGCCTGAACGCTCAGCTCGCCCCACCCCTCCGGCTGCGGCAGCCAACTGCCCCCGCTGCCGAAGCCGTACGACGACCCCGTGCGCGTCCACGGGATCGGCACCCGGCAGCCGTCACGGAAGCCGTCCTGCCCCGCGCCGCGGAAGTACGCCGGGTCCTGGCGCACCTCGTCCGGCAGGTCGACGACGTCCGGGAGGCCCAGCTCCTCGCCCTGGTAGATGTACGCCGATCCGGGCAGCGCCAGCATCAGCAGGGTGGCCGCCCGCGCCCGTTTCAGGCCCAGCTCGCGGTCACCGGCCTCGCGGATCTGCGTGCCGAGGCCGGGCGGGTTGGCGAAGCGGGTGGCGTGCCGGGTGACGTCGTGGTTGGACAGCACCCAGGTGGCGGGGGCGCCGACCGGGCGCATGGCCTCCAGGGTGCGGTCGATGACCGTACGGAGCTCCTTGGCGTCCCAATCCGTGCTGAGGTACTGGAAGTTGAAGGCCTGGTGCAGCTCGTCCGGGCGGACGTAGTTGGCGGTGCGCTCGACGGTCGGGGTCCACGCCTCCGCGACGAAGATGCGCTCCCCCGCGTACTCGTCGAGGATCCGCCGCCACTGCCGGTAGATCTCGTGCACGCCGTCCTGGTCGAAGAACGGCATGACATCGTTGCCCAGCAGCTTGAGTTGGTCGTGGGCGCCGAGGTCGGGCAGGCCCTCCGCCTTCACCAGGCCGTGGGCCACGTCGATACGGAAGCCGTCGACACCCATGTCCAGCCAGAAGCGGAGAATCGAGCGGAACTCGTCTCCCACCGCCGGGTGTTCCCAGTTGAAGTCGGGCTGCTCGGGGGCGAAGAGGTGGAGGTACCACTCGCCGTCCGGAACCCTCGTCCATGCCGGGCCGCCGAAGATGGACTCCCAGTCGTTGGGCGGCAGTTCGCCGTTCCTGCCCTTGCCGGGACGGAAGTGGTAGCGGTCGCGGAGCGGGGAACCCGGCCCTTCCGCGACCGCCCGCTTGAACCATTCGTGCTGGTCGGAGGAGTGGTTCGGGACCAGGTCGACGATGATGCGCAGCCCGTTCTCATGGGCGTCGCGGATCAGCGCGTCCGCGTCCAGCAGGGAGCCGAACATGGGGTCGACGGCACGGTAGTCGGCGACGTCGTACCCGGCGTCGGCCTGCGGGGAGGCGTAGAAGGGGCTGAGCCACACGGCGTCCACGCCGAGGTCGCGCAGGTACGGGAGTCGGGATCGTACGCCCTCCAGGTCGCCCATGCCGTCGCCATTGCTGTCGGCGAAGCTGCGCGGATAGACCTGGTAGATCACCGCGTCGCGCCACCAGTCGCGGCGGCGGGCGACGGTGGCGACGGCGGAGGTCGGGGCCGGGTCGGTGGAGTACTGGCTCATGGCGTCCTTGATGCGTAACAGGGGTGAGGTCATGGGGCTTACTGGGTACGGCGGCGGGTGGTGAGGCGGCCGCGGTGACAGCGGGGTCGGATCGGCACCGCGGCCGCCGCCCGCGCGGCACAGCGCGCGGGAGTCGTGGCGGAAAGGGCGGTCAGCCCTTGGTGCCACCCGCCGTCAGGCCGGTCACCAGGTTCTTCTGCACGAGGTAGAAGAACGCGGACACCGGTATCGCGATCAGTACGGCGGTGGCGGCCATCAGGTTGCGCTGGGCGTCGTGCTCGCTGACGAAGCTCTGCAGACCGACCGCGAACGTGTACTTCTCGTCGTCCAGCAGGAACGTGGTGGCGAAGGCGACCTCGCCGAACGCGGTGATGAAGCTGTAGAACGCCGCCACCGCGAGGCCCGGCCGGGCGAGCGGCAGGATCAGCCGCAGGAAGGTGCCGAACGGGGAGAGTCCGTCGACGCGTCCCGCCTCGTCGATCTCGAAGGGGATGGTGTCGAAGTACCCCTTGAGCAGCCAGGCGCAGTACGGCACGGCCGTCGAGCAGTAGACGAGGATCAGGCCGAGGTAGGTGTCGATGAGCTGGAGCTCCGACAGGATCTGGTACATCGGCACGATCAGTACGGCGATCGGGAACATCTGGGTGACCAGCAGCACCCACATGAACTTCTTGTAGCCGGGGAAGCGCATCCGGGACACCGCGTAGCCGGTGGTGGCGGCGATGATCACGCCGATGGCCGTGGTGCCCAGCGAGACGACCAGCGAACTCTTCAGCCAGTCGAAGAAGTTCGTCTCCGTCAGGACGAACGAGTAGTTGTCGAACGTCATCTTCCCCCAGATGCGCCCGGGGTGCAGGTAGTCGTCCTTGTCCGGGCCGAGGGACAGGTAGACCAGCCAGGCGATCGGGAACAGCGCGATCAGGCTGGCGAGGGTCAGGGTGCCGTGCGCGGCGAGGGTCCCGACGAGGCCCTGCTCGCCGCGGCGGCGCGTCCTGCGCGGCGGGGCGGGGGCGGGGGCCTGGTCCGCGGTGGCGGACTTCTGAACGGTCGTGGTGCTCATGGGGACTCCTGCCTCAGATCGCGAGCTGCTGGTCATTGCGGTTCAGCCAGCGGCGGTAGACGGAGGTGAAGACGATCAGGATGGCCAGCAGCAGGATGCCGTAGGCGGCGGACTGTGCGAAGTCGCGCGGCTGCTGCCCGAAGCCGAGGTAGTACGCCCAGGTGACGAGGATCTGGGCATCCGGCGCAGTGGTGCCGAACAGCAGGAAGATCACCGCGAACTGGTTGAAGGTCCAGATCACGCCGAGCAGGACGACGGTGGAGCTGACCGACCTCAGGCCCGGCAGGGTGACGTACCGGAAGCGCTGCCAGGCGTTCGCGCCGTCCATCTCGGCGGCCTCGTACAGCGTGCGGTCGATCGACTGGAGACCGCCGAGCAGCGAGACCATCATGAACGGCACCCCGCACCAGGTGTTGACCATGATCGCGGCGAACCGCTGCCAGAAGGTGTCCTCCAGCCACTGCGGCGCCGGCAGGTGCAGGGTTTCCAGGGCGGAGTTGATGATGCCACCGTCGGCGAGCATGAAACGCCAGCCGAAGACGGTGACGAAGGTGGGCACGGCCCACGGCAGGACCATGATCAGCCGGTAGAACGTGCGGCCGCGCAGCTTCTGGTTGAGCAGCAGAGCGAGGCCCAGACCGATGGAGTAGTGCAGGGCGACACAGGCGGCCGTCCACACGATCGTCCAGATGAAGTGCGACCAGAAGCGGTCGTAGGCGGTCTCGCCCCACAGGATGTCGGCGTAGTTGTCGAAGCCGATGAACTTGTAGGTGGCCTCGATCTCGTTGACGCCGATCGTGCGGGCCGTGTTGAGGCTGTTGGCGTCGGTGAGCGTCAGGTAGAAGCCGTACGCCAGCGGATACAGCACCAGGACGCCGAGCACGAGGACCACCGGGGCGATCATCGCGTAGGCGTACCAGTACTTCTGGTAGCTGCGCCTCAGGCGCTGGAGTGGCCCGGGCCGGGGCCCGCGGTCACCGAGTCGCTTTCCGGTCGCTCGATCGATGGCGACTGTCATGGTTCGACAACCTTTGTGAGGATCTACAGATCAGGGGGTACGGCGCACAGGCCGACGGCCGCCGGATCCTTCCCCCCATGAGTCAGGAGGATCCGACGGCCGGTCGGGGTCACTTGCTGAAGTCCGGGACCAGCTTGGTGATCGAGGTCTCGGCGCTGTCGAGCCCCTCGTCCAGGGACTTCTTGCCGCCGGCGACAGCGAGCAGCTCGTCGTCGAGCGGACCCCACAGCGAGCTGTACTCGGGCAGCGCGGGGCGCGGCTGGGCGGCGGCGAGGACGCCCTGGTAGCCGGCGATGCCCGGGTCGGCCTTGACCTCGGCGGTGTAGGCGTCGTCGCGGGTGGGCAGCGTCGAGTTCTTCAGGGCGATGGTCTCCTGGGCCTTCGCCGAGGTCATGAAGTTGACGAACTTCAGCGCGGCCTGCTGGTGGGCCTCGTCGGAGCCGGCGTACACGGAGAGGTTGTGGCCGCCGGTCGGGGCGCCCGCCTTGCCGGTGGAGCCGGCCGGGACGGTGGCGATGCCCAGGTTCTCCTTGTCCTTGAACGCGGAGCCCTTGTAGAAGTTGGTGATCTCCCAGGGGCCCTGGATGATCGCGGCGACCTTGCCGTTGACGAACGCGTCCTGGATGTGGGCGTAGGCGTCGGCGGTGGTGTCGGCCTTGTGCAGGCCCTTGCCGTCGAAGAGGCTCAGCCAGGTCTCGTAGGCCTTCTTGGCCTCGGGCGACTTGACGGTGATCTTCTTGGCGTCGGCGTCGACGGTGTCGGTGCCCTCGCCGTAGAGGAAGGACTGGGCGTAGTAGGCCTGGGTGGAGCCCCAGTAGCCGTCGACGCCGGTCTTGTCCTTGATCGTGGCGGCGGCCTTCTTCAGGTCGTCCCAGGTCTTGGGAGCCTCGACGCCGGCCTTCTCGAAGAGGTCCTTGTTGTAGACGAGGGCCAGGGTGTCCGTGACGAAGGGCACGCCGTACGTCTTGCCCTCGTACTTGGCCTGCTCGATCAGGCTGGGCTGGAACTTGCTCTCGTCGGTGAGGGCCTCGGTGCCGTCCAGCGGCAGGAAGTAGCCCTTCTTGGCGAAGGCGGGGGTCCAGCCGACCTCGGAGCGCAGCACGTCAGGGGCGCCCTTGGAGCCGGCGGCCGTGTCGAACTTGTTCTGCGCCTGGTCGAAGGGCACGTTGACGTACTTGACCTTGATGTCCTTGTTGGCGGCCTCGAACTCCTTGACCAAGGCCTGGTACGTCGGCGCCTCGTTGGTGGCGTTGGAGGTGTCCCACCAGGTGATCGTGACCGGACCGCCGGCCGAGTCGCCGCTGTCGTCTCCGCCGCAGGCCGTCGCCGTGAGGGCGAGGGACGCCACCAGCGCGGTGGCCGCTATGCCACGCCGCATGAGTTCTCCTTGAGGGTGAAAGCCCGAGTTAGCAGGGGGTGGTCCCGTCTACCGCCCCTGTCGACTTGCCGACTGCGCCGTTGCGGCGGCCGGGCGACCGTGAACGTAACAGCGATGTAAGCGTTGCGAAAGACCTTGCAGAAAAAAAGTGCAAGGCATCACCGAAGTTATCCGCACGTGACCTGTCGTCGATCGCTGTGAGACCGTTGTTCTGCGGGGTTGAGCGGGCACGGACCGTGTTGTGCAAGACTCTGCAAGCTCTTGCCATCCGTTTCACGAAGGGACGCCATGCCGCAGCAACCCGCAGCGCGCCGGTCAACCGCCCGCACCCGGCGTCCGATTGGTGTGCAAGGCGACATACGGCCGGTACAGTCCAGTGCCGTGACCACACGGCTTGCCGACATCGCTGCTCAGGCGGGGGTGAGCGAAGCGACCGTCAGCCGCGTCCTCAACGGGAAGCCGGGCGTCGCCGCCACCACCCGCCAGTCCGTACTGGCCGCGCTCGACGTCCTCGGCTACGAGCGTCCGGTGCGGCTGCGGCAGCGCAGCGCGGGCCTGGTCGGCCTGATCACCCCGGAGCTGGAGAACCCGATATTCCCGGCCCTGGCCCAGGTCATCGGCCAGGCGCTGACCCGGCAGGGCTACACCCCGGTCCTCGCCACCCAGACCCCCGGCGGCTCCACCGAGGACGAGCTGACCGAGATGCTGGTCGACCGCGGGGTCGCCGGCATCATCTATGTCTCCGGACTGCACGCCGACACCACCGCCGACATGCAGCGCTACGAGCAGCTGCGCGCGCAGGGCGTGCCGTTCGTGCTGGTCGACGGTTTCTCCCCGAAGGTGCAGGCGCCCTTCATCTCCCCCGACGACCGGGCGGCGATGACGCTGGCGGTCACCCACCTCGTCTCGCTGGGCCACACCCGGATCGGCCTCGCCCTCGGCCCGAAACGGTTCGTCCCCGTGCAGCGCAAGATCGAGGGTTTCGTACGGGCGATGCAGGACCAGCTGGGTCTGAGCCAGGAGTCCGTCGAGTCGGAGCTCGTCCAGCACTCGCTGTACACCCTGGAGGGCGGCCAGGCCGCCGCCACGGCCCTCATCGGCCGGGACTGCACCGCGGTGGTGTGCGCCAGCGACATGATGGCCCTCGGTGCGATACGGGCGGCCCGGCAGCTGGGCCTGAAGGTCCCGACGGACGTCTCGGTCGTGGGCTTCGACGACTCCCCGCTGATCGCCTTCACCGACCCGCCGCTCACCACCGTCCGCAAGCCGGTCCCGGCGATGGGTCAGGCGGCGGTGCGCACGCTGCTGGAGGAGATCGGCGGGACGCCCGCGCCGCACAGCGAGTTCGTGTTCATGCCGGAGCTGGTGGTGCGCGGTTCGACCGCTTCGGCCCCTGGGGACCGGCATCGTCCCTAGGGCGGAGAATCGTCGCTTCGCCCTGATACGCGGGTACGAGGCGAACGCCTCCCGGGGCCCTCCCGCTGCCGTAGAACGTGCGTGCTGAATGCCACCAGGGGATGATCGGAGCGGGAATTCTTTTCTGGCAGACTCTGTGCCCATGGGTGACACGACCGTGACGACACTGGAAGGCCGGGAAGAGGCCGTTCCACACCCCGTCGCGGACGACACGGGGGCGGATTTCCTGGATCGGCTGCGTACTCCGAGTCGGCCGCGGCTGTGGTTCGAGATCCTGCTGATCGCGGTGAGTTACTGGACGTACTCACTGATCCGCAACGCGGTTCCGGAGCAGAAGGCCGAGGCGCTGCGCAACGCGGACTGGATCTGGAAGGCCGAGCAACAGCTCGGCATCGCCGTCGAGCAGACCGTCAACCATGCCGTGAACTCGGTGACTTGGCTCATCGTCGGCATGAACTACTACTACGCGACACTGCACTTCGTGGTCACGCTCGGTGTCCTGGTGTGGCTCTACCGTGGCCATCCCGGCCGCTACGCGGCGACCCGCATGGTGCTGTTCGCGACGACGGGCGTGGCGCTGGTCGGTTACTACCTGTATCCGCTCGCCCCGCCCCGGTTGATGAACGGCGGCCACTTCATCGACACGGTCATGGTCCACCAGACCTGGGGTTCGATGGCCTCCGGCGACCTGAAGAACATGTCCAACCAGTACGCCGCGATGCCGTCCATGCACATCGGCTGGTCCCTGTGGTGCGGCCTGACGATCTTCGCGCTGGCGACCGTCCCCTGGGTCCGGGTGCTGGGCCTGCTCTACCCGACGCTCACCCTCGTCGTGATCGTCGCCACGGCCAACCACTTCTGGCTGGACGCGCTCGGCGGCATGCTGTGCCTCTCCTTCGGTTACGGGGTGGCACGCGTGTGGTACGGAACGCTGCCGTACGCACTGCCGCGCCTGGTCCCGAAGCGCAAGCCGCTGGTGCCGAGACAGGCGTAGGCATGGACAGGTGCCGCCCGGCGGTCGTGCGGGGAGCGCCGGGCGGCTTCGGTCGCGCCGAGGTCAGCCGACGATTCCCGCGGCGCGTACGACGGTCTGCGTCACGGTGTTGCCGCGGCTGTCACCGGCCTGGACGCGCAGCGAGAGGTACTGCGCGGAGGCGGGCGCGTGCAGCGACAGGCTCACCTTGCCGTTGCCCCTGCCGCTGAGGCGTGCCGTCGTCCAGGTGGCGCCGTCGTCGTAGGACAGCTCCACCTTGCGGGTGTTGAGCGCCGCCTTCGAGCCGCCTGGCAGGTGCAGCGGAGTGACCAGCAGGGTCGCGTCGGCCGCTGCCCTGCCGGCGTCGGACGTCGGCAGGGTGTAGTCGACCTGGACGAGCGGGAGTTGCTCGCTGTCGTCGGCGTTCTTGGGCGCCGCGGAGGTGAATGTCCACTCGGTGCGCGTGTCGGTGGAGTAGGGGAAGGCGGCCGTGGCGGTACGGGTCGCCGTGTGCACCAGACGGTAGGTGCCCTTCGCGGCCGGTACGGTCGCGCTCACCCCGGCGCCGCCCTCGGCGAGGAGGGTGTCGCCCCGGTACAGCGAGGTCTCCTGGGTGGTGTCGGAGCTGCCGAAGGCGGCGTAGTTGGCGTGGCCGCCGCCGGAGTCGCCCCAGGACGGGATGAGGACGTCCACCTCATCGCCGGTGCGCACGGGCAGCTGGATGCTGTCGTTGATGCGGGGCCGCACCACGGGCCCGAACCACTCCACGTCCGTGGTACGGCCCGCCGGATAGGTGACCGCTCCGGACGCGCTGTAGGACAGGGACTGAAGCTCGCCCTCCTCGCTCCACGAGAACGTGTCGTCGGTGCTGACGTAGTCGGTGCGGTGCGCGCCGGCCGTGCTCAGCCGGTTGGTGGCGACCTGGTACATGGTCCAGGGGTGGACGTCGTAGCGGTTCTCGTACACCTCGCGGCCGGTGGGGTTGTGGAAGGAGGTCTCGACCCGGGCCAGTTGCCCGGTCGTGGGCGCGTAGACGAGGTTGGCGGGGATGCGGCCCTTCCAGGTGCGGACCAGGTCGTACAGGTAGTCCGTGTCGGGGCGGGAGACGGCCCGCACAGGCACGCTGCCCGTCGCGCTCGCGTCCACGCTCGCTATGAGCCTGTCGCCGTTCGTACGGGACAGGCCCACCACCTCGATGGAGGACTTGATGATGGGCTCACGCAGTCGCCCGTCGAGGTCGTTGACGAACAGCAGCAGCTTCACTCCCGCGCCCTGCGCGGCCCTGATCCGGTCGTCCGCCGTGTCCTCATCGCGGGAGTCCCAGCGCACCACGGCGGCCTTGCCGGCGGCGTCGACGCCCTCGTAGTCCTCCGCGAGACCGTCGCCCGGGTGGATCAGATCGAGGGTGTAGTCGTCCTCGGGCAGCTTCGCCGAGCCGGGCATGATCCACAGGTCGTCGAACTCCTGCCCGCCGGCGGTCACCGACAGCAGCGGTTCCTGGTTGCGCCAGCGGGCGGTGAGGTACTGCTCGCCGTCCCTGGGCGCGGCCGTGGGCGCGGTCCAGACGCTGTCGTAGCCGTCGCCGATCAGCGACATGTCGGTGACCGAGGAGCCGTCCTTGAACTCCCGGTAGTAGTCCAGGCGCCGGGAGAAGTTCTCGGCCTTCTTCGGCGTGACTGCCTTGACCTCCTTGAGCTTCGCGCCGTCCAGCACGAGGTCGGTGGTGCCGGTCACCTTCACCTCGGGAATGACCATGCGGGCGTATCCGGCCGAGGCGGCGCCGTGCGTGCCCTCCACCCGGAAGTCGGCGTAGACGGTGTAGATGCCGGGCGGCAGCAGTTCGTCCGACTGGCCGGCGCCGTAGAGATAGGTGCCCGCGTACTCGTCGCCCTTGCGGTAGAAGGTGAGGACGCCGTCCGTGGCCTCGCCGGAACGGCCGGTGACCTTGGTGCGGACGTGGAACAGCTGCTGGCGGGTGCTGACGCCGAGCAGCGTGCGGGTCAGCGCGGTGCCCTGGGCGGACGCCGTCAGCCGGCCGGTCCGGCGCTGGAGGTCGCCCGCCTTGTCCAGGTCGGTGGTGACCGTGGCGGTCGCGGTGCCGTGCGCGGGCACCTCGACGCGGCTGGGGGTGACGGTGAAGACACCGTCGGGCACGCCGGGGGCGTCCACGGCGAGGTCCACGGTGACGGCCTTGTCACCGGTGTTGGTCCAGGTCGCCGTGGACTGGACCGTGCCGTTGTCCGTGCCGGGCGAGTGAATGCCGGCGTCGATCTTGCCGGTGGCGGTGAGCGTCGCCGTGGCCGCCGCGGCGGCGTCCGCCCGGCCGTTGCCGCCGTCGTCCGCACTGATGTCGGGCGTGGGCTTGACGGTGCTGACCAGGGCATCCTTGATGCGGCTGCCGGTCCAGTCGGGGTGCGCGGCGGCGACCAGCGCGGCCACGCCGGCCACGTGCGGGGTCGCCATGGAGGTGCCGCTGGCGGTCATGTACGAGCCGCTGCCGGTGGCCGTGTACTGCGAGCGGGCGGCCAGGATGCCGACACCGGGCGCGGTGATCTCGGGCTTGAGGGCGTCGTCGCCGTAGCGGGGGCCACGGCTGGAGAAGTCGGCGAGGGCGTCGGAGGCGTCGACCGCGCCGACGGTCAGGGCCGCGTCGGCGGTGCCCGGCGACCGGACCGTCTGGGCACCGGGACCGTCGTTGCCGGCGGCGATGGTGAACAGGGCGCCGGTCTCGGCGCTCAGCTCGTTCACGGCCCGGGCGAGCACGGTGTCGCCGTCGGCGTTCTCGCTGCTGCCCAGGCTCATGCTGATGACCCGGGCGTGGACGTCGCGGGCGGCCCACTCCATGCCCGCCAGGATCCAGGAGTCGTAGCCGTAGCCCTCGTTGGCCAGGACCTTGCCGACATGCAGGTCGACGCCGGGTGCGACACCCTTCTCCTTGCCGGCGGAGGCGGCGCCGCTGCCGGCGATGGTGGAGGCGACGTGCGTACCGTGGCCGTTGCGGTCGGTGACGTCCTGGTCGGGGACGAAGCTGGCACTGTCCTCGACCGCGTCCAACAGATCGGGGTGGCCCGGGTCGTAGCCGGTGTCGAGGACGGCCACGTCGACACCGTCGCCGGTGTTGCCGCCCGCCCAGACCTCGGGGGCGCCGATCTGGGCGACCGAGTCGCTGAGGGTGGCCTCGGCCTTGCCGTCGAGCCAGACCTTGGCGACGCCGCCGTGGAAGGCCGCGTCGGTGTCCGGTGCCTTCGCGGAGCCGGACCCGGAGCCGGAGCCGGACTCGGTGCCGGTGAGCGCGCTCCACACGGCGTCGCTGTCCTCGCGGTCCGCTGCGAGGGCCACCCCGTTGATGCTGGTGAGGGGGCGTACGTCCGTGACGTCGCCCGGCATGGCGTCGGCGCGGCGGCGCAGAGTGGAGGCGGACGCCTCCTTGCCGCCGTAGGTGACGATGAGGGGCAGGTGCTCGAGCGCCGCGTCGTCGTAGCCGTCGGCCACGAGGCGGGAGACGTTGAAGAGTTGGTCGTCCAGGGCGCCGGATGCCAGGTAGGGGCGGGCGGAGTCGGGATAGACGTAGGTGTCGCCGCCCACGGTCAGCACGCGGGCGCCGGTGGGCTCGCCGTCGGGACCCTGAACGGTGAGCGTGCCGGGGCTGTCGCCGGCACCGGGGGCGACGGTGACCTTGTCGCCGGTGACCAGGGTGACGACGGATGCGGCAACGTTGTCAGCGGCGGTGGCGTCGGCCGAGCGGTCCACCGGTGAGGTGTCTGCGGAGGAGGCCACGTGCGGGGTCGCCGCGGTGACCAGGAGGGCAGCCGCGACCACAAGCAGGCGGCGCCGTCTTCCGGAGGGGTGGCGTGTCAAAGGACTCCCTCGACTTGAGTGGATGTACTGGCAGTTGATGCGCAGGGCCAGTCGCGCCTTCGGGACTGGTGGGAGCGTGCCCACCTTGACGGTGTCGCGTCATGCGCGACAAGATCCGGCTGTCGCGGCTTCGCGCAATTGCCCACATGCGCTTGGGTCCCGCGAGCGGTGGCGCGGAGATGCGGCAGCGACACGTTCAACACCGATGCGCACTACAGCGGGAGCGTCAGGCTGCATGGATGTGACGTCGGACGGCCCTTGGGCCGGCATCGGGCTGGACGCGCTCAGCGGCCGAGTCCTGGAGTACCTGGTGGGTCACGCCTCCGCCTCTTCCCTCACTGTGGCGGCCGCGGTCGGCGCGTCGCGCGCAGAGGTCGAGACAGCACTGCGGTCTCTGGAGGACGTACTCCTGGTCATCCCCATCGCCGGCACGCCCCCGCGGTGGAAGGCCGGCCCGCCGCGCTCGTCCCTGGGCTCCCTGCTGGCCCGCAGGCGCGCCGAACTGGCCCAGGCCGAGCTGTACATGGAGCAACTCCACGAGATCTACGACGTGGCGGCCCGCCCGCAGGCTCCGCACCTGGTGGAGGTCCTGGAAGACAACGAGGAGGTCACCGCACGCTATGCGCATCTCCTCAAGGGCAGCACCCATGAAGTACTGCACCTGGCCAAGCCGCCCTATGTGACCGGGCCCGCGGATGCCTCCAGTGAGGGGGATGACTCCGGTCAAGGGGATGTCGCACCGCCGGAGTTCCGCGAGGGACTGCGGCTGCGGTCGGTCTACGACACCGAGGGCTTCACGGACACGGTGTCACTGGAGACGGCACTGCGGGGCAGCGCCGGCGGCGGCGAGTTCCGGCTCAGTTCCCGACTTCCCGTCAAACTGGCCCTGTTCGACCGCACCGCCGCCCTCCTGCCCCTGCACCACGACCGTCCCTCGGCAGGATCACTCGTGGTCCACTCACCTGGCCTCGTCGCCGCGCTCGCCGCGCTGTTCGAGGCCATCTGGAAGCAGGCGGTGCCGGTGTCGCTGGAAAGCCGGCAGGACTGGCCCGCCCCTCGCCGGACCCGGCAGACGACGCGGATAGACGAACGAACCCAGGCGATCCTCGACCTCATGGCGACCGGGATGAAGGACGACGCGATCGCCCGGGTCCTCAACGTCAGCCGCCGCACCGTGCAGAAGCACGTGAGCGAGGCCGGCACCGCGCTGGGCGCCAGAACACGCTTCCAGATCGCCCTCCGCGCAGCCGAACGAGGCTGGCTTCCACTGGAGGCACCGAACCCGAACGACTAGGGCCTGTCCGGCGGATCAGGTCGGCTGCAAGGAACGGCGCTTCATCAGCGCAGGTGAGCGGGGGCGATGGGGGTGCCCCCGCGCGAGCAAGTTCGAGCGTGGGGGAGCGTCCAGCTGCAAGGCGGAGAAGGGAGTCGACGCGATGGGGGTCCCCCCGCGCGAGCGCATTCGAGCGTGGGAGAGTCGGCGACCGACGAAAACGCGGCTGGGGTACCCCCTCTGGGGGAGGGCGTGCCGGACCCCGCGACGCCGGCATGATCCGCCGGACAGGCCCTAAGAGGTCGGCTCAGTCGGTGTCAGCCCTGGTAGAACAGGGACTCCACCACACCACGGGCCCGCCGAGCCGTGCGTCGGTAGGCGTCGAGCATGTCGCCGACGTGACCGGGCCCGTGCCCCAGGTAGCGGCCCACCGCCGCCAGCTCGCGCGCGTGTGACGGGAAGGTGTCCCCGGCCCGGCCGCGCACCAGCATCACGGCGTTGCGGACGCGCGTCGCGAGCACCCACGCCTCGTCCAGGGTCCCGGCGTCCTCGGTGGAGATCAGCCCGGCGTCCCGGGCCGCCGCCAGGGCCTGGCGGGTCCGGGTGGTGCGCAGCCCGGGTACCTCCCAGCCGTGCCGCAGTTGCAGCAGCTGCACGGTCCACTCGACGTCGGACAGGCCGCCCGGCCCGATCTTGGTGTGCAGCTTGGGGTCGGCGCCCCGCGGCAGCCGCTCCGACTCCATGCGGGCCTTCAGCCGCCGGATCTCCCGTACGGCCTCGTCGCCGAGCCCCCGCTCCGGGTAGCGCAGCGGATCGATCAGCTCGACGAAACGCCGTCCCAGGCCCTCGTCACCGGCCACCGGTTCGGCCCGGAGCAGGGCCTGCGACTCCCAGACCAGGGACCAGCGGCGGTAGTACGCCTCGTACGACTTGAGGGTGCGCACCAGCGGTCCGGACTTGCCCTCCGGCCGCAGATCGGCGTCGATCAGCAGCGGCGGATCGGCGCTCGGCAGTTGCAGCAGCCGGCGCATCTCGGCGACGACCCGGTTCGCGGCGTCGGCCGCCTCCCGCTCGTCGGCCCCGTCCTGCGGCTCGTGCACGAACAGCACGTCCGCGTCGGAGCCGTAACCCAGCTCGTGCCCGCCGAACCGCCCCATCGCGATCACGGCGAACCGTGTCGGCAGGGTGTCCCCCCAGCTGTCCCGCACCACGGCCCGCAGGGTCCCCGCCAGCGTCGCCGCCGTCAGGTCGGACACGGCCCCGCCGACCAGGTCCACCAGCGCGCCCTGGTCCGCCTCGGCGGGCTGGGCCTCGGTGCCGTAGGAGCCGACGATGTCCGCGGCGGCCGTACGGAACAGCTCCCGGCGGCGTACGCCACGGGCCGCGGCGACCGCCTGCTCGCCGCCCTCGGCGCGGCCGACCGCCGCGAGGATCTCCTGCTCCAGCTGGACCCGCGGGCGTGGCTCCAGTCCCCCGCCGTCCCCGTCGCCCAGCAGGGCCACGGCCTCCGGGGCGCGCATCAGCAGGTCGGGGGCGAGCCGCCCGGCGGACAGCACGCGGGCGAGGTTCTCCGCCGCCGCGCCCTCGTCCCGCAGCAGCCGCAGATACCAGGGCGTCTTGCCCAGCGCGTCCGACACCTTGCGGAAGTTGAGCAGCCCGGCGTCCGGGTCGGCGGAGTCCGCGAACCAGCCCAGCAGCACCGGCAGCAGCGTCCGCTGGATCGCCGCCTTGCGCGTGATCCCGGACGCCAGCGCCTCCAGATGCCGCAGCGCCGCCGCCGGATCGCCGTACCCGAGCGCGACGAGCCGCTCGCGTGCCGCCTCGGGGCTCAACCGGGCCTCGCCCGGCGCGAGTTGGGCGACGGCGTCGAGCAGTGGCCGGTAGAAGAGCTTCTCGTGCAGGCGCCGTACGACGGCGGCGTGCCGCTTCCACTCGCGGTTCAGCTCGGCGACCGGATCGGCGCGCAGGCCCAGCGAGCGGCCGAGGCGCCGCTGGTCGGCCTCGCCCTCGGGCACGAGGTGGGTGCGGCGCAGCCGGTAGAGCTGGATGCGGTGTTCCATGGAGCGCAGGAAACGGTACGCGTCCTCCAGTTGCGCGGCGTCGGCCCGGCCGACGTACCCGCCCGCGGCCAGCGCCCGCAGGGCCTCCAGGGTGGAACCGCTGCGCAGCGCGGCGTCCGCCCGCCCATGCACCAACTGCAGCAACTGCACCGCGAATTCGACGTCCCGCAGACCGCCCGGCCCCAGCTTCAGTTCGCGCTCGATCTCGGCGACCGGAATGTTCTCGACCACCCGGCGCCGCATCTTCTGCACATCGGCGACGAAGTTCTCGCGTTCGGCGGCCTGCCACACCAGGGGTCCGACGGCGGCGACGTACTCCGCGCCGAGTTCGAGGTCACCGGCGACCGGCCGGGCCTTGAGCAGGGCCTGGAACTCCCAGGTCTTCGCCCAGCGCTGGTAGTAGGCGAGGTGGCTGCTGAGGGTGCGCACCAGAGGACCGTTTCTGCCCTCGGGGCGGAGGTTGGCGTCCACGGGCCAGATGGAGCCCTCGACGGTGGTCTCGGAGCAGATCCGCATCATGTGCGAGGCGAGCCGGGTGGCGGCCCGCAGCGCCTTGCCCTCGTCGGCGCCCTCGGCGGCCTCCCCGACGAAGATCACATCCACGTCGGACACGTAGTTCAGCTCGTTTCCCCCGCACTTGCCCATCGCGATCACCGCCAGCCGGCACAGCGCGGCGTCGTCGGGGGCGGCGGCGGATGCCAGGGCGAGGGCGCGGCGCAGGGTCGCGGTGGCCAGGTCGGCGAGCTCGGCGGCGGTCTCGGCGACGTCGATCGTGGCGCACACGTCACGGGCGGCGATGGACAGCAGACAGCGCCGGTAGGCGACGCGCAGCGAGACGGGGTCGGTCGCCTCGGCGAGGCCCCGCTCGAACTCCGCGACCCCCGGATGCAGGTCCTGCGGCTCGTACGTGACCAGCGCCCGCCAGTCGCCGCAGTGCCGGGCGAGGTGGTCGGCGAGGGCGGCGGAGGCGCCGAGCACACCGAGGAGCCGGTCGCGCAGGGGCTTGGAGCCGGTCAGGGTGTCGAGCAGCTCGCGGCGCGCGGTCGGTTCGGGCTGCGCCTCAAGCAGCCGTACCAGGCCGTGCAGCGCGAGATCGGGGTCGGCGGTGGCGCCCAGCGCGTCCAGCAGCACCGGGTCGTCGCGGACGGCGCCGAGCCCGGCGCTCTCCAGCAGCCGCTCGGCGGCGGACGGGTCGGTGAAGCCGTGCCGCAGCAGCCGCGTGAAGGTACTGCTTCTGCGCCCCGGCGTCATCCTCGCCCTCCCGTCCGGATCAACGTGGTACGAGCCGAGCCTAACCGGCCCGCCGGTGGGAAGCGCCGATGACTTCCGCCGTCGTACGGGGTCAGTACTGAGAGGGAGCAGACCTGTGGCAGGAGGAGGCACTCATGACCGGCACAGGACCCCAGACCCTGCTCGACCCGCGCTACAGCGACGAGACGGCCACGGCGACGGCCTGGCCCGAGGCGGAGGCGCTGCTGAGCGAGGCCGAGCTGTTCTGGATCTCGACGGTACGTCCGGACGGGCGGCCGCATGTGACGCCGCTGCTCGCCGTCTGGTCGGCGGGCGCGCTGCATTTCTGCACCGGCCCGGAGGAGCGCAAGGCCCGCAACCTCGCCGGGAACCCGCACGTCACCCTGACCACCGGCACCAACTCCTGGACCAAGGGATACGACCTGGTGGTGGAGGGCGAGGCAGTCCGCGTGACCGACGACGACCGGCTGCGCGAGCTGGCGGCGGCGTGGGAGGCGAAGTACGGCGACGTCTGGCGCTTCGAGGTGCGGAACGGCTGCTTCCACCACGGCGCGGGAAGCGCGTTTGTGTTTTCGGTGGCGCCGCACACGGTTTTCGGCTTCGGTAAGGGTGAGCCGTTCAGCCAGACCCGTTGGCGTTTCAATCTGGAGGAGCACTGATGGACTTCACGCTCGAAGTGATCCCACTGCCGGTGAGCGACATCGACCGGGCCCGCGACTTCTACCGGGACAAGGTCGGCTTCCACGTCGACATCGACCAGGAGGTCATGCCGGGCATGCGCATCGTCCAGCTGACCCCTCCCGGCTCGGGCTGCTCGATCGCGCTGGGCGACAGCATCTGGGACATGGCCCAGGGCGAGACCAAGCCGGAGCCCGGCTCCTACCAGGGCCTCCAGCTCTGCGTCGCCGACATCAAGGCGGCCCGGGCGGAACTGGTCGAGCGGGGCCTGGAGATCTCGGAGCCCGTCCAGTACGCCCCCGACGACGGCGCCACGTTCATGTACTTCAAGGACCCGGACGGCAACGGCTGGTCGATCCAGGAGTACCGACGACGGGCGACGGAACCGCTGCACCAGGCGCTGAGGGATGTGGCGGACCGCCAGCGGTAGCCAACCCAGGGGCGCGGGGGCAGATTCTTCCGCAGGAAGCGGTGCGGCCCAAAGGTTGCCTCACACAATCGACGTTGACCCAGGCGGCCTCGTCAGCGGGCGGGGGCCGAGCCCCTGGACGTCAGGTCGCACCGGTCCCGGGTTAGATTGCCGCCCAAGCTGGTCCGGGTTGAGAGCCGAGGGTGTCGTATGCGTCAGATTCCTGAATCCGCGCTGCCCGATACGCGTGTCGACCGATGGCAGCAGATCTGGAGCCACCGCGAGCAGCTGTTGAGGGTCGCGCGGCGCCGGTCGATGAGCCCGCAGGACGCCGAGGACGCGGTGCACGAGGCCATGGCCAGGGCTGCGGAGCGCCCGCACCTGGACGGCAACCGGCTCGGCGCTTGGCTGACCGCGGTGACCGTACGGCTGTGCGTCGATCAGCACCGGCAGCTGAGTCGGGACACGGGGATACGCCGGCGTGCCGGCTCGATGCTGAGCGCGCCCAGCGTCGTACCGCATGAGGAAATCGTGTGCGACCAAGCGGAGGCGCGGTGGCTCGCCCGTCAGGGCACCGCGCTGCCGGAGAGCCAGCGCGTGGCGCTGCAGCTGAAGGCGCAGGACCTGGACGTGGCGCAGGTCGCGCAGCGGATGGGGCTGACCTACAAGGCCGCCGAGTCGCTGCTGGGCCGGGCGCGGCGGACGCTGCGGGCCGCACTTGCGGCGACGATTGCCGCCGTCGCCGTGGGGCTGTGGCGGGGCCGTCCACGCATCAACGGGGGTACGCCGACGGCTGCGTCTCCTGCCGTCCTGGCGTCCGCAGGGACGCTGATGCTCGCGGGGCTCGTCCTGATGTTGTCTCCGGGAGCCGACGCAGAGCCCGCTTCCAGGCCCGATCGGGACGGGCGGTCGGACGTCGTGTTCGTGTCGTCGCCGCAAGAGCCGGGCGCTCGGCCCTCAGTCACTCCGGCTGCGGTCACCGGCCAGGAGCGCCTTGGTGTGCGTGCTGTTGCAGAGAGAACAAGCCGGCCGGCCGGTGGCTCGGGCCGGGACGACGGGCCCGTTGAAGGCGGCGGCTCCGCATCCGATCAGGGGCCGCTGCCCGGCGTGCCCGGCATGCCCGCCGCCGAACTGCCGACGCTGCCGACCGTACCGGCGCTGCCACCCGTACCGGCGGTACCGGTCGTACCCCCTGTGCCGTCCCTGCCCTCGGTACCGACCCTTCCCGTACCGGCGGTCGAGCCGGATCAGGTCGTACGGCCGAACGTCGACGTACCGGGTCTGCCCGGCCCGCTGTCGTCGGTGAATCCGCCACTCCTGCCGCTGGACTGATCCCGGCGGTCCCCTTCGCGCCCACGTGCGCGAAGCGTGGAAAGAACTTCGGCTTCTTCGCGAGGGAGCTGCCACCCGACTCCGTAGAGCAGGTGACAGCACCAGTGCACCATCTGGTGCGGCAGAAGAAGCGGAGAGTTGATGGGACACACAAGCCATGGTCGGCGGCAGCGCCGCCGTGGGCTGCTCGCGATACCGGTCGCGCTTGTCTGCGCTCTGAGTGCCGCGACGGTCGGCACCCCGCCGGCCCATGCGGCGGCGGTCGTGGAGACGAGCATCGGCATGCGGTTCAACGACGGTCTGGACACGCGACTCAGTGCTACGGCGTTTCGCGACGCGGCCCGCTCCGCCGGCTACACGGGCACCAGCCACACCGCCGGGCGTAGTGCGGACGACGCGTGGATGGACGGGCTGGACTCGGGCGTCTTCGCGCTGTTCGGGCACTCGAACGGCGGCATCTTCCAGACCGATGAGGGGCCGTCGGACGACCAGGACCCGATCCTGGCTGCCGGCAGGACGCAGGATCTCGTGCCTCTCTACGCGAACCTGCGGTTCTTCACCGAGTACCTGCCGTACGCCGAAGTCGACGACATGCGGCTGTTGATCCTCGCGGGCTGCTACACCGCCCAGTCCGGGCAGCTCGGGAACTTCAACGAGGTCGCGGTCTCCCGCGGTATCGACTCGGCCATCAGCTTCTCCGGCCTGGTCATGTATCCGGCGACCGCGTACGGCACGGCGGCCAGCACGACGAACTACTCCGGCAACTACTTCTGGAGCCGGTTCTCGTACCACGCCACCACGGGCGTCACCGTGTCCACCGCGCTCGCCCGGGCTCGTACCGACCTCCTCGCCAAGGAAGGTTCGGCGGACGGCTGGGACCGTTATGTGATCCGGGGTGCCGCGGCCGCCCCCGGCTCGGTCAAACTCAAGCCGGCGGGCGAGGGCGAGCCGTTGAACAGCCGGCCCGTCGCCACCCCGAAGTTCACCACCGCCGCCGCCCTGACACCGGTCAGTACGACCACTACGCAGGGTCCGGCGGGGGAGCCCCTCACGACCGTTGAAACCGCAGAGGGAGTCGAGTACCGATCGGCCGCCGACGGCTCGCTGATCGACCTCGTGGGCACCCCGACGACCAGCGGTGACGTACGGCTTGGCGCGGACGAAACCCGCGCTGCCGCGCAAGAGTTCGTCCAGCGCAATGTCACCGGATGGGACGGCGGCTGGCAGCTGGTGGCCGAAGAGCCGGTCAGTCACCTGGAGGGTGACGCCCTGACGCTCCTGACGTGGCGCCCCGTGGACGACGGGCACGCGGACGCGCGCCAGGTGACGGTCGAGATCGACCGCCGTACCGGAGCCGTCACCTACCTGTCGACCACTCAGGGCGCGGCGGCCGGGAAGGCGTCGGCCTTCCCGGTCGACCGCGACGAGGCGATCCGCGTGGCCCGTGCCGCGATCGGCGACGACCGGGGCACCGCCACCGCCGTGGCCGACACCTGGAACGCCGACCGCTGGACGGTCACCGTCGACCGCGGCCTCGCCGGCCGTCCCGGGGCCGAAATGCCGGACGTGGAGCGTCTAGAGATCGACGCCCGCACCGGCGACGTGCTGTCCCGCACCAAGAGCTGACGACACCGACACACCGGAGCAGACACTCACATGAGACTTCGTTCCCTGACCATGTGGGCCGCAGCCACGGCCGGCTGCCTCACCCTCACCCTGCTGCCCTCCGCCGCGGCGACCGCCCAGACCACCGACGAACCGTCCCCGACGTCCGTCACGATGACCGCCCCCCAGGTCCAGCCGAAGGTGACCCGGCTGCTGTTCGCCGTACCTCAGACGCTCGACGAGCTCAAGGTCTCTCTCGCCGGGCTCCAGCCGCTCCTGCTGCGCTACACCGGCGAGATCGGCGGCGGCGACCAGCCGGGGCCCGGCGTCCCCGCCGACCAGGCCATCGAAAGCATGCGCGAGAGCGTCGTCGGCCAGTACGGCGTGGAGCCGCTCGTCTTCCTGGTCGTCGTGGACGGCGAAGTGCCCGCCGCCCAGCTCACGGCGCTCGACCCGGTGCTCGCCGAGGCCAGGACCTTCGACTCGGACTCGGAGTCCGTGGACCGCCTGCCCCTCGGCACCCTCGAACAGGCAGCCGACGCCACCCGGGCCAGGGAGGCCCTGCTGGGCCGCAGCGACGCCATGAAGGCGGCCGCCGAGGAAAGCCGCGAGGACGCGCCCTCGTCGTCATCGTCCTCCGCCGAGCAGCCGACGACTGCGGCGAACATCTCGAACGCCTGGGCTCCGTGGTACGGGACGATGCGGGCGTACAACAATCCGTACGAGTCCCCCACGGACATGCCGCGCAAGTTCCGGCACTACCTCCGCTGGTACTCCGCAAGCAACATCGCCGCCTTCGGTGACGACTTCGCGTACGAGCACAACATGTCGCTCTACAACACCGATCTGTGGGACCTCACCCGTCCGTACTGCGCGGACAGCGCCTACACGGAGTTCTGGGCCGGCTGGTCGACCGGGTTCAAGTGGAACGCCGTGAAGTACGGCTGGAACTTCCCGAGCGCCGCCGCGGCCTACTGGGACTGGGACGACACCACCGACTCCTGCGAGAAGCTCGACTTCTCCGTCGGCATCGGCTACCCGAAGAAGCTCACCGCAGGGGTGGCGTACAACTTCTGGATCGCCGCCGAGAAGGGCACCAAGTCCAGCTCCCCGTACGACCTGGGCGCCCAGAAGATCAGCAACGACTGCAACGACCTCGGCATGGAGCCGGGCAGCTCCTGCACGGGCCTGAACTACGACCGGCCGGGTTCCGGCACCGAGCCACTGGTGGGCAAGTCCCGCGGCTGGCGCGTGCCGAGTTGCGCGGACTGGGTGCGGGGCGGCTCGCCCACCTACAAGGCGAACGGCACCTACGACTGCCCCGCCAACCGCTGACGTCCGGCCTTCGAGGATGATGCGCGCATGAACGCACACGAACACCCGGGCGCCGATCGCAGCCGCCTCCTTCGCAGAGCGGGCCTGGCGGGTGCGCTTCTGCTCGCCGTACTGGCCGCGGTGCTGTGGCTCGGGGCCAACGCCATCGGGTCCAAGCAGTGCAGGGAGGACGGCCATGGGCTGCTTGTCGAAGGCGGCGGCACGTCCATGACCGAGCGGGGCTGCGAGGTCACGGTTCCGACCACCGCGGGCCGGGTCACCGGCCTGCTGCCCACGCTCAGCGAGCCGGTCGCGGGCGCGGCACTGATCGCGGGACTCGCCGGTGCCGTACCGCCCAGCATCTGCCTCTGGCTGGCGACCCGACGTCCGCGCTGACGCGCCGGCCCTGTCTTCCCGGGTGCAAGAGATTTGCCACCCGTCCCGGGGCCCCGTCCGGGCCGGTGGGCGCGACAACCCCCACCGGCCCGCAGTGGCCACGCGACCTTGCGCCTCCTCCTGGAAACGCGTTACAGCACCGGCAGATTCTTCCGCAGCTCGAACGCCGTCACCTCGGACCGGTACTCGTACCAT
>NZ_BJND01000069.1 GCF_006539505.1 Streptomyces spinoverrucosus
CCCGCCGCGGGCGGCTGCGGGTGCGTGGGGCCGTCCGGCCCACATCTGCGGCGGTCGCGGAGAATGGGGTCATGGCGTCTGGCGAGCGCGCGCGGCACTGGCAGTACTCGGAGCTGCCCGGTGTGGATCTGCTGCGGGCCCGGTATGTGCGGAAGACGTTTGTGCGGCATACGCACGAGAACTTCGTGATCGCTGCTATCGCGGATGGCGTGGAGGTTTTCCATCACGGCGGGGGTGATCAGTATGCGGGGGCCGGGACCTTGGCGCTGGTCAATCCCGATACTCCGCATACCGGGCGGGCGGGGGTGCCGGAGGGGTGGCGGTATGGGGCCGTTTATCCCTCGCCGGATGTGGTGGCTGAGATCGCTGCCGAGACGACGGTGATTCGTGGGACGCCGGGGTTTGTGCAGCCCGTTTTCGAAGATCCGTACGCCGTTGGATTGGTGCATCGCGTGCTGCGTGCTGCGGATGAGGGGAACGCCCTGGCCGCGGACACGCTGTTGCGTGTTGTGGTGACGCGGTTGCTGCGGTTGAACGGTGGGGCGCTGCCGCGGCGTGAGGTGCGGACTGCGGGGGCTCGGGTTGCCGCACGGGCGCGTGAGGTGCTGGAGGGGCGGATGGTCGAGCCGCCGAGTCTGGAGAGGCTCGCGGGAGAGCTGGGGACCAGCCCCTTTGCGTTGCTGCGCGCGTTCCGGGAGTCGTACGGGATGCCGCCGCATGCCTGGCTGACCGATGCCCGGGTGCGGCGGGCGCGGCGGCTGCTGGATGCGGGGACGGCGCCTGCGGAGGCCGCCACGCTGGTGGGGTTCACCGACCAGCCGCATCTGAACCGGCATTTCAGTCGGATCGTGGGGGTGCCGCCGGGGGCGTACCAGCGGGAGCGCAAGAACGTACAAGACGTGGCTCGGCGGCTGCGCCTACCGTCCGACGTGTGGCAGAACAGACAGCTCTCGCAGACATACGGGCCGATGGAAGGCCGGATGCCGCCGTCGTACGGGATGCCCTCGGCGTCGGAGTCGCCGTAGGACTGTCGGGGTTCGCCTTCGGGGTGACCTCGGCGGGCAGTGGGCTCAGCTTGTGGCAGACATGTGCGCTCAGTTTGTTGGTGTTCACCGGGGCGTCCCAGTTCGCGCTGGTGGGTGCGCTCGCCGCGGGCGGGAATCCCTTCACGGCGGCCGCGGGTGCACTGTTCCTCGGCGTGCGCAACGCCTTCTACGGGCTGCGGCTGTCGCAGTTGCTCGCCCTCCCGCGCGCGGTGCGTCCGTTCGCCGCACAGTGGGTGATCGACGAGACGGCGGCGGTCGCGCTGGCGCAGCCCACGCGGCGCAGTGCCCGGATCGGGTTCGTGGTGACCGGGCTCAGTCTGTACGTGCTGTGGAATCTGACCACGCTGCTCGGGGCGCTGGGGGCGGAGGCCATCGGCGATACGGCTGCTTGGGGGCTTGATGCGGCCGGGCCGGCGGTCTTTCTGGCGTTGCTGGCACCGATGCTGCGGAGTGGGACCGAGCGGGCTGTCGCCGGGCTCGCGGTGATTCTGGGGCTGGGGTTGTTGCCGATCCTGCCTGCCGGTCTGCCGGTGCTGGTGGCCGCCCTCGCGGCGCCGGTTGTGCTGTGGGCGCGGGGGCGCCGCGAGCGAGAGGGGCGGGATCGTTGAACGTTTGGATCGCGGTCGGTGTCACCGCTGTCGGGTGCTACGCCGTCAAGCTCGCCGGGTTGCTGGTGCCCGCCGGGGTGCTGGAGCGGCCCCTCGTCAAGCGGCTGGCCGCGCTGCTGCCCGTAGCCCTGCTCGCCGCCCTCACGGCCCAGCAGACGTTCGCCGACGGGCAGGCACTGGTGCTGGACGCGCGGGCCGCCGGGGTGGCCGCGGCCGCCGTGGCGCTGTTTCTGCGGGCTCCCTTTCTGCTGGTCGTCGCGGCGGCCGTGGTGGTGACGGCGGGGGTGCGGGCGATGTGCGGGTGAGGTGCGGGGTCAGCCGATCGGGCGGCCGTAGGACCTGAGGGTGCGCAGCGCCTCGATCGTCACCAGGGGGCGTGCCTCAAGGGCGGGGGCGGGGGCCCACTGGCGCCAGCGGATCGGCCAGCCGCCGTCCTCCTGTTGCTCGCTCGCCAGGAAGTCCAGGGAGCGTGTCATCTCGTCGTCGGTGAACCATGCGCGCGCGAGGGACTGCGGCGTTCTGGCGTAGTCGTGCGGGAAGTGGTGCTCGCCGGGGGCGTAACCGGAGGCCACGGGGTACGCGTCCAGGCGGTCGGGGTCGAGGGCGGCGAGGCGGTGTTCGCGGACCAGGCGGCCCAGGCGGTCGGCGGCCGCCTCCGCGCGCGGGCGGTCGGGTGCGGAGTCCAGGAACGCCACGGCCGCCTGAACCTCGTAGGGGTGGGATTTTTCCAGGGATTCGACCGCCTGCCAGCAGAAGTCCGTGGCCCGGAACAACCAGGCGTGCCAGACCTCGTTGCGGTGCAGGACGCCCACAACCGGTCCCGTGGCGAGGAGTTCGCTGGGCGGGTCGTCGACGACCGGTACGAAAGGCGCGGTCGGATAGCCGCGTTGGCTGGGATGGATCGCCGGCAGCGCGCCGTCCGGCGTGGAGACGGACGTCAGATAGCGGCACACGCGCTCCACGCGCTGGCCGCCACAGCGCCCGATGGAGTCCAGGACGCGCAGGGCGTGCGCGGTGTGCAGTGGCTGGCTGACCGGACCGCGCAGATCGGGCTCCAGGGCGTGGCCGTACCCGCCGTCCTGGTTGCGGTAGGCGTCCAGTGCCGTCTCCACCGGGTCGGCGTTGCCGTGGAGGAAGTGGTACGCGAAGAGGCGCTGCTCCAGCACGCGCGCGGTGAGCCAGACGAACTGCTCGGCGCGGAACAGCGGGGAGCGCGCCGGGGGCGTCGGGGGGAGTGGGGAAGCTCCTGTTTCGGCCATGGCTCAGACCGTAGGACGGAAAGCGGTCTCGGCATGCGCTCCCGGCTCGGGCCCACTCTCAGGGGCGGGATACTGGTGTCATGAGGTTGACGGTCTTCTGGGAGCGGATGGCGGAGCACTTCGGTTCGGGATACGCCGACACCTTCGCGCGCGATCACGTGATGTCGGAGCTCGGGGAACGCACCGTGTACCAGGCGCTCGACGCCGGCTGGGAGGCCAAGGACGTGTGGCGCGTGATCTGCACGGTCATGAACGTGCCACAGGAAAAGCGCTGACCGGCCACGAAGATCGCAGGACGTCACCCGAATGTCGGTGCCGTGGGTGAGACTTGCACCGTGGCAGACGAGACCGGGCAGGCAGCCCCGCACGCATCCCCCTCCGGCATGACGCCGCCCGCCCGGCCTCCCGTCGGCGGTGCCGTCGCGCCCGGCGGGCGCATGCCGCGCTGGCTGCCGCGTGCGATGGTGCTGGCGCTGGCCCTGGTCGCCGTGTTCCAGCTGGGCAGTTGGGCCTTCCACCAGCTCACCGGCCTGCTGATCAACATCCTGATCGCGTTCTTCCTGGCCCTCGCCATCGAGCCGGCGGTGAGCTGGATGGCCTCGCGCGGAATGCGCCGGGGACTGGGCACCGGCCTGGTCTTCCTCACCGTGATGATCGCCTCCGCGGGCTTCGTCACGCTGCTCGGCTCGATGCTCGCGGGGCAGATCATCACGATGGTCGAGGGCTTCCCGGACTACCTCGACTCCGTCATCAACTGGATCAACGCGCACTTCAACACCGAACTGAGGCGCGTGGACGTCCAGGAGGGCCTGCTGCGCTCCGACTGGCTGCGCAACTACGTGCAGAACAGCGCCACCGGCGTCCTGGACGTGTCCGCGCAGGTCCTCGGGGGCCTGTTCCAGCTGCTGACGATCACCTTGTTCGCGTTCTACTTCGCCGCCGACGGCCCGAGGCTGCGCCGCGCGCTCTGCTCCGTGCTGCCGCCCGCCCGGCAGGCCGAGGTGCTGCGCGCGTGGGAGATCGCCGTCAACAAGACGGGCGGCTATCTGTACTCGCGCGGTCTGATGGCGCTCGTCTCGGGCGTGGCGCACTACATATTGCTGGAGTTCCTGGGCGTGCCGTACGCGCCCGTGCTGGCGGTCTGGGTGGGGCTCGTGTCGCAGTTCATCCCCACCATTGGCACCTATCTCGCCGGTGCCCTGCCCATGCTGATCGCCTTCACGGTCGATCCTTGGTACGCGCTGTGGGTGCTGATCTTCGTCGTGATCTACCAGCAGTTCGAGAACTACGTGCTGCAGCCCAAGCTGACCGCCAAGACGGTCGACATCCACCCCGCGGTCGCCTTCGGGTCCGTCATCGCGGGCACCGCGCTGCTCGGTGCGGTCGGCGCGTTGATCGCCATCCCGGCGGTCGCCACGCTCCAGGCGTTCCTCGGGGCGTATGTGAAGCGGTACGACGTCACGGACGACCCCCGGGTGCACGGGCACCGGAGACGAGCACCGGGCACGGGGCTCGTCACGCGCGCGCGGGGGGTGTGGGGGCGGCTGCGGACAGCGGAATCGGGGGCGTCGGGGGGAGGCTCGGTGGGGCAGCCGGGGGAGGCGGAGCGAGACTCGGCGGGGGAGTCGGGGCAAGGCTTGGCAGAGGAGCGTTCGTAAGGGGGCTCGCTCGCAGGCGTCAGCTCAGTACGTGAGAACGGCCCAGACCACGGCTCCGGCGACCGCCGCCGCGTAACAGCCGACCGCCGCAGCCACGATCCGCCTGCGGTCCGGCTCGCTCCAGGGGGCGCGGGAGAGCAGCCAGGCCAGCGCGGGCAGGACCAGTACGGCGTGCAGACTGACCCCGTGCAGCGGCTTCAGCGGGGCCGTGGAATGGTACGCCGCCGCCTGGTCGCCGGTCCGGACGAGCACCACCCCGCGCGCGATCATCGCCGCGCCCGAGACCAGCGCGACGAGCAGGATCGCGAACCCGGACCGCACCGCGAGGGCCATGCCCACCGGACCCGAGGGCCGGTACCGGAACGACGTGACCGCGAAGACGGTGAGCAGTACCACCAGGACGCCACCACCCACCGCGAGCGTCATCGACACCGCAGTGTCGAAGGGCGTCTCCATGTCGAGGTGCGAGGGCACCCGGCGCCACGCCTGGAGGGTGATGCCTGCGACCTCCACCACACAGTCGGCGGCGAACAAGACGAGCAGCACGGTACGCAGCCTCGGCGCGATCCGCAGATACGACGTGACCCAGGTGACCGCCATCAGCGTCACCCCGAAGGAGAGCCCGAAGGTCACCGGCTTGCGCCAGGAGACGGGCCCGTTCCACGGGCCGCCGTCGACCGCGAACACCACCAGGTGCGCCAGGCCGGAGACGATCAGGAGGAGGGCGGTCGCGTGGCAGAGGCGAGGGACGGCGGTTCCGGGAGACGGGGCGGGACCGACTGCGTGGGTGGTGACCTGCGTGAGCGGCGCGGGGGACTTCATGCCCAGAGCCTGGCGAAGGGGGTCCGGTGCCGTCGTCGTACCGCCGGAGACACCTGTCGTACGCCGGGGGAAGCAGGGCCGGGTCGGGGCGGTGAGGCGGAATCGGGGGCCGGTGTCGGTGCGCGGTCGTAGTCTCGGAAGTGCCCCGTGGTGAGCTTGACACGAAAATCGAACATCCATTCTTATGGAGGCTCCGGTGAGGCTCTCGACGGGGATTTCCACAGGGATTTGATGGCGAAGTGCCCGAGTTATCCACAGGCCGGACCGGCGTCGGGGCGCATTGTCAGTGGCAGGCGTTAGCGTCTTTGACGTGAAGCGATCGACTCAAGCAAACCGGGTGGAACCCATGGCAGGTACCGACCGCGAGAAGGCACTCGACGCCGCCCTCGCGCAGATTGAACGGCAATTCGGCAAGGGCGCGGTCATGCGCATGGGCGAGCGGGCGAAGGAGCCCATCGAGGTCATCCCGACCGGGTCGACCGCGCTCGACGTGGCCCTCGGCGTAGGCGGGCTGCCGCGCGGCCGTGTCGTCGAGATCTACGGCCCGGAGTCCTCCGGTAAGACGACCCTGACCCTGCACGCGGTGGCGAACGCTCAGAAGGCCGGCGGACAGGTCGCCTTCGTGGACGCGGAGCACGCCCTCGACCCCGAGTACGCGAAGAAGCTCGGCGTCGACATCGACAACCTGATCCTGTCCCAGCCGGACAACGGCGAACAGGCGCTGGAGATCGTGGACATGCTGGTCCGCTCCGGCGCGCTCGACCTGATCGTCATCGACTCCGTCGCCGCGCTCGTCCCGCGCGCGGAGATCGAGGGCGAGATGGGCGACAGCCACGTGGGTCTGCAGGCCCGTCTGATGAGCCAGGCCCTACGGAAGATCACCAGCGCGCTCAACCAGTCCAAGACCACGGCGATCTTCATCAACCAGCTCCGCGAGAAGATCGGCGTGATGTTCGGCTCGCCGGAGACCACGACCGGTGGCCGGGCGCTGAAGTTCTACGCCTCGGTGCGCATCGACATCCGCCGCATCGAGACCCTGAAGGACGGCACGGAGGCGGTGGGCAACCGCACCCGCTGCAAGGTCGTCAAGAACAAGGTCGCGCCGCCCTTCAAGCAGGCCGAGTTCGACATCCTCTACGGCCAGGGCATCAGCCGCGAGGGCGGCCTGATCGACATGGGTGTGGAGCACGGCTTCGTCCGCAAGGCCGGCGCCTGGTACACGTACGAGGGCGACCAGCTCGGCCAGGGCAAGGAGAACGCGCGCAACTTCCTGAAGGACAACCCCGACCTGGCCAACGAGATCGAGAAGAAGATCAAGGAGAAGCTGGGCGTGGGCGTGCGGCCTGAGGAGCCGGCGGCCGAGCCGGGCGCGGACGCCGCGGTCTCCGCCCCTGCGGACGACCCGGCCAAGGCGGCGCCGGCCCCGGCGGCCAAGACGGCCAAGACCAAGGCCGCGGCTGCCAAGAGCTGACCCGTGACACGGCGAACCGACTGGGCCGAGTACGCATACCCCGGCATCCCGCGGGAGCCGGATTCGGGGAGCGCGGACGAGGGGGGCTTTGCCGAGGCCGGGCACGGTGAGGTCCGGCTGGACGGTGGCTCGCGCGCCGAGGCCGGGCACGGTGATGACTGGCCGGACGGCGGCTCGCACGCCCATGCGGGTGCGAACGAAGGCGGCCGGTCTCGCGGCGACCGCGGGGGGCGCGGCGAGGCCGGCTCACGACGGGGGCGTGGGCGGCGCCGGCGTGGCTTCGCAGAGCCGTCCGCCGAGGACGGGGACCCCTCCTCCTTGTCGAGGGCCGAGCAGGAGGAGTCCCCAGGGGACCCGGCTGAGCGGGCACGGGCGATCTGCCTGCGCCTGCTCACCGGGACCCCGCGGACGCGGAAGCAGCTCGCGGACGCCCTGCGCAAGCGGGAGATCCCGGACGACGTGGCCGAGGAGGTGCTGTCGCGGTTCGAGGAGGTCGGGCTGATCAACGACAGTGCCTTCGCGGACGCCTGGGTGGAGTCCCGGCATCACGGCCGGGGGCTGGCCCGGCGGGCGCTGGCGCAGGAGCTGCGGACCAAGGGGGTCGACTCCACGCTGATCGACGCGGCCGTCGCCCAGCTCGACACCGAGCAGGAGGAGGCGACCGCGCGCGAACTCGTCGCCCGCAAGCTGCACTCCACACGCGGCCTCGACCGCGACAAGCGGCTCCGGCGGCTGGCGGGGATGCTGGCGCGGAAGGGGTATCCCGAGGGGATGGCCTTGCGGGTGGTCCGGCGTGCGTTGGAGGAAGAGGGGGAGGATACGGAGTTTTTGGGAGAGGAGGGGTTCTGAGGGGGGCCTGGCAGGGGTGAAGTTCTCAGGCTCGGCGTCACCCACGCCCCGCCGCCTACGCCTCACGCGCTCGCGGCCACCGGAAGTCCCGCACCCCGCCAAGCCTGGAAACCACCCTCCAGGTCCGTAGCCCGGTGCAGCCCCAGCCGATGGAGGGACTCCACCGCGAGGCTGGAGGCGTACCCCTCGTTGCAGATCACCACAACGCGCAGGTCGTGGCTCGTGGCCTCGGGAAGGCGGTGACTGCCGTGGGGGTCGAGGCGCCACTCCAGTTCGTTGCGCTCCACGATCAGGGCGCAGGGGATCAAGCCGTCCCGCTCGCGCAGGGCCTCGTATCGGGTGTCCACGAGGAGTGCCTCGCCGGCCCGGGCGGCCTCGTAGGCCTCCTGGGGTTCGATCCGCACATATCCCTCGCGCACCCGTTCGAGCAACTCGTCGATACCCACCGGCATTCCACGCTCACCACTCATCGCCGCTCCTCAAGGCCCCTCTACCGCCTACTCGCTCACCCGCACCCCCCCACACCATGCCTCACTGCCAGTCCTCCGGCCGCTCCACCTGCTCCAACCGCAGCACACTCCCCGCGCGGCTGTATCGCCGAATCCGCGGCAGCGGCGGGTAGTAGGCGTGTACGGAGATGGCGTGTCGGTTGGGGGACTCGGTTACATCCGGACCGGTCAACTCACCGTCACCCTGCGGACGAAGACACAGAGTGACGGCGAGCCATCAGGCGCACCACCGCAACGAGAGCTCAGCGCGAGCCCGCCGTGGCCTCGGCCGTGGCCTTCGCGGGGCCGCCCAGTGCCGCCTCCGCCGCCGTGTACAGGTCGGCCGGGCGGACGCCGTTGAGGGCCGTGACCAGGTGGCCGTCGGGCCGGATGAGGAGCACGGTGTGGGCGGACGCGCCCGGGTAGCGCTCGGCGACGAGCAGTTCGGCCGGGTGGGGCAGCGCGGTGACCGCGGCCGCGAGCCGGGGCATGATCCCGGCGGTCACCCAGTGCTTGCGCTCCCACACGCCGGTGCCCGGAGCGATCAGTACGACGAGCAGCGCGTCGCGACCGAGCCGGTCGCGCAGTCGTACGAAGGAACCGTCCTCCGCAGTGACCCGCACATCCGCCACCGGCGCACCCGGGAGCGTGTCGACCGGGACCTCTGCCTCGATGCCCTGGGGAGCGAGGGGTGAGTCGGCGTATGTGCCCGGCGAGCCCAGCGGGCCGCGCCCCAGGTGGCCGTCGGTGAGCAGCGCGTCATGGCCGCGGCCCGCGCCGGGCACGTAGGAGCGCAGGGCCCCGCCGCCGCGCAGCAGTGGCAGCACCTGGTCGGCGGCGCGCAGCCGGGCGGCGACGACGGCGCGGCGCTCCGCCTGGTAGCTGTTGAGGAGCGTCTCGCGCGGCCCGTGATGCCAGGCCAGCGCCAGCTTCCAGGCGAGGTTGTCGGCGTCCTTGAGCCCCTCCTCCAGCCCCTGGGTGCCGAGCGCGCCGAGCAGATGGGCCGCGTCCCCGGCGAGGAAAACGCGGCCGACGCGCCAGCGGCGAGCCAGGCGGTGGTGGACGGTGTGAACGCCGGTGTCGAGGAGTTCGTACGGCGGTGTGGAGCCGCCGGTCCAGCCCGCCAGGGTCTCCCGGATGCGGGTCACCAGAAGCTCGGGCGTGACCAGGTCCTTGCCGGGCGGCAGCAGCCAGTCCAGCCGCCAGACGCCGTCGGGGAGCGGGCGTGCGGTGATCTCCCCGGCCGAGGGGCTTGACGTCCGCCACGGCGGCATTCGGTGGAGCAACGCCCGGCCGGGCCACGGAAGTTCCGCACGCAGCGCGGCGACGGCGTACCGTTCCACCGCCGTACGGCCGGGGAAGCGGATGTCCTGGAGCTTGCGCACGGTCGAGCGGGGACCGTCGCAGCCGACCAGGTAACTGCCGCGCCACCAAGTGCCCTTGGGGCCTCGGGTGCGCGCGGTGACGCCGGAGGTCTCCTGCTCGATGGTGTCGAGCCGGCTGTCCACCGCGATCTCGACGAGGGGTTCGCGGTCGATGGCGGCGCGCAGGGCGTTGGTGAGGACGTGCTGGGCGAGGTGCAGGGGCGGCTCCTCGGGGGCGGCGCCGGTGGTCACGGCGTACTCCGAGCGCGCTTCGCTCATCTGCTCAACGTCACCGAGGGTGCCGGAGTTCCCGAAGCCAACGGAGGCGTCGTCGAAGTCCCCGAACGTGATCTCCCGCACCACCTGCCTGCGCCGCATCGACCGCCATCCGGCCCAGCGGGTCCCGGCCTCGGCGAGCGGCACCCCGGTCAGCCGTTCCAACAGCGCGGCGGTGTCCTCGCGCAGGACGACGGTGCGGGCGAGCCGCGGTTCGTCCCCGCCCGGGCCCTCGTCGAGGACGACGGACGGCACTTCCTGACGCGCGAGCGCCAGGGCGAGCGTGAGCCCGACGGGCCCCGCTCCGACGATGATCACCGGATCCACGCGGCGCTCCCTGTCCGCAGCGGTGCTTTTGGAGACGTGAGTGAACAGGAGGTTGGAGCAGGGTGCACGATCACAGAACGTATGCAACCCATTGCCGGTGCTTGCGTCAAGTGACGAGGGGCAGTGGCGATCATGCCACTGCCCCTCGTGTCACTGAAGTGTCACCGAAGTGTCGCTGAAGGCTGCTGACTCACCCTCAGAGGGCGCCTCCGGCGCCGGTGCCGTAGCTGCCACCGACCTCCGCGGCGTTGATGTCGTCCACCTTCTCGGCTCCGAGGACCGCGCCGGTGCTCTTCTTGCTACGCCTGAGCCTGCCCTCCAGCCAGCTCGCGAACGAGGTGAGCGCGAAGTTGACCAGGATGAAGATGAGGGCCACGACCGTGAAGCTGGCGATGGTGTTCGCGCCGTAGAAGGCGCTCATCGGGCGGACCGCCGCCATCAGGTCGGAGAAGTTGAGCAGCGCGCCGCCGAGCGCGGTGTCCTTCACGATGACCACCAGCTGGCTGACGATCGCGGGAAGCATCGCGGTGACCGACTGAGGCAGCAGCACGTACCGCATCGTCTGGCCCTTGCGCAGCCCGATGGCCATCGCGGCCTCCGACTGCCCCTTCGGCAGGGCCAGGATGCCGGCCCGCACGATCTCCGCCAGCACCGATGCGTTGTAGAGGACGAGGCCGGTGATGACCGCGTAGAGCGGGCGGTCCTCCGAGCTGATGTCCGTGAACTCGGCGTAGACCGCGTTGGCGAAGAGCATCAGGATCAGCACCGGGATCGCCCGGAAGAACTCCACCACGGCACCCGAGGGCCACCGGACTCCCCAGTGGTCGGAGAGCCGTGCGATGCCGAAGAACGCGCCCAGCGGCAGCGCGATGACCATGGCGAGGGCGGCCGCGATCAGGGTGTTTTCCAGGCCGGGCAGGATGTACGTGGTCCACACCCGGGAATCCGTGAAGAAGGGCTCCCACTTGACCCAGTCGAGCTGGTTCTTCTCGTCGAGCTTCAGGTACACCCACCACAGCGCGGCGGCGAGGACGGCGATGAACGCGACCGAGAGGATGACATTGCGCCGCTTGGCCCTGGGACCGGGGGCGTCGTAGAGGACCGAAGTCATCGCTTCACCGCCACCTTCTTGCCCACCCAGCCGAGGATCAGACCGGTCGGGAGGGTGAGGCAGACGAACCCGAACGCGAAGATGGCAGCGATGAGGATGACCTGGGCCTCGTTCTCGATCATCTCCTTCATGAGGAACGCGGCCTCGGCCACGCCGATGGCGGCGGCGACCGTGGTGTTCTTGGTCAGCGCGATCAGTACGTTGGCCAGCGGTCCGACCACCGAGCGGAACGCCTGCGGGAGCACGACCAGCGTGAGGACCTGCCGGAAGTTCAGCCCGATGGCGCGGGCGGCCTCGGCCTGCCCGACGGGCACCGTGTTGATGCCGGAGCGCAGCGCCTCACACACGAAGGCGGAGGTGTAGGCGATCAGGCCGAGCACGGCGAGCCGGAAGTTGATGACCGTGAAGTCCTCGGAGCCGAGCTTGATGCCCAGGGTCTGGAAGAGGCCCAGTGACGTGAAGAGGATGATGATCGTCAACGGAATGTTCCGCACCACGTTCACATAGGCGGTGCCGAAGCCGCGCATGAGGGGTACGGGGCTGACACGCATGGCGGCCAGCAGGGTTCCCCAGATCAGTGAGCCGATGGCCGAGTAGACGGTGAGCTGCACCGTCACCCAGAAGGCCCCCAGCACGTCGTAGTCTTCAAGAAAGTCGAACACTGTCTCCCGCGCTTCCGCGTTGGGGGAGGACGCGGCACGCCGCCCTCACGGACGGCGTGCCTGTGCGCCCTTGCTTCACTTGACGATGTTGCCGATCTTCGGCGCGGGCTCGTTCTTGTAGTTCGCGGGGCCGAAGTTGGCCTCCACGGCCTTGTCCCACGAACCGTCGGAGACCATCTTCTCCAGGGCGGTGTTGATCTTGTCCTTGAGGTCGCTGCCCTCCTGGACGCCGATGCCGTAGTTCTCGTTGCTCAGCTTCAGGCCGGCGAGCTTGAACTTGCCCTGGAACTGCTGCTGCGCGGCGTAGCCGGCGAGGATGGAGTCGTCGGTCGTCAGCGCGTCGACGGCCTCGTTCTCCAGACCGGTCAGGCACTCCGAGTAGCCGCCGTACGTCTGCAGGTTGGCCTTCGGGGCGATGGTGTCCTTGACGTTCTGCGCCGAGGTCGAACCGGCCACCGAGCAGAGGTTCTTGTTGTTCAGGTCCTCGGGCTTCGTGATCGAGTTGTCGTCGGCCCGGATCAGCACGTCCTGGTGGGCGAGGAGGTAGGGACCGGCGAAGTCGACCTTCTTGTCCCGCTCGTCGGTGATCGAGTACGAGGCGGCGATGAAGTCGACGTCGCCGCGCTCCAGCATCGTCTCGCGGTCGGCGCTCTTCGCCTCCTTCCACTCGATCTGGTCCTCGGTGTAGCCGAGTTCCTTGGCGACGTACGTCGCGACATCGACGTCGAAGCCCGCGAAGTCGCCGTCCGCGGTCTGCTGGCCGATGCCCGGCTGGTCGTACTTGATACCGATCTTGATCTTGTCGCCGCCACCGGAGCCCGAGTCCGAGTCGCCGTCCCCCCCACCACAAGCAGTCGCGGTCAGGGACAGGACAAGTGCGGTGGTCGCCGCGGCGGTGACCTTGCGGAGCTTCATGGTGAACATCCTTTGCCTGGTGAAGTGGAGGGCCGTCCGTGCGGGAAGCGCTGCTCGTCGCGAAGGGCGACGAGCGACGGTCAGTGGTGGAGGATCTTCGACAGGAAGTCCTTGGCGCGGTCGCTGCGCGGGTTGCTGAAGAACTGGTCCGGCACGGCCTCTTCGACGATGCGGCCGTCTGCCATGAACACCACACGGTTCGCAGCGGATCGGGCGAAGCCCATCTCGTGCGTGACGACGATCATGGTCATGCCGTCGCGGGCGAGCTGCTGCATGACCTCCAGCACCTCGTTGATCATCTCCGGGTCGAGGGCCGAGGTCGGCTCGTCGAAGAGCATGACCTTCGGGTCCATGGCCAGGGCGCGTGCGATCGCGACGCGCTGCTGCTGGCCGCCGGAGAGCTGTGCGGGGTACTTGTCCGCCTGCGAGGCCACGCCGACCCGGTCGAGCAGCGCCCGGGCCTTAGCCTCGGCCTGCTTCTTCTCCGCCCTGCGGACCTTGACCTGGCCCAGCATCACGTTCTCGAGCACGGTCTTGTGCGCGAACAGGTTGAACGACTGGAACACCATGCCGACATCGGCGCGCAGCCGGGCCAGCGCCTTGCCCTCCGCGGGCAGCGGCTTGCCGTCGATGGTGATCGAGCCGGAGTCGATCGTCTCCAGCCGGTTGATGGTGCGGCACAAGGTGGACTTTCCGGACCCGGAGGGCCCGATGACCACGACGACCTCGCCGCGGGCGATCGTCAGATCGATGTCCTGGAGAACGTGCAACGCGCCGAAATGCTTGTTGACGCTCTTCAGGACGACCAGTTCGCCGGTTGCGGCCACATCTTCCTTGGCCACCGATACTTCGGTCATCGCTCTCAGGCTCCGTCCTCCTCGGTTTCGGAGGACAGTAGCTACCCTACGCGACCTGCGTCATTACATCTGAGGCGAATTTGAGTATCACGATCCGATAGCACCCGGCCACGGGTGGTAGCACGGATCACCGGCCCGCGTATCGGCCGGATAACGGAAGAGCCGCGCAACCGGAACCCTCTTGACGCCGTCGTCATCCATCAGCGTGACTGCCTTGGTGCACGCGCGCGCGTGCATGCGTTTTTGTACCCGCCGAGTCCGTACTGCCGATGAACCGAAGGGAGCCGGGATGAGACTGCTGCTCGTCGAGGACGACAACCACGTCGCCGCCGCTCTGTCCGCGGTCCTGGCACGGCACGGTTTCGACGTCACGCACGCGCGCAGCGGCGAGGAGGCCCTCCAGGCGCTCGTCCCGGAGGGCGCCGGTTTCGGTGTCGTCCTGCTCGACCTCGGCCTGCCCGACCAGGACGGCTACGAGGTGTGCAGCAAGATCCGCAAGCGCACCAGCACGCCGGTGATCATGGTCACCGCGCGCTCCGACGTCCGTTCCCGCATCCACGGCCTCAACCTTGGCGCCGACGACTATGTCGTGAAGCCGTACGACACCGGGGAGCTGCTGGCCCGAATCCACGCCGTCAGCCGGCGCACCGTCCACGAGGATCCCGCCTCCGGTGGCGAGACCGCGCTGCTCCTGGGCCCCGTACGCATCGAACTGCCCACCCGTCAGGTCACCGTGGACGGTTTGGTTGTCCAACTGACCCGCAAGGAGTTCGACCTGCTGGCCCTGCTCGCGCAGCGTCCCGGGGTGGTGTTCCGGCGGGAGCAGATCATCAGTGAGGTGTGGCGCACCAGCTGGGAGGGGACCGGACGCACCCTGGAGGTGCATGTCGCGTCCCTGCGCGCCAAGCTGCGCATGCCCGCCCTGATAGAGACCGTGCGCGGCGTCGGCTACCGGCTCGTCGCCCCGGCCGCGTAGCGGGGCAGGGTGCGTACACGTCTCCTGCCGCTGCTGATCGTCCTGATGGCGGCCGTACTGCTGGCGCTCGGCATCCCGCTCGCCGTCAGCGTGGCCGCGGCCCAGCAGCAGAAGGTGGTCGTCGACCGGATCGACGACACCGCCTTCTTCGCGGCCCTCGCCCAGTTCGTCAACGCCCCGCCGGCACCCCCGGGAAGGCGCCTGGAGACGCTGAGCCGCGAACTCGACAGCTACTACGACGTCTACGGCATCCGCATCGGCGTCTTCTACGCCGATGGCACCTCCATGGCTCATGCGCCGGCGGAGTGGAGCCTCCCCCGCGAGGGCGAGGTGCGCGACGCCTTCGACGAGGCGCTGCTCAGCCGTCGCAGCGACGACCCCGAGCAGGTGTGGCCCTGGCAGGACGGTCGGCTCGTCGTGGCCTCGCCGGTCATCCGGGACGGCGACGTCGTCGCAGCCGTGGTGACCGACTCGCCTACCGGGCAGATGCGTTCGCGGACCCTGTACGGCTGGCTGGTCATCGCCGCCGGCGAGACGGCCGCCATGCTGCTGGCCGTCGGCGCCGCCCTGCGGCTGACCGGCTGGGTGCTCAGACCCGTACGCGTCCTGGACGCCACCACGCACGAGATCGCCACCGGACGTCTGAAGTCCCGGGTCGCGGTGGCGAGCGGGCCGCCGGAACTGCGTCGGCTCGCCCGATCGTTCAACGAAATGGTGGACAACGTCGAGGACGTCCTGGAACAGCAGCGCGCCTTCGTCGCCGACGCCTCGCACCAGTTGCGCAACCCGCTCGCCGCGCTGCTGCTGCGCATCGAGCTGCTCGCCCTCGAACTGCCCGAGGGCAACAAGGAGATCGCCTCCGTCCAGACCGAGGGCAAGCGCCTGGCGCGGGTCCTGGACGACCTGCTCGACCTGGCGCTCGCCGAGCACGCCGAGGCCGACCTCCAACTCGCCGACATCGGCGCGCTGACCGCCGAGCGGGTCGCCGCCTGGGCCCCGACCGCCGAGGCCAAGGGCGTACGGCTGGTGGGGAACTGCCCGGCGACGACCGCCTGGGTCGACCCGGTGACCCTGTCCAGCGCGCTGGACGCGGTGATCGACAACGCGCTGAAGTTCACGCCCGAGGGCGAGTGCGTCGAGGTCACCGTCGCCTCCAACGGCGGCACCTCGACCATCGTGGTCGCCGACCGCGGGCCCGGCCTGACCGACGAGGAGCTCACGCGCGTGGGCGACCGCTTCTGGCGCAGCGGACGGCACCAGAACGTCAAGGGCTCCGGGCTCGGGCTATCCATCACTCGCGCGTTGCTCGCGGCGGCCGGTGGCTCGATCACCTACGAGCATCATGAACCGCACGGGCTGAAGGTGACGCTGACCATGCCCCGGAACGGCGCCCCGGAACGGCCCTACGGCTTGACCGAGCGGTAGTAGCGCCGGGCGCCCTCGTGCAGGGGCAGCGGGTCGGTGTAGATCGCCGTGCGCAGATCGACCAGCTGGGCGGAGTGGACGTGCGCGCCGATGCCGTCGCGGCTCTTGAGCACCGTGCGGGTCACCCACTCGGTGAGCTCGGGATCCATGTCCTTGCGGGTGATCAGTACGTTGGACACCGCCATCGTGGGCACCGTGGCGCCGCCCCGGGACCCGTACGCCGACTCGGGCATGTTGGTCGCGCGGTAGTAGTGGGTGCCCGGACCCTGGCGGTGCAGCTCGGCGACGAAGTCGTCGTCGATCGGCACGAACTTGAACTCGAACTTCCGGGCCAGCTGCAGCAGGCCGTCCGTGGGCAGCCCGCCGGACCAGAAGAAGGCCTCGATCTCGCCCCGCCTCAGCCGGGCCGGCCCGGTGTCGATGCCGTCGGACAGCGGCGTGATGTCCTGCTGCGCGTCGATCCCGGCCGTCTTCAGCACCCGGGTGGCGATCAGCCGCACGCCCGAGTGCGGCAGCCCTATGGCGACCCGCCTGCCGCGCAGGTCCGCGACCGAGTCGATGTCCGAGTCGCTTGGGACCACGAGGTGCACATAGTCGTCGTACAGCCGTGCGACCCCGCGCAGCCGGTCCGCGCCGGGGCCCTCGTTCTGCTCGTACGTCTCCACCGCGTCCGCCGCGGCGATGGTGAAGTCGGCCTCGCCGGTCGCCACGCGCGCGACGTTCTCCTGCGAGCCGTCACTGGTGAGCAACCGCACCTTGAGATTCGGCATGTCCTTGGCCAGTTCGTGGCGCAGCAGGGTGCCGTACTCCTGGTAGACACCACGCGGCGTGCCGGTGCTGAACGTGATCGTCCCGCTCGGCGGCTCCTCGCCCAGCGGCAGCAGCCACCACAGCAGCAGACCGAGGGCGACGACGCCGGCGGCCGCGCCCTGCAGGGCCCGGCGGGTGCCGATCCGGGGGAACGTTCTGGACATGCGCGCGATCCTGCCAGCCCGTACGGCTGGTGACCAGGGCGGGAATCACAGGGGACTGTCAGTGGGGGCCGTTAGTGTTCGGCGCATGAGTTCCTCGCCCGCCGACCTGGTCCGTGAATTCCACCTCGCCTTCGGCCTCGACGCCCGCAGCACTCCGACTCAGGTGTCGTCGGAGCTGGCCGCGCACCGCGGTGAGCTGCTGGCCGAGGAGGCCGCGGAGGTCGCCGAGGTGTCGGTGACCGGCCCCCTCGACAAGCTGGCGCACGAGCTGGCCGACGTCGTCTACGTGGCGTACGGCACGGCTCTTGTGCATGGCATCGACCTGGACGCGGTCATAGCCGAGATCCACCGCTCCAACATGACCAAGCTGGGCCCCGACGGCCAGGTCGTGCGCCGCGCCGACGGCAAGGTCCTCAAGGGCGAGCACTACGAGGCACCGGATGTGTCGGCGGTGCTGCGCAGGCAGGGGTGGCGGCCGGATGGGGAGTGAGGCGGTCGTACGACGGGCAGGGCGCGGTCCGGCGGTTCGGCTCGCGTCCTCCCGCGTGCGCCGGACCGCCGGACCTGCCGCCGCTACGCCATGTCGCTGCCCGCGAGCTTCCACTCCCGGTGCAGGGCGCCCAGCGGGATGCTGTGCTGGGCCACCGGTGTGCCGAAGATCGACAGCTGGATGCGCAGGGTGCCGGTGAGGTCGACGCCGCCGTACAGGCTCCAGACGGCGGGCGTGCCGGCCGTGGCCGTGGCCTCGCCGCGGAGGTACGGCGCCAGATCGGCGGCGACGCCCACGGTGCCGTAGAGACCGATGGACGCCTCGGCGCCGAGCGTCGCCTTCACGTTCCCGGCGGTGGTCAGGGACGTGCGGACCGGCGTGCCGGTCATCTCGGACTCGCTGACCGGCGTCCACCCCTGAGCGAGGCCGAAGGTGCCGCCCGCCTTGAAGTCGCCCTTCAGGCTCTGCTCGACGTCGACGGTGATCCGGCCGTCGCCGCTGAGCTGGAGGTAGCAGGTCAGGTCGAGGTTCACCACGACGGGGACGGGGCCGACCTGCAACACCGGGTCGGCGTGCAGCTTGGCGAACGGGATGCGCAGCGGTGTGTCGGAGAGGGCCGCGCGGCCGTGCAGGGCCCAGCCCGAGGTCCAGTCGCCGGACACGCCGAGGTACGCCGAGGCCGGGGTGGCGCCGGTGCCCTGGCCGCCGTACCGGAAGTCGACCTGCGGGGCGACCTGCACGTGACCGGAGACGGACGCCGCGGCCGACGCCGGTGAGCCCTCGACGGCGGGCAGTTCGGCCCGTACGTCGAGGCGGAGGCTGCCGAGCGGGACCGTGGCGCCCTCGGGACCGGCGTGGACGTCACCGGCCTTGGACCAGGAGACGTCGACGTCGGGGAGGAGCTTGTCGATGTCGAAGGCGGCGGGATCGACCGGGACGGAACCGCGGGCGGTGTCGTCGCCGAGCAGGGTGTTGAGCGTGGCGGGCTCGGTCTGCACCTCGGTGCCCTCGTCGGTCTCGCCGATGACCTTGGTGACCTTGGCGAGAAGTCCGTCCGGGGCGCCGGGCGCGGGGGCGCTGGCAATCACGTCACCGACGGCGGGGTCGGGGGACGGGGACGGCTCGGAACTCGCCTTCCTCGGGCTGGAGATGAGGGCGCGTCGGGTCCGGCTGTCGTACGAGTCGACGGTGAGGTCTGTCTTACGGGCCTCCGCCTGCTCGCCGGGCGCGTCCGGGCTGGCGGTGGCGGTCGGGGCGTCGGCGGGGGCGGCTGCAACGGCGAGCGGCTCGCTGTCCCCGGCGGGCTCGGCCTGGTCGGCACGGGACTGGCGGGTCTGTTCGACGCCCGCGCGGCTGTCGCCTTGCGGCGGCGAGGAGCAGCCTGCGGCGAGCAGGAGGGCGGCTGCGGATAAGACGGGCAGGAGAGCACGCGTGTGCCGCTTGCGTCTGCGCAAGGTGAGTCCTGGGGGTGGTGGGGGGTGACATGAGAGGATCCGGCGGAGAGATTTCCTACTCGCCGGTAACCGAGCATGAGCATGCCACGCCCGGCGCACCGGAGCTCCACATTCCGGCTACATCTACGAGTGACGTGGGCCACTGACCCGGAGGCAGGAACGCGCCCACCGCCGCGGCTCGAACGCAGACGCCGGAATGGCGTACGCCCGGGACCGCCTACCCTTGTGGCATGAGCAGCATCGACCGAAGCCAGACGGCGGGCGTCACTCGCAGCTAGGAGATCCGCACCATGCGGTACGTGGCTGTGAGCGCGCTCAGTCATCCCGGGCTGCTCCGCGAACAGAACGAGGACAGCCTGGTGATCGGGCCGTGGACCCTGTGCGCCACGGTGACGGAGAGTCCGCAGACCCTGTACTTCCCGCTCGGGACGCCGCTGGTCGTCGCCGTTGCCGACGGGCTCGGCGGGCATCCTGGCGGCGACGTGGCCAGCGCGCTGGTCGTTCGCCGGATCGCGTCCATCGGCCCAGCCATGAGCAGCGAGGACGCCGTCCGCGACGCCTTGAACGTCTGCAACCGCGCCGTGTACGAGGCCGTCGGCGACGAGGGAAGCGAGTTCGCCACCATGGGGACGACGGTCGCCGGCATCGTCGTGCAGCCCGACTCGCTGCTGACGTTCAACGTGGGCGACAGCCGGGTCTTCGCGGCTTCCCGCGACGGGCTGCGGCAGGTGAGCGTCGACGACAGACTCCCACCCGAACCCGGGCGGCGCACCAGCTCCCTCGTCACCCAGTGCCTCGGCGGCAGCCTGGCTTATCGCGCCATCCACCCCCACGTGACGACCGGGTCCCTGTCTCCCGGCGACCGCTATCTCATCTGCACCGACGGCCTGACCGATCCTCTGCCGGCGGACGTACTCGACGAGGTGATGCGGGAGCACGACGACAGCCGAGCGGCCGTCGAGCTGTGGAAGGCCGCCATCGCGGCAGGCGGTCCTGACAACATCACGCTGGCGATCGTGCGCGCCGCGGAGGCATAGGGAGGGAGGTCCCGGTCGAGGAACTTCCTACAGCAACTCCGCCTCGTCCAGCGGGTATCCGTATCGCCCCTGCAACCGGACGAAGCAGGCCAGGGTCAGCACCCGCAGCTGGTCCAACCCCGATGCGGTGCGCTCGAAGCACACCACCTGCTCGTGCCCGCCCGGCCCGATCGGCTGCACCAGGCGGCCGTGCGGCCGTACCTGTGCGACCAGCGGTGCGGGCACCTGTGGGAGAGCAGCAGACACGAGGACAGCGTCATAGGGAGCCCGGTCCGGCACGCCGCCGCTGCCGTCGCCGACGCGCAGCTCCACGTTCCGCACGCCGTGCCGTGCGAGGTTCACGCGAGCCTGCCGGGCTATCCCCGGCCGCATCTCGATACTGACCACGTCCGCGGCCAGTCGAGCGAGCAGAGCGGTCTGAAATCCCAGGCCCGTACCGATCTCCAGGACGTGCTCGTCGCCACCGAGACCAAGGCCCTCGATCATCATGGCGGACAGCGAGGGCTGTGTGGTGACCTGTCCCTGCCCGATGGCGACGGGCACGTCCCGGTAGGCGGCAGCCACCTGACCGGCCGGGACGAATCCTGCCCGGGGTGTCGTGCGCACGGCCTCCAGCAGCCGCTCGTCCATGATCCCGGCGGCTCTGAGGGCCCGTACGAGATCGTCCGGTTCCCCGTTCACGCTCGTTCCAGGTACTCCTTGAAGTGCTCCAGATCGCTGCGGACGAGTCGTTCGATGGCGTTCGTCTGGGCGAACCCCTTCGGCCCGCCGAAATTCTCCCGGACCGTCTCGGGGTCGTACTCCAGCCGTGCCTGGATGCGGGTGGTGTTCTCGTCGACCGGCTGAAACGCGAAGGAACCCGCCAGCTCGGGGGCGCCCGTGGTGAGCCACTCCATCACGTGTTCGCCGCGGTCGGAAACCTCGGCCTCCACCTCCCGGGCCCGGCCACCTGCCTCTATGTTCAGATGCGCTCGGCCCCCCGCTTCCGTATGTGCGTCCCGCACTCCTTCCACGAAGCGTGGATAGTGCTCCACTCGGTGCAGCGCCTCCCAGGCCGTATCGATCGGAACTCCGACGTCGACGTGCAGTTCGAGTGTGCTCACGGCCCACCTCCACGTGCAGCTCGTGACGCATGGTTCTCTGCTTCCAGTGTGCGCTCGGCAGGAGCCGGAACCACTCCGCCGGATACTCCGCCTACCCTTGACGCATGACCAGCAGCAGCGACCGGAGCCCCGCAGTGGACGTGCCCGCCCCCAAGAGCTACGAAATCCGCACCTACGGGTGCCAGATGAACGTCCACGACTCCGAGCGATTGGCCGGGCTGCTGGAGGACGCGGGGTACGTACGCGCCCCCGAGGGCTCCGACGGCGAGGCGGACGTCGTCGTCTTCAACACCTGCGCGGTACGGGAGAACGCCGACAACCGGCTGTACGGCAACCTCGGCCACCTCGCCCCGAAGAAGGCCAGGCGGCCCGGCATGCAGATCGCGGTCGGCGGCTGCCTCGCGCAGAAGGACCGCGACACCATCGTGAAGCGTGCGCCCTGGGTGGACGTCGTCTTCGGCACGCACAACATCGGCAAGCTGCCCGTCCTGCTGGAACGCGCGCGCGTGCAGGAGGAGGCGCAGGTCGAGATCGCCGAGTCGCTGGAGGCGTTCCCGTCGACGCTGCCGACGCGGCGCGAGAGCGCGTACGCGGCGTGGGTGTCGATCTCCGTCGGCTGCAACAACACCTGCACCTTCTGCATCGTCCCCGCGCTGCGCGGCAAGGAGAAGGACCGCCGCCCCGGCGACATCCTCGCCGAGGTCGAGGCCTTGGTCGCCGAGGGCGTCTCCGAGATCACGCTGCTCGGTCAGAACGTCAACGCCTACGGCTCCGACATCGGCGACCGCGAGGCCTTCAGCAAGCTGCTGCGCGCCTGCGGCAAGATCGAGGGCCTGGAGCGCGTCCGCTTCACCTCGCCGCACCCGCGCGACTTCACCGACGACGTCATCGCCGCCATGGCCGAGACGCCGAACGTGATGCCGCAGCTGCACATGCCGCTCCAGTCCGGCTCGGACACCGTCCTGAAGGCGATGCGCCGCTCGTACCGCCAGGAGCGCTACCTGGGGATCATCGAGAAGGTCCGCTCCGCCATCCCGCACGCGGCGATCACCACCGACATCATCGTGGGCTTCCCCGGCGAAACCGAGGAGGACTTCGAGCAGACCCTGCACGTGGTGCGCGAGGCGCGGTTCGCGCAGGCGTTCACGTTCCAGTACTCCAAGCGGCCCGGCACCCCGGCCGCCGAGATGGACAACCAGATCCCCAAGGAGGTCGTCCAGGCGCGCTACGAGCGTCTCGTCGCCCTCCAGGAGGAGATCTCCTGGGACGAGAACAAGAAGCAGGTCGGCCGCACCCTGGAGCTGATGGTCGCCGAGGGCGAGGGCCGCAAGGACGGCGCCACCCACCGCCTCTCCGGCCGCGCCCCCGACAACCGCCTGGTCCACTTCACCAAGCCGGAGCAGGAGGTTCGCCCCGGCGACGTGGTCACGGTCGAGGTGACGTACGCCGCCCCGCACCACCTCCTCGCCGAGGGCCCCGTCCTGGACGTGCGCCGCACGCGCGCGGGTGACGCCTGGGAGAAGCGCAACGCCGCCGAGGCGGCCAAGCCGGCGGGTGTGCTGCTCGGCCTGCCCAAGGTGGGCGTCCCGGAGCCGCTGTCGGTGGCTTCGGGCAGCGGATGCGGCTGCGACTGAGGTCGGGTCGCTGACCGAAGGGCCTGCGGGGTTACGCTGCCGATCATGCTTGTCGCCGCCGCAGTCTGCCCCTGTCCGCCGCTGCTCGTGCCCGCGGTCGCCGCGGGTGCCGCGCCCGAGCTGGACGCCGCCCGCGCCGCGTGCACGGACGCGCTGGGGGTGCTTGCCGCCGCCCGGCCCGACCGGCTGATCGTCGTCGGGCCCATGCGGCAGGGCGAGGTCGAGACCTACCCGGAGGGCACGCACGGCTCGTTCCGCGGCTTCGGCGTCGACGTCGACGTACGACTGGGCCGGGAGAAGGCGGCCGACGCGGACGTACGGCGGGTCCTTCCGCCGTCGCTCGCCGTCGCCGCGTGGCTGCTGGACCGCACGGGGTGGTCGGATGCCCCGATCGAGGGACTCGCCGTGGGGGAACTTCTCGCGCCCGAGCGGTGTATGCGCCTCGGCAGGGACCTCGCCGCCGAGGCCGGGCGGGTGGCGCTGCTGGTGATGGGCGACGCCAGCGCGTGCCGCTCACTGAAGGCGCCGGGCTATCTCGACGAGCGGGCGGAGCCCTTTGACGCGGCGGTCGGGCGGGCGCTGGGGTCGGCGGACCTCGCGGCTCTGGAGGCGCTCGATGTGGAGCTCGCGCGCCGGCTGATGGTGTCGGGGCGCGCGCCCTGGCAGGTGCTCGCGGGGGCGGCCGCGGGCGCCGGGCTCGGCGGTGCGCTGTTGTATGAGGACGCGCCGTATGGAGTGGGGTACGTGGTGGCGTCCTGGTCGTAGGGGCGGAACCAGGGTGCGAGGCCGCCGGAAAAAACGGCGGACGGCCGGGAGCGCTGTGCTCCGCGGCCGTCCGCCGTACCGTATGCCCTGGTCTGCGCTTGCCGTCGGCTCCGTGTCGGCTCGGCCGTCAGCTCTCTCTGCTGACGGCTCTCTGCTCCCGGCTGTTCAGGAGGCCGGCGGCGGGCCGCTCGGCGGCGTGGTGGTCCCGCCTCCCGTGTCCTTTTCGTCCTTGTGCGCGAGCCGGTCCACGGCGCCCTTGGCCTTGTCGGTGCCCGTATGGATCTTGTCGCTGTACTTGCCCTTGGTCCGCTCGTCGACCACCTTCGCGGCCCTGTCGATGCCGTGCTGGATCTTGTCCTCGTGCCGCTGCGCGAGGTCGGAGACCTTGCCCTTGGCCGGGGCGAGCTTGGCCTTCAGATTGTTGAAAAGACCCATGGTTCACCTTCCCTCGCGGGACTGCTACGTCCGGGCGCTTTCATCCGCCTCACTGTCGGCGGCCTTGCCGGGGGACTGCTGCTGGGGGATCTCGACGGCCTCCGGGGCGTCGCCCTCGTCGCCCTCCTTCACCGCGGCCGGCTCCGTCCCGGCCCCGGCGTCGGTCTCGCCGGATCCCTTCGCTTCCGCAGTCCCGTCCGCCTCGGACGCGGCCGACGGCTGGTCGGCCTGAGCCTCGGCGGTCGACGCCTCCTCCTTGGCCTTCGACCTGCGGAGAAGTCGCGCAAAAACGCCCATATCAACTCCATACGTTACTCGTGCGGGCGAAATCCCGCGTCGCTATGGGTCCCCTTCCCGGGCGAAGTCGAGGAGCTCGGGGGAGCGTCCGTTTGCATCACCCGGGTCGCCGCTTCCGAGAACCGGCGGCGTGAACCACGCAACGGGCAACGACTCCAGGTCGCCGCCGTCACGTAACTCGTTCGTGGGCGGGGTGCGAGGTTTGCGAGACTGGTGCGGTGAGCAGCGCACTTCCCGCCCCCCGAGTCATCGCCGTCGTCGGACCGACCGCGGCCGGAAAGTCCGATCTGGGTGTCTACCTGGCCCAGCAGCTCGGCGGGGAGGTCGTCAACGCGGACTCCATGCAGCTCTACCGGGGGATGGACATCGGCACCGCCAAGCTGACGCCCGAGGAGCGCGCCGGCATCCCGCACCATCTGCTGGACATCTGGGACGTAACGGTCACGGCCTCCGTCGCCGAGTACCAGCGGCTCGCCCGGGAGCGGATCGACGCCCTGCTCGCGGAGGGACGCTGGCCGATCCTCGTCGGCGGCTCCGGACTGTACGTCCGTGGGGCGGTCGACAACCTGGAGTTCCCCGGCACCGACCCCGAGGTCAGGGCCCGGCTGGAGGAGGAGCTCACGCTGCGCGGCTCCGGCGCGCTGCACGCCCGCCTCGCCGCCGCCGATCCCGAGGCCGCGCGGGCGATCCTGCCCAGCAACGGCCGCCGAATCGTCCGGGCGCTGGAGGTGATCGAGATCACCGGCATGCCCTTCACCGCGAACCTCCCGGGCCACGACTCGGTCTACGACACCGTGCAGATCGGCGTCGACGTGGCGCGTCCCGAACTCGACGAGCGCATCGCGCGCCGGGTCGACCGGATGTGGGAGGCCGGGCTCGTCGAGGAAGTGCGCGCACTTCAGGCGCAGGGGTTGCGCGAGGGGCGTACGGCGTCGCGCGCGCTCGGCTACCAGCAGGTGCTCGCGGCGCTCGCCGGTGAGTGCACGATGGAGGAGGCCCGGGCCGAGACCGTCCGGGCCACCAAACGCTTCGCGCGCCGTCAGGATTCATGGTTCAGGCGCGATCCACGGGTGCATTGGCTCAGTGGGGCCGCGGCGGACCTCACGGAACTTCCGCGGCAGGCCCTGGCATTGGTCGAACGACCGGTTACAGCCTGATCACGTGATGGCATCGGGACGCTCCGGCCGTCATCCGGGCCTGCGGCGCCGTGCCATCATCGAGCTTCGATCGACCAAGTGGAGTCCTAGTTGGGAGGGCGCGTGGCGATGGAGGCCGGCCCTCGCGACACTGCACAAGGCGCTGAGTACGCCACCACCGGGAGTGGCGAAACGGAGCGGGACGACGAGGTTCGTTCGAGCACCGACGGGCAGGGCCGTCAGGGTCCGGAGGGGGACGGTCGTCTGAGCCCCGATGGGCCCGACGAGGCGCCCGAGGGTGTGACCGACGACGGTCCCGAGCCGGACGAGATGTTCGTGAGCGGCCCCGAGGTCGAGGTCGAGCTGCGCCCGCAGCGCCGACTGCGCCTGTGGCAGCTGGCTCCGATCGTGGGCCTGGCCGCGTTGGGCTCCCTGATGTTCGCGTTCCCGCTGGCCTTCGACTTCGGTGACAGCGGGGCCGTGATCGCCATGCTGGGGCTGCTGATCTGCTCCTGCGCGGCGGGCTGGGGGATGATGGCCGCCCGCAAGGTCGGCTACACCTGGCCAGGACTGCCGCAGCGGGGATCGGGGCGCCGGCCGGACTGGCGGGTCGTGCTCGCGTACGTGGTCGTGGTCGCCGCGGTCGTCGTACTGGCGGTGTGGCGGGTGGCTCGGCTGCGCTGAGGCCGGGGTTGCCGCGGGGCCGGTGTCCGTCGGCGACCAGGTGTCGTAGCCACCCCGTACGATCGAGGAATGAGCACGCGGATCGCCTTCCTCAAGGGTCACGGCACCGAGAACGACTTCGTGATCGTCCCGGACCCCGAGAACGCCATCGACCTGCCCCCGGCCGCCGTCGCCGCGCTGTGCGACCGCCGCGCGGGCATTGGCGGTGACGGCCTGCTGCATGTCGTGCGGTCCGCCGCGCACCCCGAGGCCAAGGAGCTGGCGGCCGAGGCGGAGTGGTTCATGGACTACCGCAACAGCGACGGCTCGATCGCGGAGATGTGCGGCAACGGCGTACGGGTGTTCGCGCGCTACCTCCAGCGTGCCGGTCATGTGGCCGAAGGGGACATCGCCGTCGCCACGCGCGGGGGCGTGAAGACCGTGCACCTCGCCAAGGACGGTGACGTCACCGTCGGCATGGGCAGGGCGCGGCTCCCCGAGGGAGACGTCACGGTGAGTGTCGGCGAGCGCAGCTGGCCCGCGCGGAACGTGAACATGGGCAACCCGCACGCCGTGGCGTTCGTGGACGACCTCGCGGACGCCGGCGACCTGCTCTCGCCGCCGCCGTTCAGCCCGGCCACGGCCTACCCGGACGGTGTGAACGTCGAGTTCGTCATCGACCGCGGCCCCCGGCACGTGGCGATGCGCGTGCACGAACGGGGCTCCGGCGAGACCCGCTCCTGCGGCACGGGCGCGTGCGCCGTCGCCGTGGCCACGGCCCGCCGCGACGGCGCCGAACCGGCCGTCACCGGCACTCCGGCGACGTACACCGTGGACGTCCCCGGCGGACGCCTGGTGATCACCGAACGCCCCGACGGCGAGATCGAGATGACCGGCCCGGCGGTGATCGTCGCCGAGGGCGAGATCGACGCGGAGTGGCTTGCGGGCGTGGTCGGCTGACGGGGGATGTGATGTTCGGGCGCGCTCCGCTGAGATGCCTGATGTCGGTGCCCGGCCGCTCCAGTTCATGCCGTGCCCAGGCATAAACATCCAAACCGTCGCTCGAATGGGTGATCCGTTTCACGCTGGGCCAGAGGCGGTCAGGAGCGCGTGGTCGGGTCGATAGCATCAAGCACCGGCCCGGACGGGGGAGATGTCGCCAACCCCTGAGCCGTGTCCGCCATGGGGCACCCCGTTCGCCGGTCCACGCAGCCGGAGGTGCCCATGAGTGCGGAGGCCACGAACCCTGCGACCCCAGGCGCTGTATCGGGCCCGATGACAGGCCCATCAGGTCCAATGACAGGCCCCACGCCCGCGTCGGCGCCCCGCAGACGGTCGCTCCCCAGGATCGACCTGCGCCGCCTGGGCCGCGCCGCACTGCTCGGCTCCGCCACCCGCGACCGGCTGCCCGACGCCATCGGCCACGTCGTCGACGCTCACCGCGCCCACCACCCCGACGCCGACCTCGAACCCCTGCGCCGCGCCTACGTCCTGGCCGAGTCCTCGCACCGCGGCCAGATGCGCAAGAGCGGCGAGCCGTACATCACGCACCCGCTCGCCGTCACCCTCATCCTCGCCGAACTCGGCGCCGAGACCACGACCTTGACGGCTTCTCTCCTCCACGACACCGTCGAGGACACCGACGTGACCCTCGCTCAGGTGCGCGAGCAGTTCGGCGAGGAGGTCCGCTACCTCGTCGACGGCGTCACCAAACTGGAGAAGGTCGACTACGGCGCCGCCGCCGAGCCCGAGACCTTCCGCAAGATGCTCGTCGCCACCGGCAACGACGTCCGGGTGATGTCGATCAAACTCGCCGACCGCCTGCACAACATGCGCACCCTCGGCGTGATGCGCCCCGAGAAACAGGCCCGCATCGCCAAGGTCACCCGGGACGTCCTCATCCCACTCGCCGAACGGCTCGGCGTCCAGGCCCTCAAGACCGAACTGGAAGACCTGGTCTTCGCGATCCTCCACCCCGAGGAGTACGAGCACACCCGCGCGATGATCGCCGAGAACGCGTCCCGCCCCGACGACCCGCTCGCCGAGATCGCCGACGAGATGCGCGCCGTACTGAACGAGGCCGACATCCCCTCCGAAGTCCTCATCCGCCCCCGGCACTTCGTCTCCCTGCACCGCGTCTCCCGCAAGCGCGGCCGGTTGCGCGGCTGCGACTTCGGCCGGCTGCTGGTGCTGGTGAACGAGGACGCGGACTGTTACGGCGTCCTGGGCGAACTCCACACCTGTATGACACCCGTCGTCTCGGAGTTCAAGGACTTCATCGCCGTACCGAAGTTCAACCTGTACCAGTCGCTGCACACCGCCCTCGCCCGCGCGGACGGCCAGGTCGCCGAGGTCCTCATCCGCACCCACCAGATGCACAAGGTGGCGGAGGCCGGCGTCATCGCGCTCGGCAACCCCTATGCGCCGCCCGCCTCCGACGACCCGGCCGACGGCGAGCGCGCCGACCCCACCCGCCCCGGCTGGCTCTCCCGCCTCCTCGAATGGCAGCGGGCCGCGCCCGATCCCGACACCTTCTGGTCCACCCTGCGCGAGGACCTCGCCCAGGACCGTGAGATCACCGTCTTCCGCCCCGACGGCGGCACCCTCGGCCTGCCCGAGGGCGCGAGCTGCGTGGACGCCGCGTACGCGCAGTACGGCGAGGACGCGCACGCGTGCATCGGCGCCCGCGTCAACGGGCGTCTCGCAACGCTGAGCACCGTCCTGAAGGACGGCGACACCGTCCAGCTCCTCATGGGCCAGGACCCCGCCTCCGAACCCTCCAGGGAGTGGCTCGAACACGCCCACACACCGGCCGCTCGGATCGCCATCCAGCGGTGGCTGGCGGCGCATCCGACGGCTGCGGAGACGGGTGCGCCGGAGACGAGCTTGAGGGATGCAGGGGAGCAGGGCCCCAGGGGCGGGGTGGAGCTGGAGCCGAGCCCTGGAGGTGTCGCCGGGAGCCCCGCCTCGCGGACCACATTGGCCACTTCGGCCACTTCTGCCACTCCGGCCTCGAGAGCCTCGGCTCCCACCGACGCCGTGGTCGTCGACCGCCCCGGCGCGAGCGTTCGGCTGGCCCGCTGCTGTACGCCTGTACCGCCCGACGAGGTCACCGGCTTCGTCGTGCGCGGGGGAGTGGTGACCGTCCACCGCGTGGAGTGCGCCGCCGTGGCGCGAATGAAGAGCGCGGGGCGCGCGGAGGTGGGCGTGCGCTGGGGGGAGACGACGGAATGCCGGGTCACGCTGGTCGCTGAATCGTTCGGCCGCCCCCACCTCCTCGCCGACCTGACCGAGGCCATCGCCCTGGAAGGCGCCGAGATCGTCTCGGCCACCGTCGAACCCCCGACCCAGCAGCGCGTACGCCACACCTACACCCTCCAACTGGCGGACGCCGCCCACCTGCCCGCCCTTATGCGCGCGATGCGGAATGTGGCGGGGGTGTACGACGTGAGCCGGGCGCAGCATCACGTGTCGGCGTGGTGAGCGGGGCGTGGCCTGACCGTCGCCGTCGTGAGACGCACCCACGCGCGCGTGCGGCGCCCTCAGGCCGCGTCTGGCGGCCGCCTGTCAGACCCCGACCGCACCCCGTTCGGGTGCGCCCGGCGCGCGTCGTCGTCGTGTCGTAGGCGCGCGCTGATAGCCGTAACCCATGCTGCTCACCTCCCACGACAGGGCTCTCCGGCCCGCCGCCGACGCCCCCGGAACCCGCACCAGCGCCCTCAAGGCCCGCATCGGTGCCCTGAAGGCACCCCGTCGGCTGAAAGCGGCCCTGGTCGCCTCCGCCGCCTCCGTCTGTCTCGTCGCCGCGAGTGCCTCGCCCACCCCGCTGGGCGTCGGCGACCGCCTCTTCCCGTACCTCGGCAACCCGGGGTACGACGTGACGGCGTACGACCTGTCCTTCACCTATCCCGGCACCAACGACAAGCCGCTCCAGGCCGTCACCACGATCGACGCCGTAACGACCGCGCCCCTGTCGCGCGTCAACCTCGACTTCGCCCGCGGCAAGGTCACCTCGGTCGAGATCGACGGTGAGGCGGCGTCCTTCGCCGCGGCCGGTGAGGACCTGGTGGTCACGCCGGACGAACAGTTGCCCGAGGGGGAGCGGGTGCGCATCACCGTGCGGCACACCAGTGACCCCATGACGTCCGGCGGACGGGAGGGAGGCTGGATCCGCACCGCCGACGGCCTCGCCATGGCCAACCAGGCCGACGCCGCCCACCTGGTCTTCCCGAGCAACGACCACCCGTCCGACAAGGCCCGCTTCACCTTCCGGATCACCGCCCCCAACGGCTACACGGCCGTCGCCAACGGCCTGCCCACCGACGTGCGGCCGGCCGGCACCACGACCACATGGACGTACCGCACCCAGCACCCCATGGCCACCGAACTCGCCCAGGTCTCGATCGGCCGCTCCACAGTGGTACGCCGCACAGGCCCGCACGGGCTCCCCCTGAGGGACGTCGTCCCGACCCGGCACAGGACGGCGCTCGAAAAGTGGCTCGCCAAGACTCCCGACCAGATCACGTGGATGGAGAGCAAGATCGGGCGGTACCCCTTCGAGACGTACGGCCTGCTCATCGCGGACGCCTCCACGGGCTTCGAGCTGGAGACGCAGACGCTCTCTCTCTTCGAGAGAGAGCTCTTCAACGACCCGGCCTTCCCCGAGTGGTACGTCGACGCGATCATGGTCCACGAACTGGCCCACCAGTGGTTCGGCAACAGTGTCAGCCCCCGCACCTGGTCCGACCTGTGGCTCAACGAGGGGCACGCGACCTGGTACGAGGCGCTGTACGCGGAGGAGAAGTCGGACCGGACACTGGAGGCACGGATGCGCGCGGCGTACGGCGCCTCCGACCGCTGGCGCGCCGCCGGCGGCCCGCCCGCCGCACCCAAGGTGCCCGAGTCCGACAGCCGCCTGGGGATCTTCCGGCCGAACGTCTACGACGGCGCCGCCCTGGTCCTCTACGCCCTCCGCCAGGAGATCGGACGCCCGGCGTTCGAAGACCTGGAACGGGCCTTTGTGAAGCGCCACAAGGACGGCTCGGCGACCACCGCCGACTTCGTGTCCCTGGCCTCCCGGATGGCCGGACGCGATCTGAGCGGCTTCTTCCAGGAGTGGCTGTACGGGGAGAAGACCCCGCCGATGCCGGGCCACCCGGACTGGAAGCCGACGGCGGCGGAGCCCACGGCCGGGCCCAAGGCCATGGAGCACAGGAAAACGGCGGCGGAATAACACGGTGACGAGACGGGGCGTGCCGTGCGACCATCTTCAGGTCGGCGGCACGGGTGACGGGAATCTCCCGGGACACTCGTGCGTTGTGCAGGGTGACGGACCAGCTCCGCAAGTGGTCCGAAAACTCTGCCTGCGGTGCGCCCCGGTCGCCGCACATACGGAATCCCCAACGACGTAAGGACCCAATGACCTCCTCTTCTTCCCCTTCCCAGGACACCAAGCGCCTCGCGCACGACTTTCCCGAAGGTCTTCGGGCCGATGCCCTGATGGAAGAGGACGTCGCCTGGAGCCACGAGATCGACGGAGAGCGGGACGGCGACCAGTTCGACCGCTCCGAGCGCGCGGCTCTGCGCCGCGTCGTGGGCCTCTCCACCGAGCTCGAGGACGTCACCGAGGTCGAGTACCGCCAGCTCCGCCTGGAGCGGGTCGTCCTCGTCGGCGTCTGGACCTCGGGGACCGTGCAGGACGCGGAGAACTCCCTCGCGGAGCTCGCCGCCCTCGCGGAGACCGCGGGCGCGCTCGTGCTCGACGGTGTGATCCAGCGCCGCGACAAGCCCGACGCGGCGACCTACATCGGCTCCGGCAAGGCCGAGGAGCTGCGCGACATCGTGCTCGAAACGGGCGCGGACACCGTCATCTGCGACGGTGAGCTCAGCCCCGGCCAGCTGATCCACCTCGAGGACGTCGTCAAGGTCAAGGTCATCGACCGTACGGCGCTGATCCTGGACATCTTCGCCCAGCACGCCAAGTCCCGAGAGGGCAAGGCGCAGGTCGCGCTCGCGCAGATGCAGTACATGCTGCCGCGGCTGCGAGGCTGGGGTCAGTCGCTGTCCCGTCAGATGGGCGGCGGCAAGGGCGGCGGCCTCGCCACCCGTGGTCCCGGTGAGACCAAGATCGAGACGGACCGGCGCCGGATCCGCGAGAAGATGGCGAAGATGCGCCGGGAGATCGCGGAGATGAAGACCGGCCGCGACATCAAGCGCCAGGAGCGCAAGCGCCACAAGGTGCCCTCGGTCGCCATCGCCGGCTACACCAACGCGGGCAAGTCCTCCCTGCTCAACCGCCTGACCGGCGCCGGTGTCCTGGTCGAGAACGCCCTGTTCGCGACCCTGGACCCGACCGTCCGCCGGGCCGAGACCCCGAGCGGCCGGCTGTACACGCTGGCCGACACCGTCGGCTTCGTCCGGCACCTGCCGCACCACCTGGTCGAGGCATTCCGCTCCACGATGGAGGAGGTCGGCGAGTCCGACCTGATCCTGCACGTGGTGGACGGTTCGCACCCGAACCCGGAGGAGCAGCTGGCCGCCGTGCGCGAGGTGATCAGGGACGTCGGTGCCACCGACGTACCGGAGATCGTCGTGATCAACAAGGCGGACGCGGCCGACCCGCTGACGCTCCAGCGGCTGCTGCGGATCGAGAAGCGCTCCATCGCCGTCTCGGCCCGTACCGGCCGGGGCATCGACGAGCTGATCGCGCTCATCGACAACGAGCTGCCCCGCCCGTCCGTCGAGATCGAGGTGCTCCTGCCGTACACCCACGGCAAGCTGGTCGCCCGCGCCCATGACGAGGGCGAGGTGATCTCCGAGGAGCACACCCCGGAGGGCACCCTGCTCAAGGTGCGGGTGCACGAGGAGCTGGCGGCCGAACTCGCGCCGTACACTCCGACGCCGGCGGCCTGAGCCGTCGTAAGCCTGCCGTGAAGCCGTAGAGAGAGGCCCGCCCCTGGTGTGAGGGGCGGGCCTTCATCATTGGCGCGTCACTGACCGACGTTCCTACGGCACCGTCACTGGCCCGCGAACTTGCCGCTCACCGCCTGGAACACGCCCTTGGCCTCGTCACCCAGCCGCGGCCCCGCCAGCCAGCCCGAAGTGACCGGACCGATCGAGGTGTTGGACACCAGCGCCGGCTGCCCGTCCGAGCCCGTCGCGACCCAGCCACCGCCGGACGAACCGCCGGTCATCGTGCAGCCGATCCGGTACATCGTCGGGTCCGACGCGTTGATCGACAGGCGCCCCGGCTTGTCCTCGCACTGGTACAGCGTCTGACCGTCGTACGGCGCCCCCGCCGGGTAGCCCGTCGCCGTCAGGCCCTCCATCTCCGGCACGGCCGGAGCCGCGAAGTCCACGGGCAGCGCCGAACCCACCGTCTCCTCCAGGGACTTGCCCCCGCTGCCTTCCTCCGGCGTCACATGGAGCACGGCGAAGTCGTACGCCGCTCCGTCCCCGCCCGTCGGACCGCCCTGCTCGATCCACTGGTCGGAGGTCTGCACCCAGTCGGCCCACCAGACACCGTACGGAGCGATCTGCTCCTTGGTGGCGCTCTGTAGCTCCGCGGCCGACATGGCGGCATCGTTGTACGACGGCACGAACGCGATGTTGCGGTACCAGCCGCCGCTCTTGCCGGCGTGCACACAGTGCCCAGCCGTCCACACCAGGTTCGACTTGCCCGGGTTGGCCGGGTCCTCCACGACCGTCGCCGAGCAGACCATCGTGCCTTCGGGCGAGTCGAAGAGCAGCTTCCCCGCCTCTGGCGCGTTGGTGTGGTACGACGCGGGCACGGCTTCCGCCTCCACCGGCTCCGGCGTCGGGTCGGTCACCCCCTGGTCTCCGGAGAGGTCGCCCTCGTCGACGGCCTGCTCCGGCTCCTGTGCCTCCCGCATCCGGTCCGGGTCCCACAGGTCCTCGATGATCGGGTTGATGAAGTCCTCGGCCTCGCGCAGCCAGTCGTCCTTGTCCCAGTTCTTCCAGGCGCCGTCCCGCCACTGGTCCAGGTCGATCCCGTGTTCCTTCAGCCGGTCCTTGATGTCGTCCGGGATCTGGATCTTTCCGTCGCCCTCAGCGGCCGCCGAGGCCGACGCCTGGGCGTCCGCCGCGGGGTCACCCGACTCACACGCGGTGGCGGTGAGAGCCAGCGCGGAAGCCAGCGCAACGGTGGCCAGCACAGGGGAGGTTCTGCGACGCGCGCCCCTCTCCCGGCGAGCGGTGAACGACGGCCGTATGGATCGCATGGTGTTACTCCCCCTGGTGATAACGGACTCAGCGCCTGCCACACTATGCGGTCGCTGTGGGGGACTTCCCATGGAACGGCAACGGTTTCGCTACGGGCTGTCTGACCTGGCAACCCTCCAGCCCTTTCCCGAGTTGACGTCGCCTCACGTCCGATCGTGTCGGGGACTGTGATGCACATGGTCCAGCTGCGGGAGCACCTCACTGGCGATGAGTTCCAGGTGGTCGAGGTCAGTGAAGTCGATCAGTCGCAGATGGATCCGGCGTGCGCCGATCGCGGAGAACTCGCCGAGCCGCTCCACGAGCTGGGCGGGGGATCCCACCACTGAATCCTCCGGTGGCAGCGCGCTCTTGACGTGCAGCGGGGCGGCCCGCCGCTGCGCCTCCACGTCGGTACGGCCGATCGCGACCACCACACCCGCCGAGAGCACCAGCGGTGGGCGACCGGCGTCGGACCGGCCGGTCCGGTCGCAGGCCTCGGCAACCCGGCGGTACGCCTGGGCCGTCTCGGCCACCGACTTGAAGGGCATGTTGAACTCGTCGGCATACCGGGCGGCCAGCTCCGGGGTGCGCTTCGGTCCGCGGCCCCCGACGATGATCGGCGGGCCCGGCACCTGCACGGGCTTCGGCAGTGCGGGCGCGTCGACCAGCTGGTAGTGGTCGCCGCGGTAGCTGAAGCTCTCGCCGACCGGTGTCCGCCACAGTCCGGTGATCACGGCCAGCTGCTCCTCCAGCCGGTCGAAGCGCTCCGGGGCGGCCGGGAACGGGATGCCGTACGAGGTGTGCTCCCGTTCGTACCACCCCGCGCCGAGGCCGAGTTCGACCCGCCCGCCGCTCATCCGGTCGACCTGCGCCACCATCACGGCCAGCGGTCCCGGCAGCCGGAAGGTGGCCGAGGTGACCAGGGTGCCCAGCCGGATCCGGGAGGTCTCCCGGGCGAGCGCGCCCAGGGTCAGCCACGCGTCGGTGGGGCCGGGCAGCCCGGGATCGGCGCCCATGGCCTGGTAGTGGTCGGCCCGGAAGAAGCCCTCGAACCCGCCGGCCTCGACGAGTCGGACGAAGCGCAGCTGATCTTCGTAGTCGGCACCGCGGTGCGGCTCGGTGAAGACGCAGATCCGCAGGGTCATCGCCCCTCCGTTTCGGCCGACGTGGACATGTCCTGCTCCATCAGCAGCTCGTGCAGATCGGCGCTGCACCGGGCCACTTCGTCGAGATACGCGGTACGGCCCAGCGTCCTCGGCCGGGGGATGCCGATGTCGACGATCTTGCGGATCCGGCCCGGGCGCGGGGTGAGCACCACCACCCGGTCGGCGAGCAGCACGGCCTCGTCTATCGAGTGGGTGACAAAGACGACGGTGGCGGAGTTCTCGATGTGGACGCGTTGCAGCTCCACCGCGAGTTCCGCGCGGGTCAGCGCGTCGAGTGCGGAGAACGGCTCGTCCATGAGCAGCACCCGGGGCTCACCCATCAGCGACCGGCACAGTGAGACACGCTGCTGCATACCGCCGGAGAGCTCGTGCGGCCGGTGCTTCTCGAAGCCGCTCAGTCCGGCCGTCTCCAGCAGCCGGTACGCCCGGTCGCGGTGCTCGGTCTTGTTCCAGCCGAAGATCTCCACGGGCAGCAGGACGTTGTCGAGGACGGACCGCCAGGGCAGCAGGGCCGGCCGCTGGAACAGCATGGCGACATCCCGACGGGCTCCGGTGACTCGCTCGCCGCCGATGCTGATCTCGCCCTCGGTGACCGGCAGCAGCCCGGCGATCAGCCGCAGCAGTGTGGACTTGCCGCACCCGGACCGGCCCACCACGGCCACGAACTCACCCTCGGCGATGTGAAGGCCAACGCTCTGGAGCGCCACCGTCGAACCGGACCGGCTGGTGAAGCTCCGGGACACGCCGGTGAGTCTGATCATCCGGCGGTCTCCCCATCAACTGGCGATCGCGATGCTGGCCGGTCCATGACGCGCGGTCAGGCTACCCGGGACAGACCGCTCGGCGGTACCTGTCGCACTGTCGGCGAATTCCGCACGCCCGGTCTCACAACTGCCAGTCTCTCGTACGCTGTTGCCCGCACGAAGTGTCATGCCTCCGACGGTCGGAAAGGACCTCACTGTGCGCATGAACAGCTTCGCCCGAACGGTCGCTGCGGTGGCCCTGGCCACGGTGCTGGCACTGGTGTCGGGGTGCGGCGAGTCGGACTCCGACGACGGCGCCGGTACGGACGCCGAGCCACTGGAGAAGGTGACCTACCTGACCTCGTTCGGCAACTTCGGCCGGGATGCGTACGCCTGGGTCGCGAAGGACAAGGGGTTCTTCGAAGAGGCAGGCTTCGACGTGGAGATCAAGCCGGGACAGGGCACCGGCGGCGTGATTCCGGCCGTCGTGAGTGGCCAGGCGCAGTTCGGCCCGATCGACCTGACGGGCGGTCTGCTGCACATGGGCAGCGGCCAGGCCAAGGACTTCGTCGCGGTGGCCGCCATCCAGCAGCGCACCATGGCCGCGATCGCCACCACCGAGGGCAACGGCATCGCCGTACCGAAGGACCTCGAGGGCAAACGACTTGCCGACACGCCCGGCTCTGTCGTGCGCAACCTCTTCCCGACGTACGCCCGACTGGCCGGAGTGGACGCGGGCAAGGTGACCTGGGTCAACGGCGACGCACAGACCCTCATGGGCACGCTCGCCACCGGCTCGGTGGACGGCATCGGCCAGTTCGTGGTGGGGAAGCCGACCATCGAGGCGGTGACCAAGAAGAAGGCCGTCCTGCTCCCGTACAGCGACGTGATCCCCGATCTCTACGGAAACGTGCTGATCACGTCCAAGAAGCTCGCCGAGCAGGAGCCGGAGATGGTGAAGCGGTTCAGCACCGCGCTGCTCAAGGGCTTGGAGTACAGCCTGGCCAACTCGAAGGAGGCCGCCGAGATCCTGAAGCGGAACGTGGACGCCACGAATCCGGCGGCTGCGGCTGCCGAGTTGGAGTTGATGGCCGCGTACGTCAGGCCAGGCGGTTCCGGCACGGCGATCGGGACGCTGGACTCCGGACGGGTCGCGAAGAGCATCGCGATCCTGCAGAGCGCGGATGCGCTGCCGCAAGGAATGACCCCGGAAGAGATCATCGACTTCGACCTCGTACCGAAAGCCTGAGTGGCCGGGCAAAGGGGCGAGCAAAGGGACGAGCTGGGCGGCTCGAGGAGGATGGGATGACCGAACTCTCGCAGCCGCAGCAGGCCCCGGCGGCGGCCCCGGAGCCGATGCCCGTGCCGCGAGTCGGATTCCAGCGCAGGACGAGCATGGGCGCCGTACTGCTTCCCTTGGCCGGGCTGCTGGTCGCGCTCGGCGTGTGGTGGCTTCTCACGTCGGTGCTGGAGGTGATCCACCCGGTGGTGCTGCCTCCCCCCGGTGCCGTGCTCTCGGCATTCACCGCAGCCCCGGCCCAGTTCCTGGAACACACCGCCGACACCACGGTGGAGACGGTTGTGGGCTTCGTTCTCTCCAGCACCTGCGGAGTTCTGATCGGACTGTCACTGGCCGGCTCGCGGGTACTGGAGCGCATGTTCACGCCGCTGCTGGTGGCCGTCAACGCGGTTCCGAAGATTGCGCTTGGGCCGCTGCTGGTGGGTGCTTTCGGCTGGGGGCAGAAGCCGGTCCTGATCATGGTCTTCCTGCTCTGTTTCTTCCCGATCGTGCTGTCCACCGCGACCGGCCTCACGTCGACCCCGGCGGACCTGGCCGAGTTGGCGCGCTCGCTGGACGCCTCGCGCTGGCAGGCGTTCCGGAAGATCCGGCTGCCCGCCGCGCTGCCGCAGATCTTCGTCGGCCTGAAGGTGGCCATGCCGCTGGCCGCGATCGGCGCGGTCATCGGTGAGTTCCAGGCCGGGGAGGCCGGGCTGGGCCATCTGATCGTGCAGGCCGGTGGGGTCGGCGACACCGCCACTGCCTGGGCGGCGATCATCCTGATCGGGATGATGAGCATTCTGCTCTACTTCGCTTTGACGTTGTTGGAGCGGTTCGCGCTTCCCTGGGTCAGGGAGACCACCTCGCGCGGGTGACTCCGGTGGACTGCAAGAGCCTGCGGGTATGGGGAGCTGGGGCCTGGGGCGAGTCCGTGTCTCCGATTGCAGTACGCCGATGCATCACTCCCTGGCCTGCCGGGCAGGCAAGACGTTGTTCAGTGCGGAACCTCTCAGGGGGAGCCTCGTGTCCACAACCGCAACGGATGCCGCCGCTTCGGCGGGGGATGGGGACGAGACCCCGTTGCGGCGGGCCATCGGTCCCCGACTGCTGGTCCTGTTCGTGATCGGCGACATCCTCGGTACCGGGATCTATGCCACCACCGGTCAGGTCGCCGGCAAGGTGGGCGGGGCCCTGTGGCTGCCGTTCGTCATCGGGTTCGTCGTGGCCATCCTGACAGCCGCCTCGTACGTCGAGCTGGTCGGCAAGTATCCGAAGGCGGCCGGCGCCGCGCTCTACACCCAGAAGGCGTTCCAGGTCCCGTTCCTCACCTTCATCATTGCCTTCATGGTGATGTGCTCGGGCCTGTCCTCGGCGAGCGCGGCGGCCCGCGCCTTCAGCGGCGACTACTTCGCCGAGTTCACGGACTTCTTCCCGCCCACCCTCATCGCGATCCTGTTCATCCTCGCCCTGGCGGCCCTGAATCTGCGGGGCGTGTCGGAGTCCGTGAAGACCAACGTGGTCCTCACCATGGTCGAACTGACCGGCCTGCTCGTCATCCTCACGATCGGCGCCTGGGCTGTCCTGAGTGGTGAGGGTGAACCCTCCCGACTCGGCGAGTTCCAGGCAGAGGGCACCGGTTACGCGCTGATCACCAGCGTGCTGGGAGCGACAGCCCTCGGCTTCTTCGCCTTCGTGGGCTTCGAGGACTCCGTCAACATGGCCGAGGAGACCAAGGATCCGGCGCGTACGTTCCCGCGCGCCATCTTCACCGGCGTCGCCGTCACCGGCACCATCTACGTCCTGGTCGCCCTGGTCTCCTCGCTGCTCGTCGACTACCGCGTGCTGGAGGGCTCCAGCGGCCCGCTGCTGGAGGTCGTCAAGGCCGGCGGGCTCGACTTCCCGCCCAAGCTGTTCGCGCTGATCGCCCTGTTCGCTGTCACCAACTCGGCACTGATCAACATCATGATGGCGTCCCGCCTCTGCTACGGCATGGCGAACGAACGCATCCTGCCGCGCGCCCTGGGCCGTGTGCTCCCCCGGCGCCGCACCCCGGTCGTCGGGATCGTCTTCGTCTCGCTCCTCGCCATCGGCCTGGTCTCCACCGGGGAGATCGCGGGTCTCGGCGACACCACGGCCTTCCTGCTCCTGTGCGTCTTCGCCGTCGTCAACATCGCCGTCCTCGTCCTGCGCCGCGACCGCGTCGAACACCAGCACTTCCGTACACCGACGGCCCTGCCGGTGCTGGGCGCGATCACCGCCCTGATCCTGGCCAGCCCGCTGTCCGACCGGCCCGCGGACGTCTACATCCGGGCGGGCGTACTCCTGGCCATCGGAATCGGGCTGTGGGCGCTCAACAAGATGGTGATGAAGGTACGCGGCGAGGCGTGAGCGGCATCGTCTTCCGGGTGGGCGCGGTGATGTGACGACGCCATGGGCAAGGCGCTTGCGTCCATCGGTGCCCGGCACCTCTGCCTCCGCGACTCATGCCCCGTGCCACCACAGCAAGGCCGTTTGGGCATCGGGCACCGGTCTGGCAACAGGGCACCCGCGCGTGCAGCCTGCCTCCCATGTGCGCGTGCGGCGCTGGTCCAGGACGCGTGGGGTGAGGCGGTAGGCGAGTGCGCCAGCGGCGAGCACCGTAATTGCGGCGAGAGCGCCGGAGCTGACGGCGCGGTTGCGGATCTCCTCCGGCGGCATGGGCGGCAGATCGCTCGGACGGCGCAGCGGGCTGCGCCGCCACCAGGGGATGGTGCGTACGGGCGGCGGCTGAACGCACGGGATCGGGTCGGGCACGTCGCCTCCGGCCACGAAGTTGTAGGGGTTCGGCCGGTCGGAACCGCTTGGGAGCAGCTTCGCCAGGGGGTGGCGTGCAAAGGGGGCCCAGCGAGGGATGGTGCTGGGCGGCTCCCGCCGCCCGCAGCACGAGGCCAGGCTGTCGGCAAGGCGGAGCGGTTCCGCGCCGAGCGGAGAGTCGGCGCTCCACACCGCTTCGAAGGAGATGTGAGCCCGTATTTGAACACCTGCCCGACGCGACGAGGACGTCGACGTCACCGCGCACTCGGAGGGTCATCGCGGTGGGGCGCAGCAGCCAACCCGGCCACTCGGTATCCACACAGAGCTACACCTTCATGGCCTGCTGACGCATGTGTTGGACCGGCAACGGTTCCGTCATGGCAAGGATCTTGGAGCAACCCGTAACCCGGTGGCTGGACCACGGTTGGTAGCGGTGGTGGTAGGGAGCGGGGCTGGTGCGTGTGCCCGTGCTGCCTGCGTTGCCTCGGGAGGTGTGCTGTCGGGAGTGGCTGTGCAGAGGCGCGACGCGGCGCGGGCCCTTGAGTGGGCTCGCGGGTGTGCGAGCCCGTCGCGGACCGGTGACCCGACCGCCAAGTCGTGACGCACCGGGCCGCGCTGCCGTGGGCGCCGGGCAGGTGCACGGCGGCCGGACGCTTGCCACTCGGCCACTCGGCCAGTCGGCGAGTGAGGGCGCGGGAAGCGGAAGCGGGCGATCGACGGCCGGATGCGAAGAGCGCGAGACCAACTCGTCGCCTCACACCGGCGGGAGGCCGCCCCGGAGCGGGAGGACTGGGAGCCGTGGCAGTGACCGAGGGGATCCCGCGCCGCCAGTCGGCGCCCGAGTCGGCGCCGCGGACCTACCCGCGCAGCCTGCCGATCGTGCCGGTCCGCGCCCGCGATCTCACCATCGAGGGCGCGTATGGGCGCCGCTACCGCTGCCTCTCGGGCGCCCCACTCAACCTCCCCGACCTGGCCACCCCCGTCGAGGACGACTTCGTCACGGAACTGAAGCGCACCCTGCCACCCGGACTCGCCGAGGACGCACATGTGCGGTTCTGCGGCCCGTCGGCAACGGAAGCATTCGAGACCGCCGCCTCCCGCGTACGCGCCGCGACCGGCCGCGCCGACATCGTCGCCCTCACCGGCGCCGACCACGGGATGCCGCCCGACGTGTCGCGGACTGCCGGCGAGACCGGCCGGCCACCGGACGCCGGTCCACCCTCCCCACAGGACCACCGCTGCCCCTTCGGCATCACCGGCCCAGACGCCGCCGATCTGGCCGCCCGCTGGACCGAGGCCACCCTCTCGTCCTCGTCCGAAGCCACCAGCCCCGCCGGAATGCTCCTCGAACCCATCCATGGCGAGTGCGGGGTGAACCCCGCGCCCGACGCATGGACGCGTGCGACGAGGCAGATCACAGCCGCCCGCTCCATCCCCCTCATCGTCGACGAGAGGCAGACAGGGGTCGGCAGGACCAGTGGCTTCTGGGCACTCTCCGAGGCCATCGGCGGCAGTCTCCCACTGGCCGCGGTGATCCACCGCGACGCCCTCGCACTCGGCCACCCCATCGCCCCGGCGGGCCCATTCCGCGGCAACCAACTCGCCCTCGCCGCAGACACGGCAACCCTCGCCCACGTCCGCCAACACCGCCTGGCCGAACGAGTAGCGACGATCGGCTCCCGCATGCTGTCTCAACTCCGCGCCGCTCTTGAACTCGCCGCTGCCGTTAAACGGGAGTGCCTCCAACGGGGCCTGCTCATCGGACACGCCCGCCGGCACCCGAGTGTCGTACGACTGCTCCCACCCCTCACCATCAGCAACGAGCAGGCCTCCGCAGCAGTCGACCGCCTGGCCGACGCCCTCACCGAGGCGGCCCGCGCCCACCCCGATGACGGCGACCGCCCATGCCACTGCCACAACTGGGTCGGCGCCACCTGTCAAACCGACGCCCCACCTGCTGAACCACTCCCATCACCCCTCAGTCAGAACGCCCCACTTACCCAGCCCCACCACGCCCCGCGCCTCGCTCAGCCCTGTTCGCAAGCACCCCCAGCCTGTCCCGCACGAGAGCACCACCCGGCTCGTCCCGCACGTGAGCACCACCGGGCTCGTCCCCCAGAGCCAGATCGACCCCACGAGGAAGCGCCTTGACCACCACCCCCACACCTGACCGCCGTTTCCGCACCCCCGCACAACGTCGCTGCGGGTCCCACACCACGCCGGCAGCGACGACCACAACCGTCCCCGGACAACAGGGCGGTCGGCAGCAGGCGGAGCGGCTGTACGGCACCGCCACCGACCTCCTGGACCACCCCGACGCCCACACGGCGGCCCAGGCGGCGGCCGTGGAGAACCTGCTGCGCTGCTGGGTGCGCGAGACCCGCCTCCCCGCCCCTGACCACGGCACCCTCCGCATTCCGCTCCCCGCAAGCGGCACAGCTCTGCTCGCCCCCGTGCACTACTGGTCCCGCACGGGCTGCCACCGCTTCGGCCTGCCGCATGTGGCCGACGCCCCGGAACCGTCCCAGCCCCTCGACGCGGTCACCCTCGCCGCACTGCTCGCCCGAGAGACGTTCGGGAGAGGGACGATGCGCGGACGGAGCGAAGGCGCCGACCTCGTCGCGCGTGTCGCCGACTCCTTTCGCCGCGTCGCCACCTTCATCAGCGACCGCAGACAGCGCCCCGCGGACGAACCCGACCTCTTCCTGGCAGCCGAGCAGGCACTCCTGCTCGGACATCCACTGCACCCCACCCCGAAGAGCCGCGACGGCCTCACCGAAGCCGAAGCACGCCTCTACTCACCCGAACTGCGCGGCTCCTTCCCCCTGCACTGGATGGCTGTCGCTCCTTCTGTCCTCGCCACCGACTCGTCCTGGACCGAGCGTGGCCGCACCGTCCCCGCGGCCCGGCTCACCGCACACCTGGCCGGAGCCGACCTGCCCCTGCCCGATGGCTACACCGCGCTACCCCTGCACCCCTGGCATGTGCGCGAACTCCGGCACCGCAGCGATGTCGCCGCCCTGCTCGACGCCGGACTGCTCCGGGACCTAGGGGCACACGGCCCCGCCTGGCACCCCACCTCCTCCGTCCGAACCGTCTACCAGTCCCACGCCCCAGCCATGCTCAAGCTGTCGCTGGGCCTGCACATCACCAACTCCCGCCGTGAGAACCTCCGCAAGGAACTGCACCGTGGTGTCGAGGTCCACCGCCTGCTGCGCACTGGGCTCGCCCAGCAGTGGCGGGCCGCCCACCCCGGCTTCGACATCGTTCGCGACCCGGCCTGGCTCGCCGTCGACGGACCGGACGGCAGCCCCGTACCCGGGCTCGACGTGATGATCCGGCACAACCCGTTCGCACCCACGGACGATGTGTCCTGCGTCGCCGGGCTAACGGCACCCCGCCCCCACGCCCAGCCGGGCACTTCCACCGGCCGCCCGCAGCCCGAGCGGCCGTCGCAACGGTCCCGGTTGGCCGACGTCGTCACTCGGCTCGCCGGCCGGACCGGCCGTCCGCGCGGAGCCGTCGCGGCCGAGTGGTTCCTGCGCTACCTCGAACAGGTCGTCCGTCCCGTGCTGTGGCTGGACGGCGAAGCCGGGATCGCCCTGGAGGCCCACCAGCAGAACACGCTGGTCCTGTTGGACCGCGATGGCTGGCCGACCGGCGGCCGTTACCGCGACAACCAGGGCTACTACTTCCGCGAGTCCCGCCGCGCAGAGCTCACCGCCCGGCTGCCAGGCATCGGCGAGCGCAGCGACACCTTCGTCTCCGACGAGGTCACCGACGAGCGTTTCGCCTACTACTTGGCGATCAACAACGTGCTCGGCCTCATCGGTGCATTCGGGTCGCAGCATCTGGCCGACGAACGGCTCCTGCTCGCCGCCTTCCGCCGCTTCCTCGAAAGCGCTGCCTCCGGCCCCGCTCGACTGCGCACGTCGCTGCCCTCCTGCCTCCTCGACTCACCCGTCCTGCGCTGCAAGGCCAACCTGCTGACCCGGCTGCACGGCCTCGACGAACTCGTCGGCCCGGTGGACACCCAGTCCGTCTACGTCACCATCGCCAACCCCCTCCGCACCTGATCAACGCCAAGTCCCATCACCCGCAGTCCCATCAAAACCGCAGTCCCTTCACCCGCAGTCCCTACCAGCCGCCAAGTCCCTTCACCCATCAGTCCCTTCACTCACTAGGAAGACGCCCCGACACCGCCTTCTGAGAGGAGCCCCAAGTGCCTCCGACCGACGCGAGCGCCGATGCCGGTACCGCACCCGTCACGGACAGAAGTCCCGGCCCGGGCGAGAACAAGGCCACGCCCGAGGACACCGACGCCGAGGACACCCTGGACCTGCGTCTGCCCAGTGAGCTCATCGCGTTCCTCGCCGGGGAGGAGCCCGAAGCGGACAGCCCATCGCGTGCCGCGGCCTCACGGCTGACAGCCGTGAGGCCCGTGCCCGACGACCTGCTCGACCACGTCGGCGACTGGGGCCCGACCGACACACCCGCGGGCGTTTTCCAGCTCGTCCCCGTACACGTCGAGCGGGACCTGCCGCTCATCGGCCGTTGGATGAACGACCCCGCCGTGGCAGCGTTCTGGCAGCTCGACGGATCCCAGGACGTGACCGAGCAGCACCTCAAGGCGCAGCTGGCCGGCGACGGACGCAGCGTCCCCTGTCTCGGCGTGCTGGACGGCACGCCGATGAGCTACTGGGAGATCTACCGGGCCGACCTCGACTCACTGGCCCGCTACTATCCCGCCCGGCCTCACGACACCGGCATCCATATCCTCATCGGCGATATCGCCAAACGCGGCCAGGGACTCGGCAGCACCCTGCTCAGATCCGTCGCGAACTTTGTCCTCGACAGACGGCCCGCCTGCGCACGCGTCGTAGCGGAACCCGACATTCGCAACACCCCCTCCGTGGCCGCATTCCTCAACGCCGGTTTCCGGTTCGCCGCCGAGGTCGACCTGCCTGCCAAACGGGCCGCCCTCATGATGCGAGACCGGTCCCTACGTCATCTGATGTAGCGCTGTGTCACAGCGTCATCACTCTTGGAACGCAGCCGACGGCGATCCAGTTCCCACTCGGATTCATCGAGTTCGTTCCAGCGCACGCGGCAATGCGGCCAACCGATCTCGACCGCCCGACCCCGCACAAGTCGATCAACAACCGTTCAACCCCGGAACAAGCTGATCCACGCCCGTCCCGCCCTGCCCAACCGATCACAACCCTCCCGCCCCGCCCAAGCCGATCCACAACCGTCCCGTCCCGCCCAAGCCCGATCCCCACCGATCCCATGCCGCACCCAACCGAGCAAAAGCACACTCCGCCGCCACCCGTGACCCCACAAACCCTGTTCTTGATCCCACCCCGGCTCCCGGCGTGGTCACCCGTTTGTCAGTGTCGGGCCGTAGGGTGGTCGAGCTATGACGAAGCCCTCACTCCCCGAACTCCTGCATGCCGCCGTCACAGCCGTCGGCGGTACGGAGCGCCCCGGCCAGGTGACCATGGCCGAAGCCGTCGCGGAGGCGATCGACGACGGCTCCCATCTGCTGGTCCAGGCCGGCACCGGCACCGGCAAGTCGCTGGGCTACCTCGTGCCTGCACTCGCGCACGGCGAGCGTGTCGTCGTAGCGACCGCCACCCTGGCGCTGCAGCGCCAGCTGGTGGAGCGGGACCTGCCGCGCACGGTAGAGGCGCTGCACCCGCTGCTGCGCCGCCGCCCGGAGTTCGCCATGCTGAAGGGCCGGTCTAACTACCTGTGTCTGCACCGCCTCCACGAGGGTGTCCCGCAGGACGAGGAGGAGGGCCTCTTCGACCAGTTCGAGGCGGCCGCACCCACCAGCAGGCTGGGCCAGGACCTGCTGCGGCTGCGGGACTGGTCGGACGAGACCGAGACCGGCGACCGGGACGACCTCACCCCAGGTGTCTCCGACCGCGCGTGGTCTCAGGTGTCGGTCTCGTCGCGGGAGTGCCTGGGCGCCTCGAAGTGTGCGTACGGCGCCGAGTGCTTCGCCGAGATGGCCCGGGAGCGTGCGAAGCTCGCCGAGGTCGTCGTCACCAACCACGCCCTGCTCGCCATCGACGCCATCGAGGGCGCCCCGGTCCTTCCGCAGCACGAGGTGCTGATCGTGGACGAGGCTCACGAGCTGGTCTCCCGGGTCACCGGTGTTGCCACCGGCGAGCTGACCCCGGGCCAGGTCAACCGTGCCGTACGCCGCGCCGCCAAACTCGTCAACGAGAAGGCCGCCGACCAGCTCCAGACCGCCGCCGAGGGCTTCGAGCGGCTGATGGAGCTGGCCCTGCCCGGCCGGCTCGAAGAGATCCCTGAGGATCTTGGCTATGCGCTGACGGCCCTGCGCGACGCCTGCCGCACGGTCATCTCCGCGATCGGCGCGACCCGCGACAAGTCCGTCCAGGACGAGGACGCGGTTCGCAAGCAGGCGCTGGCCTCCGTGGAGACCGTGCACGACGTGGCGGAGCGCATCACGCACGGCTCGGAGTGGGACGTCGTCTGGTACGAGCGCCACGACCGCTTCGGCGCCTCTCTGCGCGTCGCCCCCATGTCGGTCTCCGGTCTGCTGCGCGAGAAGCTCTTCGCGGACCGCTCCGTGATCCTCACCTCCGCGACGTTGAAGCTGGGCGGCGACTTCAACGGCGTCGGCGCCTCCCTGGGGCTGGCCCCCGAGGGCACCGAAGGCGACGACTTCCCCACGTGGAAGGGCGTCGACGTCGGCTCGCCCTTCGACTACCCGAAGCAGGGCATTCTCTACGTCGCCAAGCACCTGTCCCGCCCCGCGCGGGACGGCGATCGCGCGGACATGCTCGACGAGCTGACGGAGCTGATCCAGGCGGCGGGCGGGCGCACCCTCGGCCTGTTCTCCTCCATGCGGGCCGCCCAACTGGCCGCGGAGGAGCTGCGCACCCGTATCCCGGAGTTTCCGATCCTCCTGCAGGGCGAGGAGACCCTGGGCGAACTGATCAAGAACTTCGCGGCCGACCCGAAGACGTGTCTCTTCGGCACGCTGTCGCTTTGGCAGGGCGTGGATGTGCCCGGCCCGAGCTGTCAGCTGGTGGTCATGGACAAGATCCCGTTCCCACGGCCCGATGACCCTCTGATGAGTGCCCGCCAGAAGGCGGTGGAGGATGCGGGTGGCAATGGCTTCATGGCGGTCGCCGCCACCCACGCGGCCCTGCTGATGGCACAGGGCGCCGGTCGCCTCGTACGGGCCTCGGGGGACCGCGGTGTGGTCGCCGTACTCGACCAGCGGCTGGCCACGGCTCGCTACGGGAGCTATCTGAAGGCGTCACTGCCCGACTTCTGGTACACCACGGACCGTAACCAGGTCCGGAAGTCACTGGCCGCGATCGACGCGGCGGCCAAGCAGCAGGAAGCGCAGCCAGTCACATAGGCCGAGCGCAGTGAGAGGCGGGTTGGCATGACACGCGATGTGTCATGCCAA
>NZ_BJND01000070.1 GCF_006539505.1 Streptomyces spinoverrucosus
GCGCGTTGGTCAGTCTCAGCGGTGGTCAGCCGACCTTCTCGAACTCCGGCGTGCGGTGGTCGGGGACCTGCGGGTTGCGGGCCTTGAGGATCGCCCAGCCGATGGCCAGGGCGGCCGACCAGCCGGCCATCACGTACAGGCTGATCCTGGCGTCCTTGTCGATCCCGATGAGGACGGTGACGAAGAGCAGGAACGCGATGGCGATGTACGAGCACACCGAGCCGCCCGGCGCCGGGAAGGAGGAGGCGGGCAGGCGCCCGGCCACGACCGCGCGGCGGTACAGGACGTGGCTGATCAGGATCATCAGCCAGGTCCAGATGCCGGCGCCGGTGGCGACGGAGGTGACGTAGCCGAAGGCCTTCTCCGGGACGATGTAGTTCAGGACCACGCCGATGCCCATGAAGAGGACCGAGACGAAGATGCCGAGGGCCGGGGTCTTGGTGGCCGACAGGCGCGTGAAGACCTTGGGGGCCTCGCCGCTCTCGGCGAGGTTGCGCAGCATGCGGCCCGTGGAGTACATGCCGGAGTTGCAGGAGGACAGGGCCGCGGTCAGCACCACGAAGTTGACGATGGCCGCGCCGGCCGGGATGCCGATCACCGCGAACGCCTTCACGAACGGGCTGGCGCCCCCGGCGAACTCGGTCCACTTGACCACGCACAGGATGACGGTGAGGGCACCGACGTAGAACAGGGCGATACGCCAGGGCAGGGTGTTGATCGCCTTGGGGAGGGTCTTCTCCGGGTTCTCGGACTCGCCGGCCGTGACACCGACCAGCTCGACGGCGAGGTAGGCGAACATGACGCCCTGGAGGGTCATCAGGGACGAGCCGATGCCCTTGGGAAAGAAGCCGTCGAAGGCCCACAGGTTGGAGACGGCGGCGGTGTCACCGGCGTTGCTGAAGCCGAAGGTGAGCACGCCCAGGCCGATGACGATCATGCCGATGATGGCGGTGACCTTGACCATCGAGAACCAGAACTCCAGCTCGCCGAAGAGCTTCACGGAGATCAGGTTGACCCCGAACAGGATCACCAGGAAGACCAGGGCCGTCACCCACTGCGGGATCGACGGGAACCAGTAGTTGACGTAGATCGCGGCGGCGGTCAGCTCCGCCATGCCCGTGACGACCCACATCAGCCAGTACGTCCAGCCGGTGAAGTAACCGAAGAACGGGCCGAGGAATTCGCGGGAGTACTCCGCGAAGGAGCCCGAGACCGGGCGGTAGAGCAGGAGCTCGCCGAGCGCCCGCATGATGAAGAAGATGATCACGCCGGCGAGGGCGTACATCAGGATGAGGCTGGGGCCGGCCTTGGCGATGTTCGCCCCGGCACCCAGGAAGAGCCCGACGCCGATCGCGCCGCCGATCGCGATCATCTGGACCTGACGGCTGCCGAGTCCGCGCTCGTACCCCTCTTCAGGAGCGTCGGTGACCTTCTCAGAGGCCATGTGTAGTGCGCCTTTCTCCATGCCGACCCGGGCCTCTCGTCGGCCTCGGATCGGGTTTCGATCCCCCCGGATTGATGGAGCTGAGCGGCCCTCCCAAGGCCCCTCGTGCCTGGCCGACGGTCGCCGGCTCGGTGGCGCACCCGGCGGACATAAGGGTGGTGTTCGCCGGGCGGTCGTGAAGATTTATCACGGCCGCAACACTGATCGCCCGTACGACATGTGACGCACGGCACAGGAAGAAGTGGACAATCGGTTACCTAGGCATGCATAAGCGGCAGCCGCGGTGACAGGATCGTTATCCGGATTTGAGCGTCCGCTGAGCGAACACGCCGCCTTCACAAGGCGGGAGAAATCACGGCATAAGGGTGGAGACCAATGTCTCCTGCAGCCCGCCCAGCCAGAGGTACGCCATCACCATCGGCTTGCGCGGGTCCTCGTCGGGGAGCCGGTAGAGCAGGTCGGTGTCGTCCTCGTCGACGATCTCCAGTCGGGAGCCGATCGCCAGGCGCAGGTCGTTGAGGGCGCCGAGCCACTGCTGGGACTGCTCCGGCGTCAGTTCCAGGACCGCCCCGCCGCCCCCGCCGGAGGCCAGCTCGTCCAGCGAGCGGATCACCGCGAGGGCGTTCTCGCGCTTGCCGGCCCGCAGGTCGTTCTCGGTGTAGCGGCGGAACTCGGCGGAGTGCGCCTGCTGCTCCTCGTCCTGCGCCGGCTGCTCGGGGTCGCTGTAGGCGTCCGGGAACAGGCGCCGCAGCACCGGGTCGGAGGGCGGTTCGCTGGGGCCCTCGGCGAACAGTTCGGCGAGCGGGTCGGCGGGGACGTCCTCGCCGGGGCCGGGGCCGATGAGTTCCAGTAGCTGGACGGCCAGCGACCGGATGATGGAGATCTCGACGTCGTCGAGGGCGACGGCCGCGCCGCCGCCGGGGAGCGGTTCGAAGGTTCCTGGCAAGGCGATTCGCTACTTCCGGTCCTGCTGGAGGGTGGCCCACAGACCGTAGCCGTGCATGGCCTGCACGTCGCGTTCCATCTCCTCGCGGCTCCCGCTGGAGACGACCGCCCGGCCCTTGTGGTGGACGTCGAGCATGAGCTTGGTGGCCTTGTCCTTGGAGTAGCCGAAGTACGACTGGAAGACGTACGTCACATAGCTCATCAGGTTGACCGGGTCGTTGTGGACGATCGTGACCCAGGGGACGTCCGGCTCGGGTACGGCAGAGACCTCCTCCGCCGATTCGGTGCGTTCGATCTCGATGGGAGCGGCTGACGTCACAACTCCCATGCTGCCATGGGCCCCACAAATCGTCACACTGACGAAATGGGGGTGTACCATTCATTGCCATGAACACAGCGGACCTTGGGCTGCCGGTGGACGTCCCCTCGACCGCCCTCTTCACGGACCAGTACGAGCTGACGATGCTCCAGGCCGCCCTGAAGGCCGGCACCGCCGAGCGGCGCAGTGTCTTCGAGGTCTTCACCCGGCGGCTGCCGGAGGGGCGACGGTACGGCGTGGTGGCCGGGACCGGCCGGGTCCTGGACGCCGTCGAGAACTTCCGCTTCGACGCGGGCGTCCTGCGCTTCCTGCGCGAGCGCGGCATCGTCGGCGAGGAGACCCTGGACTGGCTCGCCGACTACCGCTTCTCCGGCGACATCTGGGGCTACCCCGAGGGCGAGGTGTACTTCCCGGGCTCGCCGATCATGCGGGTCGAGGGCAGCTTCGCCGAGTGCGTGCTGCTGGAGACCGTGATCCTGTCCGTCCTGAACCATGACTCGGCGATCGCCGCGGCCGCCTCCCGTATGTCCTCGGCCGCCGGGGAGCGCCCGCTGATCGAGATGGGCGCCCGCCGCACCCACGAGCTCGCCGCGGTCGCCGCCGCCCGGGCCGCGTACGTCGGCGGCTTCGCCTCCACCTCCGACCTGGCCGCCGGTTTCCGCTACGGGATCCCGACGGTGGGCACCTCCGCCCACGCCTTCACCCTGCTCCACGACCGGGAGCGCGACGCCTTCCAGGCCCAGGTCAACACCATGGGTCGGGGGACGACCCTGCTGGTGGACACGTACGACGTCGCCGAGGCCGTCCGTACGGCGGTGGAGGTCGCCGGTCCCGAGCTGGGGGCCGTGCGCATCGACTCCGGGGACCTGCTGCTGGTCGCGCACCGGGTGCGGCAGCAGCTGGACGAGCTGGGGGCGACGAACACCAGGATCATCGTGACCTCGGACCTCGACGAGTACGCCATCGCCTCACTGGCGGCGGCGCCGGTGGACGCGTACGGCGTCGGCACCCAGCTGGTCACCGGCTCCGGGCACCCCACCTGCTCCATGGTCTACAAGCTGGTCGCCCGCGCCGAGTCCGCCGACCCGAAGGCGCCGCTGGTGCCGGTGGCGAAGAAGTCGACCGGCGGCAAGCTCTCCATCGGCGGCCGCAAGTGGGCCGCGCGCCGGCTGGACGAGCAGGGCGTGGCCGAGGCCGAGGTGGTCGGCACCGGGCCCGTCCCGGCCGAGCTGGTCGACCGGCAGCTGCTGGTGGAGCTGGTCAAGGGCGGCGAGGTGGTCGCCCGCGAGCCGCTCGACGCCCCCCGCGAACGGCACATCACCGCCCGCGCCAACCTGCCGCTGTCCGCTACACAGCTCTCACGCGGGGAACCCGTCATCCCGACCGAGTACGCAACCGGGGGCACGGGCAACTAGCGCGAGCCGAGGGGGCGCCCGCCGTGCGCCCCACGGTGCCCCCTCCCCTTGGGCACCGGAAGTCTCTAGGCTCGGAGGTTCAGGTTCACGCACCGGCCGGGCCCGCACCCCCTCAGCACCAGGCTCCGCACCGACCCGTACCGAACCGCCGAGACCCACAGCCGCGAGACCCCATAGCCGAAGGACACCGACCATGCGCCGCGCCTTGATCGTCGTAGACGTGCAGAACGATTTCTGCGAGGGGGGCAGCCTCCCGGTGGCCGGGGGTGCCGATGTGGCCGCCGCGATCACCGAGCTGATCGGGCAGGCCCCCGCCGGGTACCGCCATGTGGTGGCGACCCGTGACCACCACATCGCGCCCGGGGGTCACTTCGCGGACAACCCCGACTTCGTGCACTCCTGGCCCGCGCACTGCGTCGCGGGCACGGAGGGGGTCGGCTTCCACCCGAACTTCGCCCCGGCCGTCGCCTCCGGCTCGATCGACGCGGTCTTCGACAAGGGCGCGTACGCGGCGGCGTACAGCGGTTTCGAGGGGGTCGACGAGAACGGGGTGCCGCTGGCCGACTGGCTGCGGGAGCGGCAGATCGACGAGGTGGACGTGGTCGGCATCGCGACCGACCACTGCGTGCGGGCGACCGCCCTGGACGCGGTCCGCGAGGGTTTCCGCACCCACGTCCTGCTGGACCTCACGGCCGGAGTCGCCGAGGAGACCACGGAGCGGGCGCTGGAGGAGCTGCGGGAGGCGGGCGTGGAGCTGTCCGGGAAGCCCGTCGTCTGAGCCCGCCCTGGGGGCACCTGTGGCGGGCCGGGGCTCACGGGCTCACATCTGGGCGGTCGGGCGGCGCAGCAGGGCGCGGATCGGGTGCCACAGCTCATGGACGAGTTCGGGGCCGCCGACCGTCGTGTCGGGGGCCGTGCGCCATATCAGGCCGTCCGGGTGGTGCAGGACCGCGGTGATCTCGTCCGGGGTGGGCGGCGCGGCGTTGCCGCGGAGGTAGACCGCGCGCAGGCCGAGGTTGCGCAGCCGGGTGAGGGCGCGGGCACGGTTCTGGGCGTGCACCAGGACACGCACTCCGGCCGGGCCGTCGGCTGCGGGGCTGGGCAGGTTCAGCGCCACCACCACCGTGCCGTTCGGCAGCTTGCAGAAACCTCCTGCGGCCATGCGGTCATACCCCCGTGTCGTCCGGTGTCAATAAGAGAACCACAGGACGCACCTAAGCACGGATCGGCGGTGACCCGCCAGAGGGTCACCGCCGAACACGCTCTGACCTGCGCAGATGCTATTTACTTACGCGCGGGGCCGACCTCCAGCTCGATCGTCGAGCCGTTCTTGGCCTCCTTGAGGATCTTGATCTTCGTGTTGGTGTCAGTGATCTTGACGCCGCCGGTCGGGTTCGACTCGTCGTAGTAGTCACCGGTGCGGTCGTTGAAGACCGAGACACCCTTCGACCCCGGGATGTACTTCGCCACGTCCGACTTGTGCAGCGTCATGCCGTCGGTGTGGTAGAGGCTGAACGGCGCGTCGTAGGACTGGATGCGGTTGCGCATCAGCGTGCCGTCGGCCCACTTCAGGGCGGTCGGGTGGGAGTCGATCGGCAGGAGCAGACCGGTGCCCGGGTGCTGGCTGGTGTTGTTGTCCGCCTGGGAGGTGTCCCACTTCCAGATCAACAGACCGTTCTGGTACGCGTAGTGCTCCACCCAGTCAGGGCGCTCCGTGAAGCCGAAGTTGTACGGGCCCACCTTCAGCGTCTTGTCGTACGACACGTACTGCCGGTTCTCGGCGATGTAGTACTGCGCGTACTCCTTGGTGAAGGACGCGCCGACGCGGGAGAAGCCGGTGGCCGTCCAGGCGGCGTCCGCGCTCTCGGCGTTGTCGGAGAAGACGGGCGCGCCGTCCGCCGTCACCGAGATCGCGTCGGCCGTGAAGCCCTTCTGGGCCACGCCGCCGTCGGTCTGGTAGCGGAAGCGGAGGTCGATCTTCTGGCCGGCGTAGGCGTCGAGCGAGTACGCGAGCTTCTGGTAGCCGTCGAGCGTGCCGTGCAGGGCGGGCTTGTCGCTGCCGTCGCGCGGGATCGGCCGGCCGTCCACCGTGCCGTCGATGGCGGTCCAGTTGGCGCCGCCGTCGGTCGAGACCTCGGTGTAGAGGTAGTCGTAGTCGGCCTCGATGTCGTACCAGCCGTCGAAGGTCAGCTCGGCGGAGGACTTGCCGGTGAGGTCGACCGAACGCGTCAGCGTGTTCTTGAGGTTGTCACCGCTGCCGCTCCACCACTGGGTGCTGCCCTCGGCGGGCGGGACGATCTCGGTGGTGACGGCCTTCTTCGGGAGCTGGACGACCAGCGCCTGCTTGTGCTTGGTGTTGTACTCGGCAACGCCCAGCTTGTGCCAGGAGTTGACGCCCGCCTTGGCGGTGTCGTAGTTCAGCCAGCCCAGCTGGAGCTTGTCCCAGGCGGTCATGTCGCCCGGCAGGTCGCCGATCTGGTTGCGGCCGGTGCCGAGCCAGGAGCCGGACGACATCAGCGTCCAGAAACCGGTGGAGTTCTCGCCGCCGGCGGTGTCGTAGTGGTCCGGCAGGCCGAGGTCGTGGCCGTACTCGTGGGCGAAGACGCCGAGTCCGCCGTTCTCCGGCTGGATGGTGTAGTCGCCGACCCAGATGCCGGAGTCGCCGATCTGCGTGCCGCCGAGCTTGTTGTCCTCGGGGCCGGTGGCGCCGGCGTCGGTGCCGAACGCGTACCAGCGGTGGGCCCAGATCGCATCCTCGCCCTGCGCGCCGCCGCCCGCGGACTCGTCCTCACCGGCGTGCACGACCTGGAAGTGGTCGATGTAGCCGTCGCGCTCGTTGAAGTCGCCGTCGCCGTCGAAGTCGTAGCGGTCCCACTGGTCGTACTCGGCGAGCTTGGCCTTGATCTCCGCGTCGGTCTTACCAGCTGCCTTCTGCTGGTCGACCCACGCGCCCACGCCGTCCTGCACCGCGTACCATGCGCAGTTGTCGGGGACGCACTTGTTGGAGCCGTAACGGGCCTCGTTGTAGGGCACCTTGACCCAGTCGGAGACCTCGCCCTCGATCGAGTAGCGGCCCGAGGACTGCTTCTCGTAGTAGGTCTTCATCGAGGCGGTGCCCTCGCCGAAGTAGAGGTCCTCGAAGTGCTCGCGGTTGTAGTCCGCCTGCCAGGCCGTGCTGTTGTCCTGCCTGCGGTCCGGCTTGGCGATCTGGTTGTGCAGCGGGCCGGGGGTGCCGCCGTACCGGCTGTCGATCTGGTCGCCGAACTCGACCAGGATGGTGAAGATCTTGTCCGTCTTCTCCCGGCCGAGTTCGACGTACTTGCTGTCGCCCTTGCGGCTCTTGAGCTCGACCACCTTCGAGCCCTCGCGGTCCTTGACCGAGGCCTTGCCGGATATGACCTGGTTCAGCGCCTCTTCGCGCTGGGCCTCCTGAGTCTTGCTCAGCGGGCCGTCGAGGTCGTGCGGGTGCTCCTCGTGGTTCTCCGGCGATGCCGGGTCGTGCCGGTCGGCGGCGGGTGCCGTGGCCGGCGCACCGCCCGGGTCGGCCTGGGCCACGGTGAAGCCGGAGATCGTGGCGGTGGCCGCGGCGAGCGCGACGGCGGTGGCCGCCGCTCTGAACGTCCAGGGTCTACTGGTCACTTGAGTTCCTCCCCCGCGTGCGCGTGCGCGGACGGAGGGTCAGGGACGTGCTGTCTCCGCGCACGCGTGATCAACGCGTGTAGTCAAGTGCCGACATTTGACTAGAGGTTTGGAAGAAAAGACAGACCTTGACTTGGACAGAACAATTGCACTATGCGGAGATGACGATTCGCTTACCGAACAGGTCAGGCCGGTTCGGCGGGCGCGCAGGACCGCTGATCCAGTGGCCGACATGACTCGGTGCGCCCCCTGTGCACCGGCACTGTTGGTCAGGTCACGCTTACCGTTCGTTCCACTCGGGCATGCACGCGAATAGATTCTGTCCGCACCCTCCCCCGCAGCGAGAGGCACGGGGGGAGTCCACCCCCATTTCTTCGAGGACACGATTGCCATGCCTCGTCCGACTGCCGCACAGCTCGCCTACGGTTCATGCACCGTGATCTTCTCGACCCTCGCCATGCTGCTGCTGTCACAGACGAGTTCGGGTGCGGGGATCGCGGTCATCGCCGTCGCGGCGCTCCTGCTCGGGCTGCTGGTCGCCATGACGGTGCCCATGCCGAAGCGGCCCCCGGCGCCCGCGCAACGGCCCGTCGCCGACGTGGCGCCGCCGATGCAAGCGACGCCGGCCCGTAAGCCCGTACGGGAGCCCGTACGGGAATCCACGGCTTCCTGAAACAGTCACACACAGCGCACAGCACGGCGGGCCCGGCACCTCGCGTGCCGGCCCGCCGTGCTGCTGACCGGCGTCAAGTGGTGCTGACCACCACCGTCTTGGCCGCCTTGTCGTGCAGCCCCTGCTTGTAGGGCTTGTCGAAGAAGCTCCAGCCACCGCAGATCACGGTCCACACACAGGCGCAGCAGAACGCGAACGGAAGCCACAGCACCGCCGAGCGGATCAGCGATGTCTGCACGGAGGGCGTGGCTCCGTTCTCGAGATGTGCCACGCGCATGTTCAGCCATTTCTTGCCGAGGGTCTGCCCCGACCTGGCGATCATGATCGTGTCGTACGCCATGTAGAGCACGGCGGCGATGACGGACTGCGCCACGGAGTCGCCGACATCGACCCGCTCGGCGTTCACCTGGTACTCGGTCACGTTGAGGCCCCAGCTGATCAGCCAGACGACGATGCCGACCAGCACCATGTCGATCAGCCGGGCCAGCGTGCGCTTGCCGCTGTCGGCGAGCGGGGGCATTCCGGCGAGCGGGTCGGCGGGGGGCTCGCCACCGCCGTACGGGCCACCGCCGTAGGGCCCACCGCCGTAGGGTCCGCCGCCGTACGGTCCGCCGCCCTCGGGGGGCCTGTCGTACGGCGAGCCGGCCCCCTCGCCGGGCGGGGGCTGCTTCTTGAACGGATCGTCCTCCGGCGGCTGCCCGCCGGAACCGGGGGGCGGTTCGGTGCTCATGGCCCGAGTCGACCGCGAACCCCGCGGGTCCGCATCCGGCGAGGGGCCGTCCGGAGTACCGGTTCGTGAGTGTGTTCGCGGTCAGCCGTCTCCTACGAAACGTTCAGCCCGCTACGAACGTGCGCGCGGCCTTGTCGTGCCAGCACTGGCGCCACGGCTTGTCGAACAGGCACCACAGGACGCCGATCAGGCCGACGCAGAGCAGGCCGGGGACGCTGTAGACGAGCCAGCGGCGCAGGGCCGCCCCGAAGGACGGGGGCTCGTGCGCCTCGATGTCCCGCACCTCCAGACCGAGCAGCTTCTTGCCCAGCGTGCGGCCCCACTTGGCGGTGGGCAGCGCCTCGTAGAGGACACCGGAGAGGAGCAGCACGGCGACCACGACGGCCAGGTACGCCGACGTCGTGCCGTCCAGCAGCCAGACCGTGACCGTCTGGCCGGAGAGCTTGGCCTCGTCGATCTTCCCCTGGATGTGGTCGAGGGCCTGTGCGCCGAGCGGTACGGCGGCCACCGAGGTAATGCCCGCGATGACCAGGGTGTCGATCAGCCGGGCGGCCAGCCGCTTGCCGAGCCCGGCGGGACGGGCCGCGGCCTGCCGCCTCGCCGCCGCCTGGAAAACGTCCTCGACCGGAGGCTTCCAGGGGGCGACGGGCTGGTCGTCGGGGGCGGCGGTACTGGCGAGGCGGTGCACCTGCTGCGCCCAGGAGGACTGGCCGCCGCCGGAACCCGGGCTGACGGGGGTGGCGGGGGCGGAGGCCTGGTGCGGGACGGTGGGCGGGGGCGCCTGGGCCGCCGCGGCACGGGCGGCGGCCGCCTTTCCGGCGCCGAAGCCGGGGCCGCCGGAATTGCCGGTGGGCGTCTGGGCGGGCGTGCCGGGCGAGGGCGTCCAGCCGCCGGACGCGGCCTGGTTGGGTACCGCCGGGCCGGAGGCATGCGGTGCGGCCACCGGCCCCGCCGCCGGAGCGCCCGAAGCCGCCGGACCCGGCGTACCTGCGCTGCCGCCCTGCGCCCCCGTGCGCGGGGTGAGCGCGCGGAACGTCATCGTGCCCGGGTCCTCGGCGGCATCCTCCGTACCGCCCGTACCGGCGTCCGTGCCCTGGGACTTGGCGGTCGGGCGGCGGAACACGAACGTGTTGCCGGAGGCCGCCGCCTCGGAGTCGGTGGGCGGGATGGAGGCCGTACCGTCCGTGCGGGCGGCGTCGCCGTCGGGCTGCGCGGGCGGGTCGGCGGGCACGCGGGGGTCGGAGCCCTGGGCCGCGGGCCAGGAGACGCGCTGGTCCTGCTCGCCGCCGAAGCCGGACTGCCGGGAGCGGTCGGCGCCCCACGCGGAGGCGGGCTCGGGGCGGCTGCCGTGCTGGGCGTCGTGGGTGTCCTGGCGTACGGGCTCGGGGTCCTCGTCGAAGAAGTGCGGCCCGGTCTCCTCGACGGCGGGCTGCGCGGAGCGTACGCCGGGCGGCGGGGCGAGCGGTTCGCCGTCGGCCGGTGCCGGGCGGCTGGTGCCCGGTACCCAGGCGGCTCCGTTCCAGTACCGGACATATCCGGGAATGGAGGGGTCCGGGTAATAGCCCTCGCGGGGCCTGTCGTCGCCGGGTGCCGGGGTTGGGGCGCTCATGTCCGTCGTCCCGTATCTGCTCGGGGGTGTTATGGGGGCCTCCACATCTATCAGACCGGCGCAACCCCCACCGCCCGTCCCGCCGGACCCACCCATTTCGATGCACGGTTGTGCTAGGCGCACGAAAAAACTTCCGGAAGCCGCGTAATGCTCCCGCCCGCTCCTGCTCTCCCCTCGTACGGCCCGACCCAAGGGCTCGTACCGGCCCGCCCCAAAGGGCCCCGACCGAAGGGAGACGCACGACATGTACACCGTGGTGGAGCGCGAACTGGAGCTGAAACTCATCCTGTCGCCGGAGCGAAGCGTGCCGGTGCCTGCTCGGCTGAGCTACCGCACCGACGATCCGTACGCCGTCCACATCAGCTTCCACATCAACTCCGAACAGCCCGTCAATTGGACGTTCGCCCGGGACCTGCTGGTGGAGGGGGTGTTCCGGCCGTGCGGGAAGGGGGACGTGCGGGTGTGGCCGTCGAAGGTGAACGGGCGCGGTGTCGTGCTGATGGCGCTGAGTTCACCCGACGGAGACGCCCTGCTGGAGGCACCGGCGGCGCAGGTGTCGGCCTGGCATGAGCGCACGCTGCGCGTGGTGCCTCCGGGGAGTGAGGGCGAGCAGCTCGGCATCGACGACGGTCTGGCCCAGCTGCTCGCCCAGTGAAGCCGGCCTCGGCACAGTCAGAACAGCTTGCCGGGATTGAGGATCCCCAGCGGGTCGAACACCTGCTTGATCGACCGCTGCATCTCCACCCCGACGGGCCCGATCTCGCGCGCCAGCCACTCCTTCTTCAGCACGCCCACCCCGTGCTCGCCGGTGATCGTGCCGCCGAGCTCCAGGCCGAGGGCCATGATCTCGTCGAAGGACTCGCGGGCGCGCCGGCCCTCGTCGGGGTCCTGGGCGTCGAAGCACACGGTCGGGTGGGTGTTGCCATCACCCGCGTGGGCGACGACCCCGATGGTGAGCCGGTACTTCTCGGCGATGCGCTCGACGCCCTCGATCAGGTCGCCGAGCCGGGAGCGGGGCACGCACACATCGTCGATCATCGTGGTGCCCCGGACCGCCTCCAGCGCGGTGAGCGACAGCCGCCGCGCCTGGAGGAGCAGTTCGGACTCGGCCGCGTCGTCGGCGGGCACGACCTGGGTGGCGCCGGCGGCCTCGCACAGCGCGCCGAGGGCGGCGAGGTCGGGGGCGGGGTCGGGGGTGTCGAAGGCGGCGAGCAGGAGGGCCTCGGTGGTCTCCGGCAGTCCCATGTGGGCCAGGTCGTTGACCGCCTTGACCGTCGTACGGTCCATCAGTTCGAGCAGCGAGGGCACGTGCCCGCCCGCCATAATCCGGCACACGGCGTCGCAGGCGTCGGCCGCGGAGGCGAACTCGGCGGCCAGCACCAGCTGCTGCGGCGGCTTGGGCCGAAGGCCCAGGACGGCCCGTACGACAATGCCGAGGGAGCCCTCGGAGCCGACGAACAGGCGGGTGAGGTCGTACCCGGCGACGCCCTTGGCGGTGCGGCGGCCGGTGGACATCAGGCGGCCGTCGGCGAGGACGACGTCGAGGCCGAGGACGTACTCGGCGGTCACCCCGTACTTCACGCAGCACAGGCCGCCCGACGCGGTGCCGATGTTGCCGCCGATCGTGCACATCTCCCAACTGGAGGGGTCCGGCGGGTAATAGAGGCCGTGTTCGCCGACGGCGCGGGAGAGGGCGGCGTTGACGACGCCGGGTTCGACGACGGCGATCCGGTCGACCGGGCTGATCTCCAGGATCCGGTCCATCTTGGTGAGGGACAGCACGATGCAGCCGTCGGTGGCGTTGGCCCCGCCCGACAGGCCGGTGCGGGCGCCCTGCGGGACCACCGGGACGCGCAGTTCGGTGGCGGTGCGCATGATGTGCTGGACCTGTTCGACGGTGCGCGGCAGCACGACCACGGCCGGGGTGCCGGCCGGGCAGAAGCTCGCCATGTCGTGGGCGTAGGAGGCGGTCACGTCGGGGTCGGTGAGGACGGCCTCGGCCGGCAGACCTGCCAGCAGCCGGTCCGTGAGGTTGCCCTGCGCTTCGTCGGGAGGGGCTTGGATACGGCTCATGATCACAGACTGTCACCCGGGGCCATCGGTGTGAACCCCGTCGGCGGCACCCTTCGCCTGCCGGAACGAGGTCGTCGTACTGACGCACAGTGTGCGCCATGAAGACCGGTATGAAGACCGCCATCAGCACCGGCACGGAGACCGACGGCGCGCCGGCCGCGGGCAGGGGGCTGTCGCGGCGGCGGGCCCGGCGGCTCGTCATGGGCGTGTTGCTCGGCCTGCTCGTGGCTGCCCTCGCCATCGCCGGGCTGCTGTGGCTGCTGCGCCCGGAGCCACGGCAGGATCCGCCGCCCGCGCCCGGCCCGGCGCAGCGGGCGATGACCGCGGTCGGCGCCGGGGTGCCGGCCGCGCTGCCGGATCTGGCGGTGCTGATCGGCGAACGCCGGGCGCATCTGCGGACGCATCCCAAGGACGCCGGGTCCTGGGCGGTGCTGGGTGCGGCGTATGTGGAGCAGGGGCGGCGGACCGCCGACGCCGCCTACTATCCGACCGCCGAGCGGGCGCTGCGTACGTCGCTGAAGGTGCGGCCGCGCGGCAATGCCCAGGCGCTGGAGGGCATGGCGGCGCTGGCGAACGCGCGCAGGGATTTCCGGGCGGCGCGGACCTGGGGCGAGGCCGCGCTGAAGGTGGACCGCAAACGCTGGACGACGCACGCGCTGCTGATCGAGGCGTACACGGGCCTGAACGACTACAAGGCCGCCCGCTCCACCCTCGAACGGCTGCAGGCACTGCACTCCGGTACGGCGGTGATGGCCCGGTCGGCCGCCGTGTACTGGGACCGGGGCTGGCGTGAGGACGCGGCGGCCACGCTCTCCGACGCGGCGGCGCTGGCCGAGACGCCGGCCGAGCGGGCGGCCTGGCTGGAGCGGGCCGGGCAGCTCGCCTGGGAGCGCGGGGACCGGGAGGCCGCCCTGCGGTACTACCAGGAGGCTGTGCGGGTCGATCCCGACCAGCGGGCCGCGCAGGCCGGGCAGGGGCGCGCGCTGGCGGCGCTGGGGCGAACGACGGAGGCGCTGAACGCGTACCGGGCGGCGCTCGCCAAGCAGCCGTCGCCGGGGTACGCGCTGGAGCTGGGCGAGTTGTACGAGTCGCTGGGGCTGGACCAGGCGGCCCAAGCGCAGTACGAGCTGCTGCACGCGCAGGTCCGCAGCGCCGCCGCCGGCGGGGTGGACGAGGAGCTGGTGCTGGGCCGCTTCGAGGCGGACCACGGCGATCCCGAGGAGGCGGTACGGCGGCTGCGCGCCGAGTGGCGCAAGCAGCCCGGGATCGCGGTGGCCGACGCGCTGGGGTGGGCGCTGCACCAGGCGGGGCAGCACGAGGAGGCGCTGGAGTACGCGGAGCGGGCGACCGACAAGGAGCACGGGGGTGGCGTACGCAGTGCGCTGTACGCCTACCACCGGGGGATGATCGAGCACACCGTGGGCCTCGACGGGCCCGCCCGGCGGCATCTGCGGGAGGCGCTGCTGATCAACCCGTACTTCTCGCCGCTGTGGGCGCCGCTGGCGCGGGAGGTGCTTCAGGAGCTGGGCGAGCCGCCGGAGGCGGGGGTTCCGGCGACTCGCTGAGCCGTCAGAAGCCGAGCCGTCGAGGCTGAGCCGTCAGAGGTTGCCGCGCTTGGCCTGCTCCCGCTCGATCGCCTCGAACAGGGCCTTGAAGTTGCCCTTGCCGAAGCCCATCGAGCCGTGCCGCTCGATGATCTCGAAGAAGACGGTCGGACGGTCCTGGACCGGCTTGGTGAAGATCTGCAGCAGATAGCCGTCCTCGTCGCGGTCGGCGAGGATCTTCAGCTCGCGCAGGGTGTCGAGCGGCACGCGGGTCTCACCGACCCACTCCCCCAGCGTGTCGTAGTACGAGTCGGGCGTGTCCAGGAACTGGACACCGGCCGCGCGCATCGTACGGACCGTCTGGACGATGTCGCCCGTGTTGAGCGCGATGTGCTGCACGCCCGCGCCGCCGTAGAACTCCAGGTACTCGTCGATCTGGGACTTCTTCTTGGCGATGGCGGGCTCGTTGATCGGGAACTTGACCTTGAGGGTGCCGTCGGCGACCACCTTGGACATCAGCGCGCTGTACTCGGTCGCGATGTCGTCGCCCACGAACTCCTTCATGTTCGTGAAGCCCATGACCTTGTTGTAGAAGCCGACCCACTCGTTCATCCGGCCGAGCTCGACGTTGCCCACGCAGTGGTCGATCGCCTGGAACGTGCGCTGGGCGGGCGGCTCGACCATCGGCGCGGCGGCGACGAAGCCGGGCAGGTAGGGGCCGTCGTAGCCGGACCGGTCGACCAGGGTGTGCCGGGTCTCGCCGTAGGTGGCGATCGCGGCGAGGACGACCGTGCCGTGCTCGTCCTTCAGCTCGTACGGCTCGGCCACCGAGCGGGCGCCGTGCTCGATCGCGTAGGCGTGCGCGGCGCGCGCGTCCGGGACCTCGATGGCGAGGTCGATGACGCCGTCGCCGTGCGCGGCCACATGCTCGGCGAGGAAGTGGCCCCAGGTGGTGGCGGGCTTGATCACCGAGGTGAACACAAAGCGGGCGGAGCCGTTCTCCAGTACGTAAGCAGCGGTCTCGCGGCTGCCGTTCTCCGGTCCGGAGTAGGCGACCAGCCGCATGCCGAAGGCGGTGGAGTAGTAGTGCGCGGCCTGCTTGGCGTTGCCCACGGCGAACACGACCGCGTCCATTCCCTTGACCGGGAAGGGGTCGGCCTGCCGTGCGGTGTCGGGGGTGTGGTGTGTGGTCTGCGTCATAGCGGCAGCGTCTCCCCGGTGACGCAAGGTGCGCAATAGTTTGGGTTTTCACTGGGCAATGTGTTCAGTCGTACGGCCGTATTGACGGGCTCTCTGTACAGGATGACCATCCGGGAGGCTGGTGTGGCGATCGATCAACTGGACGGGCGGATCATCGTGCTGCTCGCGCGCGAGCCACGGCTCGGGGTGCTGGAGATGTCCCGCCGGCTCGGGGTCGCGCGGGGCACCGTGCAGGCCCGGCTGGACCGGCTTCAGTCGAACGGAGTCATCCGTGGATTCGGCCCGCAGGTCGACCCGGCGGCCCTCGGCTATCCGGTCACCGCGTTCGCCACGCTGCAGATCCGGCAGGGACAAGGGGCCGACGTGCGGGCGCACTTGGCGACCGTGCCGGAGGTGCTGGAGCTGCACACCACGACCGGCAGCGGGGACATGCTGTGCCGGCTGGTGGCTCGCTCGAACGCCGATCTTCAGCGTGTGATCGACCGGGTCGTCGGTTTTGATGGCATCGTGCGGGCCGCGACGGCGATCGTGATGGAGAACCCCGTTCCGCTGCGGATCATCCCGCTGGTGGAGCAGGCGGCACTTCAGGAGTGAGCGAGCGATCAATGGGAAGGCGACGGACGGGAGTGACCGAGGCCGTGGGGTGATGGCGTGTGAACTTCTGGGAGTACCTGGTCAATCGCCACCAGCAGCTGCTCACCGACGCCTACCAACACGCCAGCGCCGTCTTCCAGTGCATGGTCGTGGCGACCGTGCTCGGTGTGCTGATCGGCGTGGTCACCTACCGCTCCGAGTGGGCCGGGAACCTCGCGACGCTCGTCACCTCCACCATCCTGACCATTCCGTCGCTGGCCATGATCGGTCTGCTGATTCCGATCGTGGGACTCGGCGTGGCGCCGACCGTGGTCACCCTGACGCTGTACGGGCTGCTGCCGATCGTCCGTAACTCGATCGTGGGGCTGCGCGGCGTCGATCCGACGCTGGTGGACGCGGCCACCGGCATCGGGATGTCCCGGCTGAAGCGGCTGGTGCGCATCGAGCTGCCGCTCGCCTGGCCGCCGATCCTGACCGGCATCCGGGTCTCGACGCAGATGCTGATGGGCATCGCGGCCATCGCCGCGTACGCCTCCGGTCCCGGCCTCGGCAACCTGATCTTCCGCGGTATCGCGTCCCTGGGCAGCGCGAACGCACTGAACCAGGTGCTCGCGGGCACGCTCGGGATCATCGTCCTGGCGCTGCTGTTCGACGCCGCGTACGTGCTGATCGGGCGGCTGACCATTTCAAGGGGGATCCGTGTCTGAGTCCCATGGCGCGAACATCGAGCTGGAGAACCTCAGCAAGCGGTATCCGGGCAACCCTCAGCCGGCCGTCGACAACGTCACGATGGAGATCAAGGCGGGCGAGACGGTCATCTTCGTCGGTCCGTCCGGGTGCGGTAAGTCGACGACGCTCAAGATGATCAACAGGTTGATCGAGCCGTCCAGTGGCCGCATCCGGATCAACGGTGAGGACGTGACCCATATTGATCCGGTCAAGCTGCGCCGCAAGGTCGGCTATGCGATCCAGGCGTCCGGCCTGTTCCCGCACATGACGGTCGCCCAGAACATCGCGCTCGTACCGAAGATGATCGGCTGGTCGGCATCGCGTGTTCGTGAGCGGGTCGAGGAGATGCTCGATCTCGTCGGGCTCGATCCTGGCGAGTTCCACGGCCGCTATCCGCGCCAGCTGTCCGGCGGGCAGCAGCAGCGGGTGGGCGTGGCACGGGCGCTGGCCGCCGATCCGCCGGTGCTGCTGATGGACGAGCCGTTCGGGGCGGTGGACCCGATCACGCGGGACCACCTCCAGGACGAGCTGATCCGGCTCCAGCGCGAGCTGCACAAGACGATCGTGTTCGTCACGCACGACTTCGACGAGGCGATCAAGCTGGGTGATCGGATCGCGGTGCTGCGTGAGCGTTCGCACATCGCGCAGTTCGACACACCGGAGGCGATCCTCACCAACCCGGCGGACGACTTCGTGTCCGGGTTCGTGGGCGCGGGGGCGGCGCTGAAGCGGCTGAACCTCAGCCGCGTACGGGATGTGGAGATCACCGACTATCCGACGGTGAGCGTGGACGACCCGCTGCAGACCATCTTCAACAGCCTCCGTGCCAGCGGTACCAACGAGATCCTGCTGCTGGACAAGCGGGGCCGCCCGTACAAGTGGCTCAGGCGGGGCGATCTGATGCGGGCCAAGGGTTCGCTTGCGCGGGCCGGGACCCTGGTCCACGACACGGTGACCCGGGACGCCACCCTGCGGGACGCGCTGGAGGCCGTCCTCACCGACAACACCGGGCGGGTGGCGGTGACCGGGCGGCGGGGCGAGTACACCGGCGTCGTCGACATGGAGACGCTGATGAACTCCGTGCACGAGCTGCTGGAGGCCGACCGGCTGGACGCCATGGAACACCAGCACGAACTGGAGGAGACGAGGTCCGCCCTGACGCACGCGGAACAGGAGGGGCACGGAGGGGAGCCAAAGGCGTGACCACCTCTTCGGAGCAGAACCGTCCCCCCGGCGAGCACGACGTCAGAGGCCATGCCTTCCGGGATGAGGGCGAGGTGCCCGCCGACCAGGAGCCGCCTCCCCCGCCGAGCCACATCGGGCCCCGCATCCGCTGGCAGAAGCTGACCTTCCTGCCGGCCTTCGTGGTGGCCGTGCTGCTGGCGACCTGGCTGTGGTTCCGGCAGGCCGCCCTGGACACGATCTCCGAGAACGCGCTGTCGGGCGGCCGGGTGTCCCAGGCGCTGTGGCAGCACATCCAGCTGACCGCGATCTCCACGTTCTTCGTGCTGATCATCGCGATCCCGCTGGGCATCCTGCTGACCCGCAGGACGTTCCGGAAGGTCACCCCGGTGGCGATGGCGTTCGCCAACATGGGGCAGGCGACCCCGGCGATCGGTCTGCTCGCGCTGCTGGTGATCTGGCTGGGCATCGGCCGCAGGTCGGCCCTGATCGGCATCATCATCTACGCCATCCTGCCGGTGCTGTCGAACACGATCGCCGGTCTCAAGGGGAACGACCCGACGCTGCTGGAGGCGGCCCGGGGCATCGGCATGTCCCCTATGGGCGTGCTGACCCGCGTGGAGCTGCCGCTCGCGGTGCCGCTGATCCTCGCGGGCGTCCGTACGGCCCTGGTGCTGAACGTCGGTACGGCGACGCTGGCGACGTTCGGCGGTGGGGGCGGCCTGGGTTCGCTGATCACGACCGGTATCACCAGTCAGCGGATGCCCGTGCTGATCCTGGGCTCCATCCTCACCGTCGCCCTCGCCCTGCTGGTGGACTGGCTGGCCTCGCTGGCGGAGCTGCTGCTGCGGCCTCGGGGGCTGGAGGTGGGGACATGAGGCGGTTGCTGTGCCTGGCCGCGGCGCTGCTGCTGGCCTCCGGCTGCGGGCTGACCAGCGGTTCCCCGATGGTCGACGATGTGCGGCCCGGGTCGATCGGGCAGGGCGAGCCGCTGAAGGGCGCCGATCTGACGGTCACCTCGAAGGAGTTCACCGAGCAGCTGATCCTGGGCGCGATCATGGGGATCGCATTCGAGGCGGCGGGCGCGAACGTCCTCGACCGGACCGGCATCCAGGGGTCGGTGGGATCGCGCGAGGCGGTCAAGAGCGGGGAGGCGGACGCCGGGTACGAGTACACGGGCACGGCCTGGATCACGTACATGGGCAACAGCAAGCCCATCCCCGACCCGCGGCAGCAGTGGCAGGCGGTGCGCGAGGCGGACCTGAAGAACGGCGTGACCTGGCTGGAGCCGTCTGCGCTGAACAACACCTACGCGCTGGCGATGAACCAGGCCAACTTCAAGAGGTACGGCACGAAGACCCTCTCGGACGTGGCCCGGCTCGCCAAGTCCGATCCCGGCGCCGTGACGCTGTGCGTGGAGGGCGAGTTCGCCAACCGGGAGGACGGACTGCCGGGAATGGAGCGGGCGTACGGCATGAACATCCCGCCGTCCCGGATCACCCAGATGGACACCGGGATCATCTACACCCAGGTGGCGAAGGGTGGTTGCACCTACGGGGAGGTCTTCACCACCGACGGCCGCATCAAGTCCATGAACCTGGTGGTGATGGAGGACGACAGGAAGTTCTTCCCCAACTACAACGCGGCGCCCGTGATCAACACCAAGACCCTGAAGGAATGGCCCGCGATCCCGGAGGTCCTCGACCCGATCACGCAGCGGCTGAACAACTCCGTGGCCCAGACCCTCAACGCGAAGGTGGACGTGGACGGCGAGGACCCGCATCAGGTGGCGCTGGACTGGCTGGTGCAGGAGGGGTTCGTTCGGGAGGGGTGAGGGACTGCTCGCGTTAGCCGCGGACCATCACGCATACGAAGGGGGTGGGCGAGGCCCCGAAGGGAGCGGGCGTCGAGATGTTGCTGCGCGCTCTGCGCCAGCACGGACCGGCCACCGCGTCGATGCTCGCCGAACGGCTCGGTGAGTCCAGCGGCGCCACCAGCTACCACCTGCGGCAGCTCGCCGCACACGGCTTCGTCGAGGACGCGCCCGAGCGCGGCAAGGGACGGGAACGGTGGTGGCAGGCGGCCGACTCGGGGATCAGCTTCGACTCGAGCGTTCTGGCCGACGCGGATGCGGCCACCCGGGGAGCCACCGACACCTTCCTGCACAACTGGTTGCCCGCGTGGGCACAGGCCACCGACATGAGCGACTTCACCCTACGACTCACCCCCGACCGGGCCCGTGAACTCATCGGCACGATGCACGAGTTGCTCCAGAGCTACCGGGACGAGGACGACTCGCCCGGAGCCGAGCGGGTCCGCGTTCACACGCACACCTTCCCCATCAGCACGCACTGAGAGAGGTCCCGATGACTTACCCCGCCGTCCATCTCGCCCTGCACCACGCCCGTGCCGCAGACCTCCATGCCCGGCAAACGCGGCGAGCGTGCGTGCCAGGCGTCGCCGGGCAGGCGGGAATTTGACGACAGGACCTAGCAGGTCGGGACCGAGCCCGTTCCCTTCTCCAGGGACACCAGGGACTGCACCGCGCCCTTCAGGGTCTTGACCGGGATCAGGCGGAGGCCCTTGGGGAGTTCCGACTTGGCGTCGGCGCACTCGGCGCTCGGGACCAGGAAGACCGTCGCGCCGTCGCGGTGGGCGGCCTGGGTCTTCAGGGCGACGCCGCCGACCGCGCCGACCGTGCCGTCGGCCTTGATGGTGCCCGTGCCGGCGATGGTGCGGCCGCCGGTGAGGTCGCCGCCACTGCCGTCGCCTTCGATTTTGTCGATGATGCCGAGCGAGAAGAGCAGACCGGCGCTGGGGCCGCCGACGTCGGCGAGTTCGAGGTCGACCTTGATGTCCTTGGTGTCGAGGCCCAGATAGCCGAGCGCGGCCTCGGTCGCCGCGTTCTGCGACTGGCGCATCTGGGCCTCGTTGTGCTGCTCGATCTCCTTGACGGTGTCGCCGCTCGGGTAGACCGCGTCGCGGGGCATGACCGCCTGGTCGGTACGCAACCAGCCGTCGATCACCTTGCCGAGCCAGACGCGGGTGTCCGGGCTGGTCGCCTCGATCGTCGTCATCCGCAGCTGCCCGCTGGTCTCACGGGTCGGCGCACCGGAGATCGTGATCACCGGCGTGCCCTGGTCCTCGCCGAGCACGTTCGCCGTCATCCCCGGCTGCGCCACCGAGAACGGCAACGGCGCGAACACGGCCGTGGCGATCAGACCGACGACGGGCAGTGCGCAGACGGCGAGGGCCTGGGGGCGTGTGAGACGAGAGAGCACGAGGTCAATCTAACGCGCGGAAGTGTTCGAACCATCGCCGGTCCGGATCACGCCTACGCTCAGCGCAGCGCCTCCGCCACCTCCCGGGCCGCGTCCACCACCCTCGGGCCGACCCGTTCCGGTACCGCATCCGCCAGCATCACCACGCCCACGCTGCCCTCGACGCCGGTCACGCCGACCAGCGGGGCGGCGGCGCCGCACGCGCCGGCCTCCAGTTCGCCCTGGGTGAGGGTGTAGCCGGGGTCGTTGCCCGGACGCTGGCGGGCCGCAAGGATCGCCTTGCCGGCGGCGCCCCGGTCCAGGGGGTGACGGAAGCCGGCCCGGTAGGCCACGTGATAGTCCGTCCAGGTCGGCTCGACCACGGCGACGGCCAGCGCCTCCGCCCCGTCCACCAGCGTCAGATGCGCCGTCGCCCCGATATCCTCGGCCAGTGACCTGAGCGCCGGCAGCGCGGCCTCCCGTACCAGCGGATGCACCTGCCGTCCGAGCCCCAGCACACCCAGCCCGACCCGGGCCCGCCCGCCCAGGTCACGGCGTACCAGCGCATGCTGCTCCAGCGTGGCGAGCAGGCGGTATACGACGGTCCGGTTCACGCCGAGCTTGGTGGACAGCTCGGTGACGGTCAGCCCGTGGTCCGTGTCGGCCAGCAGCTTGAGGACCCTGAGTCCCCGGTCGAGCGTCTGAGAGGTCTCCGCGGTCACGACGCCCACTCCTTAAGTGGTGAGGTCGGCAGCCCCCGGCGGATGCGTCACCGAGTCCCGTCAGCGACGCGCTTCAGAGGCTGCCGATCGGCTGACGGCCCGGCCGGTGGTCCGGGCCCAGTCGCTTCACGGCTGCGCTCCGCGGCGGCGCTGCCACGGGGCGTGTGCGTAGCGGGACAGTAGCGAAGGGGGTTCGCTGAGCGGAAGGCTCCGTCCAGAATCCGGTCAGGGACCGGTATGGGGTACTCCGGTTTGCCCCGGTACGTACGGCGTGCAGCGCCCCGCAAGGGGCGCGGGACCGTATCGAGCAGCCACAGCGCCCAGCGTCACCGCATCCGGGTCGCCCACTCCTGCACCTTGGCGATCCGCTGCCGCAACTGCCCCGCCGTCGCCTCCGCGCTCGGCGGCCCACCGCACACCCGGCGCAGTTCGGTGTGGATGACACCGTGCGGCTTGCCGCTCTGGTGGACGTACGCACCGACCATGTTGTTGAGCTGCCGGCGCAGCTCCATCAGCTCCTTGTGGCTGACCACCGGCCGCCGCTCGGCGGGCAGTTCGAGCAGGTCGGCCTCGGTGTCCGGCTTCTTGCGGCTGTGCGCGATCTGCCGCGCCTGCCGCTTCTGGAGCAGCAACTGCACCTGGTCGGGTTCCAGCAGCCCGGGAATGCCGAGGTAGTCCTGCTCCTCCTCGCTGCCCGGGTGGGCCTGCATCCCGAACTCGGCGCCGTTGTACATGACCCGGTCGAAGACGGCGTCGGATTCGAGGGCCTCGAAGGGGAGCATGTCCTGCTCGCCGGTGTCCTCGTCCTTCTGCTGCTCCGCCTCCTTGAGGAGCTTGTCCTCCTCGGCGTAGGGGTCCTCCTCGCCGTCCTTCTTCGGCTTGTCGAGCACGTGGTCGCGCTCGCGCTCCATCTCGTTGGCGAAGGAGAGCAGGTCGGGGACGGTGGGGAGGAAGACGGACGCGGTCTCGCCGCGCCGCCGGGATCGTACGAAACGCCCGACGGCCTGCGCGAAGAAGAGGGGCGTGGAGATGGTGGTGGCGTACACCCCGACCGCGAGCCGCGGTACGTCGACGCCCTCGGACACCATCCGCACCGCGACCATCCACCGGTCGGTGTTGTTGCTGAACTCGTCGATCCGGTCGGAGGCGCCGGAGTCGTCGGACAGTACGAGGGTCGCCTTGTTGCCCGTGATGTCCCGGATGAGCTTGGCGTATGCCCGCGCCGAGTCCTGGTCGGAGGCGATGACGAGGGCGCCGGCGTCCGGGATCGCCTTCCTGACCTCGGTCAGCCGCTGGTCGGCGGCGCGCAGCACGGCCGGCATCCAGTCACCGCGCGGATCGAGCGCGGTCCGCCAGGCCTGGCTGATCGCGTCCTTGGTCATCGGCTCGCCGAGCCGCGCCTCGATCTCGTCACCGGCCTTGGTGCGCCAGCGCATGTTGCCGCTGTAGGAGAGGAAGATGACGGGCCGCACGACGCCGTCCGCGAGGGCGGAGCCGTAGCCGTAGGTGTAGTCGGCGGCGGACCGCCGGATGCCGTCGGCGCCCTCCTCGTACGTGACGAAGGGGATGGGGTTGGTGTCGGACCGGAAGGGCGTACCCGTCAGGGCCAGCCGCCGGGTCGCGGGCTCGAAGGCCTCCAGACAGGCCTCGCCCCAGGACTTGGAGTCACCGGCGTGGTGGATCTCGTCGAGGATGACGAGGGTCTTGCGCTGCTCGACGCGGTTGCGGTGCAGCATGGGCCGCACGCCGACGCCCGCGTACGTCACCGCGACGCCGTGGTACTCCTTGCCGAGCGGCCCGGCGCTGTACTCGGGGTCGAGTTTGATCCCTATGCGGGCCGCGGCCTCCGCCCACTGCTTCTTCAGATGCTCGGTCGGCGCGACCACGGTGACCTGCTGCACGACGTGGTGGTGCAGCAGCCAGGACGCCAGCGTCAGCGCGAAGGTCGTCTTGCCGGCGCCGGGGGTGGCGACCGCCAGGAAGTCACGCGGCTGCTCCTGGATGTACTTCTCCATCGCACCCTGCTGCCAGGCACGCAGCTTGCTGGCGGTACCCCAGGGGGCGCGGCCGGGGAAGGCGGGCGAGAGGTGATGGGAGGAGGAGGAAGCGGCGGTGGTAGTCACGGTCTCCGTGGGGGGTCGGGCGGCTCGGCTGGGTATGACAACCGGGCCACCCTACCGGCGGCCACCTCCCGCCAAGGGGCGAACTACCCCGGGTCGCCCGTGGGTGGGATCGACGTCACAACTCACCGCTTCCGTCACCGCTCCCGCAGCCGCGTCGTCACCCACGCCCCCACCAGCGCCACCCCCGCCATCGGCAGGAACACCGCCGCGAACGCGGCCGGATGGGAGGACGTGGCCTCGGTCGCCGCGTGGGTCACCGTGCCGCCGCCCAGGGCCGCGAAGGCAGCGCCGCCGACGGCCAGGAGGAGGACGTTGGACAGGCCGTCGGAGATCTGCAGGGCGGCGGAGTTGGTACCGGCCTGGTCGGGGGCGGAGAGCTGGAGCAGCAGGACGCTGGTGGAGGAGATGACCAGGCCCATGCCGAGGCAGCCGAAGCCCCAGGCGACGGCCACGATCCACACGGGGACGGCGTCGAGCAGGACGCTCGGGGCGGTGGCGATGGCCGCCGCGACCAGCAGCATGCCCAGCGTCATCAGGCGTTCCCGGTACGGCTCCAGGCGTGGCCGCGACTGCAGCCACGAGCCCAGCGCCCAGGTCGCGCCGCCCGCCGCCAGCGAGAAACCGGCGAGCGTCGGGGACAGCCCGCGCTGGGTGACCAGCATCAGCGGTACGAAGGACTCGGCGGCGATGAAGGCCCCCGCCGCGATGCCGCGCAGCAGCACGACCGAGGGCAGCCCGCGCGCCGCCCGGTAGGTGCCGCGCGGGAGGAGTCCCAGTACCGCCGGGACCAGCAGCGCGGCGCCTGCCACGCCGGGCAGCACGGAGAGCCAGCGCAGGTCCTGGGCGGCGTACTGGAGCAGGCCCGCGCCGAACGAGATACCGAGCGCGAGACGGATCCGCCGACGGTCGAATGAGTCCCGGCCGTCCCCGGCCGTCACCGCTCCGGACGCGCGCGTCCGGATCTGCGGCAGCGCGAGCGCCAGCGGCAGCAGCACCAGCACCGGTATCCCGAGGAACACCCAGCGCCAGCCCAGTTGTTCGGTCACCGCACCCGCCGCAAGCGGCCCGACCACCGAGGGCACCACCCAACTCGCCGCGAACGCCGCCATGATCGCCGGCCGCAGCCGCTCCGGATACGCCCGCCCGACCACGACGTACAGCGCCACGATCACCAGTCCGCCGCCGAGCCCCTGCACCGCGCGCCCGAGGATGAACAGCCACATCGCCCCGGCCGTCCCGGACAGCAGCAGCCCCGCGCCGAAGGCGGCGATGCCCGTGGTCAGCGCGCCGAGCGGGCCCCGCCGGTCCGACCACTGCCCGGCGAGCACCATCCCGAACAGGCTCGTAGTGAAGTACCCCGAGAACGCGAACGCGTACAGCGACACCCCGTCCAGCTCCCGCGCGGCCACCGGCATCGCCGTCCCCACGGCCGTCGCCTCGAAGGCGATCAGCAGCACGACGGACACGATCCCGATGCTGAGCGCCCTGTACGACCTGCCCAGCACACCCTCGCTGTCCGGTTCCGGCGGGGCGGTCAGGGCGTCGGCGACGTCGGTGTCGCGTCGGTTCGGGGCAGTCATGTACGCCAGCGTAAGGTGCACAACCCGATATGGCCCCTGTCGGGAGACGGTGCTCGCCTCAGCCCTTGGTCGTAGACCCAACCCCCTCCGTGTGCCTCAGAGCACCCCACCCGCCTCGTCCTGGAACAGCTCCGTCCAGTAGTGCCAGCCCGAGCGGTCGACCGTGCCCGTCGGGTCGACCCTGCGCAGGACGTCGATCATCGTCGCCGCCAGTTGGTCGTAGGCCTCTGTCGTCAGCTCGTGGTCCGTTGCCGCGTCGATCGCCTTCTCGCGGTGCAGGAGCCACAGGGTGAAGGCGAGGGTGGATATGTCCGTGTTGAGGGGGTACAGCCTCGCCTCGGGTTCGCTCCAGTTCAGGATCTCGCCCGTGGCGCCGTCGACGACGAGGCTGTTGTCCTCGATGAGATGGCCGAGGCGTATCAAGTGGTCGGCGCGGTCGGGGAGTTCGCCGGTGGGGAAGTCGCCGGGGCGCTCCTCGGTGTAGTACTCGGTCAGGGTCGGGAGCGGGACGTCCGTGTCGAGGTAGAAGAGGAAGCCGTCCTCGGGCAGGCCCGTCTCGCGCAGGAAGCGGCGGGTCGGCTCGTGGGTGAGGGTCGTGGGGAAGTCGACGTCCTCGAAGCGGGCGATCCGGCCGGGGCCGAAGTCCTGCTCCAGCAGGCGCGGGGGCAGGTCCAGGGTGAGGCCGGACTCGGTGCCCGGGCCCGCCATCAGGGCGAGCGGGCGGATCAGTGCCGCCATCCGCCAGTACGGCGGCATCTCACCGTCCGGTCCGGTCCCTTCCTCGAACACCGCCAGCAGCTGCCGGGTCGCCTCCGCCACCGCCTTCGGTCCGAAGCGGCCGGCGTAGGCGGCGAACTGGCCGCGCAGATCCGCCAGTTCCTCCGTCGCGGCGGCGAACCGCACCAGCGTCCGCAGCGACGGCGCCAGCGGGCGGCTGTCCATCAGGTCGGGGCGGTCGTGGAAGAAGTACGTCGTCGAGACCTCGCCGGTCGCGCCGTCGAGCAGCACCGACTCCGACTCCACGCCGTCGGGTGCCAGGAGTCCGCCTATCACCAGCTGTTCGCGCAGCCGGGCCAGCAGGCGGTCGGGGTCGGCCGTCGAGACCGCCACCGTCCGCAGGCCGTCTCTGCGCAGTGCCTCGAACGTCAACAGGGCGCTGTCGCCCGGCAGTCCGGGACCCGTCAGCCAGCGGCGCGTCGGCATGTGGGTGACGTACGGGTCGAGTTGGTCCTCGGTCAGGGTGATCACCGCGGCAGCGGCGTCGATCGTGCTCATGGCTCCCCCGCGCATGCTTGTCCAGGGGGTGCACCCGCCGTCCGTGCCCGGCGCGGCCGTCCCCACTGCCCCAGAACACTACGCGCCACCACTGACAATCGCTCCGACCTGCGGAAACACCGAGCGAACACCGGCGGTCGAACCCCGCTGGCCCCGCTGATCCCGGCTGAAACCCGCTGAACCCCGCTGAACCCCGCTGAACCCCGCTGGCAGGAAACGGCGTTCAGCGGGTCACTGCCCCGTCACCACCGCCGCCTGCGGCCGGATCGGCAGCCGGTTCACCGGTCGTCCCGTCGCCGCCCGCACCGCCGACGCGATCGCCGCCGGCGACGCCACGACCGGCACCGCGCTGACCGCCTTGGCACCGAAGGGCGCGACCACGTCCCGCTCCTCGACCAGCTTCACGATCCGGATGTCGGGCGCGTCCAGCGCCGTCGGCAGGGCATAGCCGGTGAGGTCGGGATGCCGTATCACGCCCCGCGGCGTGCGCAGGTTCTCCGTGAGGGCGATACCGACACCCTGCGTGACGCCCGCCTCGATACGCGCCGCGAGCTGCGTCGGGTTCAGCACCCGGCCGACGTCCTGCGCGACCGCCAGCTCCACCACCCGTACCGAGCCGATCTCGATGTCGACGTCCACGACCGCACGGATCGCGCAGAAGGCCAGTCCGACGAAGGCGTCGCCCTGTCCGGCGCCGTCCAGTGGCTCCGTCGGGTGCGGGCGGCACTGGGCCGTGGCCCACAGTTCCTTGCCGTCCAACGCCTCGGTGACCGTCGTCGACAGGACTCCGTCGTACGACGTGATCTTGCCGTCGGTGATCTGCAGCAGCTCGGTCGACATGCCGAACTTGTGCGCCAGGGGCTGGAGCAGCTGGGTGCGGACCATCTTCGCCGCGCGCTCCACCGCACCGCCCGACACCCATGTGTGGCGGCCTCGGCAGCCCGCGCCCGCAGGAGGCTGGTCGGTATCCACCGGCGCCACATGCACCTCGTCGATGCCGAGCGTCTCCTGGACGATCTGGCGCGCCAGCGTCGTGAAGCCCTGGCCCGTCTCCACGGCCGCGCACAGCACCGTCGCCACGCCGTCCTGGACCTTCACGGTCGCCGTGGAGACCTCGTCGGCGCCCTCCGCGCCGAGCATGTGCACCATGCCCAGGCCGTAGCCGACGCCCCGGCGCACCGCGCCCGGTTCGCCCGCGCCCTCGGGACCGCCGGGCAGCAGCCACTCGTCCTCGGGCGCGTCCTTGGGGAGCTTGGGGAGCGGGAAGTCCCGTACCGCCTGGAGGAGTTCCGCGACCGGCGCCGGGCACGTCACCGTCTGGCCGGTCGGGAGCACATCGCCGGTGGCCATGACGTTGCGCAGGCGCACTTCCGCCGGTTCGATGCCGAGCTTCTTGGCCAGCTTGTCCATCTGCGCCTCGTAGGCGGCGCAGACCTGCATCGCGCCCTCGCCGCGCACATGGCCGGAGGGCGGGTTGTTGGTGCGCACGGCCCAGCCCTCGATGAAGGCGTTCGGGACGACGTACGGGCCGCAGGCGAACGCCACCGCCGCCGCCAGCGCCTGAGCCGAGGTGTCCGCGTACGCGCCCGCGTCCAGCAGGATCTGCGCCTCGACCTTCACCAACTTGCCCTCGGCGTCGGCGTGGTGGCGGTAGCGCAGCAGAGTGGGGTGGCGGTGCGTGTGACCCAGGAAGGACTCCTCCCGGGTCGCCGTCAGCTTCACCGGGCAGCCGGTCTTCAGCGCCAGCAGACCGAGCGGCAGCTGGAAGCCCTGGTCCTCACGGTCGGCGGTGGCGCCGGGCACGCCCGTGACGACGACCTTGACGCGCTCGGGTTCCAGGCCGAAGCAGGCGGCGGCCCGGTCGCGGTCGGTGTGCGGGTCGGTGGACGCCAGGTACAGCTCGACGCCGCCGTCGGGACGCGGCACCGCCAGGCCCGCCTCGGCACCAATGGGGGCCGGGTCCTGGCGGCCGATGCGGTACAGGCCCTCGACGACGACCTCGCCGGCCGCGTCCGGGTCGCCGTGCCGCAGCGGGATGTGCCGGATCAGGTTGCCGTCGGGGTGCAGCGGCTCGGCCTCGAAGGCCTGCTCCGGGTCGGTCACCGGGTCGAGCACCTCGTACTCGACGATGACGGCCGCCGCCGCCATCCGCGCGGTGTCCGGGTGGTCGGCGGCGACGGCGGCGATGGACTCGCCGTGGTGGCGTACGACGTCGGAGGCGAACACCGGGCGGTCGGCCTTGCCGCGTCCGTGCAGCGGGGAGCCGGGCACGTCCTCGTGGGTGACGACGGCCCGTACGCCGGGCATCTCGCGCGCGTGTGAGGTGTCGATGGACACAATGCGCGCGTGCGGGTGCGGTGAGCGCAGTACGGCCGCCCAGAGCAGGCCCTCGGCCCACAGGTCGGCGGCGTACGGGAAGGTGCCCTCGGTCTTCGCGCGGGAGTCGGCGGCGGGCAGGGAGGCGCCGAGGCCGTGCGGGAGCGGCTCCGCGGCGGGCACGGCCTCCGCGGTGGTGGTCGCGGTGGCGGCTTCGTTGCTCACGCCTGGCCTCCGTCCTGTCCCTGTCCGTTTCCGTACGGCTGGTCATGCGGTCCGGGCGGTGTCCCGGGGGACTCGAACGCCGACGGGTTGACGCCGCCGGCCCCGGGGCCCGCCTGGTGAGGAATACGCGGCTTGTCGGCGTCCTGTTCGGGCGCGTCGGGCGCGGAGTGCGCCTCGCGCTCGGCGACGACGTCCTTGACGGCCTCCAGGACGGCCCGGTAGCCCGAGCAACGGCACAGGTTGCCGCACAGCGCCTGGCGGGTCTCCAGCTCGGTCGGCGCCGGGTTGCCCTCCAGCAGGTCGTGCACGGTCATCGCCATGCCGGGCACGCAGAAACCGCACTGCACGGCACCGCACTTGGCGAGCGCCCGCTGCACGTCCGAGGGCTGCCCGTCGACGGCCAGGCCCTCCACGGTGCGCACCTCGCTGCCGGCCGCGGTGACCGCGGGCACCAGGCAGGAGGCGACGAGCCGCCCGTCGACCTGGACGTTGCAGGCCCCGCACTCGCCCTGCGAGCAGCCGTCCTTGGCGCCCGCGAGGCCGAGCCGCTCCCGCAGGACGTAGAGCAGCGACTCGCCGATCCACGCGTCGGTGACGGGGCGGTCGGTGCCGTTGACGCGCAGCACGTACGAGGCGAGGGGGTGGTCGTCGTGCGGGGCCGTGGCGGAGGGCTCGGCCGGAGTGTCCGGCTCGCTCTCGGGACCGGCGGACGCCTGCTCCTCGGCGGGCTCCGACCGGGATTCCGCGTCCCCGGGCTGCGCGGACCCTTCAGCGGTGCTCTCAGCAGGGCCCTCAGACGGGCTCTCAGCGGCCTCTACGCCCTCAGGGGCCCCCGGCGCCTCAGCGGGCCTCTCAGCCGCCTCTACGCCCTCCTGGGCCCCCGGCGTCTCCTGCGCGCGCTCGGTCGCCGCACCGCCCGCGGGAGCGGCCTCCTGCGGGTACAGCTGCTGCCCGGCGGTGTGCCCCTGCTCGGCAGCCGCCTGTTCGTGCCCCCACGGCTGCCCGGCCGCCTCGGTCGCCCAGGGCGCGGGCGCGCCCCCGGGGAGCGTGGCCGGAGGCGTGCCGCCCCACTGCTCCACCAGCGCCGACGTCGTGAACTCACCCGACTCGTCAGGAAGATCACCGTTCGCTACGGGAATCGACCACTGCCCGGTCACGTCATGACCGGGGGCCGGCTGCGGCGGGGCCGCCTCCGCGTGGGCGGGCTCCTCGAAGTGCCACTGCCCGGTGGCCCCGGGGTCGTACGTGAACCCGTCCTGACCGCCACCCTGGGGCATCGCGTTCGGGTCGGGCCACTGCGCGCTCTCGGCGGGCACGCCCCAGGTGCCGGTGGCGGACGGGTCGGTGCCGGGGGCGGGCGTGACCGTTATCGGCGGTGGCACATAGCCGTGGCCGGGCGCGGCGAGCGGGCTGTCGGCGGAGGCCAGGAGCGCGTCGATGCCGCCCTCGGGGAGTTTCACGAAGGCGGTGGCGCCGTCGTCGTAGTCGCCCTGGGGCAGCGGGTCCCAGCGTCCGCCGCCCTGGGGCGTGCCCTGTCCGTGCTGGTCGTCGGTCACGACAGCGCCCTCCCCAGTGCTCGTCGGGCCAGCGCGGCGACGGTGCGCCGCAGGTGCAGTACGGCGGGCGGAAGCTGTGGGACCGAACCGTCCTCGGCCGGGGGTGCGTCGGGGATGCAGGCCGCGGCGACGTACTCGCCGAAGGCGGTGAGCGCCTCGGGGACGATCGCCCGGTTGTTGTCCCAGTCGATGAGCTGCGCGACCCACTGCTCGGCCTCCAGGGGCCGCAGCGGCATCGGCGCTATGGCACCCACCGCACACCGCACCCCGCGCCGGGCGGGATCGAGGACCAGCGCCACGGAGGCGACGGCCCGCCCGGGGCCGGTGCGGCCGGTCGCCTTCAGGAAGACCTGCGGGGCGTGCAGCAGCGGCACGCGCACGTACCCGATGAGTTCACCGGCGCGCAGCAGCTCCACGCCCGCCAGCAGGTGCGACACCGGGATCTCCCGGCGGGCTCCGCCCGGGCCCGCGATGATCAGCGTCGCCTCCAGGGCGGCCAGTACGGGCAGCGCGTCGCCCGTGGGGGCGGCGGTGGCGATGTTGCCGCCCAGGGTGCCGGCGTTGCGGATGTGCGGCGGGCCTGCGGCGCGCGAGGCGGCGGCGAGCGCCGGGATCAGGGCGGCGAAGTCGGGGCGGCCCATACGTGCGTGCGTCAGTCCGGCGCCGAGCAGGGCGTGGCCGTCCTGGTACTGCCAGCCGCGGATCTCGCTGATCCGGCCGAGGCCGACCAGTGCGGCGGGCCTGAGCTGACCGGAGTTGACGGCGGTCATCAGGTCGGTACCGCCCGCCACGGGCACGGCGGCGGGCATGGCGGTGAGTGCCGCCACGGCCTCGTCCAGCGTCGCGGGCAGGGTGACGGCCTGCGCCGCCTGCGGTGCGTGCGTGGTCAAACCGGCTGCCCCTTCCCGCTGCCCACCTGGTCCCGCCTGTGTGGCCGTACGGTACGTGCCGACAGGGCGGACGTGGCAACTCTGGCACATCTTCGCAGGACCCGAAGACGGGGGTCCGCTAGGAGGCATTCGCCCACCTCATCAGGGAGATGGCCCGATTTGTACGTACATCACCGCGCATCCCTGGTCAGGCGGAATTGCCACTCTTCGGTGACCCTTGTCCGCTTTTTTTCCTGCCTGTTCGAGACCTGCGCGCTTTCGAGATCTGCGCGATTTCGAGACCTGCCCCGCCTCCCCGGCCTACCTGTTCGGCGGCGGCCCGTCGATCGGGCGGCCGAGTACGCCGGGACGCCGCTGCCAGGGCCGCGGGCCCGTGGGCGGCCGGTAGGCGACGCCCAGGGCGTCAAGTCGCCGGTAGTGGGCGGTCATCCGGCGTTCGAAGCCGGCGAAGTCCCGTTCCGCCGGGGCGGGCAGGTCGCTCCAGGCGACCTCGGCGAAGGCCGCGAGCCTCGGAAAGGCCTGGTAGTCCACGCGCGCCCGGTCCTCCATCACCTCGGTCCACACATTGGCCTGCGTGCCCAGCACATGACCGGCCTGTTCCTCGGTGAGCTGTGGTGGAACGGGCTCGAAGCGGTAGACGTCCTCCAGGGTGCGCACATAGCCGATCGGTACGGGCTCGTCCGCGCCGTCGGCCTGACGGTGGTCCAGGTACACCTGCTGCTCCGGGCACATCACGACGTCATGACCGGCCCGGGCGGCGGCGATTCCGCCCGCGTATCCGCGCCAGGAGGACACGGTCGCCCCGGGGGCGAGCCCGCCCTCCAGGATCTCGTCCCAGCCGATCAACCGGCGCCCGCGCGCGGAAAGCCACGTGTCGAAGTGGCCGATGAACCACGACTGCAACGCGTCCTCGTCGGCCAGCCCCAGTTCCCTGATCCGCGCCTGCGCGGTGGGCGACTTCCGCCACTGGTCCTTCGGGCATTCGTCGCCGCCGACGTGAATGAACTCCGAGGGAAACAGATCCAGGACTTCCTCGAACACGCCTTCGTAGAAGCGCAGGGCGTTGTCAGTGGGGGCGAGTACGTTCGGAGAGATCCCCCAGTTGTCCCAGACCGCAAGGGAGGTGGTGTCGATGACGTCGGTGTTGCCGAGTTCCGGATACGCCGCGATGGCGGCCTGCGAGTGTCCCGGTACGTCGATTTCCGGGACGACGGTGATATGCCGCTCGGCGGCGTAGGCGACGATCTCCCGGATGTCGTCGTGGGTGTAGTAGCCACCGTGCGGCTTCTCCTCCCACAGCGGCGAGGCCCGGTGGCCGAATTTGGTGCGCGCCCGCCAGGAGCCGACCTCCGTCAGCTTCGGGTACCGCTTGATCTCGATCCGCCAGCCCTGGTCGTCCGTCAAGTGGAAGTGGAGGACGCTGAGTTTGTGCGCCGCCATCAGATCCAGGTAGCGCAGCACACCGTCCTTGGGCATGAAGTGCCGGGCGACGTCCAGCATGAGGCCGCGCCAGCCGAAACGAGGGGCGTCCTCGATCTCGACGTGTGGCACAGCCCAGGTGCGGTCGCGGCTGAGCGGAGCCCTGCGGTATGCGTCGGGGCCGAGGAGCTGCCGCAGCGTCTGGGCACCCCAGAAGACACCGGCCGCGCTGCCGCCCTCGACAAGGACGCCGCTGTAGTCGCTGACGAGGCGGTACTCCTCGGGACGGAGCTCGGGGTCGAGCTGGAGCCCGATACCGTCGCCGTCGGTGTCGTCGAGCTCACGTCCCTCGCGCAGCGGCAGGCCGGTGGCCTGCCAGAGGGCGGTGCGCAGCCAGTGACCGACACCCTCCGTGGCGGGGCCGGCGTAGAGCTGGGAGTGCGCCGTCAGCCGCACCTCGCCGGAACCGGCGACAACGCTGCGGGGCGTCGGAATCAGTTCGGTCACGTCAGTCCTTTACCGCTCCGCCCAGCCCGGAGACAAGCCGTCGCTGTACGAGTACGAAGAACACCAGCACCGGAATCGTCATCACCGTGGACGCCGCCATCACGCCACCCCAGTCCGGCTCCTCCGGCTTGTAGAAGACCAGCAGAGCCATCGGCAGCGTCGACTGCGAAGCGTCGCTGATGATGAAGGACTTGGCGAACAGGAAGTCGTTCCAGGCGGAGATGAAGGAAAACACGCTCGTGGCCACCAGCCCCGGGAAGACCAGCGGGAAAAGGATCTGCCAGAGGAATCGCGCCCGGCTCGCCCCGTCGATGTACGCGGCCTCCTCCAGCGCCTCCGGCACCGCTTTCACGAACCCGCGCAGCATCCAGATCGCGAAGGGCAGGGAGAAGGCGATGTGCGGCAGGATCAGCGAGCCCAGCGTGTTCAGCTGGCCGAAGTCCCGCATGAGGAAGAACAGGGGGATCGTCAGCGCCTCCACGGGCACCATCTGGGCCACCAGGAACATGATCAGCAGGGTGGTCCGGAAGCGGAACCGGAATCGTGTCACGGCGGTCGCCGCGAGAAACGCGATCAGTGCCGAGACGACCACGACGGTGCAAGCGACGACAAGACTGTTGACAAAGTACCGGCCGAATTCCTGCTGTCCGAAGACCCGCCGGAAGGAATCCAGAGTGGGGGCCGGCGTCCACGGCCGAGGGGTCGTGGACTCGATCTCCCCGGCCGGTTTGAAGGCGCTCAGCACCATCCAGTACAGGGGAAAGGCGACCACCGCCGCGATCAGCAGCGCCGCCGCCTCGGCGGCCGTCCGCCACGGCCGGCGCACGATGCCCCGGAAAAGATTCACAGCTCCTCCCCCTGCCTGCGCAGCAACCGCAGATACACGAGCGTCACCGCGAGCAGGATCAGCAGCATCACGACGCCGATCGCCGAGCCGAGGCTGTACTGCGAGGACGCGAACGCCTGTTGGTAGGCGTAGACGTTCAGGACGAGGTTCTGTCCCGCGATGCCGCCGCCGTTCGTCATGACGTAGATCTGCGTGAAGACCTTGAAGTCCCAGATGACCGACTGGATGGTGACGATCACCAAAATCGGGCGGAGCATCGGCGCCAGCACCGAGCGCCAGATCCGCCACTGCGAGGCGCCGTCCAGCGCGGCGGCCTCCAGCACCTCCGTGGGTACGGCGCGGATGCCCGCGTACACCGTGACCATCACGAACGGGAAGGAGCACCACACCACTTCGAGCAGGACGAGGAAGAAGGCGCTGAACCGGCCGTACGTCCACGAGTGATCGCCGAGCCCGAGGATCCGGTTGACCGGGCCGAAGTCCGGGTCGAACAGCAGCAGCCAGACCGTGGAGCCGGTGACCGCCGGGGTCGCCCACGCCCCCAGCGCGGCCAGCATCAGCGCGAGCCGCGGCACGGCCCGTACGCGGGTGAGCAGCACGGCAAGAGCACAGCCGGCGGCGAGCGTCGACACCACACAGGCCGCCGCGAACAGCACGGTCGCCAGCAGCACCTGCCAGAACTGCTCGTCACCGAACAGCCGAGCGTAGTTCCCGAACCCCTGGAACGAGGTCGGTTCACCGCCGCTGACCTGGGCCTGGGTGTACTCCAGGAAGGAGATCAGGCCGAGTTGGTAGACGGGGTAGACGAGCAGCCCACCGATGACGACCAGGGCGGGGGCAAGGTACAGCCAGGGCAAGCCTTTGCTCCGCGTCATCCGGCGGAGCCAAACGCATCGTCCATCTTCTGCGCCGCATCTCCCGCGGCCGCCGCCACACCCTTCTTACCGCTGACGATCTCCTGGAACATCGTCGGCAGCACGAGCGAGGAGTCGATCTGCGCCCACGCCGGCGAGGCCGGCACGAACTTCGTGTCCGCGGCCAGCGTCTGAACGAACGGCTTCACGAACGGCTCACGCTCCGCCACCTGCCCCCGCACATCCGTGAAGGTCGGCAGAAAGCCCATGGCGTCAAAGAGTTCACCCTGCGTCTGCTTCGAGGCGAGCCGCTTCATCAGGTCGACGGCGAGGGTGCGGTGCGCGGTGCTCTTCAGTACGCCGATGTTGTTGCCGCCCGCGAACGCCGGCGCGATCGAGCCGGGCTCCACCCCCGGCAGCGGCACCACCGCGTACTTCCCCTTCACCGCCCCGGCCTCCACGGCCTGATGGCTGAAGTCGCCGCCGATCGCCATGCCCGCCTTGCCCGAGGCGAACGCGGTGATGGTGTCGTTGCCGGTCATCCCCGCGCACTTGGCGGCGGGACAGTTGTCGTCGCCGAAGAGCGAGGTGTACGCCGTGATGCCCTTCTGGGCGTCCGGGGTGTCGATCGCGGCAGCGTACGAACCGCCCTTGCCGGTGGCGAGTTCGCCGCCGTTGGCCCAGATGAACGGCATCGCCCCGTAGGTGTAGGCACCGCCCACCACCAGGCCGTACAGGTCGGGCTCGGCGGCCCGGATGCGCTGCGCCGTCTCGATCAGCTCGGCCTGGGACTTCGGCACGTCGAGGCCGAGTTGGTCGAAGACGTCCGTCCGGTAGTAGAGCGCGCGGACGCCGACGAAGTAGGGGGCGCCGTAGATCTTCCCGTCCACCGTCACCGACTGCTTGGCGGTCGGGTCGGTGTCCTTGGCCTCGCTCCAGGAGGTGAAGTCCTTCGTGACGTCCTCCAGGCCGCCGTCCTTCACATAGCCGGCGGTGTCGGTGTTGCCGTACTCGATGACGTCGGGCGCGCTGGCGGGGTCGTTGAAGGCGGCCTTGATGCGCTGGGCGCGGGTCTCGACCGGGATGTACTCGACGGTGACCTCGGTGCCCTCGTGCGCCTTCTCGAAGCTGTCGACCACGGACTGGACGACCTGCTCCTTCGGCTTGTTGTTGACCTCCTGGAACAGCCAGACGCGCAGGGTGCCGGACTGCTCGTCCTTGCCGGAGGTGGAGTTGCCGGACGTCTGCGGGGCGCAGGCGGCGGTGACCAGGACGGCCGCGACGGCGGCCAGTCGGACGGACAGCTTCATGGAGTGCCTCCGAAGGGTGTCGCAACGCACTGTTGCAACATGTGCAATGACGGTTTCGCTCTGCACAACAACAAGCCGGAGGCTATGGACTACATGAACATGTCCACAAGAGGTCTCAACCACTTCGTGACATGACGAGAGACTTGACGAGCGGCATGACGAAGAGGCCCCCGGGGCACGCCGAAGCGCATCCCGGGGGCCTCCCGGACAACTGTCAGGAAAGGATCAGACGGTTACTTGTCCCCGCCCTTGCCCTTGTCGTCACCGCCGGCGCCCATGGAGTCGTAGATCTCCTTGCACATGGGACACACGGGGTACTTCTTCGGATCGCGGCCCGGCACCCAGACCTTGCCGCACAGCGCCACGACGGGCGTACCGTCGAGGGCGCTCGCCATGATCTTGTCCTTCTGGACGTAGTGGGCGAAGCGCTCGTGGTCACCGTCGCCGTGGGAAGTCTTCGGCGTGGGCTCTACGAGTGTCCCCGTACCAGTCCCGCGCTCGGGCTCGAGAGTGCTCATAGGGCCAAGGGTACTGAAGCCCACACGCAACGGTTGAGAGACGGGCGTGCGTCAGTTGAGCGAGGGGTCGTCGGGGTACGTGGCCACCATCGCCAGCTCGTTGCGCTGCCGGCGCAGCACCTCGCGCCAGAGTCGTTCGGGGAACGGCGAGTAGACGTCGCCGGGCTCGGACTCCACGACGTACCAGGCGCCCTCGACCAGTTCGTCCTCCAACTGGCCGGGGCCCCAGCCCGCGTACCCGGCGAAGATTCTCAGCGAGCCGAGGACGGCGGCCAGCAGCTCCGGCGGGGCCTCCAGGTCGACCAGGCCGATCGCGCCGTGCACCCGGCGCCAGCCGAGCGGGGCGGCGTCGCCGGACGCGCCGCCGGGGATGACCGCGACGCCGAGAGCGGAGTCCAGCGAGACCGGTCCGCCCTGGAAGACCACGCCGGGTTCACCGGCCAGGTCCGCCCAGCCCTCCAGGATGTCGCCGACGTCCACCGGCGTCGGGCGGTTGAGGACGACACCCAGCGAGCCCTCCTCGTCGTGGTCGAGGAGGAGCACCACCGCACGGTCGAAGTTCGGGTCCGCCAGGGCGGGGGTGGCCACGAGCAGCCGCCCTGTGAGCGAGGACACCTCGGTCATGCCAGACATGATCCCGCATCTTCCCGTCACGTGGGGAGCCAATCCGGGGCCAGGAGTGAACGCAGCTCAGGGCACACGGAAGCGTCCCCGGCGCACGGGCGCCGTCCGGCCGCTCCAGTGACCCCATGTGCCCGATAGAGAACGGTTCGTGTTGTGACAGAGCTATGACAGAGCTGGGCGGTCCTTGGGCTTACTTCAGGGGGGTCGGCGGCCATTACTCTGTCTCTCCGGCCCTTGCCCAACTCATCGGAACGCGAGATACATGACCGTCAACGACGATGTCCTGCTTGTCCACGGCGGAACCCCGCTGGAGGGCGAGATCCGTGTCCGCGGTGCGAAGAACCTCGTACCGAAGGCCATGGTCGCCGCCCTGCTCGGCAGCGCGCCGAGCCGGCTGCGCAACGTCCCGGACATCCGTGACGTGCGTGTCGTACGCGGCCTGCTGCAACTGCACGGGGTGACGGTCCGTCCGGGTGAGGAGCCGGGCGAACTGGTCCTGGACCCGTCGCACGTGGAGAGCGCGAATGTCGCCGACATCGATGCCCACGCGGGTTCTTCGCGCATCCCCATCCTGTTCTGCGGTCCGCTGCTGCACCGCCTGGGGCATGCGTTCATCCCCGGCCTCGGCGGCTGCGACATCGGCGGCCGGCCCATCGACTTCCACTTCGAGGTGCTGCGGCAGTTCGGCGCGAAGATCGAGAAGCGTGCGGACGGGCAGTACCTCGAGGCGCCCCAGCGGCTGCGCGGTACGAAGATCCGGCTGCCGTACCCGTCCGTGGGCGCGACCGAGCAGGTGCTGCTGACGGCGGTCCTCGCCGAGGGGGTGACGGAGCTCTCGAACGCGGCCGTGGAGCCGGAGATCGAGGACCTCATCTGCGTACTGCAGAAGATGGGCGCCATCATCGCGATGGACACCGACCGCACGATCCGCATCACCGGTGTGGACACGCTCGGCGGCTACGCCCACCGCGCCCTCCCGGACCGGCTGGAGGCCGCCTCCTGGGCGTCCGCGGCGCTGGCGACCGAGGGCAACATCTACGTCCGTGGCGCGCAGCAGCGGTCCATGATGACGTTCCTCAACACCTACCGGAAGGTGGGCGGTGCCTTCGAGATCGACGACGAGGGCATCCGTTTCTGGCACCCCGGCGGGCAGTTGAAGTCGATCGCCCTGGAGACGGACGTCCACCCGGGCTTCCAGACGGACTGGCAGCAGCCGCTGGTCGTCGCCCTCACGCAGGCCACGGGCCTGTCCATCATCCACGAGACGGTCTACGAGTCCCGCCTCGGCTTCACCTCCGCGCTCAACCAGATGGGCGCCCACATCCAGCTCTACCGCGAGTGCCTCGGCGGCTCGAACTGCCGCTTCGGCCAGCGGAACTTCCTGCACTCGGCGGTCGTGAGCGGCCCCACCCGCCTCCAGGGCGCCGACCTGGTCATCCCCGACCTGCGCGGCGGCTTCTCGTACCTCATCGCCGCCCTGGCGGCCCAGGGCACGTCGCGGGTCCACGGCATCGACCTGATCAACCGTGGCTACGAGAACTTCATGGACAAGCTGGTGGAGCTGGGCGCGAAGGTGGAGCTGCCGGGCAAGGCGCTCGGCTGACGCACCGAACGTGAACGCCGATGGGGCGGCCACCCGGACTCGGGTGGCCGCCCCATCGGCGTTCACTGCAGCGCCCTCAAAGGGCGCGCACGGCGCTCACAGCGGAGCGCTTACTGGCCCTTGGCCGCTTCCTTGAGCTTGCTGCCCGCGGAGACCTTCACGCTGTAACCGGCCGGGATCTGGATCGGGTCGCCGGTCTGCGGGTTACGCGCGGTACGAGCGGCACGGTGGGTGCGCTCGAAGGTCAGGAAGCCGGGGATGGTGACCTTCTCGTCCCCCTTGGCGACAATCTCGCCGACGACGTCGGCGAACGCGGCCAGCACGGCGTCGGCGTCCTTGCGGGTCACCTCGGCGCGGTCGGCCAGCGCGGCCACCAGCTCACTGCGGTTCATGTTGTTACTCCCGTGTTCTTCTTGCCATTGAGGCGTGCCACGCGGCGGAGCCGCATATCGGGCACTGCGAAGCCGATGCTGCCAGGGTCCTCGGACAGTCCCCGGACCCGGGTCCGTCGTCCGACGCTCGCGCCCAGGGACGCATCCTGCCCCCACCTGCGGCGGGAATGCCAATCCGGCACCCGCAGGAGTCGTGAGAACACCCTTGGGAGTCACACGAAAAGCGCCACTGACTAGGACCTGTCCGGCCGATCATGCCTCAGACGCGGGGTCTGTCCGGCCGCCCACCCTAGATGGCGGCCAAGGGTACGAGGTTTCACGACGCGCCGGTGATCAGCGCGGCCGTGGTGATCCTCACAGAGATCCTCAGTGCGGATCACAGCCCGGCAGTCGAGCTCAGAGGCCGTTCGCGTTGTTCGGCGCCGCTCCGACCGCCTTCGCGGCCTCCCGCACCGCACCCGCGACCGCGCCCGCGACCTTGTCGTTGAACACGCTCGGGATGATGTAGTTCGGGTTCAGCTCGTCCTCGGTGACGACGTCCGCCAGCGCCTTCGCGGCCGCGAGCATCATCTCCGTGTTGACGGTACGGGACTGCGCGTCCAGCAGACCGCGGAAGACGCCCGGGAAGACCAGCACGTTGTTGATCTGGTTCGGGAAGTCGGAGCGGCCGGTGGCCACAACTGCCGCCGTCTGGCGGGCGATTGCCGGTTCGACCTCGGGGTCGGGATTCGCGAGCGCGAACACGATCGCGTCGTCGGCCATGGCGGCCACGTCGTCGCCGTCGAGGACGTTGGGAGCGGAGACGCCGATGAAGACGTCCGCGCCGCGCACGGCCTCCTTGAGAGTCCCCGTGATGCCCTCGGGGTTGGTGTTGTCGGCGATCCAGCGCAGCGGCGAGTCCGGGGCCGCGTCGACCAGGTCCTTGCGGTCGGCGTGCACGACACCATGGATGTCGGCGACGACGGCGTGCTTCACACCGGCGGCCAGGAGCAGCTTCAGGATCGCCGTACCGGCCGCGCCCGCGCCCGACATGACGACGCGGATGTCCTCAATTCCCTTGTTGGCCACGCGAAGTGCGTTGGTCAGCGCGGCCAGCACCACGATCGCGGTGCCGTGCTGGTCGTCGTGGAAGACGGGGATGTCGAGGGCCTCGCGCAGCCGTGCCTCGATCTCGAAGCAGCGGGGGGCGGAGATGTCCTCCAGGTTGATGCCGGCGAAGCCCGGGGCGATCGCCTTGACGATCTCGACGATCGCGTCGGTGTCCTGGGTGTCCAGGCAGATCGGCCAGGCGTCGATGCCGGCGAACCGCTTGAACAGGGCCGCCTTGCCCTCCATCACGGGCAGCGCGGCCTTCGGGCCGATGTTGCCCAGGCCCAGCACGGCGGAGCCGTCCGTCACGACCGCAACGGAGTTGCGCTTGATGGTGAGGCGGCGGGCGTCCTCGGGGTTCTCGGCGATGGCCATGCAGACGCGGGCCACACCCGGCGTGTAGACCATGGAGAGGTCGTCACGGTTGCGGATGGGGTGCTTGGACTGCATCTCGATCTTGCCGCCGAGGTGCATCAGGAACGTACGGTCCGAGACCTTGCCCAGCGTGACGCCCTCGATGCCGCGCAGCTGCTGGACGATCTGGTCGGCGTGCGCGGTGGAGGTGGCCGCGATCGTGACGTCGATCCGGAGCTTTTCGTGTCCGGACGCGGTGACGTCGAGGCCGGTCACCGAGCCTCCGGAGGATTCCACCGCGGTGGTGAGCTGCGAGACGGCGGTTCCGCTCGCGGGCACCTCCAACCGGATGGTCATCGAGTAGGAGACGCTGGGCGCCGTTGCCATGGCCGACTTCCTCTGCTTTCACGGTGTCGCCGATTTATGCCGTCCGATCGTCGCACCTACCGCCGAGTAGCTGGTAGCCGCCTCCTATTACGAACGTTTTGTTCGCGGAATCGGGCAGTGAAAAAGAGGCCCACGTCACGTCGTGACGTGGGCCTCTCACTCGTTCAGTGACACCGACCCGCCATGCTCGCCTCGCGGCAAGTGGTCGCTCGAAGCGACGAAGGTTGGGCCCGGGGGCTTGGATCGGGCCGGTGCCACACCCAGGCTAACAAACCGATCCCGTAAGGCCATTCCCGTACCGGATGTCAGTCCCGCAGCAGATCCGGCACCCCGGCCGCGTTCGGCTCGTCCCGCTCCCCGGAGACGATGGTCAGCTGCTGGGTGGCCCGGGTCAGTGCGACGTACAGCACACGCAGCCCGGCGGGCGACTCGTCGGCGATCTCCGCGGGTGAGACGACGACCGTCGCGTCGTACTCCAGGCCCTTGGCCTCCAGGCTGCCGAGCGCCACGACCCGGTCGCCGAGCCCGGCCAGCCAGCGGCGGGCCTCCTCGCGCCGGTTCATGGCCACGACGACGCCGACCGTGCCGTCCACGCGGTCGAGCAGCCGGGCCGCCTCCTCGCGCACGGTCTGCCCCAGGGACTCCCGCAGCACAGTGAACCGCGGCTCGACGCCGGTGGAGCGCACCGCCGACGGCGACTCGGAGCCGGGCATGGCCAGCGCCAGCACCTTCGACGCCAGCTCGGCGATCTCGGCCGGGTTGCGGTAGTTCACGGTGAGGCGGAAGCGGCGCCGAGGACGCGTGCCGAGGGCCTCGTCGCGGGCCTCGGCCGCCTCGTCCGGGTCGGACCAGGAGGACTGGGCCGGGTCGCCGACGATCGTCCAGGTGGCGTGCCGGCCGCGGCGGCCGACCATGCGCCACTGCATCGGCGTGAGGTCCTGCGCCTCGTCCACGATGACGTGCGCGTACTCGATGCGCTCCTGCGCCAGCCGCTCGGCCCGCTCCCGCTGCGACTCCTCGCGCACCGGCATCAGCTCCTCCAGGCCGGTGAGCTGGTCGAGCGGGTCGAGCTCGCGCCTCTTCCTCGGGCGGGCGGGGGTGCCGAGGATCGACTGGAGCTCGTCGAGCATGGCGATGTCGTGCACGGTGAGGCCGTCCCGCTTCAGCGAGCGGGCGACCTTGCGCACCTCGCCCGGGTTCAGGATCCGCCGGGCCCAGCGGCCGAGCCGCCGCTCGTCGGCCATGGCCGCCAGGACCGCCCGCGGGCTCAGCTCCGGCCACCAGGCGTCGAGGAACGCGATGAAGTCGTCCTCGGAGGAGATGTCCTCGTCGAACGACGAGCGCAGCTCGGCGGCCAGCTCCGGGTCCGCGTGCCGGCCGGCCGCGCCGGACCGCTCCCACAGGGCGTCCAGCAGCAGCTTGCGGGCCCGCGGGCGCAGCAGGTTGACCGGGGCCGTGCCGCCCAGCGCGGTACGCCGGATCCGCTCCAGCTCCTCGGCCTGAAGTTCGAGACGCCGGCCGAAGGCCACGACCCGCAGACGCTGTGGTGAATCGTTCAGCTCCAGCGCTCCGCGGGCGGCCTTCCGCAGCACCTTGAGCATGCGGTACGAGCCCTTGGCGCGGGCCACGGACGGGGCGTCGTACAGCGTGGCCTCGGCGCCGTCGACCAGCGAGCCGATCGCCCGGATGGCGACCTGGCCCTCCTCGCCGAGCGAGGGCAGCACGCCCTCCGTGTACGCCACCAGCAGCGGGGTCGGCGAGACGATCAGGATGCCGCCCGCGTACCGGCGCCGGTCCTGGTAGAGCAGGTACGCCGCCCGGTGCAGGGCGACGGCGGTCTTGCCGGTGCCGGGGCCGCCCTCGACGTAGGTGACGGAGGCGGCGGGGGCGCGGATGACCAGGTCCTGCTCGGCCTGGATGGAGGCGACGATGTCCCGCATGGTGTGGCTGCGGGCCTGGCCGAGGGCGGCCATCAGGGCGCCGTCGCCGATCACGGGCAGCTCGTGGCCGTCGAGGAAGGCCTTCAGCTCGGGGCGCATCAGGTCGTCCTCGACACCGAGGACGCGGCGGCCCTTGGAGCGGATGACCCGGCGGCGGACCACCCGGCCGGGGTCGACCGGCGTGGAACGGTAGAAGGGGGCGGCCGCGGGGGCCCGCCAGTCGATGACGAGCGGCGCGTAGTCCTCGTCCAGGACACCGATGCGGCCGATGTGCAGGGTCTCGGCGATATCAGCCGTGTTGTCCGGCCGCACGGCCCCTTCCGCCGGCTCCACGGCGGTGTAGGCGCCGTCCGGGCCCTTCTTGCCGTCCTTGCCGGGCAGCAGGTCGATACGGCCGAAGAGGAAGTCCTCGAACTCGTTGTTCAGCCGGCTCAGGTGGACGCCCGCCCGGAAGACCTGCGCGTCGCGTTCGGCGAGCGCGCCGGGTGTGCCGACCTGGCCGCGCTGGGCCGCGTCGCGCATGAGGAACTCCGCCTCGTGGATCTTCTCCTCCAGGCGGTGGTACACCCGGTCCAGGTGCTCCTGCTCCACGCCGATCTCTCGGTCGCGTACGGAGTCCTGGGCGGGGTCGAGCGCGGTTTCCTGTTGAGCCTGTGCGGCCACCGGGCCCCCTTCTGACGTGCTGGGCAGCCGTCCACCGTACGCGAAGGGGACCCCTGAAGGCTACGCGTGAGCCTCGGGTCCGTTACCCGAAGGACCCGAGGCTCGTGTCGTCACCGCTCGCTTACGCGTCGATCTCCACCAGCAGCTCCCCGTCGAAGGTCATGACCTCGAAGTGGTCGATCTCGTTCGGGGAGAAGGCGGCGCCGCCCTGGATGTAGAGCGGGTTCTTGCCCTGCTCCGTGGTGGCGTTCGGCACGCCGTAGCCCCAGTTCGGCACGGACCAGTTGCTGAGCGTCTCCCGCTCGCCGTTCTTGCCCACGGCGATCAGCGAGCACTTCTCGGGGCCCTTGACGTTCTTCAGCTCCAGGACCGCGTCGGTGCCCCAGGCCTTCTCCTGCATGGCCACGGTGGCGCTGACCTCGGTCTCGGGGTCGGTCGCCGTGACCCGGTCGGGCATGCTCTTGAAGGCCTCCTGGGCGGGGCTCGCCGCCTGCAGCGGGCGGTTGCCGCCGCCGGAGTCCTCGCCGCCGGTCGCCGCGACGGAGACCAGCGGGCCGCCGACGATCAGCGCGGCCGCGGCCGCGACCATGTACATGCTGCGGCGGCGCTTCTGGGCGCGGCGTTCGGCGACCTCGTCGACCAGCTTCTCCGCCAGCCGCGGGCTCGGCTTGGCGGACAGCGACTCGCCGATCGAGGGCGTGCCGGTGCCGGGGAGGTCGGCGAGCGCGGCCAGCATCGGTTCCATCCCGGCGAGCTCGTCGAGCTGCTGGGCGCACCACTCGCAGGTCGCGAGATGGGCCTCGAAAGCGGTTGCTTCGGCGTCGTCGAGGATTCCGAGGGCGTAGGCGCCGACGGTCTCGTGTTCGTTCGGGCCCGTTGATCCCTGCATGGGGCCAGACATACCCGGACCCCCCGCTCCGTATCCCCCGTATGTGTTCATCACGCCGTCACCCCCCGCTCCTCCAGTGCCAGCTTCATCGAACGCAGGGCGTAGAAAACCCGCGAGCGCACAGTGCCGCTGGGTATGCCCAGCGTCTCGGCCGCCTCATTGACGGTACGCCCCTTGAAGTACGTCTCGACGAGCACCTCCCGGTGGGCAGGGGTCAGGTCGTCGAGCGCGTCCGACAGCGTCATCAGCCACAGCGCCTTGTCGATCTCGTCCTCCGCGGGGATGACCTCCAGCGGCGACGGGTCGACCTCCTGCGGCCGGGCCTGCCGGCTGCGGTGGCCGTCGATGACGATGCGCCGGGCGACCGTCACCAGCCAGGGGCGTACCGATCCGGTCGCTCGGTTGAGCTGACCGGCGTTCTTCCAGGCACGGATGAGCGTCTCCTGCACGACGTCCTCGGCACGCTGCCGGTCTCCGGCGACCAGGCGCAGGACATACGCGAGGAGGGGCCCCGCATGCTCCCGGTACAGGGCACGCATCAGCTCCTCGTCAGGTTCCGAGGGCTGTGAGGACATGCGATGTCGGGCCCTCGTTCCACGTTCATTGGCCACGGCCGCATCCTTGCGCACGCCCACCTCCGGTGTCCGGGGGTTCCCCCAGTCGGTCGCTCGACACGGGGTACGGACAACGGGCGTTGAGTGTTCAAAGTGAGGTGACAGTTTTCTTCGAGGTGACGTGACGAGAGGGACATGGGTGCGCAATTCCCGCGCATCGTCTTCACATTTCCGCCACATTGGCGAGGTCGTCACGGCGAAACGGGGCTCGGAGTCTGAAACGGCGTGTTGCCTAAATCACGCCAGAAGCAGGGGAACGACTGTTTCACGGAAGCCACATAACGGACCGTCAGGCCCGGGAGAGTGCCGCGCGCCGTCGGTGCCGGGCCACCCGCTCGCGGTTTCCGCACACCTCACTGGAACACCAGCGCCTGCGCCGGCCCCGGGAGGTGTCGAGGTACACGATGGGACAGTTGTCCCCCGCGCACTGCCGCAGGCTCGCCCGCGCGACGGGATCGGTGAGCAACTCCACGGCGTCCCTGGCGATCGCGCCGAGCAGCGCGGCGCACTGCGGCGGCCGGTCCAACTCCCGCACGAGCGTGCCGTCCTGACCGCGTCGGGCGCGGGGCGCCGGGGGCGCGGTGCGGGCGAGCTCGTTGACGCGGGCGAGGGCGCGATCGTACGACGGTGTCGTGGGCGTCAGCCTGCCGTGCACCAACTGGCCGACGTGCCCGCGCACTTCACGTACCGCCACCAGCCAGGAGCCGTCGGCATGCGCGAGCGGGGTGCCCGGCGGGACGAGTCCCGAGCCGGTGATCCAGGCCCGCAACACCTCGACGGTGCAGAGCCGTTCGGTGGGATGGGTGGTCGCGAGCAGGTCCAGACAGACCCGCCCGGCGTCGAACCGCAGCTCGTAGGGGTCGGGGGCCGTACCCAGTGCCATTGCGCGCCACCGCCTTGGGGTCACCGGAGAGGGTGTTCCTCTCACAGTGCACGCCCTGATCGACGACCGGAAGGCCGCGTACCGGGCCGCGTCCGCTTCGAGGCTGCACTCGCGCGCTTCGGTGGTCGGCGCCATCGACCAAGGCTGAGCTCGTCGCCGGTTGCCGCTGAGTCCGCCGCGCTCGCTGTCGTCCTCGAACACCCCGAGCTTCCCCGCCGTTGGCCTGCAACCTGTCTTGGTACGCGGCCGCGTACCGGGCGGCACGGCAGTCGCCGGTGGGACCCGCGCCCGTGCCACGGCCTCGCGGCAGCCGACGCATGGCATCGAGGGCGATGCCGACGGGGATTGGGCGCGCTGACCTTCACGACGTCATCCGGCCGACGACCGCCCCGGGCAGCGCGGCGCGGGCGGCGGGCGCGTCGGCGAACACGGGACGTACCACGGCCGCAGCACCTCGGCGAACGCGCCACCGGGCCGGACCTCGCACAGTCCGGCGGTCAGCGTCGACAAGTCGCGGCCCGGAGCCCACGCGGGCGGCCGCAAGCTCGGCGCCCGGGTCTTGCAGCGCCGC
>NZ_BJND01000071.1 GCF_006539505.1 Streptomyces spinoverrucosus
AGGTGGGGGGCCGCGGGGCGGGAAGGGGGTGGGGCGGGATGGGGTGGCGCGGGCGCGGGGTGGGGGCCGATGTGGGGGGGCGCGGGCACGGGGTGGGGGCCGATGTGGGGTGGCGCGGGCACGGCGTGGGGGCCGATGTGGGGTGGCGCGGGCACGGCGTGGGGAGCGAGGTGGGATGGCGCGGGCACGGGGGCGGTGGCCGAGCCGGGCGGCACAGGCACGGGAGCGGTGGCCGAGCCGGGGCGGCGCGGGCGCGGGCACGGGCACGGGCGGGGAGCAAGGTTGGGCGGCGCGGGCACGAGGGCGGGCATGGGCGGGGAGCAAGGTTGGGCGGCGCGGGGGCGGTGGCCGAGCCGGGCGGCACAAGCACGGGAGCGGGGACCGAGCCGGGGCGGGACCGAGCCGGGCGGCACAGGCACAGGGGCGGTGGGGCAGGTCGGTGATGGCGAAGGGCAGGGGCGGAGCGGGGCAGGGACGGGCCGGGTGCGGTGCCCGCGAATGGGCGGGGAGCATGGCGCGACGGCGCGGGGCGGGGCGGCACGGGGTACGCGAGGCAGGGTGGGGGCGGCGCGAGGCGGCGTGGCAGCGGCGCGAGGCGGCGTGGCAGCGGCGCGAGGCGGCGGCGAGGACGGGGCGCGGGAGCGGGGCGGTGCAGGCAGCGCGGGGCGCGGGAATGGGCCGGGTGCGGTGCCGCAGGCAGCGCGGGGCGCGGGAATCGACCAGGCGCGGAGCCGCAAGCAACGCGGGCACCCGAATCGACCAGGCGCCGTGCCACAAGCAACACGGGCACCCCAATCGACCAGGCGCGGTGGCCGCGAATGAGCAGGGCGTACGTCGGGGACGGTGCAGGGCCTCACCGGGCTGGGGTTGACCCGGTGAGGCCCCTTGAGCTGCCCCGATGGGGTACCAACGGTCCTCCCCGTGGGGCTTCGGTCCGGCGATCCCCACCCCAATGGGGACCGCCGGACCCCGTCCGCAGGGTTCCGTCCGGACGAGCCGACGGTGTTCGGCCGCCCGTGCCGGGTGCCTGCGGGGCCGGGAAGCACGCCTTGAGGGCGTGCGGACGCTGGGTGCGCGCAGCGCGCGGCCAGCCCTGGGTCAGATGCGGTACGTGCCGCCCTCACGCACGTCCTGGACGTCCTGGACGTCCTGGACGTGACCCTGGGCGTAGCCCGGCGTGAGCGACTCGGCGACGTATTCCGCGCCGGTAACGGCGTGGCCGGTCAGCGAGCCGCCGGTGGACTGGACGGTGCCGGTCAGGTCCTGCGCGAAGGGCGCGACGCCGCCCGCGACGCCGTGCACGTACGGAGCGGCATCGCCGACCACGCCGCCCGCGAAGGGAGCGACCTCGCCCGTCACTCCGTACGCCAGCGTCGTCGCGCTGCCGCCCACGCCCTCGACGACCGGCCGCACGGTCTGGGTGACGGTGTCGACGAGCGGCTGGACCGCGCCGGTGACGCCGTCCACGAATGCCGGCACCTCGCCCGTCACGCCCTGGGCGAACCCACCGGCCTGCCCGCCCACGCCGTACGCCAGCGGCGGTACGCCCCCGGCAACCCCGCCCGCGAAGGCGTCGACGTCCCCGCCGACGCCGTACGCCAGCCCGCCCGCGTCCGCGACGGCCTGCCCGGCGACAGGGACGACACCCCGCACGGCGGTGTTCGCGACCGGCGGCAGTACGGCACCGGTCGCATCCGCGCTGACATCGCCGACGAACCCGGCGGCGTACGGCGGCACGTCCGCGACGACGCCCTGCGCGTACGGCGGCACGTCCGCCATAGCGCCCCCGGCCACCGTCCGCACGTCACCCACCGCACCTCCGGCCACGCCGTGCACATCCGTCACGGCCGCACCGGCCACCGGCCCCACACCGGCGACCGCACCGCCCGCGACACCCTGCACGTCCGCCACCGCCGCCCCGGCGACGGGCTGCACGCCCTGCACCACCCCGCCGACGACGGGCTGCACATCGGCGACCACCCCGTACGCCAGCGCGGCCGCAGCGCCCACCGCGTGCCCGGCGATCGGGGCGACCCCGGCCACGGCCCCGCCGACGACCGGCGTCACGCCGTACACCGCGTCGGTGGCCACGGGCGCAACCCCGTGCACGGCGCCCTCCGCAACCGGCGTCACCCCGGCCACGACCCCGGTGACGGCCGGCGTCACACCCTGCACGGCGTGGCCCGCGACCGGCGTCACCCCGGCCACCGCCGCCCCGGCGACGGGCACCGCCCCAGCCACGGCCCCCTCGGCAACCGGCCTCACTCCGCCCACGGCAGACCCGACCACCGGCGGCACCACAGCGGCTCCCGTCTCCGCGACAACCGACGCGACCGCCCCCGGCACCCCGGCAACCGTGCCCGCGACATGGCCCGACACCCCGTCAACGGTGCCCGTCACCTGCCCCGGCACCCCGGCAACGCTCCCCTGAGCGGCCCCGGCCACCGCACCGACCTCACCCCGGGCGGTGCTGACCAGACCCCCGGCCCGCCCGTCGACTCCGGCAACCGCACCCTGCGCCACCGCGTCCACACCCGCCGCCGTACGCCCCGCACCGGCGACCGCGTACTGCGCCTTCGTCCGTACGACCCCCTCGGCCCCCTGCGCCTGCAGCGCCTGCAGCGCCCGGTCCAACTCGGGCGCGAACGCGGAGAGCGGACCGAACAGGTAGTCGACAGCGTCCTGCGAGGCAACCGCACCGGCGTCGGAAACCGCAGCCTCCGCCGTGGTCCTGGCCTCGACCTGCGCAGCCGCCCGAGCGGCCTGCGCCCCCTGAATGGCCTGCGCACCCCGGACCGTCACCGCCTTCGGAACCGTCACGTCGGCCTCGACATACCGACGCGTCTGCTCCGCGACGCCACCCCCGGCCGACGCCACCGCGCCGACCGCCTTGTCGGTCTTCACGCCGGCCTTCGCGCCGCTGGTGTTCGCGACGGTGTTCTCGCCGGCCTTCTCGGAAACGGTCTCCCTCACCTCGGAGACACCCCCGTCAACCGCATCGGTGACCTCACCGAGCGAACCCTCGGCGTCCACGGTCGTATCCGAAACGGAGAGGGAGGAAGCGGGCAGTTCATCGGCGCTCGCGGCAGCGGAACCGAGCGCCCACGCGCCGGTGACCCCGGCGGCTATGACGATGGAACGACGGATGTTCTTGTTCATTGCGTGCGTCTGATCCTTCGGGAATGGACGTCCGGTTCCGGACGTCCGAGGCACAAGCCCACCAGCCGGATCACCGAGCAACGGCGACCTCTGACCGGGGCTCCCGCCAAGGGACTTGGGGACCTTCCGGCACCGCCTCCGACCGCGATCCCGGAACTCGGGACCAACAAGCGCTTCGGATACGACACCGGCGGCTTCCGTCCGTCGACCAGGAAAGGTCCGGACGGTCGGGCAGACCTGTTCCGCCCCCGCGCGACAGGTCTACGGCGGGGGAAAGGCCTGCCCTAGCCGGGGAAAACCGGGATGTCCCGGTGCCGGTCCCGCGTCCCGTCCGCCTCGACGCGCACGGCCGCACCCGGCATCAGCCACTGCGGCGCCCGCTGCCCCACCGTCACCGCGTGCGCGTCACCATGCCGCGACGAACCACTGTCCGCCGCCGACCGACTGCCCAACACCCCATCGCCACCACCGGCCGGCGCACGATGCCCGGGCACGTACTCCCCACCGGCGCCACCACGCTGCCGAACCCCATCTCGGTCCACCGCAGCACCCACGCCACCGAAGGCCACACCAAGCCCCGGCCCATGCACGCCAACCGCCCCCACCGCACGGCCCCGCTCCTCCGAACCCCCGTCATACGAGGCCGAGCCCCCGACCCCACCCGGCAACGACACCACCGTGTCAGGGAGCGGCAAGGTCCGAACCGGAAGCTCGCAAACCCCGGGAAGCTGAGGAACCCCGGGCACTACGGGGCCCCCCGGAAACACCGGAGCTTGGGGAAGCCCGGGGAAGCCGGGAAACGCGGGGAGGCCGGGAAGCGCAGGAACGCCGGAAACTCCAGGCAGACCAGGCGCCTCAGGCAGCCCGCCGGGCCGCTCCGAAGTGCCCGACAGATCAGGCGAACCAGACAGCCCGGAACCCCCGGCCGACGAAGGCGACTCCGGCCGCGAGGGCAACCCGGCCGACGCCGATCCTCGCCCCTCCGTCCCCGCCAACCGACCGGTCACCGTCTCCACGACATCCCCGACCGGCCGAACAACCCGCTCACCCACAGACCGCCCGACACCCTCAACGAGGGGCTGCTCAACGGCCGGTTCGGCCACCCCACGCGAGCCGAGCGCGCCACCCCGGGAGCCACCGACACGGCCCTCGCCGCCCGCGCCCTCACCCGGCACCACAACCACCGGCGCAGCCACCCGCGCCAACGCCTCTGGTCCCGGCGCCGCTTCAGCCGCGTCCGCCCGCTCCCCGCACAGCACCCCCAGCACGAACAACCCACCCACGAGCAGGCCCAGGTGCAGCGCACGCCGCCCCGCCGCCGCGCGCAACACACGCGCGGCGGCGCCGGACAGTGCGGCTGACCAGATCAAGAGGGGGAGGATCCTCCCGTGCGGCGGAACAAGTCACGTATCGACGACTACGCGGTACGGGCAAGCGGAGCGCACCGCCCCGCCGATGAGCAACGATCCTTGCACGTGACTCCCGAGGTTGCGCAAGCCCGGCGTTACCGATGGGTAGTCATATCCCCTTTCGGACAGGACTCACCCCTTCCTCCCCCGGTCGTCACGCGGTGTCCGGTATCGGCAGCGGACGCTTCTCGATCGCCGCCGCCATCACCTCCGGGAACAGATCCGGCGTACAGGCGAAGGCCGGCGCCCCGAGCGCCGCCAGCGCGGCCGCGTGCTCCCGGTCGTACGCCGGCGCGCCCTCGTCCGACAGCGCGAGTAGCGTCACGAACTGCACCCCCGCCCCCTTCATCGCCGCCACCCGCTTCAGCATCTCGTTCCGTATCCCCCCTTCGTAGAGATCGCTGATCAGCACGACCACCGTCTCCGTGGGCCGGGTGATCTGCGACTGGCAGTACGCCAGCGCCCGGTTGATGTCCGTACCGCCGCCGAGCTGCGTACCGAACAACACATCGACCGGGTCCTCAAGCTGGTCGGTGAGATCGACAACCGCCGTGTCGAACACCACGAGTCGCGTGTTGATCGTCCGCATGGACGCCAGCACCGCCCCGAACACCGATGCGTACACCACCGACGCCGCCATGGATCCCGACTGGTCGATACAGAGGATGACCTCCTTCTTCACTGACTGGGACGCCCGCCCGTAACCGATCAGCCGCTCCGGTACGACCGTTCGGTACTCCGGCAGATAGTGCTTGAGGTTGGCCGCGATCGTGCGGTTCCAGTCGATGTCGTGGTGGCGCGGCCGGTTGATGCGTGCGCTACGGTCGAGCGCCCCGCTGAGGGTGGCCCGGGTGCGGGTGGCGAGCCGCTTCTCCAGGTCCTCGACGACCTTGCGCACGACGGCCCGTGCCGTCTCCTTCGTCGTCTCCGGCATCGCCTTGTTCAGCGACAGCAGCGTGCCGACGAGATGCACGTCGGCCTCCACCGCCTCCAGCATCTCCGGCTCCAGCAACAGCGCGGACAGCCCCAGCCGGTCGATGGCGTCCCGCTGCATGACCTGCACGACGGACGACGGGAAGTACGTCCGGATGTCCCCGAGCCAGCGCGCCACGGACGGCGCCGACGCCCCCAGCCCCGCCGAACGCTCCCTCCCCGTGTGCGGCTTGTCCCCCTTCCCGTAGAGCGCGGCCAGGGCCCCGTCCATCGCGGCATCCCGCCCACCGAGCGCGCACCCGGTGCCGTCCGCGGCATCACCCCCCAGCACCAGGCGCCACCGCCGCAATCGCTCCCGCCCGGCGTCATCCAGCTCAGCCACGCCCATGGCTTCCGCAGTCATACGACCTCCTCCCCACGCATCCCATGAATCCCGCTCCCGCTCATCAGGCCACCCCCGCGAGCTCGGCGCTGTCCTCTTCTCCAGCCCCGTCCAGCCCCAGCAGCAACCGCACCACCGGCAGCACGGCATCGGCCCGCTCCACATCGAGCCCCGCCCCGAATCCCGGTATCCCCGAACCCACGGCCGCCGCGCTCCCCCGCTGCCCGGGCCCCCGCCGCGCCAGCTCCCCCAGCGTCCTGCGGACCCCCGGCTCGTACGCCGAGAAGGTGCGCCGCAGCAGCGGCAGTACGTCCGTGAACGCCTCCGCCGGCACCCCGGTCAGCCAGCCGTCGACCAGCCCCAGCAGCCGCTCGTCGTGCACCAGCAGCATTCCGCCACCACCCCCGCCGACGAACCCCTCGATCCACGCCGCCGCGTCCCGCGGCGGCGTCCCCGGCGAGAGCACCAGCCCCATCAACCGCGCCGCCTCGTCCTGCGCCAACTGCCCGTCGTCCAGCAGCAGCCGCACCGCACGCCCCCCAATCACGCCGGGCACGGTGTCCCGCGCGGAGAGCACTCGCAGCACCGCGTGCCAGCGGCCCCGCAGGTCACCGTGCCCCGCTGCCGGAGCCTCGCCGAGCAACCCCACCGCTGTGTGCACCGCGTCCACATGCCGCCGCATCTCCTCGGCGGCGTCGGTGTCGAGCGCGGCGCATGCGGGCGGCAGCCCGACGAAGATCCGCTCGGCCAGGCCCGCGGCGACCTCCGCGAGGGCGCCGGTGTCCGTGCCGCGCACGTCGCCGTAGCGCAGCGAGCGGACCAGAGCGGGCAGCGCCTGCGCGAGGTGACCGACGTCGGCGTCGAGGGCCGCCCGGTCGGCGAGGATCCGCATCACCGCCGGGAGCGCGTCCGGCAGTTCGGCCAGCAGGCAGCGCTCGGCGAGCGCGGTGACGTCGGCGAGGCCCTGCGCCGCCATGGCGTCGGCCTCCGCCTTGGCCGTCGCGGCGGCGAGCACAGTTGTCCCCCACACCCCTGCCTCGGCGACCCGCACCGACAGCTCGGGCTCCCAGCGCAGCCGCCAGGTCTCCCGGAACGTCCCCGTACTGCCCCGCGACACCACCTGCTCGCCCCACGCCACGCCCAGCAACCGCAGCCGATGCAGCAACCTGCTCCGCCCGGCATCAGCCTCCTTGCGCAGATCGAGCTCCAGCTCCCGCTCCAGCGCCTCCGGCTTCAGCCGCAGCCGCCGCTGCAGCCGGGCGAGGTCCCGCTGCAACGGCACCGCCGGTGCCGCTTCCGGCACCTCCCCCAGCACGTCCCCCACGATCAGCCGGTCGTGCACCAGCGCCAGCGGCACGTCCGACCCCTCGCACATCACCGCCCGCACGGCGTCGGTCGTCTCACCGAGCCCGGCCAGCGGACGCCCGCGCATCGCGGCGAGCGTCTCGGCCAGCCGCACCGCCTCGATGACATGCGCCGAGGAGACGGTCCGGTCCTCGGCCCGCAGGAGCCCCGCCACCTTGGTCATCCACCGCTCGACCGGCCGGTCCGGCGCCGAGAACAGGTGCCCGTACCACCCCGGCGAGTCGATCCCCGCGCCATACCCGCTCGCCCGCGCCAGCCTGCGATGCGTCCACGGCACCCAGGTCATGTCGACCTTGACCTTGGGCAGCCCCTTCACCAGCGCCCGGTCTGCCGCGACGGTCACCTTCTGCCGCAGCGCGGGCACATGCCACGCCCCGCACACCACGGCCACCCCGCCCCCGAACTCCCGCTGTGCCGCGCGCACTTGGAGCCGCATATACGCCTCCCGCACGAGGTCCCGGTCGTGTCCCCCGCTCCCGTACACCTCCCGCAGCGCGCCCATCGCCTCCTCGACCACCACGAACGGAGCGAACGCGTCCCCCTCACCGAGCCCCCGATGCTCGACGACGTCCTCCCACCAGCGCTCGGCGTCGTCGTAACCAGCGGCCTCGGCGAGCACACCGAGCGGATCGACCCGCACGTCGGAATGGGGGGCGGCGTCGGCGTCGGCGTCGGCGTCGGCGTCGGCGTCGGGGCCAGTGTCAGCGTTGGCATCGGTGCCGGTTGCAGCGCCGACCGGGACATCGGCGTCGCTGTCGGCGTCGGGCGCACCCGCACCACCCCCACCACGGCCGCCACCGTCCCCAGCCGACTCCCCCTCCGCCTCGCTCCCCCACACCAGAGTGTGCGTGGCAGGGAGGTCGATGAAACGGGCCGGAACCCTCTGCTCCAGCGCCCACCGAATCGCCACCCACTCCGGCGAGAACTCGGCCAGTGGCCAGAACGCCGAACGCCCGGGCTCGTCCACGGCATGGGCGAGCAGGGCGACCGGCGGCCGCATGTCCTCGTCGCCGGCCAGCGGAATCAGCGCGTCGGCCTCGGGCGGCCCCTCGATCAGCACCACCCGCGGTCGGGCCGCGTCCAACGCCGCCCGCACGGCCCGAGCCGACCCGGGCCCGTGATGCCGTACGCCGAGCAGCAGCGGCTCAGTGCCGGTCCAGCCGCTGCTCCCGGCGCGCTCAACGCCCGTCACACCGTCCCCCTCGCCTACAAGGCCACCCCAGGTCGTCGTCGTCCATCGCGCCGACGCACTCCACGACCGCTGTGTCCCACCCGTTGACGCTCATGCGCTCGCCTCCCGGCAGGCCCGGTAGAAGTCCTTCCAGCCGTCCCGCTCCCGTACGACCGCCTCCAGGTACTCCTGCCAGACGACGCGATCCGCCGCCGGATCCCGGACGACCGCGCCGAGAATGCCCGCGGCGACATCGCTCGGCCGCAGCACGCCGTCGCCGAAGTGGGCGGCCAGCGCAAGGCCGTTGGTGACGACGGAGATCGCCTCGGCGGTGGACAGCGTGCCGCTGGGCGACTTGACCTTCGTACGGCCGTCGGCCGTGATCCCGTCCCGCAGCTCACGGAACACGGTCACCACTCGCCGGATCTCGTCGACGCCGTCAGGCACGGCCGGCAGGTCGAGCGAGCGGCCGATCTGGTCGACTCGGCGCGAGACGATGTCGACCTCGGCCTCGACGCTGTCCGGCAGCGGCAGCACCACCGTGTTGAAGCGGCGGCGCAGTGCGCTGGACAGTTCGTTGACCCCGCGGTCACGGTCGTTGGCCGTGGCTATCAGGTTGAAGCCACGGACGGCCTGCACCTCCTGGCCCAACTCCGGTATCGGCAGCGTCTTCTCCGACAGGATCGTGATGAGTGTGTCCTGGACATCGGCCGGGATCCGGGTCAGTTCCTCGACCCGTGCGGTCATGCCCTCGGCCATGGCTCGCATGACGGGGCTGGGCACGAGGGCGTGCCGGCTGGGGCCGTGGGCGAGCAGCTGCGCGTAGTTCCAGCCGTACCGGATCGCCTCCTCCGGTGTGCCGGCGGTGCCCTGCACGAGCAGTGTCGAGTCGCCGCTGACCGCCGCGGCCAGGTGCTCGGACACCCATGTCTTGGCGGTGCCGGGCACGCCGAGCAGGAGCAGGGCGCGGTCGGTGGCCAGCGTGGTGACGGCGACCTCGACGATGCGGCGCGGTCCCACGTATTTGGGTGTGATCACTGTGCCGTCGGGCAGCGTGCCGCCGAGCAGGTAGGTGGCGACGGCCCACGGCGACATCTTCCAGCGGGCCGGGCGCGGCCGGTCGTCCTGCGCGGCCAGCGCGGCGAGTTCGTCCGCGAAGGCGTCCTCGGCGTGCGGCCGCAGCGCCTCCGCTTCTTCTTGCGCGGACGTGTTCTCGGTCTGATCGACAAACGTCGGTTCCACGGACACAGGCATGGCTGAGTCCCCCCTCCAGCTCGGCCGGTTCGGATCTGGCATCCACGTTGCACCACGCCACTGACAATGCGTGCTGACCTGCGAAAACGCGCTCGCCGGGCCGATTGTCAGTGGTGGGATCTACCTTCGATGGCATGACTCAGCAGGGGGTGCGCTGGACTGCGGAACAGGTGCTGGCACTGGCGCCTGACGCCGCGTCACGCAAGGCGGGAAGCAAACTCGGAGCGGCCGGGCCGTGGTCCGAGACGGGGAGTTCCGACGAGGGGACGGTATGGGGACTGTGCAAGGGCAGCGGCAGCAAGCCGTATCAGACGGTCATCGACATCGCGGACGCGTCCGGCCCCGCGTACAAATGCAGTTGTCCGAGCCGCAAGTTCCCGTGCAAGCACGCGCTCGGGCTGCTGCTGCTCTGGTCGGGCGACGACGGGGCGGTGCCGCCGGGCCAGGCACCGGACTGGGCCGAGCAGTGGATAGCGGGCAGACGGCAGCGCGCCGCGGAGAAACGAACGCCGGACACGGCAGGTTCGCCGCCCGCCGCCGCTGATCCCGAGGCGGCGCGGCGTCGTGCGGAGCGACGTGCCGAGCGGATCACGGCGGGCGCGACCGAGTTGGAGCAGCGCCTGGCGGACCTGCTGCGCGGTGGCCTGGCCGCGGCGGAGCAGGCGGGGTACGGGCTGTGGGAGGAGACGGCGGCCCGCATGATCGACGCCCAGGCGCCCGGACTGGCCGCGCGGGTGAGGGAGCTGGAGGCGATCCCGGCGTCCGGGCCGGGGTGGCCGGTGCGGCTGCTGGAGGAGTGCGCGCTGCTCCACCTCCTCGACCAGGGCTGGCTGCACCGCGACCGGCTGCCGGAGAGCCTGGCGGCGACGGTCCGTTCCCGTGTCGGCCTGCCCGCCTCGGCGGACGGCCCGCCGGTGCGCGACCGCTGGCTGGTCCTCGCCCAGTACGACACGGCGGACACCCGGCTGACCACGCGCCGAATCTGGCTGTACGGCGCGGACTCCGACCGCACCGCTCTTCTCCTCTCCTACGGCGCGGCCGGCCGGGCTCCGGAGCTCGCCCTGCCGGTCGGCCTGACCCTGGAGGCGGAGGTGTCCGCCTTCCCGGGCGCGGGCCAGGTGCGCGCGGCCCTCGGCGACCAGTTCGCGCCGCCCGCACCGACGCCGATCCGGCCTCCGGGCATGACAACGACCCAAGCCGCCGTCCACTACGGCGAGGCGCTCCGCGCCGACCCGTGGCTCGACTCGGTCCCGGTGACCCTGGACCGTGTCATACCGACCCCGGACGGCAACTCCTGGCAGCTGGCCGACGCCGACGAGGACGCAGCACTGCCCCTCACCCCGGCCGCCCGCTCCCGCCCGGGCCTCTGGCGGCTCGTCGCCCTCTCGGGCGGCGCCCCCGTCAAGGTCTTCGGCGAGTGCGGCCACCAGGGCTTCACCCCACTGACGGCCTGGCCGCAGGGCGCGGACACGGCGGTACCGCTGTGCTGACGCCACCCTTCACCGCCGTACGTCCCAGACGGCCACGGACCAGCGCGCCGAAGGAACCACCTGGCCGCAGGGAGCCGACACGGCCGTACCGCTGTGCTGACCCCGCCCATCACCGCCGTACGTCCCATACGGCCGCGGACCAGCGGACCGAGGGGACCGCCAGGCCACAGGGAGCAGCCACGGCGATACCGCCGTGCTGACCCCGCCCACCACCGCCATACGCCCCAGACGGCCGCGGACCAGCGCGCCGAAGGGACTCTCGTGACACCGAAAGGACTCTCGTGAACAGGACCGCAACTGCTGTGGAGCCGCCCGCACCGGGTGCCCTCGCCGGCCACGGTCACGCGGGCGCCGCCGCCTGGGAGGACCTGGTCACCACCGCCCTGCTCGGCACGGACCGGCGCACACCGCCACCCTCACTGTCCGCTCCGGGCCGGGAGGCACCGATGGCCTTGCTGGACGCCGCGGCCGCGGAGACGGTACGACGCCGGGCCGGCCTCCGCCCCGCACGCCCGGCGCCCCGCCCCGAACCGGCCGCCGAGGACCCGCGCCCGCCCCTCCCGGCCGCCGCGGCCCGCAGACTCGCCCTCCTGCTGGCCGACCACCCCGGCGCATCCGGCGGCGGCCGCAGAGGCGCGGCGCCGGACCTCATGGAGCTGCTCCCGCAATGGCTCGCGCTGGCCAACGCCCACCACTACGCGGCACCCCCTGAGGCACTGCCCGCCCTCCTGGACGCGGCCCGCGGCCGTACGGACCTCCGCCCCGCCGCCCTGACCTTCGCCGGCCCGCGCGCTCTGTGGCTGGCCCGCCTCAACCCGGACTGGCGCTTCGCCCTGCGTGCGACCCCGGGCGGAGGCACGGCTCTGCCGCACCTCCAGGACACGGAGAAGGTGCAAGGCCTCTGGCAGGAGGGTCTGTTCGCCGAACGGGTGTCCCTCCTGGCCGCACTCCGCGCCCAGGACGCCACCACCGCACGCGAACTGCTCGCATCGACCTGGACGACGGAACGGGCCGAGGACCGCCTGATGTTCCTCGATTCCCTCCGTACGAACCTCACCGCCGAGGACGAGCCATTCCTGGAGCAGGCCCTGGCCGACCGGAGCCGCAACGTACGGGCCACCGCGGCCGAGCTGCTCTCGGCACTTCCCGGCTCGGCACTGGCCGCACGGATGGCGGTCCGCGCCGGGGCGTGCGTGGCCCTGGACCACACCAGGGACACGCCCACGATCACCGTCGAGGCACCGCACGAATGCGACGCGAGCATGGAGCGGGACGGCGTGGTCGCCAAGGCCCCGGCCGGGCGCGGCGAACGGTCCTGGTGGTTCGGCCAGTTGGTGGAAGCAGCGCCCCTCGCGACCTGGCAGGCCCGGCTGGGCGGCAGAACCCCCCAAGAGATCGTGGCTCTCCCGGTGACCGACGACTGGCAGGCCGATCTGCACGCGGCCTGGTGCCGGGCGGCGGTCAGACAGCGGAACGCCGACTGGTCCCGCGCCCTGCTGGGCACGCCCTCGGCCCCGGAAGCGGGAGGGCCGGGCGCGGTGTCGCTGGCCGAGCGGGCCAAGCTGCTGGACACCCTCGGCGCCGACGAGCGAGCCGAGTGGGTCGCGGGGTTCATCGCCACGCACGGCCTGTCCGAGGCGTTCCAGCTGCTGGGGGTCTGTGCGGTGCCGTGGTCCGCGCCTCTCGGACGGGCGGTTGTCGACGCGCTCAACATCGCGCGGGACGCGGGAAGTTATCCATGGAGCTTCAGTGGAGTGATGGGCCTGGCGGAACGCTGCCTCGCCCCGTCCGAGGCCAACCGCCTCGACGGCCTCCTGGCGATACCCGAGGAACCGGAGAACGCATCACCAGGAGCAGGCGGCTACTGGGCCGAGGCCTTCCAGCGCCTGGTCACGACCCTGCGCCTACGAGCGGCGATGGCCGAGGAGCTGAACCCTTGACGAAAGCGGAACACGGCACCGACCCTCGCCTGTCACACCGCCGGGCGGCCACCGGACCAGGCCTCACCTGCCCCACCACCCCGGGAACGGGCATCGCACCAGGCCTCACCTGCGCCACGCCGGAACGGCCACCGCACCAGGCCTCACCTGCGCCACGCCGGAACGGCCACCGCACCGGGCCTCACGTGCTCCACCACAGCGGCGGAACGCTGCGACAAAACCGCTGCCATGCTCCGGCCCGGCGTTCTCACGGCTCCGAACCGGACGCCCTCAGCCCCGCCCGGGCGACGGAGCACCGCTCCAGAGGCACACCCACCCCGCCGCCAACACGCAAGGCTCACGCCCCCGCCGGCTGCCGCACGTTCTCCCGCACCCACTCCACGATCGACGCGGTCGTCGCCCCGGGCGTGAAGATCTCGGCGACACCCTTCTCCTTCAGCGGAGCGATGTCCCCCTCGGGAATGATGCCGCCCCCGAAAACCAGGATGTCCTCCGCATCGCGCTCCTTGAGGAGGTCGATCACGGCGGCGAAGAGCGTGTTGTGCGCCCCGGACAGGATCGACAGCCCGATGGCGTCGGCGTCCTCCTGAATCGCGGTGTCGACGATCTGCTCGGGCGTCTGGTGGAGCCCCGTGTAGATGACCTCCATACCGGCGTCCCGCAGCGCCCGTGCGATCACCTTGGCCCCGCGATCGTGGCCGTCGAGCCCCGGCTTGGCCACCACCACGCGGATCGGACCGGCTGCCACACCCATCACTGCCTCCATGAAGCGATTACATCCATCCGTACCGACAAGTACCGCACAGATCCCTCATGCCCGGACACGCGGCGCGCCACCCGCGCCGACGGCCACCGCACACTCGCCGGGCCGCACCCAGCCGTACCCACCGGGGAAGTGAACGAACGTTATCGCCAGCAGCCCGCAACCGGCAGTTTTACGGTGTGGACCGAGGGGGAAATCACATAGTGGGACACATTCGAACGCGCGGAGTTCCAGCGAACCCGCGCAACGGGAGCCGCAACGAGGCCGCCCCATCTCCGCGCCGCAGGCCAGCGCCGCGGCGGTGAGGCGTATCGACGCAGGCACGAAGGGCATCAACGACACGTAGCGCAGGGGACACATTCCGTAACCAACACCACACCAGCCTCAAAACACACACAAGGCCTCACACATCGCCACGAGGCCGAACAAGACCAGACAGGCGGCACAGACCCCGCACACAGCGCGACCCACACCACAACCAGCGCCACCTCACGCCACCAAACACCACGGCGCACACCCGCACCCAGCGCACACGGCGTACCACCCCGTACTACCCCCGCACTACCCAGCACCACTCCGCACCGCCCCGCACCACGCGCCACCCTTCGCGCCCCGTAGCCCCTCCACCGCGACTCCCACGGGCGCACACGGGACAGAGCCGTCCACCGTGTGCCGACGGGAGGTCGGCCATGAAGGTCACGCAGGTCACCAGGGCGCTGCTGCCCTTTCACCCGCTCTACCGGCATCTGCTCCCCATCCCGAGCAGCCTCGCGGGACTCTCACTGGCCCTCCTGAAAGCCACCGCCCTGGAGATCGCGATCCTGGCCGGGCACCTGATCCTCTACCCCTCCGGCATCATCCAGGAGCGCCGTACACCGGCTCCCCGCATGCCCACCCCGGAGGACGCCGCCCAGCTCCCCAGGGAGGGCAAGCCGCCGGTCGTCCTGCTGCACGGCTTTATCGACAACCGCTCTGTCTTCCTGCTCCTGCGCCGCTCCCTGGCCCAGCACGGCAGGCACCAGGTCGTGTCGCTGAACTACTCCCCACTGACCTGCGACATCCGTACGGCCGCCAAGCTGCTCGGCCGGCACATAGAGGAGATCTGCGAACGCACGGACAGCGATCAGGTCGACATCGTGGGCCACAGCCTCGGTGGGCTGATCGCGCGCTACTACGTGCAGCGACTCGCCGGTGACACGCGCGTCCGGACGCTTGTCACCCTCGGTACACCGCACTCCGGCACCCGGGTCGCGCCGCTGGCGAACGCCCACCCCATAGTGCGCCAGATGCGCCCCGGCTCCGCCGTCATCGAGGAGCTCGCGCTGCCCGCGCCCGGCTGCCGTACGCGGTTCGTGAGCTTCTGGAGCGACCTCGACCACCTGATGGACCCGTTGGAGACGGCCTGCCTGGAGCATCCCGACCTGCTGGCGCAGAACGTCCGGGTGAGCGGCATCGGCCACCTCGCTCTCCCAGTGCACCCCGCCGTCGCGTCCGGCATACGCCAGGCCCTCGAGGGCGGCTACCACAGCAACACGGAGGGTGCACAGTCCGCCACGCCCAACGGCGGCCTCACCGTGGCCTGACCATTCCCCGCCGGTCACTGTCCAGTTACCCGCTCGTCACCCACCAGCCCCGGCCGGTCATCCCCTGGCCACCTGCCCGCACCGCGGCCACACAGCCAACTCATCGCCCCTGAACAGCCGTCGACGTCGAACAGTCTTCGAACACAACCCCAAACCCGTGCCCGCAGTCCGCCGAAACACCGCCGAATGCCCGTTTCCTGCGCGCGCGAAACCTGTAGAAGATTGTCGTGCCCGCGTACCGCCGGGTACAGTCGCCGCACTGCTCTGCCAGCCCCTGTTGTCGAGGCGAAAGAGAAGTTGGTGAACGACCGTCACCCGTCGGGGACTATGACCACCCCGGCTCCGGCTTCCGAAGCCGCCTCGGCGCATTACGCGTCGTACGGCACCCAGGAAGCCCAGTACGGCGACTTCACCACATACGCCGGCTACTCCGCCAACGGATTTGACACCGGCAGCCACGCCACGACGACCGCCCCGACCGCCACCACGACCTTCGAGAGCGATCCGCTCTTCGGCGACCTCGCGGGCAGCGGTCACGGCACCGGCGCGTACGACGCCTCCCAGTGGTCCACCGGCAGCCATCAAACCGTCAACTACGACCCATACGCGGCCCAGCATCACGCCGCCTACGACACCGGCGCCTACGACACGACCACCTGGAACGCCGACCACCAGCAGCTCCCCCTGATCCCGCAGCAGGCGGGCGCGGTGGACGCCAGCGGCCAGTGGGACGCGAGCGCATGGCTCCAGCCCGAGCAGGGCGGCCCGGCCGACCAGACCCAGCACTGGGAATGGGGCACGCAGACCTTCGACACGGGCGCGTACGACGCCACGCAGTGGAACTCCGACGGCGGCGGCCACGGCACCGGCCAGGCCACCGAGGAGTACGAACAGCACACCCAGACTTACGACTTCGCCCAGCACGCCGAGCCATTCGACCACCAGGCGACCGCGCCATTCGACGAGCAGGCGAACGCGACATTCGACCAGCAGGCGACCGCGACCTTCGAGCAGGTCGACCTCGGCGAAGCCACCCACGGCGACGACGACCCGGACACCACCGGCGAGACGCCCGCCGCGGCCCCCCTCCTCCTCGACGACCAGGAGGAGGTCACCCCCGCCCCGACCGGCCGCGCGGCCGCGCGCAACGCCGCCCGCTCCCGTCGCCGTACGCCCGCCAAGCGCTCCGCGCTGCTGACCGTCGCTGTGCCGTCGGCCTGTGTGATGGGCGTGGCGGGTATCGCCGCCGCCTCCGTCGGCACCCTCTCCGGAGGAGACGACCAGGACACCTCGGCTTCGGCCGCGGACGCGCAGGCGGTGAAACCATCCGCCGCCAACCAGCAGCTGAACACGCAGCTCGAAAGCCTCAGCGCGGAGGCCCAGGACTTCGGCGACCGGGTCAGCCGTACGCAGGAGCGCATCGACCTCAAGGAGCAGCAGGCGGCCGAGAAGCGGAGGGCGGCGGAGGAGGCGGCTCGCAAGGAGCGGCTGCGCCCGAAGTTCGCGCTGCCGGTCGCGCAGCACGGGCTGAGCGCCTACTACGGCCAGGCCGGCATCAACTGGATGTCCGTGCACACCGGCATCGACTTCCCCGTCTCGTACGGCACGACGGTGATGGCCGCGACGGACGGCACGGTCCGTACGGAGTGGAACAGCGCGTACGGCAACATGATGATCGTGACGGCGATGGACGGTACGGAGACCTGGTACTGCCACCTCTCCAGCTACCAGGTCGCCTCCGGTACGACCGTCAAGGCCGGCGACCCGATCGCGTACTCCGGCAACTCCGGCAACTCGACCGGCCCGCACCTGCACTTCGAGGTGCGCCCAGGCGGCGGATCGTCGATCGACCCGCTGTCCTGGCTGCGCAGCCACGGGCTCGACCCGTCGTAACGAACACCCGGGTGAGCGGGGGCTCTGCGCGAGACCCCCGGCCCCCAGTGCCGTACCTCTAGAGCTTCTCCACCGGCGCGTACCGCAGCAGCAACCGCTTCGGTTTCGCGTCCCCGAAGTCGATCGTCGCCTCGGCGTTCGCACCCGTGCCCTTCACCGCGACGACGGTGCCGAGCCCGAACTGGTCGTGCGTCACCCGGTCCCCCACCGCCAACCCGACCACCGGCTGCTCGGCCGTCCGCCGCGTGGCGAACCCGGACGCGCCCGACGCCGAGGAGCGCGAGCGAGACGAGGACAAGGAGGCCGCCACGCCCGAGACCGGGCCGGCGGGGGCCGCGGAGGCGCCCGTGCGCTTCCAGTCCACGTGCGCCGCGGGGATCTCCTCCAGGAAGCGGGACGGCGGGTTGTACTGCGGCTGGCCCCAGGCGCTGCGCATCGCCGACCGCGTGAGGTACAGCCGCTCCCGCGCGCGTGTGATGCCGACGTACGCCAGGCGCCGCTCCTCCTCCAGCTCCTTGGTCTGGCCGAGCGCGCGCATGTGCGGGAAGACGCCGTCCTCCATGCCGGTGAGGAAGACGACCGGGAACTCCAGGCCCTTGGCGGTGTGCAGGGTCATCAGCGTGATGACGCCTTCGCCCTCCTCCTCGTCCGGGATCTGGTCGGAGTCGGCGACCAGCGCGACCTGCTCCAGGAAGTCGGCCAGCGTGCCCGCCTCGCCTTCGCCGCGCTCCTGCTCGAACTCCAGGGCGACGGCGGCGAGTTCCTGGAGGTTCTCGATCCGGGTCTCGTCCTGAGGGTCGGTGGAGGCCTGCAACTCGGCGAGGTAGCCGGTCCGTTCGAGCACGGCCTCCAGGATCGTCGCCGGCCCGGCGCCGGACTCGACGATCGTACGGAGGTCCTCCATCAGCGTGTTGAACCGCTTCACCGCGTTCGTCGACCGCGCGGCCATGCCGTAGGCCTCGTCGACCCGCTTGAGCGCCTGCGGGAAGCTGACCTTCTCGCGCTGGGCGAGGGCGTCGATCATCGCCTCGGCGCGGTCGCCGATGCCTCGCTTGGGCACGTTGAGGATCCGGCGCAGCGGGACCGAGTCCTCCGGGTTGGCCAGCACCCGCAGGTAGGCAAGGACGTCCCGGACCTCCTTGCGCTCGTAGAAGCGGACGCCGCCGACGACCTTGTAGGGCAGGCCGACGCGGATGAAGATCTCTTCGAAGACACGGGACTGGGCGTTCGTCCGGTAGAAGACGGCGACGTCCCCGGCTTTCGCCTCGCCCGCGTCCGTGAGGCGGTCTATCTCGTCGGCGACGAACTGCGCCTCGTCGTGCTCGGTGTCGGCGACATAGCCGGTGATGCGCGCGCCCGCGCCCGCGTTGGTCCACAGGTTCTTGGGGCGGCGGGACTCGTTGCGCTCGATGACCGCGTTGGCGGCGGAGAGGATCGTCTGCGTGGAGCGGTAGTTCTGCTCCAGCAGGATCGTCGTCGCGTCGGGGTAGTCCTCCTCGAACTGGAGGATGTTGCGGATGGTCGCGCCGCGGAAGGCGTAGATCGACTGGTCGGCGTCACCCACCACGCACAGCTCGGCGGGCGCCAGGTCGTCCTCGCTGGGCGGTACGTCATCATCGTGCTCGCCCGTGCCGACGAGCTCGCGGACGAGGGCGTACTGGGCGTGGTTGGTGTCCTGGTACTCGTCGACCAGGACGTGCCGGAAGCGGCGGCGGTAGTGCTCGGCGACGTCCGGGAAGGCTCGGAGCAGGTTGACCGTCGTCATGATCAGGTCGTCGAAGTCGAGGGCGTTCGCCTCGCGCAAGCGTGACTGGTACAGCGCGTACGCCTGGGCGAGGGTCTTTTCGAAGCCGTCGGCGGCCTGGGCGGCGAAGTCCTCCTCGTCGATCAGCTCGTTCTTGAGGTTGCTGATCTTGGCGCTGAAGGACTTGGGCGGGTAGCGCTTGGGGTCGAGGTCCAGGTCGCGGCAGACCAGGGCCATCAGGCGCTTGCTGTCGGCGGCGTCGTAGATCGAGAAGGACGAGGTGAAGCCGAGCTTCTTGGACTCCCGGCGCAGGATGCGCACGCACGCGCTGTGGAAGGTCATCACCCACATCGCGTTGGCGCGGGGGCCGACGAGCTGCTCGACGCGCTCCTTCATCTCGCCCGCCGCCTTGTTGGTGAAGGTGATCGCGAGGATCTGGCCCGGGTGCACCCCGCGCTCGGCGAGGAGGTAGGCGATGCGGTGGGTGAGGACGCGCGTCTTGCCGGAGCCGGCACCGGCCACGATGAGCAGGGGCGAGCCGGAGTGGACGACGGCGGCGCGCTGGTTGTCGTTCAGCCCCTGCAGGAGCGCGGCGGAGTCCACGGCGGGGCGCGGGGCGCCGTCGCGGTAGTAGGCGTCCCGGTCCGGGGGCACGTCGAACTTCCCGCCGAACAGATCGTCCGGAATCGACTCCGGAGCGTGATCGTCCTCGGGCGGCGGCGGAGGCTCCTCGTGGGCCCGTGGGGCCTGGAGGTCCGCCAGGAAGCTGTCGTCAAAGAGGCTGCTCATCGCTCTCCGAGTCTAGGGCGCCCCACTGACAACCCGCGGCCGCCCCGGAAATCCCGGCCGGGAAAGCGGGCGATCTTGTGGAGGGAGGCGGGAGTCACAGGTGTAACGATCTACGGGATCCCCCTCGCCGCATCACTCGGACCCCCGCACCGGCCAGGCGCTCACCGTCCGAACACGATCTCACGCGGGCCGTAACGGCTGACTAAAGGTCACGAAAATGTATCGGGCATATCACCCATCAACCTTCACACGGGCCACACGAGTTGGCTACCGTGCCGGTCAGGCCGCACGACCCCCACCGGCGAACGTCGCCGGGCCGCGCGGCCTCCGCCGAGTCCGGTGCGCCACGAGGCAGCCGGAGCCGGGGACCCACCGAACTTGGGGTGAATCGGTCAAACTCCCTTACCGGGAGCGGACCGTAGGGCAACCCTTCCGAACCACCCGCCCGAACCCGACAGCTAACCCGGTAGGCGGCACATGGAAGGAGTCGCCTCCTTTGGCGTCGCACCGCAAGTCGCGCCCCACGGGCGCGCGCGTCGCAGGCATACGGACCCCCGCCCTCGCCACCGCTGCCCTGACCTCCGTGGCCCTGCTCTCCCAGACCGCCAACGCGGCACCCTCGGCCGACGACAAGCCGAGTCTCGAAGAGGTCGAGAAGAAGGTCGACGACCTCTACCGCCAGGCGGAGTCGGCGACCGAGAAGTACAACGCGGCCAAGGAGAAGACCGCGAAGCAGCGCAAGCGCGTCGACACCCTCCTGGACGACGTCGCCCAGCGCACGCAGAAACTCAACGAGGCGCGCGAGGAGCTGGGAACGTACGCCGCCGCCCAGTACCGCACCGGCGCGTCCGTCCCCGACACCGCCACCTTCCTGCTCGCCGACTCCCCGCAGGACTACTTCGACCAGACCCAGCTGATGGGTCGGCTGACCAACCGTCAGAAGGACGCGGTCGACGAGTACTTCACCGAGCAGTCGGCGACGATGCAGAAGCGCCAGGAGGCCACCGAGAGCCTGGCGACGCTCACCGAGTCGCAGAGCGACCTGCAGACGGCCAAGACCACCGTCCAGAAGAAGCTCGCCGACGCGCGGGAACTGCTGTCGAAGCTGACCGCCGAGGAGAAGGCCCGCCTCGCGGCGATCGAGAAGCAGAAGCAGGAGGAGGCCGAGCGCAAGGCCGCCGAGCTCGCCCGCCAACAGGCGGAGGAGCAGCGACGCCAGGAGGCGGCGCAGCAGGAGCAGGAGTCGGCCGGCGGCGGTTCCTCAGCCGGCACGGGCACCGAGTCCGGCTCCGGCACCTCCGTGTCGGACTCCGCGTACGCCACCAAGGCCGAGAAGGCGCTCGCCTTCGCCCGCGCGCAGATCGGCAAGCCGTACGTCTGGGGCGCCACCGGCCCCGACTCCTACGACTGCTCCGGCCTCACCCAGGGCGCGTGGAAGGCGGCCGGCGTCAGCCTGCCCCGCACCACCTACGACCAGGTCAACGCGGGCACGACGGTCTCCATCGCCGCCGCCCAGCCGGGTGACCTGATCTTCTTCTACGACGACGTCACCCACGTCGGCCTCTACATCGGCAACGGCATGATGATCCACGCCCCGAAGCCGGGCGCGTACGTCCGCGAGGAGTCGGTCTACTACGACGGCGAGTCCTCCATCCACAGCGTCGTCCGCCCGGCCTGACAACCGGCGCCGAAAGGCGACTGCAGGGCACGCGCGCGTGCGGCGGTTTCCGCGGTATGCGCGCGTGCGGCAGGACGTCAGGTCCAGAGCACGGCGATGAAGATGTTCGCCGTGGTCAGCAGGCCCACCAGCCCGAACATGCCCTTGTCCACCTTCTCCTCGTCCCGCTTCACATAGACGAGGCCGAGGATCACGATCAGCAGGGCCAGCTTCACGCCGATCTTGATGTTGTTGACGGGCTGGTCGTCGGCCTGGTTGAGGCCGACCAGGATCACGCCGGTGACCAGCATGGTCAGCGCGCCGTGCAGCATCGCCGGGACGAATCGTGCGGTGCCCTGGCCCATCGCCTTCATCTGGGTGAGGAAACCACCGAGCAGGGAGGCGATACCGACGATGTGCAGGCCGACGAAGAGGTGGATGAGTACGTCCATGGGGCCGGAGCCTAATCAGGGGGTTCCGGACCACCGACACCGGGCCGCCAGCGGAACACACGGTGACTGCATATATGCGCGCCATAGCACCCCGGCCCTCGCACCCGCCCCCGGAATCGCCGCATCGGTCATCGCGCTGCGTGAAGACGACGACCCAGAATCGGGATCACGATCACATACGGTCACCCACCGATCCCCTGTCGTCACTTCCGCACAAGGCGTCACCCCGCCGAAACGCCCGGGTCTAGCGTCCTGCACCAGGTGACCGGCTCCCCACCGCCGCCCACGGCCAGGGGCGGCAGCCGGGCACCACCGCCGAGAAGGTCCGGCGGCGCCCCGTATCCCCTGTGCGGGGCGCCGCCGGACGCGTAAGCCGCCCCGGCGGTCGTACGTCCACCCGGTGGCCGTACGGACACGGCGGTCGCCCGAGTCGCAGGAAAGGACGTGCAGTCCACGTGGCAGCGCACCGCAAGGCCCGACAACGCTCGGCCCACGGCACCAAGGCCCGTACGGCGGCGACGATAGCCCTCGCGGGCGCGGCGACCGCCACGGGCCTCGACGGGACGGGCCACGCCGAGCCTCAGCTGACGCCGGGGCAGGTCAAGGCCAAGGTGGACAAGCTGTACCAGGAGGCGGAGGTCGCCACCGAGAAGTACAACGGCGCGAAGGAGCAGGCCGGCGCGGCGCGGAAACGGCTGAGCGCCCTGCAGGGCGAGGCGGCCCGCAAGGAGGACCGGCTCAACTCCGCCCGGGACGCGCTCGGTTCCTACGCCGCCGCCCAGTACCGGGACGGCGGCGTCGACCCCGCCCTGCGACTGGCCCTCTCCGACGACCCCGACCAGTACCTCGACGGCGCCGCCTTCGCCGAACGCGCGGGGGACCGGCAGGCGGCCGCCGTCGCACGCGTACGCCGGCAGCTGCGGGAGATCGAGCAGCTGCGCGGCGCCGCACGCATCGAACTGGCCTCGCTCCAGTCACGGCAGGCCGAACTGAACCGGCACAAGAAAACCGTCACCGGCAAGCTGGACGAGGCACGGCGGCTGCTGTCCCAGCTGACGGCCGAGGAACGGGCACGGCTCGCGCAGGGCGACGGCACCGACCGCGCCTCACGCGCCTCGACAGGCGGCCGCGACAGCCTCCAGGCGCCCGGGGCCGCCACGGCGACGGCGCCCAACTCCCGCGCCGCGGCCGCCGTCTCGTACGCCTACCAGAAGCTCGGCAGCCCCTACGTCTGGGGCGCCACCGGTCCCAACGCCTTCGACTGCTCGGGCCTGATCCAGGCGGCGTACCGCTCCGCCGGGGTCTCCCTGCCCCGCACCACCTACGCCCAGATCGACGCGGGCCGCCGCGTCTCACGCGCCGAACTGCTCCCCGGCGACCTGGTGTTCTTCTACTCCGGCATCAGCCACGTCGGCCTCTACGTCGGCAACGGCCAGATGATCCACGCGCCCAACCCCTCGGCTCCGGTCCGTCTGGCCCCGCTGGACGAGATGCCGTTCGCCGGGGCGACCCGGGTGGTCTGACGCGCGGCTGTCACACCAGCCGTCGGGCCGTCGCCCACCGGGTCAGCTCGTGCCGGTTGGAGAGCTGGAGCTTCCTGAGGACCGCCGAGACGTGGGACTCGACGGTCTTCACGGAGATGTACAGCTGCTTGGCGATCTCCTTGTACGCGTAGCCACGGGCGATGAGCCTCAGGACCTCCCGCTCACGCTGGGTGAGACGGTCCAGGTCCTCGTCGACCGGTGGGGCGTCGGTGGAGGCGAAGGCGTCGAGGACGAAGCCGGCCAGACGCGGTGAGAAGACCGCGTCGCCCTCCTGGACCCGGAAGATCGAGTCGACCAGGTCCGTGCCGGTGATCGTCTTCGTGACGTATCCCCGCGCGCCGCCGCGGATCACTCCGATCACATCCTCCGCCGCGTCCGAGACGGACAGGGCGAGGAAACGGACCGGCTGCTCGGCGTCGGCCATCAAGGCGGCGCAGCGGCGCAGCACTTCGACCCCGCCGCCACCCGGGAGGTGCACGTCGAGGAGGACCACCTCGGGACGGGTCGCGGTGATGACCGTGACCGCCTGGTCGACGTCCGCGGCCTCGCCGACGACCTCGACGCCCGTCTGCTCGGTCAGGCCGATCTCGGCCTGCACGCCCGTACGGAACATCCGGTGGTCGTCGACGAGGACCACGCGCACGTGCCGCTGTCCCGCGCCGCCGCCCGGCGTCTGTGCGGGCGCGGCCGCCTCCTCCGCTCCCGCCGTACCGTTCGCCTCGGTCGGGTCGCTCATGACGTCTTCTCCGCCCTCTCCATCTCCAGCTCGACCTCCGTGCCGCCGCCCGGCACCGCCCGCAGCCGGGCCGTACCGCCGTTGCGCTCCATGCGGCCGATGATCGATTCTCTGACGCCCATGCGGTCGGCGGGTATCGAATCGAGGTCGAAGCCGGGACCGCGGTCCCGGACGGACACGAAGACCGTCTTTCCCTCGACTTCGGCGTAGACCTGCACGGCGCCGCCCTCGCCACCGTACTTGGCGGCGTTCACCATCGCCTCGCGCGCGGCTTGCATCTGTGCGCCGATCTTCTCGTCGAGCGGGCAGTCGCCGACCACGACGACCTCTATGGGGACGCCGTGCTTGTCCTCCACCTCCGCGGCGTTGCGCCGTACCGCGTCGGCGAGGGTGGTCGGCTCGTCGGCCTCGTCCTTGCCGGTGCCCTCCGGTTTGTAGAGCCAGGTGCGCAGGTCGCGCTCCTGGGCGCGGGCGAGGCGGCGCACCTCGTTGGGGTTGTCCGCGTTGCGCTGTATCAGCGTCAGGGTGTGCAGCACCGAGTCGTGGACGTGGGCCGCGACCTCCGCGCGCTCCTGGGCACGGATGCGCATCAGGCGCTCCTCGGACAGGTCCTGGGTCATACGGACGAGGTACGGACCGGCGAGGAGCGTTATACCGACAAGCACCGCGAGGGCCGCCTGCAGGACAGAGCCGAGGTGGGCGGCGGAGCCCTGGAGCACGAAGACGCCGGTAACGCCGGTCGTGACCAGCAGGACGCCGGCCACCGCGCGCAGCAAGGTGAGGGTGCGCTTGCGGCGGCCCACCTCGACCCAGCGGGCCCGGCGGGCGTTGTCCGCCTGGCGCCACACCAGGGCGACACCGGCGCCGACCAGCACGGTCGGCAGGAGGTAGGCCTGGGCGCCGCGGCCCAGGTTCACATTGCCCACGAAGACCATGGCCACGACGACCATGAGGAGCAGGGCGACGATCTGGCCCTTGTCCGGTTTACGGGCCACGAGTCTCTTGCGGCCGTCGGCAGAGGTCTCGGTGGTGACCAGGGACGGCGGCTTCTGTGCCTCGACGCCGCCGACGCCGAGCGGCACGAAGAACCAGAAGGCGGCGTAGAGCAGCGCGCCGAGGCCGTCGGCCATGAACAGGCCCACGAACACCAGGCGCACCCAGATAACAGGCAGGCCGAGATGCCCGGCGAGCCCCCGCGCCACGCCACCGAGCCAGCGTCCGTCACTGCTGCGGTAGAGCTTGCGCGGCGGCCGCGGTTCGTCGAGTGGCGCTGCTGCGGTTGCGGCTTCCGGCATGCCACTGATGGTCACACGGCCGGCGGGCCGGAGCATCAGGGTCGACCCCCGAGACTCCCCTGATCTTCGACGGGCCGGTCCGTCGAACGCTTCCCCCGCCTCGGCTCAGGGGCGATATCAGGGTCCGGCCAGGGTCATTCCGACTCCCGCGGCGGCGGCTCGCCCGTCACCATGGACCCATGACTGATCACCAGCACGCCGCGGATGCCGTGCCCGACGCGGGCACCGCGTCCGACGCTGCGGCCGCGACCGCCGCAGGTGAGGAACCGCGCGCGCACGCGGGCGCGCACGGAAAGAGCAGCAGGAGCGCCGGGAGCGGAGCAGGTGTGCCCGGCGACCCTGGCGTGCCCGGTGATCCCGGCATGCCCGGCGGACCTGGAGCTGGAGTCCCCGGCGAGCCAGGAGCACCCGGCGAGCCCGGGGCACCCGATGGGCCCAGGCCGCTGGAGCCGCCGCACAAGTTCCGGCGGGATCGGGGGCACAAGATGTTCGCGGGGGTGTGTGCCGGCCTTGGGCGGCAGTGCGACATGGATCCGGTGATCTTCCGGATCACCCTCGCCGTGCTCTCCGCGACCGGCGGTATCGGTCTGATCTTCTACGGCTTCGCCTGGCTCTTCGTCCCGTACGACGACGAGGACGAGAACGAGGTCCGCAAGCTCCTGACCGGCCGTGTCGACGGACAGGCCCTCACCGCCGTGCTGTTCGCGCTGGTCGGCTGCGGTGTCTTCCTGACGCTGCTGAACAACGGCAGTGTGCTGACCTTCGCCGTCATCCTCTCCCTCCTCCTCGCGGGCGCCGGTTACTGGTCACAGCGCCGGGGTTCTCCCGACCCCGACCCTCTGGCGGCGCAGGCCGTCGCCGACGCCCCGCCGGAGGCCCAGGCGCCGCCGGTCCCCGCCGCCTATCCCTCCTGGTGGCGGGACCCGATCGTCAAGGACGGCACGCACGTCGGCGGCACCGGTTATCTGTGGGGCCCCCGCGAATCACGCGACAGGGACATCGCGGCCGCCGTGAACATCAGTCTCGGCACGGACACCGGCCCCCAGGCCGCCCTCGCCCAGCGCACCGCACCGCCGAAGCCGCGCGGCCCGCGCTGGATAGGCGGCTGGGTCTTCCTGCTCGCGCTCCTGGCGGGCGCCATCGGCACACGCGCGACGTGGCAGGAGCAACCGCTGGGCACCAGCCTGCAGACCGGCCTCGCCTGCGCGCTCGCCGTCATCGGCCTGGGCATCGCCGTGAGCGCGTTCCTGGGGCGTACGGGAGCGGGGTCGATCTTCCTGGCTGTCATCACGGCGGGGCTGCTCGCCGGGGCGGCGGCGCTGCCCAAGAACATCGGCACGGAGTGGATACGCACGACGTGGCGGCCGGCCGCGGTGGCCGACGTGGAGCGGAAGTACGACCTCGGCACCGGCGTCGGCACCCTGGACCTGACCCGGCTGAACCCGGCCAAGGGCCAGACGGTGTCCACGGACGCCGAGGTGGGCGTGGGCCAGCTGCGGGTGATCGTGCCGCCGGACGTGACCGTGAAGGCGAACATCGATGTGGGGGTGGGTGACATCCAGCTGCCGGGCGAACAGAAGCAGGACGTGGATGTGGAGCCGGGCAAGTACCGGGAGGTGACGCTGACTCCGGCGTCGGGTGTGAAGAGCGCCGGCACGGTCGATCTCGACCTCAAGGTGGGCGTCGGTCAGGTGGAGGTGAGCCGTGCTGCGTCATGAGTTCCAGCCGGGACGGCTGGTTGCCGGGGCCGTCATCACCGTGGTTGGCGTCACGTACGCCGGCGACGCGGGTGACGCCTGGGAGACACCGTGGTTCGCGGCGTTCCCCATGATGGTGGCCGGACTGTGTCTGGCCGCCGTTGCGGGAATGCTGAGCCGAGGCATACGCCGCCGTGGGGCACGCCGGGAGGGCCAGGGCGAGGGCTAGGGTCGCCCGGGTCGGCGTGGGGGCGGACGCGAAGGCGAGGGCCGGGGGCAGGACGTGTAAGGGCCGCCGTGGGGGGCGGCCGGGAGGGCAAGGCGGGGGCAGGGCCTGTCCGGGCCGCCGTCGGGCGCGGACGCGAGGGGCAGGGCCTGTCCTGGCCGCCGTCGAGCGCGGACGCAAAGGCCAGGGCCAAGGCCAGGACCTGCCCAGGCCACCATTGGGGGGCGCGAAAGGCGGGGACAGGGCCATTACCTGCTCGGGCCGCCGTACGGCGCGGACGCAAAGGCCAGAGCCAGGGGCAGTGCCTGTCCGGGCCGCCGTGGGGCGCGGCGCGAAGGCGACGGCGAAGGGCAGGACCTGTCCGGCGGATCATGCCGCAGGCGCGGGGGCCTCGCACGCACCTCCGCCGCGTTGCCGTCGGTCACCGACCCCGCACCTGACCTGTCGTCCGATGGACGCCGAGGCCGGGGCAGCAAGGCTCGATCGCCGAAGCGTCCAGCCGCCTCAGTGAGCACCCGCCCAGCCGCCAACGAGCCAGCCGCTGCGGTAGGCAAGCACCAGCCCCCAACCCCCAGCCACGCCAGCAGGGATCGGCACCCAGCCCCCAACCACCCCAACAGGCAACCGCACCCAGCGCCAACCGCCCAACCACCCCAACAGGCAACCGCACCCAACCGCCAGCCGCCCAGCCGCCCTCACCCCGCGCTAGCGATACGCCCGCCGTCGCCGTCGGGAGCGGAGGGTCGCGTCCAGGGAGAGGAGTGGGGCGCCGGCGAGGACGAGGGGGAGCCAGGCCATCAGGTAGGCGAGGTCGTTGCCGTAGTAGTACGGGTCGGAGGCCCAGCTGACGGTGAGCCAGAGGCTGAGGGAGATCAGCGCGCCGCCGAGGGCGGCGAGGCGGGAGAGGAGGCCGAGGAGGGTGCCGATGCCGACGGCGAGTTCGCCGCCGGCGATGGCGTAGCCGAAGGCGACGGGGTTCTCCAGGGCCAGGTCGACCAGGGCCGGGATGGCCGAGGAGTCCCGGACGGCGCGCATCGTGTCGCCGATGGAGCCGGCACCGGCTTCCTGCATGAACGCGCTGTCGGTGAGTTTGTCGAGCCCGGCGTAGATGAACGTGACGCCGAGGAAGACCCGGAGTGGAAGGAGGGCGTAACGGGTGGCGGTGTCCCGCCAGTCGGCGCGGCCGCCGTTGTAGTGGGCGCTGTGCATCTCTGTACGTACACCGTGAGTCATCGCTGCATAGCCGCCTCTCGCACGCCGTGCCGTAGCTAGCCCCTCAGAAGACCATACGTACGAAAGGGAGGACCCGCTCATTCACGTTCCGGACGGATTTGGAAAAGGTCGACGGTCCGCACGCGTCCGGTCCCTAACGGCAGGTCAGGCCGAAGGAGGCCAACCAGGCCAAGTAGGCCAACCACGCGAACGACACCCAATCAGCCCCACCCCAGCCTCACTCCGTCACCTCGATCGCATACGCGTTCGTCTCCACCCCCGCCGCCGTGACCACCCGCACCTCTACCCGCCCGGGCTCCACCTCCGCCGGTACCGGCACGGTCAGCAGGGTGTCCGTCGGGTTGCTGAAGCCGCCGGTGACCGGCACCAGGGGGACGTGGACGTGGACCGGGCCGATGCGGACGACCATGCGGGAGAGGCGGTCGGCGGTGCCGGCGCCCGGCGGGACGAAGCCCGCGCCGCGGATTTCGATGTCCTCGCCGGTGCGGATGGGCGCGTCCAGGTCACCGGCCTCGCGGGAGCGGACGACGGAGAGGACGACGGGGCGGCCGCCCTCCGCGTACTTGCCGGCGAGGTAGGTGGCCGCCGACACCAGGACCACCACCGCCAGCCCCCACGGCAGGTCGGGCAGCTGGTCGGGCCGCCGCGCCAGCCGCACGGACGCGAACACCAGGGCGACGGCGCTGATCACGACGTACTGGAGGTCGGCGAAGGTGCCCCGCCCCGAATCGTCCGTCAGCAGATCGGCCGCCCTCGGCCGGTCCGCGCGGACCTTCTGCAGCCGTTGCCCGAGGACGCGCAGGCCGACCACCCGCCGTACCAGCACGGCGATCCCGCAGGCCACGGCGAGGACGGTGACCACCCCGGCGCCACGGGCGAGTTCGAGACCGGCGATCAGCTCGTCGCGCCCGCCGGGTGCGGAGGCGGCCGCCAGCTGCCCCGCCAGCACCAGGACCGCATACGCCACGAACAGCACCCACATCGCCGCGACGGCACGGGACGTCGACAGGCGGTTGTCCTCGCCGATGACCGGGGCCAGTACGCCACCCCGCGCCCGGTGGAAGAAGGAGGCCGCCGTCAGGGCCGCGGCGACCAGCAGCGCCGCGAGCAGTCCGGCGGTACGGGCCGTCGTCCAGCCGGTGCCGATCGCCGTCAGCGACTGCACCAGCAGCAACAGCAGGACCAGCCCCCACACCGCGCACGCCGTGCGGCGCCACAGGCGGGACAGCCAGGCCTCGCCCTCGGCGCGGGCGCGTTCGGCGACCGCCGCCGCGGACTGGGTCAGTTCGTCGGAGACCCACTGGCGGGAGGCCGACGCCGAGTGGGCGACGGCCGCCGGCAGACCCTGCCCGGCCGCGAACTCGTCACGCTTCAGCAGGAATTCGGCCACCGCCCGCCGGTGCCCCGCACGCGCCCCGTGCGGACAGTTCCCGCAGGTGCAGCCACCGTCATGAGCGCTCCCGAACGCGCCCGCGCGCGCCTCCGCGCCCTGCCTCGCCTCCTGCACCGCCACGCCCGACGCCCGCCTTCCGCGCATCCCATGCCCCACTCGGCAGCCCGACTCGTCCGGGAGCCGCCGCGACGTTGTACAACTCCCCCGCGACGTCAGCGAATTGTGCCCTACGCCACCCGGTGCGCGTCCGGCAGGTCCGGGCAGCTCTGTCTGCGTGGGTGAACGGACGGTCGCCGTGTTGACCCGGCTGCGACTGGCAGACATACCGGCAACCCGCTAGCACAACAGGTCGGGTTCTCGACGCGTGATGTCCTGCCACAGCGGCTGGTAGTTGATCCACGCGACCAGATCCCCGCCCAGCTGCTCCCGCGTCGCGATCGCCTGCTTGTGGTCGATCAGGATCGGGCGGCCCGCCGCCTTCGCGGTCAGCTGCACCTGGCAGGAGCGCTCCATGGACAGAAACCACCAGGCCGCCGCGTCCACCGAGTCGCCGACGGTCAGCAGGCCGTGGTTGCGCAGCACAAGAGCCTTGCGGGAGCCGAGCGCGGCCGCGATACGGCGGCCCTCCTCGGCGTCGACGGCGACGCCGGAGTACGCGTCGTACAGCGCGTGGTCCTCGTAGAAGGCGCAGCTCTCCTGAGTGATCGGGTCGAGCAGGTCGCCGAGCGCGGACAGGGCGCGGCCGTGCACGGAGTGGCAGTGGGCGACGGCGACGACGTCGGGGCGGGCGGCGTGCACCTGGGCGTGCACGGTGAAGGCGGCCTGGTTGACGTGGTAGCGGCCCTCGACGACCTGCCCGTCCTGATTGACCAGCACCAGGTCGCTCACCGTGACGTGCTGGAACGGCATCCCGAACGGATTGACCCAGAAGCAGTTCGTGTACTCGGGGTCGCGGGCGGTGATGTGCCCGGAGACGCCGTCCTCGAAGCCGTACCGCCCGAAGATCCGCAGCGCCGCCGCGAGCCGTTCCTTGCGGTGCCGGCGATCGTCGTCGACCGATTCGTACATCGGCGGCATCGCGAACTGCAGCCGGTCGGTGGGCAGGGGCTGGGGCGGGGTGGGCGCGGGCATGGGTCCTCCGGCGCTGGGTTCCGGTACGGAGCGGAAGTTACCCCCGGTCAGCGCAGGAGAACAGGGCTACGCAGGAGAACAGGCCTCCGGTCACATACGCGACACACACCGGTACGGCGCATACCCGACAGAAGATGTCCGGTTTCGCCGCCACACTCGTCGTATGGCAGCAAACTGGGCAGCTTTCACCGCCGCCGAACCCGATCTGGCGAAGACCGTCGAGGAACGCTTCGGCGCCCACGCTCACCACGTCCTCGCGACGCTGCGCAAGGACGGCTCGCCGCGCACCACGGGGATCGAGGTGCGGTTTCTCAACGGCGAGCTGTGGCTCGGCATGATGCCGGACTCGCGCAAGGCGCTGGACCTGCGCCGCGACCCGCGCTTCGCGCTCCAGGCGAACCCCGGGGAGGGGACGTCGATGGGCGGCGGTGACGTACGGATCGCCGGGCGGGCGATCGAGGTCGAGGACGCGCGGACCAAGGCCGCGTACGGCGAAGAGGTGGAACCGCCGGAGCCGTTCCACCTCTTCCGCACCGAGCTGACGGAGGTCGTCAGGACCTACGTCGAGAACGACACGTATCTGGTCGTCCAACTCTGGAAGCCCGGCGAGTCCCTGCGCACGATCAAGCGCACCTGATCAAAAACGCGCGGGGTTCACTCCCACTCGATCGTCCCCGGCGGCTTCGACGTCACGTCGAGGACGACCCGGTTGACGTCCCGCACCTCGTTGGTGATCCGGGTGGAGATCCGGGAGAGGACGTCGTACGGCAGCCGCGACCAGTCGGCCGTCATGGCGTCCTCGGAGGAGACGGGGCGGAGCACGATCGGGTGGCCGTACGTCCGGCCGTCGCCCTGGACGCCGACGGACCGGACGTCCGCGAGCAGCACCACCGGGCACTGCCAGATGTCCCGGTCGAGGCCGGCCGCCGTCAGCTCCTCGCGGGCGATGGCGTCGGCCTCGCGGAGCAGGTCGAGCCGCTCCTTGGTCACTTCGCCGACGATGCGGATGCCCAGCCCCGGTCCCGGGAACGGCTGGCGCTGGACGATCTCCTCAGGCAGGCCCAGCTCCTGGCCGACCATCCGGACCTCGTCCTTGAACAGCTTGCGCAGCGGCTCGATCAGCTTGAACTCGAGGTCCTCGGGGAGGCCGCCGACGTTGTGGTGGGACTTGATGTTGGCGGTGCCGGTGCCGCCGCCGGACTCCACCACGTCCGGGTAGAGCGTGCCCTGGACCAGGAACTCCACGGCCGGACCCTCGTCCGCGATGATCTCGGCCTGCGCCTGCTCGAAGACGCGGATGAACTCCCGGCCGATGATCTTCCGCTTCTCCTCCGGGTCGGAGACCCCCTTCAGAGCGGACAGGAACCGCTCCTGAGCATCCACGACCTTCAGCTGCACGCCGGTCGCGGCCACGAAGTCCTTCTCGACCTGCTCGGTCTCGCCCTTGCGCATCAGGCCGTGGTCCACGTACACGCAGGTCAGCTGGGAGCCGATGGCCTTCTGGACGAGGGCGGCGGCGACGGCGGAGTCCACGCCGCCGGACAGACCGCAGATCGCGCGCTTGTCGCCGACCTGGGCGCGGATCGACTCGACCTGCTCCTCGATCACATTGCCGGTGGTCCAGGAGGGGCTCAGGCCCGCGCCGCGGTAGAGGAAGTGCTCCAGGACCTGCTGGCCGTGCGTGGAGTGCATGACCTCGGGGTGGTACTGGACGCCGTACAGCTTCTTCTCGTCGTTCTCGAACGCGGCGACCGGGACGACGTCCGTGGAGGCCGTGACGCTGAAGCCCGCGGGGGCGGCGGAGCAGGCGTCGCCGTGCGACATCCACACGGCCTGCTCGTCCGGGGTGCCCTCGAAGAGGGTGGAGGACGACTTGGAGACGTGCAGGTCCGTACGGCCGTACTCGCGGGCGCCGGTGTTGTCGACCGTGCCGCCGAGGGTCTGCGCCATCAGCTGGAAGCCGTAGCACATGCCGAAGACGGGGACGCCGGACTCGAAGATCTCGCGGTCCAGGCGGGGCGCGCCCTTCTCGTACACCGACGACGGGCCGCCGGACAGGATGATCGCCGCCGGGTTCTTGGCGAGCATCTCCTGGACGGGCATGGTGCTCGGCACGATCTCGCTGTAGACCCGGGCCTCGCGGACGCGTCGGGCGATGAGCTGGGCGTACTGCGCACCGAAGTCGACGACCAGGACGGTGTCGGGGGCGGCGGGGGTCGCTGATGACACGGGTTGCCTTCCGGCGGCTTGTAAAGGGCTGTACCACCGATTCTAGCGGGGCTGCCGCAGGTGACCGCCGTCTCAGGATGCGAACCGGCTTGGCCGTCACCGAAGGCCACGGCATACTGACCGCATGCTCACGCACCCGACCTTCCTCTTTACCTATGGCAACCGGCCCGCCGGCTGCCATGGTCGTGCTGCTTGAGCAACTGACAAGCGACTTCCCAGGCGCCCCGGGCCGACAAGGTCCGGGGCGTCTGGCGTCCTCCGGGCCTTGTCCGTTCCGGGGCCGCATCCGACGAGGAGCCCCCGATCATGACCACCGCCACCGACCAGACCCCCACCGCGACCGACACGACAGGCGCCGCCCCCGACAAGACCGGCGCCCGCACCGACGAGGCCGCCGAGTTGATCACCGGCGCACGGGAACGCATCGACGCGCTCGACGACAGGATCATCGGCCTGATCCAGGAACGGATGGCCGTGTCGACCGTGATCCAGGAGGCCCGCATCACATCCGGCGGCCGGCGCGTGAACCTCTCCCGGGAGATGGAGGTGCTCGGCCGCTACCGGCAGGAGCTCGGCAAGCCGGGCACCGCCCTCGCCATGACGCTTCTCGAACTGTGCAGGGGTCGCATCTGAGTTCGCACCCCCTCTCACCCGTACGGCACGTGACCGCCGCCCGCCGCGCTTCGTTGGTCCCGGTGTCCGTGCCAGCCAGGGGCGGGCCCGAAAGAACCACGCGTGGCTCGCTGGAGCGATGAGACGTACGGAGTGTGCCGTGCGTCGTGGGACCTCGCTCCAGGGAAGTGACCGGACGGCAGGGGACAGCAGCCCGGTCACCCAAGAGAACGGTCGGCTCCGGGGACGCCCGGGGCCGACCGGCGGAAATGTGGCCGAGACCATCCGGAGGCAAGCGGCGCAACCCCCCGACGCCGCTCCCCAGGCACCGGCGCTGCCCTGACGCCGGTGCTGACGAAAGAAGGGCCCCGCGGCTCCGCCCCGCGGGGCCCTTCTCATGCCCGCACGCCCGCCACATCAAGTGATCCAGGTCACATAAAAACTGTGTGAAGGGCGGACAACCATTACCGGCCTTCGTTGATCAAACCTGCAGAACCAAGGGCCACACCCGTACGCCGTACGCGGAGCCCTTCCGACTCAGCAGGTAGGTCTTCATGAAGCTTCGCCGCGCCCTGGCAGCCGCCGCCGTGTCGGCCGCGATAGCCCCGATGGCGCTGCTCGCGGCACCGGCCGCGTACGCGTCGGACCCGACTACGGACCCGACCGCGACGGAGTCCGCCCCCGAGACGGCGTCCGCCTCCCCGAGCGCGTCCGACACCCAGTCGGCCACCGCGACCGCCACGAGCGACCCGTCCGCGTCCGACAGCCAGTCCCCGACTACGGACCCGACCGCGACGGAGTCCGCCACCGAGACGGCCTCCGCCTCGCCGACCGCCTCCACCTCGCCCTCCGCCTCCGCCTCCGCGACCGCTCCTTCCGACGACGAGTCGTGGAACCCGTACGAGGACTGCAAGTCCTTCAACCTGGACGACAAGCTCACGGCCTCCATCTCCGGGCTGCCGAACCAGATCGTCGCGGGCTCCGGCTGGCACGAGTTCGAGTTCGTGGTCACCAACGACTCCGACAAGGACCTCGAGAAGGTCTGGGTCGAGGCGTTCACGGAGTACTCGGACGACACGAACGAGGACTCGTCGCTCGCCTTCGACCTGGCCGAGATCCAGTACAAGCTGGACGGCAAGTGGACCAGCAACTACCAGGACTACTACGAGGACGAGGACGGCAAGTTCCACTTCTCGGGCACCTTCGTCGCCCTCCTCGACTCCCTCGAGAAGCACTCCACGGCCACGATGGACCTCCGGGTGCGGGTGAACAAGGACGCTCCGGCGGGCTCCTCGTTCGCGCTGAGCCAGGCCGTGTACGCGGGCGAGGAGGCGGCGTGCTACGGCAACGGTGACAACTACGACTTCACCGTGCTCGCCGCGGGCAGCAAGCCGTCCGGCAACGTCGACGACGCCAAGCCGAGCGGCGAGAAGCCCGACGTCACCGACGGCACGAGGCCGCAGGGTGACGTCAAGGAGATCGCCGGCAACCTCGCCGAGACCGGTTCCAGCTCCGCGCTGCCCATGATCGGGCTGGTCGGCGGTGTCGCCGTCGCCGCCGGTGCGGGTGCGGTGTTCGTCGTGCGGCGCAAGAAGGCCGGTGCGCAGGCGTAAGCACGCCTGACAGAGCCTGACGCAAGACAAGAGAGAGGGAGCTGCGCTCGGAGGGGGGCGCAGGTCCCTCTCTCTTATTTCTTGTCGCCAGGACTTTCCTGTCGTCAGGACTTCGGCGGCACCCTCGGCATCCCCAGGAACGGCAGCCGCAGCGCGCCGAACGCGTCCGCCGGGACCGTCGGGGACTTCGGCTCGACCGGCTTCAGGCGTTCGTACGCCGCTCCCTGCGCCGGTCGGGGGTCGGCCTCGCCCTTGTTGGGCCAGTACGACATCGCCCGCTCGGCCTGCGCGGTGATGGTGAGGGACGGGTTGACGCCCAGGTTGGCGGTGACGGCCGCGCCGTCGACGACGGAGATGCCCGGGTGGCCGTACAGGCGGTGGTAGGGGTCGATCACGCCGGTCTCGCGGGAGTCGCCGATCGGGCAGCCGCCGAGGAAGTGCGCGGTGAGCGGGGTGCCCATCAGTTCGCCGATGTTGCTGCCGGCGAAGCCGTTGATCTCGTCGGCGATCGCCGACGCGCCCTCCGAAGCGGCCTTGATCTGCTTGGGGTTGGGCGCGCCATGGCCCTGCCGGGCGGTCAGCAGGCCCTTGCCGACGCCGTCCGGCTTCAGATACGTCGTCAGCGAGTTGTCCAGCGACTGCATCACCAGGCCGATGATGGTCCGCTCCGACCAGCGGTGGTTGTTGAGGGAGCGGAGCAGCACGAGGGGGTGGCGGGCGGCGTTGCGCAGGAAGGCCAGCAGGCGGGAGGAGCCCTCCGCGTAGGGGATCTGGAGGATCGCCATGCCGCCCATCGAGTTGGAGCCCTTGCCGTAACGGACCGGCTCGATGTGGGTGTTGGCGTCCGGGTGGATGGAGGACGTGATGGCGACGCCGCGCGTGAAGTCGACCTTCCGCTCGCCGGTGACCTTTCGGTAGCGGCGGTTGGTGGTCTGGGCGCCGACCAGGGCCTCGGAGTTGGTGCGGGTGAGTTCGCCGAGGCGGTCGGAGAGGTACGGCAGTCGGCCGGTGGCCTTCATGCGGTGCAGGAGGGTCTGGGTGCCGTAGGTGCCGGCCGCGAGGACGACGCGGTGGGCGCGGAAGGTGCGACCGCTGCCCTTCTTGCCCTGGTCGGTGGGCAGGGTGGTGACGGCGTACCCGCCCTGTGAGTCGTCGGTGATGGCGACGACCGTGGTCATGGGGTGGACGACCGCGCCTGCTTTCTCGGCGAGATAGAGGTAGTTCTCGTTGAGGGTGTTCTTGGCGCCGTGCCGGCAGCCGGTCATGCACTCGCCGCACTCGGCACAGGCACGGCGGGCCGGTCCGGCGCCACCGAAGTATGGGTCGGCCGCCTCCTCGCCGGGGCGGGCCCTGACCGTGCCGTCGGCGTCCTTGCCGTCGCCGAAGAAAACTCCGACCGGCGCCATGTGGAAGGTGTCGCCCACGCCCATCCGCTGCGCGGCGGCCTTCAGGTGCACGTCGGAGGGGGTCATCGTCGGGTTCAGCCGTACGCCGAGCATGCGCTGGGCCTGGTCGTAGTACGGCGCCAGCTCCTCCTGCCAGTCGGTGATGTGGCCCCACTGGGGGTCCTCGAAGAAGGGCTTCGGCGGTACGTAGAGGGTGTTGGCGTAGTTGAGCGAGCCGCCGCCCACGCCTGCGCCGGCCAGGACCATGACGTTGCCGAGCAGGTGGATGCGCTGGAGGCCGTACATGCCGAGCTTGGGGGCCCAGAGGTAGTTCTTCAGGTCCCAGGAGTTCTTGGGGAGGGATTCGCGGGTGAAGCGACGGCCCGCCTCCAGAACGCCGACTTTGTATCCCTTTTCGGTGAGGCGCAGGGCGGTGACCGAGCCGCCGAAGCCGGAGCCTACGACGATGACGTCGTAGTCATAAACGTCCTTGGGCACGTGCGTTCTCCCCTTGAGTGTGCAGTGCGGGCCGTATGTGGCTGGTCGCGCAGTTCCCCGCGCCCCTTAGGGACGTCAGCGGAACCTGAGTGCCTTCATCACCCTCAGGCTGCGGCTCATGAAAGCCGCGTACCTCTCGTCGTCCATCCCCAACGACGGGGCCATCGGCAGCAGCCGCTGGTGGGCGATCGTCTGGGCCTCCGTGTACTTGAGGATCCCCTCGGAGCCGTGGCGGCGGCCCAGGCCGGAGTCCTTCATGCCGCCCATCGGGGACTGCACGCTGCCGTACGCCGGCGCATAGCCCTCGTTGATGTTGACGGTGCCGGTGCGCAGGCGGGCGGCGACCTCGCGGCCGCGGCGGGCGTTCGTCGTCCAGACCGAGGAGTTCAGGCCGTACGGCGTGGAATTGGCGTGCTCGATCGCCTCGTCGTCGGTCTTGAAGCGGTAGATCGAGACGACCGGCCCGAAGGTCTCCTCCGTGCAGACGGCCATGGGCGGCTCGACGCCGTCGAGGATGGTCGGCTCGTAGAAGTACGGGCCGATGTCCGGGCGGGCGGTGCCCCCCGCCACGACCTTCGCACCCTTGGCCACCGCCTCCTCCACATGCCGCTTGACGGTCTCCAGCTGGCGTTCGCCCACCAGTGAGCCCATGTCGGCGCCGTACGCGAGGGACGTGCCGAGCCGCATGGCCTTCGTGCGGGCGGCGAAGCGCTCCACGAAGGCGTCCGCGACCGACTCGTGGACGTACAACCGCTCGATGGAGATGCACAGTTGACCGGCGGAGGAGAAGCACGCCCGGACGGCACCGGCGGCGGCCTTCTCCACGTCGGCGTCCTCAAGCACCACCATGGCGTTCTTGCCGCCCAGTTCGAGGGAGACGCCGACCAGCCGGGCGGCGGCGCCCTGCGCGACCTCGCGGCCGGTGCGGGTGGAGCCGGTGAAGGAGACGTAGTCGGCGTGCTTGACGACCTCGGGGCCGACGACCGGGCCCTCACCGAGGACGACCTGGAAGACGTCGGCGGGCAGCCCGGCCTCGATCAGCAGGTCGCGCGCCCAGAGCGCGGTGAGGCAGGTCTCCGTGTCCGGCTTCATCACCACCGCGTTGCCCGCGACGAAGGCCGGGAGCGCGTCGCCGACCGACAGCTCCAGCGGGTAGTTCCAGGGGGCGATCTGGCCGACCACACCCCGCGGGTGGCGCAGTTCGGTGACCTTCGTCAGGGTCGGGATGGCGCCGGTGTGCCGCTTCGGCTTCAGATAGGCGGGGGCCATACGGCCGTAGTGCCGGGCCGCGACGGCGACGGCCTGCACCTCCTCGTGGGCGTGCAGCCGGGCCTTGCCGGTCTCCAGCTGGATCAGGTCCAGCACCTCGGCCTGGCGTTCCAGCATCAGGTCGTGGAAGCGGAGCAGCACGGCCGCGCGCTGCCGTACGGGTGTCTGCGCCCACACGGCCTGTGCGGTACGGGCCGCCGCGAACGCCTTCTGTACGTCCTCCGGCGTGGACTCGGGCAGGTCGGCCAGCTTCTCGCCGGTGAACGGCGTGTGGTTGGCGGTCCGGCCGGAACCGGCCACGCCCCGGGTGAGCTGGGCGATCAGCTCGGGGGTGACCACGTCCGCGGCGGTGCGGGCGCCCTCGGGGGCGGGGGCGAGGGGATTGGTGCCGGTGCTGTGCGTGGCCTGCTCCAGGGCCTGCGAGTCCGTCATGAGCCGCAGGGTATGCCCCGTCGAAGGCTTTGTGTACCCGTCGGTAATCGGGATTCACGGAGTGCACACATACCGCCAGTGATCACTGGCAACGAACGTGCTGATCAGGGCGTTGGTGAGGCGCGGACGGCATCGATCTCGAGTCGGCCGCGGGCGCCCTTGAACACGTCGGTGCCCTTCTTCTCGTCGGGCGTGCCCTTGGGCATGTCGACGCGCAGCTCGTACATACGGCCGCCCTCGGTGAGGATCACCAACTGCATCACGCGGGTCGGGTCCTGCGCCATGTTGTAGGTGGTGTCGGCGAGGACGGCTTCCCGGCCGTCGAAGGACGTACGGGTGTACTGCGTGCGGGCGTCGCCGTTGTAGCCGTCCCAGGTGGCGTGCGCCTGACGGGCCCGGGTCATCGGGGAGCCGGGTGCCTTGTCCCACTGGGTGAGGCGGACCTGGATGGTGTTGCCGAGGTCGTAGACGACCAGGCGGGGTGGATCGTCGGCGCTGCCCTCGCGGGCGGCCTCCTTGTAGGTGCTGGGGAGGGAGAGGACGGCGGCCATGTCCTTCTCGCGGTGCACGATCCATGCAGGCCCGGGGGCCGAGCTGGAGGTGGCGGTGCGCTCCGTGCCCGAGGTGTCGTCGGGTTCGGGGCGGAAGGAGGAGGTGGCGAGCCAGACGCCGCCGGTGACGAGGATGCCGAGCAGGATGGCGGGGACGGGGTGGCGGAGGGGGTGACGTGTGGGCTTCAGGGGCTGTTCAGTGAGGTCCGGATCCGGTACGACCGTCCCCGGCTCCGGCGCAGCCGTGCCCTCCCCCCGCAGCCGTACCGTCCCGGCGTCGTCCGCGAACCCCTCCAGCTCCGCCGCCTCCTGAGCAGCCGTCGACGCACCGTCCGGCACCTCCGGCCAGCCCTCCGCCACCGCCTCCAACGCCACGGCGGCCTCCTCCGCCCCCGGCCGCCGCTCGGGATCCTTCGCCAGGAGCCGGACGAGCAGCGGCCCCAGCGGGCCGGCCTGCTTCGGCTCGGGCGGATCCGCGGCGAGGATGGCGGCGAGCGTGGACTCCAGCGTCGTACGGCGGAAAGGTGACCAGCCCTCGACTGCGGCGTACAGCAGAACCCCCAGAGACCACAGGTCGGAGGCGGGGCCCGCGCTGCGGCCGGACATGCGTTCGGGCGCGATGAACTCCAGTGAGCCGACGAACTCGCCGCTCATGGTGAGGGATTCCTCGCCCTGGACGTGGGCGATGCCGAAGTCGGTGAGGACGACACGGCCGTGCGGGCTCAGCAGGACGTTGGCGGGTTTGACGTCCCGGTGCACGATGCCGACCGCGTGCGCGGCGCGCAGGGCGCCGAGGACGGCGAGGCCGATACGGGCCGCCTCGGGGGCGTCGACCGGGCCGCGCTGAAGCAGCTCGTGGAGGGACTCGCCCCGGATCAACTCCATGACGATCCAGGGGATTCCGTCATCCTCCACCACGTCGTGGATGGTGACGGCGGACGGATGGTCGACGCGGGCGGCGGCCCGGGCCTCGCGGTACAGGCGGTGGGCGGCCCGGCGGTGGGTCTCGTCCTCCGGGTCGCCCGGCAACCGGGGCTGTTTGACGGCGACGTCGCGCTCGACCAGTTCGTCCCTCGCCCGCCAGACGGTGCCCATGCCGCCGGAGCCGATGCGCTCGATCAACCGGTAGCGCCCGCCGACCAGACGTCCGTCGCGCTGGTGTTCGCCGCCGTCACTCATGCCCCATGACTACCCTGCGGCACACGTCTTTGTCGACGTGAGGTCAGGGCTTGTCGATGTCCAGGTTCGCGATCGCGACCCGGGCCACCTCGCGGCCCCGTTCGGTGAAGTCGCCCTTGCCGGGATAGCTGACGGTGAGCTTGTACATGTTCCCGTCGGAGTTCTTGTAGTAGAAGATCTGCACCTCGCGCGGACGCGGATTCTGACTGTCGGTCGTCTCGTACGCGATGGTGTTCCGCGCGGCGTCCTTGCCCTGGTACTTGGCCTCGTCGTCCGGCTTGGTGTCCGGGTTCTCCGGCATGCCGAAGTCGTAGCTGCCGCTCTGCTCGAAGACGCCGTTGTCCTCGTACATCTCGGCGGCCGCGGACTCCTTGATGGAGTTGGTCGTGTCCTCGGACTTCTTGTCCAGGCGCAGGCCGAGCCAGATGCTGCCGCTGGGGTCGGTGTACGTCACCCAGTGGTCGTCGTCGGTGTCCTCGGGCACGGTGCGCGTGTAGCCGTCGGGATACGCGACGGTCGCGGCGACGTCCTGCTCGGCCTTCGTGTTCCAGCCCTCGGGCAGTGGGCCCGCGAACGGTTCGGCGATCACCAGGTACGCCGCCACCGCCGCCGCGACGACCGCCGCGCCCAGCCCGAGCAGCGTCCTGCGGCCGAGCCGGATCCCGCCGCCCCGCCCGCTGTCGCCGCCGCCCACGGTCACGACCTGCGTGGGCACCGGCGCGGGTGGGTTGGCGGCCGCCTCCAGCAGGGAGCGGACCTGGGCGGCGTTCGGGCGGCGCGCCGGGTCCTTCTGGAGCAGGCCGTTGAGGACCTCGGCGAGCGGACCGGACGCCGAGGCGGGCGGCGCGGGCGTGGCGTTGAGGACGGACTGGAGGGTGGCCGGGGTGTTGCTGCGGCGGAAGGGGGACACGCCCTCCGTGGCCGCGTACAGCACGACGCCCAGCGACCACAGGTCCGACGCCGGGCCGGGTCGCTGGCCCAGCACCCGCTCCGGGGCGATGTACTCGGGCGAGCCGACGAAGCCGCCGGTGTCGGTCAGGTTGGTCTCGCCCTCGATCTGCGCGATGCCGAAGTCGGTGAGTACGACGCGGTCATGACGGCCCAGCAGGACGTTGTCCGGTTTGACGTCCCGGTGCAGGATGCCGGCGGCGTGCGCGGCCTCCAGCGCGCCGAGCACCTCCAGGCCGACCCTGGCGGCCTCGCGGGCGGACAGGGTGCCCTCCTGGAGCGCGTCGCCTAGGGAACGTCCCTGCACCAGCTCCATCACGATCCACGGCCGGTCGTCCACCATGGCGACGTCGTGCACGTTCACCACCGCCGGGTGGTCGAGCCGGGCCGCGGCGCGGGCCTCGCGGCGCATCCGCTCGAAGGCGTTGGCGCGTTCGCGCTCGGGAAGGTGGTCCGGAACGCGGGGTTCCTTGACCGCGACCTCCCGGTCCACCGTCTCGTCCTTGGCGCGCCACACCGTGCCCATGCCGCCGTGCCCGAGCTTGGCGAGCAGCCGGTAGCGGCCTGCGATGAGGCGGCCGGTGCCGGGGTCCTGCGGGGGCTGGCGGGTGGGCTGCTGAGGTGCCTGCTGGGCGGGCTGAGGGGCCTGCTGGGCGGCATGCGGGGGCTGTTGCTGCGGCGGCACGACCTGGGTCGGCGATGCGTACGGGTTGTTCGGATGCGGTACGGCGGCGGGCTGAACCGGCGGTTGCAGACCGAAACTCGTTGGCTCGTCGGACCCGTGGCGGGCTCCCCCGTTGTTGCTCATGCGTTCATGCATATCGCGGCAAGCGCTTCTGCATCCACCGCGAAGGCTCACCGGTCACAGACCCGTGACTCAGGTCGCCGCTTATCTCCTACTTAGGTGGGCTCTCGGGGCCGCTGGGGGACGGCGACACCGACGTGCTCAAGGACGTGCTCGGCGTCGGACTCACCGGCGTACCCCCGCCCTCCCCACCACCGCCGGTCATGAACAGCGCCGCCGCCGACACCCCCGCCGCCACCATGGCGGCGACCAGCAGCGCGATCACCAGCCGGTCCCGCTGCGTGCGTTGCAGGCTCGTCGGCTCCGGCGTACTGCCCGTCGCCAGGAACTCCCGCAGCATCCGCTCGGCCTGCACTGCGTCCAGCCGCCGGTCCGGGTCGCGTTCCAGCAGCCCGCGTACGACGGGCAGGAGCGGCCCGACCTGCGCGGGCGGCCGGATCGGCGCGGCCACGACGGCGTGCAGGACACCGCCCAACGAGTCTCGGTGGAACGGCGATTCGCCGCTGACCGCCGCGCACAGCAGCACGCCGAGCGACCACAGGTCGGAGGCCGGGCCGGTACCGGACCCCGACATCCGCTCGGGCGCGGTGTACTCGGGCGAGCCGACGAACGTCCCCGACTCGGTGAGCGTGGTGGCGCCCTCGACCTGGGCGACGCCGAAGTCGGTGAGGACGACACGGCCGGTGCCGGACTCGATGAGGACGTTGGCCGGCTTGAGGTCGCGGTGCAGGACACCGTCCTCGTGCGCCGCGCGCAGCGCGCCGAGCAGGGCGACGCCGATCCGGGCGGCCTCGCGGGCGTCGACGGGGCCGTGCGCGGCGATCCGGTCGGCGAGGGAGCCGCCGTCGATCAACTCCATGACGATGTAGAGGCGTTCGTCGTGCTCGACGACGTCGTGGACGACGCTGATGTGCGGGTGCTGCAACTGGGCGAGCGCACGGGCCTCGCGCAGCGTGCGGTCGCGTGAGGAGCGGACGCGGGCCGCCGACGGGGAGTCGTCCGGGACGAGTTCCTTGACGGCCACCTGACGGCCGAGCAGTTGGTCGGTGGCCCGCCAGACGACGCCCATGCCGCCCCGCCCGAGCGCCGCCTGAAGCCGGTAACGGCCCGCGATGACCCGCTCGTCGGACCCCTCGCTCCCCATGAGCACATCATGCCCCAGCCGGAGCGGGACCCTCCGCGCCGAACGGGTGGCATGGCCGACAAACGACCATGCCGTGTCAGCCGGGTGCGCCGGTCAGGACGGCTTCCCCGGCCGCCACGCCTGCAGCAGCGTCTTGAACTGCTCCCGCGTGGTCGCCCAGTCCGCCGCGGGCCCCGACATGTAGATCGCGTACTCGACGCCGTCCCGAGCGATGTACATCTCCTCGATGGCCCGGCGCGGCCCCGCGTAGTCGCCGGGGTCGGACTCCAGCGCGGTCCACGTGTACTCCCACAGGGAGCCCTTGCGGTCCCGGTAGATGTTCTCCTCCATGGTCACGCGCTGGTACTGCGCCAGCCGCTGGACCTGCTCCTCCAGGTCCCGCTGGTGCTCGTAGGGGTCGTCGAAGTCCGGTGAGGTGTCGACGGCGATGCGGATGAAGTGCGTACCGCCGTCGGGCGTGTAGTCGATCTGCGTCAGGTCGCCCTGGATGCCGTACACCTTCCGCTGCCAGCGATCGCTGGGCACGGAGAGGCTGAAACCCGCCGGGTCGTCCTTGCGCACCCAGGTGGCCGGGATGGACTCCTCCGGGCTCGGTGAGGTCGAGGGGGAGACGGACGACGTGGCTGACGCGCCGTCCCGGGCACGGCTCTCGTCCCACTGCTGCACCAGTACCGCACTGGCCCCGCCGACGACCGCCGCAAAGGCGACAACGAGGGCCAGCATGCGCAGCCTGCGCCGCCGTGCGGTCGGCACGGTCGCCGCCGGGGCGGTGCCGAGCGAGTGCGGCCGGGAGTGCTCCCGCGTCTCCTGCGGCACCGGGCCCGCTTCCGGCTGCCGCGCGGGCGGCACGTACACCTCGGTCACCTGCGGCCGGCGCCCGTCCGCCACCTCGGCGAGCAGTCGCTCCGCCGCGTCGGAGGCGGGCCGCGTGGCCGGTTCCTTGCGCAGCAGAGCGTTGATCACGGGCCCGAGTGGACCGGCGTACCGGGGCTCGGCGGGCTGCTCCTCGACGACGGCCTGCATGGTGCCGAGCGGCGAGGTGCGGCGGAACGGCGAGGTGCCCTCCACCGCCGTGTACAGCGTCGCACCGAGCGCCCACAGGTCGGCGGCCGGTCCCGGGTCGTGCCCGCGGATCCGCTCGGGGGCGAGGTAGTCGACCGAGCCGACGACCTCTCCGGTCCGGGTGATCGTCGTGTCGCCGTCGATCTGCGCGATGCCGAAGTCGGTGAGCAGGACGCGGCCGTCGTCGGCGAGCAGCACGTTGCCGGGCTTGACGTCCCGGTGCAGCACACCGGCGGTGTGCGCGGCCCGCAGCGCGCGCAGCACCCACAGACCGATCCGGGCGGCCTCGACCGGCTCGACGCGGCCCTGCGCCTTGACGGCGTCGGCGAGCGAGCGGCCCTCGACCAGCTCCATCACGATCCACGGCCGGCCGTCGTGTTCGAGTACGTCGTGGACGGTGACGACGGCCGAGTGGTTGATCCGCGCGGCCGCGCGCGCCTCCGCCCGGGTGCGGGCCAGCAGGACGGCCTGGTCGCTCTCGGAGACGTAGAGCGCGGCGGTCAACTCCTTGATCGCGACGGCCCGGTGCAACACCTCGTCATGGGCACGCCACACCCGGCCCATGCCACCGCTGCCGATGGCATCGGTGAGCCGGTAGCGGCCCCCGATGAGCACGCCCTGCATCTGATTCACGTTTCCCCGCAATGTTCTTGACAGAGTCAGGGTAGGGACCGGCCCACGAACGGGGAACAACGGGGGCGCCACGGAGACCGCACTGTGACGGTTGTCGCTTTCTGTGACGAGAAGCAACCATCGGGCCAACTGCCCCGGCAGGGTCAGCCGGTGGCCTGGTAGGTCGCCGCCGCCTGCTCGTACAGCCGGGTTACCTCGTCCCGCTCGGCCTCCGGTCCACGCACCTGGAGCACGTGGTAGCGCCCGTCGAGGAGCATCGCGAGGTTGCGCACGAACAGGTCGCGGCCGTCGTCGTCACTCCAGGTGAACTGCCCCTCGGCCATGGTCCGCCCGCCCACCTCGATGGTCTTCAGACCGGTGGACGTGGCCCAGCTCGACTCCCGGTACGGCCGCAGCTCGGGTTCCCGCTCCTTCTGGTACGCCATTGGATCGCTGCCGTACTCGTCCGCGCCGTCCCGTCCCGGTACGACGATCAGCTCGAAGTCTCCCTGGGAGTAGACGACCTGCCCGCTGCCGTTCTTGGGCGCGCGCTGCCAGCCCTCGGCGACGGCGACTCGGAAGCCCTCCGGGTCGTCGTGCAGGGTGAAGCCGTCGGCGACCTCGGCCTGCGTCCCGGTCGGGTCGTCCTCCGGCGCGTTCTGGTCGGGGCGTGGCTCGCTGCTCGCTTCGGGTGTCGGGTCGGGCGCCTGGCTGACCTGGCCGGCGGCTCCGGTCCGGTCGGGGGTCGCGCCGCTGCCGCTGCCCTCGTCGGCCTTCGGCATGAACAGCATGGCGTACGCGATCGCACCCGCCAGCGCGAGCAGTATCAGCAGGAGCAGGGTGCGGCCGAGGCTGCGCGGCGAACGCGTCTTCTCCTTCCCCCGCTTGTGCCGCCCGTGCCGCGCGGGCAGCCCGGCCCGCCGCCTGCGCACCAGCTCGCCCTTGCGGCGCACGATCGGCAGCCGGCTCGCGTCGGGCGGCGGCGCGGCGACGACATGCACACCGGCCTCCGGCTCGGGCGCGGACCGCACCAGCGAACGCAGCCAGCCGCGCAGCTCCTCGAAGTCCAGCCGCTCGGTGGGGTCCTGGCGCAGCAACGACTCCACGACCGGCCGCAGCGGCCCGCACTCCTCGGCGAAGGCGGGCGGTTCGGCGCACACCAACTGCACCAGCTCGGCCGTCGACTCCTCCGGGTAGGGCGCATGCCCCTGTACGGCCCGGAAGAGCAGCGCGCCCAGCGCCCACAGGTCGGTCGCGGGGCCGATGGGCGGCGCGAGCTGCCAGTTCTCGTGCACCGGTCCGGCCTGCTCCGGCGCCCACCGCTCGGTCACCGGCCCCACCACAGCCATCCGCGCCTGTCGCGCCCGCTCCGCGGCCAAGGCGGTGGCGGGACCGCGACGGGTCACGGGAGTTCCGGCCACGAGGTCGTCCCAGCGGGCGCCGGTACGGGGTTGGGGGGTCGCCTCTTGAGCGGGGGCGGGTACGGCGGGGTGAGCGAGGCCGTTGCCGCGGGCGGGGGGCTGGATGCCCGGTCGGGTGAGACCGTCGGCTTGGGGCGGTAGGCCGGGCTGGGCGAGGCTGCTGCTGGGCGGGGGTACGCCGGGCTGGG
>NZ_BJND01000072.1 GCF_006539505.1 Streptomyces spinoverrucosus
CTACAGCAACCAGGCACCCACCCGCCACAGGCCGCCGCAGGCATGGCGCACCACCCACAACGAGAGGCTGACCGACCGTGCAAGACGACCTCCTCGCACAGGCCCAGGCATGGCTCACCGAGGACCCCGACCCGGAAACCCGCGCCGAACTGGCCCGCCTGATCGACACCAAGGACGTCACCGAACTCACCGCCCGCTTCAGCGGCACCCTCCAGTTCGGCACCGCCGGCCTCCGCGGCGAACTCGGCGCCGGCCCCATGCGCATGAACCGCTCGGTCGTCATCCGCGCCGCCGCCGGCCTCGCCGCGTACCTCAAGAAGCAGGGCCACGAAGACGGCCTCGTCGTCATCGGCTACGACGCCCGCCACAAGTCGGCAGACTTCGCCCGCGACACCGCCTCGGTCATGACCGGCGCCGGCCTCCGCGCAGCGCTCCTCCCCCGCCCCCTCCCCACCCCCGTCCTCGCCTTCGCCATAAGGCACCTCGGCGCGATCGCCGGCGTAGAGGTCACCGCCAGCCACAACCCACCCCGCGACAACGGCTACAAGGTCTACCTCGGCGACGGCTCCCAGATCGTCCCGCCCGCCGACACGGACATCGCCGCCGAAATCGCCGCGATCCCGTCCCTCACCACGGTCTTCCGCCCCACCGAAGGCTGGGAAACCCTCGACGACACCGTCCTGCACGCCTACCTCGCCCGCACGGACGCCGTCCTGTCCCAGGGTTCCCCCCGCACCGCCCGCACCGTCTACACGGCGATGCACGGCGTCGGCAAGGACACCCTCCTCGCCGCCTTCGCCCGCGCGGGCTTCCCGCCCCCCACCCTCGTCACCGAGCAGGCCGACCCCGACCCGGACTTCCCCACCGTCGCCTTCCCCAACCCGGAAGAGCCCGGCGCGATGGACCTGGCCTTCGCCAAGGCCCGCGAGACAAACCCGGACCTGATCATCGCCAACGACCCGGACGCCGACCGCTGCGCGGTAGCGGTGAGGACGGCCGACGACTGGCGCATGCTCCGCGGCGACGAGGTAGGCGCCCTCCTCGCCGCCCACCTGGTCAACCGCGGCGCCCAAGGGACGTTCGCCGAGTCGATCGTCTCCTCCTCGCTCCTGGGCCGCATCGCCGCGAAGGCAGGCCTGGCCCACGAGGAGACCCTCACCGGCTTCAAGTGGATCGCCCGCGTCGACAACCTCCGCTACGGCTACGAGGAGGCCCTCGGCTACTGCGTCGACCCGGACGGCGTACGCGACAAGGACGGCATCACGGCGGCCCTCCTGATCACGGAACTCGCCTCCGAACTGAAGACGGACAACCGCACCCTCCTCGACCTCCTCGACGACCTCGCCGTCGAACACGGCCTGCACGCAACCGACCAGCTCTCGGTCCGCGTCCAGGACCTCTCGGTCATCGCCGACGCCATGCGAAGGCTCCGCGAGCAGCCCCCCACCCACCTCGCGGGCCTGCCGATCACAAACGCCGAGGACCTCACCCGGGGCACGGACAAGCTCCCGCCCACGGACGGCCTGCGCTACACCCTCGAAGGCGCCCGCGTCATCGTCCGCCCCAGCGGCACGGAACCGAAGCTGAAGTGCTACCTGGAAGTGGTGGTCCCGGTGGAAACGCACGCCGACCTCCCGACGGCCCGCACCAAGGCCACGACCCTGCTGACGGCGATCAAGCGGGACCTGTCGGACGCAGCAGGCATCTGACGAACCGGGTGCCCCTCCCCCGGGCGGGGGCACCCATCGCACTCATCCCCCGGCCGGAGGCACCCCATCGGGTGGTTGCCCCGCCGCACACCACACCCGCTCCCCACCACACCCCACCCCCGGGTGAACGGTGGACCGGTACCGCACCACAGCCGAGTACCGGTTGGAGCACCCCCTTGGCCTCGACGCAAACCCCCACGGCCTGCCTCCCGCCCACCCGCACTCCTGTCACCACCACCCTGCGCGCCGCCCTCCACCACGCCACCCCCGCCCTCCTCGCCTACACCGGCGTCCGCACCACCGGCCTCCTCGCCCTCACCCTCTGGTCACACCTCCGAGACCAGAACGTCTGGCAGGCCCTCGCGGCGGAGTGGGACACCGAGTGGTACCTCGGCATCGCGGCCCACGGCTACACCACAGAACTCGGCACCCGGCAGGACGCCAACAACCTCGCGTTCTTCCCCCTCTACCCCCTCCTCCTCAGAGCCCTCACGCCCGCCTCCCCCCTCTCCCCCGCCTCCACCGGCCTGACCCTGGCCATCGCCGCCTCACTCCTCGCCGCCTGGGGCATCTTCGCGATCGGCGACCACCTGCACGGCCGCCGGGTCGGCATCCTGCTCACCACCCTCTGGGCGGCACTGCCGGTGGGCCTCGTCCAGTGGATGGGCTACACGGAGTCCCTGTTCACGGCCTGCGCGGCCTGGTCGCTGTACGCCGTCCTCACCGGCCGCTGGCTCGCCGCCGCCACCCTCGCCGCCCTCGCGGGCCTCACCCGCCCGACCGGCATCGCGGTCGCCGCGGCCGTCACGGTCACCGCCCTGACGTCGTCCCGCCACCCCAGAGCCCTCCTGGCCGCCCTGCTAGCGCCACTCGGCTGGCTCGGGTACGTCGGCTGGGTGGGCCTGCGCCTGGACCGCTGGGACGGCTACTTCGCCGTACAGCGCCTGTGGCGCAACGACTGGGACGGCGGCGTACGGACCGTCGAACAACTACGGCACCTGCTGTTCGAGGACTCGACACCGGAACTGTTCCTGCTCATGGTGACCGGCACACTCCTCGCCTCGGTCGCACTGTTCGCCCTGTCACTCGCCGACCGCCAGCCGCTCCCCCTGCTGGTCTTCACCGGCGTCATGCTGGCCATCGTGCTGGGCAGCGGCGGCGTCTACTTCCCCCGGGCCCGCTTCCTGCTCCCCGCCTTCCCCCTCCTGCTCCCCCTCGCCCTGCACCTGTCCAGGGCCTCCCGCCGACTGCGCACGCTCGCGCTGACCGGGGCGGTGCTCGGATCGGCGTACTGCGGCGCATACATGATCCTTGTATGGCCGAGCGCGCCCTGATTCACCGCGAGTTGGGCTGCCGCATGCCCCCCGGCTGCCTCACCCGGCGCCCCACCGCCCACTATGGAACTGGTGTCCGGCGCCCCACCTGACCCCCAGGGATGCCAGGCACCAGGCGCACCGGTCACCCCCCTGATCGGCGCGTCCGAGGGGCCGGACGCGGGCCTGCACAGTCGCGCGAGGTGCGCGCCAATCCCCCCAGATGATGAGCGCGTCACACCCGCGTGAGGTAACTGAAGCCCGTGTCCGGCCCCACACACGACTGGAGCGTGAGGTCACCCCAGTACAGGCCGGCGGCGGGGGCTCCGCGCCCCGGGGTGATGTAGTTGGCGTACACCTCGTAGGTCCAGGTGCCGCGCACGGTCGTGAGCGTGACGCGGGTGCCGACGGGCAGCTTGGCGAATTGGTCGAAGCCGTTGCAGTAGTCGTGGCCGACGATCACCGCGGTCTGCAGCTCGTAGCCGTCCTCCTTCCCGATCTCCGGCCCGGACCACTGCACCGCGTCCTTGCAGGCATCCACCTCGTCCTGCCCGCCGCGTGCGACGTACGACGCCCAGTTCCCGATCCGGATCACGGCGCGCCCCGGGGACGGCGAGGGCCCGGTCGCGGCCAGCGACTTCGGGCTCGCGGAGGGGGTGCGGGAGAGGTCGGGGCCCTTGGGTCGAGTCGGGGTCCCGGCGGACGTAGGGCGGGGCGCCCAGGTGCCGGGCGTCGTAGCGATGGGACGGGACGGCGGAAACGACGGCGTACGGGAGACGGGCGCGGAGGGGACGGACGGGGCGGGGATGGCGTACGACGAACCGGGCGTCGGCGTCCCCGAGCCCCCGGAGCCGGAGCCGGAACCGCCCTGCGCGTGCGCGACCGGCCCCCGGGGCAGCCCCGTACCGCCACCGGACGCGCCACACCCGGCGGTGAGCAGGACGACGCCCGCGAGGACGGCCGCGGCCGAAACCCCGGCGCGAGCCCGCCCGCGCGCCCCCACGGGCCCCCGAAGCGCCCCCGTCACCCGAACCGCCCGTTCACGTAATCGGACGTGCGCTCGTCCTGCGGCGAGTTGAACATCGCGTCCGTGTCGCCGTGTTCGACGATCACGCCGGGCGTGCCGTGGGAGGCGAGGAAGAAGGCGCAGGTATCGGAGACGCGGGCGGCCTGCTGCATGTTGTGGGTGACGATCACGATGGTCACCTCGGACTTCAGTTCGGCGATGGTCTCCTCGATGCGCCGGGTCGAGGTCGGGTCGAGCGCCGAGCACGGCTCGTCCATCAGCAGCACCCGGGGCCGTACCGCCAGCGAACGGGCGATGCACAGCCGCTGCTGCTGACCGCCGGACAGGGCGCCACCGGGCTGCCGGAGCCGGTCCTTGACCTCCTTCCACAGCCCGGCCTTCGTGAGGCACTCCTCCACCAGGTCGTCCTTGCCGTCGCGGCCGGCCTTGATGGCGTTGAGCTTCAGACCGGCGACGACGTTGTCGTAGATCGACATGGCGGGGAAGGGGTTGGGCTTCTGGAAGACCATCCCGATCTCGCGGCGGGCGTGGGTGATGCGCCGGCCGCAGTCGTAGATGTCGTCCCCGTCGAGCAGCACGCGCCCGGCCAGCGAGGCCGACCCGATCAGCTCGTGCATCCGGTTGAGGATGCGCAGGAAGGTCGACTTGCCGCAGCCGGACGGGCCGATGAGTGCGGTGACCTGGCGGGCAGGCATGGTCAGTGACACCCGGTCGAGGACCTTGTGGTCACCGAACCAGGCGGAGACCGCCTCGGCGCGCAGGGTGGCGGGGCCGCGTCCGGTGACGACTCGCGGCTGGACGATCGTGTCCGTGAGGTCGGCGTCCGCGGTGGCGGTGCCGTTGATGTCGGTGGACATGGTGTGCGGTCAACTCCCGGGCGTGTCGGGTCTGTTCAGAGCAGGTTGGGCAGCAGCGCGGCGATGGCGCCGGAGTCCGCGAGACCGAGGGCGGCCAGCAGCGGTGCGGCGGCGATCCAGGTCTGCCAGCGGCCCCAGAAGCGGTACGCGGCCACCGTGAGCAGCGAGGCGAGCAGCAGAGCCTGGGTCCACAGGAAGACCTCCAGCCAGGCGTTGCCGTCGGTGCCCAGCGCCTGCTCGGAGGGGGCGATCCAGCCGGTGGCGAGATCGCGGGGCGGGTTGGGCTGGACGTCCGTGAGCAGCTTGGCGTCGACGCGCAGCACGCCGTTCGGGGTGTACGGCCCACCGGTCGCGGTGATGAGGGTGAGCCGTCCCTGTCCCTCGGTGGGCGGCGGGGGCAGCTCGTCGCCGGCCCGGCGCAATCCCGTGACCTCGTACACCGACTTGCCCTGGCCCGTCGTGAGTTCCATGCGGACGCCGACGGGCAGGTTGTGCAGGTCGTTGAAGGGGCTGCCGTACGCCCACTGGCGGCCCATGATGACGACGGTGCCGGCCTGGCCGGGTAGCGGGGTGTCCCGGCGGTGGCCGGGGCCGGACATCAGCACCTCGGATGTCGTGCCCTCGGCGACGACCTCCTTGACGTCGAGTGCGGGGATGTTCAGCAGCGCGACGGGCGCGCCCATCTTCAGCAGGTTGCCCTCGTAGTCGCGCTGGCCCACTGGGGCGACCCCGAGGGCGAGTTGGCGGCGCAGTTCGTCGTACGCGGTCTGCTGGTCGCGGGCGTGCTGGAGGTGGCCGACGATCGTGAGGTTCGCGGCGAAACCGAACAGCACGGCCGCCAGAACGCACAGGGCCGCCCCGGCGAGCGCGAGCCCGGGGCGGGCGGGGGGCCGCGGCGCCTGCTTACGGGGCGGCTCTGGCGCGGGCGGCGGTGGTACGGCGGGCGGGGCGGCCTCGGTCGGCGGGTCGGCCGCGGGCGGGGCGAGGGTGGTCACGGGGTGCGCTCCCTGGAAGCGGGACGGTGAGTACGGGGGCGGCGGGGCGGGCCCGGGGCGCGTCGGCGTGCGCCCCGGTCCGCCCGGCCGTCAGTGGTGCTGCGGGGTGTCGCCGCCGAAGCTCAGCAGGCCCTTGCGGCGCATGTGGAGCACGAGGGCCGAACCGGCGCAGAGCAGCGCGAGGGCGGTCAGGCCGATGGCGCCGACCTGGGCGCCGGTGGAGGCCATCGAGCCGGTGCCCGTGCCCGTGCCGCCGGTGTCTCCGCCGGCGACGCCGCCACCCGAGTCCGTACCGCCGTTGTCGGTGCCGCCGTTGTCCGTACCTGCGTCGTCACCGCTGGTCTCGGAGGTGCTCGGGCTGGGGCTCCCGCTCGGCTCCTCACCGGTCGTGAACGCGAAGTCGACGGAGTGCCCGTCCTGCTTGTCCTCGGCGAGCGTCAGGGTGTGGTCGCCGTCCGCGATGTCCTCCGGGACGGTGAACTCGTACGCCTCGACGGTGCCTTCGGCGTTGGCCTTGGCGTCCTCGAAGGTCTCCTCGCTCTCGGCGAGGGTGACCTTGACCGTGGCGTCCTTGGTGTAACCGCGGGCAGTGATCTTCACCGTCTGGCCGGGTTCGAGGTTGGGGTTCGCGTCGAGGGGGGTGCCGTCCTCGTCGGTCACTTCGAGGTCGGCCGGGGTGGTGGGGTCGGGGGAGGGTTCTTCGTCGGTGCTGATGAAGTCGAAGGTCGCTCGGTTGTTGGGCGAGCCGCCCTCATCGAAATAGAGGTCCGTCTCCCCGTTGATCGTGCGGTCGGGGACCGTGAACGCGTAGTCGACGATCGTCCCCTCGGCGTTCGGGGTCGCGTCTGGGAACGTCACCCCGGACGCATTCGATTGGTTCACCTTGACCGTGGACCCCGGCGTGAAGCCCTGGACGGTGATCTTCACCGACTGGCCGATGGACAGAGTCGGCTTGTCCCCGAGGGTGTTGCCCTCGGCGTCCTTGGCCGTGAGGAGGTAGCCGATCCTCGCCGTGACGCTGCCCTGTGCATCGCTGTAGGCGTCGGGGTCGCGGGACTTGAAGACGGCCTGGTACGCGTGGGGGCCTCCGACGGCGGGTGCCTTCACCGTGAGCTCGGCCTTGCCGCCGGTCACATCCGCCGTGCCGAGCGACTCGTCGCCCTTCTTGAACTCCACGGTGCCGGTCGCCACCTCGGGCGTGACGGTGGCGGTGAGCTTGAGGTCCCCGTTGACGGGGACGTCGGTGGCCGCGGTCAGGGTGAGGTTCGTGGTCTGCTGCTGGAGCAGGGTCCAGGTGTCGTCCGTGACCCGGATCTTGGCGAAGAAGCGGGGAGTGGACAGGCCGCTGCGGCACGCCAGGCTGAGCTGGTACGTGCCGTCGAGCGACCCCGTGGGGATGAATTTCCGCAGCGCCTTCTCCAGGCTCTGCGGAGCAGGCGCCGGTTCGAGGTCCACCGTGAACGGAGCCGTGCCGTCCGGGAACGTTCCCTGTCCGATGATCTGCTGGGAAGTGACCGCGTCGGGATTGGCGTTCGGCTTGTACACCCGCAGGTAGGCCGTGTTGGGGATACCCGTGCTGGACGCCGCCGGGCAGCCGGCACTCGACGTGGCCGACGTGGCCACGGGATCGCTCGCGATGGTCCCCGAGGCCGGGGCGAGCGTGAACGGGCCGAGATTCGTGGGGGCGGCGCTGGCTCGACCGGCGAAGGTGAGCACCCCCGCCAGAGCGGCGCACAGGAGCGCGAGGCACGTCAACAGCGTGACAGGTGATCTGAGTTGGGCAAGGCGATGGTTCATGTGGTGGTCCCCCCACGGGGTTTCGGTAGTGGACGGATACGCCGCCGGGCCGGGCACCCGCTGGGTGCCCGGCCGTTGTGCGGGGTTATTGCGTGGTGATCAGTTCTCGCCCTTGAGGGTCGTGCTGCCGCAGTCGGCGACGGTGCCGAAGCCGTAGGCCTCGATCGTGGCCGTGTCCTGGCAGACCTTGGAGTCGGCGCCCACGAAGGTGTCGGCGATGGTGGGCTCGCTCAGCCGCGCGGTCTCGACGACGTTGTAGACGGGACGGCTGTACTGGCCGCCGTCGACCGTGGTCAGGACGGTGTCACCGTGCACGTCCTCGACCAGGCCGCCGGTCTGGCTGACGTACTTCGCCACGGAGTACGGGGCGATGTGAGCGTCGGAGGTGACCGCCCGGCCGTCGTGCTCCTGCATGGTGCCGACGCAGGAGCCCAGGGTCGGGTTGCCGATCTGGCCCAGGAAGTAGCTGCGGGTGCCGGAACCGCTCTGCGGGATCAGCGGGGTCACCGGGTTGCCGTTCACCGAGGTCACGGAGCACTCGTAGATGGCCTTCAGCTGGGCCGTGGTGAAGTCCACGCCCTCCAGCGGGCTGCCGTCGCGGACCGCCATCGTCAGTTTGTCCGACGCGAACGGGATCCACGTCAGGTCCGTGCCGGCCGTCGCGACGCTGCGCGAGGAGCGGGCGAAGTCCAGGCAGTTGGTGTTGGCGTCGATGTCGTTGCTCAGCGCCTCGATGCCGTCCGAGGAGCCGTTCGGACGGTCCATCTCACAGCCGTTCGCACGGGTCTTGATGGGCGACGGGCCGGTCGCGTCGTACGACGCGATCAGCGTGCCGCCGTCGATGGACTCGCCGAGGCCGTTGAGGACGTCCTGGGTCGTGTCGGAGCCGACACCGGCGACGACACGGTAGTCACCCGGAGCCGGGTCCGCCGAGGCGACCGGGGCCATGACGCTGAGGCTCAGAGCGGCGGCACCCACGACGGCACCGGCGAAAGCACGGGACTTGACGTTCACTTCTGTTCTCCTCCGCAGAAACGGATTACGAGCAACGGGACGGTCAAGCAGAATCCGGATTTTCTTTCTCCAGCCGACCCGTCGGCCGACCGGGAAAGACAATTCCAAAGATGCACACCGGCGGCCACCAATTCCAATCACTCATCTGGTTAAGGGAACGTTTCCTAGGTGAATCCAAGGGAATCCGTGAAGCGGTGTGCGGATTCCCCGGGGCCCTATGCGTCGCCCCGGGGAATCCGGCGTTCCGCGGAATGGTCAGCCGCTGCCGGCCGCCCTGCGGGTGGAAAGCCACACCATGGTCGGGCCGGCGAGTCCGGCGACGCCGCCGGCGATGAGCACGCCGAGCAGCACCCAGCGGATCAGCCCGAGCACCTCCGACGGGGTGAGCCCGCCCGACTGGGCCACGTTCTGCTTCGCCGGGTCGGTCTCCTCCGGTGCGGCGGAGGCCGGGGAGGTGTCCGAACCGCCCGACTCACCCGAACCGGCCGCCGGATCCGTACCGCCACCGGTCGTTCCGGCCGTGCCGCCGCCGGTCAGGCCTCCGGTCGTACCGCCGTCGAGGCCGCCGCCCGTCGTGCCGCCGCTCGCCGCTTCGAGGTCGCTGCCCGGGGACGACGCGCCGGGCGACGGAGACGCGGAGACACCCTTCTCCAGCTGGTCGGCGGCCTGCTGCGCCTGCTGACGCATCGCGGCGGGCAGCGGAGCATACCCGTAGGGCAGCCTGCCGCTCGCGGTGCCGTGGGTCTGGCCCTCGTCGGCCGCGTACCGGATCACCTTGGCGTAGTCCTGCCGGGCGTCCTTGGCCTGCTCCAGCGAGGCCGCCGCGTACACCACGGCGGTCAGCGGATAGGCGCCGTCCTTCATCCGGGCGGGATCGGAGGCCTTGACGCCGGCCACGTCCGAGTCGGGCATCTGGGCGACCGCCTTGAGCAGGGAGGCGTCGGTCGGTTTGACGTAGTTGCCGTCGGCGTCCGGCAGGGCGGCGGTGTTCAGCTGGTAACGCACGGCGGACGCGTTGTCCACGACACCCATCTGACGCCGGTCCACCGGAATCGCGCGCTCGACCGTCACCCATTTCGTGAGGCCCTGGTTGGCGGAGCATTCGAAGGCGGTGCCGATGTCACCGCGGCCGATCTTCACCGCCGCTTCGTGCATGTCGGTCGCGTAGGGAACCACCTCTTGCCCGGTGCGGCTCATCGTGAGCCCGGCGGGCCCGTTGTAGCACTCGACGGTCGTCGGCGTGAGGTCCGCCTTGGGGAAGTAGTCCAGGGAGTCCGAGATCACCCCGTCCTTGAGGTATTCGGGGTTGACCTTCATGCCCCAGGGGTCCTTCTTCCCTTCGAGGAACGCCTTCGCATCGGGGTCCGCCAGAATGTATTTCCACATCATGCGGGCCGAGTCGGTGTTTTCCGAGGTGACGACCACACCTATCGGCGACTTGAAGTCGATCCCCTTGAAATCGGGGTTGAGCTTCAGGAATTCCGGGTCCCCGCCGATGTATTTCGGATTCCCGGCGAGGTATTCGGGAACGGGTTCCTGCGAGGAGACCAGGCTGCTGGCGTAGGACTGGGTGAGTGCCTTGGCCAGCAGTCTCTGGTTGAGCTTGAGATCCTTCAGTGGACCATAGTTGAAGGGCTCCTTGTCGTACATCCAGACGAAGGCGATCGACAGGCCGCTGACCGCGACAGGAGCGTGCACCACCTGGGCCGTGCCCTCGGCCGGGTGCACGGGATCCAGCGTCATGGCGAGCCCCGGTGAGGACTCGCCCGGTGCCGTGATGGCCTCCCGGGCGTGCGCTTCACCGGACTGGGTGTAGGTGAACCGGTGGGTGCCGGTCCTGCACAGCTCGCTCTGCCACGCCGTGACCGCGTCGGTGGCCAGCTCGGAACCCATGATCACGCGCTCCGGCTTGTCCGGGTCGCAGGTGGTCGTGACCGGCTCGAAGTCGAGGCGGAAGACGATCCGCTGGTCCCAGTTCGACTGGCTCAGCGCCGAGGTCAGGGTCGCCGACGCATTCATCGGTGAGGAGCCGTCCGGCTCGTGCTCACCCCTGGGCACCACGACCAGCCAGCAGGGCTGGATGGCGCCGGTCGACGTCCTGCGCGCCCCACAGCCCAGGTACTCCGACTCGAGCGCGGACTTCATCTCGAAGACCGTCTCGCCCTCGCCGTTGCCGTCATTGGGCAGCCACGAGAGGGAGTTGGTGTCGCCCGCACTGAAGTAGGTGCTTTCGAGCGGTGTGGTGGTCGCGGGACCCGTCACCGGCCGGAAGGGCACGAACGGCCTGCCGAGCGGGTCCGTCTCGAAGTCGTCCGTCTCCAGGGGATCGGTCGTGGGCGAGACCAGGCGACCGGTCCCCGGCGGAACCCTGGCCTCGTTGCCGAATTCGCACTGCGTCCGGTCCGGCCCCTTCGCCGGGTCGTCCGCCCAGCACTGCATGATCTGCAGGAAGTTGTGCTTGGCGGGGGTCTTCGGCGCGGGCTTGCCGCCCGTCCACGACACCTTGACGCCCTGCCAGTGCAGGCCCTTCGTCTGGTGCACCGTGACCTTGAGGTCGGAGAAGTCGTCGTACTTGCCCTTCGACCCGCTCTTGGTCACCGCCGAGTTCTCGGCCGTGGCCGCCCGCGCCTGGTCCGCGCCCTCCGGCAGCGGTAGCAAGGCGATCACCAGCGCGGAGAGCAGACACCCGACCCCGGCGGCCACTCGCCGTCGGCCGGGAGACGACGCCCCCCGTGTCAGTCGAATCAGCCGTCTCATCAGTACTCCCCCTTACGGCGGGTGCGCGCCGCGAGGGCCCGCGCGGTGAGCGGCGGTCCGACGACCACCGCGACGAGCAGGACCGCCGACAGCGCCATCAGGGCGCCGCGCAGCCCGAAGGCGTCGCCGGAGGCGAGGCTGACCGGGTTGGCGGCGACGGAGGTGTCGCCGGTGCCCGTGCCGTCGCCGCTGACCGGCTGGCCGGTGTCGGGGTCGATGACGCCGCCGGACGACGCCGCGCCGCCGGACGCGGCGCTCTCGGTGGCGTCGGGCTCTCCGTCGCCGTCGGTGTCGGCGCCGCCGGTGCTGCCGCCGGTGGCGCCGCTGCCACCGGAGCCCCCGGTACCGCCGGAACCGCCGTTGCCGCCGCCGGTGGAGCCGGATCCGTCGGAGTTGCCGCCGCCCTGCGCGTCGGGCTTGACCGGGGTGTCGGTGCCCGCGGCGCCCGCGGTGCCGTCAGTGCACTGCGTCGGGCCCTTCTTGTCGCAGTCCTTCGGCATCGGCGCGTTGTTGATCAGGGTGTTGACGCCGCCGGAGAAGGTCGGGTTGCGGCACTCGTTGATGTTGATGGAGCCCGTGGGCGCGCCCGGCACCTTGCGGAGCTGGTCGAAGCCCGCCTCGACGAGGTTCTTCGGCAGCGGCGAGTAGCCCAGCTGGTCCGCCTGCTGCTGGCCGTCGCAGAGGAAGTAACGGCCGAACGTGCCCAGCGAGTTGCCCTTGGCCTTGGTGAAACCGGCCTCCTCCTTCGTGGGCAGGATCATGTAGCTGTAGCTGGACAGCGGGTAGGTGCGCGGGTCGGGGTTGCGGAAGACGCCGTCGAGGATCTGCGTCAGGTAGTTGACGGACTTCTCGTTCTGGTTGATCTCGGCCTTGGTCAGGGCCACCGCCACGCTGGCCGCGGTCGGCTCGACGTAGTAGTTGTCCTTGTTGAGGATCTTGGCCACCGGGAAGCCGGTGTTCTTGGCGTACGAGTACTCGACGTAGGTGATGGCGCCCTCACCGGAGGGCTGGCGCACATGGCCGGAGACGCCGAGCGAGCCGGACTTGGAGACCATCGCGGAGCCGCTGAGCAGCGGGTAGTTGGAGGTCATGCCGCAGTTGCCGCCGCCCCGGCCGGTACGGGAGCAGTAGTCGGCCCAGACGGACCCGTGTTCCTTGGACATCCAGGTGGTGAACTGGGCGCTCGTACCGGAGCCGTCGGAGCGGACGACCGGGACGATCGCGCGGGCCGGCATGTTCAGGCCCGGGTTGTCGGCGCGGATCGCGGGGTCGTTCCAGCGGGTGATCGCTCCGGTGAAGATCTTCGCGACGGTGGCGCCGGACAGCCGCAGGTTCGTGACCATCTTGCCGTTGATCTTGAGGTTGTACATGAACGCCGTACCACCGGCCACGATCGGCATGTAGGCGTAGCCGCGCCGCGGCGGCTGATCCGTGATGCCCTGCTCCTTGAGGCCGTAGGGGATCTCGGAGACCGCGAAGTCGACGGTGTTGTTCTTGAACTGCTCACGGCCCTGCGAGGAGCCGTTGGCCGTGAAGTTGACCGTCATGCCGTAGTTGGCCTTGACGTTGCGGACCCACTGTTGGACGGCGTTGGCACTCCAGGTCGAACCGGAGCCCGTGATCTTGGCGTAGGAGGCGGCTGCGGCCGGTGGTGTGTGGACGGCGAGCAGCGCGCACAGCAGTGACAGCACGGTGGCCGCCAGACGGAACCGAGTAGCGGGTGAGCAGCTGTTGGCTGATGTGTAGGTCATGGTTGGTCGTCATGTCCCTCGTGCGGGGTGAACGGCACCGGTTCCCCGGATCGCGCGATCACGTGAAACGCATGATTGCTGTTGGCAGTTGAGTTCGACGCGGCTGGGAGAGTGGGGGTGAACGTGGCACGCGAACGCAGGAGGAAGCGTGACCTGACTGGTTTGGCACCCGCGTTCACCATCGCCGCACCGTCGGGAGCACGGATCAGGGACAGGCTGCGCCCGGCCCCGGAGGACGAGAAGGTCCTGCGCCTGGTGGGTGAGCACCTGGGCCGTTGTCAGCGGGCCGATTTGGCCGAGCGGGTAAGGATCGGCCAGGTCACGCCGAAGGACGCCCGTCGGGCGGAGCGGAAGAGGAAGCTGACGGCGGTGTCTTCGTCGCGCTGGGCGGGGGCGATGACCCGGGCCAGCGAGGACCAGTACCAGCTGTCGATGCGCTGCCTGTACGACGAGCGTGTCGGCCTGCGTCGGGCGATTGGCGCCATCACCCGCCGCTTGGCCGCGCCCTGCGGCAAGCGGGCCAAGAACGGGGTACGCGGCTACGCCGATCAGAACGAACGGGTCCACAAGCAGCGGCGAAGGCAGGTGCTGGAGGCCAAGCTCGCCGTTGTGGAGCAGAAGATCGCCGCGGGTCAGCCATCGATCGTCGCCGGCGGGCGACGTCTGGCCAAGCTGCGGCATCATCTCGCCGACGCGTGCCTGTCCGAGGCCGAGTGGCGTGATCGGTGGGAGGCAGAGCGGCTGTTCATCACTGCGGACGGCGAGTCCGGTGCCCCGCATGGCAACTACACAATCACCGTCGATCCAGCCGACGGCACGGTGACTCTGGTGTTGCCCGAGCCGCTGCGGCACCTGTCCAACGCGCCCCGCGGACGGTATCAATTCGCCTGCACCGTCACTTTCCACCACCGGCGCGATGAGTGGCTGGACCGTGTCACCGCACACCGCGCCGTCCGCTACGACATCATCCGGGATTCGGCCCGAGGCCGCTGGCACCTGGACGCGTCCTGGGCGGCCGCCCGGGCGATGCCACCCACCCCGAGCGAGATCAAGGCACGCGGTGAGCGGCTGCTCGGCGTCGACCTCAACGCCGACCACCTGGCCGCCTGCGTAATCGACATGCACGGCAACCCCGTGGGTGCACCCGTCACGATCCCGCTGAGGCTGGCTGGCCCTGCAAGCACGCGAGACGGCCGTCTCCGCGCCGCGATCAGTCAGCTGATCACCATGGCCGGGGAGCACGGCTGCGTGGGGATCGCGATCGAGGACCTGGGCTTCGCCGAGGCCCGTCAGGCTGGCCGGGAGACTATGGGCCGCGGCAGGCGCGGCAAGAAGTTCCGCCGTACGGTGGCGGACATCCCGACGGCCCGCTTCCGCGAACGCCTGCGCGGCATGGCTTACCACGCCGGTCTGGTCGTCATCGCCGTCGACCCGGCCTTCACCAGCCGCTGGGGCGGCCAGCACTGGACCAAGTCTCTGCAGGAGCAGTCGAAGAAGGCCAAGGTCACCCGGCATCACGCGGCCGGTGTGGCCATCGGACGGCGCGACGCCCTCGGGCACGGGATCAGGCGTCGGCCAGGTGTGACCGCCCACCACCGGAGGATGGTGATGCGGAGAGCTACCGGCCAGGCCACATCCCTCCCGAGGGCGCGCGGGGCCGCGAGCCCACCCAGGACAGCGGGCACGCCCACCCCGGGCGGCAAGACCCGACCGCGCCGAGGTGACCAGCTCACGCTGTTCCCCGACCTCGAAGACCGTTCGCGAGGCCACCGGACCACCTAATCCGGTTATGGCGAGTTGGCTGGCGCTGGCCAACAAACCTAGGGACGGTTTCACGACGAACTCCCGGGTGCTGAACGGAAGGGAGTGGGCGAGGCAGACGGCTTTGCGCCGGTGGGATCGGCGGACGTGGCCGCTGCGGCAGGCGCGCCCGTGGCAGGCGCCACCCGTCCCGCCCGTGCGGCGAACCGACGCGCGTCACGCCGTGACGCGAGGACCCGGCGGTGCTCCTGGCGGCGCGTCAGCTGCCCGGGGCCACGGCCGCCGAGGATACGCGCGGCGACGAACAGCAGCAGCACCAGCGCCATCAGCAGGGACGCCGTACCGAAACCGCGCGAGATCATGGTCGGCTCGGGCGACTTGACGAACTCGAAGGTGGCGAGCGGCAGGGAGACCATCGGGCCGTGCAGCGGGTCGAGGTTCAGCTCGGAGGTGAAGCCTGCCGTCAGCAGCACCGGGGAGGTCTCGCCGATGCCGCGCGCGGTGCCGAGGATCACCGAGGTGGTCAGGCCGGAGCGGCAGGTCGGCAGGACGACGTGCCAGGCGGTGCGCCAGCGCGACGTACCCATGGCGTACGACGCTTCCCGCAGGGTGCCCGGCACCAGCCGGATGACGACGTCGGCGGCGCGGATGATGATCGGCAGCATCATCACCGACAGCGCCAGCGAGGCGGCGAAGCCGGACTGGTCCAGGCCGAGGCCCAGGATCGCGGTGGCGTAGATGAACAGTCCCGCGACGATGGACGGCAACGCTGTCATCGCCTCGACGATGGTGCGCACGAACCGGGCGAACGGCCCGGGCACCTCGTTGAGGAAGACCGCGCAGATCAGCCCGAGCGGCACGGTGATCACCAGCGCGATGACGATCATGATGAGCGTGCCGGCCGCCGCGTGCAGGGCGCCGCCGACGCTGAGCGGCTCCAGGGGCCCGGCCAGCTCCATGTCCTGCGTGAAAAAGTTCAGATGAACGAGCGCCTTGCGCCCCTCCACCAGGGCGTACACCACCACGATCGCGAGGATCGCCACCATCAGCAGGCCCATCGACCGCACCACGGCCGCCGCGATCCGGTCGACGACGGCCGGTCCGTCCTCGTCGAAGGAGACGAGCAGCGCGTACAGCAGCAGGAAGAAGCCGTACGCCATGACGACGAAGCCGACCACGCCGTTGAACGGCAGCAGCCAGCCGAACAGCAGCCAGGTCAGCGACAGCGCGGCGGCCGCGGCGCCGACCATGGCGTACACGTCGGTGTCGCGCAGCGAGGTGAGGGCGCGACGGCGCTCTCCGCCGGGGTCGGCGGTGAGCGGGGGGCCGGGCAGCGTCGTACGCGGGCGTGTCGGCGCCTGACGCGCGCCGGGCGCTTCAGGGGCAACGGTCATGGTCGCTCTTTCCTGTGTGGGTGCGGGCGGCCGTGGGGGGGTGGTTGCGGGACGAGCCGCGGGAGACGAAACGAGAGGGCCGACCGGGGCGTCAGGCGTCACTCGCCGCGCCGGAGCGCGACCGGGCGACGATGGACGAAGCGGCGAAGTTGACGATCAGCGTCATCACGAACAGCGCGAACCCGGCGGCCATCAGCGCGGACATGCCGAATTCGCTGGCCTCGCCGTAGCGCAGGGCGATCAGCGAGGAGACCGAGCTGGTGCCGGACTGCAGCACGTGCCACTGGATGTCGAAGGTCAGCGAGATGATCATGAACACGGCGATGGTCTCGCCGAGGGCGCGGCCGAGGCCCAGCATGGTGCCGCCGATCATGCCGCCCTTGCCGAAGGGCAGTACGACGCTGCGGATCATGCCCCAGCGGGTCGCGCCGAGCGCGTAGGCGCCCTCCCGCTCACCGGCGGGGGCCTGGGAGAAGACCTCGCGCATGATCGAGCAGATGATCGGCGCGATCATCATGCCGACGACCAGGCCGGCGATGAACGTGGAGGACGTGTAGATGCTGGCGGACGCCAGTGGGTCGTTGGGGTCGGCGCCCGCCACGTCGAAGACCGGGATCCAGCTGAAGTAGGTGGAGATCCAGCGGGCGGTGGGCAGCACCTTGTCCTGGAGGAAGAACACGCCCCACAGGCCGTAGACCACCGAGGGTACGGCCGCCATCAGGTCGACCACGCTGATCAGGCTCTGGCGCAGCCGGGGCGGCGCGTACTCGGAGATGTACAGGGCCGCGCCGGTGGCGAGCGGTACGGCCACGCAGACGGCGACGGACGCGATCAGGATGGTCCCGACCAGCACGGCGGCGATACCGAACCGATTGGCATCCGGCGCCCACTCGGCGGTGGTGAGGAACGACCACCCGGCGCGGTCGAGCGCGAGCCACGCCCGGTACAGCAGGAAGCCGCCCACGAGCAGCATGACGGCGAGCACCAGGCCGCCGCCGGAGCGCAGCACCGCACGGAAGACGCGGTCGGGCAGGCCTGGGTCGGCGTACAGCCGCCGGGGGAAGTCGGCGGCGGGGTCGGCCGAAAGCGCGGCCTGCGACCCGGATACGGGCTCCGCGGCGGCCAGTTGCGGCTGTCTCTTCTTGAACAACACACGCTCGACGCTCCTGGGACGCGGTTGACATGCCCATCCCGATGCGTGAACGAGGGGTGCCCTAGGGGCAACTTCGGTTACAGATACACACGCAAACGCCTAGTCGTCCCATAACTCAAGGCTCACAGCCCCCAGTTCGGGCAGCATCGCCCGGAACCGCTCGTACGACGCACGACAGGTGGCATGCCGCTCGTAAGTCCGAGCCGACCCGGCCAAATGCCGTCCCGTCCGATCCCAAACGGCCCAAACCCAGCCACCGCCCTCCGAACTGTGCTGCACTCCACCCTCCATCTCGGCATGGCGCGTACACAGCCGGACGAAGTCGGCGCGGCACCGCGCATGCGTGTCGTGCGCGGTCAGCGAGATCGCGACCGGCCTGCCGTTCTGCGCGACCAGCCGCCAGCCGAATCTCCCCTGGCTGTCGATATCGATCTGGCATCTCACACCGGCCACCGCGACGACAGGTCGTGCCGTCCCGTCGGACTGCTCCATGTCCCCACCCCCGCCGCCCAAGGAAAAGGAAAACCCGCAGGTACGGGGGTATGGGCGGCACGAGCAATCTACTGAGACGCGCGTGACGACGCCCGGACAAAACTGACTGGCGGTACCACGCTTCATGTCGAAGTATCCCCTTGGACACCCCTAGGCAAGACTCCGAGAAGACGCTCCCCACCAACGCAGGACAACGCTGCCATAACGGACGCCACCCACGTCTTGCCACCCAGCGAGCAAACCCTCTCCCCCCGCACCTCCACACAACATCTCCACCCGCCCAACCACCCCGGCACCCCTGCACCCACCGGCCACCAGCCGCCAAGCAAACCCGGCGTGCCCCACTCCCCCTGCGCCCGCAACCACCCACACACCGCAAGCCGCTAAACAGCCCCGGCGTGCATACGACCCGCTGACGCGCACCCCAACCCCGGCCAACCACCCAGCCCACGGAGAAGCCCAACGGACCTGGGCCACCCACCTTTCCGGGCCGCCCGCACGCTTCTTCCCCGTGCTTCCGCGGCCCGGGTCAAGGGTCGGCCGCAGGCCGATCGCCGAAGGCGACGCGCAGCGACAGCGAAGCGCCCTTGACGCGGGCCGCGGAAGCACGACACTGCCCAAGAAGCGGGCGGCCCCAACGGCAACTTGATGTCGCCGCACAGCTCACGCCGCCACGACCGCCTGAACGCCCGCTAGTGCCGTGACCAGGAACGTTGATCGTTTCCCGCAGTGTGGTGTAGCCGGTCAACTGACCGTCACCTGTCGTAGGACGTGTAACGGTGGATCGAGTGATCGGTGTCGAACAGAAAGCAATGCTGCTCGATCCAGCTGCCCTCCGTCCGCGTGACTCGCTGCAGCAACACCCCGCAGCCACGACCGAACAGCGACACCGTGCGGACGCTGTAATCCCGGCCCTCGAAGTACTCCTGGAGCTGTTCGTAATGCTTTGCGAGGTCCTCGGCGATCGTGCGGCTCACTTCCGCGAGCGCTTCAGCAAGCGAGGCGCAGGGCGTCACCTTCCCAGCCCCCCAGACTCCGAGTTTCAATGCCGCGATCCTGGCAGCGGCCCGGGGAACCTCCGCGATTTCCTCCTCCAGACCGCCAACTACAGCCTGCACAGCATCGAAGGGGTCCCGGGCCGCCTTCACTACGTGTTCTGTACCGGGGTCGGGCACCAACCAGGGACGATGCCCAGGGGTACGCGTGTACGTCAGGCGGGATTGGAGCTGGGAGTAGAGCTCCTCGCACGAACCGCAGTAGTACCCATGCGGTTTGCCATAGGCCGTATCGAGGAGTTCCGTAAGCGGTGATTCACCGCCACCGTTGCCGCAAAAGCTGCACTCGAACTGACCTGCGTCGGCAGCCGTACCCTCCGAATTGGCGCCGACTGATCGACGCTTGAAGAACCGCATGCCGAGCAGGCTACCGGCGCTACTCCGGGACCCCTCACGAGTTCTACCTGCTAACAACCTCTCACTGATTGGCCGACGGAAGGATCGTGTCCCGCGAAGTGGCGTAATCACTGGCCGAGCTGATTCGCATCGGGCGGGGGAAGCTGCCGGTCGTCCTCCGTGGGGTTGGCGGTGAAGAGTTCGGCGTTTGATCTCCCGGTTCAGCCGCTCCAGCGGGTTGGTCGACCAGATCTTCTTCCAGTGCGCCGGCGGGAAGTTCGCGAACGCGGTGAAGTCGCCTGCGGCGTCCAGCAGCATCGTCCTGACCTGGGGGAACTGCCATCCGAGCATGCCCTGGCACGTACCAGCGCGTTCGCGTCGCACGACCGGCTACACCACTCGGCGGGACACCATCGGAACGTTCACCGGGTGAGGTTGTGGTGGTGGATGATGTCGCGGGCTGGTTGCCGGACTGCTTCGAAATCGTTGGACACCTTTCGGGTTAGTCAACGAGCATCCGCAGGTGACAGATGAAGCCGATCACCGGAAACCGCTCACGCGGAGCCCGAAGCGTGTCCGTTTTGTCGAGCTGTCCGGCGGGGCGATGTCCGCTTTGCTGGCTGGAGACCTGTCCCGAGCCAGCAGGATGGCCGGGGTTTCCCTGACCGAGTACTTCGTCACCGACAGAGCACGGTGGCTGTGGCAGTTCCGGCTCGACCAGATGGCCGCCGATCCCGGCCATGCGCGGTGGATGGTGCGGCAGGCGGTCGTCGGCGACAAGGGCCTCGTCGTCGGACATGCCGGGTTCCACGGACCGCCCGATGAGGTCGGCATGGTCGAGATCGGCTATTCCGTCGCTCCCGACTTCCGTCGCCAGGGATATGCCCGATCCACACTGATCGAGTTGCTTCGCCGGGCAGCAGCGGAATCCGCAGTCACGACCGTGCGGGCGACGATCAGCCCCGACAACGTGGCATCCCTGGCGACGATCTCGGGCTTTGGCTTCGTTGAGGTCGGAGAGCAGTGGGATGAGGAGGACGGTCTCGAACTCGTCTTTGAGGTCCCTGCATGCCGGGTTTCACCCGCTTGATGGGAAGGTTCGCGGCAGAACGCTGAGCTGTGACCGTTACGTCCGGCGCGTTGGTCAGGCCGCGGCAGCCAGTGCGCGTCCGCCCCAGCGGATGCCTTTCTCACTGCGGATGCGCGCGCGTTCGCGGCGTTGAGCGCCAGGACGTCGGGGTGGCGGGCATTCGCGTTGCGCCACCGCAGGTAGTAATGCAGGGCTCGGGTCTGCACAGTGTGGTTGGGGTGCTGGGAGTTGGCGATGGTGAACTGCCGCAGCGGGCCGAAGTGCGGGGCGCCGTCGGGGCGGGCGGCCCGGATCGACTTCAGCGCCGCCAGGGTGTCGAAGCCGACCGAGTAGCAGCCGTGGAGGTAGGTGACGCCATGGGGGCGGTGGTAGGTCGTCGGCAGCCGGTCGGGACGGCCTGATCAGCCCAGCAGAACCCGCCGGTGGGGCGGATGCCCAGTGGGCCGAACTCGTCGACGGCGAAGGTGCAGTCGGGGAAGTACTCGATGACGTATTCGTTCCGATCCAGCTTGGCGTCGCGGTCGGGGTCGGTGGACTCCTTCTAGGTCTTGGTGCGCTGGAAGGTGATCCCGCGGCGGGCAAGTTTGGCCGGGCGGGTGGTGGCCGTCTGGATGACGAAGTCCTTGTCGTCAGGGCTGAGCAGGCGGGGACGGCCTCCCGGCCACTGAGGTTCCAAGCAGGCCAGCCCGATCTCGTTGAACCGGTGGATCACATCGCGGACGGTGTCCTCGTCCACCTGGACCCCAATGACGGACGCCCGGCCGGTGGATAGGCTCCCAACCATGACTGACTTCGTGCAGGTATCCACAGCGACGGAAACCCGCGAACAGGCGGTCGAACTGGCCCGATCCGTCGTACAAGAAAATTGGCCGCAGGCGCACAGATCATCGGCCCCGTGACCTCCGTCTTCTGGCACAACGGCGAATTCGGCACCGGCGAGGAATGGCAGCTGCTGCTCAAGACACGGCAGGCCCTGTACGCCGAGCTGGAAGCGCACCTGCTCAAGCACCACCCATGGCAGAACCCGGAAATCGCAGCGGTACCGATCGTGGCCGGATCCGAGGCCTGCCTGCAGTGGCTGGCCGCGAACACAGAGCCCGCCGAGTAGAGCCGAGGAAGCGCGACACCGGCGAAGAGGCCGACGGCTCAACGGCCACGTCAACCGGCCTGTCGACGGCGACTTGAAGTGAGACGCCGGCCAAAGAGGACTGAAGCCGACAACACTCGGCGAAGCCTCATCGTCCGTCGAGCCAGGACGCGCCCCGCGTCCGACTCGCTCGGCGATCACCCCCAGGCGAGTTCCTGCGCCGCGTCGAGGACCAAGTGCCAGGGATACTCCTTCGGCTTCCCCTGGCCCGGCTGGTTCGGGACGAAGCCGCCCTCCCCGTACAGGACCCGAACGCCCATCGACCGCAGCTCGGTGACGCTGCGCTCGAACTGGCGGTGCTGCACGTACGCGGCGTTCACGCACGGCATCGTCACCATCGGGATCTGCTTCCCGATGCCCTCGGCGACGACCCCCACCACAAAGTCGTGTGTCAGGCCCAGCGCCCACGAGTTCACCGTATTGAAGGTGGCCGGCGCGACCGCGATGACGTCCGCCTTCGGCCACACGTCCGGCTCGCCGGGCAACTTGTACTCGCTGCGTACGGCGTGACCGGTCAGCCGCTCAAGTTCCGTCAACTGCGGTGCAAGCCAGCGCGCAGCCGTCGGCGTGAGACCGAGGCACACGTCAAAGCCGCGAGCCTGCGCGTCGCGGATCACAGTCGCGACGTCGAAGACGGGCGGGGCAGCGGAGCCGAACAGGTACAGCACCCGGTCAGTTGTCGTCATGCGCCCATCCGACCACATTCAATCGCCCTGGCTCACGGGCGAGTCGGGGCCGGTACTGTTCCAAGTGGATGCTGAGAACGGAGACCAGTATGCCCACACTGGACGGCAACCACACGGGCGCACGCATCAGGGAGCAGCGCAGGCTAGCCAGGCTCACGCAGCGGCAGTTCGCGAACCTGCTCCCCTACTCCTACAGCCTGCTCAACCAGGTGGAATGCGGGGCCCGCCCCGCCACAGCGGACTTCGTGGCCGCCTGCGCCAAGGCCCTCAACATCGATGTAACGGTCCTGACCGGGCAGCCGTACGTGACCGAATTGCAGCGCGACCGTCTCGCCGAACTGGTGCGGCCGATCCGGGAATCGCTCGACCTGTACGACCTCGGCCCCAACCCGGACCTCACCGGGCGCCCCGCGGATCAGCTCATCGCCGGAGCGGACCAGTTGTGTGCAGATGTCCGGGCCACGCATCTGCGCAACGCCGCCCGCAAGCTGCCAGGCCTGATCGCCGAGCTCACCCACACCGCGTGGTCGACGCCGTCCACCGAACTGTGGCAGGCCCTCGCCTCCACCTACCGGACGGCACACGACATCAGCGTCAAGCTCGGCTACTACGACCTGTCCACCGTCGCCCTGGACCGCATGGACTGGGCGGCGCAGCGTGCCTCCGATCCCTGCCTGGCGGCCGTGCGCCAGTACATGCGCGCCCTGGTGTACTTCCGAGAAGGCGAGTACGGCATCGGGAAGCGGCTCATCACCTCCGGTCACACTGTGGTCGGGGAGGCCGACGACACCCGCGAGGCCCTGGCCGTCGCCGGGCAGCTGCACCTCGGCGCCTCGGTCATCTCCGCGCGGGCCAGGAATCAGACGGCCGTGGACCTCCACATCGGCGAGGCACACCGGATCGCGAAGCGCATCGGGGACGCCTCCGACGTGCACTGGCTCAGCTTCGGCCCGGCCAACGTCGCCCTGCACAAGATGTCCACTGCCGTCGAGATGCACCAGTACGACGATGCGCTCAAGCAGGCCCGCAAGATGAAACTGCCGCCGCAGCTCGCCACCTCGCGCCGCGCGCACTTCCTGATCGACCGCGCTCGCGCCGAGATGGAGACCGGGTACACCCAGAAGGCACTGGAGCACCTGGTCGACGCGCGCAGGATCGCGCCGGAGCAGACCCGCTATCACCCGGTCGCCCGGGAGACGATCACCGGCCTGGTGCATCTGTCCCGGCGGACGCCGGAGAGGCTTACCTACATGGCGTCCTGGATCGGCCTGTAGCACGCTCACAACGCTCACGAACCTGTGAGCGTTGCGCCCTTCTCGCAGCGTCACGCTGTTCTCACACCCCGTCAACGACGGCACGGCGAGCCGCTTTGCCGTGCCCGTTGCAAGGTGCGCCCCGGTATCCGCACGGACGACTCCGGGGCCGGCCAGCGCTGCTGAGGAGCGTCGACAATGCCACGTTTACCACGGGCCCTCGCCGGCTGAGAGACCGCGTGTTCGGATGCCGTACGCCCGCCAGGCACGCCTCCACCACCGCCGTTTCCGCGAACTCCCCGCAACCGGCGCGCCACCCGTCCCCCGAGATGTGGGCCGCCCTCCTCGCCGCTGCACGCCGCCGCAGAGCCCGAACCTGTGGCCAATCACCGAGCCGACCGCTGCCCCGGGCGACGCCGGACCCCTGGTACGTGCCTACGTGCTGTCGCCCCGGGAGCGCGCTCGCCTGCTGGCCGCGCCGACTGGGGAGGCACGTTCGTGACGACGCCGTACAAGCCACGTCTCGGCGAGACCGTCGAGGACACCGGCACCAGGAAAATCGGCAAGGTCATGGGCTTCCAGGGCCCATACGTGCAGCTACGCCCGGCCGGCGGCGGCATGGAGTGGGACGCCAAACCGCAGAACCTGAAACCGGTCACCACCACCGACAGCCTCAGGGCCGCCGTCGCCGCCAACGCCCGTTCCAGGGGTGAACTGCCATGACCCTGAACACCCCCCTCCCGTTCGACATCGAGACCATGCGCACCACCGCACACCGCCTGCTCGCGGACACCGCGGAACCGCCCACTCCCGACGAGCTGCAGACGCTCACGCTCCAACTGCGCGGCCACCTCATGCTCGCCATCCCCGACGTCGAGACCGCCACCCAGGCCGTCCCGGAGGACACGGAAGCCCGCGCAGCAGCTCTCGCCTGCATCAGTGAGGCGCGGCGCCACATGGGCGTCGAGCCCACCCGCAGCCTGCCCACCGCCATCGCCCACGCCCAGCGCCTGGCCCGCTCCCTCGACGCCCTGTGCCGCCAGTACGAGGCCCTGAACTGCGGGCAGGTCACGGGCGACCACTGGAGCCCTGCCCAACTGGCCTTCCGCCGCTGGGCCATCCACACGACGAAGTGCCGGATCTGCAGAACCGACGACAGCCACTGCGACCGTAGCCGACGACTGGGCAACCACTGGAACCAACTCCGCCGCAACCCTCCGACCACTGCGGGGACGCCCGCCCCCGCAGCAGCAGTCAGGCGGTGCGGCCGAGATGGGTGACCAGGATGCGGATCACGTCGTCGTCGATGATGTACAGGACCCGGTAGTCGCCGACGTGGAGGCGGCGAACATCTTGCGATCCGTAGGGGATGGAACCGCGTGGGCGGGGTTCGGTCGCCAGGGAGTCCACGGTCTCGTAGACGGCAGACAGCCCGGTCGGGTCGTCCTTGAGGAACCGCACGGCCGCGTCGGTGGCGCGTGGTTCCCAGATGATCTCGTATGTCACTTACCGCAGCCCCAGCATCCTGCCGACTTCCTCGTGCGGGATGCCTGGGCCCAGAGTTCCGCGCTCCTTCTTGAGCTGGTACTCCGCGACCGCCAGGGCGTCTTCGAGATCCTCTATGACCTGGGGGGAGACGAGCAGAGCGGCGACGTGTCCGTGATCGGTGAGGGCGATGGTCTCGCGGCCGTGGGCGGCACGGCGCACGAGGTCGCCGAGCTGGGAGCGGGCAGTGCTGATAGCGATCTCTACCATGCGCAGATGGTTTCACAAGATGAACCTTCTAGGCAATAGGTACATCACCTCCAGCACCGAAAAGCCGCGCCCACCCAAAGGTGAGGCGCGGCCCTCCAAGTCGGCTGCGGTCAGTACGAAGACCCCGACGCCCCCAACGCCCCCGTCGGATGCCACACCGTCTTCGTCTCCAGGAACGCCGTCATGCGGTCGATCCCCGGCGTCTCGGTGTAATCCACAGGCTGTGGACGCAGCACCCGCTTGAGATTGTCAGCCGCGGCGATCTCCAGCTCCTTCGCCAGTACGTCGTCCGCACCCGCCAGATCGATCGCGTTGACGTCCTGGTGCGCGGCCAGCGGCGGAGCGATTTCCGCGGTACGGCCGGAGAGGACGTTCACGACACCGCCGGGAAGGTCCGACGTGGCCAGGACCTCGCCGAGGGACAGCGCGGGCAGGGGCGCCTTCTCGGAAGCGATCACCACCGCCGTATTTCCGGTCGCGATCACCGGGGCGACCACTGACACCAGGCCCAGGAAGGACGAGTCCTGCGGGGCGACCACGGCCACCACACCCGTCGGCTCGGGCGTCGACAGGTTGAAGTACGGGCCCGCCACCGGGTTTCCACCGCCCACCACCTGGGCGATCTTGTCGGTCCAGCCCGCGTACCAGACCCAGCGGTCGATCGTCGCGTCGACCACGGCCCCGGCCTTGGACTTCGACAGCCCCTCCGCGTCCGCGACCTCGCGCACGAACTGGTCCCGGCGCCCCTCCAGCATCTCCGCGATGCGGTAGAGGATCTGCCCGCGGTTGTACGCCGTCGCCCCCGACCACGCCCCGAACGCCTTGCGCGCCGCGACAACCGCATCCCGGGCGTCCTTACGGCTCGCCTGCGGTGCGTTCGCCAGCCAGTTGCCCTTGGAGTCCGTCACCTCGTACACCCGGCCGCTCTCGGAACGCGGGAACTTCCCGCCGACGTACAGCTTGTAGGTCTTGAAGACCGTCAGACGGTTGTTCTCGGACTTCTCAGACATCGAGGTACGCCTCCAGGCCGTGGCGGCCGCCCTCGCGGCCGAAGCCCGACTCCTTGTAGCCGCCGAACGGCGAGGTCGGATCGAACTTGTTGAACGTGTTGGACCAGACAACCCCCGCGCGCAGCTTGTTCGCGACCGCCAGGATCCGGGAGCCCTTCTCCGTCCAGACGCCCGCCGAGAGGCCGTACGGAGTGTTGTTGGCCTTGGCGACGGCCTCGTCCGGCGTACGGAACGTCAGCACCGACAGGACCGGGCCGAAGATCTCGTCGCGGGCGACCGTGTGCGCCTGCGTGACGTTCGTGAAGAGCGTCGGGGCGAACCAGTAACCGGACGACGGCAGTTCGCAGGCCGGCGACCAGCGCTCGGCGCCCTCCGCCTCGCCCTGGTCGGCGAGCGCGGTGATCCGGGCCAGCTGCTCGGCGGAGTTGATCGCGCCGATGTCCGTGTTCTTGTCGAGCGGGTCACCGAGGCGGAGGGTGGACAGGCGCCGCTTCAGGGACTCCAGCAGCTCGTCCTGGATCGACTCCTGGACCAGCAGTCGGCTGCCCGCGCAGCACACCTGGCCCTGGTTGAAGAAGATGCCGTTGACGATCCCCTCCACCGCCTGGTCGATCGGGGCGTCGTCGAAGACGATGTTGGCGCCCTTGCCGCCCAGTTCCAGGGTGAGCTTCTTCCTCGTACCCGCGATCGTGCGCGCGATCTCCTTGCCGACCGCCGTGGAGCCGGTGAAGGCGACCTTGTTGACGTCGGGGTGGGCGACCAGGGCGGCGCCGGTCCGGCCGTCGCCGGTCACGATGTTGACGACGCCCTTCGGCAGGCCCGCCTGGCGGCAGATGTCCGCGAAGAACAACGCCGACAGGGGAGTGGTCTCCGCCGGCTTCAGGACGACCGTGTTGCCGGTCGCGAGCGCGGGGGCGATCTTCCAGGCCAGCATCAGCAGCGGGAAGTTCCAGGGGATGACCTGGCCCGCCACGCCGAGCGGCCGGGGGCTCGGGCCGAAGCCGGCGTGCTCCAGCTTGTCGGCCCAGCCCGCGTAATAGAAGAAGTGCGCCGCTACGAGGGGCAGGTCGACGTCCCTCGTCTCCTTGATCGGCTTGCCGTTGTCCAGGGTCTCCAGGACCGCGAGTTCGCGGCTGCGCTCCTGGATGATCCGGGCGATACGGAACAGGTACTTGGCGCGCTCGGAGCCGGGCAGCGCCGACCACTTCCCGAAGGCCTTCCGGGCGGCCTTCACCGCGCGGTCGACGTCCTCCTCGGTGGCCTGGGTGTACTCGGCGAGTACTTCCTCGGTGGCCGGACTGATCGTCTTGTTGCGGTCCTCGCCCGAGCTCTCGACGAACTCACCGTCGATGAAGAGGCCGTACGACGGGGCGATGTCGACGATCGCGCGCGATTCGGGCGCGGGTGCGTACTCGAATACAGGTGCCATGGTGATCAGTCCACCGTCACGTAGTCGGGGCCGGAGTAGCGGCCGGTGGCCAGCTTCTGACGCTGCATCAGCAGATCGTTCAGCAGCGAGGAGGCGCCGAAGCGGAACCAGTGGTTGTCCAGCCAGTCCTCGCCCACGGTCTCGTTGACCAGGACGAGGAACTTGATCGCGTCCTTGCTGGTGCGGATGCCGCCGGCCGGCTTCACACCGACCTGGATACCCGTCTGGGCGCGGAAGTCGCGCACGGCCTCCAGCATGAGCAGGGTGTTCGCGGGCGTCGCGTTCACCGCCACCTTGCCGGTCGACGTCTTGATGAAGTCGGCGCCGGCCAGCATGCCGAGCCAGCTGGCGCGGCGGATGTTGTCGTACGTCGACAGCTCGCCGGTCTCGAAGATGACCTTCAGGCGGGCCGACGTACCGCAGGCTTCCTTAACGGCGACGATCTCGTCGTACACCTTCATGTACTGGCCCGCGAGGAAGGCCCCGCGGTCGATGACCATGTCGATCTCGTCGGCACCGGCGGCCACGGCCTCGCGCACGTCCGCGAGCTTCACGGAGAGCGGGGCGCGGCCGGCCGGGAACGCGGTGGCGACCGAGGCGACCTTGACGGTGGAGCCGGCGACGGCCTGCTTGGCGGTGGCCACCATGTCGGGGTAGACGCAGACGGCCGCGGTCGCCGGGGCCGTACGATCCGTCGGGTCCGGGTGGACCGCCTTGGCGCCGAGCGCCCGGACCTTGCCCGGGGTGTCCGCGCCTTCCAGCGTCGTCAGGTCGACCATCGAGATGGCGAGGTCGATCGCGTACGCCTTGGCGGTGGTCTTGATGGAACGGGTGCCGAGGGAGGCGGCGCGCGCCTCTAGGCCGACCGCGTCGACGCCGGGCAGCCCGTGCAGGAAGCGGCGCAGCGTACTGTCGGAGGCCGCCGCGTCCGTGAGGGTGTGTGCAGTGGTGGGCATGGTCACCAGACGAGCATATCTACGCGCGTAGCGGCTGTACAGCCCCTGATGCTCATCCTGTGAGGGCGGTGCGCGCATGAGCGTGGGGCGGCCGCGGGTGGAGGTACCGCGATGGGCGCTGTCAGTGGCGTCGGGCAGAATCGAAGGCATGACGACCCCGGACCAGCAGTCACCAGCGCCGCAGCCTTCGCGCCCCACGACCCGGGACCGGATCTACCGGTCGCCCATGGGGCTCGTGGGCGGCGTCCTGTTGCTCGGCCTCGCCGGCTGGCTCGGTGGGGACGCGATCATCATGGGCGAGGGCCGCGCACCGTGGCTGGCGCTCGCCACGCTGCTCTTGGTCGTACCGCTGGTCGTCGCCTTCACCGTGCGGCCCGCCGTGTACGCCGGTGAGGACAGGCTGCGCGTGCGCAACCCCTTCCGCGTGATCGTGCTGCCCTGGGGCGAGGTCGCCTCCCTGCGCTCCGGGTACACCAACGAGGTCATCACCAAGGCCGGCGCCAAGTACCAGCTGTGGGCGATACCCGTCTCCCTCCGCGCCCGAGGCCGGGCCGCCCGCAAGGAGGCACGGCGCACGGCACAGGCCGCCGGGGGCGGGAAGCCCCATCCCCGTGGCCTCGGCGGGCTGTCGAACGTCGACGTCCACGACGGCCCCGTCCGCGCCGAGAGCGACCGGATCATGCACGACCTGCGCCAGACGCTGGAGGCCCGGGAGAAGGCCCGGACGGCACAGGGCGAGGTGACCGTGCGCTGGGCGTACGAGCTCGCGGGGCCGGCGGTGGCTGGGGCGGTGCTGCTGGCGATATTGCTGGCGGCGGGGTAGCCGGGGGACCGCTGGGCGGGCCCGTTACGGCCTGGCGGTGTGCGCGCGGCAGTGTGCTGGGCGGGGCCGGGTCCTGAGGGGGGTTGCGGCTCGGCGGGGTGGCGGCCGTCTGCTGAGCGAGGCCCGGTGCTGCTCGGGCGTACCGCTCAAAATGGGACAACGACTGGCTCGGACAGGCCCACCCCGAACGCTTGCGTCCAGCAGCCCTTCGTAGGCTTCGGCCTGCGCTGCCTGTCCCGGCTGCGACGCCACACCCGGCCATGACGGCCGCCCTGACGACTGGGAAGCCATGCGTACGAACCCTGCTCCCGGCCTGCCACGACCGCTCCCCCTGCCGCTGCCCGCGACCTCGATACCCGACGGCTGCCGCCCCTGGACCCTGGACCTGACGAGCCGCTGGACGCAGGCCCTGCCGCCAAGGTGGGTGCCGGTGCGGTGGCGGGCGCTGTACGTCTCCGGGGCGGTGGCCGTCGCCGTACTGGCCGCCGGCGCGCTGACGCTGTACGCCGGTCTGTGGCCGTGGGTCGCGGCGCTGGTGGCGGGGCATGTGGTGTGGGTGGTGGTGCGGCCGGAGGCCGTACCGTTCTCTGCTCCCGTCGCCGTCGCTCTGATCCTCGTCACGCCCGGGGCGCGGTGGGAGGTCGCTCTGCCGGTCGTGGCGGGCCTGGCGTTCGGCTGGGTGGCGGCGTGCCTGCGGCTGGCCGCCAGGCGGCGACAGCGGGAGGCGGCCGTTGCGGCGGCGGGAGGCCTGGCCGCCGCGCTGCCGGACAGGGAGACGCCGCTGAAGCGCGGGGCGTTTCTCGCCGGGCTCGGCCTGGTGCTGGGCGCGGGCGGGGCCGTACTGCTCGCCACCGCTGATCACTGGACGGTGGCCGGCGACCGAGGCGCGGAACTCTCGTTCGGCTGGCTGATGGTGCTGCTCGCGCTGTCCGTGCTCGCCTCGGCGGCGCTGGCGCGACGGCGGGCCGCGGCGCTGCGCGGGGCGGCGCCCGTGCCGGTGTTGCGGGTGCTGGTGCGAGAGAACGGCGACGGTGACACGGAGATCTTCGCGGCCGACGACGTGACGGCGCGGCGACCGCTGTTCACGGTGGCGTTGATGAGGGTCGGAAGGGAGCCGGACGACGAGACCGACGAGGAAGAACTGGAAAAGCTCTTCGACCGCATGGCCGCCGACGAACCTGGCCCGTTGCGGGAGGCCGTCCTCTACGGCACCCCGTACGACGGCGCCGAGACAGTACTGGTCAGCGCGGCCGAGGGGACGGACGAACCGCCGGTCGTGGAACGGTCGGCGGGGCCGGTGCGGCCGCTGCCCGAGGCGGGGGTACGCCGTCTGGCCGTGGATCGTGAACGAACACGGGCTCATGGGCGTCGGGAGCAGGAGTTGCGGGACTCGGTCGCCGGGGCGATGACCGCGGTGCCGGTACGGCGGTGGCGCGCGGGTGGGGTGGACTGGCTGGCCAGCGTGTTCATGGCGCAGTGGGGGCTGTGGGTGTGCTGGGGCTGGTTCGCCGAGGCGGACGGGGGCTTCTGGGACCCGGTGCTCATCGAGGTGCTCGGCGTCTTCGGCGCGTACCGCCTGGTCGTGAAGTCGTGCTGGCGTCTCACCGCCGACCGCACCGGGTTGTGGCTGAACGGTCTGCGCGGGCCGCGCCACATCCCCTGGGACGACTTCCGCACCGCCCGCCGTAAGTCCTTCCAGTTGAAACTGCGCTGGCGGGACGACAGTTGGGCGGTGTCGGCGCCGTACTGGGGCCGTGTGCAGCGCATCCTGGGCCGACCGCATCCGTACGACGCCCTCGCCGCGGAACTCACCGCGATGCACTCCGATCCGCTGCTGCGCCCCACAGGGGAGAGCGAGGCGCGGGAGCGGGGGCGACCACTGTGTCCCCTGACCGCTGCGCTAGCGGTGGCGTGGACGACGGCGGTGATCTGGGTGTGGGCCGGGGCTGCGCGGTGACGCCAGGCGCCCGGCGGAAGGGACGCGCCCACACGACGGAAGCTGGGGGCGGGACCCCGGCCTAGGCTTCGGTCCTCCGCAGACGCTGGACGCCTACTGCGCGGGCCAGGCTCGCCCTCACCGCATGGCGGCTGCTCGACGGCTGATCGGCGCTGGACGATGACGCCCTTGACCTCAAGCGCGCTTGAGGTCACAGGCTGCTGCGCATGGAGAACGAAGCGATAGAGCGCCGACTGCGAAATCTGACCGACCGAGCCGACATCAGCGACCTGATGAGCCGTTACCTGCACTCTCTGGACGAGGGCGTCTTCGACGAGGACTGGGCCCGCGCCTTCCACACCGAGGACGTCACCGCGGAGTGGCCCATCGGCAGCGTCCACGGCCGCGAGGCCCTGCTGGAGCACGTCCGGGGTGGGATGGCGCTGTTCGACCGGACGGTGCATATGTGTACCGACGCCGTCATTGAGGTCGACGGCGACCAGGCCACCGTTCGCGGCAACCAGCTGAGCACCCACGTCCTGGCGGACGGCTCGGGCAGCCTCTTCATCTCCGCCGGTCAGGTCAGCACCGAGTTGGTCAGGACAGCCGAGGGTTGGCGGATCTCCGCGACGTCGCTCCGCGTGGTGTGGACGCAGGGCACACCACCGCGCCTGCCGACGGAACCGGCCCGGAAACCTGCGCTCTAGGGACGCACTGCGCTCAGCAGCGCCGCCGTCGGCGTTATGCGGGTCGGGGGCTCCCAGGTCCACGTGCGGACGGAGCCGAAACCGGCGGCGTGGGCCGTGGCCGCGAGGGTGGTCAGGTCGGTGGGGAGCCACTTCTCGTGGGTGGACAGGAGGAGGCGGCCGCCGGGGCGCAGGACGCGGTGGAGTTCGGCGAGGGCGGCGGGGACATCGGGCCAGAGCTGGAGGTTGTTGACGGAGATCACCACGTCGACGGAGGCGTCCGGCCGGCCGGTGCGGGCGGCGGTGCCGGGGCTGAGGCGGAGGCGGCCGCGTGTGATCAGCGGGGCGCAGCGGCGGCGGGCCATGGCTCGCATGACCTCGGAGGGGTCGATGCCGATGACGTGGGCCGAGCGTTCGGCGGCGGCTGCCAGGCCGACGCCGGGGCCCGGGCCGATGACGAGGACGACCTCCTGTTCGGCGGGGGCGGCGAGCGCGACGGCATGGTGTTCGGTGGCGGCGTTGCCATGGGCCATGAGCCAGCCGCCGAGACGGCCGAGCGGGCCGCTGGGCCGACCGAAGCACCTGGTCAGGAGCCGCCGGGTGATGCTCTCCATGTCCGCATCAAAGCACGCGGCCACGGCCGACGCATGCGGGGTCGAGGTGGACGACACTTGCCTTCACCTATCGAGAATCGATAGGTTTCTATCGTACGTCGATGGAAGGAGAGGCGATGGGACAGCTGACGACGCTTGCTTTGCGGATCGTGTTGGTGGTGTTGCTGGCGGGGTCCCTGTTTGTGCAGGCCGTGATGGTGCCGTTGGTGGGGGCCGATCTGGAGGAGGGTGGCGCGGAGTTGGCGTATCCGCGGGCCGTGTATCTCGTCGTGCTGATCCTGGGTGTCGTCACCGTGCAGATCGTGCTCGTCTGTGTGTGGCGGCTGGTGACCATGGTTCAGCGGGGCACCGTCTTCTCGCACGCCGCGTTCCGATACGTCGATGTCGTGATCTGGGCGATCGGTGCGGCCGCCGTTCTCCTGAGCGCCTTCGGGTACATGCTCGCGCCGGGTGAGGCCGTGGCACCGGGCGTCGTTCTGCTCATCGGCGGGGTCGTCGTGGCCGTGCTGGGCGTCGCGCTCATCGTGCTGGTGTTGCGGATGCTGCTGGCGCAGGCCGTTGCGCGGGACGTCGAGGCGGCGCGGATGGAGGCCGAGTTGAAGGGGGTGATCTGATGCCGATCGCCGTCGACATCGACGTGATGCTGGCCAAGCGGAAGATGTCCGTGGGCGAGCTCGCGGAACGCGTCGGGATCACGCCCGCCAACCTGGCCGTACTCAAGAACGGCCGCGCGAAGGCCGTCCGGTTCTCGACGCTCGCCGCGCTGTGCGAGGTGCTGGACTGTCAGCCGGGGGATCTGTTGCGGTGGGAGGCCGAGGAGGGGACTTCGGCGGCGGCGCAGGTGGCAGCCCCGACTTCGGCTGCCACCCCGTCGCGGCGAGAAGAGTGAGAAGCGTCCATTGCAAAGTGAGAAGCGTCCATTACAAACGGAAGTCGCGCCCAAACAAGGCTGTGTCCTCCGCCAGCACCACCCCCGGATTGAGAACCCCCGCCGGATCCAGCGCCGCCTTCACCGACCGCATCACCGCGATCTCCGCATCCGAACGGCTCAGGTGCAGATAACGCGCCTTGGCCCGCCCCACCCCGTGCTCGGCGCTGATGCTCCCGCCCACGGCCGCCACCCGCTCCAGCACCGCGCCGGTGACCGCCTCCTCGTCCTCCGCCGCCACCTGAAGCAGGTTGACGTGCAGGTTGCCCTCCGCGAGATGCCCGAAGAGATACGGCCGCCCCCGCCCCGCCAGCACGCCGGGCAGATCGGCGACGAAGCCGGGCAGCTCCGCCAGCGGCACGGTCACGTCCAGCTTCAGCGGAACGCCCGCCGCGTTGATCGACTCGGTGTGCCGCTCCCGATAGGCGGCCAGCCGCCGCCGGTCGGCATCCGCCAGCGCCACCGCCGTCTCCCCCGGCCCCGCCGTGTCGAGTACGCCGGCCAGCTCCTCGGCCGGATCATGTCGCCCCGCGCACTCCACCAGCAGATACACCGGATACGCCGTACGGAACGGAGCGGGCAGCCCGCTCGTCTCCAGCACCAGCGCCAGCCCCTCGGCCATGAAGAACTCGGCCAGCTCCAGCGAGTCCAGCAACCGCAGCCGCGCCACCACATCGAGGGCCGCCTCCAACGAGTCGAGCCCCACCAGCGCGGTCACCCGCTCCGGCAGCCGCGGCACCAGCCGCAACCGGGCCCGCGTCACCACGGCCAGCGTCCCCTCACTGCCGATCAGCAGGTTGGTCAGGTCGTACCCGGTGTTGTCCTTGGGCAGCCCGGCCAGCCGGTTCAGCACGGTCCCGTCGGCCAGCACGGCCTCCAGCCCCACCACGTTGGCCCGGGTGGTGCCGTAGCGCACGACCCGCTCGCCGCCCGCGTTGGTCGCGATCATCCCGCCGAGCGTCGCGGAGTCCCGGGCGGCCAGGTCGACGCCGAACTCCAGCCCGTGCGCGGCGACACGGCGGTGCAGGTCGGACAGCACCACACCGGCGCCCACGGTCACCTGCCCCACCGCCGTGTCGACCGCTCCGATACCGTCCAGCCGCCGCAGCGACAGCACGACCTCGCCGCCGTCCGGCGTGGGCACCGAACCGCCGACCAGCCCGGTGTTCCCGCCCTGCGCCACGACCGGCACGCCGGCCGCATGACAGCGGCGCAGCACCTGAGCCACCTGCGCGGTGTCGGCGGGCCGCACCACCAGCCGGGCCCGGCCACGGTAGCGGCCGGTGAAGTCGGTCTCGTACGAGGCGCGCAGCGCGGGGTCGCGCAGCACATGGTCCGGGCCGACCACGGCGGACAGCTGCTGGGCGAGACGATCAGTATCCACGGTGGCACGGTACGCCCGCCCGCCCACCGATCCCGTCGCCTCGTGACGCACGCTCCCGGGGCCGGGCGGCAGCAGGGATAATGGCCCGATGCCCGGCGGGCGAGAGCCTCGCCCGGACCGCCCCGAGACCGCAGGTGAGAAGGACAACACATTGGGTTCCCATCCGCCCATACCCACCCGGGTCGTGCTGCTGTGCGGCCCGTCCGGCTCCGGCAAGTCCCTCCTCTCCGCCCGCTCCGGCCTGCCGGTCCTGCGGCTCGACGACTTCTACAAGGAGGGCACCGACCCGACGCTGCCGCTGGTCACCGGCAGCTCCGACATCGACTGGGACCACCCGGACTCGTGGGACGCGGCCGCGGCCGTCGCCGCCATCGAGGAACTGTGCCGCACGGGCCGTACCAACATCCCCGTCTACGACATCGGCCTCAGCGCCCGCACCGGCGCCGAGACCCTCGACATCGGGCGGACCCCGCTGTTCATCGCGGAGGGCATCTTCGCCGCCGAGATCGTCACCCGCTGCCGTGCGCTGGGTGTGCTGGCCGACGCGCTGTGCCTGAGCCGCGGCCCGGTGCGCACCTTCCGCCGCCGCTTCGTGCGCGACCTGAAGGAGGGCCGCAAGTCGGTGCCGTTCCTGCTGCGCCGCGGCTGGCGTCTGATGCGCGCCGAGCGCTCCATCGTCGCCCGCCAGACCGCGCTCGGCGCGTACGCCTGTGACCGGGACGAGGCGATGGGCCGCCTGGCCGCAGCGGCGGCGGGCCGCTGCACGACGGCGCGTACGGCGGCGTAGCGCCACCACGAAACACCTACGAGACACACACGGGACACATACGAAGGCGGGACTGGACGGACCCCCCGGCCCTCCAGCCCCGCTCCCCCGTATTCCCCCGTTCCCCGTGTTCCCCCTCCGTGCTTCCCCCGTGATCCCCCTCGGTACTTCCCCCGTGATCCCCCCGGCCCCGTACTCCCCCGTACTTCCCCTGGGGCCCTACCTTCAGGCGACAAGCTCCCCGAAGGCGTGCTGCTCGTCACGGCCGAAGCTGAGGACCTCGTCCTCGCGCAGCCGGCGGAGCGACCGCCAGATGCTGGACTTCACCGTGCCGACACTGATGCCGAGGATCTCCGCGATCTCCGGGTCCGTGCGGCCCTCGTAGTAGCGCAGGACCAGCATGGTGCGCTGGAGCTCGGGCAGCCGGGCCAGCGCCTGCCACAGGACCGCGCGCAGCTCGGTGCCGCGCATCGCGTCCGTGTCGCCGGGCGTCTCCGGCAGTTCCTCGGTCGGGTACTCGTTGAGCTTGCGGCGCCGCCAGGCGCTGATGTGCAGGTTGGTCATGGTGCGACGGAGGTATCCGCCGACCGCCGCCTTGTCACTGATCCGGTCCCAGGCCCGATACGTCGAGAACAGCGCGCTCTGCAGCAGGTCCTCGGCCTCGAAGCGGTCGCCGGTGAGGTGGTAGGCGGTTGCGTACAGGGAGGCGCGGCGTTCCTGGACGTAGGCGGTGAACTCCGCCTCGGTCAGCGAGCGCCTCTCCCCCGAGTCCTCCCTGTACGCGGCTCCCCCGTGCGTTTCCCCCGTGAAACCGTCAACCACCGTCATGTACGCGGTGTGCTGACGCCCGGTGCCGCGAGCGCACCCCCGCCCGCTCACGGCACCGGACTTCTCAGAACCCCGGCCCCCGTTCACGTCGTGCAGACGCGTGACCACTGCGCTGTTGCTGGTGCCGTGCAGCGTGTTCATCTCGCGCCCCCCGTCGTGGACTTGCCGGTGTCGGCCTTGCTCGGTGCTGCTTCCTTGCCTGTGCCGAAAAGCTTGCCGAGCCCACTTCATGGCCGTGTCCGCCGACTGTCACAGACCTGTCACAGGGGCGGGTCGTATGTCGTGCGCAGCGCACCCACAGCACGGTCACAGAGAGGAGCGATACGGCTACGCAGTCGCCCGAGTGTCGAAACGCCGACCCACCATGGGCCAGAATGAGCCCGTGCCTTCCCTGTTGCTGATCGAGGACGACGACGCCATCCGCACGGCCCTGGAGCTCTCACTGACGCGCCAGGGACACCGCGTGGCGACCGCTGCCAGCGGTGAGGACGGTCTGAAGCTGCTGCGTGAGCAGCGCCCGGATCTGATCGTGCTGGATGTGATGCTGCCCGGCATCGACGGGTTCGAGGTGTGCCGGCGCATCCGGCGCACCGACCAGCTGCCGATCATCCTGCTGACCGCCCGCAGCGACGACATCGACGTCGTGGTCGGGCTGGAGTCCGGCGCCGACGACTACGTCGTCAAGCCGGTGCAGGGTCGGGTGCTGGACGCGCGGATCCGGGCCGTGCTGCGGCGCGGCGAGCGGGAGGCGAACGACGCGGCGACCTTCGGCAGCCTCGTCATCGACCGCGCGGCGATGACCGTGACGAAGAACGGCGAGGACCTGCAGCTCACCCCGACCGAGCTGCGGCTGCTGCTCGAACTGAGCCGGCGGCCGGGTCAGGCGCTGTCCCGGCAGCAGTTGCTGCGGCTGGTGTGGGAGCACGACTACCTCGGTGACTCGCGGCTGGTGGACGCCTGCGTCCAGCGGCTGCGCGCGAAGGTCGAGGACGTGCCGTCGTCCCCGACGCTGATCCGTACCGTGCGGGGTGTCGGCTACCGGCTGGATACGCCTCAGTGACAGATCAGCAAGCCGGTCTCCGCGGCTGGGCCGCGGCACGCAAGGGAGCTCTGTCGACGCTGCGTTTCACCAGTCTGCGGCTGCGGCTTGTCGTCGTGTTCGGGCTGGTGGCGCTGACGGCCGCGGTGTCCGCGTCCGGGATCGCCTACTGGCTCAACCGCGAGGCCGTGCTCACCCGCACCCAGGACGCGGTGCTGCGCGACTTCGAGCAGGAGATGAAGAACCGCGCCGGCGCCCTGCCCGCCCGACCCACCCAGGACGAACTCCAGCGCACCGCGGGCCAGATGGCCAGCAGCAGCCAGCGCTTCAGCGTGCTCCTGGTCGCCGAGGACGCGAGCGGCAAGGCGGTGTACGGCAGTTCCGGCGGCCTGAACGACGGCTTCGCGCTGGCCGACGTACCGAAGTCGCTGCGCACGGCCGTCAACAAGCGGCAGCCGCTCACCTCGAACAACAAGTCGCCGTACCACCTGTACTGGCAGCGGATCGTCGACGACGGCACCCCGTATCTGGTGGCCGGCACCCGGGTCATCGGGGGCGGGCCGACCGGTTACATGGTCAAGTCGCTGGAGCCGGAGGCCAAGGACCTCAACTCGCTGGCCTGGTCGCTCGGCATCGCCACCGGTCTCGCGCTGATCGGCTCCGCGCTGCTCGCGCAGGCCGCCGCCACGACCGTACTGAAGCCCGTGCACCGGCTCGGGGTGGCCGCGCGGCGGCTCGGGGAGGGCGAGCTGGACACCCGGCTCAGGGTGTCGGGGACGGATGAACTGGCCGATTTGTCCCGGACGTTCAACAAGGCGGCCGAGGCGCTGGAGAAGCGGGTCGCGGACATGGCCGCGCGGGACGAGGCGTCCCGGCGGTTCGTGGCCGACATGAGTCATGAGCTGCGCACGCCGCTCACCGCGATCACCGCCGTGACCGAGGTGCTGGAGGAGGAGCTGGACTCCGAGAGCGGCGGCCTCGACCCGATGATCGAGCCCGCGGTACGGCTGGTGGTGAGCGAGACCCGGCGGCTGAACGACCTGGTCGAGAACCTGATGGAGGTCACCCGCTTCGACGCGGGCACCGCCCGGCTGGTCCTGGACGACGTCGACGTCGCCGACCAGATCACCGCCTGCATCGACGCCCGCGCCTGGCTGGACGCGGTCGAGCTGGACGCCGAGCGCGGCATCCACGCCCGCCTCGACCCGCGTCGGCTTGACGTGATACTCGCCAACCTGATCGGCAATGCGCTCAAGCACGGCGGTTCGCCGGTGCGGGTGGCCGTGCGGGAGGAGGACAGTGAGGTCGTCATCCAGGTCCGCGACCACGGGCCCGGCATCCCCGAGGACGTCCTGCCGCATGTCTTCGACCGCTTCTACAAGGCCAGCGCCTCCCGCCCGCGCTCCGAGGGCAGCGGCCTCGGCCTGTCCATCGCCCTGGAGAACGCCCACATCCACGGCGGCGACATCACCGCCGCCAACTCCCCCGAGGGCGGCGCGGTGTTCACGCTGCGGCTGCCGCGGGACGCGTCGGACATGGTGCGGGCGGCGGAGGAGAAGCGCTCGGAGAAGAAGGGGGACTCGTGAGGAAGGCTCGTCTGCTGGTGGTGCCGGTGTTGGCCGCGCTGCTCGCCGGCTGCGGCATCCGGGCCACCGAGGTGCCGACGGACTTCGGCCCGGCGCCGTCGCGGGCGCACTGCTCGCTCGCCGGGCAGGGCATCACCACGCAGTCCACGCCCGCGATGCCCGTACAGGTGTTCCTGCTGTGCGGTTCGTCGCTGGTAACCGTCGACCGCGGGGTGCGGGTGCCCCAGGGCACGGAGGACTCCGAGCGGCGGGTGCTGATCGCGCAGGGCCTGCTGGACGAGCTCGCCAAGAGGCCGTCGGCGGCCGAGAAGCAGGCCGGGTACTCCACGGACGTACCCGGCGGTACGACGGTGAGCGGGCCGCGGCCGCGGGATCCGGAGGACACGCTGCGGCTGTCGAACGCCCCCGAGGACCTCACGTCGTACGCGCTCGCCCAGATCGTCTGTACGTTCTCCGACTCGGCGGCGGCCGAGGGCGACGGCTCGGTGATCCTCGGCGGCCCCGGTGCCGCGCCGCCCCGCAGCTACGAGTGCACTGACGACGTCCGTGCCCGGCCGGGCGAGGCGGATCCGCCGTCGACGGAGGTCACGGGCGGCTGACGGCAGGTGTGGCGCAGGCCTCACCCGGGTATGGGGTCCCGACCCGGAACCGATCCCGCCGAAGACCGCGTCTTGGGGGGCGTGCAGCGTCAAGGCTCCAGGGGCGGCAGCGCCGCGATCCGCATGCGGGTGACGGGGGGTGTCCTCCTCGCCGCGCATCTCGCGTTCGTCGCCTGGTACACGCTGCGTCCGCTGGACGTGCCCTGGGTGATGCCCGCCAATCTGCATCCGCTCGCCGGTATCCGCGCCGATCTCGCGCTGGGCTGGCCGGAGGCGGCGCGCAGCATCGGCGCCGGAGTGGGGCTGCTCGCGCCGCTGGGTGTCCTGCTGCCGATGGTGGGCGGCAGACTGCGGGTCTCGCCGCTCGGCTCCCTGGTCCGTACGGTCGCCGCCGGGGCGCTGATCTCGCTCGGCATAGAGCTGTTGCAGACCGGCGTGCCCGGTCAGGTCGTGGACGTCGACTCGCTGCTGCTGAACACCACGGGCGTGACCCTGACCCATGTCGCCGTCGTCCCGGCGGGCCGTTACTGGCTGCGTCGCAGGGCGGAGGCCCGGCGCCGGGCGCTGCCTCCCAGGGAGGACGCCCCTCAGGGTCGTACCCCGACGATTCCCAGGGTCGGGATCGCCCCATGGAGCGACGCTTTGCCCCCTTCGTCGCCGTAGCGTGGATGTCAGAACGAGGCAGCCAGAAGGGAGGCCTCGGACGCTCACGAAGGAGCCGCGATGAGCCGCCTTGCCCGCCCCACCAGTGGTCGGATGATCGGCGGAGTGTGCGCAGCGCTGGCACGGCGCTTCGGCACCTCCGCGACGACGATGCGTGTGATCTTCCTGCTCTCCTGCCTGCTGCCCGGCCCGCAGTTCCTGCTCTACATCGCGCTGTGGATCCTGCTCCCGTCGGAGGGCAAGGCGGCGCGTACGGCCTGGTGACCCCACCCCCGGATCTGCCCTCCCTCAGGGGCACACGCCGATGGGGCGCAACCCGCACAAGGGTGCGCCCCATCGGCACGTACGGGGGTCCGGCTCAGCCCAGCGAGACGCCGTTGACCGGGGTGCCGTGCGCGGGCACGCCCTGCATCGGCAGGCCGCCGAGCAGCGTGGCGGCCGGGCCGGTCGTGCCCTGGGCGAGCAGCGAGCCGGCGGAGCCCGGCAGGGTCTGGTTGAGGTGCTCCGTCGGCAGCGTCCGGGCGACGGTGTCCAGGGTCTGGCCGGCGTCGGGGAGTGCGGCCGGAGCGGCGTTCGCGGCACCCGCACCGGCGGCGGCGAAGGCGGCACCGAGGGCGGCGACACCGAGGGTCTTGGCAGCAGACTGCTTCATGGTGAATTGCGTCCTTGACTGACGTGAAATGGGGAGTGGTCCAAGACCGTAAACAGGCGTGGGCAGCCCCCGCAAACATCGAAATGCGGACGGACTGTGAAGGCCCGCCCGCATTCCGCGAACCCCGATCAGCCCTCGGAAGCCGCAGATCCCCTGGTGGACGCGGTCTGCTGGAACAGCCATTCGGACTTCAGCTCGGCATAACCGGGCTTGATCACGTCATTGATCATGGCCAGCCGTTCATCGAATGGAATGAATGCTGACTTCATAGCATTGACCGAGAACCACTGCATGTCGTCGAGCGTGTAACCGAATGCCTCGACAAGGTGCTCGAATTCCCGGCTCATGCTGGTGTGCGACATCAGCCGGTTGTCGGTGTTCACCGTCGTCCGGAAGTGCAGCCGCCGCAGCAGCCCGATCGGGTGCTCGGCGTACGAGGAGGCGGCCCCGGTCTGGAGATTGGAGCTGGGGCACATCTCCAGCGGGATGCGCTTGTCCCGGACATAGGAGGCGAGCCGGCCGAGCTTCACGCTGCCGTCCTCGGCGACCTCGATGTCGTCGATGATCCGCACCCCGTGCCCGAGCCGGTCGGCGCCGCACCACTGCAGGGCCTGCCAGATCGACGGCAGTCCGAAGGCCTCACCGGCGTGGATGGTGAAGTGGTTGTTCTCGCGCTTGAGGTACTCGAACGCGTCGAGGTGCCGGGTGGGCGGGTAGCCGGCCTCGGCGCCCGCGATGTCGAAGCCGACGACCCCGAGGTCCCGGTAGCGGTTGGCGAGTTCGGCGATCTCCAGGGCGCGGGCCGCGTGCCGCATCGCGGTGAGCAGGGCGCCCACGCGGATGCGGTGGCCGTTGGCGCGGGCGATCCGCTCCCCTTGCCGGAAGCCCTCGTTGACGGCCTCGACGACCTCTTCGAGGGTCAGTCCCCCTTCGAGGTGCTGCTCGGGGGCGTAGCGCACCTCGGCGTAGACGACACCGTCCTCGGCGAGGTCCTCGGCGCACTCGGCGGCGACCCGGACGAGCGCGTCCCGGGTCTGCATGACGCCGACGGTGTGCGAGAAGGTCTCCAGATACCGTTCCAGGGAACCGGAGTCGGCGGCCTCGCGGAACCAGAGACCGAGCTTGTCGGGGTCCGAGTCCGGGAGCTGGGAGTAGCCGGTCTCGCGGGCGAGGTCGACGACGGTGCCGGGACGCAGCCCGCCGTCGAGGTGGTCGTGCAGCAGAACCTTGGGTGCCCGGCGGATCTGGTCCGAGCTCGGGGTGTGCCCCATCCGGTCAGTCTGGCTCGTCATTTTCGCACTCTAACTCCTACGCGCGTAGATCGCCCGGATGACGTTTCCGTCGATACGTAACGGTGACCGTGCGGACGGGTGGCGTACACCGGCACTTCTGAGACTGTTCTGTCATGGCACAGCAAGCGACGCCGGTTCGCACGGCCCGGCTGGGGCGGGCATTCGGTCCGGAACCGACGGCGGTGAGCGGAGTGGTGCTGCTGCTCCCCGGCGGTGAGGAGGTCTCCGCCCGCAGGCCGTCTCCCCTGCTCGCGGCCGCGTCCGTACGGGGATTGGGGCGCCGTCTGGTACGCGCGGGGCGCGCGGAGGGGCTGGCCGCGCATGTCGTGCACTACCGCTGTCGCGGGTGGAACGGCAGCGAGGCGCATCTGGCGCGGGACGCCTCCTGGGCGGCGGACGAGGCGGTACGACGGTACGGCGACGTCCCTGTCTGCCTGGCCGGGATCGACATGGGCGGGCGGGCGGCGCTGCACGCGGGTGGGCACGAGGCCGTCAACTCCGTGGTGGCGATTGCTCCCTGGCTGCCGGAGGACGATATGGCGTCCTCACCCGAACCGGTGAAACAGTTGGTGGGGCGGCGGGTGTTGATCGTGCACGGCACGAATGACGAGCGGACGGATCCTGAGCTGTCGTTTCGGTATGCGGCGCGGGTGAAGAAGGTCAATCGGGATGTGTGCCGGTTCGAAGTGCATTCGGATCGGCATGGGTTGCATCAGCATCGGGATGAAGTGCTGGCGTTGGCTGCGGACTTCGTGATGGGGGTGTTGTTCGGGCGGGGGTTTTCCCGGCCTGTTCAGGATGCGTTGGCTGCTCCGCCGCCGTTGGGGTTGCGGATGCCGTTGGCTGCGGGGTTTGGGCGGTCGTTGCGGTAGCGCCGGCCACGTGAGGAGGATCAGGTTGGGAGCAGGTTGCCCCTTCTTGAGAGCAGGAACTTCTTGAAGGCTGCCACCGGTGGGGTGTCCGGGCGGCCCTCCAGCCAGGCAACGCCGATTTCGCGTGCCGCGCGTGGGGCCGTGACCGTCAGTTCCACCACGCCGGGGCGGGCCACCGCCGGGGGTGGGAGGAGGGCCACGCCCAGGCCTGCGGCTACGAGTCCTCGCAGGGTTTCCGCCTCCTCGCCCTCGAAGGCGATGCGCGGCTTGAAACCTGCCTCGCGGCAGAGGGCGTCCGTGATGCGCCGGAGGCCGTAGCCGGGTTCCAGGGTGACGAAGGTTTCCTCCGCGGCCTCGGCGAGGCGGATGCGTTTGCGGGTGGCGAGGCGGTGGTCGGCGGGGACGACGAGGCGGAGTTTCTGCTCGTCGAGGCGGCGGGCGACGAGGTCGGGGGCGTCGGGGACCGGGGAGGTCAGGCAGAGGTCCAGTTCGCCGGCGCGGAGGCGTTCGATCATGGCCTCGCCGTAGTTCTGGACCAGGCTGAAGCGGACCCGGGGGTGGTCCGCGCGGAAGTCGTGCAGCAGGCCGGGGACGGTCTCCGCGCCCATCGTGTGCAGGAAGCCGAACGCGACCTTGCCGGTGGTCGGGTCGGCGTCGGCGCGTACCTCGTCCGCGGCCCGCTCGATCTCGGCGAGGGCGCGTTCCACGGAGGTGAGGAAGGTGCGGCCGGCGGGGGTCAGAGAGACGGTGCGGCCGTGGCGGGCGAACAGGTCGACGCCCAGGTCCTCTTCGAGGCGGACCATGGCGCGGGAGAGGGTGGACTGGGGGACGTTCATCTCGTGCGCGGCCCTGGTGACGTGCTCCGTGCGGGCGACGCCGGCGAAGTACGCGAGGCGGGGGGCGAGGAGGGTGACGATGTCGTCCGTTGCTTTTTCTCTTTCTTTCTCTCTGTCTTTTGTGTCACTGGTTGGTGACAGTCGGGGCTGTGAGCTTGGCTGATGCATCATGGGAACGATTATGGCGATTCCATGCATTGGACGGATGAGCGGGGGCGTACGTAGCTTCGAGGCATGACTCCCGCCAGTACCGGGGCGTCCACCACCGTGGGCGCCGCTGCTTCCGTTCCTGTTGTCGACTCTCGTATGGCCCCGGGCGGCCCCGGCTACCGTCGGATGAGCTTCGCCCTCTTCCTCGCGGGTGTGGCCACCTTCGCGCTGCTGTACTCCACGCAGGCTCTGCTTCCCCTGATCTCCGGGGACCTTGGCGTGACGGCGAGCGAGGCGAGCTGGACGGTGGCGGCGTCGACGGGTGGTCTGGCGTTGTTCGTGATCCCGATGAGCGCGCTGTCCGAGCGGTTCGGGCGTCGTACGGTGATGACGGCGTCGTTGGCGGTGGCGGTGATCGTGGCGCTGCTGGTGCCGTTCGCCGGGTCGCTGACCACGCTGGTTGTGCTGCGGGCGGTGCAGGGTGCTGCGCTGGCGGGGCTGCCGGCGTCGGCGACGGCGTATCTGGCGGAGGAGGTCCGGCCGAAGGCGCTGGTCACGGCGATCGGGCTGTTTGTCGCGGGCAACAGCGTCGGGGGGATGAGCGGGCGGGTCATCACCGGGTGGGTCGCGCAGGAGTGGGGCTGGCGGGTGGCGGTCGGTGCGCTGGGGGTGCTCGCCGTTGCTTGTGCGGTCGCGTTCCGGGTGTTGCTGCCTGCGCCGAAGCACTTCACTGCGGGGTCGCTGCGGCCGGGGGTGCTGTTCCGGGTGGTGCGGGGGCATCTGGGCGATCCGTTGCTGCGTCGGTTGTACGCGATCGGTGCGCTGTTCATGACGGTGTTCGGCGGGGTGTACACGGTGATCGGGTATCGGCTGACGGAGGAGCCGTTCGGGCTGCCGCAGGGTGTGGTGGGGTCGATCTTCCTCGTGTACCTGGTGGGTACGGTGTCCGCGTCGGCGGCGGGGCGGCTGGTTGGTCGGCTGGGGCGGCGGGGTGCGCTGTATCTGGGGGGTGGTACGACGGCGGCGGGGCTGGTGCTGTCGTTGGGCGACTCGCTGGTGCTGGTGTTGCTGGGGCTGGTGCTGATTACGGCGGGGTTCTTCGCGGGGCATGCGGTGGCCTCGTCGGCGGTGAGCAAGACGGCGACGCAGGGGCGGGCGCAGGCGTCGGCGCTGTATCAGTCGGCGTACTACGTGGGGTCCAGCGTGGGGAGCACGGTGGGGGCGATGGCCTTTCATGCGGGGGGTTGGGCCGGGACCGTGGGGGTTGGGCTGCTGGCGGTGGTGGGGGTTGTGGGGATCACGGTGTTGGGGTCGCGGGCGGCTCGGGTGGCTGCGGTGCAGGTGTAGACGGCGGGTGCGGGTGCGGG
>NZ_BJND01000073.1 GCF_006539505.1 Streptomyces spinoverrucosus
ACCCTCCACGACTCCGCCACCCGCGGATGCTTACGGCAACGGCGCGAGGTGGGCCGCACAGGTGCGCACCCTCGCTCGCCCCGGCAGCCGTCGGCGTGGTTGGCGGCCGTAGCCGCGCCCTTGAGACAGGCCAGGCTGGGGATCGCTGAGCGCGACCGGACCGTCGAGCGGGTGCGCGCCGAACTCGCGCGGGCGCGGAGGAGGGTGCCCGGCAGCGGGCCCGCGCCGAAACTCGCAGGCGTGCCCCCGCCGCCCCAAAGCCCCGCGCTGATCTCAGGCGTCCGCGTACTTCGCGTCCGCTGCTGGGTCCAGGGCCAGGCGGTAGCCGCGTTTGACGACCGTCTGGATCAGCTTCGGTGCTCCCAGGGCCGTCCGCAGGCGGGCCATCGCTGTTTCCACCGCGTGTTCGTCGCGGCCGGCGCCGGGGAGGGCGCGGAGGAGTTCGGAGCGGGGGACCACCCAACCCGGGCGGCGGGACAGGGCGCGCAGGAGGGACATGCCTGCGGGCGGTACGGGTTTGAGTTCGCCGTCCACCAGGACCGCGTGGCCGCGGATCTCCACCTGGTGCCCGGCGAGGGGCAACGAGCGGGCCCGGGCGGGCAGTTCCTGGCAGAGGAGCTGGACGAGAGGGCCGAGCCGGAAGCGTTCGGGCTGGACGGTGTCGATGCCGAGGGCCTGCAACGGCAGCGCGGTGACCGGGCCGACGCAGGCCGGCAGCACGTCGTGGTTGAGGGCGGCGAGCAGCTCCGCCAGCAGCCCCCGCTCCTCGGCCCGGGACAGCAGCGACGCGGCGGCGGGCGCGCTGGTGAAGGTGAGCGCGTCGACGCCGCGCGAGACGGTGGCGTCCAGCAGCCGGTCGACGGGCGAGAGATCCTCCGGCGGCATCCACCGGTAGACGGGCACGCCGACGACCTCGGCCCCGCCCGCCTTGAGCGACTCCACGAACCCGGGCAGCGGCTCACCGTGCAGCTGTACGGCGATGCGCCGCCCGTCGACGCCCTCCTCCAGCAGCCGGTCCAGCACCTCGGCCATGGATTCGGAGGACGGCGACCAGTCCTCGGTCAGCCCCGCGGCCCGGATCGCGCCCTTCACCTTCGGCCCACGGGCGAGCAGCTCCACATCCCGCAGTCTGTCGAGCAGCGCCTCCCCGAACCCCCACCCGTCGGCGGCCTCGACCCACCCCCGGAAACCGATCGCGGTCGTCGCCACAACCACGTCCGGCACCCGGTCGAGCAGCTCCTTGGTGGCGGCCAGCAGCTCACTGTCGTCGGCGAGCGGCACGATCCGCAGGGCGGGCGCGTGCAGTACGGCAGCACCACGCCGCTGGAGCAGCGCCCCGAGTTCATCGGCCCGGCGCGCGGCCGTCACGCCCACGGTGAACCCGGCCAGGGGCCCGTGCTCCGCCCCTTGCGCTGCTTGTTCCGGCCGTCGCTGTTGCTCGTACATAGCTAACTCTCGTCCCGCACTCGAGTCGTGTGCACCTACATGCGACCGAGCCTGTCAACGGCGCGTGACAGGCTCGGTTCGGCTTGATGTCGTCGGTGTTACGTCACACCTCGGCGTAGCTGAGCTGCGGCTTCGCCTCGGCGGTGGCCTGGGTGGCCGGAACCTGGCCGGCCGGGCGGCGAAGGTATACGGCCCAGGTGACCGCGAAGCAGAGGCCGTAGAAGGCGAGGAAGGCGACGAACGCGCCGGTGCCGGAGCCCACGCTCAGGAACGACTGCCGGAAGGCCAGGTTGATCCCGAGCCCGCCGAGCGCGCCCACCGCGCCGATCAGCCCCATGGACGCCCCGGACAGCCGCCGTCCGTAGGCCGCGGCCGCCTCCCCTTCGAGGCCCATGGCCAGGGCCTTGTTCTGGAAGATGCCGGGGATCATCTTGTACGTCGACCCGTTGCCGACGCCGCTCAGCACGAACAGCGCGATGAAGGCGACCGTGAACAGCGGCAGCGACTCCTGCATGCTCGCCAGGATGATCACGCCGGTGGCGGCGGCCATGGCGACGTAGTTCCACAGCGTGATCTTCGCACCGCCGTACTTGTCGGCGAGCGCGCCGCCCACCGGCCGGATCAGCGAGCCCAGCAGCGGGCCGATGAAGGTGACGTACGCGGCCTGCAGCGGCGTACGCCCGAACTGGGTCTGGAGCACCAGGCCGAAGGCGAAGCTGTAGCCGATGAACGAGCCGAAGGTGCCGATGTAGAGGAAGGACATGATCCATGTGTGGCCGGCCCGCACGGCCTCCTTGGCGGCGCCGGAGTCGTTCTTGAGGGACGCGATGTTGTCCATGTACATCGCGGCGAGCACCGCGGCGACGACGATCAGCGGGATGTAGATCCCGAGCAGCACCCGCGGCCCACCGCTCGCACCGATCACGGCCAGCCCGACGAGCTGCATCACCGGCACGCCGATGTTGCCGCCGCCCGCGTTCAGGCCGAGCGCCCAGCCCTTCTTCCGCAGCGGGTAGAAGGCGTTGATGTTGGTCATGGAGGAGGCGAAGTTGCCGCCGCCGATACCGGTGAGCATCGCGCAGATCAGGAAGGTGGTGTACGAGGTCCCCGGCTCCATGACGACGAAGGCGGCGATGCTGGGGACGAGGAGCAGGCTCGCCGAGATGATCGTCCAGTTCCGTCCGCCGAAGATTGCGACGGCGAAGGTGTAGGGGACGCGGACGATCGCGCCGACCAGCGTGGCCATCGACACCAGGACGAACTTGTCGGCCGGGGTGAGGCCGTACTCCGGGCCCATGAACAGCACCATGACCGACCACAGGGTCCAGATGGAGAAACCGATGTGCTCGGAGAGCACCGAGAAGATCAGGTTGCGGCGGGCGACCTTCTCCCCGGTCTCCTTCCAGAAGGTCTCGTTCTCGGGATCCCAGTGCTCGATCCAGCGGCCTCCCCTGCTGCTGGATGCGGGGGCTGTACTCGGGGCTGTCATGACGCCTCCACGGTGCTCCGGGCTCAGTCGTGCTGCTCTTCAGTGGCTGAGTCCCGAAGGTAGGGAGGGCGCGTTTCCGGTCTGTGGCGGTGGGTGACCGGAAGGGAACTTTGCTCTCACCCCGGGTGGGGGCGGGCTGAGAGGTCGGGCTCGCCGTACGGCCCGCTCGCGAACGGGTGCCCCGGCGTCCGCGCACCCGGCGGCAGATACCGCAGCCGCCCCTTCTCGTCCGTCACCGGCGTGAACCCGGCGGCCTGGAGGCGGGCGGCATACCTGGCGTTGCGCCGGCGGCCCAAGGTGAAGGCGACGGCGAGCAGACTCAGGCACGAGCCCCACATGATCCCGGCGACCAGGAAGCGGCTGTCACCGCCGATCCTCAGCCCGACCAGCAGGCTGCCGACGGTGACGGCGAGCGCCGCGTACACCAGCCGCTGCTTCTCGGAGTGCCGGCCAGTGAGGTCGAAGTTGATCCGGGCCTTGAGCAGCTCAAGGGCGTTGGGGACGACGGGCGGCAGGGAGACGCCGTCAGCGGCGTTCGGATACTGCGCCCAGTTCTGTGCGGCCCGCGTCCGTGCGACGGGGCTGGGGTCGGGCATGATCAGCATCACCATCGCGTTGTTCCGCGACCCGGCCTGCCGTACGTCGACGTACTCGTACCCGAACTGCTGGGCGAAGAAGGCGAGCCGCGCGAGCTTCTTCACGGACATCGTGCTCGTGACCTCGACGGGCCCCCCGCTCGCCATCAGCCCCAGCATCTTCCGCACCTGGCGCTTACTCACCGGAATCCCCCGATCACTCTGATTCACCTGCGCAACCGGGGCAGTCTGCCACCCTCAGTCGCCGCACGCGAGCCTGTCCGCCTCCGGCATCCATCCCCCGTCCGGCACCCGCGACCACCCCTCCTCCCGCCCGACCTCCCCCGCCGCCCGCCGCAGCACATCCAGCGCCGGATGCTCCGCCCCCTTCCGCCACACCAGCGACACCGGCGACAACGGCACGGGGCCCACCAGCCGTCGCCGTACCGACCCGGGCATGGCCGGGAAGTCCACCACGGCGAGGACCGGACACCGCGTCCTGGCCATCACGCGCTGGAACTCCTCGTCCCCCACCGCCAGCGGCGAGGGCGCCGCGATCTCGATCCCGCGCCCGTCGAACAGCCGCCGGGCGAGATCGGTCCACTCCGGTGTCCGCGGATTCCCGGCCCCCGCGTACACCGTCTCCCCCGCCAGCGCGGCCAGCGGCACCTCCTCCAGTGACGCCAGCCGATGGTCCTCCGGCAGCACGATCGCCATCGGCTCGTATCGGACGAGCTGGTGCGCCAACTGCCGCCGCAGCGCCGGATCCAGTCCCGCGAACCGCCCGAACGACGCGTCGATCCGCCCCGCCAGAAGCTCCCCGGCCGCTCCGGTCAGACCGCTCTCGTAGCGGGCCATCAGCTCGTACTCGGGGGCGAGCGCACGGGCGCGGTGCAGCACCCGGCGGGGAGTGCCGAGGCCGGGGGAGTTCAGGTCGACGAGCAGGGGCCTGACCTGCCCGAAGGCCGCGAGCAGTTCCTCTTGCGCCGCGAGCATCCGGCGGGCGTACGGCACCAGCCGCTCCCCGTCCGCGGTCAGCGTCACCTGCCGGGTCGTCCGGACGAACAGCTCGGTGCCCAACTCCCGCTCCAGCCGCCGTACATCCCTGCTCAGCGCCTGCTGGGCGACGTACAGCCGGGTCGCGGCGCGGGTGAAGTGCAGTTCCTCGGCGACCGTGACGAAGGCGCGCAGGAGGCGGGGGTCGAGGTGGTGGGCGGGAGCGGGCATGGTGGGAACTTACAACGGGAGTGCGTGAATCGGCACCGAGTAGGTGTTGGACCCCTTGATCGGCCACGGGCGACGGTTGCCGCATGCCGCAATCCGCCACTGGGCTCCAACCCAACCCGTACCGCCGCCTGTTCACCCATCCCGGCACCCGGGCCTTCACACTCGGAAACCTCATCGCCCGCCTGCCCATGGGCATGTTCAGCGTGAGCGCGGTCGTGATGATCGCCGGTTCCCGCGGCTCGTACGCCCTCGCCGGTGCCGTCACCGCGACCGGCCTCGCCGCGACCGCGCTGATCGCCCCCTGGGTCGCCCGGCTCATCGACCGCCACGGCCAGGCCCGCGTCGCCGTCCCCGCCACGCTGTGCGCCGCGCTGGGCGGCCTGGCCCTCATCCTCTGCCTGCACTACGACGCCCCGGACTGGACCCTCTTCGCCGCCTACGCCGCCACCGCCACCACCCCCAACATCGGCGGCATGTCCCGCGCCCGCTGGGCCCACCTCCTCAAGGGCGACCCCGACGCCCTGCACACCGCCAACTCCTTCGAGCAGGCCGCCGACGAGCTGTGCTTCATGCTGGGCCCGGTGCTCGCGGCCTTCCTCTGCGGGACGTTCTTCCCGGAGGCGGGCACGCTGGTCGGGGGCGTGCTGCTGCTCACCGGCATGCTCCTGTTCACCGCCCAGCGCGTCACGGAACCGCCCGTCGCGCCGCGCACGAAGGCCCGCTCGCCGCTGCGCTCCCCCGGCATGCCGTCACTGCTCGCCGCCTTCCTGGCCACCGGCGCGGTGTTCGGCGCGATGGAGGTGGTGACGATCGCGTTCGCGGACGCACAGGGTCACCGCACGGCGGCGGGCGTGCTGCTCGGCCTCCAGGCGGCGGGCTCCTGCGCGGCCGGTCTGCTCTTCGGCACGCTGAAACTCACGACACCGGCTGCCCACCGCCTTCCCTGGTGCATAGCCGCCATGGCCGCCCTGCTGACCCTCCCGCTCCTCGCCGCCACCGCCACCTCCTCCCTTTTCGCCCTCGCCCCCGCCCTCCTCCTCGCCGGTATGGCGACCGCCCCGACGATGGTCACCGGCATGGCGCTCATCCAGCACCGCACCCCCGCCGACCGCCTCAACGAGGGCATGACCCTCGCCGTGACCGCCCTCCTCGGCGGTATCGCGGGCGGCAGCGCACTCGGCGGCTGGACGGTGGAGCATGGGTCGGTGACGGCGGGATACGGGGTGCCGGTCGCGGCAGCGGGGGCGGCGCTGCTGATCGCCGTCGGGCGCGTACGGGCTGTCGAACCGCTTCCCTAAAGGCTGACCGAACGATTGACGCCCTCACCGGGCGCCCCTATCTTCAGCCGTCGAAGCGCTTCGACGTCCCGCATCGAACCAGGTTCGACAACCGCCAACCTGTCGAGTAAGGGGTCCGGGCTTGAAGTTCACCGACGGCTACTGGCTGCTCCGCGAGGGCGTCACCGCGGCGCACCCGGTCCAGGTCCTCGACGTCACCGCCACCGACGGCACGCTGGAGATCCACGCGCCGACCCAGCCCGTCCGCCACCGCGGCGACCTGCTGAAGGGACCGGTCGTGACCATCACCGCGCACGCTCCGATGCCGGGCGTCATCGGCGTCACGCTCACACACTTCGAGGGCGAGCAGCCGCGCGGCCCCGAGTTCGAGGTGACGAGGGAGTCCTTCACGCCGCAGGTGTCGTACGACGACGACCACGCGATCCTCACCTCCGGCGAGCTGTCCGTCCGCATCGCCCGCACCGGCCCCTGGCACGTCGACTTCCTCGCCCACGGCCGCACCCTCACCACCAGCGGCCCCAAGGGCATCGGCATCATGCGGGACGCCAGCGGCGCCCACTATCTGCGCGAACAGCTCGGCCTCGGCGTCGGCACCCACGTCTACGGCCTCGGCGAACGCTTCGGTCCCCTGGTCAAGAACGGCCAGGTCGTCGACATCTGGAACGCCGACGGCGGCACGGCGACGGAGCAGGCCTACAAGAACGTCCCCTTCTTTCTGACGGACGCGGGCTACGGCGTCTTCGTCGACCATCCGGGCAAGGTGTCCTTCGAGGTCGGCTCGGAGGCCGTGTCGCGGGTGCAGTTCAGCGTGGCGGCGCAGCAGTTGACGTACTACGTCATCCACGGCTCCACCCCCAAGGACATCCTCCGCAAGTACACCGCCCTCACCGGCCGCCCGGCCCTTCCGCCCGCCTGGTCGTTCGGCCTGTGGCTGTCGACGTCGTTCACCACCTCCTACGACGAGGACACGGTCACCTCGTTCATCGAGGGCATGCGGGAGCGTGAGATCCCGCTGTCCGTCTTCCACTTCGACTGTTTCTGGATGCGCGAGTTCCACTGGTGCGACTTCCAGTGGGACCCGAGGGTCTTCCCGGACCCGGAGGGGATGCTGAAGCGCCTTCAGGAGAGAGGCCTGCGGGTCTGCGTCTGGATCAACCCGTACATCGCCCAGCGCTCCCCGCTGTTCGCGGAGGGCAAGGCGCTCGGGCATCTGCTGCGGCGGCCGGACGGGAGCGTGTGGCAGTGGGACCTGTGGCAGCCCGGCATGGCCCTGGTCGACTTCACCAGCCCGGCGGCCCGCGAGTGGTACGCCTCCAAGCTGCGGGCACTGCTCGCACAGGGCGTGGACTGCTTCAAGACCGACTTCGGCGAACGGGTCCCGGTGGACGTGACCTGGTCCGACGGCTCCGACCCGGAGCGGATGCACAACTACTACACGTACCTGTACAACCGCACCGTCTTCGACGTGCTGCGCGAGCACCGCGGCGAGGAGGAGGCCGTCGTCTTCGCCCGGTCGGCGACCACGGGCAGCCAGCAGTTCCCCGTGCACTGGGGCGGGGACTGCGAGTCGACGTACGAGGCGATGGCGGAGTCGCTGCGGGGCGGGCTGTCGCTGGGGATGTCCGGGTTCGGCTACTGGAGCCATGACATCGGCGGCTTCGAGGGCACCCCGACACCGGCCCTGTTCAAGCGGTGGCTGGCCTTCGGTCTGCTGTCCTCGCACAGCAGGCTGCACGGCAGCGCCTCCTACCGGGTGCCGTGGCTGTTCGACGAGGAGTCGGTGGACGTGGCCCGGCACTTCACCCGGCTGAAGCTCCGCCTCATGCCCTATCTCTACGAGGCCGCCCGCGCCGCCCACACCGAGGGGGTGCCGGTGATGCGGGCGATGGTGCTGGAGTTCCCGGAGGATCCGGGGTGCGCGTTCCTGGACCGGCAGTACATGCTCGGGCCGGATCTGCTGGTGGCGCCAGTGTTCAGCGACGAGGGGGACGTGACGTACTACGTGCCCGAGGGGACGTGGACGCACTTTCTGAGCGGGGAGACGGTGACCGGGCCGCGGTGGGTGCGGGAGCGGCACGGTTTCCTGAGCGTGCCGCTGCTGGTGCGGCCGGGGGCGGTGATCCCGGTGGGCGCGGTGGACGACCGGCCCGACTATCCGCACGCCGACGGGGTGACCTTGCGGGCGTACGGGCTGCGGCGGGGTGCGCAGGTGACGGTGCCCGTCGGTGACGTGGCCTTCACCGTCGTACGGGAGGGGGACGTGCTCCGGGCCTCTTGCAGCGATCCGTCGGCGCCGTGGGCGCTGGCCGCCGGGGAGCGGGTGGCGCGGGCGACGGCGGGCACCGGATTTCTCTCCCTGGAGCTGGACTGATGGTCAAGATCACGGACGTGGCCCGGCACGCGGGCGTCTCCCCCAGCACGGTGTCCTACGCGATCAGCGGCAAACGCCCGATCTCGGATGAGACCCGGCGCCGGGTCGAGGCCTCCATCCGCGCCCTCGGCTACCGCCCGCACGCCGGCGCCCGCGCGCTGGCGAGCAGCAAGTCGAACGTCCTGGCGCTGGTGGTGCCGTTACGGGCGGGCATCCATGTCCCGGTGGTGATGCAGTTCGCCGTCTCGGTCGTCACCACGGCACGCCGCCACGACCACGACGTACTCCTGCTCACTCAGGAGGAGGGCGAGGAGGGCCTGCGAAGGGTCGCGGACACGGCGCTGGTGGACGCGCTGATCGTGATGGACGTCCAACTCCACGACCCCCGGCTGCCGTTGCTGCGCTCCCTGGACCGCCCGTCGGTGATGATCGGCTTCCCGGCCGCGCCGTCCGGGCTGACCTGCATCGACCTGGACTTCAAGGCGGCGGGTGAAGCCTGCGTGGAGCATCTGGCAGGGCTGGGGCACCGCGTGGTGGCGCTGGTCGGCTCGCCGCCTGAGGTGTACGTGCGGCAGACGGCGTTCGCCCAGCGGGTGGTGCAGGGTTTCACGGCGGCGGCCGACCGGCACCGGCTGTCGTCGGCGGTGCGTCCGTGCGAGGCGTCACCGGCGGCGGCCCGCGCGGTCGCCGAGCAACTGCTGAGCGAGCAACCGGCCTTGACGGGGGTCGTCGTCCACAACGAGGCGATCCTGGAGCCACTGACCGACGCCTTCGAGCAGTTGGGCCTGCGCGTGCCGGGCGACCTGTCCATCACCGCGATCTGCCCCGACGAGCTGGCCGAGTCACTGCGCGTACCGGTCACGTCGATCGCGCTGCCGTCCGCCGAGGTGGGCTCGCGGGCGGTGGAACTGCTGATGCGGAAGCTGGACGGGAAGGGCGTGCCGGAAGCGACGTTGCTGGCGCCGAGGATGACGGAGAGGGGGAGTACGGGGCGGCGGGCGGCTTCGTGAACAGTGGCTGATCGTGGTGCCGGGTGGGGGGCTGGTGTGCTGTACTTGGATGCAGAGGGCGCCGCTTGGGGACCGTGATGCTTTGCTCAGGCGGATGCCCAAGCTCACCAGGAGCGTGTCGGATGTCCCCAGGCCCTGTGGGGATATCCGACTACCTGCTGAGCCACCAGAGCAGCCACCTCCTCGCGTGCTTCGCCGCCCTCTCCGGCAAGAGCCGGATCAGCCGCATGACGAGAGTCAGTTTCTGCTCCTCGTGACGGCACATGCTGGGGCGTCCTCCCTTCGACGTGAGGCGGCCAGTCAGGGTCCCGGGACCGCTCTCGTCGGGCCGGGCCCCGAGGGGACGGGGCCCGGAAATGAAGGGAGGACGCACCCATAGGGTGCGTCACAGGACAAATGCTAGCGGCTCCAACGCGCCTTCCATGCCGCGTACTTCAAGAGGCTCGTCGTTCAGCCCAAACCCCACGCCCGCCCCATCCGGTACGCGGCGCACAGATTCACGTCCAGGAAGTACGCCCCGGCGCTCCCGCACTGCTCGCTCCCGCTCCCCGGATCGACGGGCTGCCCGTGCCCCATCCCGGTGATGCCGTACGTCTCGACCACCGCGCGCCCGCCCGCGTCCCGGAACACCTGGTGCGGGTACCCGGCGACGGAGTCGGTCACGTCGGCCGTCCGGTCGGCGCCGTGCACATCGGTCCACTGCTTCACGAGGTCGGTCATGTTGACGGGCTTGACGGTGTAGTCGGCCGTGCCGTGCAGGACGGTGAGCGTCGGCCAGGGCCCGGCGTACCCCGGCCGCGCGGCGCGCACCCGGTCGCCCCACTGCTTCGGGGTCTGGGTGGCACCGACGTACATGCACACATACGGCGACCCGGCGGCCTGCGCGCACCCGTACGGCAGCCCCGCGACGACGCCGCCCGCGGCGAACTTCTCCGGGTACGCCGCCATCATCACGGCGGTCATCCCACCGCCCGCGGACAGCCCGGTGACGTACACCCGCCCCCGGTCGCCGGAGACGTCGGCGAGCTGCCGGTCGACCATCTGCGCGAGGGACGCGGCCTCGCCCTGGCCGCGGGCGATGTCGCCGGTCTGGAACCAGTTGAAGCAGGACGAGAGGTTGTTGGCGCTCTGCTGCTGCGGCAGCACGACGGAGAAGCCCCAGCGGTCGGCGAGCTGGAGCCAGCCGCTGCCGGTGCCGTACCCGGAGGCGTTCTGGGTACATCCGTGCAGCGCGACGACAACGGGCCGCCCGGCGGGCAGCCCGTCGGGTACGTACCGGAACATCTTCAGGGCGCCGGGATTGGACCCGAACCCGGTGACCTCCTGGAGGGAGGCGGCTGCGGCTCGCCCCGGCGTGAGGACGGCGGCGATCAGGGCGACCAGCAGGGTCGCCAGGACGGCGATACGGGGCTGTGCGGCTCTGGTCTGTGTCATGGGGAGGGACCGTAGAACCGTGAACGACCCCTCGATATGGAGTGGGACCCCATAAACACGACGAGGGCCCGGTGGGCAAAAACCACAACGACGGCCCGGTGGTCGAACCACCGGGCCGTCGTCACATGGAGATCACGAAGATCGTGGAGATGGCGGGAATCGAACCCGCGTCCAACGGTGCGGAACCAGGGCTTCTCCGTGTGCAGTCCGCTGTGCTTTTCTCGGCCCCGGAGATCACGCGGACAAGTCTCCGACGGGCTCAGTCACTGTTTGGTTTCCCTCTTCACCCCGTGACCGGGATCAAGGTTTAGTTCCCTAGCTGATGCCAGGATCCGGGTCGGGAACAGCCCCGGGCTGACACTTCGCAAGTCGCTACTTAGGCAGCGAGGGCGAAGGAATCGCGCTTGGTGTTGGCGATTATTTTTTTCGGCCTGTGGTTTACGAGATCATGGCCGCTTCCTCGACACGCTTCCCCTGCTTCGACAGCCGCTGTCGAAACCGATCATCCCCATGTTGATTTTTCAATGCGCACACCGACCGTGACCGGTGTTGATGCCATCGTACGGGATCAACGCAGCCACATGCCAGCGTATTCCCGGCGACCGCAGGGTTACGCCCGCTGCTTGCGCCGCACCGCCGACATCGCCCGCTCCGCCTCACGGCGGTCCTGCTTCTCGCGGAGCGTCTGCCGCTTGTCGTACTCCTTCTTGCCCCTGGCCAGCGCGATCTCGACCTTGGCCCGGCCGTCCTTGAAGTACAGGGCGAGCGGCACGATGGTGTGACCCGTCTCTCCCGACTTGGACTCCAGCTTGTCGATCTCCCCGCGGTGCAGGAGCAGCTTGCGCTTGCGCCGGGCGCTGTGGTTGGTCCAGGTGCCCTGGCTGTACTCCGGCACGTGCACGTTGTACAGCCACGCCTCGTGCCCGTCCAGCTGGACGAAGCCGTCGACCAGCGAGGCACGGCCCTGGCGCAGCGACTTCACCTCGGTGCCCGTGAGGACCAGACCGGCCTCGTAGGTGTCGAGGATGTGGTAGTCGTGCCGCGCCTTCTTGTTCTGCGCGATCAGCTTGCGCCCTTTTTCCTTAGCCATAGTGCCGACCATTTTCGCACCACGCAGGGGGTGTGCGGGAAGTCGTTTATCGTGCCGGGGCCGCTACTGGCCGAGGCCGCCGAGGATGGTCTCCGCCCGCCGCAGGGCCTGCTCGTCGGCCTCCAGGTCGGGGGTGATGCCGTGGCCGTCGACGCCGCGGCCGGAGGGGGTGCGGTAGTGGCCGACGGTGAGCTCGGCGACGGAGCCGTCGGGCAGCCGGCTGGGCATCTGGACCGAGCCCTTGCCGAAGGTGCGGGAGCCCACGACGACCGCGCGGCCGCGGTCCTGCAGGGCGCCGGTGAGCAGCTCGGCCGCGCTCATCGTGCCGCCGTCGACGAGCGCGACCAGGGGTCTTGCGGTGTCGCCGCCCTGCTCGGCGTGCAGGGCGAGCTGCTCGCCGTCGACGTCGTAGGTGGCGACCAGGCCGCCGTCGAGGAAGGCGGAGGCGGCGGTGACGGCCTCGGTGACCAGGCCTCCGGAGTTGCCGCGCAGGTCGAGGACGATCCCGGAGGTGGCCGGGGCCTGCCGTACGGCATCGCGGACGACCTCGCCGGAGCCCTTGGTGAAGGCGGCGATCCTGATCACGGTGGCGCCGTCGGCGAGGGCGCGCACGGTGACGGAGTCGGTGGACAGGCGGGCCCGGCGCAGGGTCTCGGTCCACGCGCGCGTGCCGCGCTCCAGACCGAGGCGGACGATCGTACCGGCGGCCGCGTCGGTGGCGTCGCCGCGCAGTAAGGAGACCACCTCGGTGACCGGACGCCCGTCGACCTTCTTCCCGTCGACGCTGCGCAGCCCGTCCCCGGCGCGGATCCCGGCCTCGGCGGCGGGCGAACCGGCGGTCACCTTCGTCACCTCGATACGTCCGTCCCGCTCGCGGCGGGCGGACAGGCCGACGCCGGTGTACTCGCCGTCGAGGGCCTCCTGGAACTCCTCGTACTCGCCCTCGGAGTAGACCGCGTCCCAGCGGTTGCCGCTGCGGCTGACGGCGCGCTGCGCGGCCTCGATGGGGGACTTGCCCTCGGCCATGGCCTCGGCGGCGGCGCGGGCGACGTCCTGGTGGCTGCCGACGGGGGCCGCGGCGGGCGTCGTACCGGGCGCGGGCCTGCGCTCGCCCCCCGGCAGCGAGCCGGTCGCGGCACCGGCGACGAGCACGCTCGCGAACACCAATGTCAGGGCGGCCCCGCGGCCGAAACGGCGGGGCTGACAGAACAGGTCACGACCTGACATGCCGGTGAGTCTAGGACAACGCCAAGGGCCGTACGGGCGGTTGACCGTACGGCTCTCTTGGCATGCGTCACACCTTCAGGTACTTGCGCAACGCGAAGAAGGCGGCCAAGGCGGGCATCAGCAGGCTGGTCGCGAGGATGAGCGGCAGCTTCGTCAGAACGGCGTCCCAGCCGATGAAGTTGATCAGATTCAGCTTCTCGGACAACGCCAGTCCGTGATCGATGATGAAGTACCGCGCGATCACCAGGAATCCACAGGCGACCGTCCCGCCGATGAGTCCGGCGACCGCGGCCTCCATGATGAACGGCGCCTGGATGTAGAAGCCCGAGGCGCCGACCAGGCGCATGATGCCGGTCTCACGCCGCCGGCTGAACGCCGAGACGCGCACGGTGTTGACGATCAGCATCAGCGCCACCACCAGCATCAGCGCCATCACCGCGCGCGCGGCCCAGTTCATGCCGTTCAGCAACTCGAAGAGGTTGTCCAGAATGCCCTTTTGGTCCTGCACGGACTGCACGCCGTCCCGCCCGTTGAAGGCGGTCGCGATGACCTGGTACTTCTCCGGGTCCTTCAGCTTGATGCGGTACGACTCCTGCATCTGGTCCGGCGTGAGCGAGCTGGCCAGCGGGGAGTCGCCGAACTGCTCCTTGTAGTGCTTGTACGCCTGGTCCTGGGACTCGTACGTCACCGTGTCGACGACCGACATCTTCTTGAGGTCGGTGAGGATCTGGTCCTTCTGCTCCTCGGTGACCGCGCCCTTGGCGCAGTTGGGGTCGGACTCGGCGTCGCTCTTGTTGCAGAGGAAGATCGAGACGTTGACCTTGTCGTACCAGTAGCCCTTCATGGTGTTCACCTGGTCGCTCATCAGCAGCGAACCGCCGAACAGGGCCAGGGACAGGGCGACGGAGACGATGACCGCGAAGGTCATCGTCAGATTGCGGCGGAGACCGACACCGATCTCCGACAGAACGAACTGGGCGCGCATGGCGTCTGCTTCAAGCCTTTCCGGGGACGTCTGCGAGGGGTCTGCGGTGCTCTCTCAGTGCTGGTAGCCGTAGACGCCGCGGGCCTGGTCGCGGACGAGGCGGCCCTTCTCCAGCTCGATCACGCGCTTGCGCATCTGGTCCACGATGTTCTGGTCGTGGGTGGCCATCACCACGGTCGTGCCCGTCCGGTTGATCCGGTCGAGCAGCTTCATGATGCCGACGGAGGTTTGCGGGTCGAGGTTGCCGGTCGGCTCGTCGGCGATCAGCAGCTTGGGCCGGTTGACGAACGCCCGCGCGATGGCGACGCGCTGCTGCTCACCGCCGGACAGCTCGCCCGGCATGCGGTCCTCCTTGCCGCCGAGCCCGACGAGTTCGAGCACCTGCGGCACGGACTTGCGGATCTCGCCGCGCGACTTGCCGATCACCTCCTGCGCGAACGCGACGTTCTCGCCGACCGTCTTGTTCGGCAGCAGCCGGAAGTCCTGGAACACCGTTCCCAACTGCCGCCGCATGTGCGGCACCTTCCAGTTGGAGAGCCGGGCGAGGTCCTTGCCCAGAACGTGCACCTGCCCGTGGCTGGCCCGCTCCTCGCGGAGGATCAGCCGCAGGAAGGTGGACTTTCCGGAGCCGGAGGACCCCACGAGGAACACGAACTCGCCCTTCTCCACCTCCAGGGAGACATCCCTGAGGGCGGGGCGGGTCTGCTTGGGGTAGACCTTGGAGACGTTGTCGAATCGGATCACGGATGCACCACGGGTCGCCGGGGGTAGATGTGCGTGACCATACGCGAAGCGGGTACGCAAGCGCAGGCACAGGTGGGGATGTGAGCTGCTTGTGCCTTTTTGTGCCGGTGAGGTGCCCCCTTCCGTAGGCGCCCGCGCTCTTTCCGGAGGAACCTGGCACAGTGGTGGGGGAACGTTTGCGTTCCCCCAGGCGTTGTCACAATGAACTGGTACCGGTGCAAGGAGGCGAGCACATGACGTACGACCGGCTGGTGTGCGCGAACTGTGCCGCGCCCGTGACCGAGGGCCGCTGCCCCGTGTGCCGGGCCAACCGCGAGCGGCTTCAGCAGCAGAACCCCCTCGCGGCTCTCAACCCCATGACCCTGATCGCCCTGCTGGTGGTGCTGATCGCGGCGGTCGCGCTCCTCGCGCACCAGACCGCGTAACGACCGCAGAGCTACGCGGAGCAGACCTAACGTCGAAGGGCCCGGAGCGACTGCTCCGGGCCCTTCGACGGTTACGCTCGGCTACCGTCAGGCAGCCGCACCGCCACGGCCGGCCATCATGCGCGGCAGCACACGGAAGGCGACGCCACCGGCGATCATCGTCGCGGCACCGATCAGCAGGAACGTGGTCTGCGTGGCACCCGTCTCGGCGAGCTCGTCGCCGCCGCCCTGGGCGGAGGTGTCGGCCGCCGGGATCTCCGTACCGGTGTCCGTGAGGGACGAGGAGCCCTCGTCCTGCGTGGACGGGCCGGAGCCGCCGTCGGGGTCGGTGTTGTCGCCGCCGCCACCGGTGCCGGGGGCGGTGGTGTCGTCGTCCGAGGACTCGGACGGGTCCGCGGTGGGGTTGTCCGACTCGGTGGGCTCAAGCGTGGGGACGGTCGGGTTGCCCGTGGGGACGGTCGGGTTGCCCGTCGGGATCGTGGGCGGCGTCGTCACGGTCTCCGTCGCAGTCGGCTCCACCGTCGGCGTCGTCTCCGTGGACGTCGGGCTCGGCGAGATGCAGATATTCAGAAGAATGCAGTCGTCGGTCTCGTCGGCGGAAGCCACACCCGCGGCGGTCAGCGAGGCGCCGGCCGCGATCACGGTGCCGGCCGCGATCCGCGCGACACGGATGCGCGTCTTGTTGGTCATGTGCTTGCTACCCCCAGTAGCTGATCGTCATTGAGGCGGCGCTCGGGGCCGTGATCGACGGGAGTAGCTGTGCTGATGCCCCCCGGTTCACATGCGCCCCAGAGATACGCATGCCACGCTTCACCCTTCCCATTTTTCAAAGCAACGTCAAGGCCGTTGCGTACGCGATGTCCAGGTACGGGTTCTTTGCCGGGCGTTGAAGCCTGTGAGTGTGATGTAAAACCCAGACATCCAGGTATGGAAAAGGCAACTGCCGCCGGATGGGCGGCAGTTGCCTTGTCGACAAAACGCTTCTGTTACTTCTCCTGCTGCTTGCGCCAGCGAATTCCGGCCTCCAGGAACCCGTCGATCTCACCGTTGAACACGGCCTCGGGGTTGCCGACTTCGTGCTCGGTGCGCAGGTCCTTGACCATCTGGTACGGGTGCAGCACGTACGAACGCATCTGGTTGCCCCAGGAGTTGCCGCCGTCGCCCTTGAGGGCGTCCATCTTGGCCTGCTCCTCCTGGCGGCGCCGCTCCAGCAACTTGGCCTGGAGGACGTTCATGGCGGTGGCCTTGTTCTGGATCTGCGACCGCTCGTTCTGGCAGGAGACGACGATGCCGGTCGGCAGGTGCGTGATGCGCACCGCGGAGTCGGTGGTGTTCACGCCCTGACCACCCGGCCCGGAGGACCGGTAGACGTCGATACGCAGCTCGGACTCGTCGATCTCGACGTGGTCGGACTGCTCGACGACGGGAAGCACTTCCACACCGGCGAACGAGGTCTGGCGGCGGCCCTGGTTGTCGAAGGGCGAGATGCGCACCAGGCGGTGCGTGCCCTGCTCGACGGAGAGGGTGCCGTAGGCGTACGGCACCTGCACGGCGAAGGTGGTGGACTTGATGCCCGCCTCCTCCGCGTACGACGTCTCGTAGACCTCGGTCTTGTAGCCGTGCCGCTCGGCCCAGCGCAGGTACATCCGCTGGAGCCGCTCGGCGAAGTCAGCGGCGTCGACGCCACCGGCCTCGGCGCGGATGTTCACGAGCGCTTCCCGGGCGTCGTACTCACCGCTGAGAAGCGTCCGCACCTCCATCTCGTCGAGGGCCTTGCGGACGGCGGCCAGCTCGGACTCCGCCTCGGCGCGGGTGTCCGGGTCGTCCTCCTCCTCGGCCATCTCGAACAACACCGCGAGATCGTCGATCCGCCCGCGCAGTGCCTCCGCCTTCCTGACCTCGGCCTGGAGGTGGGAGAGCTTGCTGGTGATCTTCTGCGCCTCGTCCGGGTTGTCCCACAGGGACGGCGCGGCCGCCTGCTCCTCGAGCACGGCGATGTCTGCCCTCATCCTGTCGAGGTCCAGGACGGCCTCGATCGACTCCATGGTCGAGGAGAGGGACTTGAGCTCTTCGGATACATCGACGACTGCCACGCCTCCAGCGTAACGGCTGCGGCAAGCGACCTCGGCCGCGCTGTGGGGTGGGCTGGTGGCTGAGGGGGGTCGGCTCTTGACCGACAGTAAACGGGTGGTGGGTGGGCATAGCCCCCTGCGTCGTCAGGGTGACGCCGGGGCCGTGTTCTTCGTGTCCTGCGGGGAGGCCGCCTCGTCCGACGTGGCCAGCCAGGCGCCAGTGCCCGCGGCCGCGGCGACCGCGACGGCGGCTACCGCCAGGATCAGGCGTCGGCGTCGGGTGGTCGCCCGGTGCCGGGCGGAGCCGGGACGGGGGGCTCCCGCGGCCCTGGGTGCCCGTGCCGTCCCCCGCGCACCGCCCGCCAGCTCGTCCGGCGCCGGGACCCTCATCGACGTATGGGTGTCGCGGTTGGAGTCGGGCTTCGCGCCGGGGACCAGGGGGACCGCGCCCCGGCGTACCCGTACCGGCGTTTCCGGCGGCCCGGCGGGCGGCGTCTGAGACGGCTCTTCCGGCTCCGCGTCCGGCTCGTCCACGTCCAGCGGCGGCATCCCCCGCAGCGCCGGCAGCTGCTCCCGCAGCCGCGACGCCAGCTCGGACGCCCGCAGCCGCGACGCCGGTGCCTTCGCCAGGCACTGCACCAGCAGTTGCCACAGCTCCTCGGGGATGCCGGGGAGGGGTACGACCGTCTCCGTGACGTGGCGGCGCAGGACGGCGCCGGGGTGGCCGCCGCCGAACGGGGTGAAGCCGGCGAGCAGCTCGTAGAGCACCGTCGCGAGCGCGTAGATGTCCACCGCGGCCCGGGGCGGGAGGCCCTCCACGATCTCCGGCGCGAGGTAGTCGGGCGTACCGATGATCTTCGTGGCGCGGGTGCGGCGCGGGGAGTCGATCAGCTTGGCGATGCCGAAGTCCGTCAGCAGCGCGCGGTGCGAGCCGCCGGGTCCGAGCGGGCCCTGCATGTCCAGCAGGACGTTCTCCGGCTTCACGTCCCGGTGCACGACGCCCGCCGCATGCGCCGCCGCGAGCCCCTCCGCGACGTCCGCCGCGATCGCGACCGCCGCCTCGGGCGCCAGCCGCCGCTCCCGGTCCAGCCGGGTGCGCAGGTCGGTGCCCCGGACCAGGTCCATGACGAGGGCGAGGTCGTTGCCGTCCACCACCAGGTCGCGGACGGAGACGACGTTCGGATGTTCGAGCCCGAGCAGGGCCGTGCGCTCCTGCACGAAGCGTCCGACGAGCTCCTGGTCGGATGCGAGATCCTCACGCAGCAGCTTGATGGCGACGGGCCCCTCGGGCCCCTCACCCAGCCACACCGTGCCGGCGCTGCCCCGCCCCAGGATCTGGTTCGCGGTGTACCGGCTGCCGATCTTCCGTGCCAAGACTGCTCCTACAGACGCGTGTTGTCGCTAAAACTACGCGTCCGAAGAGCCCACGTTCACCGCCGAGGCGGAAATCACCCGCCAGGTGTCGACAAATCAACACACCCGCTACTGCAGACCGGCTACGGCGTGGACGTACCCGTGCCCCCGGAACCGCCGGAATCCCCGCCCAGGTCCCCGATCCATCCGGTCACCGTGCCGAACCAGTCCGTGAGCTGTTCCCAGTAGCCCTTGCCCGTGCCGATCCACGACTGCAGCGGGCTCAGCTCCCAGATCAGCCACCCCGCCACGAACAGGATGACGATCGTGAACAGGCACCCCTTCAGACAGCCCAGCCCCGGGATCCGCATCGGATTGGCGCTGCGCTGTCGCGGCTCCCGCGCCGGCCGCTGCGGCTCGGGCGTGGGCGGTGGGGCGTACCGCTGAGGCGGCTGCTGTTGCGGGCGCTGCGGGGCGTACTGCTGCGGCTGTTGCTGCGGCGGATAGCCGTACCCCGGCGGGGGTCCCTGCGGCGGGCCCTGCTGAGGACGCTGCTGGGGCCGCGGCTGCTGCTGCGGGCGGGCGACCTGCCGCTGCGGGCGGCGGCGCAGCGGGTCCTGGCTGGGGTCGAGGTACTGGACCTGCGTCTGTTCGTTGCGGTCGCGCGCGGCGCGCAGCTGGGTCTGCCAGGGGTGCGGCTGCTCGGGCTGCTGCCCCTGCGGCAGCACCTGGGTCGGGTCGGCACCGCCGGGCCCGGTGTTCGGCAGTACGGCGGTGGGGTCGGCGGCACCGACCGGGCCGCCGGTGTGCGGCAGCACGCTGGTCGCCGCGTTCGGGTCGTACCCGGGGGTGCCGTGCGGCAGCACCTGCGTCGGGTCGGCCGCGCCGGGCGTCCCGGGTACGGGGGCGGGGGCCGGGTCGGGTGCGAGGAGCGCGGCGACGCCCTCGGCGGCGGCGATCTGCGCGGAGTTCGCGTGCACGCCGATGCCCTCGGCGACGACCCGCAGCCCGCGCGCGAGGTTCTCGGCGCTGGGCCGTTGGTCGGGGTTCTTGCGCAGACAGCGCTCTATGACCGTCCACAGCGGTTCGGGGACGGTGGAGGGGCGGCGCGGCTCGGCGCTCAGGTGCTGGTGCAGGACCTCCAGGGCGGAGCCCCCGGAGAACGGCGGACGCCCGGTGACCAGCTCGTACAGCAGGATTCCGGCGCCGTAGATGTCGACGGCGGAGGTCTGCGGGCGGCCCTCGGCGGACTCCGGCGCGACGTACGCGGGCGTGCCGACGAATTCCTGGGTGCGGGTGAGGCCGGGTGAGTCGGCGAGGCGGGCGATGCCGAAGTCGGTCAGCAGCGGGTGCATCTGGCCGCCGTACTGCTGGAGCAGGACGTTCGCGGGCTTCAGGTCGCGGTGGACGACGCCGTCGGCGTGGCTGGCGGCCAGCGCGTCGGCGATCTGCGCGGTGAGCAGGGCGGCGGCGACGGGCGTGAAGGGGCCGTTCTCGCGCAGGTAGCGGTGCAGGTCGGGGCCGTCGACGAGGTCCATGACGAGGGCCAGCAGGTCGCCCTCGACGACCAGGTCGCGGACCCGGACGATGTTCGGATGGGTGAGCCGGAGGAGGACGGACCGCTCCCGCAGGAAGCGCATCACGACATCGGGGTCGCTCGCCAGCTCCTCCTTGAGCACCTTGATCGCGACGGTCTCACCGGGCTGACCGGGCACCGCCGCCTCGGCCCCCGCGGTCTCCCGCTGGCGGGCTCGCCAGACGGTGCCTGTGGCGCCGCGTCCCAGCGGCTCCTCAAGGAGGTACTTGCTCCCTACCGGCCGCACGTCATGGCTCCCTGCTGCTTGCTTGCATGGTCCGACCCACTGTAGTGCCGTGGTGCGAGGGACCGCGTTCGAAGGAAAGACGCTCGCCTCGGTCTTCAGGTTGCCGAAAGCGGACGTGACCGATCTCAACCGGTCGCCGATGCCGCCCCGGGCAGGCACTTTTGCGGGCAGAGCCGACCAATCAAGATCACTTGTTCTGGAGCGGCGGGCGCGTTGTCAGTGGCAGGTGCGAGGATGCGTGCAGTACTGGCCGACGTGCTCGTGTGGTGGTGGGGGAAGTCCGCGGTGGGGGACCGCGGGGCGGACTCGGCCCCCTGCCCCGCGGGCGCCCGCGCAGAAGGGACCGCTGACGGCGATGCAGATCCGGCTGACCGTCGTAGACCCGCTGGGCCCGCCTCACGAGGCGCCGGGCCGGGCCGCGAGCCGCGACGTGCTGGTCACGGCGCCCGCCGGCACGGCCCTGTCCGCGGTGGCCTCGGCGCTGGCCGCGGCGATCTCCGGCGACGCCCCGTCCGGGCCCGCCGTGCTGTACGCCGGTGCGGAGCGGCTCGACCCGCAGCGCTGCACCCTGGGCGAGCCGCCGCTGCTCGACGGCGCCGTGCTGTCCGTGGGCGGCCCGGCCGCCCCCGAGCCGCATCCCGAGCTGGACGACGCCCCGGCCCGCCTCGACGTGATCGCCGGGCCCGACGCCGGCGGCGTCCACCTGCTGCACGGCGGCGAGATCCGCGTCGGCCGCTCCGCCGAGGCGGATGTGCCGCTGGACGACCCGGACGTCTCCCGCGTCCACTGCGCGGTGACCCTGAACGCGGACGGCCGTGTCTCGGTCGCCGACCTCGACTCCACGAACGGCACGACACTCGACGGCACGCGCGTGGGGACCCGCCCGACGCGCTTCATGCCGGGGGCGCTGCTGCGGATCGGGGAGTCCACACTGCGGCTGGCGCCGGCCGGGGGGCCGGGGCGGCGGGTGGGGACCGCGCCTGATGGGGAGGGGTGCGTGCGGGTCGGGGCGAGGGACGGGGAGCCGCCTGCGGCCGGGGCTTCGGGTGTACGGGCGGGGGGACGACCGGCCGGTAAGACGGGGCATGCGTACGGGGACTCCGAGGGCTGGGGGGTGCCTGAAGACGCGGCTGCCGATGTCTCTCGTGAAGGAACGGGGCTGACGGGCGCCGCCGCTGCCGACCCGGCGCGTACGGATCACGACGAGCACACGCAAGCGGCGCATACGGGCACCGCGGCCAGGGAGCACTCACCCGTCGAGCCGCCCCTCGTGCCCGAGCAGGGCAGGCCGCCGGGGATCGAGAGCCGAGAGGATCCCCACGCGACGCCGCCCAGTGACGCAACGCACGGTGGACGACTCGGCGTGGGTGCGGCCGACGCCCCCGCGGCCACCCCGAGCCGCCGCAAAGGCACGCCCCTGCGCGGCATCGATGTACCGCAGGGCGTGCGCAAGCGGGGCGGGCTCACGGGGTGGGCACGGCGGCTGGCCGGTGGGCGCGGCGGCGAACAGCAAGCGGTCGGGCATGGGCGGTACGACGAGGAGTCGGCCGGTGGAGCGGGGCTACCGCCCGTCAGCGCCGACGCGCCGGAGACCTGGCCGGATCCGGCCGCGCTGCTGCTGACCGCGCTGGGCCCCGGGCCCCGGCTGTGGGAGCGCGGGCCGGGCCACCCCGAGGCGCTCACCGTACGGCTCGGTACGGCCGACCGGGCCGCACCGGACGGTTCGGGGCTGCTGCCCGCGGTGCCGGTCACCGCCGATCTGCGGGAGGCCGGTGCCCTGGGCCTGGCCGGTCCGCGCCCGCGCCTGGGCGGGCTGGCGCGCGCTGTCGTGGCCCAGCTTGCCGCGCTGCACTCGCCCGACGCCCTGGAAATCATCCTGATCAGCACGGACCGCGCGCGCTCCCTGGAGGAGCGCACCGCCGAGTGGGCCTGGCTCGGCTGGCTCCCGCATCTGCGCCCGGCCCACGGCCAGGACTGCCGCCTCCTTCTCGCCCACGACCGCGAACAGGCCGCGGCCCGCACCGACGAACTCCTCCGCCGCCTGGACGACCACCTCGCGGAGCGGAACAGCTCCGCTGGGAAGGCGGTCGAGGTGCGGGGCGGCGCGGGCGGCACCACCGTGAAGGCCGTCACATCGGCACCGGTGACGTCGGGCCAACGCCACCCCGAGAACACCGAGGCACCGACCCGCACCTCGACCACCCCACCCCGCCGCCCCTCCTGGGCCCGCCCGGACGACGACTCGCCCAGCGACACCGCACACCCCACCCCTTACACCGGCCCCTATGCCGTTCTCCTCGTCGACGGCGACCCCGGCGGCGCCGGTCTCCGTGAGGCCGTCGCGCGGCTGGCGCTGGAAGGCCCGCAGGCCGGGATCCACGTCATCTGCCTCGCCGAGACCGCGCCCGCCTCGCCCGCCTCCCCGGTCACCGAGACCTACGAGGCAGCCTGCGCCGCGGCCCCGGCGTTTCGCGCATGCGGAGCCGTCGCCCTGCTCAGCGGCGACGTGGCGACAGCCCTCCGACTGGTCCGAGTCGCCCGAGCCGGAACCGGCACCGGAACCGGCACGGGATCCCCCGCCCCCGTGGGCCACGGCACAGTAGGCGCCGTGGACGCCGTCTCCCCCGCCTGGGCCGAGCGCTTCGCTCGCGCGCTGGCCCCCCTGCGCACCGACGCGACCGCCACCGGCACCCGGCACGCGCGCGTCAGTGCCCCCCTCCCCCAAGCCGCCCGTCTGCTCGACGAGTTGGGCCTCGCCCGCGCCACCCCCGCCTCGCTCATGGCCCGCTGGGCCGACGCCGCCGACGACACCGACGCACTCGGCGGCCGTGCGCACGCCGTCCTCGGGGCCGGCCCGCGTGGCGCGGTCGCCGTGGACCTCGTCACCGAGGGACCGCATCTGCTGATCGAGGGGCCACCCGGCAGCGGACGGACGGAACTGCTGCGGGCCGTCGTCGCCTCGCTCGCCGCCGCCGAGCGGCCGGACCGGCTGAGCCTGGTGCTGATGGACGGCCGGGACAGCGTGGGCGCGGGCAGCGGGCACGGCGACGGTCTGCACCTGTGCATGGACATCCCGCACGTCACCACGCACCTCCTCGCCAACGACCCGGTCCGCATGCGGGAGTTCGCCCAGTCCCTGACCGCCGAGCTGAAGCGCCGCGCCGAGCTGCTCGGCCGCTCGGACTTCGCCGAGTGGCACACCGGGCGCGCGGTGTCGGGCCGTATGGTCAGCCAGCGCTCGGTGCCCACCGCCGGTGCCGGGACCGGTGCCGGGGACCTGGACACCCCGCCCAGCACCACCCTGCGACTGCGCCCGTCCGCCGGCCGCCGCCCGACGGACGACGTGCCGCCGCTGCCCCGCCTCGTCGTGGTCGTCGACGACCTGGACGCCCTGGTCTCGCCCCCGCTGGGCTCCCCGGGCCGACCCGCGGCCGGGTCCGTGATGCGTGCGCTGGAGGCGGTGGCCCGCGACGGCGAGCGGCTCGGCGTGCACCTGGTGGCCGCCGCCGGTCCAGGCGGTCGTACCGCCGAGACCGAACCCGCCCGACGGGCCACCCTGCGCGTCACCCTCGACGCACCCGCGCCCGGCCCCGACGAACCGGCGCCGGGCCGGGGGCGTCTGGCTCACCCCGACGGCAGGGTCACGCCGTTCCAGGGCGGCCGGGTGACGGGTCGTATCCCGCGCACGGCCACCCTGCGACCGACCGTCGTCCCGCTGGAGTGGCACCGCATGGGCGACCCGCCCGCCCGCCGCCCGGTCCGCGAGCTGGGCAACGGACCCACGGATCTCGCCCTCCTGGCAAGCGCGTTGGAGCGGGCGGCCCGGGAAGTCTCCGCTCCGGAGGTGCCGTCGCTGTTGTAAGGACCCTAGGACCTGTCGGTGCCCCCCTGAACAGTCACGACGCGGTCACGATCACCGTCTTGACACGGTTCGCGCTCTTGCCGACCCCACAGACCCGGCGTAGACCAGTCCCACGGGACAGCGCTCGAACGTTCGACGAGGAACGAAGAACGGGGCCGTAATGCACAGCAGCATCAGCACCAGCCGCACCCGGACACGCAGGACCGCCCGCGCCGCCGCGGCCGCACTGGCGGGAGCGCTCGCGTTCTCGCTCAGCGCCTGCGGAGGCGACGACAGCAGTGGAAACGAAGGCAGCGGCGGTACGGACGAGGCCGCCACCACCGTCACCCTCCCCAAGCTGGACGGCGAGACCCTGGAGGTCGCCGCCGTCTGGACCGGCCCGGAGCAGGCCAACTTCAAGAAGGTGCTGGAGGAGTTCGAGAAGCGGACCGGCGCCAAGGTGACCTTTGTGCCTGCGCAGGACCCGATCATCAACTTCCTCGGCTCGAAGATCGCGGGCGGCGCGCCACCGGACATCGCGATGCTTCCCCAGGTCGGCGCCATCCAGCAGGCCGTGGACAAGGGCTGGGCCAAGCCGATCGGGCCGGAGGCCCAGGAGCAGCTCGGCAAGAACTATTCCCAGGGCTGGCAGGACCTCGGCAAGGTCGACGGCAAGCAGTACGGCGTCTACTACAAGGCCGCCAACAAGTCCCTGATCTGGTACAACACGCAGGTCTTCGAGAACGCGGGTGCCGAGGAACCCAAGACGTGGGAGGACCTGCTCTCCACCGCGCAGACGATCTACGACTCCGGTGTCACCCCGTTCTCCGTCGGCGGCGCCGACGGCTGGACGCTGACCGACTGGTTCGAGAACGTCTACCTCTCGCAGGCGGGCCCGGAGAAGTACGACCAGCTGGCCAAGCACGAGATCAAGTGGACAGACCCGTCCGTCACCGAGGCCCTGACGACGCTGGCGCAGATCTGGGGCAAGCAGGACTACATCGCGGGCGGCGCGAGCGGCGCGCTGCAGACCGAGTTCCCGGCCTCTGTGACGCAGACCTTCACCGGCGGCGACCAGCCGAAGGCCGGCATGGTCTTCGAGGGCGACTTCGTGCAGGTCAACATCGCGGAGACGGACGCGGAGGTGGGCACGGACGCCAAGGTGTTCGCGTTCCCGAAGGTCGGCGACACCGAGCCGGTCGTCTCCGGCGGTGACGCGGCGGTCATCCTTCAGGACTCCAAGGCCGCGCAGGCCCTGGCCACCTTCCTCGCCTCGCCGGACGCGGCGACCATCCAGGCGAAGCTCGGCGGCTATCTGTCGCCGAACAAGAACGTGGACCCGTCGGCGTACCCGAACGCGGTGCAGCAGGAGATGGCCAAGTCGCTGGTCGCGGCCGGGGACGACTTCCGCTTCGACATGTCCGACCAGGCCCCGCAGGCCTTCGGCGGCACGCCCGGCAAGGGCGAGTGGAAAGCGTTGCAGGACTTCCTGAAGAACCCGAAGGACATCAAGGGCACCCAGGAACAGCTGGAGGCCGACGCGGCCGCGGCGTACGGAAACTGAGCCGGCCATGGCGTCGGCATCCACGGCAGGGGTCCCGCCGAGGAAGGCCGGGACCCCTCCCCGGAGTCGCAAGAGCGTGACCGGCACCCGCAGGACCGTGGCAGCGCTGTTCCTGCTGCCCGCCCTGGTGCTGCTGGGCGCGCTCGTGGTCTACCCGATCGGGTACTCGGTCGTCCGCAGCTTCTACGACCAGTCCGGCGACGGCTTCGCCGGATTCGACAACTACCAGGCCCTGTTCACCGACGACGGCATCCGTACGGCGCTGAAGAACAACATCATCTGGGTGGTGTTCGCGCCGACGGTCGCGACCGCGCTCGGGCTGATCTTCGCGGTGCTGACCGAACGGGTGCGCTGGGGCACGGCGTTCAAGCTGGTCGTCTTCATGCCGATGGCGATCTCGATGCTCGCGGCGGGCATCATCTTCCGTCTGGTGTACGACCAGGATCCGGACAAGGGCGTCGCGAACGCGGTGTGGGTGGGTGTGCACGACACGTTCGCCGAGGCGTCGGCGTTCCCGAAGGCGCACCCGGGCCGGGAGTCGCCGCTCACGGTGGATCAAGGCGGCTTCATCACCAAGGAACCGGTCCGCCTGGGCGAGCCGGTCAACCTGCCTCTCGTGGGGGTCGCCCCCGACCAGATGCCCGACGACGCCGCGAAGGCCGTGGCGGCGCGGCCCGACCCGGGCAAGGTCACAGGCACCACCTGGCAGGACTTCACGCGCGGCGAGGGCGTCGGCACCCTCGGCGCCCCGGACCCGTCGGAGCTGGGCTATCCCGGCATGAAGATCGAGGCGGTCAAGGACGGCAAGGTCGTCGCCTCGACCACGGCCGCCGACGACGGCACCTTCTCCCTCCCGGCCGCCGCCGACGGAGCTCAACTGCGGCTGCCCGCCGACAACTTCAAGGAGCCGTACAACGGCCTGGACTGGCTCGGCCCGTCGCTGGTCACGCCGGCCATCATCGGGTCGTACATCTGGATGTGGGCGGGCTTCGCGATGGTGCTGATCGCGGCAGGGCTGGCGGGGGTGCCCCGTGAGCTGCTGGAGGCGGCGCGGGTCGACGGGGCCAATGAGTGGCAGGTGTTCAGACGGGTCACCGTGCCGCTGCTCGCGCCGGTCCTGGCGGTGGTCACCGTCACCTTGATGATCAATGTGCTGAAGATCTTCGACCTGGTCTTCATCATCGCCCCGGGCTCCTCCCAGGACGACGCGAACGTGCTCGCCCTGGAGCTGTATCGCAAGGGCTTCTCCGAGGACCAGCCGGGCATCGCCAGCGCCATCGCGGTGTTCCTGCTGCTTCTGGTGATCCCGGTGATGTGGTTCAACATCCGCAGGCTCAGGCGGGAGGTGCGGCGATGAGCACGCAGGCCGTGACCAAGGAGTCCGGCAAGGCCAGGGCGTCCCTCGGCTCTCGTCTCGCGGAGGGCGTCAGCGGCGGTCTGGTCCGCGTCTTCCTGATCGTCGTCGGCCTGTTCTGGCTGGTGCCGACCATCGGGCTGCTGCTCTCCTCGCTGCGCACTCCGGCGGACATGAACGAGAGCGGCTGGTGGACGGTGTTCACCAAGCCCGCCCAACTCACCTTCGAGAGCTACGAGAAGCTGCTCAACAACAGCGACATCACCGACTCCCTGGTGAACACGGTCCTGATCACGGTCCCGGCGACGGTGCTGGTCGTGGTCATCGGCTCGCTCGCCGGATACGCCTTCGCCTGGATGGAGTTCCCGGGCCGGGACTGGTGGTTCCTTGGCGTGGTCGGCCTGCTGGTGGTGCCCGTGCAGGTGGCGCTGATCCCGATCGCCGAACTGTTCGGAAACATCGGACTGTTCGGCTCGCTGCTCGGCGTGATCCTCTTCCACGTGGGCTTCGGGCTGCCGTTCGCGGTGTTCCTGCTGCGGAACTTCTTCGCGGAGATCCCGCGCGAGCTGCTGGAGGCGGCCCGGCTGGACGGCGCCGGTGAACTGCGGCTGTTCGCACGGGTGGTGATGCCGCTGGGCGGGCCTGCGATCGCGAGCCTGGGCATCTTCCAGTTCCTGTGGGTGTGGAACGACATGCTGGTCGCGCTGGTGTTCTCCGACTCCGGCAACCAGCCGATCACGGTGGCGCTGCAGACGCAGGTGAGGCAGTTCGGGAACAACATCGACGTGCTGGCGCCCGGCGCGTTCATCTCGATGGTGATTCCGCTCGCCGTGTTCTTCGCGTTCCAGCGGCAGTTCGTGTCCGGTGTGATGGCGGGCGCGGTGAAGTAGCGGCAGAAGCAACGACGTCGGGGCGGGCCGGACAACGGCCCGCCCCTTCGCGTTCCCGGTGAAATCCCCCGCACTGACCCATGGATGCCCCTCAATCCCCCGGCAGCCACTATTTCGCAACCTTCTGGTCATTTCACCGTCACCGAACGCCACCGACCGCCGTTCACCTACCGGGAGTCCGAATGCCCCGCGCGCCTCCCGCCGAGCACGGACGACGAAGACGGAAAGAGCGCAATGCCCCGTTTCAGCATCATCGTTCCCTCTCACGGGGTCGAGGGCCGGCTGGCCCGGGCCCTGGAGTCGGTTCTGGCCCAGTCCTTCGGCGACTTCGAGCTGATCACGGTGTGTGACGAGCCGGATGCCCTCGCGGCGGACATCACCGCCGGGTACGCCGGGCGGGACCGCCGGGTGAGACCGGCGTACTCACCGCCCTCGGCCGGTCTGAGCGCGGCCCGCACGACCGGGCTGCGCGCGGCCTCCGGTGCCTATCTGCTGTTTCTCGACGGCGACGACGTCCTCGTACCGGGGGCGCTGGCGGCGCTGGACGCCCGGCTGCGGGAGACGGGGCCGGTGGATGTGCTGCACTACGCGCACGAGCGGGCGTCGGCGCGGGCGTTGAGGGAACGACTGGGCGCTCGCCCCATCGCCTGCCCGCCCGCGCCCCCAGGAACCTTTCACCCCGACGCGGCCCCCTGGCTCACAGTGGTGAACCGGCCCGTGTGGAGCGCCGCCTACCGGCGCGGGTTTCTGGCGGTGCACCAACTCGCCTTTCCCTACGGCCACTTCACCGACCTCGGGTGGGGCGGGATGGTGACGGTGCTGGCGGAGCGGGTGGCGGTGCTGCCGTCGGTGGTCGTACGGCATCTGATGCGGGCGCCGGGGAGTCTGCTCGACGTTCCTAGTGAGCACCAGCTCGACCTGCTGGACCAGGTCGAGCTGGTGCTGTTCCAGGCCGATGCCGAGCGGGTGTCGGCGGCGCGGTCGCGGGCGCTGTTCGACCAGCTGTTCGCCGTGGTGGTGGAAGTGGCGGCCGATGCACGCCGGTTGCCCGCGCGTCGGCGGCGCGCCTTCTTCCGGCAGGCGGGTGTGCTGTATCGGCGTTACCGGCCCGCCGGGCACCGGCCGCCGGGGGTGCGGCAGTGGCTCCTGTGGGCCGGTGCCTACACGACCTTCCGCGCGCTGCCGTTGCGCGGCCGGTTACTCGATGACGAGCTCGACCGGGATGTTGCCGCGGGTGGCGTTGGAGTAGGGGCAGACCTGGTGGGCCTGCTCGACCAGCTTGCGGCCGGTCGCCTGGTCGACGGTGTCGGGCAGCTCGACGCGGAGGGTGACGGCGAGCGCGAAGCCCTCGCCCTGCTTGCCGATGCCGACCTCGGCGGTGACGGCGGCCTCGCTGACGTCGACCTTGGCCTGCCGGCCGACCAGGCCGAGGGCGCTGCCGAAGCAGGCCGCGTACCCGGCGGCGAAGAGCTGCTCGGGGTTGGTGCCCTGGCCGTTGCCGCCCAGCTCCACCGGCGGGGCCAGCTTGAGGTCGATCTTGCCGTCGGAGGAGACGGCACGACCATCGCGGCCGTGGGTGGCGGTGGCGACGGCGGTGTAGAGCGCGTCCATGGAGAAACCATCCCTCTCAAGTCATGTACCGGCGGCCTGTCCGGCCAGCCTGACAACAGAAAGTAGAGCACACAATTCAATTGCGCACAACTAAATGGCGGGCACGAGCTACCCTGGGCGCATGACGACCACGCCCACAGCGGACTGGCTCCGCCTCGACCAGCAGATCTGCTTCTCCCTGAACGCGGCCTCGCGCGCCTTCGGCGGGGTCTACCGCGTGCTCCTCAAGGACCTCGGGCTCACCTACCCGCAGTACCTGGTGATGCTCGTGCTGTGGGAGCACGGCGACCTGCCGGTGAAGAAGCTGGGCGAGCAGCTGCGCCTCGACTCCGGCACGCTGTCGCCGCTGCTCAAGCGGCTGGAGGCGGCCGGTCTGATACGCCGGGAGCGCAGCGTGCGCGACGAGCGCTCGGTGGAGGTGCGGCTGACCGAGGAGGGCGTCGCGCTGCGCGAGCGGGCACTTCAGGTGCCGCGCCGGATCATGGCGGCGACCGGGTTCGACGTCGACGAGATCCGCGAGCTGCGGGCCCGCCTCGACGAGCTCACGACGGCGCTCGACGCGGCGGCGCAGGCGGAGGCGGCGGCTGGGGCGGAAGCAGGGGCGGCGGCTGCGGAGCCGCGGTGAGGCCGGGGGTGCCGGTGGCCGGTACGGGGCGTCCGGCGGGGTCGAGCCTGCTGCGCGTGGCCTCCGTCATGCGTCCCGTCGACGCCGGGCCCACGGCGGCACCCGGCGCACTCCCCGTCGACGCCGGGCTTCCGGCGCCGCCCCGTACGCCCCATACGCTCGCCGTGAGCGCCGTGGGGCTCGCAGCCCCCGCCCTGCGGACGTAGAGCCGAAGCGTCGCACCCCCGCGTACGAACTCCTGCCGCGGCTCGTACGGCACGAACTGCTCCGCCACCACGGTGAGCTTCACGCGCTCGGCCGGATCCCGGGGGACCCAGCGCGCCCGCCGCGCGTACAGCTCGGCCACCACCCACAGCTGGTCCAGCCCGGCGAGCCTGCGGCGCAGTTCGGCGGCGTGGACCTCCTCCCCGTACAGCGTCCCGGACTCCGGCGCGGGCACCCCGAGCGCCACGTCCCACACGCCCCGGAACGCCTCCGGGTAGGCCAGCGCGGCCCGCCGCCCGATGGCCGGCACGAACAGCACCGGGTCGCCGGGGCTCAGCTCGCGCGCGGCGTCGGCGGAGACGGTGGAGAGGTTGTCGGCGCGCACGGAGGGCGTGCGTTCCTGGCGGTGCAGGGGGAACTGGTGGGCGAACGCCAGCCCCACCGCGAGGACGCCGGTGACGGTGGCCAGGGGGGAGCGCCCGACGCCCCGGAGCAGCCGGTCGGCCCCGGCGGCGGCCAGCAGCGGTGCCCCGGCGAGCGCGTACAGCACGTACCGGTCGTCGTACATCGGCTTGATCTGCGACACCGCGATCAGCGTGAGCGGCGGCACGGTCATCAGGGGCAGGGCGACGCCGACGAGGGACGGGCGCCTCCTGGGGAGCGTCGCACGCCCCCGCCCCGGCCACAGAGCGGCGGCGATCAGAATGACGTACGCCCAGAAGACCTCACCCTCCGCCCCCGTGAACGACCGCAGCAGCCGCTCCACGCTGCCCATGCGGGGCACCGGCAGCCATGCCACCTGCTCGGCCTGCGTCCACGAGACGACGATCAGCGGCACCAGCACCAGCACCGCGCCCACTGCCGCGCGCGCCCACCGCCCCCATACGGCACGCGGCACGCGCGCGTGGGCCAATGTCAGCGCGTGGGCGAGGAGCACGAGCACGGCCAGTTCGTGCAGCAGGCAGGTGACAGCGACGACGAGCCCGTACGGCCACCAGGCGGCCCCCGCGACCGCCCGCACCAGCAGCAGCGTCGCGCCGGCCGCGCAGGCGGCGACGAGTGCGTACGAGCGGCCCTCCTGGGCGAAGTGGCCCGCCATGGGTGTCACCGCGTACAGCAACCCCGCCCAGAGGCCGACGCGCGGCCGGGCCAGCCTGGCACCGAGGGCCGCGACCAGACCCGCGGTGAGGGCAGCCGCACACACCGACGGCAGGCGCAGGACGACCTCGTCGGCGCGGAGGGCGAGGACGGGGTGCATGAGCAGGTAGTACAGGCCGTGCACGGCGTCCACGCTGTGCAGCAGCCGCCAGATCTCCGGTAACGAGCGCCGGGCGACCTGGAAGGTGACGGCCTCGTCGCGCCACATCCCGCCCCGGTCGAGGCCCCACAGCCCGATGCCGAGCATGACGAACGCGGGCATCGCGACGACCGCGACGCCGACCCGGCCGGTTCCTTTCGTTTCCGGTTCCCCGTTCACCACAGGGCCAGTTTGTACTATTTTCTGACGAATGCAGGTGATTGACGGCGTATCGGCGCTGATACGACCCTCCTGCGGCTTACGATCCGCCGGTGATGAGACGTCACCCTCTCGCTCTCGCCACCGCCTGGCTCCTCACCCGGGCCCTGATGCTGTGGCTGCTCGCCCACAACTCACAGCCCCTGCTGGGCCATGGGGCCGTGGCGCGCGAGGTGTGGGTCACCTATCACCGCTGGTACGAGGCGCTCGCCCAGGGCGCCTTCCCGGCCGACGACCCGCTGTGGCAGTACCCGCCGGGCGCGGGCCCCGTGCTGCTCTCCCCCGCGCTGCTTCCGGGCCTGACGTACTTCCGGGCGTTCGTCGCTCTCACGCTCGTCGCCGATGCCGTGATCGCCCTGGCGCTGACCCGCGCGGGGACCCGCCCCGGCCGCACGCTCCTCGGTGCCGCCCTCTGGATCCTCGCGCTCCCCCTGCTGCTGCACATCCCGCTCGCGCGCTACGACGTGCAGGTCACGGCCCTTGCCGTCATCTCCCTGTTGACGCTGGGCCGCTCCACGCGCGCGTGCGGTGTGTTCGCGGCACTGGGGGCGCTGGTGAAGGTGTGGCCGGCCCTGGTGCTGCTGGGTACGCCGAAGGGGCGGGTCAGCAGGTCGGCGTGGGGGTGGGCGGCGGTGTCCGGGACGGCCGTACTGCTGCTCCTGTGCGTGTTGTTCAACAATCCCCTCGCCTTCCTGCTCCACCAGGGTGAGCGGGGCGTGCAGATCGAGTCGTTCGGCGGCACTCTGCTCGGCCTCGCGACGCATGTGGGCTGGCCGGGCGAGGTGAAGTACCAGTACGGGGCGATGGAGTTCACCGGCCCGTACGTCTCTGCCGTGGCGGCGGCGTCGCTCGCGCTCACGGCCGTCGCCTTCGCCCTCCTCCTGCTGTGGCGGCTCAGGGCGCGGGCGGACGCCTTCGGTGAGGCGGTGCCGTACGACGCGGCCCTCACCGCGGTGCTGCTGTTCACCGTCACCAGCCGGATGATCAGCCCGCAGTACATGGTGTGGCTGCTCGGCCTGGCGGCCGTGTGCCTCACCTCCCGGCACACCACGCAACGCCCGGTGGCGGTGCTGCTGGTGGCGGCGACGGCGGTCAGCGCGGTCGCGTATCCCGGGCTGTACGCGGAGGTCGTGCACAGCACCTGGACCGGCTGCGCGCTGATGGTCGTACGCAACGGACTGCTGGCGGCGGCGGCCGTCCTGTCGTTCACCCGTCTGTGGCGCACGACGGTGTCCGTGCCCGGAACCGATGCCACCTGTGCCGACGGTCGTACGAGGAGCGACGATCGCGAGGCGGGGGCCCCGTCACCTGCTTCACTGTGAGGCGAATTCACTGTGAGGCGACTTCGCTTTGAGGCGGACGGCTCACAGGGAACGGCTCACAGGGCAACGGACGAGGGGACGACCGCACATGACCTGGCTGATCACCGGCGGCGCGGGATACATCGGGGCGCACGTGGTGCGGGCGATGACCGAGGCGGGCGAGCGGGCGGTCGTGTACGACGACCTGTCCACCGGCCTCGCCGAGCGCGTCCCGGACGGCGTCCCCCTGGTGGTCGGCTCGACGCTGGACGGCGGGCTGCTGGGCCGGGTGCTGGCGGATCACCAGGTCACCGGGGTCGTTCACCTGGCGGCGAAGAAGCAGGTCGGCGAGTCCGTGGACCGCCCGCTGCACTACTACCGGGAGAACGTCGAGGGCCTGCGGATCCTGCTCGAAGCGGTCACGACGGCGCGGGTCCCGTCGTTCGTCTTCTCCTCCTCCGCGGCCGTGTACGGCATGCCGGACGTGGACCTGGTCACGGAGGAGACGCCGTGCGTGCCGATGAGCCCGTACGGCGAGACGAAGCTGGCCGGCGAGTGGCTGGTCCGGGCGACGGGCCGGGCGACCGGCCTGGCCACGGCGTCCCTGCGCTACTTCAACGTGGCGGGCACGGCGAGCCCGGAGCTGGCGGACGTGGGCGTCTTCAACCTCATCCCCATGGTCTTCGAGAAACTCACCGAGGGCGCGCCCCCGCGCATCTTCGGCGACGACTACCCGACCCCCGATGGCACCTGCATCCGCGACTACATCCACGTGGTCGACCTGGCCGAGGCCCATGTGGCGGTCGCCCGCGCCCTGCGGGCCGCCCCCGGCCGCGACCTCACCCTCAACATCGGCCGCGGCGAGGGCGTCTCGGTCCGCGACATGATCGACCGCATCAACACGGTCACCGGCCACCACCGCCCCGCAATCGTCACCCCACGCCGCCCCGGAGACCCCGCCCGCGTCGTCGCCTCCGCCGACCGCATCACCCCGGAGCTGGGATGGAAGGCCCGGTACGACGTCCAGGACATGATCGCTTCGGCGTGGGAGGGGTGGGTGCGGAGGCATCCGGGGGCGGTGCTGGACTAGCGTGCGGAGGCATCCGAGGGCGGCGCTGGACTAGCGTGCGGAGGCATCCGAGGGCGGCACTGGACTAGCGTGCGGCGGGTGACCGATGCCCACGGCCGGACCGACTCCGAGCGCCTGACCGGGTCCGAGCGCCGGACCGACTCCGAGCGCCGGACTGACGCTCACCGCCCGACCGACTCCGAGCGCCTGACCGGTTCCCAGCGCCTGACCGACGCTCACCGCCCGACCGGTGCTCACTGCTCGACCGATGCCCACGGCCTGGCCGACTCCCAGCGGCCGACCGGTGCCCACCGCCCCACCGACTCTCAGGACCTCGCCAACTCCCAGGGCCTGGCCGAGCCCCAGCGCCCCACCGGCCCCCAGGGACTGGCCGACTCCCACCGGCCGACCGGTGCGCACCACCCCACCGACTCCCAGGGCCCGACCGACTCCCACCGCCCGACCGAGCCCCACCGCCCAACCGACCCTCAGCGCCCCACCGACTCCCAGGGCCCGACCGACCCCCAGCGCCCCACCGATGCCCACCGCCCAGCCGAACCCCACCGCCTGACCCGTGCGCTTGGTGCCGTCGTCGGCTCGGCCGTCGGCGACGCCCTGGGGGCGCCCTTCGAGTTCGGGCCCGAAGGGGCGTTCTCCGTCCGCTTCCCCCGACCCGGGCAGGGCGGTGAGATGTGCGGGGGCGGCGGCTGGGACCCGGGCGAGGCGACCGACGACACGCAGATGGCCGTACTCGTCGGGGAGTCTCTGCTGGAGCGGGGCGGCCTGGATCTGCCGGACGTCTTCCGCCGGTTCCAGCGGTGGGCCGCCGCCGGGCCCAAGGACATCGGCCTGCAGACCGAGGCCGTGCTGAGCAGCGGCGATCCCTGGGACACGGCCGCCGCGCTGCACTTCCAGGTGAACCAGCGGGCCGCGGGCAACGGTTCGCTGATGCGGGCCACCACCTCCGCCGTGTACTTCGCGGCCCACGGCCGGGACGCCACCATGGACGCCGCCCGCCGTCTGGCCGCCCTCACGCACGGCGACCGGGCGGCGTGGGAGGGCACGGCGGTCTTCCACGAGCTGGTGCGGGTCGCGCTGGACGGTGGCGACCCGCTGAGGGCCGTACCGGAGACGCTCGCGCTCGTCCACCCCGGGCACCGGGAGCGGTACGCCGTCGTACTCGACCCGGGCTGGCATCCCGACCTGGCGACCGAGTTCAACGGTGCGGTGTGGCCCTGTCTCGGCTCCGCCCTGTGGGCCGTACGGACCACGTCGTCGTACGAGGACGCCGTGCGCGCCGCGATCGACCTCGGCGGCGACACGGACACCGTCGCGGCCGTGACGGGCGGGCTCGCCGGGGCGGTGTACGGCGTGGACGCGATCCCCGCCCGCTGGACCGACACCCTGCACGTGCCACTGCCCGGCTTCGACGAGCGGGTGTTGCGAACCCCGGACCTGGCGGAACTGGCCCGGCGGCTCAACGGCTAGGCGCCCCGGCTACAGCCCCTAAAGCCACCCAGCCCCTACAACCCCTACAGCGCCTTGAGCGCCGCCGCAGTCGACCGTGCCAACGACGCCAGGTACCCCTTCGGCAGCTTCGGGCTGCGGATCACCACCGAGCGCCAGTACAGCGGCCCCGAGATGAGGTCGAGGGCGAGGTCGTGGTCGTAGCCCGAACCGACCTCCCCGCGCTGTTCCGCCGCCGCCACGATCTTGCTGGCGACGCCCTCCTGCCCCTCGCGCAACGCCTTCTGGACGGCGTCGGCGATCTCGGGGTTGCGGGCCGCCTCCGCCTGGAGGTCGGGGAGGATCTGCGAGGCCACGGGGTGCCGCAGCGCGCGGGACGTCACCTCGTAGAGAAGCCGCAGGTCGGACTCCAGGGAGCCGGTGTCCGGCGCGGGCAGGCCCTGCACGGCGATCGCCGACACGACGTCCAGCACCAGGTGCAGCTTGGAGCGCCAGCGCCGGTACACCGCGGTCTTGCCGACCCCGGCCCGGCGGGCGATGCCCTCGATCGACATCCGCGCATAGCCGACGGCCGCGAGCTCCTCGAAGACGGCGGCCCGGATGGCTTCCGTCACATCCGCCCGCAGCACAGCCGCCCCCGCGGGGGCCCGGCGGCGCGGGCGCGGCTGGTGCCCGTCGGCGTTCGTCGTCATGCGGACCAGCATAGGGCGTTACGACGAAACGGTTGCGTTCCGACGTTCACAAGGCCTACGCTCACGTTGCGACGATACGGTCCCGTCCCGACGTAAGAAGACGTGAAGAAACGCGTGAGAAAACGCCGGACGACGCTTGCCCGGGCCGCGCCGCACCTCCACCCCCCGACCGAAAGCAGCGGATGTGAGCCAGGTCCTCGACACACCGCCCCAGACGACGGCCCGCCCCACCACCCCGGCCGACGACGACCTCGCGGCCCTCGCCGCCCGCCACGGCCTCACGGTCAGCGGCGCCCGCCCCTCCCTGCCCCAGTACGTCCGCCAGCTGTGGGCGCGCCGCCACTTCATCACGGCGTTCGCGACGGCCAAGCTCACCGCCCAGTACAGCCAGGCGAAGCTCGGCCAGGTCTGGCAGGTGATGACCCCGCTGCTGAACGCGGCCGTCTACTACCTGATCTTCGGCGTGCTGCTGCAGACCAAGAAGGGCGTGCCGGACTACGTCCCGTTCCTGGTCACGGGCGTGTTCATCTGGACCTTCACGCAGAGCTCGATCCTGGCCGGCACCCGCGCCATCTCCGGCAACCTCGGCCTCGTCCGCGCCCTGCACTTCCCCCGCGCGGCCCTGCCGATCTCCTTCTGCCTCCAGCAGCTCCAGCAGCTGCTGTTCTCGATGGCGGCCCTGGTCGTCATCCTGCTGGTCTTCGGCGTTCCGGTCGCCGCGTCCTGGGTGCTGGCGATCCCGGCCCTGATCCTGCAGTTCACGTTCAACGCGGGCGTGTCCATGATCATGGCCCGGCTGGGCGCCAAGACGCCGGACATCGCCCAGCTGATGCCGTTCGTGCTGCGCACCTGGATGTACGTCTCCGGCGTGATGTGGAGCATCGACCACCTGCTCAGCCAGCACAACAGCCTGCCCGGCTGGGTCGGTCCGGTGCTCCAGGCCAACCCCGCCGCCGTCTACATCGACCTGATGCGCTTCGCGCTGATCGACAGCTTCCACGCGAGCCAGCTGCCCGACCACGTCTGGATGCTCGCCACGGGCTGGGCCCTGCTCGCCGGCGTCGGCGGCTTCATCTACTTCTGGAAGGCTGAGGAGACGTACGGCCGTGGCTGAGAACCCGAACGACCCGATCCCCACCGTCATCGCCGACCACGTCGACATCGTCTACCGCGTCAACGGCACCGGCGCCGGCCGCGGCTCCGCCACCGCCGCCCTCAACCGCATGCTGCGCCGGGGGCACGCCGAGAAGGCGGCCGGCGTGCGCACCGTGCACGCCGTCCGGGACGTCTCCTTCGTCGCGTACAAGGGCGAGGCCATCGGCCTGATCGGCACCAACGGCTCCGGCAAGTCGACCCTGCTCAAAGCCGTTGCTGGCCTGCTCCCCGTGGAGAACGGCCGGATCTACACGGGTGGCCAGCCGTCCCTCCTCGGCGTCAACGCCGCCCTGATGAGCGACCTCACCGGTGAGCGCAACGTCCACCTCGGCGGCCTGGCGATGGGCATGAGCCGCGAGCAGGTCAAGGAGCGCTACCAGGAGATCGTCGAGTTCTCCGGCATCAACGAGAAGGGCGACTTCATCACGCTGCCCATGCGGACGTACTCCTCCGGCATGGCCGCCCGGCTGCGCTTCTCCATCGCCGCCGCCAAGGACCACGACGTCCTGCTCATCGACGAGGCCCTCGCCACCGGCGACCGCTCCTTCCAGAAGCGCTCCGAGGCCCGTATCCGCGAGCTGCGCCAGCAGGCCGGCACGGTCTTCCTGGTCAGCCACAACAACAAGTCCATCCGCGACACCTGCGACCGGGTGCTGTGGCTGGAACGCGGTGAGCTGCGCATGGACGGGCCCACGGAGGAGGTCATGAAGGCGTACGAGGCCTTCACCGGGGACAACAAGCCGAAGCCCAAGCCCAAGCCGGCGCCGAAGGTGGCTCAGCCGTCCTGACCCACGCTGCACGCACGAGGGCGCCCCGAGCCGTTTCCGGCCCGGGGCGCCCTCACTGTCGTACTGAGCCTGTACCGAGGCTTACGAGTGCGCCCGCAGCAGGGTGCGCATCGTCCGCATCGCCACCGACAGGTTCGCCAGGTCGAACGATTCGGAGCTCTGAATCTCCTCCAGCGTCGTCCGTGCCCGCCCCAGCAGCGCCGCGTTCTTCTGCTCCCACACCTTGAACCGCTGCTCCGGCGTCGCCGAGCCGTTGCCCACGGCCAGGACGTCCGACGTGACGGCCGCGTGGGCGGCGTACAGGTCCTCGCGGATCGCCGCGCGGGCCATCGACTGCCAGCGGTCGGTGCGGGGCAGGGCGCTGATGCGGTCCATCAGCTGGGTGATGGTCAGACGGTCGGCGAGGTCGTAGTAGACCTCGGCGACATCCATCGGCTCCCTGCCCATGCGGTCGGCCACCGAGACGATGTCGAGCGTCGGGAAGGCGGAGGAGAAACCGGCCACCGGGGTGGCGAGTTCGTCCGGGACACCGGCGGCGCTCAGCTCGTCGTAGATCTTCTGCCACCACTCCAGGTCCGCGCCGCGCAGCAGCTTGGGCAGCTGCGCCCACACCTGTTCGACCCGCTCGGCGAAGAAGTCGACCGTCTCGGCGAGCTGGAGCGGCTGCGGCCTGTTGTTGAGCAGCCAGCGCGTGCCGCGCTCGACGAGCCGCCGCGAGTGCAGTCGGATACGGGTCTGGACGACGGCCTCGACCTTGTTGTCGAGCGCCTCCACCCCGTCCCACACCGGCGCCTGGCGGAAGATCGCGCGGGCCGCGGTCTGCGCCCGGACGATCTCCTCCAGCGAGGCGCCGGTCTCCTCGCGCAGCCGGTGCAGATACGTCGTACCGCCCGTGTTGACCGTGTCGTTGACCAGCACGGTCGTGGTGATCTCGCGCCGCAGCGGGTGGCTGTCGATGTGCTCGGGGAACTGCTCGCGCAGCGCGGCCGGGAAGTAGCAGTGCAGCAGTTCGCGCAGGTACGCGTCGTCCGGCAGCGAGGTGTGCAGCAGCTCCTCGGCGACCGTGATCTTCGTGTACGCCAGCAGGACCGCCGTCTCCGGGCTGGTCAGGCCCTGGCCCTGGCCGAGCCGCTCGCGGATCTGGCGGTCGGTCGGCAGGAACTCCAGCGCCCTGTCGAGGTGGCCCTCGCGCACCAGATGGCGCAGGAAGCGCTGCTGGGCGTGGAGCATGTCCTTGGACTGGGCGAGGGCGTTGGCGATGGCCGTGTTCTGCGCGTAGTTGTTGCGCAGCACCAGGCTGCCGACCTCGTCGGTCATCTCGGCGAGCAGCTTGTTGCGCTGCTTGACGGTCATGTCGCCGTCCGCGACCAGGCTGTTGAGCAGGATCTTGATGTTCACCTCGTGGTCGGAGGTGTCCACGCCCGCGCTGTTGTCGATGGCGTCGGTGTTGACCTTGCCGCCGTGGTGCGCGAACTCGATCCGGCCGAGCTGGGTCAGGCCCAGGTTGCCGCCCTCGCCGACGACCTTGACGCGCAGGTCGGAGCCGTCGACGCGGATGGGGTCGTTGGCCTTGTCGCCGACGTCGGTGTGGGACTCGACGGACGACTTGACGTACGTACCGATGCCGCCGTTCCACAGCAGGTCCACCGGCGCCTTGAGGATCGCCCGCATCAGGTCGGCCGGGGTCAGCTTGGCGACCTTGTCCTCGATGCCGAGGGCGGCGCGGATGTGCGCGTTGACCGGGATGGCCTTGGCGCTGCGGGGGAAGACGCCGCCGCCCGCCGACAGCAGGTCGGTGTTGTAGTCGGCCCACGACGAGCGCGGCAGCTCGAACAGGCGGCGGCGCTCCGCGTACGAGGTCGCCGCGTCCGGGTCCGGGTCGATGAAGATGTGCCGGTGGTCGAAGGCGGCGACCAGCCGGATGTGCTCGCTGAGCAGCATGCCGTTGCCGAACACGTCACCCGACATGTCACCGATGCCGACGACCGTGAAGTCCTCGGTCTGCGTGTCGACGCCCAGCTCCCTGAAGTGCCGCTTGACCGACTCCCAGGCGCCGCGCGCGGTAATGCCCATGCCCTTGTGGTCGTAGCCCGCGCTGCCGCCGGAGGCGAAGGCGTCGCCGAGCCAGAAGTTGTACGACTCGGCCACCTCGTTGGCGATGTCCGAGAACGTCGCCGTGCCCTTGTCGGCGGCGACCACCAGGTACGTGTCGTCCTCGTCGTGCCGGACGACGTCCGGCGGCGGGACGACCTCGCCCGCGACCATGTTGTCGGTGATGTCCAGCAGCGCCGAGATGAACGTCTTGTAGCTGGCGATGCCCTCCGCCAGCCATGCGTCCCGGTCCACGGACGGGTCCGGCAGCTGCTTGGCGACAAAGCCGCCCTTGGCGCCGACCGGCACGATGACGGTGTTCTTCACCATCTGCGCCTTGACCAGGCCGAGGATCTCGGTACGGAAGTCCTCGCGGCGGTCGGACCAGCGCAGGCCACCGCGGGCGACCTTGCCGAAGCGCAGGTGGACGCCCTCGACGCGCGGCGAGTACACCCAGATCTCGTACGCCGGGCGCGGTGCCGGCAGGTCCGGGATGGCCTGCGGGTCGAACTTCATCGACACGTACGCGTGCGGCTTGCCGCCCCGCGCCTCCTGGAAGAAGTTCGTGCGCAGGGTGGCCTTGATGACGGTGAGGAAGGACCGCAGGATCCGGTCCTCGTCGAGGCTCGCGACCTGGTCGAGGGCGGCGTCCAGCTCCTCCAGCAGGGCGTCGACGATCTCGCGCCCGGCGCGCTGCCGGTCCGGCGACATCCGCGCCTCGAACAGGGAGACGAGCAGCCGGGTGGTGTGGACGTTGTTGCGGAGGGTGTCCTCCATGTAGTCCTGGCTGAAAGTCGACCCCGCCTGGCGCAGGTACTTCGCGTACGCCCGCAGCACCATCGCCTGCCGCCAGGTCAGCCCGGCGCTCAGCACGAGGGCGTTGAAGCCGTCGTTCTCCGCCTTGCCGGTCCAGCTGGCGGCGAACGCCTCCTGGAACCGCTCACGGGCGTCGTCGCCGAGGTAGTCGGTGCCGTTCGCCTTGGGCATGCGCAGGCCGAAGTCGTAGATCCAGGCGACGCTGCGGTCGGCGCAGCGCAGTTCGTACGGCCGCTCGTCCATCACCTCGACGCCGAGCCGGTTGAGCACCGGCAGCACGCGGGACAGGGAGACGGAGTCGCCCTTGCGGTAGATCTTGAAGCGGCGCTCGTCGGGGCCGGCGCCCACCGGCTCGTACAGGCTGAGCGCGAAGTCTTTGTCCTGGTCGAGCCGTTCGAGATGGCCCAGGTCGGCGACCGCCGCGCGCGGGGTGTGGTCGGCCTTGTAGCCCTCGGGGAAGGCGTTGTGGTAGCTGCGCAGCATCTCGGCGGCGCGCTCCTCGCCGACCTCGGCGTTGAGCGCCTCGGCGAATCCGTCCATCCAGGAGCGGGCGGCCTCGACCAGGCGGGCCTCGATGCGCTCCTTGTCGGAGTCGGACAACTGCGGCAGCTCGGTGCCCTGCGGGACACGCACCACGAAGTGCAGCCGGGAGAGGATCGACTCGGTGTTCCAGGCGGTGAAGTCGACGCTGATGCCGCCCAGTTCCTCCTTCAGGATGTCGATGATCCTGAGCCGGACGCCGGTGGTGTAGCGGTCGCGGGGGAGGTAGACGAGGGCCGAGTAGTAGCGGCCGTACTCGTCCTGGCGCAGGTAGAGCCGCAGCCGGCGCCGCTCCTGCAGATACAGCACGGAGGTGACGATGGCCTGCAGCTCGTCGACCGGGGTCTGGAACAGCTCGTCGCGCGGGTACGTCTCCAGGATCTGCAGCAGATCGCGCCCGTCGTGGCTGTTGGGCGAGAACCCGGCGCGGGCCAGCACCTCGTCGACCTTGCGGCGGATGACAGGAACCCGGCGGACGGACTCGGTGTAGGCGGCGGAGGAGAACAGGCCCAGGAAGCGCCGCTCGCCCACGACGTTGCCCTGCTCGTCGAACTTCTTGACGCCGATGTAGTCCAGGTACGACGGCCGGTGCACGGTCGCCCGGCTGTTCGCCTTGGTCAGCACGAGCAGCTTGTGCTCCCGGGCCTTGGCGCGGGCGTCGGCGGGCAGCCGCTCGAAGGACGGGCTGACCGGGTGGCTCTCGCCGGCCTCGTGGTGCGGGTCCGCACGCAGTATGCCGAGGCCGGTGCCGGGGACGGCGGCGAGGGAGTCGTCGTCGCGCAGCTCGTACTCGCGGAAGCCGAGGAACGTGAAGTGATCGGCGGCCAGCCAGCGCAGCAGCTCGCGGGCCTCCTCGATCTCCTGCTGCGGCAGATCGCCGGCGATGGGCTCATCGGGCAGGCCCTCGGCGATGCGCAGCGCCGCGTCCCGCATCTTGCCCCAGTCCTCGACGGCCTCGCGGGCGTCGGACAGGACGCGCAGCAGATCGGCGGTGATCTGCTTCAGGTCCGAGCGGTCGGTCTCGCGGTCGATCTCGACGTGGATCCAGGACTCGACGTGGGCGTCGTGCGGGAGGACACCGGTGGGCGGGGTGGTGAGCACCTCAATGAGCCTGCCGGTGACATCACGGCGCACCACCATCTGCGGGTGGATGACGACGTGGATGCCGCGGCCCTGCCGGGTCAGCTCGTTGGTGACGGAGTCGACCAGGAAGGGCATGTCGTCGGTGACGACCTCGACGACGGAGTGGCTGCACGTCCAGCCGTTCTCCTCGACCGTCGGGGTGTGCACCCGGACGTTCGCCGTGCCCTGGGGGCGGTTCTCGGCCAGTCGGTAGTGGGAGTAGGCGGCTCCGAAGACGTCGACCGGGTCGCGGTCGGTGAGGTCCTCCGGGGCGGTGTGCAGGTAGTAGCGCTGGAGGAACGCGAGCACGGCGGCCCGGTCCGGGGTGCCGTGTTCCGTCGTCCCAGTCGGTAGGTGCCCCCCGACCGGGCTGTTCTCAGCTACCCGGGCGGCCCGATCGAGCAGCTCGGCCTTGGCTTCGTCCAGCTTGGTCTGCATTGTCCTCTGGCTCCTGTCGCGCGCCGTTGCGTGACGTAGAAGGAAGTACTGTCTCCGGCCTTCCGACGCGACGCCGTGACGCGGGGTGTCCGGTCCGTTTCGACGCTATGCCGCAAGGTGAGATGAGCGGGGGGTTATCGGCCATATCCCACACGCCCGGGGAGTGTGACGCTGCTCTCGACGGCGTCCGCTCCCGGGGTGTGCGCGGCACCGCGGAGCCCTCGAAAGCCCCGCCCCGCCCGCGAGGATCAGCGACTGCCGCCCGGACACGGATGTCTCCCATGCTCCCCGGGCGCAGGGCAGGGACACCGAGGCCCCCGCGAACTATCGCGCTGATCACGCCACAAGGCTATCGCTCCTTACGGGGGGCCCGTCATGAGCCGTATGTGTACAAATCCGGGGGTGGAACTTTGACAGTCTGCACAGGGGCGGGGAAGCGGGATGCGTCGTATCCGGCTCGCATCCGGCTCGTATCCGACTCGGATCCGACACAGCGGCATCCGGAAAACCGGCGCGTCCCCTAGGCAAGGCCGCACCCCCGAGGCACGTTGGCAGTGGAACCCAAAGCACTCACAAAGCCACCTCAAAGGGGAGCAACCCCCATGACCGCCAAGATCCTTGTCCTCACGGGCGACGCCGCAGAGTCCCTCGAAGTCCTCTACCCCTACCAGCGCCTTCGCGAGGAGGGCTACGAGGTCCATATCGCCGCCCCCACCCGCAAGATGCTGCAGTTCGTCGTCCATGACTTCGAGCCCGGTTTCGACACCTACACCGAGAAGCCCGGCTACACCTGGCCGGCCGATCTCGCCTTCTCGGAGGTCGACCCCGGCCAGTACGCCGCCGTGGTCATCCCCGGCGGCCGCGCCCCGGAGTACCTCCGCAACGACCCCGAACTCCGCAAGATCCTCAAGTCCTTCTTCGACTCCGACAAACCCGTGGCCCAGATCTGCCACGGCCCCCTCCTCACCGCCGCGATCGACAGCCTCCGCGGCCGCCGCGTCACCGCGTACCCCGCGCTGGAACTCGACATGCAGGCGGCCGGCGCCACCTTCAAGGACACCGAGGCGGTCGTCGACGGCACCCTGGTCTCGTCCCGCGCCTGGCCGGACCACCCCGCGTGGATGCGCGAATTCCTGAACGTGCTCCGCGCCAAGGCCCCGGTGACCTGACGCAACGTCCCTCTAGGTCCCGGGGGCGTCACGCCAGGCGCGCTGCGCCGCCCCCGGGACGCTGGGACCCCCGCAAGCAGGCGACGGACCACCCGAACCCGCTCAGGCGGCTCGCAACGGCACCGCACCGGACCCCACTCAGGCGGCTCGCAACGGCACCGCACCGAACCCCACTCAGGCAGCTCCGACGGCACCGCACCGAACCCCACTCAGGCAGCTCCGACGGCACCGCACCGAACCCCACTCA
>NZ_BJND01000074.1 GCF_006539505.1 Streptomyces spinoverrucosus
AGCGCCGCGAGGCCCGTGCGGAGGAGGAGAAGGAGCGGCCCCGCGAGGAGGAGCGCCGCGAGGCCCGTGCGGAGGAGGAGAAGGAGCGGCCCCGTGAGGAGGAGGCCGAGGACGAGTACGACGAGTACGAGGACGAGCAGCCGGAGGACCGGTACGACGAGAGGGAGGAGGACGAAGCCGAAGCCACATCACCGTCCGCGTCCAAATCCCCGTCCGCATCCAAATCCGCGTCCGAGGACGAAGACGAGTACGACGACGAGGACGAATACGACGACTACGGCGAGGAGGACGAAGAGCCCGAGGACCGCGACGAAGAGGAACCCACGGCCGAGAGCCGTCGGCGCCGCAGGTAGCCGACGGCGCCGAGCCGCTCCCAGGAACGAGGTCGAGGACGCCGTGACCGAGCCCCTATCCGCCGGCCCCTCCCCGGCGCGGACGCTTCAGCCGTACGGCCAGGGAACCAGTGCGAACCTCGCCGACATACTTGAGCGCGTGCTCGACAAGGGCATCGTCATCGTCGGCGACATCAAGATCGACCTGCTGGACATCGAACTGCTCACCATCCGGCTCCGCCTGCTGGTCGCCTCGGTGGACAAGGCCAAGGAGATCGGCATCGACTGGTGGGAGCGCGACCCGGCCCTGTCCTCCCGCGCCGACGGCACCCGCGAGCTGGAGGAACAGAACGCCCGGCTGCGCGAAGAGGTCAGGAAACTGCGCAAGCAGATCGAGCGCGAGCCCGGCGCGGAGCCGAGGCGCAGGAAGCACAGGACCGCCGAGGACGACGACCACGGCCGGAGTTGAGACGCCATGGACGACCAGCTCAGCTATGTGTACGGCGTGGTGCGCACCGTCGCCGCCCTGGAGCAGGACGTACTTACCGGCGTCCGCGGGGTCGCGGACGCGCCCGTCACGCTGGTGCACCACGGCGACATGGCGGCGGCCGTCAGCCCGGTCCCCCGCTCGGACTTCTCCGAGGCGGCCCTCAAGGCGCACCTGGAGGACCTGGACTGGCTGGAGACCGTGGCCCGGGCCCACCACCACGTCGTCGAGACATTGGGCGCGCACACCACGGTGCTTCCCCTGCGACTGGCGACGGTGTACCTCGACGACACCCGGGTCCGCGACATGCTCGGCGAACGCGAGAAGACCCTCACCGCGCTGCTGGACCGGCTCGCCGACCATGTCGAGTGGGGCGTGAAGGTCTACGCCGACACGTCCGCCCCGCCCGATCGGCCGCCCCCGCCCGACACCGCGGACGAACCCGACCCCGGCCGCGCCTACCTGCGGCAACGCCGGAGTCAGCGGCACGCGCGCGAGGACGCCTGGTCGTCCGCCGCAGAGGCGGTCCGCCGTATCGAGGGACAGGTCGGAGACCTCGCCGTGGCACGCGCCCGGCACCGGCCGCAGCAGGGCCGGCTGGCCGGCGGTGCCGGGGAGAACATCGCGAACGACGCCTATCTCGTCCCGCTCCGCCACGCCGAGGAGTTCCGCGCACGGGTCCTGCGGGCCGCCGAGGGACTGACGGGCGTACGAGTCGAGGTCACCGGCCCCTGGGTGCCGTACTCCTTCGCCCAGGCACCGGAGACCCAGGCACCAGAGCCCCACGCACCGGAGCCCCAGGCCGCCCCGGAGGGAGCGCGTCAACCGTGACCGCGTACGAGGACCCCCCGCTCGCCCAGCGCCAAGTGGCCCTGATCGACCTGCTCGACCGGCTGCTGAGCGGCGGCGCGGTGCTCACCGGCGACATCGTCCTGTCGATCGCGGACATCGACCTGGTCAGGATCTCGCTGCGCGCGGTGATCGTCGCCGTTCATGAACAGCAATGGGAGCTGACCCTTGACGAACCCCGCTGACCGCCCGCGCTCCGACCGCCTGGAGGAGGTGGCCGACGCCGCCGCACGTGCGTTCGCCCTCCTCCCCGCCCGGCCGGACGAGATGCCGCCGCCCCTGGGCGACGAGGACGGCCGCTCGACGGTCGCCCGCCGCCTGCGTACCAACCCGGAGACGGTGGAGCGCGACCTGGTCAAGCTCGTGCTGACGATCGTCGAACTGCTCCGCCAGCTCATGGAACGCCAGGCCCTGCACCGCGTCGACCAGGGCAACCTCACCGAGGAGCAGGAGGAGCGGCTGGGCCTGACGCTGATGATCCTCCATGACCGGATGACGGAACTGTGCCGCCGCTACGACCTCACCATGGAGGACCTCAACCTCGACCTGGGCCCCCTCGGCCCCCTACTGCCACCGCCCTGACATCAGCGACCGCCGCCCGCCCCGTTCACCACGCTCAGCGGCAGCAGCTTCTTGCCCGTCGGGCCGACCTGGATGTGGGTATCCATCTGCGGCCATAACAAGACAGCTCAACATCTAGCCCGTACGCTCCGCGGCCATGAAGACGTACGACATCGAGAGCGAGTGGACCGCCTCGGACCTGGCTCTCCTGGAGGACCTGAAGCGGGCGGAGGCTCTGCTCCCCGAGGACGCTCCGCGCGCACTCCTCTCCGTCCGCCTGTCCGTACTTACGGAAGACACGACATCGCCGGTACGGCAGGAACTCGACCTGCGTCTCCTGGCCAGAGAGAAGGGGTACCGCGTCGTCGGCGTCGCGTCCGATCTCAACGTGTCGGCGACGAAGGTTCCGCCGTGGAAGCGGAAGGAGCTCGGCGAGTGGCTCAACAACCGGGCCCCCGAGTTCGATGCTCTGCTCTTCTGGAAGCTCGACCGCTTCATCCGTCGCATGACGGACCTGTCCACGATGATCGAGTGGTGCGAGCGGTACGGGAAGAACCTCGTGTCGAAGAACGACGCGATCGACCTCAGCACGACCGTGGGCCGGATCATGGTCACGCTCATCGGCGGCATCGCGGAGATCGAGGCGGCGAACACGTCGACCCGCGTGACGTCGTTGTGGGACTACGCACGCACTCAGGACTCATGGCTCGTCGGCAAGCCGACCTACGGCTACGTCACGACGAAGGTGGACGGCAAGCCGGCGCTCACCATCGAGCCGAGCGCCCACAAGGCACTGCACTGGGCCCGGCGCATGGCACTCCGGGGCGTCTCCGCCCGGCGTATGGCCCTCTGTCTCGTCCGCTCCGGGCTCATGTCGTCGGGACTCACCACGTCGACTCTCCTTCGCCGCCTTCGTAACCCCGCGCTCATGGGCTACCGGGTCGAGGAGAACAAGCAGGGCGGCAAGCGACGGAGCAGGCTCGTCCTCGGCAACGACGGGAAGCCGATACGGGTCGGCCCCCCGATCTTCACCGAGGAGGAGTTCGAGACCCTGCAAGCGGCACTCGATCGCCGGGGCAAGAACCAGCCCACCCGGCAGGCGGGCGGAGCGACGCAGTTCCTCGGCGTACTGATCTGCGTCGACTGCTCGACCAACATGACCGTGCAGAAGAACATGAGCAACGGCCGGAGCTACACCTACCTGCGCTGCGGCAAGTGCAAGGGCGGCGGACTCGGCGCACCCAACCCGCAGGACGTGTACGACATCCTCGTGGGCGACGTGCTGCGCGTCCTCGGCAACTTTCCCGTCCAGGTCCGGGAGTACGCGAAGGGAGCCGAGGCGCGCGCCGAAGTGAAGCGGCTCGAAGATGCCATCTCCTATTACATGGCGGAACTCGAACCAGAGGGCCGCTTCTCGAAGACGCGCTTCACTCGCGAGCGAGCGGAGAAGACGCTCGACCAGCTCACGGAAGAGTTGAACGCCATCGATCCCGAGACCACGCAAGACCGTTGGGTCCTCGTGCACAACGGCAAGACTTTCCGGGAGATGTGGGAAGCGGGCGGCATGGAGGCCATGGCTGAGGACCTGCGCCGCGTGGGCGTCACATGCGAGGTGACCCGTACGAAGGTGCAGGGAGTGCGAGCCCCGTCCGTACACCTGCGACTCAAGATCCCGCGCGACGTACGCGAACGCCTGGTGATCAAGGGCGACGACTTCGCCGCAAGGCTCTAACGAGGGACCAGGAACAGACATCTCCGGGCGGCTCAGCCAGCCAGGCCCGGAGGTGTTCGGGCTTGACGGCCGGCCCGGGCTCCGGATAGGAAGACTCTCCCGCTCCTTCTGGGAGCGGACACCGTAGCTCCCGCCGTTCAGCGGCGGTAGAGCTGGCCACTCCGTGAGGGGCCGCGATCCCGAGGGGCTCGCAGGGACGTCGAGGACATCCCGAAGCGCAGGACGGTACTGCGCGACTTCCACCCAACGCCGAGGCGCGGCTCCGTGCTGCCCTCGGCCACCGCCAGGAGTCGCCAGCCCTTGAACATCACGATCGAAGTCGTCTGGACCTGTGAGGTCTGCGCGTCGCCTCTTGTCGACAACGAAGCGCACGAGTGCAGCCGCTCCCCGCAGGGAGGGGGTAGCCGGTGACGATCAGCTTCGGCCACAACCGTCCGTGGGGTGGTGTCTCCCAGCACGAGTACCGGCGCATGGCGCAGCACCCCGGGCACCCTCTCGCCTACCGCGTCCACTTCGCCGCCATCGGTTGGGCAGACCGGCAAGGACACGCGGCCTTCGGGCCCGGCCGGCTGGCCACCCTGCTGGGCAAGAACGGCAAGCCACTGTCCGACCAGAGCACCCGCAACGCGGTGGCCCGCGCCAAGGAACTGACCTTGTGTCGCCCCGTTCCGGGGCCGCCTGCCTCGTCCTTCCTCCCCACCTGTTCCAGAAGGGCAAGGGTGCACCGGTCCCCTGCCGACTCCATCAGGACCGGTGAGCACACGCGGTACGTGTAGTCAGAGCACGTCTGGCGTATACCGGCACGGCACCCGACCTGCGGAAACGTTCGCGTGCTCTCTAATCTATTTGGCTCCAGTGCAGCGCGGCACCTGTCGGGGCCAACTGAGGAAGGCCACGAGGACCAACGGCAAGGAAAGCAGGGGGCGCGGCAGCGCCCCACAGGAGCAGGGCAACGGCGAAGAGAGAAGCGGCAGGGGCGGCCTACCGGCCGCCACGGTCTCAGCGCTCAACAACAGTGCGGCCCCGGAAGGGGCCGACAGGAGCAGGCCAGCAAGACCCGTGGGGCGCTACCGCACCCCACTGTCTCAGCCGTAAGGCCCTGTTCCTTGCAGGCTTCCGCCGTCGTGCGCGAGTCAGAGCAAGGCTGTGACCAGGTCATACGCCCCGCCGGGGCAGTCGGCGGGCAGGACAGACGGACCCTGAAACCGTGGCGGAATCTTGGCTGCTAAGACATGGCGGTCCGCCTCATTGTGCTCAGGGGGTCATCCCCCACCCCTTCGCCATCGACGTGCTCAGCCGTCTCGGTCAGCGGTCCTCGCCGTTGCCGTGGAGGACGGTTTCGGCGATCTCACGGACGCGGTCGAGACTGATGCCTGTGCGCTGCTCGACCGCAAGGGGATGATCGGTGGGTTCGAGCTCGATGAAAGGGCGCTGGCCGACCGGGCGGGTGTGAGCGTTCGTCTTCAGGTTGGTGGTGCCGGGCGAGTAGATCGGCAGCTCGGTAGTCAGCCAGCCGAAGTACGGCTTCTCGTCTTCGCGGCCGGGCGTGTTCCACATGTCGGCGGCCCGGGAGAAGTTGTCTCGACTGAGGGAAACCCAGACTCCCCACGAGAACACCTCGTCACTGCCGATGACGGGTATCTCGATCAAGCCCTTGATGAAGTAGTGCTGGGCCTTGATGACGCACTGGTCCGAGGAGAGCAGACTGTCGGGTCGGCCTTCGAAGCTTGCGTCCCAGACGTCTGGGGCCGTGGCGCTGTAGCCCATCGGAAGTTCCGCGTGGTACTCGCCGCAGCATGAACAGGTGTAACCGAGATCGTTGGGCATGCGCGGGAGCGTAGCTTCGCTGCGAAGCGTAACGACGAGACAGGTCTCAAAAACCAAGGTTTGTGAGACGACTGGCAGCGCGCCCCTCACGGGGCGCAACCCTGTTCAAAACCCGTCTCGAAACGCCCGCCTCGGACTTGATTTTTTGAGACGAGTTCTGAGACAGTCCGCGCCATGGCGACGAACACGATCACTGGCCAGCTCATCGGTTACGCACGCGTCTCCACCGACGACCAGGAAGCGCAGTTGCAGCGCGACGCGCTGAGGGCCGCAGGGTGTGCCCGCATCTTCGAGGACAAGGCCAGTGGGAAGAACACCGACCGGCCGGAACTGACGGCCGTACTGGACTACGCCCGACCGGGCGACGTCCTGTGCGTGTGGAAGCTTGACCGGCTTGGCCGGTCGCTCATCGACCTCGTGTCCATCGTCGACGGCCTGCGCGAGCGCGGCATAGGTTTCCGCGTGCTCGACGGTGCGCTCTCCTCTGTCGACACCACGTCGGCCGACGGACGCCTGTTCTTCCAGATCATCGCCGCCATGGCGGAGTTCGAGCGGTCGCTCATCAAGGACCGCACGCGGGCCGGACTGGAAGCGGCCAAGGCGCAGGGCCGTACCGGCGGCCGGCCGTCTGTGGTGGACGAGGACGTACTGACCGTGGCCCGCGCCAGGAAGGCCAAGGGCGAGAGCGTCAGCGCCATCGCCAAGGCCCTCGGCGTCTCCCGAGCCACGCTGTACCGGCACCTGGGAGAGAGCGCCTGAGACAGGCGCACAGCCGTTCAGACAGGCCCCCGGCTCTACGCCGGGAGCCGTTGTCGTGCGTGGACGTACAACACTGTCCGACGGCTGCAACGATGCTGGCCCCTGCGCGACACCCATGGGGGCAGTCGACGGGGGCCAGCACAGGGGCGCATGTCGCTCACGCCGTGCCCCTTCCAGCACACCTCTGGTCTGTGTTGCTTGCCGTCCCTCAGTGCGCCGGGGGTCTGTCTTGTTCGGCCCGCACCACCATGGCAAACGACGTACAGATCCGCCGGAAGCCGCGGTGGTTGCTCAGGCCGGTGTGACTCATGCACTCGACGTCGACCGCCGCACTGTCCGTCGACGGCTCCGCCTTACACTTGCAGTGCAGGCACTCCGCCTCAAAGGTCACGTCCGTGTCCGGATGCTGCGTGATCCGATGAGCCACGAACCGAAGGGTGGCACGCGCCATCAGCGTCCCCCGTGCTTGCTCCGCAGGTGGGCACGGAGGGCCACGTTCGCATCCAAAGCCTTCGAGTAGTCGCCCACAGAGGTGGCGTTCGCTCTGCCGACCGCGAAGCCGAGGCACTCACGACAACCCGCCACGGGATCCGGAGGTGGAGACGGAAGAGACAGGTGTACCGGTCCCGACATGGTGGTCTGCTCGCTGCTCATCTCGTACGCCTCCCGTGCGTTCTCCGATGGCACGGCATCCTTGCCCACTGACCGGGAGCGATTCGAGGTTCAGTCGCGTACTGGACTAAAGATCAGGAACGGAACGCCGTCGCCCACTCGGCCAGCCGTTCCCGCGCGGCTTCGCCGAAGAGGGCGCGCTCGTCGTAACCGGCGAATTCATCGAGGTACATCCGGACGTCTCTCGGGTCGCGGAACACCATCACACCGGCTGTCGTCTCCACCGTGGCCAACCGCTCGTCGTACACGGTGAACGTGTTCAGCGGACACCCCGGCAGGCGCGTCTCGATCGGGAGCACGCCAAGGCGCACGTTCGGCAGGTGGGTCAGCGAAGCCAGCCGGTCGAGCTGGACAGCCATGGCATCCGGGGAGACGAACGGAGAGCGCGCCGCCTGCTCGGTGACGATGAAGGTGAACTTCTTCCGGCGGTCGTACAGGACCTCCTGCCGCTCCAGCTTCCTTGCCACGGCCCTGCTGTGGTCTCCGGGGATGTGAGCGAGGCTGGCCCTGATGTACTCCGGGGTGGAGAGCAAGGCCGTGAGCATCGAGAGCAGGAAGAAGCGGAACTCCGTCGAAGACGCTTCGAGTCCGGCCAGCTCAAGCTGTTTCTTGTCCAGGCCCTTCCGCCGCATCGACCGTGCGCCCTGCCACTCCGTAGCGGCGATGCGGGCCAGCGCGGACACCTCGGCGGCCAGGGCCGGCGGGGCGTCCAAGGCCCTGAGGATGCGCTCTATGTCCACCAGGGACGGGCGGACCTTCCCGCTCTCGATCCGGCTCACCTTCGACTGCGACATGTTGCAGCGCGCGGCAAGCCGGTCCCCGGAGAGACCGGCCTGCTTCCGCAGCTTGCGCAGTGTCACGGCGAGTTCCTGGGAGGACTGGCCGAGCTGCTCGGGCTCGAACGTCACTCGGTCACGTACTCCAGGAACGGGACCGATTCCGCGACGGCGATGCGCTGGTATTCGAGGAACGGGGCGGGGTCGCCCTCGTACAGCTCCCGCTCGATCTGCGTACCGTCGGCCTCGTACTTCATGAGGACGACCGTCGAGCGGTCGAACATCCAGAAGTCCTGGACGTCGGGGAGCGGGTTCGGCCGGTCGGTGATGTCGAGGATGCGGATGTCTTCCCCCGCCGGGGCCTGGTGCTGGTAGTACCGCTCGAACTCGAACCGCAGGTAGTCCGTGAGGGGCCGGGTGACGATGTGGACGCGGCCCACGTTGCGGGTGCGGACCATGGCCGTCCACGCGTCCTCATACGGTCCGGGGAAGCGGGCCCCCGCCTTGAAGGCGGCGAACTCTTCCGCTTCCTGCGGTACGAGGTACTGCGGCAGGGTCTCCAGCCGCCAGGCTTCGGTCTGGAACGTCTTGAACCTGTCCGCCCAGGCTTCACCATCCAAGAGCACGGACGGCCTCCCTCAGGACTTCCTCGGGGATCTCCACGAGCCCTTCCCCGGCAGACGGGGTGAAGGCGGTGGACACGTCACCCTGGACAACGAACGAGCCGGAGGCGGTGCGGTAGACGTTCGGGCAGTCACCCTGTCCACAGTTGCCTCCGTTGGTGTTGCCGGTGAGCCGTGTGAGTTCTTCGCGCGCCATGCTGAACCCCCCTCTTGCGAGCCCTCTGCGGGCCGGTCGCCACGACCGTACGAGCGAGGCCGATGTGCCGTCTATGCGGAAACGCGACTATGCGCGTTGTCGCATAAACCGGGCCTCTGGAACGCCGAGAGGCGCCCGGACAGGATCGTCCGAACGCCTCTCTACGCCCTACACCCACTCGACCGCCGAGACGATGCCCGAGTCCTGCCGAGGGGCGGGAAGCGGCGTGCGCCGCTCAGGGCGGGGAGCCTGCTCGCGCTCCTTCGCGCCGAGCCCTCGCAGGGCTTCGATGCGGTCCGCCTCGGGTACGTCGGCAAGCGCTTCAGCCATCCGCTGGATGGCATCGCCGCTGGTCACGGCTACTTCTTGACCGTGAGCGGGAGCAGCTTCTTGCCGGTGGGGCCAATTTGTATAGCCGTATCCATCTGAGGACACACACCGCAGTCGAAGCACGGCGTCCAGCGGCAGTCCTCGACCTCGGTCTCGTCGAGGGCGTCCTGCCAGTCCTCCCAGAGCCAGTCCTTGTCGAGCCCGGAGTCGAGGTGGTCCCAAGGCAGGACCTCCTCGTAGGTCCGCTCGCGGGTGGTGTACCAGTCGACGTCGACGCCGAACTGGGCCAGCTCCTTCTCCGCGCAGCTCATCCAGCGGTCGTAGGAGAAGTGCTCGCGCCAGCCGTCGAAGCGGCCGCCGTCCTCGTACACCGCGCGGATGACCGCGCCGATCCGGCGGTCACCGCGGGAGAGCAGGCCCTCGACGATGCCGGGCTTGCCGTCGTGGTAGCGGAAGCCGATGGAGCGGCCGTACTTCTTGTCGCCGCGGATCTTGTCCCGGAGCTTGGCGAGGCGCGCGTCCGTCTCCTCGGCGGAGAGCTGCGGGGCCCACTGGAACGGAGTGTGGGGCTTCGGGACGAAGCCGCCGATCGACACCGTGCAGCGGATGTCGTTGGAGCCGGAGACCTCGCGGCCCTTCTGGATGACACGCGTCGCCATGTCGGCGATCTGGAGCACGTCGTCGTCGGTCTCGGTCGGCAGACCGCACATGAAGTACAGCTTCACCTGCCGCCAGCCGTTGCCGTACGCCGTCGCGACCGTCCGGATCAGGTCCTCTTCCGACACCATCTTGTTGATGACCTTGCGGATGCGCTCCGAGCCGCCCTCGGGGGCGAAGGTCAGGCCGGAGCGGCGGCCGTTGCGCGTCAGCTCGTTCGCCAGGTCGATGTTGAAGGCGTCGACGCGGGTGGAGGGGAGGGAGAGGCCGATCTTGTCGTCCTCGTAGCGGTCCGCCAGGCCCTTGGCGATGTCGCCGATCTCGCTGTGGTCGGCGCTCGACAGCGACAGCAGGCCGACCTCCTCGAAGCCCGTCGCCTTCAGGCCCTTCTCGACCATGTCGCCGATGCCGGTGATCGACCGCTCGCGCACCGGGCGGGTGATCATGCCCGCCTGGCAGAAGCGGCAGCCGCGTGTGCAGCCGCGGAAGATCTCGACCGACATGCGCTCGTGGACCGTCTCGGCCAGGGGGACCAGCGGCTGCTTGGGGTAAGGCCACTCGTCCAGGTCCATGACCGTGTGCTTCGACACCCGCCACGGCACACCCGACTTGTTGGGTACGACACGGCCGATCCGGCCGTCCGGCAGGTACTCCACGTCGTAGAAGCCGGGGACGTACACCCCGCCGGTCTTGGCCAGGCGGAACAGCAGCTCCTCGCGGCCGCCCGGGCGGCCCTCGGCCTTCCAGGCGCGGATGATGTCGGTGATCTCAAGGACGGCCTGCTCGCCGTCGCCGATCACCGCGCAGTCGATGAAGTCGGCGATCGGCTCGGGGTTGAAGGCCGCGTGGCCGCCGGCCAGGACGATCGGGTCGTCGACGGTGCGGTCCTTGGCCTGAAGCGGGATGTCCGACAGGTCCAGCGCGGTCAGCAGGTTCGTGTAGCCCAGCTCCGTGGAGAAGCTGACGCCGAGCACGTCGAACGCCTTCACCGGGCGGTGGCTGTCCACGGTGAACTGCGGGACGCCGTGCTCCCGCATCAGCGCCTCCAGGTCCGGCCACACGCTGTAGGTCCGCTCGGCGAGGACGCCCGCGCGCTCGTTGAGGACCTCGTAGAGGATCATGACGCCCTGGTTGGGCAGCCCCACCTCGTAGGCGTCCGGGTACATGAGCGCCCAGCGGACATCACAGGCGTCCCAGTCCTTGACGGTGGAGTTGAGTTCTCCACCGACGTACTGGATCGGCTTCTGCACATGCGGGAGCAGGGCTTCGAGATGCGGAAACACCGACTCAGCAGACTCGACAGACATCGCGGGACTTTCGTGAGCTGACAGGGGTGACCATCAAGCGTAACGCGGCCGGGACCCCTGTCCGTACGCTCAGCTCCCGGCCGAGATCTTCATCGCTTGCCACACTCCCGGCAACGCCGCCTCCACCGCGGCCGCCCGCTGCTCCTCCCTGCCGTACAGCAGGCCGTAGGTGAATGCGTTCTCCCCGGCAGCATGCGCCTGCTCGGCCAGTTCCTGCAGCGCCTCCCGGCTCATCACGCTGTCCTGGTGCTCTCCGAGCAGGGTCTGGAGGTCCTTCAGCGACGCCACCAGCTGCGACGCCGGCTTGCCGAGCGCGGGGGTCGCGGCCTCCGCCGCGTACCGTGCCCGCTTGGCCTTCTTGCGCGCCTCGTGGATCGCCACGTCACGGTCGCGCCCGGGCGGGGTGTCGAGGGCGTGCTCGACCAGCCCGGCCAGCACGCCGTAGGCCTCGTCGACGGCCATGGAGAGCGACTTCGCCGGTTTCCCGGCCGCCGCCCGGCGCAGCGGCGGGTCGGCGAGCAGGGCGTCGAGCGAGGTCAGCAGCGCGAGATAGCGCTCACCGTCGAGTACGCCGATGATCTGCCGTCGTGAGTCGCCGCCCCGCGCCTTCGACCAGGTGCGCAGCCGGTCGTGGACCGGCCCGGTGACCAGGCCGGGCGGCAGTTCCTCGACGACGGCGCTGATCCGCTCGGCCAGCACCTCCTGGTCACGGCCCGCGCCCAGCTCGCCCGCCAGCCACTTCAGCTCGGCGCCGATCGGGTCGGTGACGGCCCGGTCGAGGATCTTGCGGTACGTCTTGAAGGTGCCGCGCATCCGACGGGTGGCGACCCGCATACGGTGCACGGAGTCCTCCACGTCCCGGCGCACGGCCGGATCGAGCTCGACGATCGCGTCCCGCTGGGCCCGCACATACGCCAGCACATGGTCACCGGCGGTGACCGGCTCGGCCCGGTCCGCCTTCCGGGGCTGCTGCCTCTTCCCGCGGGTCTCGGCCAGCGCCCGGGCCAGCTTCGAGGGCGACTCGGCGGGCCGTACCCCGGCCTTGCGCAGCCGCTTGTCGACCTTGTCGAGGAACGCCGGATCGCCGCCGTCGGCGAGTTCCACCTCGATCTCGGTCCACTCGGCCTTCGGCCCCCCGCCGCTGAGCCGCTCGGCCCGCACGGCGTCCACGCTGACCTCGGCGAGCAGGTGCCCGTCGACGTCCACCAGATGGCGGATGTCGCGCGTCGACCGCAGCCGCACCACGGGCGCCAGCTCCTCGTCGCGCACCCGGGAGCGGACGAGCGCGCCCAGGTCGGACGGCAGCTTGTCGGACAGCGGGGCGCTGATCTCGTCCCGCACTCCGGTCGCCACCGGGAACTTCAGATGCCATCCGGCGTCCGTGCCGCCGGTGCGGCGGCGCAGGGTGATCGAGGAGGCTGCCAGGCGCTCGTCGACGGTGTCGTAGTAGGTGGCGTCCAGTTCGGCGACGCCCTGGTCGAGGACGGCCGCCACTCCGGCGACGCCGGTCAGGTCGGGCAGCCCGCTGTCGTCGGACTCGTACTTGCGCTCGATCTCACGCTTCGTATCCGCCATGAACCGAATCTAGTGGGAGTCGGGATGCGGCGGCAGGGTGACCAAGAGGTTAATACGCGACAAACCTCACGCCGACATGGGTCTCTGCACCCGGATCGACTGCAACAGCCCGACCGCCACCCAGACCGCGAACATCGACGACCCGCCGTAGGACACGAACGGCAGCGGCAGACCGGTGACCGGCATGATCCCCAGGGTCATCCCGATGTTCTCGAAGGACTGGAAGGCGAACCAGGCCACGATCCCGGCCGCGACGATCGTGCCGTACAGCTCGGTCGTCTCCAGCGCGATCCGGCAGGCCCGCCACAGCACCACGCCCAGCAGCAGGATGATCAGCCCGCCGCCGATGAAGCCGAGTTCCTCGCCCGCGACGGTGAACACGAAGTCCGTCTGCTGCTCCGGCACGAACTGGCCGGTGGTCTGCGAGCCCTGGAACAGGCCCGACCCGGTCAGCCCGCCCGAACCGATGGCGATGCGCGCCTGGTTGGTGTTGTAGCCGACGCCCGCCGGGTCGAGGTCCGGGTTGGCGAACGCGGCGAAGCGGTTGATCTGGTACTCGTCGAGGATGTGCAGCTGCCACACGGCGATGGCTCCTATGGCGCCCGCGCTCAGCAGCCCGAACACCCAGCGGTTCGACGCGCCGGACGCGAGCAGTACGCCCAGCACGATCACCACCATCACCATGACCGATCCGAGGTCGGGCATGAGCATCACGATCAGCATCGGGACCGTGGCCAGGCCGAGCGCCTGCATGACCGTGCGATGGTCGGGGTACTGCTTGTCGCCCGCGTCCACCCGGGCCGCCAGCAGCATCGCCATGCCGAGGATGATCGTGACCTTCACGAACTCCGACGGCTGCAGCGAGAACCCGCCGCCCACCGCGATCCACGAGTGGGCGCCGTTGACCGTGGTGCCGAGCGGGGTCAGCACCAGCAGCACCAGGAAGACCGACGCCCCGTACAGGATCGGGACCGCGCCGCGCAGGGTGCGGTGGCCGAGCCAGACCGTGCCGATCATCAGCGCGAAGCCGATGCCGGTGTTCAGCAGGTGCCGCACCAGGAAGTAGTACGGGTCGCCCTGGTTGATCTCGGTGCGGTTGCGGGTCGCCGAGTACACCAGCACCGCGCCCATCAGGGACAGCGCCAGGGCCGACAGCAGTATCGGCCAGTCGAGCCGCCGGGCCATCGAGTCACGGGCGAACAGCCGGGTCCAGCCCGCGCGTTCGGGGCCGTATCCGGAGACCTGGAAGCTGTTCGCGCCCGTCATGTGAGCATCCTTCGGCTGAGCGTCCCCCGGCGGCCCCCGCGACCCCCACGGCCCCGGCGACGCTGCCGCCGGCGCGTGTCCCGATTGCCGCCGGTCGGCGTCTGCGCGGTCGCCGCCGTCTGCACCTGCCCGCTCTCGTCCTCCGGGGCCTTCTGGCTGGCCTGCTGCTCCTTCGCCGGGTCCTTGGAGATCTTCGGCGCGGTGATCGAGCCGTCGGCCTGGATCTTCGGCAGGCTCTTCTGCGGGGTGGGCAGCAGGGCGTTCTTCTTATTGATGGTGCCGTCGTCGGAGACGCCGTACAGCGCGTCGTAGATGTTGCGCACGGCCGGACCCGAGGCCCCCGAACCCGTACCACCCTGCGAGATCGTCATCACGATCGCGTAGTCGTCGGTGTAGGTCGCGAACCACGAGGTCGTCTGCTTGCCGTAGACCTCCGCCGTACCGGTCTTGGCGTGCATCGGGATCTTGTCCTGCGGCCAGCCGACGTCCGCGAACCGCCAGGCCGCCGTACCCCGGGTGGCGACACCCTCCAGCGCCTCGTCCATCTGGGCCAGCGTCTGCTGCGTGACCGGCAGCCTGCCGTGCGACTCGGGCTTGATCTCGGTGACCTTCTTGCCGTCGGGGCTGATGATCGCCTTGCCGACCGTCGGGTCGTAGAGCGTGCCGCCGTTGGAGATGGCCGCGTAGATCGTCGCCATCTGAATCGGCGTCACCAGCGTGTCACCCTGGCCGATGGAGTAGTTGATCTCGTCACCGGCGCGCATCTTGTTGCCTTCGAGGCAGTTCTCGTAGGCGATCCGCTGGACGTAGTCCCCGTCCTTCTTGCCGGTCTTGCACCAGGCGTCCTTGTTGGCCTCCCAGTACTGCTGCTTCCACTCGCGGTCGGGGACACGGCCGGTGACCTCGTTGGGCAGGTCGATGCCGGTCTCCTTGCCGAGGCCGAACTGGTGGGCGGTCTTGTAGAAGTAGTCCTTCGGCTTGCCCTTGGGGTTGATGCCGCCGTCCTTCTTCCACTCGCTGTGCGCGAGCGCGTAGAAGACCGTGTCGCAGGAGACCTCGAGGGCGCGGCCGAGGCTGATCGGGCCGTGGTTCTGGGACTCGAAGTTCTTGAAGACCTGGCCGCCGACCGAGTAGGCGCTGGAGCAGTTGTACCGGCCGTCGAATGCGTAGCCCGCCTGGACGGCGGCCGCGGTGGAGACCACCTTGAAGATCGAGCCGGGGGCCGCCTGACCCTGTATGGCCCGGTTGAGCAGCGGGTAGTTGGACTTCTTGCCGGTGAGCTGGGCGTAGTCCTTGGCGGAGATGCCGCCGACCCAGGCGTTGGGGTCGTAGGTCGGGTTGGACGCCATGGCGACGATCCGGCCGGTCTTGGCCTCCATCACCACCACCGCGCCGGAGTCGGCCTTGTACCGCTCGTTGGTGTTGCGGTCCCACTCCTTGCGGGCGGCTTTCATCGCCTCGTTCAGCTCGAACTCGGCGACCCGCTGCACGCGCGCGTCGATGCTGGTGACGAGGTTGGAGCCGGGCTCGGCGGCGTCCGACTCGGCCTGGCCCATGACCCGGCCGAGGTTGTCCACCTCGTAGCGGGTGACGCCGGCCTTGCCGCGCAGTTCCTTGTCGTACTCGCGCTCCAGGCCGCTGCGGCCGACCATGTCGGAGCGCAGATAGGGCGAGTTGGAGTCCTGGGCCTGCTGGATCTCCTGGTCGGTGACCGGGGAAAGATAGCCCAGCACCTGGGCGGTGTTGGCCGCGCCCGGGCTCGGGTAGCGGCGGACGGCCTGGGGCTCGGCGGTGATGCCGGGGAAGTCCTCGGCGCGCTCGCGGATCTGCAGGGCCTGGCGCGGGGTGGCCTCGTCGGTGATGGGGATCGGCTGGTAGGGCGAGCCGTTCCAGCACGGCTGCGGCGTCTCGGCGTCGCACAGCCGCACCTTCTCCATGACCTCCTTGGGCGTCATGCCCAGCACACCCGCGAGCTTGGTCAGGACGCCCTTGCCGTCGTCCTTCATCTTCAGCAGGTCGGTCCGGGAGGCGGAGACCACCAGGCGTGTCTCGTTGTCGGCGAGCGCCACTCCGCGCGCGTCCAGGATCGAGCCGCGTACGGCGGGCTGGACGACCTGCTGGACATGGTTGCCGGAAGCTTCACTGGCGTAGGCGTCGCCCTCGCGGATCTGGAGGTACCACAGGCGGCCGCCGAGGGTGGCCAGGAGGGAGAGGACGAGTACCTGGATGACGACGAGCCTGGTCTGGACCCGTGGGGTCCGTCCGGTCTCGGGAATGTTGGTCACTGCGGCTGCCTCCCCCTCTCAGAGCGCGTACGAATGTGCCGGTACGAGTGATGAACGGCCGGCCGACGAGGCCGGGTTCCGCCTGAGCTCCCCCGTTCGGGTGAACTGCCCTGCGTTCACAGCCGCTTGACCCCCTTGATGCGCCCGGCCCGCGTCACCCGCGCTCTGGCCGCCTTCACCTTCAGCCCGCCGAGCCCGCCCCGCTGGCCGCCGATGCGCAGTCCGGTACCGGAGGAGAGCCAGCCGGAGGAGATGTCGGTCGCCTTGGCCGAGGAGCTGGCCTCCAGCGGGTTGTTGTCCGCGCGCCGGGCGAGCGCCATCAGGCCGGGGACGACGAACGGGGCGAGCAGCAGGTCGTACAGGGCAGCCGTGAACAGCAGGCCGGACAGGCCGACATGGCGGGCGGCGGTGTCGCCGACGAGGGCGCCGACCCCGGCGTACAGCAGGGTGCTGCCGATCGCGGCGGCGACCACCACGGCCATCGGTCCGGTGGCCGACTTCAGCTGGCCGTTCTCCGGCTTGAACAGGCCCGCGAGATAGCCGATGACGCACAGCACCAGCGCGTAGCGGCCGGCGGCGTGGTCGGCGGGCGGGGCGAGGTCGGCGAGGAGTCCGGCGCCGAAGCCGATCAGGGCGCCGCCGACATGGCCGTAGACGAGGGCGAAGGCCAGCACGGTGAGCAGCACCAGGTCGGGGACGGCACCCGGGAGGTGCAGCCGGGCCAGGACGCTCACCTGGAGCACCAGGGCGACCACGACCAGGGTGGAGGAGAGCAGGATCCGGTTGAAGCGCATGGGTACAGCTCCCCCTACTGGTCTTCCTCTTGCTGGGACTCGCCGTCGGTGGGCGCCCCGGAGTTCTCCGCGCTTTCCGCGCTTTCCGTGCTCTCCGCGTTCTCCGCGCCCGGCGTCACGGTCACCGTCACGGTGGGCGTCGGAGTCGGCTTGGGCTTGGCCGGCAGCACCGTGTCACGCGGGTCCTTCTCGGGCGTCTGGACGACCACACCGACGATGTCGAGCTTGCTGAAGCTGACGAACGGCGTGACGTACAGCGTCCGGGTCAGGTCGCCGCCGGAGGGGTCGACGCGGGAGACCACGCCGACCGGGACGCCGGGCACGAACGGCTTGTCGGCCTGCGAGCCGAAGGTGACCAGACGGTCGCCCTTCTTGATCTGGGCCTTGCCGTTGAGGAGTTCGACGCGCAGCGGGCGGTCGCCCTGGCCGGAGGCGAAGCCGAGTTCGTCGCTGCCTTCCATCCGGGTCCCGACGGTGAAGTCGGGGTCGCTGGCCAGCAGCACGGTCGCGGTGTTCGGGCCGACGGTGGTGACGCGGCCGACCAGGCCGTCGCCGTTGAGGACGGTCATGTCGCGCTGGACACCGTCGTTGGCGCCGATGTCGATGGTGATGGTCCAGGAGAAGCCCTGGGCCGCTCCTATCGCGATGACCTCGGCGCCCTTGATGCCGTACTGGCCCTCGCCGGCGATCTTCAGCATCTTGTTGAGCTGATTCAGCCGGCTGCGGTTGCGGTCGTCGCTGCCGAGCTTCGCCTTCAGCGCCGCGTTCTGCCGCTCCAACTCGGCCATCCGGTCGTGCCGCTCGCCGGAGTCACGGATCGCGGCGATCGCGTTGCCCACCGGGTCGACCGCCGACGACACACCGTTCTCGACCGGGCCGAAGACCGCGGCCGCGGCCCCGCGGGCACCGTCGACCGGTGAGTCCTCCCCGCCGCGGATGTCCACCGTGATCAACGCGAACGCGATGGCGACCAGCAGCACAAGAAGCAGCCGGCTCTCTCGTGTGTCCCTCACGTGCGGCGGCCGTGCCCTTCCTCATAGGAATCCGGGAAATCGGGTCGGCCCGAAGGAAACCGGACGGCGGAATCCCACGGGCTGTTTGTGGCAGCTTATGCCTCGATATCAACGATCCGCCGTACGAGAGGGGATGGGCTCGTACGGCGGAATCGAAGCGTTACGTCATCTGCGCGGCTGGGCGTCCAGCACCTGCTGGAGCGCCTCGAACTCCTCGACGCACTTGCCGGACCCGAGCGCCACGCTGTCCAGCGGGTCCTCGGCGATGTGGATCGGCATACCGGTCTCGCGGCGCAGCCGCTCGTCCAGACCGCGCAGCAGCGCACCGCCGCCGGTCAGAACGATTCCGCGGTCCATGATGTCGCCGGACAGCTCCGGCGGGCACTTGTCGAGCGTCGTCTTGACCGCGTCCACGATCGCGTTGACGGGCTCCTCGATCGCCTTGCGCACTTCGGCGGCCGAGATGACGACGGTCTTGGGCAGCCCGGAGACCAGGTCCCGGCCGCGGATTTCGGTGTGCTCGTCGGTGTCGAGGTCGTACGCCGAACCGATCGTGATCTTGATCTGCTCGGCCGTGCGCTCACCCAGCAGGAGCGAGTACTCCTTCTTGATGTGCTGGATGATCGCGTTGTCCAGCTCGTCGCCCGCGACGCGGATGGACTGGGCGGTGACGATGCCGCCGAGGGAGATGACCGCGACCTCCGTGGTGCCGCCGCCGATGTCCACCACCATGTTGCCCGTGGCCTCGTGGACCGGCAGGCCGGAGCCGATGGCGGCCGCCATGGGCTCCTCGATGATGTGCACCTGACGGGCGCCGGCCTGGGACGACGCCTCGATGACGGCACGGCGCTCGACGCCCGTGATGCCCGAGGGCACACAGACGACGACGCGCGGACGAGCCAGATACCGCCGCTTGTGGATCTTCAGGATGAAGTAGCGGAGCATCCGCTCGGTGATCTCGAAGTCGGCGATCACGCCGTCCTTCAGCGGACGTACGGCAACGATGTTGCCGGGCGTGCGCCCGATCATCTTCTTCGCTTCGGCACCGACCGCGAGGATGCCACCGGTGTTGGTGTTGATCGCGACGACGGACGGCTCGTTGAGTACGATCCCGCGACCCCTGACGTACACCAGCGTGTTGGCGGTCCCGAGGTCGACAGCCATGTCACGGCCGATGAACGACATTGAGTTCCCCATCAGGATTCGTCTGGCCTTCCCACGGAGCTTTTGAGGGCTTTTCAGGTCGGCGAAGGTGGGTGCTGTGACGTGAAGGCTTCCATCGTAGACGCGCCTTCCCGAACACTGCGCGAGGGTCTTCGCCATTGTCATCAGATGGCGCACCGCCTCGCTTGCAGAGACGGGCCATCGGGGGCACTCGTTCCCCCGATCGGCACGTATATGCCGGGGGACGGCCGGAAATGGTCGGCCGTCCCAGGTCAGGCGCTTGCAAAAGGTGACGAGCCCTCAGAAGGACGCGCGGTGAACTCGTTCCGCTTCTTCGGCGACGCGTCAGGCGCGGCCGGGGAAGAAGATCTTCACCTCGCGTTCGGCCGACTCCTCGGAGTCGGAGGCGTGGATCAGGTTCTCGCGCACGATCACGCCGTAGTCACCGCGGATGGAACCGGGTGCGGCGGCGATCGGGTCGGTCGGGCCGGCCAGCGCGCGCAGTCCCTCGATGACCCGCTCGCCCTCGACGATCATCGCCACGACCGGGCCGGAGGCCATGAACTCCACCAGCGGCTCGTAGAAGGGCTTGCCCTTGTGCTCGCCGTAGTGCTGCTCCAGGGTGTCCTGGTCCAGGGTGCGCAGCTCCAGCGCGGTGATCTGCCAGCCGGCCTTGCGCTCGATGCGGCTGATGATCTCGCCGGTCAGGCCGCGACGGACGGCGTCGGGCTTGAGGAGGACGAGGGTGCGCTGGGTCACGACGGGGCTCCTTCTTGGATCACGCGGGTCACGCGGTGTGCGGGGTGATGAGGCTACAGGGCCCTTCCGGGCCTTAGGGCCTGTCCGGCGGATCATGCCGGCGTCGCGGGGCCTGGCACGCCCATCTGCGGCGTTGTCGTCGGTTGCCGACGCTCCGCGTCGCCGCCCTCCTCCGCCTTGCAGCTGGACGCACCAGGCCCCGCTCAGCTGCGCTGACAAGATGCCGTTCCTTGCAGCCGGCCTGATCCGCCGGACAGGCCCTAGTCACGCAGTGTCAGCCTGCGCGGCGAATCTGGCCTTGGCCTCGTCGATCTTCCTGCCGTAGTGGACGGAAGCCCACCACAGCGCGGCGAACATCGCCCCCAGGAAGAACATCGTGGGGACGACGAAACCGGAAGCAATGAGTCCGATCTGCAGCGCCCAGCCCAGGGCCACCCCGCCCGGCCGGGTCACCAGGCCGCACAGCACCAGGCACAGGAACATCGCGATGCCGCTGACCGTCCAGACCGTCGACGTCGACAGGTCCGGGTCCTTCATCGCGACCAGTCCGGCGAAGCCGATGACGAAGAACTCGCCGATCAGGGTGGAAGCACAGAGCGTACGCATGGTGGGATTCAGCCCCTCCCCAGGAGCAGTCGGGCCTCGCCGACGGTGATGACGGATCCGGTGACGAGCACACCGCCGCCCGCGAACTCGCCCTCCTCCTCGGCCAGCGTGATCGCCGCCTCCAGCGCGTCCGGCAGCCGCGGCTCCACCTGGACCCGCTCCTCGCCGAACACCTCGACGGCGATGCCCGCCAGTTCGTCGGCGTCCATCGCGCGATGGCTGGCGTTCTGCGTGACGACGACCTCCGCGAACACCGGCTCGAAAGCCTCCAGCAGCCCGCGTACGTTCTTGTCGCCGCTGGCGCCGACGACCCCGATGAGCCTGCTGAACTGGAAGGCCTCACCGACCGCCTCGGCTGCGGCCCGGGCGCCCGCCGGGTTGTGCGCGGCGTCCAGGACGACGGTGGGCGAGCGCCGTACGACCTCCAGCCGGCCCGGCGAGGCGACGGCGGCGAACGCCTTGCGCACGGTGTCGATGTTCAGCGGCTCGGGCCGCTGCGCGCCGACGCCGAAGAACGCCTCCACGGCGGCGAGCGCGACGGCGGCGTTGTGCGCCTGGTGGGCGCCGTGCAGCGGGAGATACACCTCGGTGTACTCACCGCCGAGCCCGCGCAGCGTCAGCAACTGCCCGCCGACGGCGACCTGCCGCGCCACGACCCCGAACTCCAGCCCCTCCCGGGCCACGGTCGCGTCGACGTCCACGGCCTTCTTCAGCAGCACCTGAGCGGCGTCCACGGGCTGCTGGGCCATGATCACGGTGGCGCCGGCCTTGATGATCCCGGCCTTCTCACCGGCGATCTCGCCGGGGGTCCCGCCGAGCCGGTCGGTGTGATCGAGGTCGATGGGCGTCACGACGGCGACATCACCGTCGATGACGTTGGTGGCGTCCCAGCTCCCGCCCATGCCCACCTCGACGACGGCGACGTCGACCGGCGCGTCGGCGAAGGCGGCGTACGCCATGCCGGTCAGCACCTCGAAGAACGACAGCCGGTACTCCTGCTGAGCGTCGACCATCTCGACGTACGGCTTGATGTCCTGGTACGTCTCGATGAACCGCTCGGGCTGGATCGGCGCCCCGTCGAGGCTGATCCGCTCGGTGATGGACTGCACGTGGGGCGAGGTGTACCGCCCGGTCCGCAGGTCGAAGGCGCCCAGCAGGGCCTCGATCATGCGGGCGGTGGAGGTCTTGCCGTTCGTCCCCGTGATGTGGATCGAGGGGTACGACCGCTGCGGCTCGCCCAGTACGTCCATCAGCGCGGCGATGCGTGTGACGGACGGCTCCAGCTTGGTCTCGCCCCAGCGGGTCGCGAGCTCGGCCTCGACCTCTCGCAGCGCCTTGTCGACCTCGGGGTCCTCGGGGCGCGCAGGAGCCTCGGCCTGCGGCGGGCCGCCCTGGGTGCGCAGGGTGCGGCTGCCGGCCTCGATCACCGCGAGGTCGGGGTCGCGGTCGGTCTCGGCGGCGATGATTTCGTCGAACGACTCGCCGGGGTCGGAGGGGTCGTTGGTGTCACGCGGGGGGAGCTCACTCACGGGGCCAGTCTACGGAGGGGCGGCGCGCAGCGTGGTTTCGGGCAGTCTTGCGTGTGCGGGTTATACGTGGCTGGTCGCGCAGTTCCCCGCGCCCCTGACGGCGTGGAGGCCCCCGGCACCTACAGGGCACCGGGGGCCTCCACCGACGTACGGACGCCTACGCCTGCGGCAAACGCTCCAGCTGGGACTGGATCCGGGCGATGTCCTCCTCCGCCTTGGCCAGCCGCCCGCGGATCTTCTCGACCACCGGTTCCGGCGCCTTGGCGAGGAACGCCTCGTTGCCGAGCTTGGCCGTGGCCTGGGACTTTTCCTTCTCCGCGGCGGCGAGGTCCTTGGCGAGGCGCTTGCGCTCCGCCGCGACGTCGATCACGCCGGAGAGGTCCAGCGCGACCTCAACGCCCGCCACCGGCAGCGTCGCCGTCGCCGCGAAGTTCTCGCCCTCGGGCTGGAGGCGCAGCAGCTGGCGGATGGCGGGCTCGTGCGACGCGAGGGCCGTGCCGTCCAGGGTCAGCCGGGCGGGGACCCGCTGGCCGGGCTGGAGGCCCTGGTCGGCGCGGAAGCGGCGGACCTCGGTGATGACGGACTGGAGCGTCTCGATCTCCCGCTCGGCGTCCGCGTCACGGAAGCCGCTGTCCTTCGGCCACTCGGCGATGACGACGGACTCACCGCCGGTCAGCGTGGTCCAGAGCGTCTCCGTGACGAAGGGGACCACCGGGTGCAGCAGGCGCAGGGTGACGTCCAGGACCTCGCCCAGGACCCGCTGGCTGACCTCGGCCGCCTCGCCGCCCGCCTGGAAGGTGGTCTTTGACAGCTCGACGTACCAGTCGAACACCTCGTCCCACGCGAAGTGGAACAGCGCGTCGGACAGCTTCGCGAACTGGTAGTCCTCGTAGTACGCGTCGACCTCGGCGACCACCGAGTTCAGGCGGGAGAGGATCCAGCGGTCCGTCGAGGACATCTTCGACGGGTCCGGCAGCGGGCCGTCCACCGTCGCGCCGTTCATCAGCGCGAACCGCGTGGCGTTCCAGATCTTGTTGGCGAAGTTGCGGGAGCCCTGGACCCAGTCCTCGCCGATCGGGACGTCGACACCGGGGTTGGCGCCGCGCGCGAGGGTGAAGCGGAGGGCGTCGGAGCCGTACTTGTCCATCCAGTCCAGCGGGTTGACGACGTTCCCGAAGGACTTGGACATCTTCTTGCCGTTCTGGTCACGGACCATGCCGTGCAGCGCGATGGTGTGGAACGGCGGGGTGCCGTCCATCGCGTACAGCCCGAACATCATCATCCGGGCGACCCAGAAGAAGAGGATGTCGTAGCCGGTGACCAGGACGGAGTTCGGGTAGAACTTCGCGAGCGACTCGGTCTGCTCGGGCCAGCCGAGGGTGGAGAAGGGCCACAGGCCGGAGGAGAACCAGGTGTCGAGGACGTCGGAGTCCTGGCGCCAGCCTTCACCGCTCGGCGGCTCCTCGTCGGGGCCGACGCAGACGACCTCGCCGTCCGGGCCGTACCAGACCGGGATCCGGTGGCCCCACCACAACTGCCGTGAGATGCACCAGTCGTGGAGGTTGTCGACCCAGTCGAAGTACCGCTTCTCCATCTCCTGCGGGTGGATGGTGACCTTGCCCTCGCGGACCGCGTCACCGGCGGCCTTGGCGAGCGGGCCGACCTTGACCCACCACTGCATCGACAGGCGCGGCTCGATGGTGGTCTTGCAGCGCGAGCAGTGGCCGACGGAGTGGACGTACGGCCGCTTCTCGGCGACGATCCGGCCATCGGCGCGCAGTGCGGCGACGATGGCGGAGCGGGCCTCCAGCCGGTCCAGGCCCTGGAAGGGGCCGTGGGCGGTGATGACGGCGTGCTCGTCCATGACCGTGATGGCGGGCAGGTCGTGCCGCTGGCCGATCTCGAAGTCGTTCGGGTCGTGCGCCGGGGTGACCTTGACGGCGCCGGTGCCGAACTCGGGGTCGACGTGCTCGTCCGCGACGACCGGGATGGAACGGTCGGTCAGCGGCAGCTTGATGAGCTTGCCGACCAGGTGCCGGTACCGCTCGTCCTCGGGGTGAACGGCGACGGCGGTGTCACCGAGCATGGTCTCGGCGCGGGTGGTGGCGACGACGATGGTGTCGTCCCCGTCGCCGTACTTCATGGAGACGAGCTCACCGTCGTCGTCCTGGTACTCGACCTCGATGTCCGAGATGGCGGTCAGGCACCGGGGGCACCAGTTGATGATGCGCTCGGCGCGGTAGATCAGCTCGTCGTCGTAGAGCCGCTTGAAGATGGTCTGGACGGCCCTGGACAGCCCCTCGTCCATGGTGAAGCGCTGGCGCGACCACGCGACGCCGTCACCGAGCCGCCGCATCTGGCCGGAGATCTGCCCGCCGGACTCGGCCTTCCACTGCCAGACGCGCTCGACGAAGGCCTCGCGGCCCAGGTCGTGCCGGGACTTGCCCTCCTTCGCGAGCTCCCGCTCGACGACGTTCTGGGTGGCGATACCGGCGTGGTCCATGCCGGGCTGCCACAGCGTCTCGTAGCCCTGCATCCGCTTGCGGCGGGTGAGGACGTCGATGAGCGTGTGCTCGAAGGCATGTCCGAGGTGGAGCGAGCCCGTGACGTTCGGCGGCGGGATGACGATGGTGTACGGCGCCTTGTCGCTCTTGGCGTCCGCCTCGAAGTAACCCCGCTCTACCCAGCGCTCGTACAGCGGCCCCTCTACGTCGGCCGGCGCGTACTGGGTCGGCAGTTCGGTGTTGGGCGCTGGTGGCTGCTGCTGAGCGTTCTCGGTCACGGGCTCAGTTTAGGGGTGTCACCGGGTGGTCCCGAAACGCGATTCTTCTGTAACGGTGGTGACCCCGATGCAGTGCGTTGCCGGTGCCTGCGCCAGGATGTCGGGAACACGTAAACATCTGGAGGGGAACCCAGTAATGAGCTACAACCAGCCGGGCCCGTACGGCGGGCAGCCCCAGCAGCCCGGACCGTACGGCCAGCCGGGTCCGTACGGCCAGCAGCCGCAGGCACCCCAGCCCGGCTACGGCTACCCCCAGCAGCCCGCCCAGCCGCAGCCGGGGTACGGCTACCCGCAGCAGGCTCCGCAGGGCGTGCCGCCGCAGACGCCGCCGTACGGCCAGCAGCCCCCGTACGGCCAGCAGCCGCCCCACGGCCAGGCCCCGTACGGCGCCCCGATGCCGCCGGCTCCGGGCGGCGGCAAGAAGAAGACCGGTCTCATCATCGGCGCGGTGGCCGTCGTGGCGGCGATCGCGGTGGGCGCGTACTTCGTACTCGGCGGGAGCGGCGGCTCGGACGTCGCGGACGACGGCCCGCACAAGCTGACGACGCCGGCGACGGTGCTCACCGAGTACAAGAAGGGCAGCGGCGACAGCTCGGACGCCGCCATGTCCGAGTCGGACCTGAAGGAAGCCGAGAAGTGGGGCGTCAAGAACCCCAAGGACGTCAGCGCGAATTACGAGGCGGGGCAGGACGGCGACAATCCGCTGGCCGGGAAGCTCATCTCGTTCGGCGGCGTCTACGGCGAGATCGAGGACCCCGAGAAGGTGGTCGACGCGCTCTTCGCCTACATGAAGAAGGACGCCGAGGGCGATGACGTCACGTTCGAGGGCGAGCCGAAGGCGTACACGCCGGAGGGCCTCGACGGCGCCATCCTGAAGTGCCAGCTGGCCAAGATGACGAACTCCGAGGCCTCGTCGGGTGAACCGTCCGAGGTGAACATGACGTACTGCGTCTGGGGCGACTACAGCACCATCGGGTTCGTGCTGCCGATGGAGTACGCCGACATCGCGGCGGGCAAGGAAGGCGACCCGGAGAAGGCGGCCGAGCTGACCGCGAAGTTCCGCAAGGAGGTCCGCGTCCCCGCCTGACGGCCGCTCAGTCACGAAGGGGCCCCGGTCACTTGCCGACCGGGGCCCCTTTTGGCTGTCGTACGGGCCGTTACGCCGTCTTCTGCTCGCCCGTGCCCCGCCCACGCGCATCCCGCGGGATGAGGGTCGGGTTGACGTTGGAGTGGACGACGTCCGCGGTGATGACGACCCTCGCCACGTCCTTGCGGGACGGGACCTCGTACATCACGGACATCAGGACCTCTTCCATGATGGCGCGCAGGCCCCGCGCGCCCGTCTGGCGGAGGATGGCCTGGTCGGCGATGGCTTCCAGCGCTTCGCGTTCGAAGTCCAGTTCCACGCCGTCGAGTTCGAAGAGGCGCTGGTACTGCTTGACGAGCGCGTTGCGCGGCTCCACCAGGATCTGGAGCAGGGCCTCGCGGTCCAGGTTGTGGACCGAGGTGATCACGGGGAGCCGGCCGATGAACTCCGGGATCATGCCGAACTTGACCAGGTCCTCCGGCATGACGTCCTCGAACTGGTCCTTGGCCTCCAGCTCACGCTTGGAGCGGATCGTCGCGCCGAAGCCGATGCCCTTCGCGCCCGCCCGGGACTCGATGATCTTCTCCAGCCCGGCGAAGGCGCCGCCCACGATGAACAGCACGTTCGTCGTGTCGATCTGGATGAACTCCTGGTGCGGGTGCTTACGGCCGCCCTGCGGCGGTACCGAGGCCGTGGTGCCTTCGAGGATCTTGAGCAGGGCCTGCTGGACGCCCTCGCCGCTCACGTCCCGTGTGATGGACGGGTTTTCACTCTTCCGCGCGACCTTGTCGATCTCGTCGATGTAGATGATCCCGGTCTCGGCCTTCTTGACGTCGTAGTCGGCCGCCTGGATCAGCTTCAGCAGGATGTTCTCGACGTCCTCGCCGACGTAGCCCGCCTCCGTCAGCGCCGTCGCGTCGGCGATGGCGAACGGGACGTTCAGCATGCGCGCCAGGGTCTGCGCCAGGAGGGTCTTTCCGGAGCCCGTGGGGCCCAGCAGCAGGATGTTGGACTTCGCCAACTCGATGGCGTCGTCGCGACCTTGGGCGCCGCCGTTCTCCCCGGCCTGGACGCGTTTGTAGTGGTTGTAGACGGCGACGGAGAGGGCCTTCTTCGCCGCCTCCTGGCCGACCACGTACCCCTCGAGGAACTCGTAGATCTCGCGCGGCTTGGGCAGCTCCTCCCAGCGCACCTCGCTGGTCTCCGCGAGCTCTTCCTCGATGATCTCGTTGCAGAGATCGATGCACTCGTCGCAGATGTACACACCGGGGCCTGCGATGAGCTTCTTGACCTGCTTCTGGCTCTTGCCGCAGAACGAGCACTTGAGCAGATCGCCGCCGTCACCGATGCGTGCCACGGTGTGCTTCCCCTTCGCCTGGGAGACGACTGGACACCTGTGTCCAGCGGCTCCTGGTGCTGCCTTATGTCCGACGGTACCTTGCCGAGCCCCCCGTTCGGGCCCCCCTTGGCACGGTTCACTTTGACGTGCACCTTGCGACGCACGGCGTCACACCGTGCCAAGGAGCGGCGTACATTACCCGATCCGCGTCAGCGGACCGACGTGTTGTTCATCTTGCGCGTCGAGATGATCTGGTCGATCAGGCCGTACTCCAGCGCGTCCTCGGCGGTGAGGATCTTGTCGCGCTCGATGTCCTCGCGGATCTTCTCGATCGACTGGGTGGAGTGCTTGGCCAGCATCTCCTCCAGCTGCGAGCGCATCCGCAGGATCTCGTTCGCGGCGATCTCCAGGTCGGAGACCTGGCCGCGGCCGGTCTCGCTGTACGGCTGGTGGATCAGGATGCGCGCGTTCGGCAGCGCCATGCGCTTGCCGGGCGAGCCGGCGGCCAGCAGCACGGCCGCGGCGGAGGCCGCCTGGCCCATGCAGACCGTCTGGATGTCGGGCTTGACGAACTGCATCGTGTCGTAGATCGCCGTCAGCGCGGTGAAGGAGCCGCCGGGGCTGTTGATGTAGACCGAGATGTCCCGGTCCGGGTCCATCGACTCCAGGCACAGCAGCTGCGCCATGACGTCGTTGGCGGAGGCGTCGTCGATCTGGACGCCCAGGAAGATCACGCGCTCCTCGAAGAGCTTCGCGTACGGGTCGTACTCGCGGATGCCCTGGGAGGTGCGCTCGACGAAGCGCGGGATGACGTAGCGGGACTCGGCCTGCGGGCCGGTGTACTCGGCGCGCGTACGGTCGTAGAGGCCGCTGCCGGGGAAGTCGTTCACGGTGTCTCCTGAAAGGGGCTGGGGCGGTGGCTGGGGGCTGGAGCGGGGCGTACGGGCCCGCAGGGGGCCGGTACGGCCGTCAGGCTCCCGTGCCGCCGCCGCCCGGCATGCCGGCGGCCGTGGCGATCACGTCGTCGATGAGGCCGTAGTCCTTGGCCTCCGTGGCGTCGAACCAGCGGTCGCGGTCCGAGTCGCGGGTGATCTGCTCGACCGACTGGCCGGTGTGCAGGGCCGTGAGCTCGGCCATGCGCTTCTTGGTGTGCAACAGCCGCTCGGCGTGGATCTTGATGTCCGAGGCCGAGCCGGCCAGGCCGGCGGACGGCTGGTGGATCAGGATCTCGGCGTTCGGCAGGGCGAAGCGCTTGCCGGGGGTGCCCGCGCTCAGCAGGAACTGGCCCATGGACGCCGCCAGGCCCATGGCGATCGTCACCACGTCGTTCTTGATGTACTGCATGGTGTCGTAGATCGCCATGCCGGCCGTGATCGAGCCGCCGGGGCTGTTGATGTACAGGTAAATGTCTTTTTCCGGGTCCGCGGCAAGGAGCAGCAGCTGCGCGGTGATCCGGTTTGCGATGTCGTCGTCGACCGGCTGGCCGAGGAAGATGATCCGCTCGTTGAGCAGCCGGCTGTAGACCTGGTCACCGAGGCCACCACCGATGGAAGGCTCGCCGGCGGCGGAGGGCATCAGATTCGTCACGTATCCACCTGCTCGTCTTGCGACGGCGCCGGGCCGTCTTACGTTCTGCCGTATTCATGGACCCTAACGCGCGGGTCCCTTCGGGGAATCCCGGAGGCGGGAGTGTTCGCCGGGGGCGTAGCGCGGTGGCGGGTGTTCGGTTCGTGGGCAGCTGCGGGTTTGCGGTGCCGGGACGGCAAAAGGGCCCCGGGCGCGATCGTCCCGGGGCCCTTTCTTACGGCTGTTTACGCCTGGTCGTCCTTCTTGTCACCCTCGGTGACCTCGGCGGACTGCTCGGCGTCGGCCTCGGCCTCGGTCTCGTCCTCGTCGTCCAGGTCGACGATCTCGCCGTTGGTGTCCTTGACCGTGGCGGCCTCGACGACGACCGCGAGGGCCTTGCCGCGGGCGACCTCGCCGACCAGGAGCGGGACCTGGCCCTGCTCGACGACGGCCTGGGCGAACTGGTCGGGGGACATGCCGGAGGACGCGGCGCGGCGCATCAGGTGCTCGGTCAGCTCGTCCTGGTTGACGTTGAGCTTCTCCTGCTTGACCAGCTCGTCGAGGACGAACTGGGTCTTGATGCCCTTGATCGCCGCCTCGCGGGTCTCGGTCTCGAACTCCTCGGCGGTCTTGCCCTGGATCTCCAGGTACTTGTCGAGGGTCAGGCCCATCTGGCCGAGCTGGTGGTGCTCCAGGTTGTGCTTGCGGGTGTTGATCTCGTCCTCGAGGAGCTTCTCGGGGACGGGCACCTCGACAAGCTCCAGCAGCTTCTCCAGGACGCGCTCCTGGGCCTGCGTGGCCTGGTCGAACTGCTTCATGTTCGCCAGGCGCTTGCGGCTGTCGGCCTTCAGCTCGTCCAGCGTGTCGAACTCGGAGGCGAGCTGCGCGAAGTCGTCGTCCAGCTCGGGCAGTTCGCGCGCGGCGACCTGGGTGACCTTGACGGTGACCTCGGCCTCACGGCCGGCCGCGGAGCCGCCCTTGAGCTCGGAGGTGAAGGTGGCCTCCTCGCCGGCCGACAGACCCTTCACGGCGTCGTCGATGCCGTCCAGCAGCTCACCGGAGCCGATGGTGTACGAGACGCCGTTCGCGATGCCGTCCTCCAGGACCTCGCCGTCGACCTTGGCCTCCAGGTCGATCGTGACGACGTCGCCGTCCTCGGCGGCGCGCTCGACCGGCGTGGTGGAGGCGAAGCGCTCGCGCAGCTGCTCGACCGACTTCTCGATGTCCTCGTCGGTGACCTCGACGGCGTCGACCTCGACCTCGATGCCGGAGTAGTCCGGGATCTCGATGGCCGGGCGGATGTCGACCTCGGCGGTGAAGTTCAGCGTCTCGCCGTCCTTCAGCTCGGTGATGTCGACCTCGGGCTGGCCCAGGACGCTGAGCTCGGCCTCGTTGACCGCCTCCGTGTAGAACTTCGGAAGCGCGTCGTTGACGGCCTCCTCCAGCACGGCACCACGGCCGAACCGCTGGTCGATGACCCGGGCGGGGATCTTGCCCTTGCGGAAGCCCTTCACCGTGACCTGCTGGTTGATCTTCTTGTACGCCGCGTCGAGGCTGTCCTTGAGCTCCTCGAAGGGCACCTCGACAGTGAGCCGAACCCGGGTCGGGTTCAGGTTCTCCACGGCGCTCTTCACGGTTCGGTCTCCTTGTGGCTGACTTCTCGGGTTCTGCCGGGGCCCGACGGGTCCGGCGGATGTGGCCGCCCGGAGGACTTCAGTGATGAGACACACGGGCGTGCAGCTTGCATAGTAACGGCAGCAGCTACACGGCCCAAAAGGCGATCACGCGTGGTGATCGGGTGAGTGGTCGGGGTGGCGGGATTTGAACCCACGGCCTTCCGCTCCCAAAGCGGACGCGCTACCAAGCTGCGCCACACCCCGTCTGGTGCGACACGTAGGGTACATGCCCGCAGGCTGCGCGGCTGCCGCATTTCCCGAGGCCGGTGCGATCTCGTGCGCTGACGGCGTCCGGGCGGATCGGGGTGTGCGGTGAGGGGGGCCGACCCGGTACGATGCGTGCAGTGCCGCGGGCGACTGGTCTGCGGCGCGTTCTGTGCGGGCGTAGCTCAATGGTAGAGCCCCAGTCTTCCAAACTGGCTACGCGGGTTCGATTCCCGTCGCCCGCTCTGTCGGCTCAGGGCCCGGCAGGAGGTTCGTCCTCCTGGTCGGGCCCTGAGGCGTTCCCGGACCGTGCCGGGGCCGGCAGAGGCTGTCAGAAGCTGATCGAGTTGATCGTGTCCGCTATCGAGTCGAGAAAGCGGTTGATCGACGGGGCCATGCCGGTCGAGGCGAGGAAGAAGCCGAAGAGGATCGCCACGATGGCGGGACCCGCCTTGATCGAGCCCCCTCGCATCATCACCACCAGGATGATCGCCAACAGCAGCACCACTGACAGTGAAATGGCCACAACTGATCACACCCTCGGTCGGTCCGCTCTCCCGGCCGGGGGATACGAGACCGCGCACCCCCGCCAGAACCATCGTGCCACCAACAGGCCCGCCGTATGCGGCGCGTGACGTAACGCCGACCACACCCGCGCCGCACCCCGGCGTGTTCGGCCACGCCCCGCACGCCCACCGCGCGCGCCCCGCAAGACAATTGACGACCGGTCGTCGCGGGAATGCAACCCAATCGTTGCCGCATCCACACAACGACCCACGCAACTTGCCTGCGGTTATTTACAATTGCCCGTTTTGGCGGGGCCGGTGATGGTGCTCGTGCTCAGGACGTGCTCGTGCTCAGGACGTCAGGAAGCGCCCTTCAGGTGTCGCATGAGGCGTTCGAAGTCCTGCCAGCCCGACAGGTCCGACGGGTCGCCGGGCAGCGGGTAGTACAGCGCCGGGCGGGTGCGCGGGCCGAGTTCGCGCGGAGGCTCGGACAGTGGGGTGCGCCGGGCCCGGTCGCCGGGCATCGTGCGGACCTCCTCGGCGCCCAGGACGAAGGCGTACGGCACGCCCGGGCCCTCGAAGCGGGGCGGTACGGACAGGTCGCGGCGCGCCCGGCGGATCTGCACCAGCATGGACTGCAGGTCGTGCTTGGTGGCGAGGACCTCCGCAGCGGCGGGCACGGCGTCGGACGGCAGCTCCTCCCCCGGGCCGTAGCCGAACGCCATGGTGACGTCCTCCTCCACGCCGCCCTTGGTCCGGGTGATGCGCACCGTCGCGAGCCCGGGGCGCTCGGGCGTGCCGACGACCACCAGCCAGGTCGGCTCGGGCGACCGCTCGTGGGCCACGTCGGTCAGCTGCCGCAGCGACCAGGGGAGGTTGGCGGGCTCCTCAGTGCCCCAGCCGGACGGCGGCTCCCCGGTGATCTCCCGCCATACGGCCTCCACGGCGCCGCCGAGCACCAGGCGGTCGTCGGCCGGGTGGACGGTGCGGAAGGAGATCGCGAGCTGGCGTTCGCCGGTGTCGGCGATGCCCTCGCCGAAGGTGCGGGCGACCGGCGTGCGCGGGTCCTCGGGGGTCGCCTCCGGGGACTCCACGGTCACGAAGAGGCCGTTGTCCCAGCGCAGCACGGCCCCGGACAGGCCGTCGTAATAGCCGTCCCGCTCGTCCTGCACCACCCAGCGCGAGGGCCAGCCCGGCAGGGCGTTGCGGACGGCCGGGGACATGCGGGTGCCCGCGGGGGTGACGATCTGCAGGCCGCGTTCGGCCTGCGCGGCGGCGCGGAAGGCGTCCGCGAGCCACGCGGTCATCGCCACGACCGGGCGGTCCTGGATGACGACGGCGACCTTGTCGGTGAGGACGTCGACGGCGGGCTGGGCAGCGGCCGGTGCCGGAACGGCGCTGACGCCGTCCGCCTTGACCACGGCCATCGAGCGCGCGGCCTCGCGCGGCCAGGCGGTGCCGCCGACGAGCGTGGCCAGCCGGGCCGCGAACGTCCCGGCGAGTTCCTCGGCCTCCTTGACGCCGGTCGTGGCGCGGGCCTCCGTCCACCAGTACGGCGTCTCCGGCTCGCGCGCCCCGAGCAGCCGCTGGGCCTCGCCCCGGACCTGCACGAGCAGGGGCGCCTCGATGGAGACGAGGGGGCGGCCCTGTTCGTCGCACAGCCGCACCACGGCTCCGTCGCCCTCGGCGCCCACCAGCTTGTCGGGGCCGCCGGAGAGCAGGCCCGCGAGCACGCTCAGCGGGTCGGGCATCTTCTTCGTGAGGGCGATGACGTCCTTGGTCATGGGTTCACCTGGTCCCCGCGCGTAGCCGGTCTGTGGTTATGCATTACTTGGTCCCCGCGTACACGGTCTGGATCAGCCGGGTGGCCTCGCCCCGGCGCAGCAGGGTGCCCCGGCCCGGCGGCTGCTGGCTCGCGTACACACCCGGGAAGAGCTGGCCCTCGCTGCGGTCGCCGGCCATCACCAGCGCCGAGGCGCCGGACTCGCGCAGGCCCTGCAGCAGCGGCTCGTACAGGCCGCGCGAGGCGCCCGCGACGCGGCGGGTGAGGATGAAGTGCAGGCCGATGTCGACGGCGGAGGGGATGTACGGCACGAAGGGCGCCAGCGGCTGCTGTCCCGCGGTGGTCAGGACGTCGTAGTCGTCGACGAGGATCACGATCCGCGGGCCGGAGAAGCTGCCGGGCTCCAGGTCCTCGCTGTCGGCGCCCTCGTCGGGCAGCCGCTTCTCCAGCTCGGAGGCGATACCGGCGGCGAGGCCCGCGCACAGCTTGGCGTTGTAGGCGTAGCCGCCCCGGTACTCCTCGGGGATGGCACCGCGCAGGCCGCGGCGCGGGTCGAAGACGCCGAAGACGAGTTCGTCGTCGCCGTAGCGCTCGATCAGGCCCTGGGTGATCACCTTGAGCAGGTTGGTCTTGCCGCACTCGCTGTCGCCCATGATCAGCAGGTGCTGGTCGTGCTGGAACAGGTCGAGCAGGACGGGCGCGAGCTGCGTCTGGTCCAGGCCGATGGGGACGCGGCGCGGCTCGGCGGCCGGGGTCGGCAGCTGCTGCGGTTCGAGGACGTGCGGCAGGACCCGCACGGGCTGGGCGACATCGCCGGTCCAGGTGGCGCGGACCGTACGGGCGGTGCGCTCCAGGACCGCGCCGAGGTCCGCGGTGTCCGCCAGGCCGTCGGTGCGGGGCAGGGCGACCTGGGCGAACAGCTTGCCGTCGGTGAGGACGCGGCCCTTCTCCTCGGGGGACAGGGTCTGGGCGAGCTTGCGTTCGATGCTGGACTCGCTGGGGTCGTTCAGGCGCAGCTCGACGCGGGTGCCGAACTGGGACTGGGTGGCGATGCGCACGTCGTTCCAGCGGAGCATGCCGGCGACGACGTGGATGCCGTAGCCGCTGCCGCGCTTGAGGATGTCGGCGACCGCGTCGTCCAGTTCCTCGAAGTCGTCGCGCAGCGCGCCGAAGCCGTCGATGAGCAGCACGATCTCCGTGGAGGCCAGCTCGGTGACGCGGCCCGCGGCGTGCAGGGTGCGCAGCTGTTCGAGGGAGTCGATGGAGTGGATGCGGAAGAGTTCCTCGCGCTGATCGAGCATGGCGCGCACCGAGTCGATGGTGCGCGCGGCCCGCTCCCGGTCGGCGCGGCCGGCGACGCCGCCGACGTGCGGCAGCCCGGACAGCGCCTGGAGGCCACCGCCGACGAGGTCGAGGCCGTAGATGCCGACCTCCTGCGGGGTGTGCGTCAGCGCCAGGGACAGGGCGAGGGTGCGCAGCAGGGTCGTCTTGCCGGACTGGGGGCCGCCGATGACGGCCGCGTGGCCGCCGGCCAGCGTCAGGTCCAGGTACCACTGGCCCTGCCACTGCTTGGTCGGGTCGTCGAGGACGCCCAGCGGCACCCGCAGCGGGCCGCTCCGCTTGGCCAGCTGCATGCCGCGCGGGCCGACCTCCACGGGCCCCGCGACCTTGTCGAGGGGGACGGCTGCGGGCAGCGGGGGCAGCCAGATCTGCCGTACCGGCCGGGCGCCGGCGCCTTCGAGCTGCTCGATCATCACGCCGAGTTCGGTGGGCCCGGTCTCCCGGCGCCGCATCTGCGGCTGCTCCTCGGGCGCCGCGCCGGACTCCTCGCCGAGCGAGTTGTACGCCTCGTACGCCAGGGCGAGCGGACCGGTGTCCTCGGTCTCGCGCTGTACGGGGCCGCTGTAGGCGCCGGAGACGTAGCTCGCCTTGAACCGCTCGTAGTGGCTGGTGTCGACCTTGAGGTAGCCGAAGCCGGGCAGCGGCGGCAGGTGGAAGGCGTCGGTGGTGTCCAGGACGGTGCGGGACTCGTCGGCGGAGAAGGTGCGCAGGCCCAGCCGGTACGACAGGTAGGTGTCCAGGCCCTTGAGCTTGCCGCCCTCGATGCGCTGGCTGGACAGCAGCAGGTGGACGCCGATGGACCGGCCGATGCGGCCGATGGACAGGAACAGGTCGATGAAGTCGGGCTTGGCGGTGAGGAGTTCACCGAACTCGTCGATCACCACGAACAGGTGCGGCAGCGGCTCCAGGTCGGGTCGCTTCTCGGCGCGCAGCGCGGCGTAGTGGCCGATGTCGGCGACGTTCCCGGCGTCCTTCAGCACCTGCTGGCGGCGCTTGACCTCGCCGGCCAGCGAGGAGTGGACGCGCTCGACCAGGCCCGCCTGGTTCTCCAGGTTGGTGATGACACCGGCGACGTGCGGCAGGTCGGCGAACGGCGCGAAGGTGGCGCCGCCCTTGTAGTCGACGAGGACGAGGGCGAGGTCCTCCGGCGGGTGGGTGGCGACCAGGGCGAGGACGAGGGTGCGCAGCAGCTCGGACTTGCCGGAGCCGGTGGCGCCGACGCACAGGCCGTGCGGGCCCATGCCCAGCTCGGAGGACTCCTTCAGGTCGAGCAGCACGGCCTCGCGGGAGTCGCTGATGCCGATCGGCACCCGCAGGAACGCCCGCTCGCCGCGCGGCGCCCACAGCCGGTCCAGGTCGAGACGGGCCACGTCGTCTATGCCGAGCAGCTCGGCGAAGTCGACCGGGCCGGTCAGCGGGGCGTCGGCGCCCATGGAGTCGGCGGACAGCCTGAGCGGGGCCAACATCCGGGCGAGGCCCTCGGCGAAGGCGGGGCCGACCTCGTCGACGGTGCCGTGGGCGCCGATCGGCTCGCTCTCGCGCAGGTCCTCGATGACGACGCGTTCGCCGTCGACGGTGATGCGGACGCCGACATGGCCCGGTTCCTGCACCCGCTCGTCGAGCAGGTGCAGCACGCTGACGCCCATGTCGCGCAGGCCGACCGCGTCGTCCGGGCGGGGCAGGTCCACGGCGTCGTCGCCGTGCGCGTCGGCGACGACGATCAGCCGGGAGGACATCGCGAGGGCGTCCCGGCCGGACAGACCGCGCCGCACCTCGGCCGCGTAGGAGGCGCGGCGGCGCAGCTCGGGGCCTATCTGGCGGGCCAGTTGGGGCACGGAGGGGGCGATACGGCGGGCGGCCACGGGCCCGTCGAACTGCTCGCCGTCGAGCAGGTGGGGCAGCCACTTGGCCCACTCCCAGTCGGCGATCCGGTCGCCGGGCGCGGCCAGCGCCATCGCCACGTCGTCCGGGGCGTGGGTGGCGGCGGCCTGCACCAGCAGGGCGCGGGCGACGCGGAGGGTGTCCTCGCGGCGGCCGATGACGCTGATGTTGCCGACCCGGTCCAGCGGGACGGTGAGCGGCAGTTCGGTGCCGGTGCCGAAGCGGGCGACCAGCGCGGAGGCCTCGTTCAGCATGAACTGGTCGGGCGGGGTGAGCACGGAGGAGCCCTGGTCGCCGACCTTCAGGTCGCGTACCCGCATCTCGCCTGTGCCGACGCGGACCCGCAGGAAGTCGCCGTCCACACGGCGCCGCTCCCACAGCCGGGCGGGGTCGCGCACGATGTCGTACAGCGCGTCCGGCGGCGGGTTGAGCACCTGGGCCCGCTCCCCGCGCTCGCGTTCCTCCTTCGACAGCTCCTCCCGCAGGTCCTCCAGGTAGGCGAGATAGGCCTCGCGCTGGGTGCGGCGGGTGCGCTGGGCCTTGCCGCGCTGGGAGAACACCAGGATCAGCGAGCCGACGATGGTGACGACGAGGATGATCGCGCCCAGCGCCGCGAACTGGCTGTTGCGCACGACCGTCATCATCACGACGGACGACATCACACCGGCGACGGGCAGCAACGAGGTCGCGATCGAACCCGACTTGCCGTCGGGCAGGTTGGGCGGGGCCTCGATGGTGCGCGGCTCGGGAGCGGCCGGCGGACGGGTGGTCCGGGCCGGGCGGTGGATCAGTCGGGTGCTCATCGTCCTTGCCTCTGTGGGTTCCCTTCGGGGGAGCTCAACGGCGCTGCTGGGACAGCTGGAAGACCTCCGCGGCCAGGCCGGTGGCGGCCTGCCGGGTGGCCCGCGCGAGCAGGTCGGTGCGGATGGTGCCGCCGGCCGCGAGATGCCGGTCGTACGGCAGGACCCGCACGCTCGCCCCGGTCGCCTTCAGCGGCTCGGCGGCCTTGTCCAGGTCGACGCCGGTGTGCGGCACCGTCTCGGTGAGCACGACGACCGTCGAGGTCGTGATGTCCCGGGGCAGTCCGCGCATCCACTGCAGCACCGCGTGCGTGCTGGCGACGCCCTCCAGCGTGGCGGGCACAGTCAGCACCCGGGCCTGGGCGGCCGACAGCGCGGTACGGGCCACCTCGGCGGGCAGCGTCTCGCAGTCGACGACGGTCACCCCGAAGTAGCGGCGCAGCGACACCATCACGCGCTCGTAGGCCCGGGTGTCGAGCATGGCCCCGACCTGGCCCTGGCTGCCGGGGAGCAGCCAGGCGTTGTCGGGCAGTTGGACCAGATACCCGGTGACGTCGAGCAGCGACATCTGCGGCTCGACGACGTCGGCGAGGTCGCCGGTGGTCCAGCGCAGGTTCTCCGCGCCGAGCCGCAGCGGCAGCGAGCCGAGCGCCGGGTCGGCCTCGACGGCCAGCACCGGGTCCTGCCGGTAGTGGGCGTAGGTGGTGCTCAGCAGGGCGGCGACCGTCGTCTTGCCGGAGCCGCCGCGGATGGACGTCACCGCGATCTGCCGGCCGGTGGTGACGGCCTGCTGGAGCACCTCGGCGGTGGCAGTGGTCTCGGCGACCTCGCGGGCGGCCGAGGAGGAGACGGTACGGCGTACGGCGCGCAGGGCGCGGGTGCCGAAGGGCTCGCCGCGGCGGGGCTTGAGCCCGGTGTCCGCGATCCGCTTGTCGACGGCGGGGCGGGAGTCGGGGGTGGCGCGGGAGGTCGGGGCGCGGCGGGCGGGGGCGGGCTGGGGGGTGGGGGCCGCCTGCTGGTGGGGCTGGGCCTGGTGGGGGTACGGCTGGGCGTGCTGCTGCCCAGGGTCGACGTACCCCTGCTGCGGGTAGCCGTAAGGGGCCTGCTGCTGTGGGACGTTGGGGGCGGGCTGCTGGGCCTGCGGGTAGCCGTATCCGGCGCCGGGGCCGGGCTGGTGGGCCTGCGGGTAGCCGTACGCCGGGTTGGCGCCCTGCGGCGGCACGTGCTGCTGCCCCGGCTGCCCCGCCGCCTGCTGTTCCTGGTGTGGATGCGCCTGTTCCGGCTGCGCGCCGGACTGTTCTCCGTCCTTGGCGCGCGCCTGTGCCGCACGCTGTCCGGCCGCGCCGGCCCTCAGGTCGCGCAGCACATCGCCCTGCCAGTTGTCCCCGCTCGGCATGTCGCCCTTCTCTCCCGACACGCTCCCGCCTCGTCGTCCCGCCAGGAGCGACGCGCGTCGGCGTCTGGTAGTTCGAAACCTCAGAACTTGTTGAGCAGTTGCCCGTAGATGCCGAACACCCCGACGGCGAGCGGGAAGAGCCCGATCACACCGAGGGACTCGATCAGGTCGGCCAGTCGCCGCAGCCGCACCCGGACGTGTTCCGGCGGCTCGATCGCGAGGACCAGCAGCGGCAGCAGCGCCGCGGCCGCCAGCAGGACGAGCGCACCGACACCCCCGGCGTGGTCCAGCCACAGCACCGCGAGCCGTACGACGAGCAGGGCCGCCGCGCCGAACAGCGCCACGACCTCCGCGACCAGCGGGAAGGCCCGCGCACGGGACAGCAGGACGACCGCGGTGAGCGAGGCCAGCACCACCGACCACCAGGCCGGATCCTCCCCCGTGGTCAGCAGCCAGCCGCCGGCGGCGGCCGAGACGGCGGTGACCACGGTGGCGAGGGCGAGGCCGCGGTGGGTGGCGGCGAGCGCGTTGCCGACCTCGTGCCGGCTCACCGAGGTGCCCGAGGAGCGCCGGTCGTCGAGCCCGGTGAGGCCCGAGGCCATCAGCGCGAACCGGGGCAGCAGCCCGAGCAGCACCACGGAGAACACCGCCATCACGGCGCCGAGCCGCTCCGGGTCGTCCTGTACGGCGGCCACGGCCTCCCACACGACGGTGATGACGGCCGCCGCACCGGCCCCGATGAGTCCGCCGCGGCCCAGTGGCGAGAAGAAGGCGAGCAGTACGAGGGTGACGACCAGCGCGGCGACGACACCGGCCAGCCGGGCGGTGCCGGACCAGTCGTAGGCGTCGGCCGTGGTCCACGCGGCGAGCACGCCGAGTCCGCCGGAGGCGAGCAGCAGTGCGGTGGCGAGCCCCAGGTTCCCACCGCCGGTCTTCGCCACCACGGCACCGGCGATCAGGAAGACGACGGTCGCGACCAGCAGCGCGGTCGCCACTGACTCCAGCGCGAACTCCCGCCGGGCCAGCACGGCCGCGGCGACGGCGAAGGCGAAGGTGGCGACGCCGGCGCTGATCCGGCGCGCGGCCGGACGCCAGCGCCAGGCGCGCAGGTCGAGGTCGTCGGCGACCTGGTCGGTGACGTCGTGCACGACCGGCGCGGGCGGTGCGGCGTGGGCGCGCACCAGGCGCAGTACGGCGCCGTCGGGCACCTCGGCCGAGGACAGCGTGGCCTCGTGCGGGAGCACCGAGCCGTCGGTGCTGATGAGTTGCCGTGTGGTCGGCCGGGTGGCGGCCCGGTCGTCGAGCAACTGCAGTATGTCGGGGAGCAGTTGGCCGATCGGCGTGTCCGAGGGCAGAACGATGTCGGCGCGTCGTCGCTCACCGACCAGGGTGACCCGGCTCAGTTGAGTCCGGGACGTCGTTGATGTGCTCACCACTCACCGGAACCTATCATCGCGTCGTTTCGGCCATTGGCGCCGTTCACTGCTTCTCCCCACCGTCGGCGGACTTGCTCGGCGACGGGTTGTACAGCTGCTCCTGCTGCTGGCGCTGCTTCTCCTGCTCGGCCCGCTGCTTGGCGAGGGTGGCCTGGACGAAGGACCAGCCGATGCAGCCGGCACACAGTACGGCGGCGATCGCGATGCCCGCGAACATCTTGCCGAGCCGCTCGTCGGCCGTACGCCGGGCCCGCTGAGCGCCGAACAGCACGGCGTCGCGCATCCGGCGCCGGCGTACCGCCACCGACTCCAGCAGTTGGCTGTCGTAGTCCCGTGCCATTCAGTCGTCGTCCCGTGCCGTAGAGGTCGTCAGTCGTTGTCGATCGTCGGTCTGCGCAGGTCATCAGTCGTCGGGGGTGAGGCCGAGGAGGCCGCGCATGGTGGCGTACTTCTGGGTCAGCCGCCGGGCCGTGAGCTCGTCGAGTACGGCGAGGCGGTCCGGGTCTGCGTTGTGCGCGAGGTCGGCGGTCTTCACGAGCCGGGCCCCAGGCGTGGCCAGGATCCGGCGCGCGTAGGCCTCCGGCTCCTCCCCCGCCCGCTTGGTCACGGCCCGTACGACGTCCTTGGTGCGCTGCGGCAGCGCGGCCTCCGCCAGCCACTCCTCGCTGAGCACACCGTCCTCGACGGCGTCGTGCAACCAGGCGGCGGCGATGAGCTCCGCTCCCCCGCCCCGGGCACGCACCCCCTCGGCGACGGCCGACAGATGCTCGGCGTACGGCCGCCCGGCCTTGTCCGTCTGCCCGGCGTGCGCGGCGCGGGCGACGGCCTCCACCTCGGCGAGACTCATCTCCTGCGGCATGCGGATCCCCCTGACTTCGCTTCCGCAACATAAGACATGGACGCGCCATGCGTACAGCCGGGGTGCGGCAGCCCCTCGCGGCTTTTCACACCGCTCCCGACAGTCCCGTCACGATCATGAAGAGCACCCACAGCGCGGGGACGAGGGCGACATAGGCGCGCGGCCGCCGGTGCACGGGCACGCCGGGGTCGTACCGGGGCCCGAGCGTCCCCGGCCCCGGCGCCGGGAGCCGCTTCACCCGGCGCACGGCGAGGAGGTTGCGGACCAGCGTCAACGGCGCGAAGACGAAGAGGGAGAGGGGGCTCCACCAGCCCTGGCAGAGGGTGTGGGTGGTGTAGGCCCGGTACACGGCCAGCCCACAGGTGAAGCACATGGGCCCGTCCGTCTTCTTGAACCCCATGAGGATCACGAGGCCGCGGTGGGCACGGAAGGTGACGTCGGCGGCGGGGGAACCTCCGCAGAACCTGCACATGTTGCCGGGGGCGGCGGAGGGCTGCTCGGCGTACCAGGCGCGGAGGGAGGCGACGATGGCGTCGAGGAGGCCGTCCTTGACGGCGTCGGCGATCATCCCGTCGCAGACGCGCTCCCCGCGCACGGTCGTGGTGGCGGCGCGGATGGCGTCGGCCGGTGACAGCCGCCCGTCGGGCGGTAGGTCCGGCATCGGATTGCCCATCCACCGGTACTCGCCGCTGACGGCACCCACGCCCTCCAGGGCGGAAACGACGCGCCGCAACCCCTCGCTGTAAAGCGGGTACGCCACGTGCTGGACCCCGTCCGCCCGCTTCTGCCCTCCGCCCCACTTGATGTCCCGGTCCTCGTCCGTGAGCGCGTCGAAGGCGTCGCCGAGCTCGCGCCAGGCGTCCGCGTTGTCCCGGTCGAGCCCGTCGAGCAGACGCCGATCGTCGGCCGGGGTGACGACACGGGCCAGTTCCTCGATCGCGGCGACGTCGGGGGCCTCGGTGACGGGGCCGACGCCTGGTTCCCGGCTGAGCATGCTGAGCACACCGCGCGGGGCGAGGCCACGTCCGTGCAGCTCCCGCGCCCGGTCGTGCCACTCCTCCGCCGTCCTGTAGGCGCTGCTGCTGCCCGCCGGCCGGTGAAACCAGCCGACGGCGGCGGCATCGGCCCAGATGTATCCGGCGAGTTCGCCGTCGGGGGCGGTGAGGGGGACGTAGTGCACGGGGTTGGGGTTGGACATGCTGCTCAGTGGTTCATCCCCCGGCGGCCAGTTCCTTGAGGGCGGCAAGGGTCGGGGCGTCGGTGAGGGAGCCCGCAACGGCATGGCTCAGCTCATTGTCGTTCGCGCCGCGCGCCAACTCCGCGAGCAGGGCCGTCGGGGCGAGCTCCCGCTCCTTGCCACCGCGCAGGGCCCGCAGCCACCTCGCACCGGCGTTGACGGCGTTGGCCGAAAGCCCCGGCGGCACCACCCAGCCGGCCGCGTCGTCCTTGTCGTTCGCCCACACGTATCCGATGACCGTGCCGTCCCGATCGGCGACGCGCAGGTACGCGACCGGCCCGTCGGTGTTACGGCTGTACGTCACCGGACCTGCCACCTGCTTCATCTGCAGGTCTTCCGCGAAGCGCGAGTTGAGTGGTTGTTCGCTGCTCATGATGTCCACATTCCTGTACCTCTGCCCGATCCGCAACGACGGCCCTAGGACCTCGGCAGGACCTCACCGTATGCGTGCCACTTGCCCGCCGAGTCCATGAAGACGCGCGTCACCTTGTACTGCGTACCGCGAGCGAGCAGCAGCTCCCGTTCCCCCTTGTTCGCGGAGATGTAGTCGATCCAGAGAGCGGGCGTGCCCTTCGGCACCCGCCAGTGCATGATCACCGGCTTGTGCTCGAAGGCCGGGTCCTTGCCGAGCGACGTGGAAGTGTATCCGTCGTCCCCGAAGGTCCTGCCCTGCATGTCGAGCGGCGAGTCCAGGTCGAGGTGGTCGATCGCGGTGCCACGCACGATCATGATGTCCTCGGGCACGGGACGGGTGTCCATGACCCGGTCCATGTTGGTGACGATGTCCGTGATCGGGGGCCGCACATCGCCGGCGCGCAGCTGGCCGTTGATCTGCGTGTAGTAGAAGTCGCTGTACTTGTTGAGCGCGTCCTTCGCGGCGGGGTCGAGCTGGTCGATGTAGTCGTTCCAGTACGCGTCGCCGTATTCCTGTCCCGCACGGTTGCTGGAACTGGGATAGGGGTTCGTACCCCGCTCCAGCTCCGCCGTCGCCACCGCGTGCCGCTCCGCGTCGGTGGCCAGGTTTTCGAACTCGTCCGCCGACATGAGCGGCTTGTACTCGAACGGCTCCCCGGCCCCCGGGTGCCCCGGCACATCCGCGCCCTGATGCCCCGGGGCGACCGGAGCGTCGGTGCCGTGGTGGGCGGCGGCATCCACGGCGGCGTTCCCGACGCCCGCGTGGTCACCCACGTCCACGTGGTCACCGGTGTGCGCCGCGTCGTCCGTGTGCCCGGCGCCGTGTGAGGCGTCGTCGGCGTGACCGGCACCAGGCAGGTCGTGACCCGTGCCGTGCGGGGCGTCCGGGGTGTGGCCGCCGGTGCCCGGAACGTCGGGGCCGCCGGTGTGCGGCGTGGTCGGGACGTCGTGGGCCGGGTTGGTCCCCGTGGTCTGGTGGTACCACGGCGTTGTGCCGCCGGTGTGGCCACCGCCGGTGTGCGGCGTGGTCGTCGGCGTCTGGTCGTACGACGACGGCGACGGCGCGTGATCGTACGCGGACGGCGACGGCGTGTGGCCGTACGGCGTCGAGGTCGGCGTCGCGTCGAAGGACCCGCCCGGGACGTGACCACCGGTGTGCGCCGGGGGTGAGTTGTAGTGCCCGGCGCCGCCGACGTTGTCGGCCGTGTGTGCCATGCCGTCGCCCGCATGCACGCCCGCGTGCACCGGCTGCTGGCCGCCCTGGATCGTCCAGTGGGCCGGAAGCGTCGGACTGGTCGGAGCGCCGGTCTCGTGCGGAACCGGCGTCGTGTCGATGGCGCCGTTGGGCGTGATGAGGTTGCCGTTCGGGTCCATCAGGCGGCCGTCTGGCAGCTGGACGGAGCCGTTCGGGAGGGTGGGGATGTCGATGTTGCCGACGCCCTTGAGGCTGGCGGCGATGTCGCCGATCTTCGACAGACCCGCA
>NZ_BJND01000075.1 GCF_006539505.1 Streptomyces spinoverrucosus
CCCCGCCACAGGCGGGGCCCCGCGCGCTTCAGGCGGCCGGTTGGCCGGTGCGGCAGTGCAGGTGGAAGGCGCGCTCCACGGTGCTGATGAGGGCCAGGACGCAGTCGTCGCGGTGCCGGGCGTCGGCGACGACGACGGGAACGTCCGGGCCGATGCGCAGCGCAGCGCGGACCTCCTCGGGGCTGTGGGGCAGCTGCCCGTCGAAGGGGTTCAGCGCGATGACGAAGGGCAGGCGGCGTTGTTCGAAGTAGTCGATGGCGGCGAAGCAGTCCACCAGACGGCGGCTGTCGACCAGGACGACGGCGCCGATCGCGCCACGGGCCAGGTCGTCCCACATGAACCAGAACCGTTCCTGTCCAGGAGTGCCGAACAGGTAGAGGACGAGGTCCTCGGCGAGCGTGATGCGGCCGAAGTCCATGGCGACCGTGGTGTGCGACTTGCCGGCGGTGCGGGACAGGTCGTCCACGTGGGCGGAGGCGGAGGTCACCACGGCCTCGGTGCGGAGCGGTTCGATTTCGGACACGGCGCCGATCAGCGTGGTCTTGCCGACGCCGAATCCGCCCGCGATCAGGATCTTCGAGGATGCCAGGGAGCGGTCAGAGATCACGGAGGCCACGGAGGACTCTTTCCAGGAGGTGGGCATCAGATGGTCCGGCGGCGCCGGCCTGGTGGACGGTCACCAGGCCGGACTGGGCCAGATCGGCGACCAGGACGCGCGCGACGCCGAGGGGCAGGGGAGCCAGTGCGGAGATCTCGGCGACGGACCGCGGCTGCGTGCACAGATCACGGATGCGCCGGTGCTCGGGAAGCAGGGCCGGCCCCTGGGCGTGGTGCGGGCCGGGCGCGGCGCGCACGAGGGCCTCGACGGCCAGGTCCAGCGAAGCACGGGTGCGGCCCCGGGTGAGGGCGTAGGGGCGGGGGCCGAGCGGGACGACGTCGTCCTGCCACCCCTCGGCGAACGTGGTGGTGGGGGAGGCGGCGGTCATGGGGAGTCCTTGCGCCTGGGGCGGGCGGCGGTGCCCTGGATCTGGCGCGGGCCGGAGCCAGGGGAGGGGGAGCAGGCCCAGCCGGTACGGGCGGACGGTGACAGGACGGCGCCGGCCCGGCGTATCAGGCGGCGGGTCTGGTAGCCGAGCAGGCTCATGTCGCAGTCGTGGCCGGCCAGGACGGCGAGCAGGGCGTTGGGCGGCAGGCTGGCGACCAGGAGGCTGCCACCGCGCATCTCCACCAGGCTCTGCCGCACCCGGCCGCGGCGCAGCAGTTCGGCGCCGCCCGCGGCCAGAGCGGCGATACCGCACGTGAGGGCGGCCAGCTGGTCGTGCCGGGTGGCCGGGCCGGGGCTGTGGTGGGCGAGCAGCAGCCCGTCGCAGGAGACCACGGCGGCTTCGCTCACGTGCGCGGTCTCGGTGACGAACGACGTGATGAGCCAGTCGAGTTCACCTGCCGCGCCGTGCTGGGCCGGGGTGGCCGCGTGACGGCGCATGTCAGACTCCCTCGCTCTCGAGCCGGTCGTCCTGCGCTGCGCGGCGCGCGCCCTGCTGGAAGCCGCTGAGCCGGGCCCGAACCTCCTCAGCCCCGCGCCGAGCGATCTGCGGCCGTCCGCCTGCCTCGGGCGTAGGCGACTGGCCGGCCAGGGCGGGGGCGAGACTGGTGTCGGGGATGCGCTGGGGCAGCGGCGCGGCCGCCTCCACGGCTGCGCTCTGCCCTCGGGCCGTACCAGCGGAGCCGGCCACCAGGGCGGCGGCTGCCTCGACCCTGTGCCGGCCCGCGGGCACCGGGCGGCGTGCCGGGGCGCACTGGCGGCCCGCTGCCGGCTCGTCGGGCGTGCCGGCCAGTGCCGGCGGCAGCACGACCTGTGCGCACACCCCGCCCGGTACGCCCTGGCTGAGGGTGACCTGGATGCCGTGGCGGTGTGCGAGCGTGCCGACCACATACAGGCCCATCGGCTCGGACAGGTCCGCATCGGGCGCGGGCCCGGCCTCCAGGCCGGCGTTCGCGGCCGTCAGCTGCTCGGGGGTCATGCCGATGCCCAGGTCGCGGATCTCGACCAGGACCCGTTCGTCGGGCAGGTGCTGGCCGCTGACGGTCACCTCGGTCTGGGGGCTGGAGAACGCCACGGCGTTCTCCAGCAGTTCGGCCAGGAGGTGGACGACGTCGTTGACCGCGCCGCTGGCGATGTCCAGGGCGGGCAGGGTGTGCGGCACGATCCGCTCGTACTGATCGACCTCCGACATCGCCGTGCGCACCACATCCAGCAGCGGCACCGGCCCGGTGGCCGGGGCCCCCAGTTCGCCGCCGGCCAGGACGAGCAGGTTCTCGCTGTTGCGGCGCATCCGGGTGGCCAGGTGGTCGAGCTGGAACAGCCGGGTGAGCTGCTGGGCGTCGGGTTCGTCCTGCTCGAGCGCGCTGATCAGGACCAGCTGGCGCTGGACGAGGCTCTGGTTGCGGTGGGAGAGGTTACGGAAGACCGCGCTCACATTCTCCCTCAACTGGGCCTGTCCGGCGGCCAGGTGCACCGCTTCGCGGTACACCTGGTCGAACGCCTGGCTCACCTCGGCGATCTCGTCGCGTCCGGGGATGAGCAGGCTGCGGTCATCGAGGCAGGGCGCCTTGAGCGTGCCGGCATCCAGGGCGGTCCGCAGTTCGGGCAGCCGCTGCTCGGCCACGTCCACGGCGGCGCCGCGTAGCCGGCGCAGCCGGCCCATCAGGGAGCGCGAGACACCGAAACCGATCAGCGCGGAGCCGCCCAGCAGTCCGGCGGCCACGGCCGCGTCGGCGGCCGCCTCGTCGCGGGCCTCGTGCTGCCTGGCCGCGCTCTCCTCGACCAGCCGGTTGCTGACCGTGGTCTCCAGCTGGGTGAGCCCGTCCAGCTTGGCGGTCAAGTCCTGGTACCAGGAGGCCGGCAGCACCTCCGGACCGGGGGCAGCCACCAGCAGGCCCAGCGCCTCATCGGCCTGCCGCACCTGCGGCTGGGCCATCAGCGCGTCGTAGCGGGCAAGTTCGGTGGAGTCCATGGCGAGGCGGAACTCCTGCGCCGTGACATCCCGGATGCGCATCGAGGCCAGCAGCGAGGCCCGCACGTCGCCGGCGAGCACCTGGTCGTTGGCGGCGTTGGCGATCAGCGCCCGCTGGCTGGAGACCATCGCGGTGGACAGCGACAGGGTGTACAGCGCCCAGCCCTGGGAGTGCGACTGGTTCAGCTCACCGCCCAGTTCGTTGTCCACGCCCAGCAGCGGCATGACGATATCGGTGTAACCGGAGACAACCTGGACCAGGCGTGCGTGGTCCCTGGCCGCCTCGCGCACCGTGGGCAGGGTCGCCAGCGCCTGGTCGATGGCGGTGAAGTGCCGCTGGAGCCGCTCGGAGCGCGGGGTCCGCTTGGCCTGGGCGCGGAAGGCCGTGATGGCCCGCTGGGTCTGCTGCTCCTGCAGGGCCAGCGCATCGCCTTCCGCGCCGGCCTGGGCGAGCGGGTTGACGGCCAGGTCGCGCTCTTGCTGCAGGTCCTGGATGAGCACGGTGGCCGAGCGGCTCAGCTGGGCCACCGCATGGAAGTCGCCGTAGGCATCGGCCCGGTTCACGGCGTCGTTGACGCGCAGCCCGGCCAGCGTGCTCGCGGCCACGACCGGGATCGCCAGGGCCGCGGCCAGCCGGGTACGGACCCGCATACCGCCCCGGCCCGTCCGGGGCCGGCGCGAGGATGCCTCACCGCTGGGGTGCGGGGGTTCGCCGCCGCCGGCGGAGCGCCGCTTCATCGACGCAAGGCGGGCCTGGGCACGGGGAAGGGAAGGCACGATCAACTCCGCGAAGTCACTGGGCGGGGCGCCGGCCCCGGGCCGAGGGGAAGCCGCACCGGGCGTCGGACGGCCAGAGCACCACAGGGCTCAGGCTGGATGCCGACGGGCGGTGGGGCACAGGATTGAGGTAAACACACGCAGTGCTAACGGAACGCTGGCATCGCCTGGGCAGTGGCGAAGACGGCGTTCGCGGCCACACGATGGCAACGCACGCAGCGCGCACAGAGGTTGGGAGGCAAGGCACGCCACCGTACCCTCGACGGCGCGCCCTCGGGGCGGCCGACGGCCTGCAGGGCGTGACCGCCTCACAGAGCCTGGCCGGCTGAGGGCAGCGGCAGCCGCGCCCACACCGTCTTGCCGGCGTCGGTGCAGTGCACCCCCCAGTCCCGGGCGAGATGATCGACCAGGAGCAGACCGCGGCCGCGCTCGGCGAGCGGGACATCGTCGCCGCGCGGGGCGGTGTCGCCGATGACGGGCCGCTGCGTACTGGCGTCGGCGACCTCCACCAGGAGTTCGGACTGATCCGTGTCGCACAGCACCTGCACCTGGCACGGGCCGGTGCCGTGCTCCAGCGCGTTACCGGCGAGCTCAGAAGTGACCAGCAGCGCGGCGTCGATGGCCCCGACGGCCGCACCCGCGGTGCGCAGAATGTCCTCGAGCGAGTGCCGCAGCTGCGACAGCCCCTGCGGGCCGTCACTGACACGCCAGGCATCGGCCTGTGCTCCGGCTGCCAGGGCAGTGCCGCCAGCGGGACGGGAGGAGGAACAGACGCCGTGAGACTGATGGTTGATCATGAGCAATCCAGGTGTGTCACGAAAAACAGGCGGGGCCGGGTGGCCCACGCCGCGGCCCCGGACGGGCCGCGGCGCGATGTGATGCAAGCCTCACCCGGCACCCCCCGCCCCGCCGCCCCCTGGTGCACGGTCTGCGCGGAGGAATGCCCGATCAGGCAGCCGGGGGACCGGCCCTCCACCGATCGCCCTCCCAACCGGCAGAAAACGCTTCTGACCAGCCACGACGCAGCCGTCCGTTAGCCCTGTGCTTACCGACGCCCTGGTTGACTGCCCGGCAGGGCCGCTGTGCACCCGCACTGCGGCCCCGCCCCGAAGAGAGGAGTACGGGCCAGAAGCTCCCGTCCACGCCAATGAAGTTCATCCACCTGGCGCTGCGTCAGGCAGGCCGCTCCGCCTGCCGGTTCAGGGTGGGGGCCGCACTCGCGGCGGGAAACCGGGTGCTGGCCGCCCAGCCCAACAAGTACCGCAACCCCGGACGCATCGACTTCCGCCACAGCACCTTCCACGCCGAGGAGGCCGTGCTGCGCAGGGTCACCGCCGCCGGGGGCACCGACATCTACGTCGCCCGCCTCGACGCCGCAGGCCGCCCCGCCCTGGCCCGCCCGTGCGAGCGCTGCATGCACACCCTCGCCGACGCCGGCGTGCTGCGCGCCCACTACACCACCGCCCACGGCGACGTGCACACCATCGACGTCCGCCGCGCCGCACGCGGCACGGCCTGAACCTGCCGACACCAGCCGGCGGTACGCCGCCACGCGCGGATACCGCCGCCCCCCGAGAGCCGGAGACACCTGTGACCAAACCGTCCACCGCTCCCGCCGCCGCGATCGTCGCGGATGCCTTCACGCAGCTGTCCGGCTCCATCGTCGAGACACTGGACATACTCAAAAAGGATCTCGGCAGAGAAGGCGATCAGGTCACCTGGCTGAAGGATACGATCCGCACCGAATACCAGGCATACATCTCCAAAGATGTGAACGCATTCCGGCAAGTCGACCCCGAACTGGCAGCACTGGAGGAATGCTGCGAGTCGCTGCGCCATTTCTGGTATGAGACCACCATCTTGAGTGGGTATGAGGACCTGGAAGATCAAGTATTTCTCCGTCACGCGGAAACGCTGATCGAACTCGTCACATTCGGTCTCGTCGAGTTCTGTGAAATCCTCGGCTCGAGGATCCCGGCGGCGCTGGCCATGGGGCAGATTCTTACTGAGGCCTACGATAAGATATGGGGCGAATCTGAGAAATTGGCTAAAAATCAGAAGGAATGGAATGAACTATGGAATGATGTAGCCGCCGCCATGGCGGAGCTTCAGGCTGTGTACCACCATTTCTTTCAGGTTCTCGAATTGCACTGGAATGCGTTTCGGGAAGCGGTGAGGAAGGGCCTGTTCGCGACGCAGGACAAACTTCAGGAAGCCCTTCCGCTGATACCGCAGGACGGTTCCGGAGGTGCTTTCCATCAATCTGTCTCCGGTTTCTTGGCTTCCCTGGAGCGTTTGGGGAGTGAGCTGACGCCCTACCAAGGTGGCGAGATATACCAGGCCGCCGCAGATGCGATCAGCGACTGCGCCAAGGGACTCAGTGAGCGTCGCCGCCAGGCCGGCGCTGCCGTCACCCCGACCGGGGCGCGGCAGTCGTCCCGCGGTGCGGCCGGCCCGGGGCCGTCGGCAGCCCCGGCCGCCGTCGCGCCGGTCAAGGCGACCGGGGTGAGCGCATCGGCCGGCACCGGCGCTGCCGGACAGCCGCTGGACCCGATCGCAGGCGAGGCCAGGCCCGCCGCGTCCGGGCCTGCCGTCCGCGCCGACAACAGCCGGCAAGCCGACACCACCGCTTTGACGATCTATGCACGCGAGTTGGTCAAGCGCATCGATCACAACGTGCCGTACGGCAACCTGAGAAAAGGGCTCGATGGCCTGCTGAATTTGATCAAGAACGACGCTTTTTCGTCCTGCTTTGATAAGGCGCGGCTGCGGAATGGATTCGAGGCTATTGATGCATCACGTAGGAGAGTGGGGGTTGCAAAGGGGAAACTGGCCGGCTGGGCGAAGAGCGAACAGCGCTCTCTAGAGCGTGGCTGCCGCGCCCTCTCCGCTCTGCGGGAAAGTCTTGCTGCTTTTGCCGTGGCTGTCGACAATATTCTCCCTGCGGCGATCGGGCTCGACAAGTCACTCGCCGATGGTATACGCACATTCACTGGCTCCTCTCCGGACAGGCAGAAAAGGGAAGCCTTCGAGAAACAGGTGAAGGAGCTTGCCGAGTCGCATACGCGCCTGATGCAGGACGCCAGGGCCGTTTACGAGGGGGCCCGTGCGCTGGCCACGGAGAACGTCCCCGTTCCCAAGGGTATGACGGTGGAGACGCCCGCCCTGGGCGACAACGAGTATCTGGAGCGGGCCATCAGGGATGTCAATGCGGTGGTCACCGAAGGGCTCCGGCCCAGTGCTCTGTCCAGCGTCGCACAGGGTTTCACCGGCACCGCCAGACGCCTGTGGCAGGCCCTCAAACCAAAGCCGCCCTCCTAGCTGAACCCCTGCGTCCTGCCGCCCGCGCACCCCGGCTGGCTGGCCCTCCGCAACGCCGCGTCCCCCGGCACCCCCTACGCCCGACCTCTCCCGGAAGACCTCATGCCCCACGTACTGCTCGTCGAGGACGACGACCACATCCGCACGGCCCTGGCCGGCTCCCTGCACGATCTCGGCCACCGCGTCGACGCGGTGGCCACCGCAGTCGAAGGCCTGTCCCGGGCGGTGAGCACCAGCCCCGACATCGTCGTCCTCGACCTCGGCCTGCCCGACATGGACGGCCTGCAGGCGCTGAAGATGTTGCGCGCCGGCACCCCGGTCCCGGTCGTCATCGCCACCGCCCGCGACGACGAGCGCCACACCGTGCGCGCCCTGGACCTCGGCGCCGACGACTACGTCATCAAACCGTTTTCCGTCGAGCACCTCAACGCCCGCCTTGCCGCGGTACTGCGCCGCGCCACGCCCGCCGCGCCCGAGCCGACGCTGGCCGTCGGCGACCTGCGCATCGATCTGCAGGCGCACACCGCCACCCTTGAGGGCCGGCCGCTGGAGCTGCGGCCCAAGGAGTTCCGGCTGTTGGCCTATCTGGCCGGCCACGCGGGAAGAGTCGTGGGCAAGGACGAGTTGCGCCAGACGGTCTGGGACAGCGTCTTCGGCATCACCGACAAAACCATGGACGTCCATCTGTCCTGGCTGCGCCGCCGCCTGGGGGAGACCGCGGCCAGCCCCCGCTACCTGCACAGCGTGCGCGGAGTGGGCGTCAAACTCGTAGATCCCGGCCAGTGAGGCTCCGGCTCGCGCTGCTGGCCGTCATCTGCTGCCTGGTCAGCACGCTGCTGTTCGCGCTCCCGCTGGCGGCCTACGCACGCCAGGCCTACCAGCAGCAGGACGACCGGCTGGCCGCCATCCGCGCCCACGTGCTGGCCTCCCTGGTCGCCGGCTCCTCATCCTCCGAGGACGCCGATCTGCTGCAGTACCTGAAGCAGGAGAACGCCCAGGGCGCCAGCGCCGCGGTCTTCTTCGCCACCGGCGAGCGCGTCGGCGCCCCCCTGCCGCGCTCCCGCGCCGTGGAGGACATCCTCGACGCGCATCCCAAGGCGACCGCCGCCCCGCCGCACACCGGTGACACGTACTACTTCCCGGCGGTCACCGCCCACCGGGTGCGTGCCGCGGTGGCGGTGACCGTCGACACCCACCGGCAGGAAGAGCAGATGCGCCGGACCTGGGCGGCGATCGGAGCCGCCGTGATGATCCTTCCGGCCTGCGCCGGGCTGCTCGCCGACCGGCTCGGCCGGCGCCAGGTCACGGCGGTCGACCGGCTGCTGCGCGCCGCCTCCCGCATGGCCAAAGGAGACCTGAGCGCCCGCATCGACCCGGCTGGACCGCCCGAGCTGCGCCGCCTCGGCGTGGCCCTCAACGCTCTGGCGGGCCGGATCGAGGCCCGGGTGGAGACGGAACGGGAGGCCGCCGCCGACCTCTCGCACCGGCTGCGCACCCCGGTCACCGCGCTGATGCTGCAGGCCGAGGCGCTGCGCCACCCGGAGGAGTCCCGTCGGCTGCTGGCCAGCACCGAGCGCCTGCAGCGCGAGGTGAGCCACATCATCGAGCGCGCCCGCCAGGGCGCCTGTGAGCGCCAGGTCGTCGCCGACCTGGCGGCCGTGACCCGCGAACGCGTGGCCTTCTGGCTTCCGCTGGCCGAGGACCAGGGCAGGGCGTGCACCCTGACCGTGACCGGCCGGGGCCACCGGGTCTACGCCGCGCAAGAGGACGTCGCGGCCGCCATCGACGCGCTGCTGGGCAACGTCTTCACCCACACCCCCGAGGGCACCGCGATGGCGGTGGAGGTCACCGGGCACCGCTACGGTGCCGCGACGCTGGTGGTCCGCGACGACGGGCCCGGCTTCGCCTCCCCCCGGGCGATCGAACGCGGACGCAGCACCAGCGGCTCCAGCGGCCTCGGCCTGGACATCGTGCGCCGCCTGGCCTGCTCCACCGGCGGCGGGATGGTCATCGGTGCCGGTCCGGGCGGCGGAGGCTCGGTCACGGTGACCCTCGGCGGCCCGCCCCCCGTCGCCCACACTGTGCCGCCGCGTGCCGCCGCCCGGTGAGACGCCTCGCAGTGCCGGGGCGCAGCGGCGCCACGGACCGGCGGCCGTCCAGCAGGCACGCCGCGCGGGCGCGTCGACCGTCCGGACGGCCCCGCGGCCGGCATGAGCACAGACCAACCGGTCCATCCCCGATGGGGGAAGGCTCTCACCCCGCCGCGGACCGTAGCGTCGTCGCATCGTCTTGACGTGCGGCTCGCCGTGATGCACAGCCAGCCCCGACGTGAGGAAGGACCCGATGCGCATTGCACTGCTCCAAGGCCTCGCCGGCCTGCCCACCACCGAGGACAGCCTCGCCGCGCTCGACGACGCAGCCCGCCGGGTCGCCGCAGCCGGGGCCCGGCTGCTGCTCACGTGCGAGCTGTACACGTCCGGCTAGGGGGCCGGCGCGGGAACGCTCGCCACACGGGCCGAGACCGCCAGCGGCCCACCATGTCGCCCGGATCGCGGCCGAGCACCACCTGGCCATCGCCTACGGCTATCCCGAGCGCGACGGGAGCGCCCTGTACAACTCCGTTCAGCTCATCGGCCCCGACGGCACGCCGCTGGCCAACTACCGCAAGACCCACCTCTTCGGCGGCTACGAAGGTGCCGTGTTCACGCCCGGCGACACCCACGTCGTCCAGGCCGCCTACGACGGCGTCCGGATCGGCCTGCTGATCTGCTAGGACGTGGAGTTCCCGGAGAACGTCCGGGCCCACGCCCTGGCCGGCACCGACCTGCTGCTGGTTTCCACCGCCCTGATGCGCCCCATGGAGATCATCCCGCAGCAGCTCGTTGCGATCCGCGCCTGGGAGAGCCAGCTGTACATCGCCTACGCCAATCGATGCGGCCCCGAGGGCGTCTACCACTTCGCCTGGCTCAGCTGCCTCGCTGCCCCGGACGGGACCACCCGTGCCCGCGCCGGGACGGGACAGGACCTCATCGTCACCGACGTCGACCCCGCGGCCGTCGAGGCCTCGCGCACCGCGACCCCCTACCTCGCCGACCGGCGCCCCGCGCTCTATGCCTCCCTCATGCGCTGAGAGATCTTCCGTAACTACGCGTAGTCGATCTTGAGGTTGGGGAGCACGGCGGCGGCGCGGGCGGTGTCGTTGATCGTCTCGCCGCGCTTGCGGCGTTGCCGCAGGATCTTGTAGTCCTCAAGGCGGGGACTGTCTAAAAACAAGCACTCCCATCCCCGGAGATGGTCTGGAGCAGCTGAGCGCCGTTGTCCTTGGCCTCGAGCAGCCTGAGGCGCCTGCTACCCGATCACCACATTGCCCGTCGCGATGATCTTTCCTTTGGGGGCGGGCACCGGGTCGTTGCAGGTCATGACCGTGTCGCCGTGACGGGCGGCGGGTTTGCCGCCGATCAGTACGGTCGCGCTGCCTGCGGACACTGTGCCGGAGTTGTCCGGCGGGCGGGAGAAGACCGCGCCCGGTGGGGTGGGCGGCGGCAGGTGCGGGGGAGAGTTGACGGCCCGGCTGCCGACCACGGCGGCCGGCCGGCCCGAGATCAGTACGTTCGCGCAGCACCCGGCGGTGAGGGTGCCGGAGAACGGCATCGGCATGACGGTGGGGACCGTGGTGCCCACTGGCGTGGGAACCAGCACGATGTGCTGGTCCACGCCGACGACCCGGTCACCCTGCTTGGCGGCGGGAAGGCTCATGTCCGCGCCCCTTTACGCGCTGTGGCCGGACGGCCGGCGATTGCAGCGGGTCATGAGGCCTCCTTGATGGTGCGGCCGGCGAAGTACGCGGAGGAGGTGCACTCCTCTTCGTCGCTGTTGGTGCAGTTCAACGCGTAGACGACCTTCTGTCCTTCGCTGAACTGCAGCGGTTCCATGAACAGCAGCTGCTTTGAGGTGATGTCCTCGAGTGCGAACCGCAGCAGGACCTTCTTGCCCCGGCGCACTTCGACCACGCCCTTGTCCTTGTGGGGATTCTCCAGGTGAATGTCGCTGATCCGCAGGGTCTGCCCCTTGTCGACCGCGTAGCTGTCGGTGGTGAACTTGCCCTCCACGCCCGGGGCGCCATGGGTCTCCATGCGGAACTCGGTGGACTGGACCTCCACCGACGGCGGCGCGTCATCGTTCTGCGCCGAGACGTCCTGCCCGCCGCCGCTGTCGGAGCTGCCGCCCGTGCCCGCCGGGCTCTTGGACGAGGCGCCCGCCCCGGCCTGCTCGCTGCTCGAGCCCCCGCCCGTCGGGGAGCCGCCGTCCCCGCTCGCCGTGCCGTCCGGCTTCGTGCCCCCACTCGGCGTGCCGTCCTCGCTGCTTCCGCCGCTGTCGCTGCTGTCGCTGTCCTCGGCGTCGGCGACCGTCTCGGCATGGGAGACCGCCTTGGGGTCGAGGAACGACGGCCCCATGATGGCGGCCACCGCCAGCGCCGCACCCGCCAGCAGCATCAGTTTCGGTGCCCCGGCCGGCAGTATCGGCGGCTGCACCAGGGAGCCGTCCACGGTGGTCTTCGTGCCGTCCGCGGTCTGCGCGGTGACCCGGTAGGCGTGCGTCCTGACCGGCCCGCGCAGGAACCGGCGGCGCGGCCGCAGCTTCAGCGGGACGAACCGGGTGGTGCCGCCCTCCACTGTCAGCACCCGCGTGCCGAAGCCGAACTTCAGCTCCCCTTCCTCGTCCACACCGGAGAACTGCACGGTGACCGGAGTGTTGCCGAGGTTGTCGACGGCCAGTTTGGTGCGGCCGCGGCGGCTGCCGCGCGCGGTGCGAGGCACCAGCTCAGCCACGACCTCACAAAAGCCGCCGACCCGTACCGTGCCTTCCTCGACCGCCGAGCCGTCGGTGTCCTCCCGGGACATCACCCGCACGGCGAACGACGTTTCGCCCCGCACGGTCTTCGCCGACCTCGGCGGCGCGAAGGACACCTCCACCGTGGCGTCGTCGCCGGGGAAGACCGACACGGTCTGCGGTGAGACGGTCACCCACTCCTTGGCGTCGCCGAGCACGTCCAGGGTGAACTGGTCGACCACGCCCCCGGTGTTGTGCAACTTCAGCTGACAGGTCGCCACCTCGCCCGGGGTGACGTCGACGACCTTCTCTTCGAGTGATGCGATGACTCCCATGCCCCCACCGTGACGGGACGGCCAGCGGCGCGTTAAGGGCTCCCCGGGCAGCCGTCCGGGAAGCCGCCCGGCCGCTCCCGACTCCCCGCTCCTGCCCGGCCGGTGAGGGCATGGGCGCTGCCCCGAAGGACAACCGGACGCCCCTGTCCGCCCACGCGGCGAGCGGACCAGGATCAGGGCACACCACATCCCCCTGCTCCCAGAAGCGACGAGTCCTTCGAGTCCGGCGCCACGCCCGAGAAAGGCGCACGTGAGCGTTGGACACCCCACAGAGAGGCCCACCTTGTGTCAGCACTCCTCGTGACGGCCGGCCAGGTCCAGGAAACCACCCGGCTGGGAGCCATCACTGCCGACACCTACCGCGCCTTCCTCGCCTCCCCCACCGGCGCGGCCCTCGGCGCCGGATACCTTCAGTGCCCCTCCTGGGCCCGGGTCAAGGAGGGCTGGCAGGCCCAGCTGCTCGGCTGGGGCCCCGCCCCGCAGACCGGCCGGCTGTCCGGGGTGGCCCTCGTCCTGCTGCGCCGGTTCCCCGGCACCCGCAAGTACTTCGCCTACCTCCCCGAGGGGCCCGTCGCCGACTGGGCGGCCCCCGGCATCGACGACTGGCTCACCCCGCTGCTGCACCACCTGCGCGCCGCGGGCGCGTTCGCCGTGCGCATCGGCCCCTCACCCGCCTACCGCCGCTGGAACGCCGCTCGGCTCACGTCGCTCACCGGCCCCGGCCGGCGCCTCGCCGACGTCCTCGCCTGCGAGGTCGACCCGCTCGGCACGGCCGTCGCCGAGCGGCTGCGCGCCCGCGGCTGGCGCCGCTGCGGCGACGACGGCGGCAGCGGCGACGGGGACGCACAGCCGCGCCACGTCTTCCAGGTGCCGCTCGCCGGACGCACCCCCGACGACCTGTGGGCCGGGCTCAACCAGGAATGGCGCCGCAACGTCCGCCGGGCCCAGAAGTCGGGCGTGGAGATTGTCGTCGGCAGCGCCGCCGAACTCCCCGAGTTCTACCGGCTGCTGCGGATCACCGAGGAGCGCGACGGCTTCCGGCTCGGCCGCTCGCTCGCGTACTACCAGCGCCAGTACGAAGCCCTCAACGCCGAGGAGCCCGGCAGGATGAAGCTCTACCTCGCCCGCCACCAGGGCGACATCCTCGCCGCCCACACCATGATCACGGTGGGCCGCCGGGTCTGGTACCAGACCGGCGCCTCCGCCAACCACCGCCGCGAGGTCCGCCCCTCCAACGCCCTGCAGTGGCGGATGCTGCTCGACGCCCACGCGCTCGGCGCCGACGTGTACGACATGCGCGGGGTACCCTCCACACTCGACCCGAACGTACGCGCGTACGGGCTGCTGCGCTGGAAGCTCGGCACGCGCGGGCGGGTCGTCGAGACGCTGGGGGAATGGGAGACACCGCTGGGCGGCACCGCTAACCACACGCTGTACCGCGCCTTCAAGGCGTACCTGGCCCGCAGGTGAGCACGACGTCCGACGCTGAACCTGAGGGAGCCCCGCCCCACCGCCTCGTGGACGAAGCCGCAAGCGCTCACCCCGGTACGGGACAGCCACCCCCGGCAGCGGCCACGCGCCCCCCGGCGGGCCACGGCGCCGCCGCCCCCGCCGCGGCCCGGCAGGACACCGGCCGGCAGCCGTCCGCGCTGCGCGGCAGCGCCGTCATGGCCGCCGGGTCGGTCGTCTCGCGCGCCACCGGGTTCGTACGGTCCGCGGTCGTCGCCGCCGCCCTCGGCGTCGGGCTGACTGCCGACGGGTACGCGGTCGGCAACACCGTCCCCACAGTCGTCTACATGCTCCTCATCGGCGGGGCGCTCAACGCCGTCTTTGTGCCCGAACTGGTCAGGGCCGCCAAGGAGCACGACGACGGCGGCGCCGCCTACACCGACCGGCTGCTCACCGTCTGCGCCGCCGCCCTGCTCGCGCTCACCGCGGCCGCGGTCCTGGCGGCGCCCGCGCTCGTCGCCGCGTACACCGGCTACACGGGCGAACAGGCAGCCATGACGATCGCCTTCGCCCGCTCCTGCCTGCCGCAGATCTTCTTCCTCGGACTCTTCACGCTCCTCGGGCAGGTGCTGACCGCACGCGGCCGGTTCGGGGCGATGACGTGGACTCCGGCCCTCAACAACCTCGTCGTCATCGCCGTGTTCGGGCTGTACCTGGCCACGGGGTACGGAGGCGGGCTCACCCCGGGCGAGACCGCGTTGCTCGGCTGGGGCACCACCGCGGGCATCGCCGTCCAGGCGCTGGCGCTCGTCCCCGCTGTGCGCGCCGCCGGCCTCCGCTGGCGGCCCCGCTTCGACTGGCGCGGCAGCGCACTGACCCGGCCGCTGCGCTCGGCGGGATGGCTCGTGCTCCTGGTGCTCACCAACCAGGCCGCGTACTGGGTGACCACCCGGCTCGCGACGGCCGCGGGTGCGGCGGCCGAGGCCCAGGGCACCGACGGCGGCGTCGGCTTCAGCGCCTACAACAACGCCTATGCGCTCTGGGCCGTACCGCACGGCATCGTCACCGTTTCGCTGGTCACCGCGCTGATGCCGCGGATGAGCGGCGCCGCGGCCGACGGCGACTGGGCGGGCCTGCGGCGTGACGTGTCGTACGCCCTGCGCACCAGCGCGGCCGCCGTCGTGCCCGCCGCGTGTGCGCTGCTCGCCCTCGCCCAGCCGGTGATGGCCCTCGTCTTCGGCCACGGCAGGACCGACGCCGGCGACAGTGCCGCGATGGCGGCCACCCTCATGGCCTTCGCGCCCGGCCTGATCTCGCTGTCCGGCCAGTACGTCCTCTCCCGCACCTTCTACGCCCTCTGCGACACCCGCACCCCCTTCCTGCTCAACCTGGTGATCGCCGGCCTCCACGCGGGCCTGTCCACCGTCGCGTACCTGCTGCTCCCGGCGCGCTGGACGGTGACGGGCATGGCCGGCGGGTACTCGCTGGCGCTGGCGTCGGGCTGGCTGGTGACGGCGTACGTGCTGCGCCGCCGGCTGACGGGTCCTGGCGGCGCGGACCGGCCTGCGCCGCGGCTGTGGCGCTCGGCCGCCGCCGGCACGCACGCCCGGCTGCTGCTCGCCGCGGTCCCGGCCGGACTGTTCGGCCATATCGCGCATCGCGGCGCCGACCCGCTGGGGGCCGCGGCGGCGACGGCGGCCGGGGCGCTCGCCGTCGCGCTCACCTTCGCCCTGCTCGCCCGCCCGTTGCGGCTCACCGAACTTGAGGCACTGATCTGCGCCGCCCGCCGCCGCCTCACGCGCTGACCGGGAACGCACCCCTTGGGATGCGTCAGTGCAGGGCGCTCATCGCCCGCCACTGCTGCCACGGCACGTTCCACGCGCCGAAGCCGTTGCCCGGCGCCACCGTCCCCTTCGTGTCCGCGCCGCTGATCTCGAACGGATCGCCCGCCTGCAGCTGCCCGTAGAGCCAGGCCGCGTCGGCGTCGCTCATGCCGATGCAGCCCGAGCTGTGGTTGGCCCTGCCGAAGTACGCGGCGTTCCACGGCGCCGCGTGCGCGTACATCCCCGACCAGGTCAGCCGCATCGAGTAGTCGACCATCTTGTCGTAGGCGTCGCCGAGGCCGACCGTCTCGGAATTCATGTTGATCCGGCGATCTGCTGGAGGCCGGGCAGGAGGGAGTGCCCTCCTTCGCCATCAGCACCGCCGTGCCCCGCCAGGAGCGCTTGTCGCCGCCGGGTGTGCCGCCGGAGACCGGGATGTCCCGTACGGTCCTGCCGTCGCGCTCCAGCGTGAGGTGGTGGCGGTCGAGGTCGACCTTGACGATCTGCCCGGTGCCGATGGTGAAGGCGGTCGTGTAGTCGCGGACGAACCAGCCGCCGTCCGGGCCCGAGTCGGTGCCGTTCAGCTCGGCATGCACCGTGACCTTCGTGCCAGGCTTCCAGTAGTCCGTCGGCCGCCAGTCCACCCGGTCCCGGCCGGACCAGTCCGTCAGCCAGCCCCACGAGCCCTCGGTGTTGTCCGACGTGGTGACCTTGAGCTGTTTCTCCACCTCTGCCTTGTTCTTGACCGGATGGTCGAAGACGAACGAGATCGGCTGGGCGATGCCGACGGTGGTGCCGTTGCCCGGCCGCCAGTCCACCTTGTTGACCTTGCCGGCCTCGGCGGTGGTGAAGGATGCCTCGGCCGTGCCGGCCGTGCCGCCCTTGGCACGGGTGGCCGCCGTGACCGTGTACGTGGTGCCGGGCACCGCCTTGCGGTCCGAGGTCCACAGTGTGCCGCCGGCCGAGATCCGGCCGGTGAGCGGGCGGCCGGCGGCGTCGGTGACGGTGACCGAGGTGAGGCTGCCGCCCGACGCGGTGACCTGGACCGGCACACCTGCTGCGGCGTGCTCGCCGTTCGGGGTGACGGAGACGGTCACGGGCGCATGGCTCGCCTCCCCGGCCCTGGCGTCGGCCCGCGTCGGGGTGCCGGTGGCCGTGCCGGGCGAACAGGCCGTGACCAGGACGGGCAGTGCTGCCAGGGCGACGAGCCGGGCACGCAGGGGGCGGACGGGTATGCCGCTCAACGAAAACCTCCTTGGGGGCAGGGCAGTGGCCCGCGACTCACCCCGCCGGGGGCGGCGGTTCATCAAGGGTGTCCTGCCAGCGAACTGTGATGGGTGGACCATGGGGTGCTCAAGGGCGGTGGGGCATGCGGCTGGGCAGCCGCAGGGCTGCTCCAGGACTGTGCGGGAGTTCGGCCGGGACATCGGTGCGGCCCCAAAGGACAGCCGGGCGCCTCTGCCGGCCCGATCGTCGCGCGAGCCAGGATCAGGGCATGGAATCCCTCCCCGAGCCGCCCTCCGGCCTCACCAGCGACGAGTTCTTCGAGTTCGACATCACCGACCGGGAGGAATTCCGGGGCCCGGTCGGCTTCCCCCACGACCAGCTCGCCGTGTGCTTCCAGCCGCGCGCCGGCACCGGCCCCCTCACCTGCACCGTCACCCTCCACGCCTTGCTGGGCGACGGCGGGGGCGCCGCGGAGGCGACCCGCGAGGAACTGCTCGGCCACCTGATGCGCGCCAGCATGGGGGATCCGCTGCTGGACGGCTCCCGACAGCTGGAGATCAGGGATGGCCAGGGCGAGTACGCCTGGGTGACGTTCCGGGGGTTCGGCTGGCACGACGAGGCCTGCACCCGGCCGGTGAGCTCGTGCTACTACACCGTCTCCCTGCGCGGGCACTCCACCATCCGGGCCCGCGTCTACGGCATCTCACCCCACTATGCGCCGGGGTGACCCACGACGTGCCCGGGGTGAGAGGACCCGTTTCAGATCATGCCCTCGCGGATCGCGTAGGCCACGGCGTGCGACCGGTTGCGCAGATGGAACCGGCTGGTCACATCATGCAGGGCGTTTTTGACGGTGCGCTCCGAGTACAGCAGCTGCTGGGCGATCTCCCGGGTGTCGAGACCCTTGGCGACCAGCCGCAGCACCGCGGCCTCGCGTTCGGTCAGACCCGTGGAGGCGATGCCCCGCGGCGCGAGCGCGTGCTGGCGGATGGTGGAGACCTGCTTGATGAGACGGCCCAGCAGATCCGGCGGGACCACCCCGGCGCCCCGCCGCACCGACGTGATCACCTGGACCAGCCGGTCCGGTGTCGCCTCGCACCGGCGCACCAGGCCCGACACGCCCTCCTCGGCTGCCGCGACCACCCCGTTCTCGTCCAGCGACGAGGCCACCAGGACGATGTGCTGGGCGCCGGCTCCGCGCACCGAACGGGCCAGCTTGAGCGCCTCGTCATCGAGGGATTCGGAGGCCACGACCCCCACCGCGGTGTCATCCAGCCCGCTCAGGTCGTCACGGCCGACCACCTCCAGCTCGGCCCGATCGCGCATCGCGGCCTTCAGCCCGGCCTCGGAGATGGGGTCCGACGCCCGCACGTACACACAGGTCCTGTTCGACATCTGGCTCCTCAACAACGCCTGGCCCGCGGGCTGTCCGCAGTGCCCGCCGCTTCGGTCGCGGCCAGTCCATCCTGCGCGGAGCTTGCCTAATAGGACACTAAATGGACGTTATGCCCGTCCCTATCGTGCACGCCGGTGCCCGCGCCCGAGCGGACGCGGCCCGCTGCTGCAAGCTCCTACAGATCGTCAAGCGGCCTGTGGGAGCGGATTGGTGGGATGGGTTACATGGGGTAGGTGCCGGTAGATCTCGCGTGCGACGAACCGCTTCAGGCACCGGACGATGTCCTTCTTGGACATGCCTTGGGCGGTGCGTCGGGCGACGTACTCCTGGGTGCGCTGGTCGTACTTCATGCGGACCAGCACGATGGTGTGGAGCGCGTTGTTGGCCTGACGATCGCCGCCACGGTTGAGGCGGTGGCGGTGGGTGCGGCCGGAGGAGGCCGGGACCGGGACAGCGCCGCACAGATGGGCGAACGCCGCTTCCGAGCGGAGTCGTTCGGGGTTGTCGCCCGCGCTCGTCAGCAGCTGCCCGCCGGTCTCAGGGCCGACGCCAGGCAGGGCGATCAGTCTTGGGGCGGCCTGGGTGACCAGTGGCCCGATCTCCTTGTTCGCGTCCTTGATCTCCTCATCGAGTGCCTGGTAGCGGCGGGCGAGGCGCCGCAGCGCGATACGGACTGCGCAGGCCGGATCGTTGAGGTCACCGCCGGGGCGGGAGCGGGCCAGCGTGTCGACCAGCTCCCGCGAGGGCAGCCCGCGCAGCTTGTCCCGCACTATGGACGGCGCGGTGACGATGAGGGTAGGGATCTGATTGATCGTCTGGGTACGGGCCTTGACCGCGCTCTTGCGGACCACCCGTAGGGCCCGGATCGCCTCCACGATCCCGTTGCGGGACTTGTGCGTGCCGCCAGCCCGGGCCGGACAGCACGGCGGTCGCGGTGCCGTAGGCGTCGACGGGGTCGGACTTGCCGTTGTCCCGCCTGGCCTTGCGGTCTGGACGGTCGACCTCGATGACCGTTACCTCGTTCAGGGTGAGGAAGCGCGCAAGTTCGCACCGTAGGCGCCGGTCCCCTCGACCCCGACGGCGAAGACTTCTCCGTGGGACCGGAGCCAGTCCAGCAGCCGCTGGTAGCCCTCGGGGGTGATCTCGAATTGCTCGGTGGCCAAGTGACGGCCGACGCCGTCGATGACCGCGGCCTGGTGGTGTGGGTGTCGATCCCGCCGATGACGCATCTCTCGTCTGCTGCCATGCTGTTGTGTGCTGCCCTTCCGACTCTCGCGTGTAGGAGGGCACGCGCCGGTCGGGCAGACGGACAAGACAGTGATGGGACCTCTGGCCAGGCTCCTGACTTGTTCAATCGAGCCCAGACGCACGGTCCGCGGCCGTAGCGTCCAGGGTGCCGGTCGGCACGGGCCCGCAGTGCTCCATGCCGCCCTCGGGGCTGGCTCGTTGATAGCGTGCCGCCGTCGACCGGCACCCGCGCGGTGTGGCTTGACAGAGGCATGGACGTGACTGGGCTTCAAGTCAGGGTGCCCACCGCGCTCCCTTCCCTGTCGCATCGAGTGCAAGGTCGGCTGCCCTGTGATCCTCATCGGTATCGATCCCCACAAGTCCTCCCACACCGCCGTCGCCGTCGATCCCGCGGGCCACGAGGTGGCCCAGCGCCGCTTCGTCGTCAACGCCGGCACCTTCCGCCAGCTGCTGCGCTGGTGCGAGCAGTGGCCCGAACGCCGCTTCGCGATTGAAGGCGCCCGCGGTCTGGGCCGCACCCTCGCCCAGCAGCTGGCTGCCGCGGGCGAGGACGTGGTGGACGTGCCCTCCACGCTGTCGGCCCGGGCCCGGCTGCTGGCCACCGGCGGCGACCGCAAGACCGACGCCGCCGACGCCCTCCACGTGGCTCAAGTCGCCCTGTTCCGGGACGATTTGCGGACCGTCGTGCCCGAGGACCAGTGCACGATCCTTCGGCTGCTGACCGAGCGGCACGACGACCTGGTCCACGAACGCACCCGTGTCCTGAACCGGCTGCACGCCGTGTTGCGCGACCTACTGCCGGGCGGTGTTCCCACCGGTCTGTCCGCCGACAAGGCGGCCGCCGCGATGAAGTGCATCCGGCCCGCGACCGCCACCGACGCCTGCCGCCGGGACATCGCCCGCGACCTGCTCGGTGACCTGCGCCGCCTCGACCGGCAGGTCAAGGACAACGAGGCCGAGATGCTTGACGCCCTCGCCGCGGCCCACATCACGCTGACGACCCTGCCGGGCCTGGCACCGTGCTGGCCGCCAAGTCATCGGCCACGTCGGCGACATCACTCGCTTCCCCACCGAGCACCACTTCGCCAGCTACACCGGCAGCGCACCCCTGGACGCCTCCAGCGGCAACAACGTCCGTCATCGGCTCAACACCGGCGGCAACCGCGCCCTGAACTCCGTGCTGCACGTCATCGCCGTCTGCCAGATCCGCGACGGCGGCCGAGGACAGGGCTATTACCTGCGCAAGATCGCGGAAGGAAAGACCCCAGCGGAGGCTCGCAGGGCCCTCAAACGCCGCCTGTCCAACGTGGTCTACTGGATCATGAAACGAGACCAACGGAACCACCTCGCTCAGGCCGCTTGACACACAGAGGCGCTATTAGGTCACAGTCACCCGGCCGGCCACGTGCCAAGTGGCGTCGCCCGGCAGGCCGACAATTTCAGCAGAGGACAACCTGAGCGTCAGTCAGGGCTCGAGTCAGACCTCCGGGCGATGCCATGGCCAATCCTCGCTGTCAGGGCTCGGGTCGCGTCCCGCAGGGCGGTGCAGTGCCGAGAGGCCATGGATTCGCAGGTCAAGGCCGCGCTGCGTCCGATGCCGCGTCAGATCGCGGTGCCAGCAGCCACGAGTGGCGCGGGCAGCTGCGTACTGGTCTGACCGGCGTCCGTGTCGGAGAGCTGAGCGGCGCCGTACGCTCCGCACGGCTACGCCACTTCGCGGGGGCACGATCAGGGCTCATGGCGCCGGTCGCGCTGCTTGGGCACGGCGGGCCGTTTCCTGGCCGTCGGGGTACGGCCCGGCGCCGGCCGTGGCCGCATGTCCACATCGATCCGGCGGGCCGGGGCCGGGACGGCCGTGTCGGCGGGTGGCACCAGTCCGGCGGTCAGGACCAGTCCCAGGCACGGGGCGGCCGGCACCTGCAGTGCCCCCCAGACCTCCAGCAGCCTGGAGCAGGACAGCTCCGGCGGGGCCAGGGCGATCTGCACCGGGCCTGCGCCGTCCTGCGCGAGCGGGCCAGGCAGCAGCTGGTGGGGCAGCGCCGGTGTGCCGGCCAGCACCGCCATGGCCGTGCCCAGCAGGGCCTGCTCCCGCTCGCTGTCCGGGCCGTGTGCCCACAGCAGGTAGTGCAGCCGGTAGCGGGTCACAGGTCCGCGGCGGGCCACGACGCGCCCGTCGCCGTCGCGCAGATCGGTCCACTCCACCGACCGGGCCCGCGGGTCCTCCTCGACGTGGAACACGAACGCGCCCAGCCCCTCGCCGCCGGGCCCGTCGCGCCCCGGCGGCTCGAACCGGAGCCCGGCCCCGGCGGGCAGCGCCGGGGCCAGCAACGCGCGCAGGCAGGCATTGGCATCCAAAAGCATGCCAGGAAGTCTCACCCGCCCCCGCCGCCCCCATCGCGCCCGTGCGTACGTCCGAGGGGGTCGGGCGGGCTGCCCGATCGGCTGGTGATGACCTGCCCTTCCGGTCGTCCGATCGTGAGTGAAACCGGCCCGTCCGTTTTGCCAGGCTCGGGGCGATCAGCAGTTCACAGTGGACCGGAGGCCACATGCCCAGCTATCTGTCGCCCGGCGTGTACGTGGAGGAAGTCTCATCGGGCTCGAAGCCCATCGAGGGGGTCGGAACCGCCGTCGGCGCGTTTGTCGGGTTCGCCGAGAAGGGCCCGGTCAACGAGCCGGTCCTGGTCACCAACTGGACCCAGTTCGCCCAGAGGTTCGGCGAGTTCATCGAGGGCTCGTATCTGGCGCACGCGGTCTACGGCTACTTCCTCAACGGCGGCGGCAGCGCCTACATCGTGCGCGTCGAGGCGCCCGAGGACGTCACCGACGTCCCCGCCCGTGCGGCCCGGGCACAGCTGCCGGCAGCCGGCGACGACGCCGCGCCGTTGCTCACGGTCACCGCCCTGCAGCCCGGCGAGGCCGGCAACCGGCTCAGCGTCGAAGTGACCCAGGCCGGCGACGCCGCCGACGACTCCTTCAAGCTCGTCGTCAAGCGGGACGGTCAGAGTGTCGAGAGCTTCGACAACCTCACCCTGCGCCGCGGCCCCCTCAATGCCCTGTCCGTGGTCCGCCGCAGCTCCCAGCTCATCGCCCTGGACCGGCCCGCTGACGCGGTGCCGCCGTCCGTCAGCGCCCAGCTCGCCAAGCACGTCGAGGTCAGCCTCACCGACGGCGCCGGACCCGAGGTGCGCACCACCCCGCTCAACCCGGCGGACTTCATCGGTTCCGCCGACGAGCGCACCGGCATTGCCTCACTGGAGGCCGTCGACGACGTCACCATGCTCGCCGTGCCCGACCTGATGGCCGCCTACCGCAGGGGCCTTTTGGACGAGGACGGCGTCAAGGCCGTCCAGCTCGCCGTGATCGCGCACTGCGAACTGATGGCGGACCGGGTCGCCATCCTCGACACCCTGCCCGATCTGACCGCGCAGCAGGTCAAGACCTGGCGCACAGAGTTCACCGGCTACGACTCCAAGTACGCCGCCTTGTACTGGCCGTGGCTGAAGGTCCTCGACCCTCGCTCCGGAAAGCCCGAACCGCTGCCCCCCAGCGGCCACATCGCCGGCATCTGGGCCCGCAGCGACGACAGCCGCGGCGTGCACAAGGCTCCCGCCAACGAGGCCGTGCGCGGCGCGATCGCCCTGGAACTGGCCCTCACCCGCGGCGAGCACGACCAGCTCAACCCGATCGGCATCAACTGCATCCGCGCCTTCCCCGGCCAGGGCATCCGGGTGTGGGGAGCCCGTACCCTCAGCAGCGACCCCGAGTGGCGCTACCTGAACGTCCGCCGCCTGTTCAACTACGTCGAGAAGTCCATCCTCGCGGGCACCAGCTGGGTGGTGTTCGAACCCAACGAGCCCAAGCTGTGGGACTCGGTCAAGCGCACCATCACCATGTTCCTGCGCGGCGTCTGGCGCGACGGCGCCCTGTACGGGCGCACCCCCGACGACGCGTTCTACGTCAAGTGCGACGAGGAGAACAATCCCGCGGAAAGCCGCGACCAGGGCATCCTCACCGTCGAGGTGGGCATCGCCGCCGTCAAGCCGGCCGAGTTCGTCGTCTTCCGCATCTCCCAGTTCGCCGACGGCGCCGCCCTGGACGAATAGCCCGCCGAGCGGCCGGCCCCCGGCTCGTCCCACCCGCCTCCCACCACCGCTTGAGGACCGCACATGTCCATAGGTCTTGGACCGAACCAGCAGCACGACGCCCTGACCGCGGCGCGCTTCTCCATCACCATCGACGGCTACGAGATCGCCTCGTTCTCCGAGCTGTCCGGCATCACCACCGAGGTCGAACCGGTCGACTACCTCTCCTCCTCCGACAAGGAGGTCATCTTCAAGAAGCTGCCCGGCAAGGCCAAGCCGCCCACCGTCGTCCTCAAACGGGGCAAGACCGGCGGCATGGAGCTGTGGGGCTGGCACCAGACCGTGCTGGCCGGCCAAATCGCTGCCGCCCGCAAGAGCTGCTCTTTGGTGATGTACAGCTTCGACGGCAAGCCCGTGGCCCGCTACTACCTGTCCCACGCCTGGCCGTCCAAGCTGGAGATCGGCGCCCTGAAAGCGGGCTCCAGCGAAATCCTCATGGAGACCGTCACCATCACCTGCGAGCACATCCAGCGGGTGTCGCCGTGACGCCGCCGACCGCCCCCGCCGCGCCGCAGGCCGGCCTGTGCACCGAATATCCCTTCACCCTGCCCCGCGGATACGTCGACGGCGAGGGCCGCGTCCACCGCGAGGGCGTCATGCGCCTGGCCACCGCCCGCGACGAGATCGCCCCCCAGTCCGACCCCCGGGTCCGCGCCAATCCCGCCTACCTGACCGTCATGCTGCTGGAGCGCACCGTCACCTCCCTGGGCACGCTGCCCGAGGTCGGCGGCTATGTGATCGAGAACCTGTTCGCCTCCGACCTGGCCTTCCTCCAGGACCTCTACCGGCGCATCAACCAGGACGGGCACACCCAGGCCGAGGTCGCCTGCCCCTCCTGCGGGCACGACTTCGCCGTCGACGTGGCAGGTGATGCCCCGGGGGAACGCTGACGTACGCCACGGACCGGCTCTGGGAGGAGCTCACCTACGTGGCGTACTACCTGCACTGGCCCCTTGACACCCTCCTCGACCTCGAACACCCCGCCCGTCAGCGGATCATCGCCGAGATCGGCCACATCCACCGCCAGATCTTCGACGGCCACTGACCTGCACCACATCCGCGAACGCCCGGAGACACCCTCATGTTCTGGCCCTTTGGCCGCAAACGGAAGACGGCCCTGCGCCCCGCCGCCGCGGCCGCCCCTGTCGCCCCGCGGCACCGAGGGCCCAGAGTCTGGGCCACGGCCGAGCCACTGCACCCCACCACCGCCGCCGCGCCCGCCCTCACCCAGCGCGCGCGGCAGACAGCCGTGGCAGGCGAGCGGACCCTCCTGGCCCCACCCGCCCAGGCAGCCACGCCCGCCGACGCCGCCGCGGCGGGCCCGCGCGGCCGGGTGGCGGGCCTGGCGCGCATCGTGCCCGACGCCCACACCAGCCCCCACATGGTCCGGCCCGAGCCCGCCGAGCAGGCCCCCTCGCCGCTGCCGCACCCCGCGCCCGTGCCGCGCCCGGCGGCCGCCCGCCCCCAGGCACGGCCGCAGAGCCTGGTCGAGGCGGTGGGGGAGTACGTGGGCGAGCCCCGCCCTGCCGCCGAACCCAGCCACCATCAGCCGTCCTGGCTGACCGGCACCGTGCCCGGGGCGTCCGTACCCGTCGACCCGACCGCCCTGCTGTTCCCCCTGCCACGCGAGGAACAGCCCGCCCCGCCACCACCCGCACCGGTCAGCCGGGAACACCGCCCCGCGCGCCCCAGGGCCACCCTGGGCCAGAGCCGCCGACTGGGCCTGGGCGCCCCGCTGCCCACCGAGCCGGCCACCGCCCCCCAGCCCGGGCCGGCACCTGCGAGCCCCGCCTCGCCGCAGCCCTCCCCGCCGTCCCCCATTGCCGGCGGGGTCGAGGGGCTGCGCGCCCTGCAGGAGGGGGCCCGGCACCTGGCCTCGCAGCCCGCCCCGTCCGACGTTGTACCGCAGCCGGTGGACAACTCGCCCTCCTCGCCAGTGCGCTCGCACCCCGCCCCCCAGCCCTACGCCCCGCCCGCTGTGCCGCACCCTCCCGCCTCGCCCGCCGTGCCGGAGCCGGCGCCGCCCGCGCCGATCAGCGGGGTCGAAGGGCTGCGCGCCCTGCAGGAGGGGGCCCGGCGCCTTGCGCCGCAGCCTGCTTTGTCCGACGTCGTACCGCAGCCGGGGGACAACTCGCCTTCCTCGCCGGTGCGTTCGCGCACACCGCGCCACCACCCGCGCCGCGGTGCCGATCCGCAGGACAGGGACCAGCCCGGCCCCGCCCCGCCCGCAGCGGACGGTTCGGCGCCGGCGCCACAGCCTGGGCCCCCGGCCGACACGCCCGCCCGGGCCACCGCCGTGATCCCCCATGAACTGGTGCGCTCCTTCACCGATCTGCACGGCACAGACATCTCCGACGTGCCCGTCCACCGCGGCCGGCGCGCCGTCGACCAGGCCGAGCGGATGTCCGCACGGGCCTTCACCCGCGCCGGCCAGGTCTACCTGCCCGAGCAGGCCGGCTCCCTGGACGATGCCCGGGTACGCGGGCTGCTCGCCCACGAACTCACCCATGTCGTCCAGCAGCGCCGGTACGGCGGCACCCTTCCTCCGGAGAACTCCCCGGCAGGGCGCGTCCTGGAGGCCGAGGCCGTAGCTGCCGAACGGTTCTTCCGCGGTGACCCGGGGGCCGGTACTCCGCTCCTGCACCCCCGCAAGCCCGGGCACGTCCCCGTCTCCCCAGCGGACGATGCCAGCGACGAGCCGCACACGAATACGCCGGCATCGGACACCTGGCATGGCCGGAGCGCGTCCTGGACCCCGGAGGGTGGAATGACCGTCGACGACGGTGTCCAGCGCGCGCCGAAGGAATTCGATGAGCAACAGATCACGGAGGAATTCTACGAAGAGATAAACACAGTCCGCCGCGAAATGAATCTGCCTCCGGTGCACACGCAGGACAAGCTGAGTGACGAGGAGTTGAACCGGCTCAAATACCGTCTGATGAAGGCATCGGGTTCACTCACGGGCGGATCGAGCCTGACGGCGGGCGACGATAAGGACGAAGTCGAACCCATCGACGGGGCGTGGCTACGCGGACAGATCGGCCTTGCTGCCGTCCAGGCACTCTTGTCCCCCTTCCATACCGTTAAAGATGATCAAGCCAGGGAGGTCAGGCACGCGTTCACAAACCGCCCTGCCGAGGACGCCGCCGTTTCGCTGGCCGAAGACAAGGGCTTCAAGGAAGGAATTGCCTCCCCTGCTCGACCGGGGGAATCCACCCATGCCCACACCAGCACCAGTCACAGTGCCGGTGGGCCACTGAGGGCCGGCGCCGTATCCGCCAGTGCTGGGGGAGTGGCAGGCACGCTCCCCCTGGACAAGTCTTCCGGCAGCATCCCGACCTGGGAGCAGTTCGGCGGCGATCTCGCCTTCGGCCTGGCTACCGCTCTGGCCTCGCCATTCGGTATCCCGATCAAGGAAGAGGACACCCCACAGCGAGTAACCAGCCCGACCCCCGCCAAGGTCCAATCACCCGACCCTCCCCCGGACGCCACGCCTGTGTCCAAGGAGGCTGACAAACCCACGGCCCTGCCAGATGCCACCCGATTTGTCGATGCCATGGACGACCTCGCCCTGGATCTGCTGTCCACCCGTATCTACGACCGGCTCCGCAGCCGCATCCGCCAAGAACTCCTGATCGACCGCGAACGTGCTGGCGTACTCACCGACTTCCGCTAGGAGAACACCCCATGGGTCTGACCGACAACAGCTCACTCGCCGTCGCCAACCGGTTCCAGGTCACCGTCGACTTCGGAAAGTACGACCTGGGCAGCTGGAGCCAGGTCCAGGGCCTGGACGTGCAGTGGAAACTGTGCGACTACCGGGCCGGTGACACCGGCAACGACCGCTGGTTCTTCCCCGGCTTCACTGAATACTCCACGATCAAGCTGACCCGTGCCGCCTGTGAGGACTCCAGGACCGTCCAGGAGTGGCTCTCCAGCAACTCCTTCTCGAGCACACCCCACGGCGGCTCCATCACGCTGCTGGACCCGTCGAACAAACCCGTCATCTCCTGGGAGATGCGCCGCATCATCCCCATCAAATGGTCCATCAACGGCTTCGAGGCCGGCGCCAGCAAGGTCGCCCTGGAAACCCTGGAACTGCAGCACCTGGGCTTCCTCAAGGACGACAACCTGCCCGGAGTGGGACGGGCATGACCATCGCAGGGAAGGGGATGACCGACAGCACCAGGCTGGGCCTGTCCATGCGCTTCGGCGTCGTCCTGGACGGCATCGACCTGGGCGGCTGGTCATCCTGCAAGGGCCTGGGCGTCGGTTTCGACAGCGAAGAACTCGAGGTCGGCGGTAACTACGAGTACAACGTCATCCTGCCCAAGCGGGTGAAGTACACCCCCATCACCCTCCAGCGCGCCATGACCGCCGACGGATCCGCCCAGGTGCAGGCCTGGCTGCGGCGCATCGTCGCCGACTGGTACAGCAGCGACACCGCCGACGACTTCCACGGCAGCACCGCCCAGATCAGCCTGCTGGACGCCCGCAACAATGCCCAAGCCCCGGTGGCGACCTGGTCACTGCGCAACGTCTACCCCAAGGGCTGGAAAGGCCCCGACCTGGACGCCACCAGCAGTCACGTCGCCATCGAAACCCTCGAACTCGTCCATCAGGGATTCCTGTAGGAACGCCATGGTCAACGCAATGCTCATCTGCTCCGCCCCGCCCATGCCCGGCGCCGTGCCCTTCGCCTTCAACCCGGAGAAGGTCACCATGGCGCGGGACTCCAAAATGTCCATCTTCGGCAGCGGCAGCCTGGGCGGCGGCAAACCCGCCGGCAGCACCGGCACCACCTTCAAACGGGCCGAGCCCGCCAAGATCACCCTGTCCGAGGTCACGTTCACCGGTATGCAGACCAAGCCGCTGTGCGACCAACTGCTGAACTGGCTCAGCCCCGGCTCGGGCGCACTGGGCCAGGCGGTGGGCGGCGCGCTGGCGGTGGCCACCAAAGGGGCCGTCAACCTCACCAACAACCTTCCCACCCTTACCTTCCAGTGGGGCGTACCGGAGATGGGCTTCTGGTACCAGGTGGTTCTGAGCAACGTGAGCATCAGCTACGTGCGGTTCAACCGGCAGGGCATCCCGGTCCGGGCCAAGGTCACCATGACCATGATCGAACAGCCCAGCCTGCTGGGCACCCTGCCCACCAACCCCACCTCCGGTGGTCTGCCCGGCCGCAGCAGCCACACCGTCACCGAGGGCGAGGACCTGCCCGCACTCGCCCGCACCAGCTACGGCAGCCCTTCAGCCTGGCGCACCCTGGCCGAGGCCAACGACATCGACGACCCGCTGCGGGTGCGCCCCGGCCAGACCCTCTACCTGCCCAACTCCGACGAACTCGCCGGCCGGTGACCTCCATGACCACACCCGTCTCGACCATTCCCTGTGTCCGCGCCACCGTCAGGGTTGGTGCGGTCGTACCACTGCCGCTGCGCACCGACCTCGAACGCAAGATCATCCGGGTGGTCGTCGACACCCACCTCCACCTGCCGGGCATGTTCGAGATCACCTTCCTCGACGACGACGGCACCGTCGCCGGCGACAGAAGCCTGAACGTCGGGGCAGCTGTGGAGATCCTCGGCGGCGCCCCCTCCAGCCGCACGGCCCAGCCGCTGATCAACGGCGAGATCACCTCCGTGGAAGCCGTGTGCGAGGCGATGAGCATCCACACCGTCATCCGCGGCTACGAAAAGGCCCACCGCCTCCAGCGCACCCGCCGCACCCGCACTTTCGTCAACATGAAGGACTCCGACATCGCCCGGCGTATCGCCCTGGACGCCCGCCTGCCGCTCGGCGACATCGACGAGACCCGCACCACCCACGCCCACCTGCCCCAGGTCGCCCAGAGCGACTGGGACTTCCTCACCCAGCGCGCCCGGGAATGCGGCTTCGAAACCGGGGTGAGCGAAGGCAAGTTCTACTTCCGGCGTGCCTCCGGCTCCTCCTCGCTGCCCGTCCGCCTCCCCGGCACCCGGCCGGCCCTCGCGTTCAAGGACAACCTCCTCACCTTCCGGCCCCGGCTCAGCTCCGCCGCCCTGGCCCCCCGCATCGAGGTCCGCTCCTGGAACCCCGACGCCACCACGGTCGCTGTCGGCCGCGCCGCCGCCGACAGCACCACCGCCGACCTGACCGGCGGTATCGACGCCGACGAGCTGACCGACCCGTTCTTCTCCCCTGGCCTGGGCGCGGCCCTTGCCCGCATGCCCGCCGCTGGGTCGGGAAGCAAGCCCGACCCCGACGCCCACGTCGTGGTCAACCGGCCTCTCGCCCAGGGCCCGTCTGCCGCGGCCGCCGCCGACGAGGCCGCCCGCGCCGCCGCCGAGCACATCGCCAGCACCTTCGCCGAAGCCGAAGGACTCGCCATCGGCGACCCGCACATCCAGGCCGGCCACCAGGTCGACATCAGACAGGTACCCGCCCCGTTCGCCGGCGCCTGGACGGTCACCAACGCCCGCCACGTCTTCTGCGAGGAGGACGGCGGCTACCTCACCCGCTTCTACGTCAGCGGCCGCCAGGACCGCTCCCTGCTCGGCCTCGCCTCCCTCGGCGCCACCCAGCACACCCCCCAACCCGTGCAGGGGCTGGTCTGCGGCATCGTCACCAACATCAACGACCCCGCCTCCAAAGGCCGGGTCAAGGTCTCGCTTCCCTGGCTATCGCCCGACTACGAATCCGACTGGGCCCGCGTCGCCCAGGTCGGCGCCGGCAAACGCAGCGGCGCCCTGTTCATCCCCGAGGTCGGCGACGAAGTCCTCGTCGGCTTCGAACTCGCCGACCTGCGCAGACCGTTCGTCCTCGCCGGCCTCATCAACGGCCAGAGCGGCTACAACCTCGGCGGCGACGCCGTCGTCACCAGCGGCCACTCCACCGCCGCCGTCCAGCGGCGCGGCATCGCCACCCCCAGCGGAAACCGCCTGGTCTTCACCGACGACGTGCCCACCCCGCACGGCCGCGCCAAGGCCTCCTCCATCACCCTGGGCACCGCCCGCGGCAACCTCTCCCTGGCCATCGACCAGAAAGCCGGCACCGTCACCCTGCGCTGCGACCCCGCCACCCCGGACAGCGACCGCAAGAACGGCACCATCACCATCTCCTGCGGCACCAAGGGAACCGTCAACGTCCTCGGAGGACAAGGCGGCACCGTCAACGTCGACGCCGGCGGCACCCTCAACCTCAAGGCCGCCCAGAACATCCGCATGGAAAGCCAGGGCCGCATCCACATCAAGGGCCGCACCGTCCAGATCAACGGCACCCCCATCAAGCTCAACTGACCAGGAGACAGACCGCCATGACCCACGCCAGCACGGACCACTTCGTCGGCGCCGGATGGGCCTTCCCCCTGGGCGTCAACACCACCGGCGGCATCGCCCTTGCCCGCAGGGAACAGGAAATCGAACAGGCCATCCGGCTGATCCTGTCCACCTACCCGGGCGAGCGCCCCATGCGCCCCGCCTTCGGCAGCCGCCTGCGCGACTACGTCTTCCGCGACACCGGACCACAGACCCTGGCCGAACTCACCAACGAGGTCCGCACCGCACTCATCAGCTGGGAACCGCGCATCGACGTCCACCTCGTCAACGTCACCCCCGACCCGGACGAGGACGGCCTGCTCTACATCGACGTCCAGTACGCGGTCAAGACCACCAACGACCGCCGCAACCTGGTCTTCCCCTTCTACACCATCCCCGAGGAAGGGGACGACTACTGATGGCCCTGCCCGCTCCCAACCTCGACGACCGCCGCTTCCAGGACCTCGTCGACGACGCCAAGCGCATGGTGATGCGCCGCTGCCCCGAATGGACCGACCACAACGTCTCCGACCCCGGTGTCACCCTCATCGAGACGTTCGCGTTCATGACCGACCAGCTGCTCTACCGCCTCAACCGCGTCCCCGACCGGCTCTATGTGAAGTTCCTCGACCTGATCGGCGTCACCCTGCTGCCGCCCACCGCCGCCCGGGTCCCGGTCACCTTCTGGCTGTCCGCCCCCGCCACCGCCCCCCTCACCCTGCCCGCCGGCACCGGCGCGGCCACCCTGCGCACCGAGGCGGAGCCGTCCGTGGAGTTCTCCACCATCGACGACCTCCACCTTCTGCCCTGCACGCTGGAACAGCTTCTCACCCTCGACACCGACACCGGACACCTTCAGCCCCGCGACGAACACCTGCGCCTGGGCGTGGAGTTCCCCGCCTTCGGCGAGACCACCCCCCGCCCCGGCGACGCCCTGCTCGTCGGCCTGAGCACCCCCGCACCCCGCTGCATGATCAGCCTCGACTTCGACTGCCACATCCGCGGCCTCGGCGTCGATCCCGACCAGCCGCCCCTCGCCTGGGAGGCCTGGGACGGCACCACCTGGACACCCTGCGAACTCCACAAGGACACCACCGGCGGCCTCAACCGCCCCGGCTGCGTCGTGCTGCAGATCCCCCACCGCCACGAGGCCAGCATCGTCGACGGCCGCCGCGCCGGATGGCTGCGCGCCCGCGTCACCGACCCCGCCGACGGCCGCCCCCGCTACAGCACCTCGCCCTTCATCACCGCCCTCAGCGCCGCGGTGATCGGCGGCACCGTCGACGCCATTCACGCCACCCTCGTCGAAGCCGACGAGGTGGGCACCTCCGAAGGCGTCCCCAACCAGACCTTCCCCATCTCCCGCACCCCCGTCATCACCAACGAGGCCGAACCCCAACTCCACACCAGCTCCGACCACGGCTGGCAGGAATGGCAGCGCGTCGAAACCTTCGCCGACAGCGGCCCCGACGACCGGCACTGGGTCCTCGACCCCATCACCGGCACCGTCCGGTTCGGCCCCGCAGTCCGCGAACGCGACGGCCTGCTGCGCCAGTACGGCATGGTGCCGCCCCGCGACACCGTCATCCGCCTCACCCGCTACGCCACCGGCGGCGGCCGCAAGGGCAACGTCGGCCCCGGCGCGATCCAGACCCTCAAATCCTCCGTGCCCTTCGTCGCCCGCGTGGAGAACCTCAAAGCCGCCCACGGCGGCGTCGACGGAGAAACCATCGACGAGGTCAAGGACCGCGGCCCTCTGCTGCTGCGCACCCGCGGCCGCGCCGTCACCGCCGAGGACTTCGAGGCCCTCACCAAACAAGCCGCCCCCGAAGTCGCCCGCGTACGCTGTCTGTCCGCCGGCGAAGCCGACGTGCCGCCCGCCGGAGTGAAGGTCCTCATCGTCCCCGCGGCTGGCGCGAGCGAGGGCCGCCTCTGCTTCGAAGACCTCCTCCCCGCCGAGGAGACACTCACCCGCATCGCCGCCCGCCTCGACGCATGCCGCCTGATCGGCACCCGGGTGCTGATCGAACCCCCGCTGTACCGGGGAGTGACCGTGGTGGTCCGGCTCACCGCCGCCACCGGCGCCGACGCCGCCCGCGTCACCGACGACGCGCTCACCGCCCTGTATGGCTACCTCAACCCCCTCACCGGCGGCCCCGACGGAACTGGCTGGCCCTTCGGCAGGCCCGTGCGGTCCGGCGACCTGTACGCCGTCCTGCAGCAGACCCCCGGCGTCGACCTGGTCGAGGAGGTCCGCATCTTCGCCGCCAACCCCGTCACCGGCGAACGCGGGGAGCAGACCGACCGTCTCGAACTGGAGCCGCACAGCCTCGTCTTCTCCTACGAGCACCAGATACAGGTGGACCAGCGATGACCCGCGGAACGATTCCCGGCCTGCCCACCCCCCACCCCATCGGCCGGATGCTGCCCGCCGTCTACCACGAGGACCCCTTCGCCCAGAGCTTCACCTCGGGCCTGGACGACATCTGGGCACCCGTCATCGCCACCCTCGACAGCCTCGACGCCTACATCGACCCCGCCCTGGCCCCCGAGGACTTCCTCAACTGGCTCGCCGGCTGGCTCGGGATCACTCTCGACGAGGACCTGCCCCTGGCCACGCGCCGCGCCGTCATCGCCCGGTGCGCCGCCCTCTACCGCTGCCGTGGCACCGCCACCGGCCTGAGGCAACTCCTGGAGCTTGTCTTCGACGCTCAGGTCCAGCTGATCGACAGCGGCGGCGTGGCCCACTCCACCGAACCCGGTGGCGCCGACTGGCCCGGCGACGACACTCCCCGCCTCGCCGTCCGCGTCACCCGCGCCCGCCCGCCGGCGCCCGCTCGCGTCGACGCCGTCGTCCGGGCGGCCAAACCCGCCCACGTCGTCCACAAGACCGAGGTCCGCGCGTCATGATCCTCTGCCGGAAGTGCGCCTTCACCAACCAGCCGACGGACACCTTCTGCGGGGCCTGCGGAAGCTTCCTGGAATGGACCGGCCAGAAGGTCACCCTCGACATCGCCGACGAGGTGCGCCAGGAGGCCGAGGCCGAGGTCAGCAACCCCAGGCAGACGCTCTATCAGCGCGTCAAGCGCACTCTGTACGCCGACGTCGGCGACCGCGACCCGATCCCCCGCAACACCCCGGGCGGACCGCCCGGCATGGGCGGCATGCCGGGCATGGGCAGCCCGCCTCGCCCTCCGGGTCTTGGCGGTCCGCCCGGGCTTCCGGGGCCGCCGGGTCTCGGTGGTCCGCCCAGGCCTCCAGGCCCGCCGGGTACGGGTGGTCCTCCGGGCCTCGGCGGTCCGTCCCGGCCTCCGGGCATGGGTGGCCCTCCGGGTCTCGGGGGTCCGCCGGGCATGGGTGGCCCTCCGGGCATGGGTGGCCCTCCGGGGCTGGGCGGTCCGTCCCGGCCTCCCGGCCCGCCCGGCCCTGCGAGGCCACCGGGCCCGCCTGGTCCGGGCAGGGCACCCGTGGGCACCGATGAGGATGACGACGATGACGACTTCCTTGCCCGTCTCCTGGCCGATGACGAGGACGAGGACGACGGCAAGAGCAAGAAGGGCAAGGACGAAGACGACGACGAGGACAACGATGACGATGAGGACTTCCTCGCCCGTCTCCTGGCCGACGAGGACAACGACGACGATGAGCTGTCGCTGCCTGAAGTGAAAGACGGCTCCGGCGACGAGGACGACGAGGAGGACGACGACGATTTCCTCGCCCGTCTCCTGGCCGAGATCGACGACGAGGACGACGAGGAGCAGGACGGCGCGGCCCGATCCGGTGTCACCGGGGGCGGCACCCAGGAGCCCGCTGCCGTACTGCCGCAGGCCACCGCGCCCCGCCGGCCCGCCGTGCAGCGCACCCGGTCGACCCGGCGTCCTCAGCCGGGGGACCGGCTGTGCTCACCCTGCGGGCAGAGCAACCCGTCCCACCGCACGTTCTGCAGCCGCTGCGGGGAGTCCCTCGAAACCTCGGCCGAAGTGCGCCTGCCGTGGTGGAAGAGGCTGCTGCCCAAGCGCCGCAGCACCGCCTACGAGGCCGGAACCCGCCCGGGCCAGCCAGGTGCGAAGACCAAACGGGGCCTTCCTACGGCCAGTTCACTCGTGGGACCCGTGCGCATGGTCGCCAGTGTGGCCGCCGTCGCGGCCACCACCCTGTATGCACTGCACCCGCCGTTCCAGCAGGCGGTGACGAAGGAAGTGAGCGAGTTCAACCGGAAGGTCCAGGCGACGATCAAGCCCGAATTCTCGCCCGTGAATCCCCTCAGAGTCACCTCCGGTGCCAAATCCCCCGCCGGGCATCCGGCCGCGACCATCGCCGACGGCGGCAAGAACTCCTTCTGGGCGTTCTCCGATCACGCGGGAACCGTCTCTGTGTCGCTGAAGTTCGAGGATCCAGCGGAGCTGGACCAGATGGTCGTCCACTCCGGTGCGCTTGAGGAGTTCAGGTCCTACAGCCGGCCGAAGCAGCTGCGGGTCGTCTACCCGGACGGGCATACCCAGAAGGTGACGCTGAAGGATACGCCGGAACCGCAGCATGTGACGCTGGAAGGCCGGACGGCCGATCGCCTGGAGATCCGGATCGATTCCTTCTACCACAGCCCCAAGGGCGGTCTTGCCGCACTGTCGGAAGTGGAGTTCTTCGCCCAGGTCGACGGACTCTTCTGACTGGTCCGGACAACACAGGAGCCCTCTCCCGCACTCACGCACCCTCGAAGGCGGGAGAGGGACCCCTGCTGGGACACCGCTTGCCGAGGGGGAGGCCGTTCGCAAGCGGATCGGGCACGTGCGCACCGCAGGTGCAGGGGCGGTACGGCAGTGCCGGTGAACGTCCGTGCCTCGGCTGCGGGAATGTCCCCACACCTCCCGCCGCGAAGGGCGGCCGTTCCCTTTCACTCTCGCCCAGCCGCACCGTCCTGGCCGCCCCCCGATCGGCTGCCGTACCGTCTCGTCACCGCTCGGCCAATCGCACGAACCACGACCGGGGGCGCGCCTGCCGGACATTCCGGAACTACACGGCCACCTGCGCATCTGCGCCTCGCCGCCGGACCGCCCCATCCCGTACGCCCCGGCGTGGCAACGCAAGAGGGCAGGTGCGAGAGCGTTCCGGTGAGGTGCCCGGAACCCTGCCTGTCCGGCTTCCCCAGCAGTTCTGTGATCGCGGGGAGGACTGACGGAAGTCTTATGCCGCACTCACCCACCCGCTGACCGTGATCCGCCCCGGAAGCAGGGGCGTGTCGGCCGGGTCCCCTCTGCGACCTCATAGGACGTCACGCATGGCAGGATCCCATTCCCTGAAATCCTCCCCTTCCCGAAAGACCGCCGCCGCGGCCGCCGGTGCGCTCGCCGCCTGCCTGCTGCTGCCCGTCGCGGCCGACCTCGCCGGGGCGACGGGCACCAGAACGGTGAACATCCCGTTCTCCTCGGGCAGGCTCGTCAACGGGGGATTCGAACAGCCGGCCATCCCCGCCGGCACCAACTACTTCACCGACCAGGTGCCGGGCTGGTCGGTGATCACCGAGGCCCCCGAGCCCGAGGTGGAACTATGGTCCGACGGGTTCGACGGCGGGGACGGCAACGGAGGAGTACCCGCCGATACCGGCAAGCAGTTCCTCGAGCTGAACGCGAGCCTGCCCACGGAGCAGTTCCAGGACGTGGCCACGACCCCGGGCGAGAAACTGGTGTGGAGCCTGGCCCACCGCGGGCGCGACGGCGAGGACACCATGCTGGTCCGCATCGGGCCGCCCGACCGAAGCAAACTGCAGCCGCAGACCCCGCAGGGCAGATCCAGCCCGGACATCGTCGACGGGGACAAGCAGTGGGGGCACTGGCAGGGCACGTACGTGGTGCCCGAGGGCCAGCACACGACCCGCATCGCGCTGACCTGGAAATCCGCCTCGTCCGGCAGACACGGCGTCGGTAACCTGATCGACTCGGTCTACCTCGGAGCCGAGCCCAGCGTCCAGGCCACCGTCAGCGCCGACCGGGTACAGCGCCGGGACGCGCTCACCTACACCACGGTCGTCGACAACAGCGACGGCGACAGCCCCATGCACCAGCCCGTGTTCACGCAGGACCTTCCCCCGCACACCACGTTCGTCCCCGGATCCCTCAGAGTCGACAACGAGCCGGTCACCGAGCAGGCCGACAGCGACCGCGGTGCGGTGGACGGCGAGGGAATCCGTATCCGCCTCGGCGCGGGAGCCACCTCCGGCCAGGACGGCGAACTCGACGCCGGCCAAAAGACCACCGTCTCCTACCAGCTGCGGGTGGCCGACGACGCCCCACCCGGCACCGTGATACGCCATCGCCCCACCATCACGCACACGCTGCTGCCCGGTCAGGAGCGGACCACCCTCGCCAACGAGACCGCCACCGAGCTGGCCACCGCCGACCTGTCCGTGAGCGGTGCCTTCACACCGGCGCCGCTGAAGGCCGGCAAGCCCGCGCAGTACGAGGTGACGGTCGTCAACAACGGACCCGACCCGGCCCTCGACGTGAGCGTCACCGGCGACATCCCCACCGCCCTCACCGAGGCCTCCGCCGCCATGAACGGCGCCACCTGCGACACCTCCGACGCATCGAAGAAAGCGGTATGCAGGCTGCCGGTGCTCAACTCCGGCCAGTCCGCCGTCATGACGGTCAAGGGAAACGTGCCCGCAGGCCATGACCCCGACAGCACCGTGAGCGCGCAGGCCGGTGCCGACTCCCGGACAGCAGACCCGGCCCCTGCGAACAACAGCCTCTCCCTCGAGGCGTCGGCCGAAGCCAGCGCCGACCTGTCACTCGCGATGCGCATCGACAACGACCAACCGCAGGCACGGCAGACCGTGACCTACACCGTCACCGCGCACAACGCCGGCCCCTCCGACGCCCGCCAGGTACAGATCACCGACGACCTGCCCGAAGGATTCACGCTGCACAAGGCCACACCCTCCGCCGGAAACTTCACCGACGCCAGCGGACTGTGGGACCTGGGCACCCTGCGCGTGGGCGAGAACGCCGAACTGACCCTGACCGGCCAACTGCCCGCCAACACGGCCGAGGTGACGAACACAGCGCAGATCACCCGGTCCACCACCCCGGACCCCGACTCCACCCCCGGCAAGGGCAACCCCGGAGACGACCATGTCGCCCAGGTGACCACCGCCGTCACCCAGGTCGCCGACCTCGAGGTGGACAAGTCCGTCGACACCGAACAGACCCGCGTGGGCGACCGTGTCACCTTCGACATCACCGTCTCCAACCAGGGCCCCTCCAACGCCACCGACGTGAAGGTGACCGACCAGCTGCCCCCGGGCCTGACCCATCACTCGGACGACTCCGACGGCGCCTACAACCCCGACACCGGCCAGTGGACCATCACGGCGCTGCCCGCAGGGCTGAGCCGCACCCTGAAGATCGAGGTGCAGGTCGACGCCACCGGCTCGATCACCAACCAGATCAACGCCGCCACCTCCGCCGCCGTCGACCCCTCGCCGTGCGTCTGGGACTGTGCCCGGGCAACCATCCAGGCCGACAAGACGCCCACGACCGACCCGAGCTCCGGCCCGAGCGAGGACCCCTCCAGGGATCCGTCCGAGGAGCCGTCCTCGGAGCCGACCCCGGAACCGTCCGGCACCCCTTCCGCCACGCCCTCCCCGCAAGCGTCGCCGGGAGCCTCCACGGAGCCGGACCGGAAGGAGTCGTCCCAGGACTCCTCCGGTGACAGCCTGGCCACCACCGGCGCCGCCGCCGTGGCAGGGATCAGCGCCCTCGCCTGCCTCTTCCTCGTCGGAGGAGCGCTGACCGTCTACGCACTGCGCCGCCGGCGTTGACCGACGGGCCGGGAGCGGAGGGGCCAACACGCCCTCCGCTCCCGGCCCCACCCGCCCCGCGCGTGCGAAGGGATCATCTGACCCTCACAAAGCCCTCCCTTAATGAATGTCTGATTAGCGTAAAACGCCCAGCCTGTCCTTCAGTAGCGAACACCGCCTTCCCGAAAGGAAATACGACGTGACCAGTAGCCGTGGCAGACACCGCCGACCCTCAACTCACCGCGTGGAGCGCGCCGTCGTCGTCACCGGCGCCAGCGCCGTGCTCCCGCTGCTCGCCGCCCTGCCCTCCCACGCCGCGGAGAAAAGTCAAACGGCCGCCGCCACGACCGTGTCCCAGCAGCGGGCAGCCTCTGCCGCCCCCGCCCCCGCCTCCGCCGCCGAGCAAAGTGCCCCCTCACACCAGCAGGTCACACACGAGGTCACGGCGGGCGACACCCTCAGCGGCATCGGCGAGGAGCACGACGTGCACTGGCAGGACGTGTGCGAGGCCAACGACCACAAGATCGAGGACTGCCGTCTCATCTACCCGGGCCAGGAATTCGTCATCCCGAAGGTCAACGCCAAGGTCGCGGCGACGCAGCCGCGCAGCAGCGACTCGGCATCTTCCCGCACAGTTGCTGCCGCACCCGCACCCGCACCCGCACCCGCACCCGCAGCCGCCAGCAGCCCCGCCCAGCAAGCCGTCGACTTCGCCCTCCAGCAGCTAGGCAAGCCCTACATCTGGGGCGCCACCGGACCCCACTCTTACGACTGTTCGGGCCTGATCCAGGCGGCCTATGGCCACGCCGACGTGAACATCCCCCGCGTCACCACCAAGCAGGCCAGGGCCGGCACACCCGTGGCCCTCAGCCAACTCCGCCCGGGCGACCTCGTGCTCTTCTCCCACCGCTCCCACAACGACCACGTGGGTCTCTACATCGGCAACGGCAAGATGATCCACGCCCCCAAGTCCAACGACGTCGTCAAGATCTCGGACATCCACAGCCAGGGCGCCACCCCGCACGGCGTCCGGGTTGCCTGAAGAACCAGCCCTGAAACCATGAAAGGACAGCCCGGAACATGAACGACGCTGCGTACCTCCTCAAGTCAGTGGCCCAAAAGACGGGTATTCCACAGGTGACCCTGCTTGACGCTGCGTGTGTGGCGTACCAGCAGGTCTGGCCTGCGGGAACCTGGAGCAAATTCAAGGAGGCTTGGGGGCTCGCCCTCGAGGGATGCGCCCTCCCTCGGGATCAGGCCCAGGATGTCCTCAAGCTGATCGAAGGGGAGCCGGCATTCGATTCCTTCACAAGTGAGGAGCTCGGCGGTCCCGGCTTTCTTTACAACAATTATCAAGACCTGCTCTGTGAATTCGAGGCTCAGGCGAACGACTACACTGCAGAGTACTCCACACAGCAAGAGCCGGCGTGGCACCAAGAAGGGCAAGCTTCGGAGTTGACGCGAGAAAACCCGGGTAAGCTGATCGTGGAGCACCTCGACGACGACGAGCTCCACCTTGGCCTCTGAACCCGTGATGCACGTACGCATAGCAGATTCGGCGAGGTAAAGCGGCTCTGTTTATTTGCTAGGTAACCAACGTCAAGGATAGGTAATAAGAAATGACCACTCCCAGCCCTCTTATGGTGGCAGGCCCGATCGGGTCGGCTGCATCAAGTGCTGCGGGTTTCGTCTACGGGCTCATCAAGGATCAGGGTAAGGTCGTTAAATGTGTTCCGCAGTCAGGGAAAGGCCTCGCTGACTCGCTACCGCAAGGCGAAGGGATAGACCGCTTCACAGTCCTTCACACCGTGAAGATCCAGTCCGCCTGGTTTACGCACACTCGGGCATGGCGTCGCGGGATATTCAAGCATAAACTCGAGTCAATATACATCTGTACGGTATTTCCCTTCGAGATCCGATACAACGTGGTGAAGGCGGACACGACCAATCTGTGGACGTCCGTGGAAACCCAAAAGGCGGAATGCGAGAAGGATGAGAATGAGGCCAAGCGTACATACAAGCAGAGGATGGCGGAGATAGAACGCAACCCTGCGCGCGAACTTGCCGGCAAATATATGAAGGAGGTGATCGATCAGAAGAAGAGGCAGCTCGCTTCTCTCGAAGCGGCTACGAAAAGAACCGAGGCGAAGAAGAACCAGAAGTGGGGTGAGATTGAGGCTAAGCGAACCGAGATTAAGGCCAAGGAGGGCGAAATTGAGCGCGAAAGACAACAAGGAAGGAGGAAAACAACAGTACTGGACCATGAGCTCAGCACGCTGACCAAGGAGCTTGACAAGCTGATAGCCAGATATGAGGAGCTTGGCCGCAGATTTGACAGCTTGGCTGACCAGACGGATAAGTACCATAAGGCTCTGGGCGAAGCAATGAAGATTTTTCCGGCCGACGTGGAACCGGAGCGCTTGAAAGAATTTGCGAAGCAGGAGCGGGACTCGAAGCTGAGGCTTGTAGACGCGAAGCGTGACAAGTATCGTGCAGAGCGAAAGCGACTGGAAATCATCGACAAATGTCAATACATTCAGGATTTCCAGTTCGATGCCCTCGACGAAGTCGAGACCAGCGATGGCATTCTCAAGGCCAACAGCTACCAGACCGTCAAAGTGGATTCCACCCTGACCTGCACACCGACTGTGGAGTCCGGAGAAGACAGACGCGTGAAGGTAAAACTCGAGTGGAATGAGTCGGTCCTCGGGTACGGCTACCGGGCGGACGGTTACGTGGAATTCAAGCCCGATGGGACTTACACCGGTGCGGGAAAGTTCTACAAGAGGTTTCACAGGTACGCGAAATATGTATAGCCCAGAGCGACTTTGCGATGGACCAGCCAGCCGTGGGGGTCACGTCCCCTGTGATGGTGTAGTCGATCAATCGTCCGTAGTGTTCGGGGTGTTGGGGAGTGCAGGGGTGGTGTGCTCGGCGTGTTCGGCGGCGTAGATGGCCGTCATGCTGCCTTCGGACAGGTAGCGGCGGGGGAAGGCGATCCATTCGTCGTGCATTTCGCTGAGCACGGCGGTGACGAGGCGTTCGAGGGCGGCCGGGTTGGGGAAGACCTGCACGACGTCGGTGCGGCGCTTGATCTCGCGGTTGATCCGTTCCAGTGGATTTG
>NZ_BJND01000076.1 GCF_006539505.1 Streptomyces spinoverrucosus
CTACAGCAACCACGCACACCACCCGCACAGGCCGCCGCAGGCATTCAGCCCTCCGCACCCCGCCCCGGCAGCGGCCCAGCCCGATCGAGCAACCCAGTACGCGCAGCCAACGCCGCCGCCTCCAACCGCGACCCCACCCCCAGTTTCATCAGCACCCGCTGCACATGCGTCCGAGCAGTGGACGGCGCAATCCCCATCCCCGCCGCGATCAGCCGCGTATCCTCCCCGTCCGCCACCCGCACCAGCACCTCCACCTCCCGAGGCGTCAGCATCTGCAACAACCGCTGCCCCTCGTCATCCGGCTGCGCCGCAGGATTCAGCAGCTCCCCGAACGCCCCCTGCAACAACTGCGGCGCCACCGCCGCCTCCCCCGCCCGCGCCTTCATGATCGCCCGCTCGACACCCTCGATCCGCTCGTCGTGCCGCACATACCCGGACGCCCCCGCAGCGAACGCCGCCGCGATCCCCCGCGGACTCGGCACCGGCCCCAGCACCAGCACCGCCACCTGCCCCCGCTCCCGCTTGATCCGCCCCACCGGATCGAACGCCCCCGTCTCGGCCGGCGTAGCAGTCCCCCACAGACACACCTCCGGCGCCCGCGCGATCACCAGCTCCGCCGCCCCCGCGGCCGGCGCCGCCGCGGCCAGCACCCGGTGCCCCCGCAGCTTCAGCGCCGACGCCAACGCCTCGGCGAGCAATCGGTGGTCGTCGACCACCATGAGCCGCACTCCCATCGAGCAACCCCCCAGTCCCCCACCAGTGCCCCACCAGTCCCCCCAGTGGACGCCCACTATGGATGCCCAAAGACCCTACGGACAGACCCAGCACAAACACCGACGTCCGCCATGCTCCCCGGAAGCTACACGCCTGTTCGACGTCGCGCTGCCCGTACTCGTGAGAAGTGCCCCAGATCGCCGAAATTCCCCCTCAACCACTCACCCCGAACGCGATCGCGAGGTACTCGACCTCACCCGAACGCGGCCCGCTGGCATAGCGCTCGGACATATACAACCGCCCCTGCGCGTAGAGGACTTCGCCGTACCCCGGTTCCTTCCCCGACGCCACGTCCCGCACCGAATCGGTCCCCGGATTCTCCATCAGCTTCACCTGCTCGAAGCTGCCGCCGTCGATGCTGACGACCTGCCCACCCTTGTCGTACGGCCCGCTCTTGTACGCGATCACGTTCCCGCCGTCCATCCGCAACGGCATGATCGTGTACCCGTCCCCCGCGTCCGCCCGCTGCCCGGTCAGCTTCCCGCTCGCCAGATCGAACGCCACGACCGAATTCGTCCGGCCCGAACCACTGGAGCCCTCCTGGTCCTCCGTCGGCACATACAGCCGGTCGTTGCCGACCGCCAGCCCCGCGCAGTCCTCGACCCGCGTAATCCCGTCGCACTCGGCGGCATAGGAATCACCCGGCGCCGAGATCCGCGCCCGCAGCTTCCCCGTCTTGTTGTCGATGGAGAAGAAGTCCGAGATGCCACTGCCGTCCCCGGCCGACTCACCCACGTCGGCCGCCACCACCAGCGGTTCGGTCGACACGACACTGGCGTACTCGATGCCCTTGGCCATCTTGTACTCCGAGACCACCTTCCCGGACTTCGGGTCGATGGTCTGGATGTGCAGCTCACGCGCCTCGAACTGCCCGCACTTGCGCACCGCGACCAGTTTCGCGCCACCGCCGTACCCGGCGTCGTAGCAGGTGTCCGCGGCCTTCGGCGTCCACAGCGCCTCGCCGCTGTTGATGTCGAACGCCGCACCGCCGTTCGTACTGCCCACGGCGACCGTGCTCGCGCTCACGGTGACGTTGTCGAAGCTGATCGGCCGGTCACCGGACGTGGCGGTCTCGGTCCACAGCTTCTTGCCCGCGTTCAGGTCGATCGCGGCGACCTGGCTGCATCCCTCGGAGCGGTTCTTGGCGGGCATCCTGGGCTGGAAGACGACGGCCGTCTTACCGTCCGCGGTCATGTGCCGGCTGGCCTCGCACACCGGCCCGGGCAGCGGAATGGTCCACAGCTCGGTGCCCTTGTCCCGGTCGTAGCCGACGATCTCGGCCACACCGGACTTGGCGTACACCTTGTCGGTGAGCCAGGAGCCGGTGACGACCACGGAGTCGTCCTTGTCGAGCTTGGGCTGCGGAACCTGGAACAGCACCTTGGAGTTCGGGTCGGCCGGCACCTTCTCGCTGCCCTTGGAGGTGCCCTCGGCACCGCCCTTGCCGTCGCCGGTGCCCCCGCTCGAACTCGCGGTGTCGTCCTTGCCGCCCGTACCGGACGACTTGGAGTACCAGACACCCCCGCCGATGATCAGCGCGATCGCCACGACGGCGGCCACGATGATGGCCACCTGCGCGTTGAACTTCCGCCCACCACCGGCCGCCTGCCCCGGCTGACCGGGCTGCGGGTGCAGCGGCACGGTCGCCTGCGGATAGCCGTAGCCGGGCTGCCCGTAGGGATTCGGCTGCGGAGGCTGCGGATACCCGTACCCGGGCTGCGGCTGAGGTGGCTGAGGCGGCTGCGGATATCCGTAACCGACCCCCGGCTGCTGCGGCGGCACCGGCGGCGGCTGCGGCGGCTGGGGCTGGGGCTGAGGTGAGCCGAACCCACCCCCCGGCGGGGGCTGGTTGGGCGGCGGAGGCGGCGGCTGGGTCATGACGTGAGTACCTCGGGGAGACGGGGACAGCGGAACAAGTCGGAAGGGCGCATCACTTGCCGTAGGCGAGCATCAGCTTCTCCTTGGCCTGGTCCTCGCCGGACAGCCGGGTGGTGGAGATGTAGAAGCGGCCGTCCACCCAAGCGATGTCCCGCGAGAAGAAGCCGTCCTCGACCTCCGCCGCACCCGTGGGGTTCTGGAGCAGCTTCGTCGGCTGGTGGCTGCCGCCGGTCGTCGGCACGGACACGATCTGGCCGCCCGCGTCGTACGACGCCTCGACGTACGCGATGAGCTGGTCGCCCTCGACCCGCAGCGGCAGCATCGACTCGTCCGCGGGTGACTTAACGCGCCACTTCTCCTTGCCGTCGGCGAGGTTGATCGCGAGGACCTCGTTGGCGCCGCTGGTGGCCTCCGTGGGCAGGTAGAGCGTGCTCGCGTCGGCGGCGACGCCCTGGCAGCCGGTCAGGTCGCGCTGGATGACGGAGAAGCCGCACTCGGGCGCGAAGTCCTCGTCGATCTTGACCTGGGAACGGATTTCGCCCTTGTCGTCCAGCGCGGAGATGTTCCAGGTCTTCTCGTCCTCGTTGACGCTGTAGACCACCAGCGGGTCGACGGAGTAGGTGCGCATGATGCGCCAGCCCTTGCCGAAGGCCCGGGTCCACTTGACCTTGCCGGTCCTCGGGTCCAGCTCCTGGATCTCGTTGTGTTCGTTGTCCGTGCTGGCGCCGCAGGAGGCGACGGAGATCAGCCGACTGCCGCCCGCGAACGCGCTCGGGAAGCAGGCGCCTTCGTACTTCTTCTTGTCGAACAGCTTCTTGCCGGTGGTGACGTCGTACGCCGTGCCGGACTGCGAGCGGCCCACCATCAGCGTGTTCCCGGCCAGGCTCAGCTCGATGGACACCGTGCTGTCGAACAGCGCGCCGTCCTCGACCTCGCCGCTCCAGCCCTTCTCACCGGTGTTCAGGTCGACGAGCTGGAGCTGATTGCAGTCGGCGCGGTCGCTGGAGCCGCTCATGTACGCCACGACGATCTTGTCGTCGGCGGTCTTCTGCGGGGTGACCGCGCAGATCTCCTGCGGGAAGCTGATCGGGTCCCAAGTGGGGTTGCCGTCGTCGACGTTGTAGGCGACGAGTTCCTTGTACGCCGCCTTCACCGCCGTCTTGTCGGTGATCCACATGCCGGGGGCGTCGGCGCCGGAACCGGGCGCGTCGGGCGCCTCCTTGTACCAGAGCACCCGCGCCTCGCCCGCCTTGCGGCCCTCGTTGAGGTTGTCCGGGTCGGCGCCGCCGCCGCTGCCGTCACCGGGGTTGACCGGGGAGTCTGAGGCGGAGGGCTTGGCGTCGTTGCTCTGCTCGGCGACCGGCTTCTTGTCGTCGCCGCCGCTGGTCACGGCGTAGACGGTGCCGCCGATGAGCAGCAGCGCCGCCACCGCGGCCCCGACGGCCAGCGCGGGCTTGCCCCGGAAGGGGTTGCGCGAGCCGGAACCGGGGGGTGTGCCCGGGGCGGCGGGGTACTGGGGCTGCGGGTAGCCGTAACCGGGCTGCTGACCGTACGGCCCCGGAGGCTGCGGCTGACCGTAGGGGCCCGGGGTGTTGTACGGCCCCGGCTGCTGGGGCTGCGCGTATGGACCGGGCTGCTGCGGATAGCCGTAACCCGGCTGCGGCGGGCCCTGCGGGGGCTGCGCCGGAGGGGGTGTGCCCTGACTCGGGTCCTGCGGCGGGCCGAAACCACCGGCCTGCCCCGGGTTCTGTGGCGCGCCGAAGCCGCCACCCGGCGGTTGGTTGGGCGGCTGGGTCATCAGCGGTTCCCCCTTGTGACTGATGTGGCGCCGCGCCCGTGGCGCTGCGTTTCCGCCACACCCATGATTCTCAGACGGTTCTCAGACCGCCCATTTCTATCACCCGGGACCGACAACAACCCGGGCCCGATACGCCCCTGTTCCCAAGGGAGCACCGGCCCGTGATGCCCTTGTTACGCGCCTTCACGCGCCCTTCACGCGTCCTCTGCCAGCTCCAGCCACCGCATCTCCAGCTCCTCCCGCTCCCCGGCCAACTGCCGCAGCTCGGCGTCCAGTTCGGCCACCTTCGCGAAGTCCGTGGCGTTGTCGGCGATTTGGGCGTGCAGCTTGGTCTCCCGCTCGGAGATCTTGTCCAGCTGCCGCTCGATCTTCTGGAGTTCCTTCTTCGCGGCCCGCTGGTCGGCCGCGCTCTTCTCGGTCGCCGGCTTCACGGGAGCCGCCGGGGACGCGGCGGCAGCGGCGGCCTCCTCCATCTTCCGGCGCCGCTCCAGGTACTCGTCGATCCCGCGCGGCAGCATCCGCAGTGTGCCGTCGCCGAGCAGGGCGAACACCCGGTCGGTGGTGCGTTCGACGAAGAACCGGTCGTGGGAGATCACGATCATCGAGCCGGGCCAGCCGTCGAGGACGTCCTCCAGCTGGGTCAGCGTCTCGATGTCGAGGTCGTTGGTCGGCTCGTCGAGGAAGAGGACGTTCGGCTCGTCCATCAGCAGCCGCAGCAGCTGGAGCCGGCGGCGCTCACCACCGGAGAGGTCGCCCACCGGCGTCCACTGCTTCTCCTTGTTGAAGCCGAACGTCTCGCACAGCTGGCCCGCGGTCATCTCGCGCCCCTTGCCGAGGTCGACGCGCTCCCGGACCTGTTGCACGGCCTCCAGGACCCGCCAGTTCGGGTCCAGTTCGGCGACCTCCTGCGACAGATACGCGAGCTTGACCGTCTTGCCGACGGCGATCCGCCCGCCCACCGGCTGCGCCTCGCCCTGCGTCCGTGCCGCGTCGGCCATGGCGCGCAGCAGCGAGGTCTTGCCCGCGCCGTTGACGCCGACGAGGCCGATGCGGTCACCGGGGCCGAGCTGCCACGTCACATGCTTCAGCAGCACCTTGGGACCGGCCTGGACGGTGATGTCCTCCAGGTCGAAGACGGTCTTGCCGAGCCGCGAGGACGCGAACTTCATCAGCTCGGAGCTGTCCCGGGGCGGCGGTACGTCCTTGATCAGCTCGTTGGCGGCCTCCACGCGGAACCGCGGCTTCGACGTACGGGCGGGGGCACCGCGGCGCAGCCAGGCCAGCTCCTTGCGGACCAGGTTCTGCCGCTTGACCTCCTCGGTCGCGGCGATCCGCTCGCGCTCGGCGCGGGCGAAGACGTAGTCGGAGTAGCCGCCCTCGTACTCGTGGACCACTCCGCGCTGCACGTCCCACATGCGGGTGCAGACCTGGTCGAGGAACCAGCGGTCGTGGGTGACGCAGACCAGCGCGGAGCGGCGCTCGCGCAGGTGCTGGGCGAGCCAGGCGATGCCCTCGACGTCGAGGTGGTTGGTGGGCTCGTCGAGGACGATCAGGTCCTGTTCGTCGATGAGCAGCTTGGCGAGCGCGATGCGGCGCCGTTCGCCACCGGAGAGCGGGCCGATGACGGTGTCGAGGCCCTGCGGGAAGCCGGGCAGGTCGAGGCCGCCGAAGAGGCCCGTCAGTACGTCGCGGATCTTGGCGTTGCCCGCCCACTCGTGGTCGGCCAGGTCGCGGATGACCTCGTGGCGGACGGTGGCCTCGGGGTCGAGGGAGTCGTGCTGGGTGAGGACGCCCAGGCGCAGGCCGCCGGAGTGGGTGACCCGGCCGGAGTCCGCCTCCTCCTGCTTGGCGAGCATCCGGATCAGGGTCGTCTTGCCGTCGCCGTTGCGGCCGACGACGCCGATGCGGTCCCCTTCGGAGACGCCGAGGGAGATGCCGTCGAGGAGGCTGCGGGTGCCGTACACCTTGCTGACGTTCTCGACATTGACCAGGTTGACGGCCATTTCGCTCCTGCTCGCGGGGATCGGTCAGCCTCCCAGCCTAACGGTCGCCGGAAGCCGACCGATCCGCGCAGCTCAGCGGGCGGCAGCCGTGCCGACCTCGGTGAGGAAGGTGTGACGCCCGCTAACGCCCTGTAGTCACCGTCGCGCCCGGCGCCGGTCCCGACGCCGTACGCACCGTCCGGCACGTCCCCGACGTGCGCAGCGTCTCCGCCACCTTCGCCGCGGACTCCGGGTCGCGGGCGAGGAAGGCGGTGGTCGGGCCGGAACCGGAGACCAGCGCGGTGAGGGCGCCGGCGGCGCGGCCCGCCGTGAGGGTGTCGGCGAGGGTCGGGAAGAGGGAGAGGGCGGCGGGCTGGAGGTCGTTGGAGACGGCGGCGGCGAGCGCGTCCGGGTCGCCCTTGGCGAGGGCCTGAAGGACATCCCGGGAGGCGACGGGCTCGGGGACGTCCGTGCCCTCGACGAGGCGGTCGAACTCCCGGAAGACCGCCGGGGTGGACAGCCCCCGGTCCGCCAACGCGAACACCCAGTGGAAGGTCCCGCCGACGTCGAGCACCGTCAGCTGCTCACCCCGCCCGGTGCCGAGCGCCGCCCCGCCGATCAGGCTGAACGGCACGTCACTGCCCAACTCGGCGCAGATTTCGAGGAGTTCAGCACGCGAGGCGCCCGTGCCCCACAGCGCGTCACACGCAAGCAGCGCGCCCGCACCGTCCGCGCTGCCGCCCGCCATTCCGCCGGCGACGGGGATGTCCTTGGCGATGTGGATATGGACGTCCGGGGTACGGCCGTACCGCGCGGCGAGCGCTTCGGCGGCGCGAGCCGCGAGGTTCGTGCGGTCCAGCGGGACCTGGTCCGCGTCGGGCCCCTCGCAGGTGACCCGCAGCTCGTCGGACTCGGTGACCGTGACCTCGTCGTAGAGCCCGACCGCCAGGAAGACGTTGGCCAGGTCGTGGTAGCCGTCGGGGCGGGCGGCGCCGACGGCGAGCTGGACGTTGACCTTGGCGGGGACGCGTACCGTGACGCTCACTGTTTGTTCTCCGCGATCCGTGCGAACTCCTCGACTGTCAGCGACTCTCCGCGCGCCTGCGGCGAGACACCCGCGGCGACCAGCGCCGCCTCGGCGACGGCCGCCGACCCGGCCCACCCGGCGAGCGCGGCCCGCAGCGTCTTGCGGCGCTGGGCGAACGCCGCGTCGATGACGGCGAAGACCTCGCGCTGCGAGGCGGTGGTCTTGATCGGCTCGGTGCGGCGGGTGAGCGAGACGAGCCCGCTGTCGACGTTGGGCGCGGGCCAGAAGACGTTGCGGCCGATGGCACCGGCCCGCTTGACCTCGGCGAACCAGTTGGCCTTCACCGACGGCACGCCGTACACCTTCGAACCGGGCGGCGCCGCCAGCCGGTCGGCGACCTCCGACTGCACCATCACCAGGGTGCGCTCGATGCTCGGGAAGGTGTCGAGCATGTGCAGCAGGACCGGGACGGCCACGTTGTACGGCAGGTTCGCCACCAGCGCGGTCGGCGCCGGGCCAGGCAGCTCGGTGACGTGCATCGCGTCCGAGTGCACCAGCGCGAAACGGTCGGCGCGCGCCGGCATGCGCGCCGCGATGGTGGCGGGCAGCGCGGCGGCCAGTACGTCGTCGATCTCCACGGCGGTGACCCGGTCGGCCACCTCCAGCAGCGCCAGCGTGAGCGAACCGAGCCCCGGCCCGACCTCCACGACCACGTCGTCGGGCCGGACCTGAGCGGTGCGGACGATACGGCGGACCGTGTTCGCGTCGATGACGAAGTTCTGACCGCGCTGCTTGGTGGGCCGTACGCCGAGGGCTTCCGCCAGCTCACGGACATCGGCGGGACCCAGGAGGGCGTCGGGGGAGGGGCTGCTCACGGCGACAAGCCTAGCCGCGGCTCAGCGATGCAACCGCGCCCCGCAGTGCGGCCAGGGGCTGGCCCCGCGCCTGGTGTACAGCTTCTTCGCGCGGTACGTCTGTTCTGCCGCCGAGGCATCCTGGGGGCGGCCGGTGCCGCCGAGGCTGCGCCAGGTGTGGGCGTCGAACTGGTAGAGGCCGCCGTACGTGCCCGACGGGTCGACGGCGTTCGCGCGGCCGCCGGACTCGCAGGCGGCGAGGCCCTGCCAGTCGAGGCCGTCGGCGCCCTTCACGGAGGCCGGCAACGGCTTGGTGCCGACCTTCACGATCTGCGCGGTCGGCTCACGCACCACCTCGGTCCCGAGCCGGCGCGGCTTCTGCCGGACCCCGTTGACGGTCCGCACGGAGTACGTGACCCGGCGCAGCCCCGGCTGCCCCGCCTGCTCGACCACCTCGGTGCCCTTGAGCACCGTCGCGTCCGCGATCCGCCGCACCTCGAACGGGATCTCCTCCTCCCGGACCTCCTTGCCGCCGGTGATCCGCAGCACGGTGACCGTCTGCCCGTCGCGCGGGAAGCTGTCCTGCGGGACGGACGTGGTGTCCTGGCCGCGCAGGACGATCCCGGCCTCCTGGACGGCCTCGCCGACGGTGGCGGCGTTGGTGCGGATGGTGCGGGCACGGCCGTCGGCCATCACCGTGACCGACCGCTCGGTGCGCACGTCGAGGGCGAGACCGGCACGTCCGATGCGCTGGGAGCGCGAGATGGACAGATACGCGCCGTCCGCACGCACCCCGAGCTGCCTGAGCGCCCCCTCCACCGTCCGCGCCGTCGTCCACACCTCACGCCGCTGACCGTCGAGGGTGAGCCGCACGGGACGGCCGTAGTGCACGGCGATCTCGTCGCCGCTGCCCAGCTCGGTGCCCGGAGCGGGCTCGACCACATCGCGCGTCCCGACCTCGACGCCCTCCTCGGCGAGCAGCTCACCGACGTCGTCGGCGAAGGTGTGCAGGCGACGGGGCTCGCCGTCGACGTTCAGCTCGACGGCCTTGTCCTCGGCGACGAAGGCGGAGGTGCCACCGGCGAGGAACGCGACGACCAGCGCCCGCGGCAGCAGCCGGCGCACGGAGACGTCCGGGCGCTCGGCGTACCGACCCCTGCGCCGGCGCGCGGCCCGCCGATCCACGCGGGGGCGCGCGACGGCCGCGGCGGCCTCCGGCGCGCCCTGCCGGGGCAGCACGGGCTCGGCGGTCTCGTAGGCGGGCCGGTAGGTGTCGCCGTATGTGCTGCCGTATGTGCCGTACGCGGCGTAGGTGGCGGTGGTGGCGTACGTGGCGCCGTGGGGAAGCGTCGGCGCGCCGTGCATGTCGAATCCGCCGTACACCGGCGACGGTTCATATGCCTCGAAGGGCTCGTAAGGCTGATTGGTCCCGTATGTCTCGAACTGCGAGTTGCTCACGCCGACACGCTCCAGGGGCCGGAGGGGTCCAGAGGGGTCCGGATCGGGCCCCCAGAACCTAGCGGAGCGGTCGTCACTCTCCAAAGCGACGCGACTGCGCAGCGTGAGCGCGTTGGAGGTCAGTAACCGAAGGCGCGCGCCGTGTTCGAGCCGATGGCGGTGGCCAGGGCGTCCTCGTCGATACCGCGTACGGCGGCCATCGCGCGCACCGTGACCGGAATGAGATACGGGGCGTTGGGCCGTCCGCGGTAGGGCGCGGGCGTCAGGAAGGGCGCGTCGGTCTCCACCAGGACCAGCTCCAGCGGGGCCACCGCCAGCGCGTCGCGCAGGTTCTGGGCGTTCTTGAAGGTGACGTTGCCCGCGAAGGACATGTAGTACCCGGCGCGGGCGCACACCTCGGCCATCTCCGCGTCCCCGGAGTAGCAGTGGAACACCGTCCGCTCCGGCGCACCCTCCTCCTTGAGGACGCGCAGCACGTCCGCGTGGGCGTCACGGTCATGGATGACCAGCGCCTTGCCGTGCCGCTTGGCGATCTCGATGTGCGCGCGGAACGACCGCTCCTGCGCCGCCTTGCCCTCGGGCCCGGTACGGAAGTAGTCCAGCCCCGTCTCGCCGACCGCCTTCACATGCGGCAGCGCGGCCAGCCGCTCGATCTCGGCGAGCGCCTCGTCCAGCCCCGCGTCCCCGCCGGGCTCGCGCGCCCCTTGCCGGGACCAGCCGTCGGGGTCGCCGTGGACGATGCGCGGGGCCTCGTTGGGGTGCAGCGCGACGGCCGCGTGCACGTTCTCGTACGCCGCCGCCGTCTCGGCCGCCCACCGGGAGCCGTTCACATCGCAGCCGACCTGCACGACCGTGGTGACACCGACCGACGCGGCCTTCGCGAGGCCCTCCTCCACCGTGCCGGACTGCATGTCGAGGTGCGTGTGCGAGTCGGCGACGGGCACCGTGAGGGGCGGCGGGAGGGGCGGGGCTGCGTTCTTGTCGGAGGTGGGCATGCCCCGATCCTACGAAAGGGGCACACCTCACCGTTCAGCTCGCCCGGCGCTGGAAGGGGTGCAGCAGATCGGAAAGATGCCAGTGGTGCCGCTGCCGGGGGACCGACGGCACCTCCACGGGCGGACGCGTCTCGTGCCGCCGCGCCGCATTGCGCGCCGCCGAGACCCGGCCCGGCCGCATGATCCGCACGACGTGACCGCCGCACCTGGCGCACGTCGGTTGACTCAGCGGCGACGGCACGACCCGCCCGTCCGCCACGTACAGGACGAACTCATGCCCCGCACCGTCGACGTGGTGCTCTATCTCGTACGACTGCTCCCAACCGTGCCCGCAGCGCATGCAGGCGAAGGAGTACGACTCGTTGACGACGGCGGTCGCCCCGTTGCGAAGGCCGGTGTGTCCTGTGATCTCGCTCATACCAGCTCCTGTTGTCCGCTGGAGGAACGGTTTGCGTTCCGTCACCCAGTGGACTGCCGACCGAGACCGAAAGCACGCGATCTGTCCAGTATTGGACGGACCTTGGCGCTACCTTGCCAAACGCCCCGTCACCCTTTACCGGCGGTTGGCACAACGCCCTCAGGGGCGCGGGGAACTGCGCGATCAGCCACAAACCACCCGCAGCTCACAACGCACGTTTCGCGGCAACCACAGCATCAAAAACAACCCGCTTAGGCACCCCAGCCTCCAAAGCCACCGCCGCAATGGCCTCCTTACGCCGCTCCCCCGCCTCCTCCCGAACCCGCACCCGCCGCACAAGCTCCTCCGGTTCAACCGCCGGAGGCTCCCCCGCGCCCTCGACAACAACGGTGATCTCCCCCCGCACCCCCTCCGCAGCCCACACCGCCAACTCCCCCAGCGCCCCCCGCCGCACCTCCTCGTACGTCTTGGTCAGCTCACGACACACAGCCGCCCGCCGCTCCGCACCGAACACCTCGGCCATCGCGGCAAGGGTGTCGTCCAGCCGATGCGGAGCCTCGAAATAGACCAGCGTCCGCCGCTCCTCGGCCACCTCCCGCAGCCGCGACAGCCGCTCCCCCGCCTTCCGCGGCAGAAACCCCTCGAAGCAGAACCGGTCCACCGGCAGCCCGGACAGCGCGAGAGCGGTCAGCACAGCGGAGGGCCCCGGCACCGCGGTGACCCGGACGTCCCGCTCCACGGCCGCCGCCACCAGCCGGTACCCGGGGTCCGACACCGACGGCATCCCGGCATCCGTGACGAGCAGCACACGCGCACCCCCCACCAGTTCCTCGACCAGCTCCGGCGTGCGCGCCGCCTCGTTCCCCTCGAAGTACGACACGACCCGCCCCTTGGGCGTCACCCCCAGCGCCTGGGTCAGCCGCCGCAGCCGCCGCGTGTCCTCGGCGGCGACCACGTCCGCCCGCGCCAGCTCCTCGGAGAGCCTCGGCGGCGCGTCCGCGATGTCGCCGATGGGGGTGCCTGCCAAAACAAGGGTTCCTGTCACGTTTCCATCCTCGCAGGGGCGGTCCACGGGACTCCCACAGAAGGGTTCCCTACGATGGCGCGGTGACCAGTACCGCGTCCTCCACGGACACCCGGCAGGACCAGGCCTCCCACGAGCAGCGGCCCTCGTGGCAGCAGCGGCTGCGCCGTTTCGGATACACGCCGGCCGGACCCCGCGGCGACGTAAGGGACCGGCTCGTGCCGCCGTACGCCGAGCCGAGCCCGCGGCTGTGGGCGGCGCTCGGCATCCGGTATCCGCTGGCCGAGCGGATCACCCGCTGGTCGGGCTGGGGCGGGCCGCTGCTGGTGACGCTGTTCGCGGGGCTGCTGCGCTTTTGGAACCTGGGCAGCCCGAAGGCGGTGATATTCGACGAGACGTACTACGCCAAGGACGCGTGGGCGCTCGTCCACCGCGGGTTCGAGGTCAACTGGGACAAGAACGTCAACGATCTCCTCCTGTCCCAGAACGGCAACGTGCCCATCCCGACGGACGCGGCGTACGTCGTGCATCCGCCGGTCGGCAAGTACGTCATCGGGCTGGGCGAGCTGATGTTCGGGTTCAACCCGTTCGGCTGGCGCTTCATGACCGCCCTGCTGGGCACGCTGTCCGTCCTGCTGCTCTGCCGGATCGGCCGCCGCCTGTTCCGCTCCACGTTCCTCGGCTGCCTCGCGGGCGCGCTGATGGCGGTGGACGGGCTGCACTTCGTGATGAGCCGCACCGCGCTGCTGGACGGCGTGCTGATGTTCTTCGTGCTGGCGGCGTTCGGCTGTCTGCTCGTCGACCGGGACCGGGCGCGGGCGAAACTGGCCGCCGCGCTGCCCGTGGACGCCGACGGCCGGGTCCGCCCGCACGCGCACACGGCCGAGCACACCCGCATCGGCTTGCGGCCCTGGCGGATCGCGGCGGGCCTGATGCTGGGCCTGGCCATCGGCACCAAGTGGAACGGCCTGTACATCCTGGCCGCGTTCTGTGTGATGGCGGTGCTGTGGGACGTCGGGGCCCGCAAGGTGGCGGGCGCCCGGCACCCGTACAAGGCGGTGCTCCGGCGCGACCTGGGCTGGGCGTTCCTGTCGACGGTGCCGGTCGCGATCGTCACCTACATCGCGTCCTGGACCGGCTGGATCCTCTCCGCCACCAATGGCAAGGGCGGCTACTACCGCAACTGGGCGGCGACCGACGGCAAGGACAGCAGCTGGTCGTGGCTGTTCCCGGACTGGTGGCGCAGCCTGTGGCACTACGAGACCCAGGTCTACGAGTTCCACGTCGGGCTGTCCTCGCCGCACACGTACCAGTCCAACCCGTGGAGCTGGCTCGTCCTGGGCCGCCCGGTGTCGTACTTCTACGAGTCCCCCGCCCCCGGCACGGACGGCTGCCCGGTGGACGCGGGCGAGAAGTGCGCGCGCGAGGTGCTGGCGCTGGGTACGCCGCTGCTGTGGTGGGTGGCCTGCTTCGCGCTGCTGTACGTGCTGTGGCGCTGGTTCTTCCGTCGCGACTGGCGGGCGGGCGCCATCGCCTGCGGCGTCGTGGCCGGCTATCTGCCCTGGTTCCTCTACCAGGAGCGGACGATCTTCTTCTTCTACGCCGTGATCTTCGTGCCGTTCCTCTGCCTGGCGGTCGCGATGCTGATCGGCGCCCTGGTCGGCCCACCCGGCTCCACCGACACCCGCCGCGTCGCGGGCGCCACGGGCGCGGGCGTCCTCGTCCTGCTGATCGCCTGGAACTTCGTCTACTTCTGGCCGCTCTACACCGGGCAGGCGATCCCCATAGACGACTGGCGTTCACGCATGTGGCTGGATACATGGGTCTAACAATCTGAGAAACACCGGCCCCGTTCTCCACATCTCCCGCTTAGAGTGCGGAGATCTGTGAACGGGGAGGGGACGCGCCATGCGCAAGGGGGTCAAGGCTGCCGTTGTCGGCAGTGTGTTCGCGGTGATGGTGGGAGGGGCCGGGTACGGCGCCTACAACTTCGTCTCCGCGCTGAACGGTGACGGCGGGACGGCGTCCGCGAGCGAACCCGAGCCGGTGCGGACCGGGCCGCCGAGCAGTGCGGAGGTCCAGGAGACGAGCCGTCAGTTCTTCGCGGCCTGGGAGCAGGGGCAGGGCGCGAAGGCGGCGTCGTACACGGACTTCGCGGAGGCGGCCGAGCCCGTGCTGGCGTCCTTCGGGCAGGACGCGCACATCACCGACGTGAAGATCACGCCGGGCCAGGCGCAGGGCCGTACCGTGCCGTTCTCGGTGAAGGCGACGGTGTCGTACGACGGGAAGTCCAAGCCGCTGGCGTACGACAGCCGGCTCACCGTGGTGCGCGGGGAGACCACCGGGCGGGCGCTGGTCGACTGGGACCCGTCGGTCGTGCACCCCGGTCTGAAGGACGGCGACATCCTTGTCACCGAGGAGTCGGCGACCCCGCAGATCGAGGCGGTGGACCGCAACGGCACCGTACTGTCGAAGGACAAGTACCCCTCTCTCGGCCCGATCCTGGACGAACTGCGCGCCCGCTACGGCGACAAGGCCGGCGGCACGCCCGGCGTCGAACTCGCCGTCCGGCACACCACCACCGAGGCCGCCGACACCACGCTGCTCACCCTCTCCGAGGGCGAGCCCGGCAAGCTGCGCACGACGCTGAGCGCGACCGCGCAGGCGGCGGCCGAGAAGGCGGTCGCGCAGTACGACGAGTCCTCCGTGGTCGCCGTCAAGCCGAGCACCGGCGAGATCCTGGCCGTCGCCAACCACCGCGCGGACGGCTGGAACGCGGCGTTCCTCGGTGAGGTGGCGCCCGGCTCCACGATGAAGATCCTCAGCGCGGCCACCCTCATCGACAACGGCCTCACCACCATGAACGGGCCCGCGCCCTGCCCGCCCACGGCGACCTGGCAGAGCCAGACCTTCCACAACCTCACCGGTATGACCCCGAACGACAACGCCACCCTCTCCGAGAGCTTCGCCCGCTCCTGCAACACCGCCTTCATCAAGTTCGCGGACGACTTGAAGGTGGACTCCCTGACCCGGGAGGCGCAGGAACGGTTCGGTATCGGCCGGAACGACTGGAAGATCGGCGTCCCCTCCTTCGACGGCTCGGTCCCCGCCTCCGGCGGCCCGGACACCGCCGCCAACCTGATCGGGCAGGGCCAGGTGCAGATGAGCCCGCTGAACATGGCGTCGGTCACGGCGACCGCGACGACGGGTGCCTTCCGGCAGCCGGTGATCGTGCCGCAGAGCCTGGACGGACGTGAACTGGCCAAGGCCCAGGGCCTGTCGGGGAACACCGTCGCCCAGCTGCGCGCCATGATGAACCGCACCGCCACCAGCGGCACCGCCGCCTCCGTGATGTCCGGGCTGTCCGGCAGCATCGGCGCGAAGACCGGGTCGGCCGAGGTCGACGGCAACGCCAAGGCGGACAGCTGGTTCACTGGCTACCGCGACGACGTCGCCGCGGCGGCCATGGCCCAGCAGGGCGGGCGGGGCGGCGAGGCGGCGGGCCCGATCGTGGCGGCCGTGCTGCGCGCGGGTGGCTGACGTCACCCGCACAGGCGGGGACTCTAGGGTGGTGCCGTCGTTGGGACTGTGAGGACCACGAGGCCGGTACGGCCGTAAGGACCACGCCGCGCGCAGGGGCGGGCCCGGGGATCACGCGGAGGATCGGGAAGCAGTGGGCAAGAGAAGGCGCGTCGCCGAGCGACGGAAGACCAGGCCCGCCGTGATCGGCGGGGTGATCGCCGTGGTCGTGGGCGGCGCCGGCATCGGTGCCTACGCGCTGTTCGGCACCGGGGCCGCGGCCGAGGACGGCACGGCCACGACGGCCGCCGCCGGGCGGGAGAAGTCGGTGAAGACCGGCCCGCTGTCCGCGAAGGAGGTCACCACCGCCGCCCAGGCGTTCCTCACGGCCTGGCAGCAGGGCGAGACGACCGGCGCCGCGGCCGCCACCGACGACGCCACTGCGGCGAAGACGCTGCTGGCGGCCTACGCCAAGGACGCCCACATCAAGGACCTCACGCTCACCCCGGGCGCCCGCACGGGCGACACCGTGCCGTTCACGGTGAAGGGCACGGTGACGTACGAGGACGTCAGCAAGCCACTGACGTACCGGAGTTCACTGAAGGTCGTACGGCGGGCGGCGGACGGCACGCCGCTGGTCGGCTGGCAGCCGTCGGTCCTCCACCCCGATCTGCGCGAGGGCGACCGGCTCGTCACCGGCGAAGCGGGCACGCCGCCGGTCAAGGCACTGGACCGGGACGGCGACGAGCTGACCACCGAGAAGTACGCGTCACTGGGTCCCGTGCTGGACGGGCTGCGCGAGAAGTACGGCAAGACGGCGGGCGGAACGGCCGGCGTCGAACTCCGGGTGGTGCGCGGCGCGGCCTCCCAGAAGCAGAAGCTGTCCGACAAGACGGTCCTGGAGCTGAGCGAGGGCACGCCGGGCGAGGTGAAAACGACGCTCAGCGCCGGCATGCAGACGGCCGCGGAGCAGCAGGTCGCCTCCCGCGCGCGTGCCTCCGTGGTCGTACTGCGGCCCTCCACGGGCGAGATCCTGGCGGTCGCGAACTCCAACCCCGGCTTCAACACAGCGTTGCAGGGCTCGCTGGCACCGGGCTCGACGATGAAGGTCATCACGTCGTCGCTGCTCATCGAGAAGGGGCTGGCCTCGCCGGAGAAGGCGCATCCGTGCCCCAAGTACTTCACGTACGGCGGCTGGAAGTTCCAGAACGACGACAAGTTCGAGATCAAGGACGGCACGTTCAAGGCGAGTTTCGCCCGGTCCTGCAACACCGCGTTCATCAGTCAGGCGCCCGAGCTGGACGACGACGACCTGACCAAGCAGGCGCAGCAGGTGTTCGGCCTGTCGCTGAACAACTGGGCGGTCGGCGTGCCGACCTTCGACGGTTCCGTACCGGTGCAGTCGAAGGCGCCGATGGCGGCGTCGCTCATCGGTCAGGGCGGGGTCCGGATGAACCCGCTGAACATGGCGTCGGTGTCGGCCACGGTCAAGGCGGGCGTCTTCCACCAGCCGTACCTGGTCGCCCCGTCCGTGGACGACCGCACCCTGGCCACGGCCTCGCGCACGATGTCCGCGGACACCCTGGCGAAGCTGCGCGAGCTGATGGCCTACACGGCGGCGTACGGTACGGCGGCGGAGGCGATGGCGGGGGTCACCGGTGACGTCGGCGCCAAGACCGGCTCGGCGGAGGTCGACGGGCAGAAGAAGCCCAACGGCTGGTTCACCGCGTACCGGGGCGATCTCGCCGCCGCCGGTGTCGTCCAGGCGGGCGGGCACGGCGGGGAGACGGCGGGCCCGATCGTGGCGGCGCTGCTGAAGCAGGGCGGCTGACGGCGAAGCGATCAGCTTCGTACGGGAGTGGCGGCGACCAGGTAGGTGCGCCGCAGGAAGCGGATCAGCGCCTTGGTGTCGAACTGGACGACCGCGGTCCCCTGCGGGGAGTGGAACTCGACGACGGCCTGCACCCGCCCGCACGGCCACACCCGGACCTCGCCGGACCCGGCGGGTGCGCGCAGGCCCTGTTCGAGGAGGTCACGGGCGAAGGTCCACTCGTGCGGGCCGGGCAGGCCTATGCGCACCGCGCGCGGATCTTGGTCCGGGTCGTAGCGCAGGACGACCGGAATCGCTCCTCGCTCATCCAGCACCTGGACGTCGGTGTCCATGACGATATGGGCTCGCGCGTACTGCTCGACTACGGACATCGGACGACCCCTTACCGTGCGTCACCTATGCGGAAACTATGAATCCGCTTCCCATCCAATGTCCCATATTTCCCGGCTTATGCCTGCCGGAGCGGCTTATCTCATCTTCACAACGGGGAGAGCCTCGCTCTTGCAAGGCATTCGCATTAAGCCACTATCATCGAACGGTGCACGTACCTGACGGATTCATCAACGCCCCGACCTCCGCCGTGGCCGGAGTCGTCGCCGCGGGTGCCGTCGCCGTGAGCCTGCGCGGCGCGCGGCGTGAGCTGGACGAGCGGACCGCGCCGCTGGCCGGTCTGGTGGCGGCGTTCATCTTCGCCGTGCAGATGCTGAACTTCCCGGTCGCGGCCGGAACCAGCGGACATCTGCTCGGCGGTGCCCTCGCCGCGATACTCGTCGGCCCCTACACAGGCGCCCTCTGTATATCCGTCGTCCTGCTCATGCAGGGCCTCCTCTTCGCGGACGGCGGCCTGACCGCGCTCGGCGTGAACATCACCGACATGTCGATCGTCGGTGTCGCCGTCGCCTACGTCGTCTTCCGCGCCCTGGTGAAGGTGCTGCCGCGCACCCGGCGGTCGATCACCGCCGCCTCCTTCGTCGCCGCACTGATCTCGGTACCGGCCGCCGCCCTCGCCTTCACGGCGTTCTACGCGATCGGCGGCACCACCGACGTCGCCATCGGCAAGGTCGCCACCGCCATGGTCGGCGTGCACATCCTCATCGGCATCGGCGAGGCCGCGATCACCGCACTGACGGTGGGCGCCGTGATCGCCGTACGACCGGACCTGGTCTACGGCGCCCGCGACCTGCGCCGGCCGCTCAAGCTGCGCGTCGGCGGCGAGCTCGTCGACGCCCCCGCCGCCGAGACGCCCGCGCCCGCCGCCCGGACCTCCCGCCGCACGCTGTGGATCAGCGGCCTCGTCACCTCCCTCGTCCTCGCCGGGTTCGTCAGCTTCTACGCCTCCGCCAGCCCCGACGGCCTGGAGAAGGTAGCCGAGGACAAGGGCTTCGCCGCGTCCGCCGAGGACCACCACACCGCCGACTCCCCGCTCGCCGACTACGGCGTCAAGGACATCGACAACGCCCGCCTGTCCGGCGGCCTCGCCGGTGTCATCGGCGTCGGCGTCACCATCGTGGCGGGCAGCGCGGTCTTCTGGGCGGTGCGCCGGCGTCGTACGGGCGAGGCGCCTGAGGCGTCGTCGCCCACCAACACGAGCGTCTGACATGGGTGCGGGGCACGCCCACAAGCTCTACCGGCGGGCCTCGTCGCCCGTCCACGCCCTGCCGCCGCACACCAAGCTCGCCGCCACGTTCGCCTTCGTGGTGGTCGTGGTCTCCACACCGCGCGAGGCGATGTGGGCGTTCGGGATGTACGCCGTACTGCTGGGCGTGGTGGCCGGGCTCGCGCGCGTTCCGTTCGGATTTCTGCTCAAACGGCTGCTGATCGAGGTGCCGTTCGTCGCGTTCGCGGTGCTGCTGCCGTTCGTGGCCGAGGGCGAGCGGGTCGAGGTGGCCGGCATCTCGCTGAGCGTCAGCGGACTGTGGGGCGCCTGGAACGTGCTCGCCAAGGGCACCCTGGGCGTCGCCGCGTCCGTCCTGCTGGCCGCCACCACCGAACTGCGCGAGCTGCTGCTCGGCCTGCAACGGCTGAAGCTGCCGCCGCTGCTGGTGCAGATCGCCTCCTTCATGATCCGGTACGGCGATGTCATCACCGACGAGATGCGGCGGATGCGGATCGCACGGGAGTCGCGCGGCTTCGAGGCACGCGGTCTGCGGCACTGGGGGGTGCTCGCCAAGTCGGCGGGGGCGCTGTTCATCCGCTCCTACGAGCGCGGCGAGCGCGTCCATCTGGCGATGGTGAGCCGGGGGTATGCCGGGGTCATGCCGGTGATCGACGAGGTGACCGCGTCCCGGGCGCAGTGGTCGTACGCCCTCGCCCTGCCGTGTGCCGCCCTGATCGTCTGTCTGCTGGGATGGATGCTGTGACTGAAGCTTCCCTGGAGGTCTCCGGCCTCGCCTTCGCCTACCCCGACGGGCACCAGGCCCTGTTCGGCGTGGACTTCCGCATCGAGCGCGGCGAGCGGGTCGCGCTGCTCGGGCCGAACGGTGCCGGGAAGACCACGCTGGTGCTGCACCTCAACGGCATCCTCGACGGCGGTACGGGCTCGGTGCGGGTCGCCGGGCTGCCCGTGGACCGGGCCCACATGGCCGAGATCCGGCGGAAGGTCGGCATCGTCTTCCAGGACCCCGACGACCAGCTCTTCATGCCGACCGTCCGCGAGGACGTGGCCTTCGGACCGGCGGCGGCCGGGCTGAAGGGGGCGGAGCTTCAGGCGCGGGTGGAGCGGGCGCTGGAGCGGGTCGGGATGGCCGAGTTCCAGGACCGCCCGCCGCACCATCTGTCCTTCGGGCAGCGCCGCCGGGTGGCCGTGGCGACCGTGCTCGCCATGGAGCCGGAGATCCTCGTCCTGGACGAGCCGTCGTCCAACCTCGACCCCGCCTCGCGCCGCGAACTGGCCGACATCCTGCGCTCATTGGACGTCACGGTCCTCATGGTCACGCACGACCTGCCGTACGCCCTGGAGCTGTGCCCCCGCTCCCTCGTCCTCAGCGAGGGCGTCATCGCGGCGGACGGCAAGACGGCCGAGCTCCTGGCGAACGACGAGCTGATGCGCACCCACCGCCTGGAACTGCCGTTCGGCTTCGACCCGAGTCGCTGATCTCGGGTTACCGACGGTTTCTACCCCCTGGTAACAACAGGCTCCCTACCAGTCAGTACCTTGTCGAGCATGACCGACGAGGCCACCGCCATGGACACCCGTCCGACGAAGATCATGTACGTCGCCGAGGCCACCGCGCACGGCGGCCGGGACGGCTATGTCACGAGCCAGGACGGGCAGATCGAGCTGAAGGTGGCGATGCCGCCGGAGCTGGGCGGCGACGGCAACGGCACCAACCCGGAGCAGCTGTTCGCGGCCGGCTACAGCACCTGCTTCCACAACGCCCTGATCCTGGTCGGCAACCGGTCCGGCTACGACCTGACCGGTTCCACGGTCGCCGCGAAGGTCGGCATCGGCCCCAACAAGCAGCGCGGCTACGGACTCGCGGTCGCCCTGAGCGTCTCGCTGCCGGTGCTGGACCCGGACATCGCGGCGAAGCTGGTCGACCAGGCCCACGAGGTGTGTCCGTACTCCAACGCCACCCGCGGCAACATCGACGTCACGATCCTGCTGGGTTAGGAATCGCGGGCTGTCCGTGTGCGTTGCATCCACTGTCGCGGTGAGTGGAGTGAACGGAGTACGGACGTGGACGTGAACGGCGCAGTGGCCGAGGGCTTCGAGCCGGTCAGGGAAGCGTTCGTACGGAACTTCGAGGTGCTCGGCGACCGGGGCGCCGCCGTGACCGTCTACCGGGACGGGCGCAAGGTCGTCGACCTGTGGGGCGGCACGAAGGACGTCGACGGTACGGCGCCTTGGGAGCACGGCACCGCGCAGATCGTGCGCTCGGCGACGAAGGGCGTCGCCGCGGCCGTAGTGCTGATGCTGCGTCAGCGGGGCGAGCTGGACCTGGACGCGCCGGTCGGGGAGCTGTGGCCGGAGTACAAGGCGGCGGGCAAGGAGCGGACCCTCGTACGGCATCTGCTCGCGCACCGGGCCGGGGTGCCCGTGCTGGACCGGCCGCTGACCGTTGCCGAGGCCGCCGACCCCGACCTCGGTGCCGCGGCGGTGGCGGCGCAGGCGCCGGTGTGGGAGCCGGGGAGTGCGCACGGGTATCACGCGCAGACGTACAGCTGGCTGGTCGGTGAGGTGGTACGGCGGGTCACCGGGCGTTCGGTCGGGCAGTGGATCGCCGACGAGATCGCCGGACCGCTCGGGGCAGACGTGTGGCTCGGGCTGCCGGAGGGTGAGACGGGGCGCGTGGGGCGAGTCGGCAAGGTGGAAGCCCCGGAGGCGGCGAACGGCCTGAGGACGCGGCCCAAGCGGGCGGTGGCCGACGCGTACGCCGACCGGGACTCCCTCACCCGCCGCGCCTTCGGCGCGATATCCCCGACGCCGGACGAGAACGACCCGGTCTACCAGGCCGCCGCCCTGCCCGCCTCCAACGGCATCGCGACGGCGGACGGACTGGCCCGTTTCTACGCCTCGCTGATCGGCGAAGTGGACGGCGGGACACGGCTGTTCACGCCGGAGACGATGGAACTGGCGCGCGCGGAGCAGTCGGCGGGCCCGGACCGGGTGCTCGTCATCGGCACCCGCTTCGGGCTCGGCTACATGCTGCACGGCAGCGCGTCCCCGCTGCTGTCCGACGCCTCCTTCGGCCACCCGGGGCGCGGCGGCGCCCTCGGCTTCGCGGACCCCGAGTCGGGCATCGCCTTCGGCTATGTCACCAACGGCTTCCGCAAGAGCGTGACGGCGGATCCCCGGGCACAGGCACTGGTGCGGGCGCTGCGGGGGGTGTTGGAGGCCTGAGGGGTCAGCTGGGCGCCTGAGGGTGTCTATTCAGCCTGAGGTTGTCTTTTAGAGGGCGTCGGCGAGGGCCCGGCGGTCCCAGGGGCGCGCCGCTGTCGTGCCAGCGGTCGGCGGTGAGCAGGCGCCCGGCGCTGAGCGGGGTGTGGGGTGTGGGGTGTGGGACACCTGAACGGGGCCCACCGGGCGTCGGCCAGGGCCCGGCGGTACCAGGCGGCGCGTGGCTGTCGTGCCAACGGCCGACGATCACCAGGCGAGCAGACGTCCGGCGCCGCGCGGGGTCTGGGACACCTGAACGGGCCTACCGGGCGTCGGTCAACGCCCGGCGGTACCAAGGGGCGCACTCCTTGAACGTCTCCGTGAAGGGGGGTCCCGGGTCGGTGTTCAGTAGGGACCACAGGGTGCCGGTGTCGTACCAGCGGTCGACGGTGACCAGGGCGAGTGGGCGGCGGGCGGCGGGGCCGTGGGTGTCGAGGCGGTGCAGGGCCTCGTTGAGGGTGATCTCGCCTGTGGGCAGGGGGAGGTCCAGGGATTCGCAGACGGTCGTGATCAGGTCCCGCAGGGTTACGGGGTCGGGGTGCGCCGCGTGCAGGACTCGGCCCTCGGGCGGCGTCGGCTCTTGGGGGGCGAGGGTCAGTTCCGTGAGGGCGTGGGCGAGGACCGGCGCCGAGATCAGGGAGAGGCGGGCGCCCGCGCCGTCCACCCAGTGGGGCAGGCGGCGCAGCAGCTGGACGAGGCCGGGTACGACCCAGGTGTCGCCCTCGCCGTAGACGAGGTACGGGCGTACGACGGTGCCGCCGGCGGCCAGGACCAGCCGTTCGCCGGCGAGGCGGGTCTCGCTGGTCGGAGAGACCGGCGTCTCGGGGATCCGGCCCTCGCGCTCGCCGCGGTGCGGTCCGTCGCCATACACGGCGGCGGTGCCGAGCTGCACGATCCGGTGTACGCCCGCCCTGGCGGCCTCGTCGAGCAGGGCGCGGGTGCCCTCCTCGTTGACGGTCCGGCACTCCTCGGGGGTGCCGCCGATGCGGGCGGCCAGGTGCAGGACGGTGGTGACGCCTTCGCAGACGCCGTGCAGGGAAGCCGGGTCGGCGAGGTCGCCGTGCACGGTCTCCAGGTCGCCGCCGGGGGCGTCGGGGCCGGGGCGACGGTGGGTGAGCAGGCGGAGGGCGGGGCCGTCGGGGGTGGCGGACGCGGTGCGCAGGAGGGGAACGACGTGCGAGCCGATGAAACCGGTGCCGCCGGTCACCAGGATGCGTTCGGGGCTCAAGTGCGGCCTTCCGCCGGGGGGGGTCGGTGATCAGGTGGGTGATCGGACGTGTCGTGGCGTCACTTTTCTACACCAACGGTCCTGGCGGCAAGGGTCTTTGGGATCGGTTGGGTCGGTAGGTCGGGGCCGCAGGGGGCGGGGGGCGCCACCCCCTCGGTGGCGCCCGTCTACACGGAGGCCGTCGCGGCCTCCCGGCGGCGCTCGGCCCGGTCCGCGTGCGTGAGCAGGTCGTCGAGCGTGGCGGCGAGTTCGCTGACCGACTGCTCGCGCAGGAGGTGGTGGGTGGGTACCGGGATCCGCAGGGCGTTCTCCAGCTTGCGTTGGAAGGCCAGGGCGGTGAGGGAGTCGATGCCCTGGGCGTAGAGCGGGCGGTTGCGGTGGATGCGGTGGGCGGGCGGGACGTCGAGGTACGTCTCCAGGGTGCGGCAGACGAACGCCTCGATGGCCCGCAGCCGGGCCTCGCCAGAGGCGGTGCGCAGGCTGCCGAGGTCCAGGGTGGCGGCCGGAGTTGCTGACACGGTGTCGTCCTTTCGGGATGCGGGGTCGGCGGTCGGGCGCTGGGCGCGCGGGCGGGGCTGGGAGCTGCGCAGGGCGGCGGGTGCGGGGCCCGGGCGCGGTCCCGCGCCGTCGGACCACACCAGGTGGAAACGCCAGCGGCTGATCCGCCAGCCGTCCGGGGTGCGTCGGGCCTCGCCCTCGCTGTAGCCGCCGATGTCGAAGCGGCCGCCGGGGTCGGGGCCGTCGTCGTGGTGGACGTGGGAGGCGAAGATGTGGACGCGGACCCGAGCCGTGTCGCCGTCCAGGGTGATCCCGTAGTTGGCGGCCAGGTGGTGGGTGCGGGCGAAGCGTGACTTCCGGTCGAAGTGGAAGGCGGCGGCGGTGTCCAGGCCGCGCACCGTGCCGACCGGGAACTCCAGTCGGCAGTCCTCGGTGAAGACCGTGCGGGGCCAGCCGTCGTCGTACCCGTGGGCGTCCTGGGCGTCGAGCAGGGTGACGTACCGGTCGACGAGTTCGGTGATCTCGGCCCGGTCGGCCAGTTCGCGCAACCGCTCCTTCAGGGCGTCGAGTTCGGCCCGCGGGAGGGTGACGGTGCCGGTCTGTTCGAGGTGCGGGGAGGTCATGGGGAAGAAGCTCCGTTTCTACGATCGGATCGGCGGTTCGGCAGCGCCCTAAAGGGGCGCGGGGAACTGCGCGACCAGCCACGACGGCGCCGCAGACGATCGACGGCACCGCGCGGCACCTCCGGCAGAGCGCCTACGCCGCCCGGCTCCCCGAGACCCGCCACCCCCGTGGATCGCGGTGCGCCGGGACGCGTTCCGGACGGCGCCAGGTCGCCGTGGGGGTGGGGGCCTGGTCCTGCAGACCGGGGCCGAGGGCCGCGAGGGCGGCGGCGCGGGAGAGCAGCACGCTGGTCAGGGCGGCGAGTTCCGCCGGTGTGGCGGTGCCCTTGACGACCTTGATGACCAGCGCGTCCCCCGTGCTCACTGCGGCGGATTGCCGTGCTTGCGGCACGGCAGGTCGGCGTGCTTGCTGCGCAGCATGGACAGGGCGCGGACCAGGGCCCCGCGGGTGTCCCGGGGGTCGATCACATCGTCGATCAGGCCGCGCTCGGCGGCGTAGTAGGGGTGCATCAGCTCCGCCTGGTACTCCTTGATCTTCTGGGCGCGGGTGGCGTCCGGGTCGGCGGAGGCGGCGATCTCCCGGCGGAAGATGACGTTCGCCGCGCCCTCCGCGCCCATCACCGCGATCTCGTTGGACGGCCAGGCCAGCGCCAGGTCGGTGCCGATGGACCGGGAGTCCATCACGATGTACGCGCCGCCGTACGCCTTGCGCAGCACCAGCGAGATCCGCGGCACCGTGGCGTTGCAGTACGCGTACAGCAGCTTGGCGCCGCGCCGGATGATCCCGTTGTGCTCCTGGTCGACGCCCGGCAGGAAGCCCGGTACGTCGATCAGCGTGATGATCGGGATGTTGAAGGCGTCGCAGAACTGCACGAACCGCGCCGCCTTTTCACTTGCGTCGATGTCGAGCACGCCGGCGTAGGAGGCCGGCTGGTTGGCGACGATGCCGACGACCTCGCCGTCCAGCCGGGACAGCGCGCAGACCACGTTGGTCGCCCAGCCCGGGTGGACCTCGAAGTAGTCGCCGTCGTCGACGATCTCCTCGATGACGGCCCGGATGTCGTACACCCGGCTGGGGTCCTCGGGCACCACGTCCAGCAGCCGGTCGGTGCGCCGGTCGGCCGGGTCGCCGCTCGGCGCTCTGGGCGGCAGGTCGCGGTTGTTGGACGGCAGCAGGGAGAGGAGGTGGCGCACGTCCTCCAGGCATGCGCGGACATCGTCGTACGCGAAGTGGGCGACGCCGGAGGTGGTCGCGTGCACGTCGGCGCCGCCGAGGTCGTTCTGGGAGATCTCCTCGCCGGTGACGGCCTTGACCACGTCAGGTCCGGTGATGAACATCTGGGCGATGTCGCGGACCATGAAGACGAAGTCGGTCAGGGCGGGGCTGTAGGCGGCGCCGCCCGCGCACGGGCCGAGCATCACGCTGATCTGCGGGATGACGCCGGACGCGCGCGTGTTGCGCTGGAAGATGCCGCCGTAGCCGGCGAGCGCGCTGACGCCCTCCTGGATCCGGGCGCCCGCGCCGTCGTTCAGCGACACCAGCGGCGCGCCCGCCGCCACCGCCATGTCCATGATCTTGTGGATCTTCTGGGCGTGGGCCTCGCCGAGCGCGCCGCCGAAGATGCGGAAGTCATGCGCGTAGACGAAGACCGTACGGCCGTGGACCGTGCCCCAGCCGGTGACCACACCGTCGGTGTAGGGACGTTTCTTCTCCAGCCCGAAGCCGGTGGCCCGGTGCCGGCGCAACATCTCGACCTCGGTGAACGACCCCTCGTCGAGCAGGAGTTCGATCCGCTCGTGGGCGGTGAGCTTGCCCTTGGCGTGCTGCCGCTCGGTGGCCAGCGGATCGCCGTGCCGGGCGGCCTGCTTGATCAGGCTCAGTTCCTCCAACCGTTCCGCGGCGCTCCACTGACCGCGGTGCTCACGGTCGTGCAGGCTCGGCCGGTCGGACCCCTGGTCGGACTTCTGATGGGAATTCTGGTCGGACTTCTGGTCGGTCGTCATTTGGTGGGTCTCACGCTCCCCAGTCAGGTTCATGCGTGGTCATGCCGTCGGCGTCCAGGTCCACCGTCCCGCCCGCGTACAGCGCGGTCGGCGGTACCCAGCGCACGGTGACCCGTTCCGGGGGCCCGCCCAGCACCGCGACGGCGGCGTTGTGGCGGGGCCCGGACGGCAGGTCCAGCAGCGTCCACCCGGGCGGGCGGCGGCGCCGGTCGGCCCCCAGGTAGTCCTGGCCCGGATCCCGGGACAGGCCGGTGCCCAGCGCCTTGAGGTAGGCCTCCTTGCGGGTCCACATCCGCCCGAACAGCTCACGCCGCTCCTCGACGGCCAGGCCCGCCAGCTCCGCCTGCTCCCCCGGGTGCAGTGCCGGGGTGCACACCTCGACGGTCTCGTCCCTGGGCAGCCGCTCCACGTCGGCGCCGAGCACGGTGGCGGCGACGGCGACGACGGCCATGCCGTGGCTGTGCGCCAGGGAGAAGTGCAGCGGCGGGTCGGGGTGGGCGACGGCGGGCCGCCCGTGCGGCTTGCCGCACCCGGGGCAGGGCTCCCGCACGAACGGCACCTCGCGCGGCGCCAGCCCCAGGTAGGCGCCGAGCAGCCGGCGCAGCGCGACATGCGCGGAGGCGTAGGTGATGCCGTCGGTGGGGCGGACGAAGGAGGCGGTGCGCCGGCGTTCCGCGTCGTCCAGCTCGGACAGGTCCAGCAGCTCGGCCGCCGTCTCCAGCCGGGGGCGGCGCACCAGCCACACGTCGAGCTGCCCCGGGGCCGGCAGCCGCGTCCTCGCGGTCTCGGGTCCCTCGCGGACCACCAGCTCCGGAATCACGTCGTGCCCGGCCCGTCGTGCGAGACCAGGTGGGCGCCCTGCCCGCCGCGCTTGTGCGGGCTGTCCCCGGGGCCGAGCTGCCCGGACAGGCACTCGATGAGTTCGGCGGCGCTGTTGGCGCGCAGCAGCATGTTGAGGTTGACGTCGAGGTGGAGGGCCGCCTCCATCCGGCGCTGGAGTTCGAGGCCGTTGATGGAGCCGATGCCGAGACTGTTCATCGGGCGGCCCTCGGTGTCGATGCTGTGCGGCGGCACCCGCAGCACTCGGGCGAGTTCGGCCCGTACGTACGCGTCGATCAGCCGGACCCGCTCGGTCTCGTCGCAGGCGGCCAGGTGGGCCGGGTCCGGGGGGTCCACGTCGACGACGGTGTCCTGCTCGAACTCGTAGTCGAAGTCGTCGAAATCATCGAGGTCGTCGAAGACCCAGGTCTTCGTTGTCTGGTCCATGGGCGTGCCCCGTTGGGAGTCGAAGGGTGAAAGGAAGGGCGGGATGGCTCATCCGCGCCGGAGACCGGTGAGGCCGACCAGCAGTCCGACGCCGCCGAGTGCGGCCACGAACACCAGCGCGGGCCGGCAGGCCTCGACCGCCTCGGCGGCACTGGCGCCGGGTACCGCGGCGGAGGCGAGCAGCGCGGCGACGGCCGCGACGGCGATCGCCGCGGCGAGCTGGACGGCCGTCTGGTACAGGCCGCTGCCCGCGCCCCGGTCGGCGGGGCTCAGCTCCGAGGTGGCCCGCATGTTCAGCGCGGCGAAGGACAGCACGAAGGCGGCCCCGACCAGCAGGAGCGTCGGCAGCAGCCGGGCGGGGTAGTCCAGCGGCCAGGACGGGCCGAGTTGGAGCAGGTACCCGGCGAACGCGCAGGCGGCGCCGGCCGCGATCAGCCGGGGTGCGCCGAAGCGGGCGACCAGGCCCCCGGACGCGAGCGCCGTGACCGCCGGTGGGACGGCGGCCGGGACGAGGGCCATCGCGGCCGTCAGCGGCGACCAGCCCGCGACGGTCTGCATCTGATACGTCAGCACGAACAGCAGCCCCAGATAGGAGCCGTTGAGGCAGGCCGCGCCGAGCGCCGAACGGATCAGCGCGGCGTTGCGCAAAGGCCGCACGAGCGGTTCGGGCGTGCTGCGTTCGACGACCGCGAAGGCCAGGAGCAGCAGCACGGCCGCGGCGAGCGGCCCGGCGGCCCGGGGCGCGGTCCAGCCGTGCGCGGGTACGGCGCCGATGCCGTACACCAGGGCGAGGAGCGCCGCCGTGAAGGTGACGGCGCCGGGGATGTCGTAGCGGCGTGGGGCGTTGTTCGCTTTCCCCGTCTCCTCGTCCGGGATCAGCTTGAGGCCGAGGGCGAACAGGATCAGCACGACCGGGGCCGGGAACGCGAACGACAGCCGCCAGCTGAACTCGGTGAGCCAGCCGGACAGCAGCAGGCCGGCGGTGAAGCCGCCGGCGCCGAACAGGGCGTAGACGGACACCGCCCGGTCGCGGGGCGGGCCCTGCGGGAAGGCGGTGGCGATGATGGCGAGGCCGGTGGGGGCGGTCAGCGCCGCGCAGAAGCCCTTGACGACACGGGTGGCAACGAGCAGCGCCGGCTCCTGGGCGAGCGCGCTCAGGGCGGAGGCGGCGGCGAAGGCGAGCAGCGCCGCCAGATAGACCCGGCGGCGCCCCAGCAGGCTCACCACCCGGGCGCCGAACAGCAGCAGACCGCCGAAGCCGACGGCGAAGCCGGTCATCGCCCAGTGCACATCGGTCAGCGGCAGCCCGAGGTCCGTGCCGATCGCGGGCAGCGCCACGACCGCCACGGACACTTCGAGCGCGTCGATGAGCATGTTGCCGGCGAGCACGAGCAGGAGCCCCCACAGCCGCGGGCTCCACCGCCCGTCCCCGGTGCCGACCTCGGGCGCGGGGTGCGTCCTGGTCATGGCGTCATCCCAGGAGGGTGCCGCCGCTGGCGTCGACGAAGGAGCCGGTGACCCAGCGGGCATCGTCGGATACGAGGAAGGCGACGACGTCGGCGACGTCCCGCGGTTCGCCGACCCGGTTGAAGGTGGACAGCGCCGCCATCGCCTCGACGGCCTCGGGGATGTCGAACAGCGGGTTGCCGTTGCGGGTGATGCCGGGGGCGACGCTGTTGACGGTGATGCCGCGCGGGCCGAGCGCCTTGGCGTAGTGCAGGGCGAGCTGCTCGATGGCGCCCTTGCTCATCGCGTAGGCGATCTCGTCGGGGTTGGCGAACCGGGTCAGCCCCGAGGAGATGTTCACGATCCGCCCGCCGTCGGGCATGTTCGTCAGGGCGCGCTGGATGATGAAGAACGGCGCCCTGGCGTTGACCGCGAAGATCCGGTCGAACTGCTCCGGCGTGGTGTCCTCCGGCTTCACCCCGCCCATCACACCGGCGTTGTTGACCAGGATGTTCAGCTCGGTGGAGCCGGTGCGCTCCTTCAGGCCCTCCTCCAGGGCGAGGAACAGCTCGTGCACATCGCCGGGCGTGCCGAGTTCGGCGCGTACGGCGAACGCCCGGCCGCCGTCCTTCTCGATCCCGGCGACGACCTCGGCGGCCGCGTCCTCGTTGGTGCCGTAGTGCACGGCGACCAGCGCGCCGTCGCGGGCGAGCCGCTCGGCGGTGGCCCGGCCCATGCCTCGGCTGGCGCCCGTGACGAGCGCCGTCCTGCCGGTCAGGTTGCCCATCTTCCTTCTCCTGACGTTGTGTTGTCGGTGGCGGTGCGGGGAGTGGGGTGCGGTGCGCACGCCGGGTGTGAACCACCGGGCGAGCGCCGCTTCGAGGCCGTCCGGGGTGTCGCCGGCCCAGGCGATGTATCCGTCCGGGCGTACGAGGAGGGCGGCCACGTCGGGCAGTGCGCCGCCGTCGGCGGGGCGCGCGGTCACGGTGTCGACGGCACCGGACCACTGCCGCGCCACCTCTGCGAACGCCTCCGCGGCGCCGGTCAGCACGAGCAGCACGCCGCGTGCGGGGCGGAGCAGGTCCAGGGTGGTCGGTGGAGCGTCGGTTCCCAGGAGGGAGGCCTCGGGCAGCCGGGACCCGACGAGCATGGGCGCGCCGGTGGACCCGTGCGGCCCGCCCGCGCTCCCGCCGACAGCCGGTCGCGGTGCTTCCGCACGCCCGTCGACGACGGCCCGGCGCCGCCCGTCCTCGGTCGCCCCCGCCGGTGCGAGCGGCAGCGAATCCGTCGCCGCGTACCGCACGTCCAGCCCGCTGATCGTCCCCGCCAGATGCGCCCGCACCCGCTCGTACGACGTCAGCTCGCCGATCACCGAGCGAAGCGCCTCCACCTCCGGCCCGCCCAGCAGCAGCCGGGCCTGGGCGCGGATGTTGGACAGGACCCGGCGGCCGATCGCGTGCCGTTCCTCGTGGTAGGTGTCGAGGAGTCCCTCGGGGGCGCGGCCGTGGACGGTCGCCGCCAGTTTCCAGCCGAGGTTGACCGCGTCCTGGAGGCCGAGGTTGAGGGCCTGGCCGCCGATCGGCATCTGCTGGTGGGCGGCGTCACCGGCGAGCAGCACGCGACCGGAGCGGTAGCGCTCGGCCTGCCGGGAGGCGTCGCCGAAGGCGTTGACCCACAGCGGGGTGCCGTGCGCGATGTCCTCGCCGGTGACCTCCCGCCAGGCGGCGACGATGTCGGCGAAGCGGGCCTCGCCGGCGCGGGGCGGGGTGCCGAACCGGTGGACCATCACGCGGGTGACACCGTCCCCGCGCCGGGCGGCGATGGCGAGCCCCTTCGGCAGCCGTTCGAAGCGCCGGCCCGGGATCTCGATGCCGTCGACGTCGGCGCGGATCAGCTCCCGCTCGGCGTCGTTGCCGGGGAAGCCGACGCCCGCGAGCCGCCGGACCGCGGACTGCTCGCCGTCGCAGCCGACGACGTACCGCGCGGTGAACGTCACCACCCGCCCGGCGTGCCGGGCCGTCACCGTCACATGACTCTCGTCCTGGGTCAGTTCGGTGACCTCGTGGCCGCGCAGGACGCGCGCGCCGAGGCGGGCCGCGCGGGCGCCGAGGAGTTCCTCGGTGCGCACCTGCGGCACCTTCCACTGCCCGGGGTAGGGGCTGGGCAGCGTGAGGTCCAGGGGCAGTCCGCCGAAGTGGCCGCGCGGCTCGTGCGGCGGCAGCGGGTCGCCGAAGCCGTCCGGCCCGTCGAGCAGCCCGCGCTGCTTCAGCAGCTCCATGGTCCGCGCGTGCAGCGTGGAGGCCCGGGACTCCGTGGTCGGAGCGTCCAGGCGTTCCAGTACGGTCACGTCGGCGCCGCCGAGCCGCAGTTCCCCGGCGAGCATCAGCCCGACGGGTCCGGCGCCGACCACGACGACGTCCGTATCGACAGCGTCGGCGCCGGCCATGGTCAGCGCCTCGCCTCGGCGTACGCCTTGGCGTGGCCCAAGGTGGCGCAGCTGTTGGTGCTCAGCGCCGAGCGCACGTACTCCCGGGCCTCGGCGACGCCCGCCTCGGGCCCGAGGATCTTCTCGATGTTCTCCGGGCGCAGCACGACGGTGTGCTGCGAGGAGGCGGTGCAGCCGGTGCCGGTGTCGGTGAACGTCCAGTAGCCGGTGTGCAGGTTCATCAGGGCCGGCAGCGTGGTCTGCTTGTAGGCGATCTTCCGGCCCTCCAGGCACACCCGGTACGACTGGGTGGTGTGCGTGGAGCCGTCCTTGGCGCGGGTGTCCATCTCCAGGGTCTGCAGGCCCGGGGTGTCCTCGGTGAGCCGGACGGTCGCCACGTGCGGCAGCCGCTCGGACCACAGACCGGCCTCGTTGATGAAGTCGTAGACGTCCTTGGCGGACCCCTCGACCTCGATGGTGTCCTCGAAGGAGAACGTCAGCTCCTCGGCCGCGGTGGCGAGTTCGACGTTGCTCTTCAGGGCCGCGAGTTCCGAGCGGGAGTTGCGGTCCACGGCCTCGTCGATCCACTTCAGGCTCGCCGGGTCGTCGTCGACGGCCGTGTAGTCGTGCAGCAGCCGCACGCGCGAGGTGGTCTCGTCCTGCGGCTCGATGATCCAGGTGCCGCCCATGGAGGCGACCGGCGGGGTGGAGACCTGCTGGCGGAAGGTGATCCGCAGGGCGTCCGGGTCCAGGACGCGGCGCGAGGACCAGTTCTTGGGCTCACCGTTGGCGGTGGCCCAGATCCGGATCAGCTCCTCGTTGCCGGAGCGCTCCAGGTGGTCGACGTAGATGGTCGGGGGGAAGATCCGCGGCCAGTTCGCCACGTCGGCGATCAGCCGGTAGACGTCGGCGGCCGGGGCCGAGATCGCGATCTCGTGCTCGACTTCCCGCAGCTCGGATGCGGACATGCGTGAACTCCTCGAAGGGTACGGGGGGCGGGCGGATCGGGCGGATCGGGCGGATCAGAAGTTGCCGAGGCCGCCGCAGACGTTGAGGGCCTGTGCCGTGATGGAGGCGGCGGTGTCGGAGGCGAGGTAGCCGACCAGCCCGGCGACCTCTTCGGGGGTGGAGTAGCGGCCGAGCGGGATCTTCGCCGTGAACTTCTCCATGATCGCGTCCTCGGTGGTGTCGTACGCCGCCGCGTAACCGGCGCGCACCCGCTGCGCCATGGGGGTCTCCACATAACCGGGGCAGACCGCGTTGACGGTGATGCCGGTGGGGGCGAGCTCGTTGCCGAGGGCCTTGGTGAAGCCGACGACGCCGTGCTTGGAGGCGGAGTAGGGGGCGCCGAGGACGACGCCCTGCTTGCCGGCCGTGGAGGCGATGTTGATGATCCGGCCGCGGTTCTTGTGCCGCATGCCGCCGGTGGTGAGGGCCGCGCGGGTGAGCCGGAAGACGCTGTTGAGGTTGGTCTCGACGACGTCGTACCAGAGCTCGTCGTCGATGTCGGCGGTGACGCCGCCGCCGGACCGGCCCGCGTTGTTGACCAGGACGTCGACGGTGCCGAAGCGGTCCACGGCGGCCTGCACGAAGTTCTGGATGGACAGCGCCGAGCGCACGTCGAGGGTGGCGCCGTCGACGTCGAGGCCCTCGGCGGTCAGCTCCTTGACGGTCCGGGCGACGTTGTCGGCGTCGCGGGAGCCGAGGAAGACGCGGTGACCCTGCTGGGCCAGCAGCCGCGCCACCGCGAGGCCGATTCCGCTGGTGGCCCCGGAGACGAGGGCGACCCGCTCGTGCTTGTCGGACATGTCTGCTGCTCCCTTGTCGGCATGTGTGCATGTCTGGGGGTGCGCCGGTGCCCGACTCGGGGACGGGCACCGGCGCACGGTGGGGGTGACTGGTCGAGGGGTACGGCCTCGGGGGCTGCGCCGCCGTGGTGGCTCAGGCGGCCTGCGCCGACTCCGCCAGCTGGGTGTTGACGATCTCCAGCAGGGCGCGCGGCGTCTTGGCCTCGGTGACGACACTGTCGTCCAGGGAGATGCCGTAGTCGCGCTCGATGCGACCGCAGGTCTCCAGGATGGCCAGCGACTCGTAGCTGAGCTCCTCGAAGTCGGTGTCGAGGATGTCGCCGTCCAGGTCGATGTTCTCGTCGGCCCCGGCGGACTCCAGGAGGATGCGCTTGAGGTCGTCGAGGCTGAAGGACTGGGTGGACACGGGTGGTTCCTCTCGTCTGAGTCTTTCGGGGAACGTACGAACGCCCGCGGCCCGGCCCAGACGCGGGAGATACGAACGGACCGGACACGCGGGCGCGTTCGGGGGGCGGCGCGGGGCGCCTTGCGCGGCAGCGGCAGGGCGTACGCGGGGCTCCGCCGGACGGCACTACGGGGAAGCCGCAGGGCGGCGCTCGGGGGGACCGCCGGGCGGCCTGCGCGGCGGCCGTGACGACCGTTGCCGCAAGGCACACTCGGGCGCACCGCCGGACCGCCGCAACGACCCTTGGCCACAGGTCGCGTTCAAGGGCGGCCGCCGGACAGCCCCACACCGCCGTCACAACCATCGCCGCGATGAAGCCGGCGTGGCCCGCAACGCGCCCTCGCGGAACCGCCGGACGGCTACGCCGCCGTAACCACCGTCGCCGCGTTGAAGCCCGCGTGGCCGCGGGCCAGGATCAGGGCGGTGCGGAGGTCGGTGGGGCGGGGCTCGTCGGTGATCAGGTCGAGGTCGTAGGTGGCGTCGGGGCGCACGTTGGTGGTGGGCGGGACGACGCCGTCGCGGATGGCGAGCAGCGCGGTCGCGACGTCGAGCGGGGCGGCGCCGGAGTAGAGGCGGCCCGTCATCGTCTTGGGGGTGGTGACCATGACCCCGTGCGGACCGAAGACTTCGTTCAGCGCGTCCGCCTCGATGCGGTCCAGCTCGGGCACCGCCGCCCCGTCGGCGAACACGACGTCGACGTCACCGGCGTCCACGCCCGCGTCGGCGAGGGCGAGTTCGATGGCCTTGCGCAGGCCGGGTGGGCGCCCGGTGCCGGGCGCGGGGTCGAAGGTGGCGCCGTAGCCTGCGATCTCGCCGTAGACCCGGGCACCGCGCCGGGCGGCGGCCTCCGCGGACTCCAGGATCAGGATGGCGCCGCCCTCGCCGGGCACGTGTCCGGCGGCGGCCGCGTCGAAGGGCAGGTAGGCCCGGTCGGGCTCCTCCCCCTCGGACAGCCGCCCGCTCGCCAGCTGCGCGACCCAGCCCCACGGGCAGACCGAGGCGTCGATCGACCCGGAGACGATCAGCTGGGTGCCCTTGCGGATCTGCCGCCGGGCGTGCGCGAGCGCGTCCAGACCACCGGCCTGGTCGGAGACCAGCACCCCGCTCGGGCCCTTCATGCCGTTGCGGATGGAGATCTGGCCGCTGTTGACGGCGTAGAACCAGGCGAAGGACTGGTACGCCGAGACGTACTGGCTGCCCTGGCTCCACAGCTTTTGCAGCTCACCCTGGCCGAACTCGAAGCCGCCGGAGGAGCTGGCGGTGACCACCCCCATGTCGTACGCGGGCAGCTCGGCGGGCGTGACGCCCGCGTCGGCCAGCGCCCAGTCGGTGGCGACCAGGGCGAGGCGGGTCATGTGGTCGGTCTGCGCGAGCAGCCTGCTGGGCAGGTGGTCGCCGGCGTTGAAGCCGGGCACCTGCCCGGCCAGCTTGGCCGGGTAGCCGGTGGGGTCGAAGCGGGTGATGCGGCCGATGCCGCTCTTGCCCGAGCGGGTCGCGGCCCAGTAGTCGCTCGTACCGAGGCCGTTGGGTGCGGCGATGCCGATCCCCGTGACGACGGTGCGCGTCGCGGCCGTGCTCATGCCGCGCTCCTCTCCGGTCGGGCGAGCACCATGGCGCTCTGGAAGCCGCCGAAGCCGCTGCCTACGGTCAGCACCGCGTCGGTGCGGTGCTCACGGGCCGTCAGCGGCACGTAGTCCAGGTCGCACTCCGGGTCGGGGGTGTGCAGGTTCGCCGTCGGGGGCACGACGTTGTGCTCCATGGCGAGGACCGAGGCGGCGATCTCGATCGAGCCGATCGCGCCCAGCGAGTGCCCGACCATCGACTTGATGGAGGACACCGGGGTCCGGTAGGCGTGCTCGCCCAGGCTCTTCTTGAACGCGGCCGTCTCATGCCGGTCGTTCTGCTTGGTGCCCGAGCCGTGCGCGTTGACGTAGTCGATGGCCTCGGGGTTCAGCCGGGCCTCGGCCAGCGCCACCGTGATGGCCTCGGCCATCTCCACGCCGTCCGGGCGCAGGCCGGTCATGTGGAAGGCGTTGCAGCGCGAGGCGTAGCCGGCGATCTCGGCGTAGATGTGCGCGCCCCGCTTCAGCGCCCCCTGAAGCTCCTCCAGGACGAACACCGCGGAACCCTCCCCCAGCACAAAGCCGTTGCGGGTCCCGTCGAAGGGGCGCGAGGCGTGCTCGGGGTCGTCGTTGCGCGGGGTGGTCGCCTTGATGGCGTCGAAGCAGGCCAGGGTGATCGGCGAGATCGGGGCGTCCGTCGCGCCCGCCACCACCGCGCAGGCCGAGCCCTCCCGGATCAGTTCGGCGGCGTGGCCGACCGAGTCCAGGCCGGAGGTGCAGCCGGTGGAGACCACCGTGGCGGGGCCCTCGGCGCCCACCGCCCACGCCACCTCGGCGGCGAAGGAGCTGGGCACCAGGTAGTTGTACAGATGCGGTACGGCGTAGGCGTGGTCCACCAGGTCCAGGCGGCCGCCGTCGCTGACGACGCGGTACTCCTGGTCGAGGCCCATGGTGGCGCCGACCGCGCTGCCGATGGTGACGCCGACCCGGTGCGGGTCCGCGCCGGTCAGGTCCAGTCCGCTGTCGGCGAGCGCCTCGCGTGCGGTGACCACGGCCAGCTGGGCCGCGCGGTCCATCCGGCGGATCTCCTGCGGGCTCAGCCCGTGCTCCTCCGGGTCGAAGTCGATCTCGGCGGCGACACGGGAGCGGAAGGAGGACGGGTCGAAGAAGGTGATGCCCCGGGTGGCGGTGCGTCCCTCGCTGAGCAGGTTCCAGAAGTCCTTGGTGCCGACACCACCGGGGGCCGTGACACCGACCCCGGTGATGACCACTCGCCTGGCGCTCACGCCCGGCCCTCCCAGTCGTAGAAGCGCGTGGCGACCGCGTCGGCGGGGGACCGCCAGGTCGCCGGGTCGTAGGCCTCGATGAACGGCTTGAGGTCCTCGCTGATCTGCACGAAGCGGGGGTCGGTCTTGGCCGCCTCGATCAGCTCGCCGCCGTTGTCGGTGTCGAAGTCCTGGAGGTGGAAGTACAGGCCGCGGTAGGCGAAGAGCTGACGGCGCCGGGTGCCCATCAGATGCGGCATCTCGGTGGTGTCGAACTCCTGGAACAGCCGGGCCACCTCGGCGCTGTGACCCGGGTCCATCCGGGCGACGATCAAGGTGCTGTGCATGGTCTCTCCATTCAGCGGTACGTCGGAGGGGGTGGCAGGGGCGGACGTCCTCAGCGCGCCGGGCCGAACCAGTGCTCCAGGGCCATCGGGAGGTCCGCGTGGCTGCCCGGGGCCGCCCAGGCCACGTAGCCGTCGGGGCGGACGAGGACGGCCGTGGTGCCGGTGAGGGGGCTGTCGGCGGGCAGGACGGGCTCGGCGGTGACGATGTCGATGCGGTCCTGCCAGTCCCAGGCGCGGTCGCGCAGCCGCTCGTTGTCCGCGAGGTCCAGCAGCACACCCCGGCCCGCGTGCAGGGCCTCGGTGCTGGAGGAGAGCAGCCGGTGCCCGGTCAGCTTCACGTCGGGCAGGCGGCGGCCGAGCAGCGGGTGCGGGCCGCCGTCGAGGTCGTAGCGGATCTCAAGGCCGGACACCATCGCCGCGAAGTGCCTACTGACCTCGGGGTACTGGATCAGCTCGGTCAGCACGTCGCGCAGCGGCTGGACCTCGGGCCCGGACAGGAACAGCAGCCCCTGGGCCTGCGTGTTCATCAGCAGCCGCTTGCCGACCGGATGCCGCTCGGCGTGGTAGGTGTCGAGCAGCGCCTCCGGCGCCCGCCCCCGTGCCACCGCGCCGAGCTTCCAGCCGAGGTTGACCGAGTCCTGGATGCTGGTGTTCATGCCCTGGCCGCCGGCGGGCAGATGGATGTGCGCGGAGTCGCCCGCGAGGAAGACCCGGCCCCGCCGGTACTCGGTGACCTGCCGGGTCGCGTCGCCGAACGAGGACACCCACACCGGCTCGGCGTGCGAGATGTCGTCGCCGGTCAGCCGCCGCCAGGCGGCGGCCACCTCCTCCCACGTCGGCGGCTTCTCCCGGCGCTGCGGCGGGGTGCCCCGCTCGCACACGATCAGCCGGGTGATCCCGCCGGGCAGCGGGCCGACCATGACCATGCCGCCGGGCAGGGTCTCACCGATCATCCGGGGCTCCAGCTGGATGCCCTTGACGTCGGCGAGGAACATCTCCAGCGTGGCCGCCGTGCCGGGGAAGTCGAAACCGGCGGCCTTGCGGATGGTGGACCGGCCGCCGTCGCAGCCCACGAGGTACTCGGCGCGCAGCCGGTGCACGCCCTCGGGGCCGCGCACCTCGACCTCGACGCTGTCCTCCTTCTCCTTGACGGACAGCACCTCGTGCCGGCGCCGGATGTCCGCGCCGAGCTGCGTGGCCCACTCCTCCAAAACGGTCTCGGTGACCGACTGCGGAATGGTCTTGGCGGCCTGGTGGGCTCCGTCGAGCACACCGAAGTCGACCGGCAGGCCACCGAAGTGGCCCACGTTGCTGACCTCGATGTCACCGAACCGGGGCAGCAGTCCGCGCTGGTCGAAGACCTCCATGGTGCGGGCGGTGAAGCCGAGGCCGCGCGACTCCCCGGTGCGCGCGGCCAGCTTCTCCAGCACGATGACGCCGACGCCCGCGAGCCGCAGCTCACCGGCCAGCATCATCCCGGCCGGTCCGGCGCCCACGACGATGACAGTTGCGTCCATGACACTCCTCGGGAAACCCGCCCTCCGGGCGGGGAAGGAACGGGTCAGATCAGGAATCGTCGGTTCAGCGGTAGAAGCGGCCGATCCCCTCGTTCGCCACGTGGGCGGCGGCCGCGTGCCGCGGGTCGGGTGCGATCGCCTCGTGCCGCACCGCGACCTCGGCGAGCTTGATGGTGTGCTCGTCGCCGATCTCGGCGGCCCGCGCGAACACCTCGGCCACGCCCGGCGCTTCGGGCAGCGCGGCCGTGGGACGGGGGCTGGCGTGGAACCAGTCGAGCATCCTGCGGCTGACGGCCCGGGCGACCCGGTACGACGGCAGCCGCTGCTCCTCGGGCAGATGCTCGACGACCAGCCGTACGGCGGCCGGCCCGGTGACCGCGTGGATCAGCGGGATCGGGTGCCGCTGGGCGACGGTGGCGTAGATCCCGGCGTACTCGGCGACCAGGTCGTCCAGCGCCCGGACGACCGGCTCCCGCCCGTCGTCCCCCTCCGGCAGGACCAGCCCCGGCTCCTCGCCGACGGTCACCCCGCCGGTGGAGTGCCGCGCAGCCCAGTAGCCGAGCCCCTGGGCCAGCTCGGCCAGTGGGAGCTTGTTCTCCTCGCCCGCGGCGGCGACGGCCCGCACCGCGTGAGCGGTGCGGATCACCCCGTGCGTCAGCATCCCCGACATGCCGGGCAGCAGCCGGGGCCACCAGCGGGCCAGCACCTCGGTCCACGGCGCCCCGGTCAGCTCCCGCTCGAACAGGGCGGTCCAGTCGGCGACCCGGGAGAAGTTCCCGAGCGCGCCACGCCAGTCCACCTCGTCGGCCGGGTCGATGTCCCAGCGGCGTTCGGGGACGTCGTGGTACTCCCGGTTGCGCAGGTTGTGGTCGACCCAGCCGGGCACCTCGTCGGCGTACCCCATGTGCGCCAGCGCCTCCGCGGCCATCGGCGCGTGGTTGACGAAGGACCCGCCGTGCTCGAAGCCCACGCCGCGCAGTCGCTGGAGTGCCTCGCTCACGGCGTCGCTGTAGGTGAGTGCTGCCACGTGGATCAGTCCTTGATGTCGCAGACGGCGGCACCCGAGGACAGGGCCTGACCGGCCGTGGCGGCCAGCCCCGTGACGGTGCCGGACTTGTGCGCGGTGAGCGGCTGCTCCATCTTCATCGCTTCTAGTACGACGACCAGTTCGCCCTGCTCGACCCGCTGCCCCTCCGCCACGGCGACCTTGACGACGGTCCCCTGCATCGGCGAGGTGAGCGTGTCACCGGAGACCCCGGCGCCCGCGCCGCCGCCCGCGCTCCGGCGCCGCGGCCTGGGAGCGGCGGCCGCCCCGACGAGGCTCAGCTCCGGCACCCGCCCGAGCGACGTCGGCAGCGTCACCTCCAGCCGCTGTCCGCCGACCTCGACGACGACCGTCTCGCGGTCGGAGTCCTCGTCCTGGGTGTCGGCGGCGGAGGCGGTGAAGGGCTCGATCTCGTTGACGAACTCTGTCTCGATCCACCGGGTGTGGACCGTGAAAGGGCCGTCCCCGCCGTGGACTTCGGGCGCGAACGCCGGGTCCTTGACCACCGCGCGGTGGAACGGGACGGCCGTTGCCATGCCCTCCACCTTGAACTCCTCCAGCGCACGCGCGGCCCGCTGCAGCGCCTCCTTGCGAGTACGGCCGGTGATGATCAACTTGGCGAGCAGCGAGTCCCAGGCCGGGCCGATCACGCTGCCCGACTCCACCCCCGCGTCCAGCCGGACGCCCGGCCCGGACGGCGGCGCGAACAGCGTCACCGTGCCCGGCGCGGGCAGGAAACCCCCGCCCGGGTCCTCTCCGTTGATGCGGAACTCGAAGGAATGGCCACGCAACTCCGGGTCGCCGTAGCCCAGTTCCTCACCGTCGGCGATGCGGAACATCTCCCGCACC
>NZ_BJND01000077.1 GCF_006539505.1 Streptomyces spinoverrucosus
AGCGAAGCGAAATCGGCGAAGCCGACGCCCGAAGGGCGCTCTTGACACTCGCCCCGGAACCGCCACCCTCACAAAAACCGGGCGGCCATGGGCCACTTGAAGCCAACGGCAGACCAACACACCCGAGGTCAGTCGCTCACCCCTACGCGTCAGAGAACCTCTCCGCGAGATCACGATGCCGCTCCACAGCCAATTTCGCCTCGGCAGGCCCAATAACCGACCCAGGCATGCGACTCAGCCGTTCGACTTGCTCCGCAAAGCGCAGGTGCTCAAGCCGCGCATGCTCACGGCAGGCGAGACAGGTGACGCGATCCGGCCGCGGCGAGGTCATTGCATACGGCACCCGCACCCCGCATCCAGCGGTGACAAGGCTCGGCAGATCCCCGACCAGACCGAACGTCGACGCCAGCACATTGCGGACGCGGACCGCGGCACCGCCCTGAACCACCTTCGACTCAACATGAATATGCGGATCGTCCCCGCCCATGCCTCCTCCTCGTCGCCCCGGCGACCTGACCGACCGGGAGTATCACAGGGCGCCGCAGACTGCAGAATGCTCGGTCGCCCGACTTCACAACTCACCAGCGCGCCGTCTCGGGTGACTCAGTCGAGACAGAACTCGTTGCCCTCGATGTCCTGCATCACGATGCACGACTCATTGACGCCATCGGCACGCAGTAGCCGCACGCGCACCGTACCGAGCGCGACCAGTCGTGCGCACTCGGCCTCAAGTGTGGCCAGGCGCTCTTCACCCACGAGTCCGGTGCCGACCCGCACGTCAAGATGCAGCCGATTCTTGACGACCTTGCCTTCGGGAACGCGCTGGAAGTACATTCGCGGGCCCACACCCGGGTCCGTCGATCGCGCGGGTCAGCCTTCGGAGGGACGCGGGGAGCGCAGGTGCGCCCGTTCCTTCAGCTCCTCCTCGTCGACCAACGTGAGCATCGGCTGACCCGGCGCGCACACCATGGTCACCAGGAACTTGGTCGGTGCGTCCGGCAGGGCGTTGCCGTCCTGGTAGTGGATCATGTCGCCGCCCGGCTCCCAGAACGTCCCACCGGCCTCGACCACACGCTCCGGCTCACCTTCGAGCTCGAACCGGAGCGCGCCCTCCATCACGTAGCCGAATGCCGGGCCCGAGTGGCGATGCGGAGGGAGCCCGGGGTGGCCGGGAGGCCAATCGACGAGGATTGTCATTGCCGAACCACCTTCGGGAAAGAAAGGCGGAGTGACATCCTGAAGCAGCTGGACTTCGGAGGGCAATAGGCCCTCGTGGGTGGTCCCGTGATCAGGGTTCTTCTCTGACATGTACCACACCTCCGTAAGGCTGCCCGGAATGGGCCATCTTCGGCCACCGCATTCCGGACCGTGTAAGGACCCACTCGTTCGGCGGTGACCAAGGTCGCCGGTTCGCGGCTCACACAACTCGCTTCGCGATGACGGTCTCGAGACCACCCTGCCTCCCCTCGGCGGCCGCCACAATCCGGGAGCCGGCGGCATCGAGACCGCATCGCACCATGTCATCGGCGGGTATCTACAAAGCAAGCGCCTTTGATCAACCAACGTCGATCACCTGGTGGTCCGCCCAGATGTAGCTCTCGGGAAGCAGGTCGGTGACGGGCACCATCCGGAGGCGGTCGTTTGTCCCGACGATGACTTTGAGAGCTGGGAAGTAGTCAAGAAGGACCTGACGGCAGCGGCCACACGGGGGCACGACGCCTCGGTCGCGGTCACCCACGGCGACGATGGTGTCCAGGTCATAGGCACCCTGGGCGGCAGCGGTACCGATCAGGACCAGCTCTGCGCAGGGGCCCCCGGTGAAGTGATAGGCGTTCACCGCGGTGACGATCCGGCCGTCACGAGCACGGCCAGCAGCCGCCATGGTGTGGTTGTCGCCCCGGCAGCGGGTGGCCGCGACGTGTGCCGCCGCCCGGACAAGCTCATGGTCGACACCATCGGTCTGCATGGTCATCTTCTCGGCCCTCTCGGCCCTCTCGGCGGTCGCGCCTCGGGCGCCTACGCGACCGCCCAAAGCCATCCAGAGCAGGCGGATTTAGGTCTTGTGTGAGTGTGATCACACGCCGATACGCTGCGGCGCACAAATGTACAGGCAAGCCCCGAAGACGAGATGAGGGCGGTATGTGGAAGAAGTTAGCCCTGACGGGCCTTGGCTTGGCGACGATCGCGGCGACGGGCATGACCGCGGTTGCGCCTGCGAGCGCCTCCACGGGGGACGCGGTGACCATATTCGTCGACGCGAAGGCGCCTGCCTCGGGAACCAGAGGCGCGCTCGGTCGTAACGGGCTCTCGCGGGGCGCGGCCGTGTCCTCCGTCGCCGAGGCGCAGGAGATCGCCCGGGCAATAGGGGGACGTGATGTCACCGTCCGCCTTGCTCCTGGCACGTACGCACCCATCGACTGGTCCTACGCCCCGAAGGGCGGGCACATCACCATCACCAGCGAATCCGGCGGCCCGGCGGCGGAGGATGCGTCCATAGCCTCGGTCATCAACTGCGAACTCGACGGAATTGCCGATTACGGGGTGAAGCTCACCTCCGCCGACGCCGGAGTCACCATCTCCGGCCTGACGATCGAAAGCTGCCGCAACGGCGGCATCAAGGCGTCCGGAACTCTCGACGTATGGGTCGAGAACAACCTCATCCGCTACATCGGCAGCAAGCACGTGGACGGCACCGGCAACGAAGGCTTCGGCGGGGTACACCTGCTCAACTCCGGCAGGGCACACATCGAGGGCAACCGTTTCTACTACCTGGAGAACACCGGAAGCCCCGGCGGGGTCCATGGGGTGTACGCGGCGAACAACTCGGATGGAATGATCGTCCGTGACAACAACTTCGGCTACATATCCGGCGATCCGATCCGGGTCCGTAACGGCACGGACGCCGGCCTGGTGGACCACAACCGGTTCTGGAAGACCGGCTACATCGCTGTCTTCAGCGACTGGCGTTTCGGCTCGGAGATCTGCTCGCGGGGCAATGTCTTCGCCGACAACGTGGTCGGTAACACCACCTACGCCAACCGGAGGTTCAACGTCGACCCCACCCCCAACGGAGTCGTACCGTCGGTACGCAAGTGGGGGCATGACGCCGTAAAGCCCGAGAACCTGGGTGGTTGCAGCCCCGCCCCCATCGAGTTCGGCGGTGGCAACAGCTACACCAGCACCCGCCCCTGGTAGCTCTCCGGATGAACCGCCGGATGCAGGCGCGCATGTCCGGTGGTGTGGCAGGAGGGCCGGGTGACGCGGCCCTCCTACCCGATTTCAAATGATCAGGCGGTGGGTGCAAGCGCGATCAGAATCGACTGGAAGTCGTAGTTACTGCCACCCGGGGCCTGCAGGTAGGCGCCGCCGTACCGAGTGACCGCCGTCGGCGACTTCAGCTTGCCGTCGTACAGCGACATGTCCGAACCGTTCGCGCTGCCCGGGTCATTGCCCTGCGACGGCGCACCGTCGGTCGATGTCGCGCCGGCCGGAGGCATCGAGGACGCCGTCGGCGTGCTGGTCGGCACGTCCGCGCCGGTCGCCGCGTCCATCAGCACCGGCTGGGCCTCGGTCTGGGCGTAGACGATGCCGTGGAACGCCGCCGTGACCGCCGGGACGACCCGGCTCGCCGACTCGTCGGTGTACCCCCAGGTCTTCTTGCCGGTGGTGTCGTCGAAGCCGATGATCTCCTTGCCGCCGGACTCGCCGGACGTGCAGACCACGGCCTTGGCCTGATCGCTCCAGCAGGTGAAGGTGCTCACGCGCTCGTCCACAACCTGTGATTTGGTCTGTACGACGGCGCCGCTGGCGATGTCGACCGAGTAAAGGGCGTTGTCGTACTTGTCGTTGCCCGCGTACGAGTTGGAGGCGAGGTAGGCGCGCTTGGAGCCGCCGCTGCCCGCCGCGTTCAGGTAGTCCTGCTTGGTCGGGGTCTGCTTGGTGATCTTGCCGGTCGCACCCTCGGCGATCACGATCGTGCCGTCGGCCGCCCCCTCCTGGTTGCTGCCCTTTGCGCCGGCGACGACACCGTTCAGCACGCCGGCAGGGGTGACGAACGGGATGACGGTCGACTTTTGGGTCTTCGGGTCGGCATAGACCGTGAACACCTCGCCGCCCTTTTCGGCGGCCGCCTGGCCGTCGGCTCCGACACCGACGACGATCTGCCCGGTGGCGGCGTCGTACGCCTGGCTCACCACGTTGTCGCCGCCTTCGCCGGCGCCGAGGGCCGGGGTGAGGTCCGCGGTGACCTCGGCAACCTTCTTACCGTCGGTCGCATCGAGCCACTGGAACACCACCTGACCCTTGGCCTTCTGGGTGCCGTTGCCCTCGTCGTTCTGAACGTAAGCGATCGCTACGACGTCCTTGCCGTCCAGCTGGACGCCCATCGGTGCGGTCACGTCCAGCGTCTCGGTGGTGGACGCCGCAGCGGACGGGACGGTCCACGGCCGGCCGTGCGCGGCGATGTTGCGGCCGGTGACACCGGTGAGTCCCGCGATCAGAGAGGTCTGGCCCACCATGCTGCCCTGGAGTGTGTACTCATTGTCCTCGGCAGTGCGCTCGACCCCGAACGCCGACATCGCGACGAATGCCTTGGGTGGGTCGAAGGAGGCGACTGCCGGCGCCGACGGTGTGGCGGCTGTGGTGCTGCCGCCGTTCTCGGGTGTCGAGTTGGACTTGTCGTCGCTGCCGCTGCAACCTGCCAGCAGAACGACGGCGGTGGCGACGCTGACAACGGCAATGGGACGCTGCATCGTTGGTTACTCCCCCGGTTGACCCGTAATGATCGGCCCGAACGCTAGCAGTTGCCGCTCCCCTCCGGCCCAGACAACCGTCCGCAGCCACCCCCATAGCGGTGAACAACCCCTGCTCGGTCTTGACCAGGATCCCGCGCTCAACTAGCCGCTTGAGCTTCAGGCGGACGTTGTTGATGTTGTTGGGCGCGATCTCCACATCCATACTGGTAGGCCGGATGTTCTGGCGGCTCCCCGCGGTCGGCGGCGCGGGTGGCTGCCGGTATTCACTGCTTCCGCTCTCCAGGCGTGAACGGGCCGGTTGCCGGGGCCACGCATTTATCGACGACGGTGTTCTCGCCGGCCGCCGAGCCCTCCAAGCAGAGCCGTCCGCCCTTGTCACGCAGGTCGAGGAAGAACCGCGTGGTCGCACCGGACTGCTTGAGGTCGTGTATGCGCTCGTCGACGTAGCCGAGGTCGTTCAGAATCGTCCGGACCTTGGTCGGGGTTGGATCCACCAGATCCCAGAGGGCCTGGGCAATGCGCTCTTCGTGGAGGTTGCTCGCGCACCAGTCGCGAGCGTTCAACTCCACCTCCGGACCCGCCGTGGGGGCGATGGGCTCCACGTCCGGCGGCATCTCCACCGAACCGGGCGGCAGGGTCTGCGCCGGACCGGTCGGCGGCGCCTCTGGCGCGGCACTTGGGGGACACGACTGCGCGACCTTGTCCAGCATCGCCGTGAAGGCCGCGCTGGGCCGGACCTCAGCAGTGCCAGCAGGCTTGCTGCGCGGTCCGTTGGCGCTTGTCTTCTCGGTGCCGCAGGCGGCGAGTGCCAGAGCGCCAAGAGCTGCTATCGCGAGCGTGCGCCGCAGGCGGTGCGGGGAGCTGGCAACCGTGCTGGTCAGGGCAGAGGTTCGTCTCATGCGCCAAGTCTCCGATCAAGCCGCCTGCTGCACGTGAGTACGCGTACTCACGTGCAGGTGGGTACTGGCTCTTAAGAGGCACCGGGCAGTAGCCACGAGGTACGACAAGCTCTCCGTCCGCTACGAGGCGACAGTCCTGGTCGCAGCCGTGAACAAGTGGCTGTGACCAGCACCGCCCCAACGGCCCTCAGACCACGTCGAATTCGTTGCCCTCGGGGTCCTGCATGGCGGCGGCGTAGAGCCCCATGTCCGGCTCATCCTTGATCCGCAGCACGGTGGCACCAGCTTTGACCAGCCGATCCACCGTAGCCTCGACCCGCTGGGTGCGGACGTCCAGTGGGACGTCACGGCCACCGCCGACCTTCAGGTCGAAGTGCCACCGGTTCTTGGCGACCTTCGGCTCCGGAACCTGCTGGAACCACACCCTCGGTCCACGTCCCGCGGGATCGATGATCGACTCCGCAATATCCCCGGCACCGGCCGGCAACTCTGCCTCGGGCACCCCCACCGCCGCCCAGTAAGCACGCCACGTGGCATGCCCGCCAGGCGGAGGCTCGGGCACGTAGCCCAGGGCCTCGGCCCAGAAGGTCACCATTCTCTGCGGATCGGAGCAGTCGATCGTCAGCTGCACTGTCATCTCCATGCTCGGAGCATCCCAGGGAGGTCTGACAGAGGGTGACCATCAGCCAAAGCCGTGCGGATCCGATATCGAGATATCGTGGTGTGTTGAAGTGATTCGGAGAAAGGTGACGCATGGCCGCGACGGCGGGATGGGATTCGGGTGACCTGATCGAGGTGTTCAAGGCCCTCGGCAACCCTGCCCGTCTGCAAATCATGCAGTGGCTGAAGGATCCCGACACGCACTTCGGCGAGTACGAGCCCATCGCGGACCGTCGCACGGTCGGCGTGTGCGTCACGCACATCCAGGCGAAGTCGGGACTCGCCCAGTCGACGGTCTCCAGCTACATGAGCACGCTCGAACGGGCGGGACTCGTGCGTCCCACCCGGGTGGGCAAGTGGACCCACTATCGGCGCGATGAAGAGCGGCTGGCGCAGCTGGCGCGAGCGATCGACACCGCCATCTGATTGACGTATCGCAATACGTCGATATGATCTCTTCATGGTGACCTACGATGCTGCGCCCACCGCCCTGATCGTTCATGCTCACCCCGAGCCCCACTCGTTCAGCACTGCCCAGATGACCGCCGCGGCACAGTCCCTGGGTGAGGCCGGATATCGAGTGGAGGTCCTCGACCTCTACGCCGGTGGATGGGCCCCGGTTCTCGCCCGCGAGGAGTTCGCACCGGTGGACGGCCTGTTCAAGCCGCAGGCCGAGCAGATGCGCGCGGTCAAGGAGGGGACGCTCAACGCGGCCGTCAAGGCCCATCTCGACCTGCTGCTCGCCGCCGATCTGCTCGTGCTGTCGTTCCCGCTGTGGTGGTTCTCGCTGCCCGCCGTCCTCAAGGGATGGGTGGACCGGGTCTTCGTGATGGGCGGGGTCTTCGGCGGGGATTACGGACTCTTCCGCGACGCGGCGCTCGCCGGGAAGCGCGCGATGCTGCTGTTCACGACCGGCGGGCCCAGTGAGTCGTTCCAACCCGGTGGCGCCTTCGGCCCGATGGACGACTTCCTGTTCCACATCCACCGCGGGATGCTGGAGTTCGTCGGCTTCCAGGTCCTCGACCCGGTGGTCACCTATGGACCGGCCCGTATGACCGACGAGGAACGAACGGCGGCGCTGGATGCGGTCAGAGGGTCTGTCGCGCGGATCGCGGCGGATTTTCCCACCACCGTTCGCTGACCCCGACGTCGACGCCTGCTGCCGCGCCGACGCGTTCCACCGTGTGGCTTCGGCATCGAGAACCGGCCTCGCCTGACAGTGGGATTCGGCCCCACTCAGCGATCTTTCGGGGCACGTTCTGCCCATGGATTTTGGCCCACCCAGACCGCGCGGCATGCTGATCCGAAATGCCGGGCCCGACGCGTGGGCACGGCAAACGGGCGGGGAGGAACGCGTTGATCGTCTGGGCGAACGGTGCGTTCGGCAGCGGGAAGAGCACGCTCGTCGACTGATCGTGGAGGTGCCGACCGGCGACTTCCAGGACCTTCGGCTGTGGCGGCGCCAGGTCGCCGACCTGGCGGTGGGGCTGGTCGAGGAGTACGACCGACCGGTCCTTGTCCCCATGACCTTGGTCAATCCCGGGTATGTCGACGAAATCTTCGGCGCGTTGAAGGACGCGGGAATCGACGTCCACCACTTCTTCCTCAAGGTCTCCCGAGAGATCTTGGCGAAGCGGATCGACGGCCGGAGCTTCACCCCGGACAACCCTGAGCAGGACGAGCGGGTCCGGCGCTGGTGCAAGGACAGGATCGAACCGTGCATGGCCGCGGCCGACACGCTGCCCAGCGACACGGTCTTCCTGAACGGTGAGTTGACTCCGCAGGAGCTGGCCGAACAGGTGCTGGCTCGGGTTCGAGCTGGTGGGACATCCGGCGCGTGATCGCGGTGGTGGCCTGTGGTCAGAAGATGGAAGTGGGCCTCCCCGTAAAGGGAAAGAGCCCCACCACCTGCGCTCGTATGGTCAGTGGCGCTGCTCACAAGGGTGCCCTTGTCCTGCTGACCGGTTACCAGAGCCCGGGCGAGGATGTGGCAGCGCAGATCGTCGCCGATCTGGCCGCCCAGATCCTGGCCCTGGATGACCGGCTCAGGAGCGTCGACCGGCAGATCCGGGACACGTTCCGAGCCCACCCGCAGGCGGAGATCATCGAATCGTTGCCCGGTATGGGCCCGATACTCGGTGCGGAGTTCGTCGTAGCCGCCGGTGACCTGTCGGCCTACGCGGACGCCGGCCACCTGGCCTCCGCAGCCGGGCTGGTGCCGGTGCCGCGGGACTCGGGTCGTCGCAGTGGCAACCTGCACCGTCCCAAGCGCTACAGCCGCCGCCTGCGCAGGGGGTTCTACCTGTCCGCACAGACCAGCATCATCCGCGAAGGCCCGAACAGGGACTTCTACCTCAAGAAGCGCGGCGAAGGACTCAAGCACGTTCAAGCCGTGATCGCGCTCGCTCGTCGCCGCGCCAGCGTCCTGTGGGCACTCCTGCGCGACAATCGGGCATTCACCTCCGTCCCCCCGGTCGCGCAGGCAGCTTGACCGATCGGCGGTCGCACGGGGCAGTGCCGTCTGCGGTGTGCGGGCGGGCGTGGCCGGGCTTCAGGCGGGCCGGCGGATGGCGTGCACGGCTGTGTCGTAGAGGCCGAATAGGTCGACCCGCCCACCGAGGCGCGCCCACTCCTGGTTCGCTGCCTGCAGGCAGGTGATCGCCGCGGCCGCGATCGCGCGCGCCTGGAGGGCGCGGTGCTCGGAGTCGGGCAATCGCGGCTCGATCAGTGGTGCGAGCAAGTCTTGCCAGCGAGCCTGCTTCTCGGCGTGGCCGGCGCGCAGCGACTCGTTGTCGAACAGGAGGGTGACCAGCTCGAGGCGGTGCTCGGGGGTGGTTTCGATCTCCTCGATCACCTGGAATGCCGCACGCAGCGACGCCCAGCAGTCCTCGTCGGCCGGGCGCTGCGCGAACCGCTGTGCGATCAGCTCGCCCTGTTCGGACAGGCCACCGAGCGCGAGGTCTTCCTTGCTGGGGAAGTAGTTGAACAGGGTCCGCCGGGAGACACCCGCCGCGGCGGCGACCTCCTCCAGTGTCGTGTTGTCGTATCCCTGGGCGGCGAACAGCTCGACAGCGGTCCGGGCGAGCAGGGAACGGACCACGGAGCGGGTCTGCTCACGAATGGATGTCTGTTTCCGGTCCATGCACTGATGGTACAGGCATTCATTCCATGTAGCTGTTTGCACCGAGTGCAAAAACGTGCGTAGGGTGTATGGCATGAGAAGAATCGACTATCGCCACCAGACCGTCATCGTCACCGGAGCCAGCTCCGGCCTCGGCGCGGAGTTCGCACGCCAGCTGGCCGCCCGCCGCTCGAACCTCGTGCTCGTCGCACGCAGGGCGGACCGACTTCAGAACCTGGCCGACGACCTCACCCGCACCCACGGCGTCACGGTGACCGTCGTCGCCCGTGACCTCGGCCTGCCCGACGCCGGCCGCACACTGCGCGCCGAGCTCGAATCCCGCGGCATCCACGCCACCGGACTGGTCAACAACGCGGGCTTCGGCTCCCACGACCCCTTCCGGGACGAGAATCCCGAGCGCCTGCAAAGCATGATCGCGCTGAACGTCGCCGCTCTCGTCGACCTCAGCCACGCCTACATCGACCCGCTGACCTCCGCCGGCAACGGCTTCCTGATCAACGTCGCGAGCATCCTGGGCTACCAGCCCACCCCGTACCTGAGCGTCTACGGCGCCACCAAGGCATTCGTGCTCAGCTTCACAGAATCGCTGTGGGAGGAGACCCGCGGCACCGGCCTGCGCGTCCTCGCCGTGTGCCCCGGTGCGGTGGAGACCGAGTTCTACGACGCTGCCGGTAGCCAGTCGGCCGACTACGGCTCGAAACGGGCCACCGTCGACCACGTCGTGAAGACGGCCCTCGACACCCTCGACCGCCGCTCCGCACCGCCATCAGTCATCACCAACGGCCGCCCCCTCGCCCTCGCCAGCAAGGTCCTGCCCCGGCGCCTGGTCGTCAGCGCGATGGGCTGGATGGCACGACGCGCCATGCACGCATAGCTCCGCCCACCGCCAGACCGCCACGGGCGTGGGGAACCATCGATACCGCCGTGGCGCTCTGCACTTGGGGCGCAGATGGCGGGCGCGGAACTGGATGACACGGAGTTCCTCCGAGAGAAGAGAACGGCATGACCGATCGCCTCCACGCAGCGGACCTGCAAAGCATCGTCGCCGCCCTGCGCGCCGAACGCACCGAAATGCTCGACTTCACCAGCACCCTCAGCGACGACGAATGGGCGGCACCCAGCGCCGCGGCGGGCTGGCGCATCGCCGACGTCGTCGCCCACATCGGCGCGACAGCACGGAACTGCTACACACCCCCCGGACTGGACATGCTGCGCGCCACCAGCCTCGAACAACTCAACGAAGGCCCCGTCGACCGGCGCCGCGGCTGGAGCCGGGCACAGGTCATGGCCGAGTACACCCGCGCCACCCGCCGAGCCACCACGCTCCTCGACCTCATCCGACGCACCCCCGCCACGCGGCTGCGCGTTCCGCTCGTCGAACTCGGACGCTACCCCCTGGGCCTGCTGATCGGCGGCGCCCTCGTCTTCGACCACCACACCCACCTGCGCCACGACATGGCCCCAGCACTCGGCCGACCCGCGCCGCCCACCGATGCCGACCGGATGCGAGCCGTCCTGACGTGGATGATCGCCGTACTGAGCAACCAGGTCCGACAAGCGCCGGTCGCCGGGCTCGACGCCCGTGTCACCCTGACGCTCACCGGCCCCGGCGGCGGAACATGGTGGATCGACGAGGCAGGCGTGCTGGCCCCGTCCAACGGCCCGGTCGCCGCGCACGTCACCGCCCCCGCGCTGACCTTCCCCGACTGGGGCACCCAACGGTCATCATGGAGCGATCACGACGTGACCGTCACCGGCGACACCGAACTCGCCACCCATCTCCTCGACGCTGTCAACGTCATCTGACCGCATCGTTCGGGTTGACTCGGTCATTAAGACTCCTCGCCATCGAACTGCGTGATCAGCGTGGTGTCGGAGTACGCCGCGGCGAGCCACCGGCCGTGGTCGAGCTCGGCGGTGACCGGCTCCCATACGGTCAGTCCGTGCTCGTCGCGCTGGTCGGCGGGCAGATAGAAGCCGGGTACGAATGGGTGCCGTGGCACCTTCTCGACCGCTGCCCGCCAGGCCGAGTCGCGGAGAGCCCCGTCATCGGCGAGGACTTCCGCCATGGCCTCACGCAGCCGAGCGGCGTCGGTCTCAAGGTCGGCCGGCATCTTCATGGCCCACCGCCTCCTTCCTGGTCAAGATGTCGGCGAACGCCTCGGTGATGGCCTGCGCGTCCGGGAGCCAGCCCCACTGCCCGTTCGGGTTGCACTCGATCAGCGTCCGGGGTGCGCTCCAGGACGGCAGCCTGTCTCTCGCGGACCACCGCACCGCGCATGCCGCCATGGATCGCCGGGCCGACGTGATCAGCTACCGCTCATCCCTCGTACAAGCTTCACCAGCAGCGCGGTCTCCCGGAGGTCAGGGAGCACCACCTCCGCCCCCGCATCCCGCAATGCGGCCTTGTCGCTACGTCCGGACGCCACCGCGATCACGCGTACGCCGTTGGCGTGTGCGCCCTGCACATCGGCCGGAGTGTCGCCGATCAGCACGGTCTGCGCGGCGGTGGCCTCGGCGCCTTGAAGGGAGAGCCGGACGAGCGCGGCGCGCGTGTCGTGGTCTTCTCCGTAGGCGCCGAGTTCCCACAGGATGTGCTGGTCGAGCCCGAACACCTGGAGCTTGATCTCGGCGACCGGGCGGACGTTCCCGGAGACCACGGTCTGCTGGACACTGTCGGCGTCTAGGGCGTCGAGGACCGCGGCGGCGCCCGGCAGTGCATGGCCGCGTTCCCGGAGCTCGGTGGCCCGTTTCACGTGTTCTTCCGCCAGGGCCTGGGCGAAGAGCTCGAAGTCGGTGCAGTCCGTCGTGAGTCCGTGCAGCTTCGCGGTCTCCCGGAAAATGACGGACTCGGTGATGCCGTCGATCTTCGCCTGCTCGCGCATGGGCTGCCCCCGTGGTCCGCAGGAAGGCCGCGGCCGACAGTCCACGGCCCACGCCGCGTGTGTCGATCAGGGGGTGGTCGATGATGTCCCACAGGACCAGTCGCGCCATGTGTGCCTCAACTCCCCATGCTTCGCTGGGTAACCGGCCCTGCGCCGGCGCCTACGAGCGCCTCAGCTGATCCACGGTCTTCATTCCAGGGATGCCAATGCGGTAGCGACTAGGGAACGGGCCCCCGCACCCCGCGCAGCACTCTCTGACAGCCGATCGAAAGCCCGCGAGTACAGAGCGATCTGGCCGGGCTGTGTGAGCGTACTGGCAGCGTCCAGCGTGTCCGCGTGCACGCGCGTGTCGTCGAAGATCGTGAACGTGGGCATGGGCCACACAGTCCGTTGGGCCGCGAACGGAATGATGCCGAAGGCGACGTTCTGGTGGTCCATGACTCCGAGCAGCTGACCGAGCTGCGCGGCCATCGTTTCCGGGCTGCACAGCCGGTACCGAAGCACGGACTCTTCGAGGACGAACGAAAACCGGCGGGAGGTGTCGAGCAAGACGGCGTTGCGTCTCATCCGGGCGGCCACCGCGTGACTCACGTCGTCGGGCGTGCCCCGGAATTGGGCGATGGACGACAGCAGTGCGGATGCGTATCCAGGTGTCTGCAGGAACCCTGGGATCACGTCGGAGACGTACACCCGGAACAATCCGGTCCTTTGATACAGGTCGCCTGTGGACTCCTGCACGCGGCGCAGCCCGCTGCGCTGTAGGCGCCGCCACTGAACATGGGCCTCTGCCGACTGGCGGTTGGCGGCGATGAGATCGGGCAACTCGTCCTCGGCGCCACAAGCGCGGCACCATGAATGAATATCGGCATCCGACGGCGGGGTCTTCGCATTCTCGATGCGCGACGACTTCGACTCGTGCCACCGGCACCGGACGGCCAGCTCGCGCTTCGTCAGTCCGGCATCCAGACGCAGCTCCCGTAGTCGCGCTGCGAGCGCCTCGCGGGCCTGCTGGACGTTGGACGAGGGGTGCGAAGACACGGAGCCGGCCGTTCGTTCAGATGCGGTACTGGTCGTGCGGGATGGCGCGTTCCCACACGGCTTGGAATGCGGAGACGCAGAGCTTTACGGTGCTCGGGTCGTCCGTGATTTCGTCCTCCACAACCGTTCCATCACCGTCGAAGTGGTGGACCCGGAGCAGCGTCTCGTCGAACGCCCAGAAATCATTGCCAGGTAGGGCGATGTCTGTCGCCAACCGCCTTGGCAGCCAGCGAACTTGCTCGCCTGCCGTCACGTTGGCGTGGGTGACGTAGTGCTCCCAACGGATGTACTCGCTCACCGGCTCACTGACTACGCGGGCTCGGCGGATCTCCACACCGCGGGCCACCGTGTCGGAGATCAACTGGTCGTAGGAGTGCCACCACGACTGCCGGTCGTCCCAATTGATCCGTTCGCCTCGCTTCCACGCCTCGAACCGGTCCGTGGGGGCGTAGGCGTCGCGCATCTCCAGGTGCACCGCCGAGCGTTGGCACCGCCCCAGCAGCTCAGCGAAGCTGGGCACGCTCGATGGCATCGCACGCCTCCCTGATCAGCGGGATCATCCGGGCCGGGAGCCTGATGATGGCCTCGCCCTCCGGCACGGGACCGTGCGCGGGGCTCGCCATCTGGCAGGCGGCGTGGGTTGCCGCGTCCGGCTTCCATCCCTGCAGCAAGATCTCCTGAGCTTCCGCGTCCGCCCACACCGTAGGGCAGTGGTCGCGGTCAGTGTCGGGATCGATACCGACAAACCTCACAGCCATGCCGGGCTCCTTCCGGATGCTTGCTTGGACTTGCACGAGCATCACTGAGCAGCCATGAAGTCGTCAACAGGGCGGCTTGAATGCCGAATTGGTGTGCAAGCTGGTGCAAGTGCGTAGCGCTGCCCTTGAGCGCCGTTTCAGCCTGGGCGTCATGGCCACGACTCAGCAGACCTTTCCAGATCCCCGCCCTGTAGATCTCCCGACCGGCTTCAACGCCTGGCTACTCGACTGTTCGCCCGTGTCGGGCTGCAAGGTCTGCCAGGCCAACTGGAGACAGCTTCGTGCTGCGGAGGACGACGGCGATACCGGCAAGGCGGCGCGTCACGCAACCGAGATCCGTGACCACGCGAGCGGGGTCCACTGATGGTCAGAAGTCTCCCGCGGTCACGGCCTTCATGCCTGCTGCCAGACACCATCCGTGGCTCCGTGCGCGCGATCGCTCATACACAGGAGGACAAGGCCCCTACCCGAGAAGGAGGGAACAACATTGAGCACACCGCCCGTACCCGGTCCCGACCCGGACCCCATCCCCACCAAACCATCCGCACCGGACTCCCCGCCGAGCAGGCCCTGAGTACTGCCACGAGTCGAAGGAGAGCCGAGATGTCAGACAGCAAGCACAAGGGCGACCCCGCGCCGATCAAACCGTGGAACCCGCCGCCCACCCCGCCGTCCCCCGACGGGCAGGGCGGCGGCGACGGTGGGAGGTGAGGGACGATCGTGACCGACTACCGAGCGGTCGCGGCGCAGGAGCTCGAGGTCATGGGGGCCTTTCGCTCGCCGTGGCTTCGAGCAGCCTTCCACGCCGTTGACCGCACACATTTCATCCCACCGCGTTTCTGGATCCTCGACACCGACGAAAACGGGCTGCACCAGGTCATTGACCGCAGCAGCGATCCCGACGCGTGGCTGCGTGCTGTATGGGAAACACACCGGTCGGTCATAGTCCAGATGAACGACGGCCACACCGCCGACCAGGGGCCGGCACGCGGAGAATTCTCATCGTCCGTGTCCGCCATGGACATCGTCTTCGAGAAGCTGAACCAGCTCGACCTCGAACCCCACCACAAGGTGCTCGAAGTCGGCACCGGGTCGGGCTGCAACACCGCCTACTTGTGTCAGCGGGTCGGCCCCCGCAACGTCACGAGCGTCGAGGTCGATCCCACTCTGGCCGAGCAAGCGGTCGACAACCTGAAGCGGGCCGGCTACGAGCCGGAGACTGTCTGCGGGGACGGCCTGGCGGGATGGGCCGGCTCGGCACCGTACGACCGGATCATCAACACCGCCTCCGTCCGGCACATCCCAACCGCCTGGCGATCGCAGTGCCGGGACGGTGGAACCGTCCTGACCCCCTTCAACACGCTCTTCGCGCGCGGCGGCCTGCTCAAGCTCCGCGTCCTGGACCGCGTTGCCTCTGGCCGGTTCACGGGCGGCGCCAACTACATGTGGATCCGTTCCCAACGCCCCGCGAATCGCGTCACTGAGCTGCACGAGTTCAAGTGCCGGGCTTCACCTGTCGACCCGGCTCAGGTGCTCGGCCGTTCCTGGGCGCAGGACTTCGTGCTCGGTCTCCACGTCCCCGATATGAGCGTCGATCGCCGCGACACCGAAACGGGCAGGCAAGCTCAGCTCTGGGACGAGGCCGGCTCATCGGTAACGGTGGTCCGCTACACGGATTGGTGGCAGCCGGACGCCGTAACGGTATGGGGCGAGCGCGACCTGTGGGCCGACCTCGTCACTGCCTTCACGGCCTGGAGGACCGCAGGCCAGCCGCACTACACCCGGTACGGCCTCACCATCGACGACGCGGGTGCACGGCTATGGCTCGATTCGCCTGACCAGACGGTATCGCTGCCAAACGCCCTACGGCCTTCGACTTTGAGTTGAGGCCGCCCGCACGTCCGCGCGCCGGCAAGGCTTTCCGGCGGGACGTCGACTGCAGATGCGTCCCAAAAACGCAGTGCCTGTCCTGTTGGGCGCGTGTCATGATCACGCCTGTGAGGAAGATCATTGCGTTAGCGACCGCTGCCCTGTCCACCGCGGTCCTTCTGTCCGGTACTTCGACGACCGCGCAGGCCCTGCCACGACCGGCCCAGCCAGACCCGTTCGACAAGCGAGTCCACTGCCAGTCGACCGATGACGACGGGCGCAAGATCGTCACCCGGTTCGGCAACTCCGAGTTCGGCTGGAACCACTTCACCCACCGCCACAACATCCGCAAGTGCTCGATCCTCCACGCGGCCCTCAAGGATAAGGTCGACCGTAACGACGGCCACGGGCGCCTTGAGTACGACGGCGTCGCCATCAGGACCGGCGGCAGGCCCGCGCAGGTCAAGTTCACCGTGATCGTTCAGTACACGCGCAAGACCAAGGACGGAAGGTACGACGCTGGCCGGGGACAGAAGATCGGCGTCATCAACGCCTTCTGCCGTAACCAGCCACACAACAAGTGCCCCGCATGGATGAACCAGTGACGGATCCCGAAGACCGAGAGCAGCAGGCGGCCGTCAGCCGCCTGCTGCTGTACTACCTGAACGCTCCTATCGTCGAAGGCTGCCGCCTGCGCGGAGTCCTGCCGACTCCGGGCGCCGTACGGATCGCCATCCACGCCGGAGATGACGAGGAAGGCGCAACCTTCCTCTACGAGATCCCCCACGACGCCGTGGCTCCGTACTACATCCCCGGCATCCTGCGCACCGTTCTGGCTGGAACCCAGCTCTACGGCGGCAGCGACATCAGCGAGGCCATGGGGATGACCGTCATCCGCCTCCATCCGGAGGAGATCACCCCTGACCCGGAGCCCGAACAGGGCCAGGCGCTGACCGTCCTGCGGGCCCTCTCCTGCCCCGGCGATGACGAACACCCTTTCCTGATCGGGTTTCTCATGCTGGGCCACAGCCTGATGCGTCTCTATGTGCAGCGGCCCGACCGGCCCGGCATCGTCGGCGCCGACATCCGTCTGACCGGTACGCCTACCGCGCTGATCGCTTCCCTGCCCACTCTCATCGAGGAAGAGCAATACCAGCAGCCGGCCCCCGACGACCCCCACTGCGATCTCCTCGTCGACTTGACCGACTGGTAGAACGGCTGAATCCCAATACTGGTGTGCGTCACTCTTCTCGCTGTTCACGACCATGCAGGGTGTGACCTGCAGGCTGCTGGACAGGGCGTACGCGGTGGTCGGGTGACTGAGGGCTGCTGAGAGGCGGCCGTCGATGGTGATGTTCGAAGAGAGCGCATGAAGTACGCGGCTGCGCTCAACGATCCCCGAATCAGCAATCCGGACTCGGTCCAGTGCTGAGGCATCACCGAGGCCGCGTAGGGCATCAAGGGCGATGCCCACTACATTCCCTCACCACCGCCCCTCTCCATATCCGGCGAGGCGGAGCCTGACGCGGGATGTACGCCGGGAAACGTACCCAGCCTTGGTCGGCGATCTTGTTGCAGAGTTCGCTGACAACACAGCCCGGACGCGCTGCTGTTCGGTCCGCTAGGTCGGCATTTCGAATGCCCTGGCTGCTTCGGATCAATCGACAAGGCCCTTCACGTACTCCTCGAAGGGCACCGATTCCGCGAGGGCGATGCGCTGGTACTCCCGAAACGGCTCCGGGGCACCCTCGTAAACTTCCCGGCTGATCTGCGTCCCGTCTGGTTCATAGTGCATGAGCACGATCCGAGACCAGTCGAACATCCAGAAGTCCTGAACGCGATCAAGGGGGTTGGGGCGGTTGGTTACGTCGAGGATGCGGATGGCCTCCCCGGCCTCGACGTTGTGGCGGTAGTGCTCGAACTCGAAGCGGAGGTAGTCCGACAGGGGCTGCTGGACGATGTGCACTCGCCCAACACTGCGGCCGCTGGCCACATAGGCCTTGACCCGGTCATACCAAGGCTGTGTTGCTTCGCGTGTAACCGGCTCCCCGGCCAGGAAGCGACGAATTGCCTCCTTCTCCTGTGGTACGCGGTAGACAGGCAGAGTCTCCAGGCGCCATGCCTCCTGTTGCATGGCGTCGAACGTCCGCCGCCAGTCCTCACCAGCCAAGAGCACGGACAGCCTCCCTCAGAACCGCCTCCGGGATCTCCACAAGCGCTTCTCCCTCCGGCGGGTCGAAGGCGCTTGACAGGCTCCCTTGGATCACGAACGACCCCGATGCCACACCCCTCCTCGTCTGACCCTGCCCGGCGACTCGATCACCGACCACGAGAACCTGCCGGGAGTGTAAGGAGTCCCTTCCGGGAGAGGTCCCACACGCCTGGCGGAGCGGACGCTACGCGTTCTTGGATCGCCGCCGCGTTCAAGGAGCCTCTCGTGGCCACCAGCGACCTCGATTGAACCTGAGGCGGCGTCGGAACTGTGCTGTTCAGCCGTCGACGCGATGTGGTGCACTGCGCGGCCAAGGGCCGCGCAGTGGCGACCGCTCCCGGTCGGGGCGTGGCGAGCCGGGCGATCAGACCAGTGGCTGCTCAAGCTCCACCTCGGTGCGGTGAGCCACTGCCCAGGTCGCGGTAACAGCTGCCGTGTGAGCACCGCAGTCGCGTGCCAGGCGAGCACTCTTCACCCGCCGACAGGGATTCACCGTCGGGGGCGAAGACTGCGAGCAGACGCGGCAAGGCACGGACGATCACCTCAGAGGGATAGTCCCCCTCCTCAAGGCCTGCACGAAGGAGTTCCACGTTTCGCTTCGCACCGTGACCACGGAACCCATCGATCCCTTGGAATCGCGTACAAGAGCGTCCTCATTAGTCAGCGCGCACTCCACGCACTCGCCTCCGGCACCGTTGCTGTACGACGACCTGAACCACACCGGACGGCCGTCGTCACGCGACTCTGCACTGCTCATCCTGCGTATTCCTTCAGAACGGACTTGATCAGCCGGGCGGACCGCTGAGGACTCAGAGCTGCCGCTCGCAAGCCGTCGAATGCCCTCGTGTACTCACGAACATGATGCTCGCCCTCCAAGTAAACGGCATCAGTGATTCCGTCGCGGTACACCAGGTCCGGGTCCTCTCGGGCAGGAAACCCGAGCATGGTGAACGAACCCGTCGCCGGGTAGGTGCCCGAGTCGAAGGGAAGCACCTGCACAGTGACACTCGGCAACTCCGAGGCATCCAGGACGCGTTCAAGCTGGTCCCGCATCAGCGACCGATCTCCGATGATGTTGCGCACAGCAGCCTCATTCACGATGAACCACGCATCGGGAGCATCCTTTCCCGTGAGCATGGCCTGGCGCTCCAGGCGCACACGTACGGCTCTGTCGATGTCCTGAGGGGACATGTGCGCGCCGGTCGTGTGGAGTTCGAGGGCGTACGCCCCGATTTGCATGAGGCCGGGAATCAGCTCGCACTGGTACTGGCGGATGGTGGAGGCGTCCTGCTCCAGACCGATGTAGATGTTGAACCACTCGGGAACGCCGGCGCTGTGAATCTGCCACCAACCACGGGTCTTGGCCTGTCGGGCCAGCGACTTGAGGAAGTCGCGCAGTTCGTCGCTGGTGCCGTAGAACCGGCACAGGGCATCGATGTCGGACGGTTGGACCCGCCCGCTTCCCGTCTCCATCCGGTTGACCTTGGAGCCACTCCAGTCCAAGGCGTCGCCGACCTGGGCGCAGGTGAGGGCGCTCTTCTCGCGGAGCTTCTTCAGCTCGATCGAGAGACGGCGACGGCGTGCCGTCGGTGAGCCGGCCATCTCAAACCTCTTTCTCGTAACGGGGGTTCAGTCTCGCGCCAAGGGGTGTGCTTGCCAATCACTCAAACGTGGGAATCCCGCCGTGCACATTGCATGGCGGGATGAGCGGGCTCCATGCTAGCCAGTGATGCGACTCACCGTGAGCGTTCATGACGCTGAGTTGCTCACGTCGGTGCCAAGGAGTCTTGAGATGGAAGGGGTCGGCTTTTCGTGATCCAGGAAGCGTGCATGCAGCGAAAGCCGTTGGACTTGGCGTTCACGGCCGAGCCCGAGGAAGTGGCAGCCCTACGTCGCATCATGAAGCTGCACCTGGGGATCTGGGGACTGCACGAAGTCGTCAACGAGGCCCAATTGTGTGTCAGCGAGCTCGTTGCCAACGTCATCACGCACGTTGGCCGCGGCACGCCCGCCACGCTGGCGGTCTCCATGAACGACACGTACCTGCGCATCGAGGTCCACGACCCCGACACCCGGGCTCTGCCCACCCTGATTCAGGCAGGATTCGACTGCGAAGGCGGTCGTGGGATGGCCCTTGTCGCAGCGGTCGCGGACCGCTGGGGGGTCGAGCTGCGAGCCGATCTGAAGGTGACGTGGTGTGAGTTGGCGACAAGTCCGGCCGACAGCACTCTGCCCACCGGCAGCCTCGCCTTGACCGACCTGATGAGCGGCGGCTCAGGGCCGCTCGGTATGGCCTTGGTCGAGAAGGCCGCCGTCGAGATCATCGCCGGCGTGCTCCACTGGCTTCGGGCACATGGCTGTGACCCGGACGAGTTCCTCGACCGGGCACAGACGCACTTCGAGGCGGAGACCGAGCCCTGGCTCAGCTGAAGTCGGCGCTCTGCGCTGTCTCATTCCGGGTTCGACAACGACCGTCGATGTCATATGTTCGCGAAGAAGCCCACATCGGGGTCGTCCGGAGTACCGACGAGCAGTGCGCGGTCGAGCAGGACGTTGTTGTGCTCGCAGCTCGTCTCGGGAAGCATCACGCAGGCGTGGCAGGCGGCGAGGTTGGTGCCGCCGGTGCCGGAGGCCTCCGCCTCGACGCAGAGAGGGTCGGAGGAACACCATTCGGCGCGGCGCACGGCCGAGCGGATCGTCCGGGCGAGGCGGTCCGGTTCGCCTTGGGCGACAAGCCCGCCCAGGCTGCCGGCGGAGTCGCTCGTCGCCGTGTAGACGAGGACTCCCGCCATGTTGTCGTCGGCGTAGAGGCGCTCGCGGAGAGCCGCGGCGGGGTAACCGGCGTCGAGACTCCATTCGTTGATGAGGACATGAGCCAGGGTGTGGAGCAGCACCATGCGGGGGGTGGCCGGGGAGGGCGGTACCCGGCTCGGGTCGGTGGCGCGCTGCTCCATGACCCGCATGTGTGCGGTGCGTATCCGCTCGGCGCGCGCCGCCACCGCGGTCGCGCGCGACCACGCATCGAGTCGGTCGGCGTCGAGACGGAGGAAGACGCCCTCGCCGCGGACCTCCATCGCCGGCAGCCAGGTCAGTTCCGACGCGGAGAGCGCGGCCTCCCTGCCCTCGGTCGGCGAGTCGGGATCGGCGAGTCGGGTGAACGCCTTGAGGGCGCGGACCTCGCGCAGCTTCTTCACCAGCATCGGGCCGGTGACGCCCAGCGGGTGGAGGACAGTCGGGTCGCCGAGCGGAGTCTCGCAGATGAACTGTTCGTCGCGGGAGCGCTCGCGTTCGTCGTTCCCTGCGCGGAGCCGCTCGTACTCCTTGTTGCGCAGGGCATGGTCTCGGCGGTCGAAGGTGGGAGGCTCGTCGCCGGTGGGGTCCTCCTCGCGTTCGGCGTCCAGGAACGCCATCACCTCGTCGACGGGGACCGGGCTCTCGCCCTTGAAGGCGAACTTGAGGCACATCTCCACCTCTTCGCGGCTGCTCAGCTTGCGTAGTTCGTCCCAGTGCTCGGCGAGCGGATCGGCACGGCCGTCGCTCCACGGCGGGATGGAGAGCGCCGACTTCAGCACCGGTTGCCACACGGCGGAGGAACCACGCTGGAGGGTGCGGGGGCTGAGGCCACAGGACTGGGCGGGCACGGACGTACCGAGCCAGGGACGGGTGCCGCGGCAGCGGAGACCGAGATCCTTTAGGGCGCTCTTGCGGAAGGAGCCCTCCATGGAGACCTCCGGCACCCCGCAGGTGCAGGAGACGAGGATCGAGCGGAGGGAAGAGCTGCGTCCGGAGGAGCGCAGCTTGAGCGTCCCTCCGCACTGACCCGCGGTGGTCGCGCCCGCACCGGTCGCACGATGGACCCAGTGCCAGTAGGGAAACTCGTCGAGGTGTCCTGCCTCGCAGGCGATGACGAAGCGGGAGGGGACCAGGTCTGCCTCGCACGTGCCGCAGACGCTTCTGCCGGGCGGCGGCGTGAAGTCCCGGTGCCGACGCAGCTCGTTGCACTCGGGGCAGGAGTGCATGATCGGGAAGCGGCGGACGCGGACGCCGTCCTTGCTGTTGTCGTCGGAGGCCGGAGGCAGCCGGAAGTGCTGGACGCCGAGGAGTCGGGCGAGCCGCCGCTCGTATATCCGGGGGGATTCGTCGGGGTTCCAGTGTTCAGCGGCCCCGTCCAGGCCGGAGACGACGAACGACTCGTGGTCGACGGCGACAAGCGATCCGACACCGTACGTGGTGATCATCTGGGAGCGGCGGACAGCGCCCCGACGGAGCAGGTTGTGGGCGGGAGCCTGACCGGCCGTGCCGGTACGGCGGCGGCGCGCGGGGGGCGGGGTCATCGGGATGCCTCCATGAACAGGGCGGACTCGGCGTCGACGTCGCGCAGGCTCCACAGGGTGGGCCATGCCTCGGCGTCCTCGGACTCGTCGTCGTACGACTTCAGGAGCGACGGCGTGCGTTTGCCCCTCTGGGGCTCGAAGAGCAGGCCGCCGTGCAGCTCGGCCTCGTCGCACCACCAGTCGACGAACTCGTCGAAGGCGCGGGAGACGGCCTCTTTCTCTTCCGGGATGACGCTGTCGGCGCGTTTCATGAGGATGTCCTTGATGTCCCGACGGAGCCGGTGCTCATAGGACTCGACCCGGCCGGCGGCGTCGTTGGGGCGGGCCTCGGGGATCAGGATGCGGGCCAGGGCGACGATCACCGCGTGCAGGCCGCGCTCGCGGGCCCGGGCAGAGAAGGGAGTGACGGAGGTGGACTCCACCTCGCGGTAGAGGGCGGAGTGGAAGTGCAGGAAGTTCTCGTAGTGCGAGCGGTCTCGGGAACGGGTCGCGTTGAGCATGACGGCGACCAGACCGGGATGGGCACGGCCGACGCGGCTGGTGGCCTGGATGTACTCGGCGGTGGTCTGCGGCTGGCCCATCACGGCCATCAGGCCGAGCCGATCCACGTCGACGCCGACCGCGATCATGTTCGTGGCGAGGAGGACGTCCACGGTGTCCTCGTCGGGGAGTTTCTTCTCGATGCCCTTGAGGCGGGCCGGGATCTCGCTGGCGTCGATCCGGCTCGTCAGCTCCGAGTAGTTGGCGGTGGAGCGGACGTCCACCCCTTCACGCTCGGCGAGCAGTTCCAGATAGGCCACCACGTCGTCGTGGACCTGGAGTTCGGCGGCGGACAGCAGCCGGAGGCTGTTGAAGTAGCCGACGAGGCTCCAGTACGCGTCGCGCACCTCGTCCGCGGTCCGTGCGTGCTTCGCCCGGTGCAGCAGGGTGGCGTACGTACGGATGAGGAGGGTGGACTGGCTGGTGCCGGGGGCAAGGAGGCCGACGTAGCGGCGGCTCGCCTTCTCATCACGGGGCGTCTCCACGGCAAACCAGGAGTCGCGGGAGTCCAGGCCGGCGGGCGGGAACTGGCGGACGGCGCGGTCGAAGAGGCTGCGGCCCTGGTCGGCGGCGCGACGGATGGTCGCCGTGGAGGCGATCACCTTGGGCCGGCCGGCCAGCGCGTCCACAGCGGTCTCGTAGAGGCCGGTGAGTGTTCCCAACGGGCCGGAAATCAGATGGAGTTCGTCCTGGACGATCAGCTCCGGCGGCGGGGTGTTGTCGGTCGAGTCGTCGAGGTTGAACAGCGCGGCGGTGGCCGGACGCCACGGCATGGAGGCGAACTTGTCGACGGTGGCGATCACCAGAGTCGGCCGAGCGTGATACACCGCCTCGTCGATCAGGTGGACGGGCAGGCCGTCGGCGAAGTCACAGTCGGTACCCGGGCAGCGGACGTACATCCGCTTGTCGTCCAGGTCGACCTCGTAATCGCGGGCGTCGAGGCGGGTGCCGCACCACGGGCAGGCGTGCAGCTGGACCGGATTCTCGGTCGCGAGGCGCTTGTCGAGGTCCCCGCGGAGTTCGGTGAGCTTGGCGTCGGCCTCCTCAAGGGTGTTGGGCGTGGCCGAGCGGCCGACCCACATGCCGAGGGAGAACTCCTCCTCGCCCAGCTCGGCGCGAGCCGCGAGGCGCATGCGCTCCATCGCGCAGAGCAGGATCGCGGCACGCTCGAACTGCTGGAGGGTGAGCAGCCGCAGCGTGTAGCGCATGAGTACGGTGACGCCGCCACCCTCCGCGCCGCGCCGGATGCGGCGCAGGAAGGCGGTGAGGGCGATCAGCCCGAGGTACGCCTCGGTCTTGCCGCCACCGGTGGGGAACCACAGCAGGTCGGAGACCTTGCGGTCGGGGTGCTGGGGATCGTCGATGCCGGCCAGGCAGAGCAGCACAAACGCGATCTGAAAGGGACGCCACCGGCCGGCGGCCGGGTCGGGGGCGCCTGCTCGGCCGCCCTTGATCCAAGCGCTGCGGGCGCGCTGATCGGCCATGGCGCGGTTGGCGAGCCGGAAGGCCTGCATCACGTCGGGCTTGGTGCCCAGCAGTTCGATGCCTTCGCGAATCCGGCCGAGCGCTTCGTGACAGGCCCTGACCTGGTCGCGGGCGGGCTTCTCCTGCGTGCTGCCCGCCAGCGCGTCGGCCTCGGTCTCCTTGCGGTCGATCCAGCGTTCGTAGCCTGCGGCGAGCGCCCCGAGAGCGGCCAGGACCTCGGCGTCGGTTCCCTCGGCGAGGCCCAGCATGGACAGGGCGGAGCTGTCGATCTCCGGGTTCGAGTCGGTGAGCAGCACCTCGACGGTGGGCACGAACTCGCTGCGTACCTCGGTCACCGCGGCCCGTACGGAGTCGGTCATGCCGATCGGCGGCGGCGTCCAGTCCCATTCGGCGGCGCAGCCGTGGCCGACGGCGAAGGTCGGGGCATGGCGGTGGAGCAGGCGGCTGGCGGCGACATCGGGGTCGTGCGCGGCGGCCGGGGCGGCGCGCTCGACGAAGGCGCTGGAGCCGTTGGCCGCGCGGACCGTCAGCCCGCACTGGAAGAGCGAGAAAGCGTCCTGGAGTTCACGTTCGCCGACCTTCTGGGTGTTGACCAGCGTCACTGTGACCGTGACCGTCCCGATGACGGCGTCGGGGCGCCGTACGTTTACGCGCAGGGCGACGTGGGATCCGAGGTCGAACCTCAGATCAGGTGCGGGCGTGGTCACGTCGACCGTGGTCTCCGGCAGCGCGAGCACTTTGCGTCGCCAGTGTTCCAGCTGGTCAGAGGTCGTGCGAGCCTCGGCCCGACGCGCCGGGACGGGACGGCCGTCGGCGTCGGTCGGCTCGTAGAGCGCGGCCCGCGCCCGGATCACGATCGCCTCGCTTATGGTCGGGTCGACCGCGAACGTGAGGCCCATCGACGAGGGACGGCGGGACCCGGCGGCACCGACTTCCTGTGCTGTGCCCGACTCCTCGACGCTGTCTCGGGCGCTCACCGGGGCGTCGTCCGGGCCGTCGTGCTCGGCGTCGTCCTCGCGCATCCGCTCCTCGGCGGCCGTGTCCGCGGCCCTCGGGTAGAGGACGCCGACCAGGTAGCGGTCGATCGGAGCGTCCTGGGTGAGGATCTCGTCCCGGTCGTCCGGAGCGGCGTCGGGGGCGGGACCGAGGAGTTCACGGCGCAGTCCCACCAGGAGTTCCTCGTCCCGGACCCGGTAGTGCTCGGCGTGCCGGCCTTCCACGTGCGTCATGCGCTCTTCTCCTCGTTGTCCTCGGCCCGCCGGTACCAGCCGATGCCGGTGATCCGGGGCGCGATCCACACACCCCGGTCACCGAGGCCGGCGTTGGCTCCGGCGGCGGTGCTGCCCGTCACGGTCTCCAGCGTGTCCACTCGTATGCCGTGGATCTCGTCGGGCCACCAGGGGTCCCATCCACCGTTCACCTTCTGCACCCGGAACAGTTCCTCCCGGAACCGCTGCGACGCCTCGCCGATCTCCTGCCCCTCGTGCAGCAGGGCGTACGGCGGGCTCTGCCGCTCGCCGAGCGGCATGTCGTGCCGCTTGCGCAGCATGACCTCGCCGCCCGGGCGGACACGCTCCAGGAGGTATGTCTGGGTCGCGGCGGCGTCGGCATCGTGTCCGGGCGGGTTGTCCGGGCAGATGTCGCCTGCCTCGGCGACGATGCCCAGTCGGTCGTACGAGCGCCAGGTGCCGACGTAGCGACGACCGTTCTTCCGGCCACCGGCCCGCTTGATGATCGGCATCCTGGGAGAGGCGGCGTGGAACAGATCCTGACGGGCGCGGGTCGTCGCCACGTACAGGGCGCGGGCCTCGGCCGGCAGGTCAAGTTCGGAGTCGTGCTGCTTGCGCAGTTCGGCTACGGTCGGCGGGGTCAGCACGATCACCCGATCGAACTCCAGGCCCTTGGCCTGGTGCACGGTGGAGACCAGGATCCGTACGGTCTCCGGGTCGGCGGCCTCGTCGGGGAAGCGACCGTCGGCGACCAGACGGCGCAGCCGGTCCAGGTCGAGCACCTTGCGCCCGCTCCCGCGTGTGGCCCGCCGCAGCACGGTCCACAGGGCGGCCGGGTTCGGCTCGTACGGCAGGGGGATCGCCGCGAGCAGCGATCGGAACCGGTCCTCGGTGAGGCCGGTGGCCTCGGAGCGGCGCAACAACTCGGCCACCCAGTAAGGCACAGGCCTCTCCTCGAGAGGGCGGCGGAGTCGGTGGTCGATGTCGTGCTCGTGGAGCAGCGCGGACACGACCAGGGCCTGTCGGTTGTCGCGGGTCAGAATCGCGCAGGTGTCGGTGAACGACCGCAAACCGATCAAGGTGGACGGGGCGGCGAGATCACCGAGGCCGTTCACCGGGGCCAGGAGCAGCTCTCGCAACTCCTCGTAGAGCGTCGCCGCCTCGTCGGCCTCGGTGAGCTGCTGGAGCCGGGGACCGTGCGCCAGCGCGAGTCGCGCCTCGGGGGTGACGGCTCGGAAGTTCTCGGTGAGGCGCAGCTCCATGAGGTCGTCGGGGTACGAGCGACGCAGCCAGTCGAAGAACCGGCCGGTCTCGGCGGCACGTTCGGTCAGGTCGTCGATCTGGAAGCCGTACACGCACTGAGCGGCGTCACCGACCACGGTGAAGCCGCAGCTGCTCTGGTAGCGGTCGAGCAGCGCCTCCACGAGTTCCCGACGTTCGGCCAACACATCCTGTGCCTCGTCGATCACCACATGGGCGGGCGGAACGGCGTCGCCGGATTCCAGCGCACCCTTCTCGATCGCCCCGGCCGCGGCCATGAGCCGCTCCTCGAAGCCGACCGCCGCCCACTCGCGGTCCGGGTAGGCCTGGCGGACCACTCCGTACGCGAAGGCGTCGAAGGTCTGCGCCCGGACCCGGCGGGCCCGCTCACCGTGCCGGGCGATCCGCTCCCGCAATTCGCGCGCGGCGGCCCGGGAGAAGGTGAGCACCAGGATCTCGGCGGCCTCCAGCGCCTCCTCCGGGTCCTCGTGCCCGCACAGCGCGTCGAGCCGACGCACCAAGGTGTGCGTCTTGCCCGCCCCCGCCCCGGCCGTGACCAGGACACGGGCGTCCCAGGGCTGCTCGACCACGGCCCGCTGCTCCTCGGTGAGTTGCGGGCTGTCGAGGTAGGCGTCGGTCACTCACCGCTCCAGAGGTGTTCGAACTGGGTGAAGGCCAGCTGGGTGTCGAAGTTCGCGATGTTGTCGCTGACGTTGAGGATCAGGCAGGTGTCCTTGCCGCCGTTCTTGCGGCCGCGCAGGCCGCGCCCGATCATCTGCTGGTAGACGTTGGTGCTGTAGACCGGGCGGGCCACCACCACGACCCGGGTGGCGGGGGCGTCGAATCCCTGGGTCAGGACGCCGTAGTTGGTGAGTACCCGGATCCGTCCCGCACGGAAGTCCTCGATCCGCCGGCGCCGGTCCTGGGCGCTGGTGGTCGAGTCCACGGCGGCGGCCGGGATCCGACGGTCGTTGAGCATGGCCGCAAGGTACTTGGCGTGATCCACAGAGGTGGCGAAGAGCAGGGTCGGCCAGTCCTCCGGCAGCCCGGCCACCTCGTCGACGATGCGGCGGCTGCGCGCGTGGTCGTCGGCGAGGCGCTGCTCGGCGGCGCGGGAGAGCATCGCCATCTGCTCGGCATGTGCCTTCTCGTCCCGGGTCAGCTCGATCCGGCCGCCCTCCAGGGTCCGGTGCTCGACCTGAGCGAGCATTCCCCACTCCTGAAGGTCTCGGTACGGATCACCGGACGGGAAGACACCCTCGTCGAGCCGCCGGTTGCCGAAGCGGTTGACCAGACGGCGGGTCTCCTCCTCGTTGGTGTTGCGGAACGGGGTGGCGGTCAGGCCGAGCAGGTGCCGTTGGGTCTCGTACTGGGTGAGGCCCAACTGCCCGAGGATCTGGGTGTACCGCTTGGACGTGGCGGTGTGCGCCTCGTCCACCATCACCAGCGCGGCCTGTCGCAGCCAGGCGTACTGCTGGGTGCCCAGGCACCGTTCCAGCTTGGCGTCCGTGGCCACCACCAGGTGCGGGTGGTCGGTCACGTCCCCCACCTCGTTGGTGCTCCACAACCGGCTGATGGTGAGCGGACGCTCGGCCCCCACCTTGCTCCACACGAACTTCCAGCTTTGTACGGCCTGTTCGCACAGTTCCTCGGTCTGCGCGATCCACAGCAACGGGCCCTCGAGGTCACCGGCCTGCTTGACCCAGCGGATCACGGCTTCGGCGGTGACCCGGGTCTTGCCGGCGCCGGTGGGCAGAGACAGCATGCCGCGCTGCGGGGCCAGCCGGTCGAGCAGGCCGGAGATGTTCCTCACCAGGTTCTCCTGGTAGACGTGGAGCCGGGGAAAGTCCTGCGGGCCGTCCACGGTCTCGAAGGCCGGCGGCGCCGGCGTCCTGGAACCGGCGAAGGACACGGGCAGCCTGAGGTCCGAGACGAAGGCGATGGCCTGCGACGAACCCGTGTACCCGACCGGCGCGTTGGGGAACTTGGCCTGGATGTCCCGGGCGTGCTGCTTGAGCACTCCGTCGCCGTGCGCGTTGAACGACATCTGCGCGACCCGGTGTCCGGACGGCTCCACACCGCCGGTCTCCCGCAACTCCGCTTCCATCAGGCCCTCGGGCAGCCCGGCCCGAAGGGCCTCGGCACCGATCATCAGCTCGATCTTGGTGACCACGTCCTGGGCCTCGCGTACGGCCTTCAGCGCGGCCTTCGTCTCGCTGTCCCGTGCCATGCGGTCCTGGTGCTCCAGCACCGACCGGCAGCCCGCCGCGCCGAGGCCGAGTCCCAACTCGCGGTCGATCAGGCGCAGCATGGGCTCGCTGTCGAGCGGGACACGGACCTTGACCGTGTCGCCCTGACGCACAGCGTCCAACGCAGTGGCGTGGGCGCCGTTCGGGGTGCGGGTCACCTCCTCCAGCTCTGCACACCGCTGAACCAGACAGTTCCGGTTGCTGCTGTTCAACCGCTGACGCAGCGCCGGGTACAGCTCAACGAGAGGGACCGGGTCGCTGTCCGGGACCTCACGGGTCTCCCGGCTGATCACGTCGGCGTAGCGGAGCATGCCCCACTTCTCGACCATCAGCTCGGCGTCCTCGGTAGTGGCCACGAGCAGCGCGGGCAGTTGTTCGGCGCGCAACGCCCGGTACTCCGCGGCGCCGACGGCAACGGTGATCTCGTCGTCGGGACGGGTGCTCCAGGTATCGCCGATCCGGCAACGGGTGAGGGAGCCCTCGGGGAAGTCGGCGCCGAACCGGGTCAGCATGACGTAGCCGGTTCCGACGAAGGTGTCGTCCTCGCTGCGGGACACCTCGGCGAGCAGCGTGTCCCAGCGCTCGGCCGGAACCTCGTCGACCGTGGTCGGAAGGCGCAGCTTGCGGGCCTTCTCCGGGGAGATGCCGGCAACCGGCAGCACGTCCCGGTAGGCGGCGAGCTGCGGCCCAACGGCCTCCCTCAGCGGCTTGATTCCCTGGGACGTGGCGACGGTCCCGTACTTCCTGAGCATCCAACGGATCGGCGAGACCACGGCCTGTCGCGTGCCCGACTGCGAGCCGATCTGTCTGGTCCAGTTGTCCACCACGGCGTCGTCGGGCAGCGCCCTAAGGAAGGCCGCGCGGGACTCCTCCGAGAGCGAGCGGAACAGGTGCAGCGGGCCGCCGATCGCGGAGCCCTCCACCTTGATCCGATTGAGGGACGGTCGAGGGGCGTGCGCGTCCAGGGTGCGCAGGTAGGCGGAGTGGACCGCTTCCCGGTACTCCTCGAACCAGGGCTCGCCCTCCGGCCGCATCGCGGCGGAGGGACGCTCGCGTAGACCGATCTCCGAGAAGAAGGGGAGGTCGTCGGAGTGGAATTTCTTGTCGACAGCGATGCTCGGGTCACGCTGTGCGTCCACCACCGCACCGGGCAGCATGCAGTCCCGCACCGGCCGGAACTTCCCGTCGGCGGTCCGCACTCGCAGGGTCTCCCGCGGCTTCGGCACCGTCTCGATGACCTTGTGGGCGAGTCGGCGCACCCCGGCCTGCCGGAACAGTTCCCAGAACCGCTCCCACTCGGTGTCTCCGTAGCCGTCGAAGCCCTGGTCGAGGACGCTGACGAAGCGGCCCTCGACATCGGCCTCCCGGATGCCGACAACGTTGAGCGCGTGGGCGAGCGACGGGTCCTGGGCGATCCCGTCCGCCACGTACACCAAAGACTCGGGCAGCCCACCCTGATCGGCGCGGCGGAACACCCTGCCGTGCACAGGGGCGACGAGGCCGTGCGACTCGGTCAGTACGATCCGGGCCTTCCGCGCCTCCTCGGCGTACGGGGAACGGATCTCGATCATGTCCGCGAGGATGCTGATGGCCACCGCCGACGCCTCGACGCTGCCGCTCTCGACCAGCGCCTCCAGCCACGTGCGGACGTCGGTTCGCCCGTGGCCGGCCGCGGCGAGGATGTGCTCGACCTTTCCGGAGCGCAGGGAGTCGGCCTCCACACTGGGATGCAGCCAGTTCGAGGGCCGGCCGGGGCAGTCGTGCCACATCCGCAGCCAACCGGCAAGCCGCTTCTGGTCCTTGTCGAATCGGGGATGCACGCGCAGCTCGCCGGGGACGCACAGAACGCCGTCCTGGTCGGGCAGCGAGGGGCGGGTCGCGCTTCGAGCCCAGATCTCCTGGGTGAGGTATCCGTCGGCCCAGCTGATGGCCTCCTTCACACGGCCGGGCAGCAGGGGAAGATAGGCGGCCGGGTCCTCGCCGGGGGCCAGGCGGGGGAGGGAGTCGACGACCAGGGCCGCCGCCACCTTGATCATTTCCTGGTTGAAGGGAGAGGAGTCCAGGAGGTTCTGCCGGTCCTCATTGGTCTTCCAGGCTCCGTTGAGCATGCCGCTCAGCGACATCTCGTACTTGGTCGGGAAGAAGGACCAGAAGCGGCCCCGGCCACGGGCCTTCGGGCTGACGTACAAACCGCTCTCCGGGTCCTTCTCCATGTCGGGCACGGCCCAGGCGAGGTCGAGTGAAACCCGGTCGTGGAGTTCACCGGCGTCGGCCCGGGCCGACGGGCCGGGTTCGTGGGTGACGGAGAAGACTCGCCAGCGGTTGGCGCTGGTGGGTTTCCCGGTGCGTTCCTCGATCACGGTGTGCAGATCACCGGACTGCTCTGCGGTCAGCACCCGACGCGCGAGGGGACGAGGGCGGCGGTCCTCCAGGACCACCTTCGACACATGCGGTGAGAAGAGCTGGAATCCGGCAGGGAACTCCTCCCGCTCCTGCCCATGGCTACGCGAACGCCCCCCGTGCATGTCCAGGCCGAGCCGGTCGTCCGCCCCTGCCAGCAGCGGCAGACGGACGACGGTGGTGGCCCAGCCCAGGAGTTCGTCGAGCACCGGGTCGGCGGCGCGCTCCGCTGCCTCGTCCAAGGGGCGGGCCATGCGCAGCACCGGAGCCTCGAACTCCTCGCCCAGGCGAGCCGTGACCTCGGGAACGGCACGGATCTGCGCGTACGCCCACTCCCGGTCGAATCCGAAGGAGCCCGTGCGGCTGAAGAATTGCGGGGTGTCGGTCACGACGAGCACGGATTTCACGCCGACCCCGAAACGCCCGATCTGGCCGCCGCGTTTCCGCGACATGCTCATCCGGAGAATCGTCTCGGCGCCTTCGGGGGTGACCGGAGTTCCCTCGTTGGCGCAGTAGAGATGAGTCTCCGTGAGAACGACGTGCGTCGTGCCACCGGACTCGGCGGCGATTTCGTCGGCGGCGTTCTGGACCAGCTCGAAGAGTTGCCGGTCGCCGTATCCGCCCTGGGTGATCCGCCTTTCACCGTTGGCGTGCTCCGGGATGAGGCCGGGATCAACCGCGTAGGTCCGGAGCACACGAGAGGACTGATCGACAACGGTCTTGAGCACGGGGGTCAGTTCGGGAGACACAGGACTCCGATCCGGATCGACGCCTGGTGGGCAAGAAGACAAGTGGCAGAGTCCGTAGGGGCGGATGCTGCCCTGGAGTGACGTTACGTCAGGTGAACTGCCGTACGCGGGTGATGACAGTGACGCGGCTTCAGGGGCGATGGTTCCGGCGGCCGTGGTGTGTTTCTGGTGGAAGTGATGCCCACGTTGCGCGGGGCATGACATTTCTGCAATGCGACCTACACTTCCGGTCAGTGAGTAGCCGGGAATGGCGACTGGGGAGGGTCGGAGAACGGAATCAGGCGTGTGAAAGGGGGACCCGCACGCCGTCGTCTGTGATGCCGTCGGAAAGGAGACGAAGGGAAAGACGGCACACTTCCACCAGGACGTCGGAGAGTTGTTTTTTCCGAGGCGGGTGGGGCCGCAGGAGGGACGGTACCCGGCCGTGTCGAGGATGCGCAAGAGGGTTCGAGAGCGCGGTTCCATAGGCCAGTTCCAAATGGACAATTGGCGCATATCCAATGAAACCCAACTGGGGGACTGGTTCAGGCACCTCGGGTCCCTGTCAAAGAACGTTTGACAGGAGGTGTGCTGTCAAAGAGGCGGGTAGGGTGGAGTTGCTGTCCGACGCAAGTGGAGCAGGATCCGAGAGCAGGTGACCGTGGAAGCAGGCGAGGACTTCGGTCCATGGCTGGCGCGGCAGTTGAAGCTCGCCGACATGACCCAGACCGAGTTGGCCCAGGCCGTTGAGGTGACGCGTGCGGCCGTCTCGGCGTGGATCACCGGACGGGCGACCCCTCGAACCGAGACGATCGAACGCATTGCTCGCGCCCTGAACACCGACCTGGCCACGGTGCACACCCGTACCACCGACACCCAGGCCGGCCTCCCCGTGAGCTGGTACCACCGTCCCGGGCACGCGGACGGCGGACGGGAGTTGGGCAACGCGGCCGCGTTCGCCTTCGACGCCGACGTGTCGGTGCTGGCGCGGGAGACCTGCCAGAACAGCCTCGACGAGCGACTCACGGCCAACGGGCAGCCCGTGCGGGTCCGTTACACCCTGCACGAACTCACCGGGGAGACGCTCGCGAGGTTCCGAGAGGCCATCCAGTGGGATGAGCTGTACCCGCACTACGAGGCGGCCCGTGCACAGGACCAGAAGGTCGGCCGGGTCATCGACGCGGGGCTGCGCGACATGTACGAGCACGACCGACTCGTCCTGCTGCGGGTGGACGACTACAACGCGGCCGGTCTGACGGGCGACGACTACAGCGACGGGCGCTTCGCGGCGGTGGTGCGGCGCCAGCTCGACAGCCACAAGTCCGGTACCTCTGCGGGTGGTTCGTACGGCCTGGGTAAGGCGACCCTGTGGGCCACCAGCAGGCTTGGGCTCGTGCTCATGAACTCCACGCTGTCGGAGCCGCACGAGGGCCGCACCGAGCGACGGCTCATCGGCCGCCTGGATCTTCCGTGGCGTCTGGTCGACGGCGAGCCGTGGGCCGGCCCGGCGTGGCTCGGGCGACCTGACCCTGAATCACCAGGAGCCCGCGTGGCGCGCTCCTGGTGGGCGGACGAGGAGACGGTCGCGTCCCTGCACCTCACGCGTGAGAGCGGCGAGCCGGGGACGTCGTTCCTGATCGTCGGGGCCCACGACGTGGCGAGCCTTGTGGACGACAATGCCGCATTCGAGGGCGACGAGGGCGAGGACAACGACAGCATCCAGCGGATGCATCGTCGGCTCGTTCGGGCTCTGGGCAAGAACTTCTGGGCCGCGATGACCGGCGGAGGGGACCAACTGCCCTTGCTGGAGGCATCCGTAAGGACCCTGCGCAATGGTGATGTGGCCATCGCCGAGCAGCGGGTGGATCCCGCGGTCGCCCAACCCTCCCGGACTCGCGCCTTGAAGGCGTTCCTGGACGGTACGACCGTGGAACGGCTCACGGAGTCCGGACAGGTCGCCCAAACCACCGTGCCCCTGAACCTCCCCGCCAGAGGCGGTGGACGAGCCTCTCAGGGAGGAGAGCACCGCGCCGTGCTCCTGGTGACGGACGCCGAGGACGCGGACGGCAAGCCGAACCGTGTCACGGCGATGCGTGGCAACCGCATGACGGTGCGAGACGCCGCCGTTCCCGGTCTGTCGCTGTCCACCAACCCTTTCCAAGCGGTGTTGCTCACCGGTGCGGCGGCGGGGCGGCAGGCTCCGTTCGCCGCAGAGGCCGAGGAGTTCCTGCGGGCCGCCGAGCCCCCGGAGCACAACAAGTGGGGCCAGACCGAGGAGTTGACGCTCACCTACTCGCCCTCCGCGTACCGGCGGATCACCTCCTTGACTCGGGAGACCAACGCTGCGATCAAGGAGTTGGTGGCTCGACCCAAGAAGCGCGCCAAGGCCGGGGGAGGGCGGCTCGCCGAGAAGGTGACCGTCGGCACGGGGAAGACGAGAAAGCCTCGCCTGTCGGCGGCGACTCTGCCCGTCCTGGAGGAGCTGGACGCCCAAGTGCTCGACAGCGGCGCCTGGCAGGTGATCGGCGAGATCAGGATCCCCGCCGGCGGACACACGTGGCGTCTCGCCCCCGTGGCCAAGTTCGACGTGCGCTCCGGGCCACGCCCCACCATCGCGTGGGCCGAGCTGGCGGGAGTGGACAACTGCGAGGTGGTGGACGGCACTCTGCGTTTCGCCGACAAGGCGCGTTCCGCGACCTTCCGTGGGATCACCGATCCCGCCACACATGCCGTCAGATCGAGTCTGAGCGGGCTCGTCGTAGAACTGCGGGCCGGTGAAGGGGAGTCGCTGTAATGAAGGTCTTCCCGTACTCGCGGCTGCGCGGCACGGTTTCGTTGCGAGTCGACGCGGTCAGCGTCAAGGCGCCCGAACAGCCTCGTGAACAGCTCGACTCGCGTGCGCGCTCCGTGACGGAACGCGTCGTCGCGCTCGGCCTGGCGGAGACGGAGGACTGGGAGACCGCCGCGCTGACCGTCTCGGCAACGATTCCGTCCAAGGCGACCGAGCCAGGTGGCCCGTGGTCCGACGTCGTGGTGGTCGCCGTGCTGACCGACCGGACGACCAACACGCGTGTCACGACCCGACTCGTTCCCGAGTCGGAGGGCGGACGCGAGTGGCGCGGTGAACTTCAGGTGCTGCGCGCCGACCTCTTCGAGCGCGGCGTCCTGACTGTACAGGTGGTGGCCACGGTCGACGGCGTACCCGGGCGGATCATCGCGGAGGCGACCGACGACTGGGTCGTCGACGCCAGGAGCGATGCGCCCGTGCGCGAGCAGACCTTCGACATCAAGGAGGTCGGGTTCGCCAAGGGCCCCCGCTGGCTCCAGAACTTCGTGGACATCCCGTGGATCGTGAACGCCGCGGGCAGACTCCCCACGGTCCACATCAACACTGACTTCGAGGGCATGACGGACGTCCTCAACGCCGAGGGGCGGGGACCCGAGGGACTGGTCAACGAGCTGATGGTGTCTCAGATGGCTGCCGACGTGTGGATCGCGGTGTTCCACTCGGCCATCGGAGAACTGGAGATCGAGGACGACGGCACTCCGCTGTTCCCGTACGGCTGGCAAGGCGAGGTACTCAGGGAGATGCTGCCCGACGTCGTGCCCGATCGGACCCTCGAGGACGCGCTGCGAGAGGTACACCGCCGGCGGGTGGGCGCGACCGGATGGACCGAACTGCAGCCGCGCATTCAGTACGCGGCCATGCGCCGGGCCGGTGTGCCTGCCGCGCTCACGGAGACGGTACGCGGCCTGGACAAGCTCAAGCGTGAGGACGAGGCATGACGGAGAGGCCCGACCACCTGCCCGAGTACCTGGCTCGGCTGGCCGACGAGAACGCGGCGCGGTTCATCGGCGACGGTTTGTTGTCCGGAAAGGACAGTGTCCCGGCGATCGCCCTCAACCAGGCGGCCGAGCCCTTGCCCGAGAGCCCTCGGTGGCGACTTCGCGCGCTGCGTGACCTGATCGACGACGCGATGTACATCTACCGGGACGACAGGCCGACACAGGCGGACGCCTGGCTCGCCCCACGCCTGCATGCGATCCTGCGCCTGACCCGGGCGGAGGCCGCGGACTCCGCGCTGTGGAACTATCTGGCTCTCGGCGTCGCCCCCGACTTCGTCGTCTGGCGGCACCGCTCCGAATCGAAGAAGACCGTTAACGCCCGTTATTTCAAGGGGCCTTACCACAAGCAGGCGTTCGCTCGGCTCTGGTGGTCGGCCGAGCTGTTCCGGAACGGGTCCGACTACGAACCGGTCGTTGTGGCCTGCGGCAACCAGGACATGCTGAACACAGTGCTCAGGTTGGACGTCATCGATCACCGACCCATCGCCCAGGCGCTGGTCGGGCTATTGCGCCGGGAGGTCGTACGGACGGGCCGCGAGGCGAACGCCCTGGGTAAGGCCGTCAACACAGCGGCCGCGACCCTGATGTACGACGCGATAGCGGCGGACGTGGAACGGGATGCCGGGGCTTTGCGGCGATGGATCGACGAGGCGGAAGCCGGTATCTCCGTGCAGCACCGCCCGCTTCCCGCCGGACCGGCCGAGGAGGGTGCTCCGCAGGACTCGGTGGAGCGCCTCACGGACCACTTCGCGGAGCTGTTCGCGGAGGCTCCCGTCCGGGGTAAGGAGGAGGGCCAGGCGGAGGCGGAGGAGGACTGATCGACTCCCTACGGGCGGGGAGGGCGCCACGATCTCAGCGCTTCTGTGGCACGCATCTTGTGATCCTCGTCCAGCCCCAGCGCCGTACACAGGACATGGATGGCCAGGAGCGGTGGGATCGCGTTGCCAATCTGCTGTGCGACGTCGGTGCCTCGCCAGGGGTACTCGGCCGGAAATGTCTGGAGCAGGCCTGCCTCGGGGAACGTGAATCGCTCCTGTTCCGGACCCAGTTCAGGTTCGCCGTCGTCGTCGATGCCCTTGAGTTCGAACACCTTGTTGCGGCGCACCTTGCCCGTGACCGTGGCGGCCGGCATGTCGGAGGTGCGGAGCCCTCGCTTCTTGGGGTCGCCTCCCGACCCGTAGTTGGAACGAACGACGAAGTCCGTGGAACGGGTTTCCTGGAGCGCGTCGCGCATAGAGACCCAACGCTCTGGTCCGTGGGGCTTGGCCGGAGACTCGAAGAGAGTGCTCTGCTGGACGTCATGGCGCGGCGTTTCGCGGCCCAGAACGGGGAGGCGCTTCACCCCCTTGCGATAGCGCTGATGCGTCAGCGAGGGGAACTCGATTCCCTGGCCCCTGGTCCCCCGGTAACGGGCGATCAGGACCGCGCGGCGCCGGGTCTGCGGCACCCCGTACTCCTCGGTGTGCAGGATGTGGCAGTCCGCGTCATAGCCCAGCTCGCGAAGGATGTCGCGGTACTTCCTCCAGACGGGCAGAACTGTGGGGACCTGCTCCAGCACCACCGCCTCGTAGGGAGCGGCCTTGAGCTTCTTCTCGACGATCCACCGCAGGGGCTGGAGGACGAGCCCGGTGCGCTCGTCGGCCCACGACAGTTCCTCGGCCCTCCGGTTCACCTCCGCCCAGGCACGCTCCAGAGCCTTCACGTTCTGACTCTGTCCCACGCGCTCGGCCAGGTCCTTCACTTCTTCCAGAGCCTTGTGGCCCTCACGGTTGCCGGCCACGGAGTACGTCTGGCAGGGCGGACCACCAGTGAGGACGCGTGCCGAGGCAACCGCGGAGTCGAGCGGGTTCACCTTCGCAACGTCGGGTTCCTTGGTGGTGCGCAGGTTCGCGGCGCGACGTGTCGCTCGGGTCGATTCATCCCATTCCACGCCAATGGTGGGCAATTCGAGCATCTCGGCCGCGATGTCCAGGCCCCCGGGTCCCGCGAAAAGGTCAACGATGACGGGTTCGTCCTGGTTTGCGTCCGGGTGAGGTGCTCGGGTCATGGTGTGGAAGTGTAGCCGGCTGTCGAGGTGCCTAGCCGCCCTGTCGTGCGACCGGTCGGCAGGTCAAGATTTCTGCTCTGACCTGTAGATTCTTCGTTCAGGAACGCAGCGCGTCGGCGACGGACCGACCAAGTGCCTCGCCCACCGGCGGAGGAGACGCGTGGCCGATCTGGCGGTACCGGGCCGTCTTTCTGCCGGTGATCTCCCAGTCCGGGGGGAAGCTCTGGAGTAGGGCCGTCTGGTCCACGGTGAGTCGCACCAGGCCTTCCCTGCCGAGATCCGGTGCCCAGACGAAGTCCGGTCCCGGGATCTCGTCGCCGATCGAGTGGGCGTTCACCCCCAGCTTCTCCCACTTCCGTTTGGTTCCGGCAGGTCCCAGGTCCGCCCCACCACGGTTCTTCGATCCACCGACCAGAGTCGGAGCCACGGTGACCGCCTGGGCCGCCCATCGGTCGGCGTCCTTCCAGCCGCGGGACCGCATGGAGGGGGCCAGAGCTTCGCCCACCGACACATGGTCAGCCACGGTGGGGGAGGGCGGCTGGAAGGAGGCGAACCACCGCCTCTTGATCGCCACCAGAAGCCCCTGCCGGCGGTCCTGTGGCACTCCGAAGTCGGCGGCGTTGAGGACGAACCAGCTGAACTCGTAACCGAGGTGCTCCAGTTCGGCGCGGGCGAACTCTCGGAAATCCCGGAATCTGTCCGAGTGTGCGAGCGTGGGCACATTCTCGACGATCAGCGCCCGAGGCCTTACCGCGTGGGCGAGGTAGACGGCAGCCTTCAGCAGCCGTTCCTCCTCACCCGACTCGGCCCTAGCGGCCGTGGCGTTGGACTTCACCCGCGGAAGTCCCGCGGACAGCAGGTCCACGTCGTAGGTTTCCGGATGCTCGCTGGGATCGAGGTCCAGGAGGTCCGCTTGAAGCACGTTCCAGTGGGGTCGGTTGGCTCGTAGGGTCCGGCAGGCATCGGCGTCCTCGTCCAGCAGCAGTCTCGGCTCGAAGCCTGCCCGCTCCAGTCCCAGGGCGAGTCCACCCGCCCCTGAGCACACGTCGACAAAAGTCAGCCCACTCAACGATTCTTCCCCCGTGTCCGTTCGGCCGTCCGTCGCTCCACCGCCGCCGCGACACGAAGTGCCACATCCCCCGGCGCCTCATGCTCCCAGAACCTGAGGACTTCCCAGCCGGCCGCCCGGAGGTGCTCAGTGGTCTCCACGTCACGCGCCATGTTGCGGTCCAGCTTGACCCGCCACCACTCTGCGTTCGTCCGAGGTTGCGTTGCGTGTTCAGGGCATCCGTGCCAGAAGCAGCCGTCCATGAAGACTGCGATCTTGGCCTTCCTGAATACGATGTCGATCGTGCGGCGGGGCATGCCGGGTACCGGCACATTCACTCGATACCGCAGGCCAGAGGCGAACAGGAGCCGTCGGACCGCCACCTCTTGGGCCGTGTCGCGAGAACTCTGACGGCTCATGCGGGCGGAGACGGAGGGCGAGGACGGGACGGCTTCTGACACGCAAGTATTCTGCCGGCGCCTCAGTGGCATTGACGGCGTGCTGCTGTTTCCACAGGCGTCGGAATAGGCGTTGGCTTCAAGGCCCCCATGGCCGCCCGGCTTTTGTGAGGGTGGCGGTTCCGGGGCGAGTGTCAAGAGCGCCCTTCGGGCGTCGGCTTCGCCGATTT
>NZ_BJND01000078.1 GCF_006539505.1 Streptomyces spinoverrucosus
GCGGCCGCGGCCCGCCAGTCGGGGCGGCCGATACGGCGGGCGAAGGCGTCCAGGGCGCCTGGGCCGAGGCCCAGCTCACGGCTGCGGGCGAGCACCGCGCGGACCTCGTCGGCGAAGCCGCGGGTGGTCAGGCAGGCGCGCAGCTCGTCCGGCCAGCGCACGTGCGCGAGGCCGAGCCGCTCCAGGTCGGGCTGGCCCGCGAGCAGCTCGCGGACGGCGACGTCCTGCTCGGGGCCGGACAGCAGCCGCAGCGGTTCGGCGAACAGGTCGCTGTCCTGGTGGGCGCGGACCAGGGCGTAGCAGTACGAGTGGAAGGTGGTCGCCTGGGGCGCGCGCGCCGCCCCCATGCGCAGCGCCATACGGTCGCGCAGTTCGACGGCCGCCTTGCGGCTGAACGTCAGCACCAGGATCCGCTCCGGGTCCCCTCCGCGCGCGATGCGGGCCGCGACGGACTCCACCAGGGTGGTGGTCTTGCCGGTCCCCGGGCCGGCGAGGACGAGCAGCGGACCGGCCTCGTGGTCAACCACCGCGCGCTGTGCCGCGTCCAACCGAGGGGGATCCAAACGGGCCGGTGGGGTACGCACCAGTCGGTAAGCGCCACGGTTCCCCTGTCGCACCGGGTGGTGCGACAGGCGCCTGGTGGAGGAAGAGGAGCTCACGTGGTTCGCCGGTCCTGGTGGGTGTGCTGGTGGGGCTACCGCCCTGCGTGGACGGCGGTGGTTGCGGGGTGAGGGGGACACGTGCAGCCGACGCTACGCCGACGGGCAGGACGGAAGCAGGGCTTCCGCTTCTTCCCATCCGGCGCACAGGACCCGCATGTCCCTTGCACCACGAACGTACGTCATGCCACAGATGTGCCCTGTTTCCCCCGTACGGATCAAGCGTCACCCGCGGACGCGTCCAATGGCGGAAGCTGTCAGGTGTGAGCCTCCGGGTGTTCGCCGCCGTCCCACCGCGCGCGTCTCATGTCGACGCGCGGCAGGTGCCCCTCGGCCGTCCGAGCCGCCTCCTTAAGGGGCGTGCCCTCCGCGCGGTAGTGGCCGAGCGCCTCCAGCTCGTGCCCCGGGAGCAGGACACCGTCCGCGCGTACGACGCGCCACCACGCAACGGCACCTCCGTAGAGCGACATCACGCGGCCGACCTGGCGAGGGCCGCCCTCCTCCAGCCACTCGGCGACGTCGCCGTACGTCATGACCCGCCCGGCCGGGATCAGTTCGGCGACCTCCAGGACCCGCTCGGCGTACTCCGGCAGGTCCTGCGTGTACTCCGGGCGGTCGTCCCCAGGAAGCCTGTCCTCGCTCATTCGCCCCATCCTGCCGCACGCCTCCGACAATGCGACGCGCTCGCCACTGTGCGTAACCCTCGCCCTGGGGCAGCGCTTCGGGCAGACTGTGCGCCCCCGCATTTGCACCCTCATGCCCCCGTGTGTCGGTGGAGCATGCCACCATCGTGCGGGCGGTGACTGGTGATACGAGATCAAGAAGAGACGATGAAGCAGCAGGGTGTGCACCCCGAGGACGCGGAGAGCGCCCCTGATGCCTCGTCGCGCCCGCACACCGCCGGCAACGACTCCGGCAGCACGACCGGACGCGGCACCGGCAGTGACTCCGGCGAGCCCCACACCGACGAGGTCGAGGGCGACGAGCCGCTCCTCCCCGCGCGCGTGCACCGGCCCTCCGACCTGATGCGGCTCCTGGTGGGCATGCTCGCCATCGCCGTACTGCTCGCCATCGCTGCGTTCGCGCACGGCACCACCTCGGGACTCGAACAGGACATCAACAAGGGCACCGGACAGGCGCCCGACCTGCTCATCAAGATCGCCGGGCTGGCGTCCAGCATCGCGATCCTGCTGGTGCCGGTCGCGTTCGCGATCGAGCGGCTGATCAAACGGGACGGGCTACGCATCGCCGACGGCGTACTCGCCGCCGTCCTCGCCCACGGAGTGACGCTCGCCACCGACCTGTGGGTCGCCCGGGCCGCCCCCGACTCGATCCAGGATGCGCTCACCCAGCCCTCCCCCGGTGACATCAACGCCCTGACCGACCCGGTGCACGGCTACCTGGCCCCGGTCATCGCGTACATGACGGCGGTCGGCATGTCCCGCAGACCCCGCTGGCGCGCGGTGCTGTGGATCGTGCTGCTCCTCGACGCCTTCTCGATGCTCGTCACCGGCTACACGACGCCGTTCTCGATCATCCTGACCGTGCTGATCGGCTGGACCGTGGCCTACGGCACGCTGTACGCCGTCGGCTCGCCCAACGTCCGCCCGACGGGCCGGACGCTGATGGCGGGCCTGCGGACCGTCGGCTTCCACCCGGTGAGCGCGGCCCGCGAGGACACGCTGGACGCCGCGGACGTCGGCGACCGGGGCCGGCGCTACTTCGTCACCCTGGAGAACGGCCCACCGCTGGACGTCACGGTCGTCGACCGGGAGCAGCAGGCGCAGGGCTTCTTCTACCGGGTATGGCGCAACCTGACCCTGCGCGGCTTCGCCACCCGGCGCAGCCTGCAGTCGCTGCGGCAGGCCCTGGAGCAGGAGGCGCTGCTGGCGTACGCGGCGATCGCGGCGGGCGCCAACGCGCCCAAGCTGATCGCCACCTCCGAACTCGGCCCCGACGCCGTGATGCTCGTCTACGAGCACACCGGCGGCCGCACCCTCGACTCCCTGCCCGACGAGGAGATCACCGACGAACTGCTGCGCAACACCTGGCACCAGGTGCGGGCGTTGCAGTCGCGGCGCATCGCGCACCGCAGGCTGGCGGGTGACGCGATTCTGGTGGATCGTTCCGGCACGGTGATCCTCACCGACCTGCGCGGCGGCGAGATCGCGGCCGGTGATCTGCTGCTGCGCATGGACGTCGCGCAACTGATGACGACGCTCGCCCTGCGGGTCGGCGCCCAGCGCGCGGTGGCCTCCGCCGTCGAGGTGCTCGGCCCCGACGCGGTGGCCGACTGTCTGCCGATGCTCCAGCCCATCGCGCTGACCCGCACCACGCGCGCGACACTGCGGCGGCTGGCGCGGGAGCGGGCGGAGCGCGAACGCGAGGCGGTGCTGGATGCGTCCCGGCAGGCCAAGCTGGCCCGTGTGGAGGCGGCCGGGGGCGACGCCGTGGTCGTACTCGAAAAGCCCGACAAGAAGGCCGTACGCGCGCAGAACAGGGCCGAGAAACGGGCCATCGACGAGGCTCTGGACGAGGCACGCGAGGAAGATCTGCTCACGCAGATCCGGCACGAGGTGCTGCGGATCCGGCCACAGGCGCCGGTCGAGCCGGCCCGTCTGGAGCGGGTGCGGCCGCGCACGCTGATCAGTTTCATCGCCGGTGCGATCGGCGCGTACTTCCTGCTCACCCAGCTCACGCACATCGAGTTCGGGCCGCTGGTGGCCAACGCCGAGTGGGGCTGGCTCATCGCCGCCGTGCTGTTCTCGGCGCTGAGCTATGTGGCCGCCGCGATGGCGCTGCTGGGCTTCGTGCCCGAGCGGGTGCCGTTCCCGCGGACCGTGGCGGCGCAGGTCGCCGGGTCGTTCGTGAAGATTGTGGCGCCGGCCGCGGTGGGCGGTGTCGCGCTCAACACGCGCTTCCTGCAGCGCTCGGGCGTGCGGCCCGGGCTCGCGGTGGCCAGCGTCGGCGCGTCTCAGTTGTTCGGGCTCGGCTGCCACATCCTGATGCTGCTGGCGTTCGGTTATCTGACCGGTACCGAGAAGACCCCGTCCCTGTCGCCGTCCCGGACGGTCATCGCGGGTCTGCTGACGGTGGCGGTGCTGGTGCTCGTGGTGACCTCGGTGCCGTTCCTGCGGAAATTCGTCTCCACGCGCGTGCGGTCGCTGTTCGCGGGTGTCGTGCCGCGCATGCTCGACGTGCTCCAGCGGCCGCAGAAGCTGATCACCGGCATCGGCGGGATGCTGCTGCTCACCGCGTGCTTCGTGATGTGCCTGGACGCCTCGATCCGCGCGTTCGGCGACGAGACGACCTCGATCAGCATCGCCAGCGTGGCTGTGGTCTTCCTCGCGGGCAACGCGCTCGGCTCGGCCGCTCCGACGCCGGGCGGTGTGGGCGCCGTCGAGGCGACCCTGACCGTCGGTCTGATCGCCGTCGGCCTGCCCAGCGAGGTCGCCGCCCCCGCCGTACTGCTGTTCCGACTGCTGACGCTGTGGCTGCCGGTGCTGCCGGGCTGGCTGGCGTTCAACCATCTGACGCGGAAGGGTGCGCTGTAGGGGACCGGGGCGGGCTACGCGTGGGGACCCCGCATGCCTAGGCACGCGCGCGTACCCACGTCCCGCAAGCCACACCACGCGCGCATAGCCCCAAGTCACCCAAGCCACACCACGCCCACCTACCTCGTACGGCCCGCGCCCCGAGCGCCCCGGCCTCTGCGGGCGCAGGATGGATCCATGCCGAATCCTTCCCGTCTGCGCACGGCCGCCCTGACTGTCACCGCCGTGCTGCTGTCCGCCGTGCTGGCTGGGTGCGGCGACGACTCCAAGGACGAGGACCTGACGGCCCAGAAGCTGAGCTGGGAGGACTGCCCGGCGCCCTCCCAGGCGCAGGGCGGCGGTGACGCGCCGTCTCCCCTGCCGGGCGGCGCCGAGTGGCAGTGCGCGAGCATGAAGGCGCCGCTCGACTGGGACGACCCCAAGGGCGACACCATCGACATCGCGCTGATCCGGGCGAGGGCGAGCGGCGAGGCGAGCCAGCGCATCGGCTCGCTCATCTTCAACTTCGGCGGGCCCGGCGGCTCCGGCGTCACCACGCTGCCCGCGTTCGGCGCGGACTACGCCAAGCTGCGCACCCGCTACGACCTGGTGAGCTTCGACCCGCGCGGGGTCGGCCGCAGCGCCGGAGTGCGCTGCGAGAACGACCAGCAACTCGACGCCTACTTCCAGCAGGACGCCACACCCGACGACGCCCGCGAGCGCACCGAGTACGTCGACAACGTCAAGGAGTTCAACGCGGCCTGCGAGGAGAACTCCGAGAGGATGCTGCCGAATGTGCGGACCACCGACGCGGCCCGCGACATGGACCTCATGCGCCAGGTGCTCGGCGACGACAAGCTGCACTACTTCGGCATCTCCTACGGCACCGAACTCGGCGGCGTCTACGCCCACCTGTTCCCGAAGAACGTCGGCCGGGCGGTGTTCGACGCGGTCGTCGACCCCACGCTGAACCCCGAACAGGGCTCGCTCGGTCAGGCCAAGGGTTTCCAGCTCGCGCTCGACAACTACGCGCAGCACTGTGTGTCGCAGGTGGAGGACTGCCCCGTCGGGGACAGCGCGCAGGACGTCAAGAACCGCATCGCGAAGCTGCTCAGGGACCTGGACCGCAAACCGATCCCCGGCATCTTCCCCCGCGAGCTGACCCAGACCGCCGCAACCAGCGGCATCGCCCAGGCGCTGTACTCGCAGGACTTCTGGGAGTACCTCACCGAGGGCCTTGAACAGGCGTACGACGGCAACGGCCAGATCCTGATGCTGCTGTCCGACTCGCTGAACGGCCGCAACCAGAACGGCGAGTACAGCAACCTGACCGCGGCCAACGTCTCCATCAACTGCGCCGACGACAAGCCGCGGTACACCACCGAGTACGTGCAACGGAAGCTGCCCGAGTTCCGGGCCGCCTCGCCGCTGTTCGGCGAGTACCTGGCCTGGAGCATGATCAGCTGTACCGACTGGGCCGTGCCCGGAGCCGCCGACCATCCTGATGTGAGCGCGCCCGGTTCGGCGCCGATCCTCGTGGTGGGCAACACCGGCGACCCGGCCACGCCGTACGAGGGTGCGCGCAGGATGGTCCAGGCGCTGGGCAAGGGAGTCGGCGTGGAGCTGACGTACAAGGGGCAGGGGCATGGCGCGTACGACAGCAAGAACAAGTGCGTGCAGACAGCGGTGAACGGCTATCTGCTGGACGGGCGGATGCCGGCGGCTGGGACGGTCTGCTCGTGACGAGAAGCCCCATCCGGCAGCAAACGCGCAGGTCAGAAGGTTATCCACAGGCTCCGACGGCTTCGGCTTGATCGGCCTACCATGGCGGGACAGCAGTTCGCGATCGAGCGCGGACGGCGTGAGAGGGGGGATTGTGGCCATGGCACGCTTCGTACGGTGGACGGCCGTGACCGTCGCCGCCGGACTACTGGCGGCGGGTTGCGGCGGCTCGTCCGACGACTCGTCCGACAACGGCAAGGGGACGTCCGCCCCGCCCACGGCCGAATCCTCCGGCGGGTCAGCGTCGGCACTGCCCGCCTCTCTCACCGGCCAGAAACTCGACTGGGGCGCATGCGAGGCCACCGACGACGCCCCTGCACCGGGTGACGAGTGGCAGTGCGCGACGTTGAAGGTGCCGCTGGACTGGGCGAAACCGGAGGGCAGGACGATCGACCTGGCCCTGATTCGCTCCGAGGCCGACGGGGACGACCGCATCGGCTCACTGCTGTTCAACTTCGGCGGGCCCGGCGGCTCGGGAGTGTCGACACTGCCGGCGTACGCCTCCACCGCTTCGGTCCTCCATGAGCGGTACGACCTCGTGAGCTGGGATCCGCGCGGGGTGGGCGCCAGTGAGGGCGTCCGCTGCCGCAGCGACAAGGAGATCCAGGCCGCCGAGACGGTGGACGTCAGCCCGGACACATCGGCCGAGGAGACGGCGTACTTCCGGGACGCCGCCGATTTCGGCAAGGGTTGCGAGGAGTCCGCCGGGAAGCTGCTGGCGCATGTGTCGACCACCGACACCGCCCGCGACATGGACCTGATGCGGCACGTCCTCGGCGACTCGAAGATGCACTACTTCGGCATCTCGTACGGCACCGAACTCGGCGGTGTCTACGCCCATCTGTTCCCGAAGAACGTGGGGCGGCTGGTCCTCGACGCGGTCGTCGACCCGAGCGCCGACGCGGTGGGCCACGCCAAGAACCAGACGCTGGGCTTCCAACGCGCGCTCAACGACTACCTGAAGTCGACCGGCCAGGACCCGGAGCAGGGCTCCCGGAAGATCGCGGACCTGCTGCAGCGGATCGACGCGGAGCCACTGCCGACGTCGAGCGAGCGGAAGCTGACCCAGACCCTCGCCTTCACCGGCATCATCCTGCCGCTGTACAGCAAGTCGAGCTGGCCCACTCTCACCAGCGCCCTGGAAGCCGCCGAAAAGGGTGACGGCTCCGCGCTGCTGGCACTCGCCGACCTCTACAACGAACGCGACGCCTCGGGCCGCTACACCACGACGACCCACTCACAACGGGTCATATCGTGCTTGGACGACAAGCAGCGGCCCACGCCCGAGGAGGCGAAGAGGCTGCTGCCGGAGTTCGAGGAGATCTCGCCGGTGTTCGGGCCCTTCCTCGGCTGGGACACGGCGGGTTGGTGCCACGAGTGGCCGGTGGCCGGGCAGTTCGACACCCCGGAGGTGAGCGCCCCGGGCGCGGCACCGATCCTCGTGGTGGGCAACACCGGCGACCCGGCGACACCGTACGAGGGCGCCCGCAGGATGGCGGACGAGCTGGGCAAGAGCGTCGGCGTGATGCTCACCTGGAAGGGCGACGGGCACGGTGCCTACGGGAGCGGGAGCGACTGCGTCGACTCCACGATCAACGCCTACGTGCTGAACGGCACGGTGCCGAAGGACGGCAAGGTCTGCTCATGACGCCGGCGGGGGCTCCGCGCACCCTTGGTACGCGAAGCCCCCGCCGGACGGGAAGCCGGGCCGGATCAGTAGACCGGCTTGTGGGGCTCGATCTGGTTGACCCAGCCGATGACGCCGCCGCCGACGTGGACGGCGTCGGAGAAGCCCGCGGACTTCAGGACCGCAAGGACTTCCGCACTGCGGACACCCGTCTTGCAGTGCAAGACGATCTTCTTGTCCTGCGGGAGGGTCTCCAGGGCGGTGCCCATGAGGAACTCGTTCTTCGGGATCAGCCTGGCGCCCGGGATGGAGACGATCTCGTACTCGTTGATCTCGCGGACGTCGATGATGTCGATGTTCTCGCCGTCGTCGATCCACTCCTTGAGCTGCTTGGGAGTGATCGTCGAGTCGGCGGCCGCCGCCTGGGCCTCCTCGGAGACGACGCCGCAGAAGGCCTCGTAGTCGATGAGCTCGGTGACGGTGGGGTTCTCGCCGCAGACGGCGCAGTTGGGGTCCTTGCGGACCTTCACCTGGCGGTACTGCATCTCCAGGGCGTCGTAGATCATCAGGCGGCCGACCAGCGGTTCGCCCGTGCCGGTGAGAACCTTGATGGCCTCGGTGACCTGGATGGAGCCGATGGACGCGCACAGCACGCCGAGCACGCCGCCCTCGGCGCAGGAGGGGACCATGCCGGGGGGCGGGGGCTCCGGGTAGAGGCAGCGGTAGCAGGGGCCGTGCTCGGACCAGAACACGGAGGCCTGGCCGTCGAAGCGGTAGATCGAGCCCCAGACGTACGGCTTGTTCAGCAGCACGCAGGCGTCGTTGACCAGGTAGCGGGTCGCGAAGTTGTCCGTGCCGTCGACGATCAGGTCGTACTGGCTGAAGATGTCCATCACGTTGTCGGCCTCGAGCCGCTCTTCGTGCAGGACAACGTTCACGTACGGGTTGATGCCGAGCACGCTGTCGCGGGCCGACTCGGCCTTGGAGCGGCCGATGTCCGCCTGGCTGTGAATGATCTGGCGCTGCAGGTTGGACTCGTCGACCTCGTCGAACTCCACGATGCCGAGGGTGCCGACGCCCGCCGCGGCCAGGTACATCAGGGCCGGCGAGCCCAGGCCACCGGCGCCGACACAGAGCACCTTGGCGTTCTTCAGCCGCTTCTGCCCGTCCATCCCGACGTCGGGGATGATCAGGTGGCGGGAGTACCTGCGGACCTCGTCTACGGTGAGCTCGGGGGCCGGCTCGACCAGGGGTGGCAGCGACACGGGGACTCCGTTGGTCGGTCAATCACTACGGTTGTTCTCTCCGTAACACTGCCACGGCCTTTTTCATTCCGAGACACCTGTCCCGACACGCGAGACGATTTCGTCCCAGTAGCCGGGCATGGTCTCCCAGGGGTCCGTGCGGCCGCCGCGGTCCGCGCGGTCGGTGAAGTAGATAGTTGCGGCGCCTTGCCAGCGGGCGATGCGCAGCGCCTCGTCCAGATGGCCGCGGGGCACTCCGTGCACGAAGTGACAGAAACGCTCGGGCCCGTGGTCGGCGGTCCACTCGGCCGCCTGCGACCAGCGGTAGTCGCTCCAGGGGCCGCGGAAGGTGACCAACTGGTCGGCGCACTCGGCATAGCCGGGGTACGGGTGGGTGCCATGGCCGAGGACTATGTGGGCATCGTCACGCAGGGCCCGCAGGGTGGTGGCGGTGCGGTGGATCTCGGGGAGCGTGGCGCGGTCGGCCGGGCAGCGGTCCAGGAGGAAGCCGTCGACCTGGTACCAGTCGAGATACCGGCGGGCGTCCACGATCGTCTCACCGAAGCCGCGGGCTCCGTACCGGACGTCGAGGTGGCCGAGGACACGGACGCCGGCGTTGCGGAGTCGGCCGGCCGCCTCCAGGCAGTGCGGATCGGGGAGGGCGCCGGGGCCGTCGGCGATGTTCAGGACAACCCAGTGCAGGGCGGCGCCGCGGCGGGTGAGCTCGGCCCACTCGGTGGGGGCGAGGAGGGGGTGGGCTGGGCCGGGAACACCTAAGCCGGTGCGGACGTCCGTGTCGGCCGCTCTCGCTTTCGTCCTGATCAGATACGGCATGCCGCCTCCATCCAGATGTCGGCGAGGGACTCCTCGAGGTTGATGCGGGGGCGCCAGCCGAGGCGGTCGCGGGCGGTGCGGACATCGGCCTGCTGCCAGCTGCCGCAGCCGTCCGGGTAGGGGTAGGCGGCGCTGCTGGTGTGCATGGAGTGTGCGGCATGCGGTGGGTGCGGGGAATGCGCGCCCTGGGATCCCTGGGTGCTGTGGGCTCCGTGAGGTGCGTGGTCCGAGTCGGTGCGGTGGCCCAGGGGGTCCGTTGTGCGCGGGTGGGCCAGGAGTTCAGGGCGGGGGTGGCCGATGGAGGGGCCGCGCAGGGCGCCCGGGGGGCCGTCCAGTTCGTGGAGGGCGCCGCCGTAGCCCGCCACGCGGGCGAGGATCGCTGCGGCGTCGCGGAGCCGGACGGCGCGGCCGGAGCCGATGTTGATGACGCCCTGGGCGGCGGAGAGCGAGGCGGCGTGCACGGCGCGGGCCACGTCGCGTACGTCGACGAAGTCGCGTTGGGCGCCGAGGCCGCCGAGTTTGAGTTCGCCGTCGCCGGTCTGCATGGCGCGGCGCATGGCCTCGGCGAGGCGGCCGAGGGGGGAGCCTGCGGGGGTGCCGGGGCCCGCCGGGGAGAAGACGCGGAGTACGACCGCGTCCAGGCCGGAGCCGAGGACGAGTTCGGTGGCGGCGAGTTTGCTGACGCCGTAGGGGCCGCCGGGGCGGGGGACGGCGTCCTCGGCCGTGGAGGAGCCGGGCTGGCTGGGGCCGTACTCGGCGGCGCAGCCGATCTGGACGAGGCGGGCGCCGCAGCCGCTGCGGCGGAGGGCCTCGCAGACGGTGGCCACGGCGACGGTGTTGTGGCGGGTGAGTTCACGGGCGCCGCCTCGGGTGGTGCCGGCGCAGTTGATGACGACGCCGGGGTGGACGGCATCGAGGAAGCGGGTGAGGGCGCCGGGGCTGCCGGAGGCGAGGTCGAAGCGGACGTCGGCGTCGTCGCCGCGGCCGAGGGCGGTGAGTTGGACCGCGGGGTCGGCGAGGAGGCGGTCGGCGACGAAGCGGCCCAAGTAGCCGTTGGCTCCGATCAGTAGGACTCTCATCGGGCGGCTCCCGGGGCCGGGGTGGCGGGTCGGGAGGTTGTCATTTGGAGGTCTCCTTCAGAAGGGGTGGTGCGGTGGCCTGCGGCGCCTTGGGGGGCGCGGGCGCGTGTGGTGCGGTGGCCTGCGGCGCCTTGGCGGGTGCGGCCACGTGTGGTGCGGGGCCTCGCGGGCCCGTGGTGCCGGTGCGTTTCGTCGGCTCGGGCCCGTGGCGTTATGCCTGCGGCGGCCCGTGCGGGTTGTGGGGGTGCGTGTAGCGCCTGCGGTGCGGTGAGTGGAGCGGGGCCGCGCCGGGGGGTGTCCGTCCTCGGAACGGCGCGACTCGGTCTCTTACCAACTCGCCCGTGTTGACGCGCCAACCGCTGCGAGCGGACACCCCCCGACACGGCCCCTTCCCGCCGTACGCGGCCATCCGTACGGGGGTGGCTCGGCTCACCATCGCGTTGCCGTTCTGGCGTGCGCCGAGGCGCGGGGCAGTTTGCGGGTGGCGTGGATCAGGAGGGCGAGGGCCGCTGTTCCGCAGGTCAGAGTGGGGATCGTGCCGGGGCCCCAGGTGTCGATCAGGGTTTCGACGGGGGTGGCCAGGAAGGCGCAGTGCGGGAGGCGGGCCGCGAAGAGGGTGACCAGGGCTGTGGCCTGGGCTGTGGCTGTTGCCGTGAGGATAACGGCGGGGGCGTGCGTGAAGCCGTGGATGGCGAGGAGGCGGGCCAGGAAGAGGTGGGCCGTGAGCGTGAGCGTTTGGGGGTACGGGGCGGGTTCGTCGACAAGGACGGCGGTCAGGGGAAGGAGGGCTGCCACGGTCGCCAGGAACAAGCCGACTGTGCCCAGGAGGAGGGGGCGTACTGATGTGGCGAAGTCCTCCAGCGCTCGGCTTGTCGTCAGTTTGTTGCGGGCCCTTGTGGCGAAGTGGTGGGCCAGCCATGCCGCGGGGGCGCAGGAGATGGTGAGGGTGAGGAGGGGGGCCGTGGTGAGGGGCCAGGGGGCGTTCGGCGCCGTGGTCGGGAGGGCCTCGGGGCCTCCGGACGCGGCTGCCATGAGGAGGCCGTCGCCCAGGGCGGCGTAGGCGAGGAGCCAGCAGGTCCAGATGAGGGTGCCGGGGGGTCCGGAACGCTGTGCGCTGAGTGGGCCCCGGGTCAGGGCCGCGCGTAGGGAGAGGGTGACGGCCAGGGTGCCTGCGGTGGCCGCGAGGAGGCGGGGCCGGCCGTGGGTGAGGTGGAGGGCGGCCACGGTTGCGGCGCAGGTGGTGCCGGGGAGGAGGGTGCGCAGGAGCCAAGTGGTGTGGGGGCGGGAGGTGGTTGGGGGTGTGGGGGTGTGGGGGGTGTCGTTGTCGTGGGGGATCCGGGCGTACATCTCCTCCGCCAGGGAGAAGACGTCCTTGTGGCGGAAGCGGGCGGCGGTGCGGTCGGTGATGCCGTGGGCCTCCAGGCCCGCGGCGATCTCCAGGGGGTCCACCGCGCGTTCGCACAGGTCGCGGTGGCGGTGCATCAGGGCCTTCACCGGGTCCGCGGGGCCGCGGCGCGGGGTGCGCTGGGGAGCGGAATCGGCCGGCGGCTCCGTCGTGACGCCGTCCCATGCGCCGGGGCTGCTCGGTGCGCCGGGGAGGTCGCGTTGGTGTACGTCGGTCATCGGGCTGCCTCCGCCGCGGGGACGCGCGTGGCGGGTACGGGTGGGCCTGCCGCCCAGCCGGGGCCGCCGCGGGCCACCATGCGGCTCGCGGCGGCGGTCCAGCGGCCGGGGACGTGGGCCTCGGCGGGGACGGCGAAGGGGAGGGGGTCGCCGGTGTCGTCGAGCACTGCGCGGCGGACGGGGCAGTGCGAGACGATCTCCAGGTAAATGCCGTGAAATGCCGCGACGTTCTGCTCGACGGTGAACAGTTCGAGGGCGCGGGCACGCGCGGCGGCGCCCAGGCGCTCACGGCGCTCGGGGTCGCGCAGCAGCGCCATGCACGCCTCGGCTAGCGCCCGGGGGTTGCGCGGGGGCACCACGAGCCCCGTACCGCCGATGACCTCCACCACCGCGCCGACGTCGGTCGACACCGTCGCCCGGCCGCAGAACATGGCCTCGGCCAGGCTGATCGGGAAGCCTTCGACGACGCTGGACAGGACGATCACGGCGCCGGACGCGTAGGCGTCGGCGAGGGTCGGGGTCTCCGGGCCGCCGATCTCCTCGAAGGAGACGGGGTTGTCGCCGACCGCGTGCGGGCCGTCGGCCTCGTCGGGGAAGAGCTGGGCGGCGAGCGCCTTGCAGTGGGTGAGGTACGCGGTGCCTTCGGGGCCGGCGGGGGCGCCGACGATGCGCAGGCGGGTGCCTGGTTCGTCCTTGTGGATCTCCGCGAAGGCGTGGAGGAGCGAGATCAGGTCCTTGGCCGGTTCGACACGGCCGACCCAGACCAGGGTGTCGGGAGCCGCGCGCTCCGGGGACTCCCCCACCTCGGCGAACGGGCCCGCGTCCATGCCGGGATACACCGTCCGCAGCTTCGTACGGTCGGCGCCGCAGCGCTCCTGCCAGCGGCGGGCGTGTGCGTTGCCGGGCGTGATGTACGCGGCCTGTCGGTAGATCTCCGCGGCGAGCCTGCCGTGGAAGGCGGCGAGCAGGGACCGTACGGCGGGCGAGGAGTCGGTGGCGGCGAGGTAGTGCGTGCGCAGCCGCACCCCGTACTCGGTGACCAGGAGGGGCACGCCGGTGAAGTGCCGGGCCAGCAGGCCGGGCAGGGCCGCCGCGCCGCCCGATGCCGCGTGGCACAGGTCGACCGAGCCGAGCCCGTCGTCCTCGTACCAGTCGAGCGAGAGGGGGCGCAGGGCGTGTTCCAGGTGCGCGGCGACGGTGAGGAGATCGGGCACGCGCGCCTCGTGCGCCGTACGGAGGGCGCCCGGCGCACGACAGGCGCGCTCCAGGGCGCGTACGGCGGTCTCGGAGCGCAGTGCGCCCACCAGTCCGCCCTCCTCGCGGGCGAGTTCGGCAAGCCCGTAGAGGGCACTGGCGAAACGGTCCGCCAGAGTGGCCGAAGGTTCGTCCACCGCAGTGGCCGAGGATGCGCCCGCCCGAGCGGAAGATTCGTCCGACCCTTCGGAGAGCCGGCCCCCTTCAGGGGCCACCCCGGCGCACAGTACGGCCGCCAGCTCCCCATAGCACTCGGCGAACCGCCGGCGCGCGCGGCGGCCGTACGCGACCCCGTCGTCCTCCGCCGCCCACAGCGGTGCGGTACGGACCCGGCGGACCTGGGACGGCAGCGGGAGCCAGCCCTCGTCCTCGTGGCGCTCGCTGCGGCTGAGCGCGTAGACGTCGAACTCATGCTGCGCGAGCCCGCGCACGAGCCGGTCGCACCAGGGACTGGCGTCACCGCTCACGTACGGATAGCCACCCTCCGTGAGGATTCCTATGCGCACGATTGCACCCCCGATCTTCCTTAAGGGGAGCCGCCGTTGGTCGACGGCTCGCAGCGGGAAAGAACGTATGCGGACAAGCCGGTGGCGCGACGGACGGTTGTCCGTCGCGCCACCAAAAGGGGTGAACGGTCGTAACTTTCCCGTGCGGGACGCGTTCCGTCGCGCTAGGAGATCACGCGCGTACGGATCGTCATACCGCAGAAAGCGGGATCAACTCGTCGGATACGGCCAGGGGTTGGCCTTGCAGCGGATGCCGTCGTACTCCAGGAACTTCGTCTGCTGCTGCATGACGGGCGCCAGTTCGCCGGCCTTGTCGCAGGTGACGTGGGAGTAGCCGAGGCGGTGGCCGATCTCGTGGTTGATCAGCATCTGCCGGTAGGCGTGGATCTTGTCGCCGTATGTCTCCGAACCCTGCGCCCAGCGATAGGCGTTGATCATCACGCGCTCGGTGGCGGCGGAGTCACAGGACACATTGTCGACTGTCGTGTCCAGGCCCGACTTGGCGCACCACTCGGCGGTGGTGCCGGGGCTGGCGAGGGTGATCACGAAGTCGGGTTTCCCGGAGTGGATCCGTTCGAAGGTACGGCCGCCGTTGTGCGCCCAGCTCCGGTCGTCGTTCAGCGTCTTCTGCACGGCCTGTGCGAAGAGCTCGCCGTCGAGGCCGAGTCCCTGCTCCACGTCCACGCGGTAGGTGTACTTCTGCCCTGCCCCCGGCGCCTTGTCGATCCCGGGGATCGCCTCGAACTTCCCCGAGCCGTCGAGCGTCGCGCTCAGCGGGTACCTACGGTCCATCTTCTGCTCGTACGTCAGCGGAGTCGCGCTCGGCGTACCGGACGGCGTGGGCCGCCCCTCCCCCCGCGACGCGGAGTCTCGGACGTCCCTGGACTGGTCGGTGGCGGACTGGGACTCCACGGCGCTGTCCTCGCCCCGGCCCGTGACCTGCCCGGCGACGATCACGGCCAGCACGGTGGTCACGGCGGCGGCCGCTATACCGGCGAAGGCACGGCCCTTGCCGCCCTTGGGGGACGCGGGTTCGCCGGTCGGGGGTGCCTCGTCGTCCGTGTCGGCTTCCGTGTCCCAGTCGGTGGCGGAGGCGTACGGGTCGGAGGGGTGTGCGGTGGAGGCAGCGGCGGGAGTGCGACGTACGAAGACGTCGTCCTGCTCGTCGAAGGCGTCGACGTAGTCCTGGCGTGGCCCATAGTCCTGGCGTGGCCCAGGGGGCGCCTGTCGCTGGCGGGGAAACGCCGGAGCGCCGGTCCCCGCAACCGTGCGCGCCCTCAACTCACCCCAGCCGCCCCCATATTCACGCTGCTCGGGATGACCGCCACGGACCTGAGGGAAGCCGTGGGCAGGGGTGCCGTCCGGCAGACGCGGGAAGCCATGGGCGGGCGTGCCGTCGGGCAGATGCGGGAAGCCATGGGCGGGCGTGCCGTCGGGCAGATGCGGGAAGCCATGGGCAGGCGTGCCGTCGGGCAGATGCGGCACCCCGCGCGCGGGCGTACCGTCGGGAAAGTGCGGCATCCCGTGTGCCGGAGTGCCGTCCGCAAGATGCGGAAATCCGTGCGCCGGTGTGCCATCGGGCAGCCGTGGGACTCCGTGCGCCGGAGTCCCGTCCGCGAAACGGGGAACCCCCTGCGCCGGAGTGCCCTCGGCAAAGCGGGGCACCCCATGCGCCGGAGTGCCGTCCGGCAACCGCGGCACCCCCCGCGCAGGCGTCTCCTCCGCGACCCCCTGCGTCCCCGAACCCCGCTGACCCCCCGAAGGCCCGGGCGAGCGGCGGCGTGGCTCCTTGTCCGTGGTCTCACGCTTGGGTGCCGGACCACGGCGGCTGTGGCGTCCCACCTCGCCCCTCAGCTCCCCGCGCTCGCGGACTCGGCCCCACCTGCGAAGCCCCCATCAGCGAAGCCCCCACCTGAGGAGCCCCCGCCCGAGGCAACGCCACCGGAAGCAACATCATCAGTCGCTCTCACTTCGGCCCCTGCCTCCGCCTCCGCCAACAGCTCACGAAACGCCATCGCCACCGTCTCCGGGTACTCCATCATCGCCACATGCCCGGCGTTCGGAAGCGTCAGGAGCCGCGCGTCACGGAACGTACGGGCGGCCTTCTGGGCCATGCGGAAGCCCACAAGCTGGTCGCGGCCGCCGTAGACGAGGAGCGTGGGGGCGAGCACCCGCTCGGCCTGGCGCCACAGTCCGTGCTGGCCACCCAGGGTGTACGCGTTGACGATCCCGCGCGCGGAGCGTGCCATCGCGTCCCAGAAGTACGGCAGTTGCAGCCGCCGCTCCATCTCCTGCACGGCGTTGTGAAAACCTTCGGGCGACACGCGCTCGGGGTCGCCGTAGCAGAGCGTCAGGACGCCCCGGACCCGCTGCTCGGCCGTCCACCCGGTGGTGAACCGGGTGAAGAGCTGGACCACTCCGGGCAGCGCCAGCAGGGCCGTGGGAACGGCGCTGCGCTGGATGCGCATCTCGGGGAGGGCCGGCGACACGAGGGTCAGCGTCCGGACGAGGTCGGGACGAACGGCGGCGACGCGGGTGGTGACCGCGCCGCCGAGGGAGTTGCCGAGCAGATGCACCGGGCCGCGCCCGGAGGCGTCCAGGTAGCGAATGACCGCGCGCGCGTGCCCGGTGACCGAGTAGTCGCCGTCGTCCGGGGGTGGGGAGTCGCCGAAGCCCGGCAGGTCGACGGCCTCGCAGTCGACGTCCGCGTCGAGCAGCTCCATCAGCGCCGACCAGTTCTGCGAGGAACCGCCGAGGCCGTGGACGTACAGCGCGGGCGGCAGTCCCTCGCGCGCGGGTGGCCTCGAACGCACCGTGAGCGTGATGCCGGGCAGCCGGACCGACTTGAGCCGCTCGCCCTCCGCGACCCTGACGGGCGCCACCTTCGGGAGCACGTTGGTGGTCGGCACGTACGGCAGCTCGGTCGAAGACATGCGGCAATGTTACGAGGTGATCACGCGGTGGTTCATGTGTTCGCCGACACAGACACGGGAGACCACCGTCACAGCCATGGGATAACGGCCCGCCCGCGGGATGCGCAGCGCGTGACGTTCCGGACGCGGATCGATAGCGTCCGGATCGGGTGTCTCCTACGCTCGTAATGAGGGCACCCGCTTGTGGCCCCTGCTTCTCCCAGGGACGTTCGTAGGAAGGGAGCCCACCATGGCCGTTGACCCCAGCGATCCCGACACCTTCGAGGACGAGGAGACCGAGGAAGCCCAGGAGTTCGACGTCGAGGCCCCCGAGGTCGACGCGGCCGAACAGCACGCGGACATCGCGCCGGACCGCGACGACTCGCTGACCGGAGTGGAGCCCGACCGGGCCAGCGAGGGTGACCTCGCGGAACAGGCCCGGGTGGTGAGCCTCGACGAGGATGACTATCGGTGACGCATGACGACACCAGGTGCCTCTTGAGCGGGAACGAGACCCCTTTTTGCCCGCTCTGCAGTGGTTTGAAACGCTCTGTGCGACTTTCGCGGCCGTCCGGTCCGTGAAATTCTGCGCTCGCACCGCGCACAGCACGGTTACCGAAAAGTACGATGGCCGAGCGGCGCACACCCGCATGTGGACGACTTTGGGAGGCGGCGTGACAGCCATCGAGCAAACTGAGGCGGCACGCCCGCGAGGTACGCGCCTGCCGCGCCGTGCCCGCCGGAACCAGCTGCTGGGCGCCGCCCAGGAAGTCTTCGTGGCCCAGGGCTATCACGCGGCCGCGATGGACGACATCGCCGAGCGCGCCGGCGTCAGCAAGCCGGTGCTCTACCAGCACTTCCCGGGCAAGCTCGACCTCTACCTGGCCCTGCTGGACCAGCACTGCGAATCCCTGATCCAGGCCGTGCGGAACGCGCTCGCGTCGACGACCGACAACAAGCAGCGCGTACGGGCCACGATGGACGCGTACTTCGCATACGTCGAGGACGACGGCGGCGCCTTCCGGCTCGTCTTCGAATCGGACCTGACGAACGAGCCCGCCGTGCGCGAGCGCGTCGACAAGGTCACGAACGAGTGCGCGGAGGCGATCTGTGACGTGATCGCCGAGGACACCGGCCTCTCGCGCGCGGAGTCGATGCTGCTCGCCTCCGGGCTCGGCGGCCTCGCCCAGGTGGTGGCCCGTTCCTGGCTGCACAGCGACCGCAGCGTGCCGCGCGACCAGGCGGTGCAGCTGCTGACCTCGCTGGCCTGGCGGGGCATCGCGGGCTTCCCCCTGCACGGCAGCGAGCAGTCGCACCACTGACGCCTGCGCGTTTGTTCCCGTCGGCTGTTCGCTCCTGGCGTTCTCGCGCGGAGGGTGCGCGTCCCCTCACCGGGCTAATGTGTGCTGGGTACGGCGCGGACGCCCGCGCACTTCACTGACCGTTCGGAGGGACATAGCCGTGGAGGTCAAGATCGGCGTTCAGCACGCGCCGCGCGAGATCGTTCTGGAGAGCGGTCAGAGTGCCGAGGAGGTCGAGCGCGTGGTGGCCGAGGCGCTGGCCGGCAAGTCGCAGTTGCTCAGCCTCGTGGACGAGCACGGCCGCAAGGTCCTGGTCCCGGCCGACCGTCTCGCGTACGTCGAGCTCGGCGAGCCGGCACCGCGCAAGGTGGGCTTCGGCGCGCTGTAGGCGGGCTGCGGAGAGAAGCGGACGGGAGGGCCCGGCGGCTGGTACGAGCCGCCGGGCCCTCCCGTTTCGACCGTTGCGACGCCTCGCGCACGTCTTCACAGACGGAGCACACCTCCCGCACAGAGAAGGATTGCATTCCGCAGGTCAGGGGTATGACGGGCTACGACTGTTTCGGGCAGGCCGGCCATGTGGGAGGACCCTGACATGCTCTTGGAAGCACTCGGCTCCGCGATTCTCGGCCTGGCCCTGTCATGGGTCTACGCCGCCCGCCTGCCGCACCGCCTTCCGGCCCGCCCCCTGGTCCTGTCGACCGGTGTCGCCGGAGCCCTCTTCGGCGCCTTCCTCACGCACAGCGCGCTGGAGGCCGGCGGCTTCCTGCTGGTGCTCCTCGGCGCGGCGATCGTCTCGGCCGCGTCCCTCTCCCTGCTGCTGCGCCCGGCGGGAAGACTCCGCCGACGATCGGCGACGGCCTGAGCCGCCGCCGCACCCGCCGACGCCGTTAGGCAACGCCCTCAGGCAGCAAGCCCGAGCGCGGCCATCCGCTTCGTGTGCGCCTCGGTGATCCGGGAGAACATCTTGCCGACCTCGGCGAGATCGAAGCCGTCGGCGACGCCGCCCACCAGCATCGTGGACAGGGCGTCGCGCTCGGCGACCACCCGCTGGGACTGCGACAGGGCCTCACCCATCAGCCGTCGCGCCCACAGCGCGAGCCGCCCGCCCACGCGCGGGTCGGCGTCGATCGCCGCGCGCACCCGCTCGACGGCGAACCCGGCGTGGCCGGTGTCGTCGAGCACGGCCAGCACCAGGGAGCGGGTGTCGGCGTCCAGCCGTGCGGCCACCTCACGGTAGAAGTCGCTGGCGATGGAGTCGCCGACGTAGGCCTTGACCAGCCCCTCCAGCCAGTCCGAGGGCGCCGTCTGCTTGTGGAAGCCGTCGAGCGCGGCGACGAACGGCTCCATCGCGGCGGTCGGCTCCTCACCGATCTCGGTGAGCCGGTCGCGCAGCCGCTCGAAGTGGTGGAACTCGGCCGACGCCATCTTCGCCAGCTCCGCCTTGTCCTCCAGCGTGGGCGCCAGCTTGGCGTCCTCCGCGAGCCGCTCGAACGCCGCGAGCTCCCCGTACGCGAGCGCGCCCAGCAGGTCCACGACCGCGGCCTTGTACTGCGGATCGGTGGCGGCGGTCGCCCAGTCCTGGGCGGCGACCCCGGTGTGTGCTGCGGCGTCGGCGGTCTCGGCGGCGGGCTCAGGCTTGTCAGAGGTCGTCATGAAGCGCACAATAGCCCGCTCGCCGCGAGGTGGAAGTCCCTGGTCAATCGTGTGACCACGACGCCGCGAAGGAAAGCGCACGACGGCCCGAAGGAAAGCGCGCAGACGACGCCTATAGCACCGCGCCCCAGTGTGACGATGACTACGTCACCGAATCGGCCATCGCATGTGCGCGATTCCGGGGTATGGTGGTAATGCGCCTGCTGGTACGACGACGTCTTCGCCGTATCTCGACAGGCCGCACGTATGAGGATGCCCGGTCGGTGGCCCGATCGGCTCCGACCCGACAGCCCTCCCTGACCGTACGGCACTGTGCGTACGACGATCGGAGGGACCCCCTCAGCGGTACGAACGCTGGAGCGTTGGCAGAGGTCCCGTGTCCTACGGCGCGCCCCTACGGCGGCCGACGTCCCTGGCACGGTCAGACACGACCCCCGCGCTCGCCTCGTACCGCGCACACAGAAGAGGCAGCACCCTGACTACGACGTTTCGACAGCTCGGGATCCTCCCCGAGACCGCCGAGGCCCTGGAGGCCGTCGGCATCGTCACCCCGTTCCCCATCCAGGAGATGACCCTCCCCGTCGCCCTCTCCGGCACGGACGTCATCGGCCAGGCCAAGACCGGCACCGGCAAGACGCTGGGCTTCGGCCTTCCGCTCGTTGAGCGCGTCACCGTCCCCGCCGACGTCGAGGCCGGGCGCGCGCAGCCCGAGGCCCTCACCGACGCCCCGCAGGCCCTCGTCGTCGTCCCCACGCGCGAGCTGTGCACGCAGGTCACCAACGATCTGCTGACCGCGGGCAAGGTGCGCAACGTACGCGTCACCGCGATCTACGGCGGCCGGGCCTATGAGCCCCAGGTCGAGGCCCTGAAGAAGGGCGTCGACGTGGTCGTCGGCACCCCGGGCCGACTGCTGGACCTGGCCGGCCAGAAGAAGCTCAACCTCAGCCACGTCAAGTGCCTGGTCCTCGACGAGGCCGACGAGATGCTCGACCTGGGCTTCCTGCCCGACGTCGAGAAGATCATCAACATGCTTCCGGTGCGCCGCCAGACGATGCTGTTCTCGGCGACCATGCCGGGCGCGGTCATCGGTCTCGCGCGGCGCTACATGTCGCAGCCCACGCACATCCGCGCCACCGCGCCGGACGACGAGGGCGTGACGGTCGCGAACATCGCGCAGCACGTCTACCGCGCGCACAACATGGACAAGCCGGAGATGGTCGCCCGCATACTGCAGGCCGAGACCCGCGGTCTGGCGATGATCTTCTGCCGCACCAAGCGCACCGCGGCCGACCTCGCCGACCAGCTCAAGCAGCGCGGCTTCGCCTCCGGCGCGGTCCACGGCGACCTCGGCCAGGGCGCCCGCGAGCAGGCGCTGCGCGCCTTCCGCAACGGCAAGGTGGACGTCCTCGTCTGCACCGACGTCGCCGCCCGCGGCATCGACGTCGAGGGTGTGACGCACGTCATCAACTACCAGTCGCCGGAAGACGAGAAGACGTACCTGCACCGCATCGGCCGTACAGGCCGCGCGGGCAACAAGGGCATCGCGATCACCCTCGTCGACTGGGACGACATCCCGCGCTGGCAGCTGATCAACAAGGCGCTGGAGCTGGACTTCAACGACCCGCCGGAGACGTACTCCACGTCCCCGCACTTGTACGCCGAGCTCGGCATCCCCGAGGGCACCAAGGGCGTCCTGCCGCGCTCGGAGCGCACGCGCGCCGGGCTTGACGCGGAGGAGCTGGAGGACCTGGGCGAGCCGGGCGGCCGCGGTGGGCGCGGACGCGGTGGCCGGGGCGGCCGGGACGAGTCCCGTTCCGCCGACCGTGAGCGTTCGTCCCGTACGCCGAGGCGTCGCCGCCGTACACGCGGTGGTACGGCGCTGGACGCGACGGAGGCCCCGGAGTCCACGACCGCCGAGGAGACCACGGAGGACGCCGCCGCGCCGCGCACCCTGCGCCGTCGGCGCCGCACCCGGGCCGGCGCCCCGGCGGAGGCGACGGCCACGGCCGTGGGCGAGTCGCCGGTAACCGAGGCCGCGGAGTCCGCAGAGACCGCGGTGACGACGGCTGAGGGCGACGCCACGGAGACGCCGGCGAAGCCGCGCCGCCGCCGCACGCGCAAGTCGGCGCAGGCGCAGCCCGTTCAGGCCGTGGAGACCGTCGAGGCCGTCGAGGCGGGGGCAACCGTCGAGGCCCCGCAGGCCGACGAGGCCGCCCCGGCGGAGGCAGCGGTCGACACCGCCGAGGCCACCGAGGCCAAGCCGAAGCGCACGCGCACCCGTAAGACGGCTGCCGCAGCGGCGGAGGCAGCGGTCGAGACCGCCGAGGGCACGGAGACCAAGCCGAAGCGGACCCGCGCGCGCAAGACCGCCGAGCCGACCGAGGCCACCGAAGCCACCGAGGCCGTCGTGGCGGAGCCGGAGCAGGAGCCCAAGCCGAAGGCACGCCGCACCCGCAAGGCCACGGCCACCGCCGAGGCAGTGGTCGACACGGCCGAGGGCACGGAGGTCAAGCCGAAGCGCACCCGCAAGGCGACCGCCACCACGGAGGACGCCGAGGCCAAGCCGAAGCGGACCCGTAAGACGGCGGCCGCCCCGGCCGAGGCAGCGGTCGACACCGCCGAAGGCGCGGAGGCCAAGCCGAAGCGCACCCGCAAGACGGCAGCCGCCACCGAGGACGCCGAGGCCAAGCCCAAGCGCACCCGCAAGACGGCCGCCACCGCACCCGAAGCGGATGCCGACGCCGCGGAGGCCAAGCCGAAGGTACGCCGCACCCGCAAGGCCACCGCCCCCGCCCCGGAGCTGACCGCCGAGATTCCGGCGCAGGCCACGCAGGAGCCGGAGCCCAAGCCGCGCCGCCGCACCCGCAAGGCCACGGCGACCGCCGAGGCAGCGGAGAGCTGATCAACGCCACCCGACGGCCCGGTCCCACCTCACCGTGGGACCGGGCCGTCGGCGTTCGGCATTGCGGCAAAGGGCGAGCGACGGACGCCCCGACGCAACGCGTGGCAACCAGTTCCCGTCCCCAGCCCTCCCCCACATACCCCCACACACCCCCACCCGCTACCCTCACCCCGTGACCACGCCCGCCACCCCGCCCCCCGGCGCCCGCGCCTACCCCCTCCACACCCCACGCGGTGACTTCGCGGTCGTGGACGTGCCGGTCGCCCCCGGCGTCGAGCCGCGCGGCACGGCCCTGCTGGTCCCCGGTTTCACGGGCAGCAAGGAGGATTTCCGGCTGATGCAGGGGCCGCTCGCGGCGCGCGGGTACCGGACGGTGGCCGTGGACGGGCGGGGACAGTTCGAGTCGGACGGACCGGCGCACGACGAAACGGCGTACGCCCAGCCGGAGTTGGCACGCGACGTCCTGGCACAGGCCGAGGCCCTGGGCACGCCCCTGCATCTCCTCGGGCACTCCCTGGGCGGCCAGATCGCCCGTGCGGCGGTCCTGCTGGACCACTCCCCCTTCGTCTCGTTCACCCTCATGTCGTCCGGCCCGGCACAGATCTCGGTCTCCCAGCAACAGCGCGTGAAGCTGCTGCGCGACGCGCTCGCGGTGATGACGATGGCCGAGGTCTGGGAGGTGATCGAGGCGATGGGCCCCCCGGAGGAGGTCGGCGGCCCGGCCCGCGGCATCGGCGGCCCCGAACTCCTGCGCCGCCGCTGGCTCGGCAACAAGCCCGCTCAACTCATCGCCACCGGCCGCCAGTTGGCCACCGAGCCGGACCGCGTCGCCGAACTCGCCGCCGTCCCGCTGCCGTTCCACGTCCTGTCGGGCGTACGGGACGACACCTGGCCGCTGCCGCTCCTGGACGACATGGCCGTACGACTGCACGCCCACCGCACGGTCATCGAGGACGCCGAACACTCACCGAACGCAGAACAGCCCCTGCCGACGGCCCACGCAATCGCCAACTTCTGGGACACGGCCCACACGACGGACTAGACCCGCACAACGGGTCAGGCCCACCGGGCTAGGCAGACCCACCCACCGGCTCAGTACTGCGTCTGCAGATGCTCCCAAAACCCGTCCCGCAGCGCCCGCCGCAGATCCGCCTGCCCGCGCAGCGAATACTGCAGCAGCCCCTCCGCCTCCACCAGCAGATCCTGGTCCACCGACCCCGGCAGATACGGATGTCCGGGCAGCAGCTCCACCAGCGAATCCCGCCCCCGCGCCGCCAGCCACTTCGCCGCGATCTGGGCGCCGACGAAGCGGACGTCCTCGCGGGCGGGCCGGGCGGCCGCGGTGGGCTCGTAGACGGCGGCCGTGCGCCGGGAGACGTACGGCTTGAAGAAGTCGAGGTCGAGGGTGCGCTGGCTGTCGACCTCCCACAGCAGCGGCTCTGCCTGGTTGCGGCCCTCGGGTGCCTCGATGCCCCACAGGTGGACCCGCGCCCCGTACCCCTGCGCCGCCTCGACCGCCGACACCAGGTCCTCGTCGCCGCCGAGCAGTGCCGCGTCGCTGATGGCGCGGTGCCGGGCGAGGGACTCCAGGTCGGTGCGGATGAGTGAGTCGACGCCCTTCTGCTGGTTGTTGGCGTTGAGGTTGCCCAGGCGCACCTTGACGTCGGGCAGTTCGGCGATGGACTGCTGCTCGGTGGTGTGGATGCGGCGCCGGGCGCCGTCGTACCAGTAGACCCGCAGCAGCCGGCTGTCCGCGAAGATCTGGCGGGCCTTGTCGATGAGCGCCTCGATCAGCCCCTCGGCGTCGAGGTCGAAGGCGCGCCGGTCCTCGGTCCCGGCGACCAACCGGCCCGCGGCCGCGTAGAGATACCCCGCGTCGACGAAGATCGCATGGGTCGAGGGCGTCTTCGCCACCTCGGCGAGCATGCGCGCGAGCAGCTCGTTCGTGCGGTCGATGCGGGCGGCCAGGGCCGCGAGGTCGTCGTTCATCATCTCTATTGTCCCGTCGGTCACGCTGCGAACACAACCGGTCCCGGTTAGTCTCAGAGAGACGTGCTTACCCAGTAGTAATTAGACGTTCGAAAAATTTCTTTAGCGTAGGGAATGTTTGTAACAAGCAGGCCGTTGCATACGTATGTAACCGGAGGCACCCCCGCCTTCCGGCCATCCCAGTAGTTCTCCTCAGGAGGATGACCAGACGAAGGGAGAAGCCATGCGCTTCGAAATCATGCGACTCGACGACGTGGACGGCACGCCCGTGGACACGACCGTCGTGGACGCCGCCTCCGTCAACCGGATCGTGCAGCAGGCCGCCGCCATCGGACAGCGACTGTGGATCCGCCCGGCCGAGACCAGGGCCTCGTAACGCGGATCCCGCATCGAAGCTTCAGGGCCCCGTACGGACACGCCGTACGGGGCCCTGCTGTATGCCCGCAGGGCGTGTATGCCCGCAGGGGACTCAGCTGCCCTGGATCACCTGCGTGACCCCGTTGATGATCTGCTGCACGGCGATCGCGGACAGCATCATGCCCGCGAGCCGCGTCACCAGGACCACACCGCCGTCCTTGATGACCCGGATGATCAGCAGCGAGTACCGCATGACCAGCCACAGCACCACATGAATGGCGAGGATCGCGGTCCAGACCGACACCTGGAGGCCGACGCTGTCCGCCTTCTGCACGGCGAGGATGACCGACACGATCGCGCCCGGCCCGGCCAGCAGCGGCATGCCGAGCGGTACGAGGGCGACGTTGACGTCCTTGGTCTGCTTGGGCTCGTCGGTCTTGCCGGTGAGCAGGTCGAGCGCGATGAGCAGGAGCAGCAGCCCGCCGGCGATCATCAGCGCCGGCACGGAGACGTGCAGGTAGTTGAGGATCTGATGCCCCAGCACCCCGAACACGGTGATCACGCCACCGGCGACACAGACGGCCTGGAAGGCCATCCGCCGCTGCACCTTGGCGGGCCGCCCCGCGGTCAGGGCGAGGAAGATCGGGGTGATCCCAGGGGGATCCATGATGACAAAAAGGGTGAGGAAGAGAGAGCCGAAGACGGCGAGGTCGAACATGACGGAAGTACTGGCCTTGCGCTGAGATGAAACCTGGGACGAGGGGCGTGAGGGTCGTGCGCTCAGGCTCCGCCGGTCCCCGGCACCGGGAACGCGCCCGTCGCCCGCCGGGTGATCTCCCCGTACACCTCGGGGTCGGTCGTGTACTCGCCGAGCGCGACCGTCTTGCGGCTGCCGTGGTAGTCGCTGGACCCGGTGACCAGCAGCCCCAGCTCCTTGGCCAGCCCGCGCAGCCGCGCCCGGGTGTCCAGGTCGTGGTCCATGTGGTCGACCTCGATGCCGTCGAGCCCGGCGGCGGCCATCTCGACGATCGCCGACTCCGGCACCGTACGCCCCCGCTTGGCGGCCCCCGGATGCGCGAACACGGCGACGCCGCCCGCACCCTTGATCAGCCGGATCGCCTCGAACGGATCGGTCTCGTGCTTCTCCACGTAGGCCCGCCCGCCGTCGGCCAGCCAGTCCGGTGTGAAGGCATCGCCGACACTCGGTACGACACCCAGCTCGACCAGCGCGGACGCCACATGCGGCCGCCCCACCGACCCGTCTCCGGCGATCCGCAGGACCTGCTCCCAGGTGACCGGCACGCCCAGCTCGTTCAGCTTGGCGATCATCCCCCTGGCCCGCGGCACCCGGTCGTCCCGCACCAGCTCCCGCTCGGCGAGCAGCGCTGGCTCCTCGGCGTCGAAGAGGTAGGCCAGCATGTGCATGCTGATGCCGTCGATACGACAGGACAGCTCGGCCCCGGTGACCAGCGTGAGCCCCTCGGGCAGCGCCTCGATCGCCTCGGCGTGGCCCCGGGTGGTGTCGTGATCGGTGAGAGCGATGACGTCCAGCCCGGCAGCGGCGGCGTTCCGCACCAGCTCAGTGGGCGTGTCCGTCCCGTCGGAGGCAGTGGAGTGGGTGTGCAGATCTATTCGCACGACGCAGACTCCAGCGGTGACGGGACGGAAAGGACGTCCCAAGGATAAACGAGCGACCCGTGCACGCCGGTAAGAGCCTTCACGCCGGCAAGGGACGCGGGCGCCCTACGGCTCAAGCAAGCGCGGCGAGAGCGCACCGCACGGCACCAGCTCCACCTCCGCCCCCGCTTCCCGCACATCCGTCAGCACCAGCTCGTCGTACATCAGCAGCCCCGACTGCTCGGGCCACACCACGGCCCACAGCCACAACCCCATGGCCTCCCCGGCGAACACCGCCCGATCGGTCGGCGCCCCGGAGACAAGCCACAGCGGCGTGGGCCGCCCCGCGGCGAGGACCTTCACCTGGGGCGGCTTCTCGACGTTCATGTACGGTCCCGGGTCCGGCCCGTCGATCCCGGCGTACCGGGCGCCGAGGCCGACGCCGAGTTCCTCGGCGACCAGGATCAGTTCACCTATGCCGCCGAGCGGCCCGGGCCCCGAGCAGGCCACCGCGGTGGCACGGCCACCGCTGCGATCGTCACCGGCACAGGCCACACCCGTGAACAGCCAGCCGACCGGCAGGGGCCACGGCATCCACACCGGTACCTGTGTGCGCGCCACCACGACGCTGAGGGCCTCGACGCTGGGCGGGATCACGGGCTGCAGCGGATGCACGGTGCCGTGCACATCGCACTGCCAGGAATCGGCGAAGAGTCCGGGAGCCCTGACCCGGCCACCACACTTCGGGCAACTGGGTTCGCCCCTCATAGGGCCCCACGGTCCTACCCCTGCTGCGCCACGTCAAGGACGATCACCCGTCCGGGGGGAACCGGCATCGCAAACCATTAGATGTAGCTTGCATTAATTAGCTAACCTAATTTATTGTGTGCATACGCCAACCATTTCCCACCGTCAGCAAGGGAGCCCACGCATGCACAGCAGCACGGGAGTCCTACGGCAACCGAAGGCGGTCTGGGCCACCGCCGGCGCCTCCGTCGTCGCCTTCATGGGCATCGGGCTCGTCGACCCGATCCTGCCGTCCATCGCCCAGGGTCTGGACGCCACGGCCAGCCAGGTCTCGCTGCTCTTCACCTCGTACTTCCTGATCACCGCGATCGCGATGCTGCTCACCGGCTTCGTCTCCAGCCGCATCGGCGGCCGTAGGACGCTGCTGCTCGGGCTCGCCCTCGTCGTGGTGTTCGCCGGCCTGTCCGGCACCTCCGGCTCGGTCGGTGAACTCGTCGGGTTCCGCGCGGGCTGGGGGCTGGGCAACGCGCTGTTCGTCTCCACGGCCCTCGCGGTCATCGTCGGCGCGGCGGCGGGCGGCAGCGCTGCGGCGATCCTGCTGTACGAGTCCGCGCTCGGCCTCGGGATGGCGTGCGGGCCACTGCTGGGCGCGCTGCTGGGGGACGCCAGCTGGCGCTACCCGTTCTTCGGCACCGCGTTCCTGATGGCGGTCGGGTTCCTGTGCATCACGGCGTTCCTGAAGGAGCAGCCGAGGCCCGCGCGCCGGACCTCGCTGCTGGACCCGCTCAAGGCGCTCGGCCACGGCGGTCTCGCCTCGGCGGCGGTATCGGCGTTCTTCTACAACTACACGTTCTTCACCGTGCTGGCCTTCACGCCGTTCGTGCTGAACATGACCCCGTACCGGTCGGGTGCGGTGTTCTTCGCCTGGGGTGTGCTGCTCGCCGTCTTCTCGGTCGTCGTCGCCCCGCGGATGCAGGCGCGGTTCGGCTCGCTGAAGGTGCTCGGCGGCTCGCTGGTGCTGCTCGCGCTCGACGTACTCGTCCTCGGCTACGGCGACCACGCGACGGCCGTCGTCTGCACCGTTCTTTCCGGTGCCTTCATCGGCGTGAACAACACCGTCTACACCGAACTGGCGCTCGGCGTGTCGGACGCGCCGCGGCCGGTGGCCAGCGCGGGCTACAACTTCGTGCGGTGGTTCGCGGCGGCGGCCGCGCCCTACCTCGCGCCGAAGATCGAGGAGTGGACCGACCTTCACGTCCCGTTCTTGGTGGCGGCGGTCACGGCGGTGCTGGGCGCGGCCGTGGTCGTCGTACGGCGGAAGGCGCTGACGGCGCAGGCGGAGGAGCTGGAAGTGCGGCACGCCACGGAGGACGGGGTGGGCGTCTTCGCCAACTGACCGTTTCCGGACGGATTTTGGTGAGCTTCCTCACGCCCGCTACGCCCGGTGCTCCCGGTCGTCAGTCCAGCGGGACCGACTTGCGAGCCGGGTCGCGCAGGTCCGTTCCGTTGGTCAGCCAGCGCTCCTGGAGGGCCTGGGCGCCGTGGACGCGCTTCCAGGCGGCCTCGTTCGGGGTCATGGGGAGCAGCGGCAGGAAGCGGACGGGGTCGAGGGGCGGGTCCAGTTCCAGATCCTCGACCAGGCCGCCCGGCTCGGCGACCAGGACGGAAGTGAACGGGGCGCCGGGCCACAGCGGTTCGCCGACGTCCAGGGAGGCGCCGGGGGCCACGACCACGCCCTCGACCTGCGGGGACGCGGCGAGGACGGCGAGCGGACGGAGCGCCTTGTCGGTGTCGGCGAGCCCGGACCGTACGGAGAGCACCAGCTCGGCGCGCGGGCCCTTCACGGGGTCGGCGAGGACCGCGGTGGGGTCCGTCATGGGCTGGGCGGACATGCCGAGGGTGGCGTAACGGACGATGTCCCCCTCCTGGAAACGCAGCACCTCGATGCGCTCGGTACCGAGGAAGGTGACCGCGGCGCGCGCGTCCGGTTCGCCGAGCGCGGAGCGCAACCTGGCCTCGACCAGTGGGAGAACATCAGCCATGCGGTGAGCATAGAACTCGTCAGGACCGGGCAAAGCAGCGCCTTGACACTTAGGTCTGCTGATACTCTTGGCCGGTGGTTCGGGGCAGCACGCAGAAGCGTCGCGATCAAGTCCCGACGCCGACGACACTCCCTTACGAGGGACCGGCCGGAGGAGGTGGGGCTGCAATGGACCGAAGTCGACCGTGCAGTACCACCCGCTCTTCCGGCCGCTGATGTTGCTCTGGCTCTAGCCTGCCGCCACCTCTCGCATGCGCATCTCCCGCGTGTTCGACGGAAGAGCATTCCGTTCCGTTTTGCCTCTGCTTGATCTGTATGACCTGCATCAGCAGCTGAATCAGCAGCGAAGCTCGCCACCGCAACGGTGCGGTGCTCCCCGCTTTGTGGACGTGCCAAACATCCGCAAGTCAGGACGTCCCCATTCCGGGCAGTTCCACCCGTCGCCCGCGGCCTTACGCTGCTCGCCCGCGAAGGAGCCTGCCATGTCGATGATCCGTGACCTCCGTGCCGCGGTCCGCCCGTCGCGTCCCGCACTGCGCAAGGACACCGGCGCGTACGACACCACCCGCGACCCCCAGACCAGCACTGCCGTCGTCGACTGCGCCATCTACCGCGACGGCGCCCGCGTCGAGACCGCGAGCCCCCTCACCCCGCACGAGGCGATGCGCCGGGTGCGGCGCGACGGGGGCTTCGTGTGGATCGGGCTGCACGAGCCCACCGAGGCCGAATTCGCCGGTATCGCCACGGAGTTCGGGCTGCACCCGCTGGCGGTCGAGGACGCCGTCCAGGCACACCAGCGGCCGAAGCTGGAGCGCTACGACGACTCGCTGTTCACCGTCTTCAAGACCATCCACTACGTCGAGCACGACGAACTCACCGCGAACAGCCAGGTCGTCGAGACCGGCGAGGTGATGTGCTTCACCGGCCGGGACTTCTTCATCACCGTCCGGCACGGCGGGCAGGGCTCGCTGCGGGCGCTCAGGCACCGGCTGCAGGACGACCCCGAGCTGCTCGCCAAGGGCCCCTCGGCGGTGCTGCACGCCATCGCCGACCACGTCGTCGACGGGTACATCGCGGTCGCCGACGCGGTGCAGGACGACATCGACGAGGTGGAGACCGAGGTGTTCTCGCCGGGGCGGAAGGGCGCGCCGCGGGGTACCGACGCCGGGCGGATCTACCAGCTCAAGCGTGAGGTCATGGAGTTCCGGCGGGCGGTGCAGCCGCTGATGCGGCCGCTGCAGCTGCTGAGCGAGCGGCCGATGCGGCTGATCGACCCCGACATCCAGAAGTACTTCCGGGACGTCGCCGACCACCTCGCCCGGGTGCAGGAGCAGGTCACCGGCTTCGACGAGCTGCTCAACTCCATCCTCCAGGCCAACCTCGCGCAGGCGTCCGTCGCGCAGAACGAGGACATGCGCAAGATCACGTCCTGGGCCGCCATCATCGCCGTACCGACGATGGTGTGTGGCGTGTACGGGATGAACTTCGACTACATGCCCGAGCTGCGCTGGAAGTTCGGCTACCCGATGGTGCTCGGCATCACGGCGATGATCTGCTTCGGCATCCACCGGACACTGAAGCGCAACGGCTGGCTGTGAGCGGTCTCGCTACGCTGCTTGCATGACTAGCGAGCTGCTCGACCAGGCCCTCGTCGAGGAGGCCACGAAGAAGTCCGGGCTCATCTGGGTGCGGGGTGCCGGGGCGCCGGCCGCGCGTGCGCTGTGGCATGTGTGGCACGAGGGTGCGGCCTGCGTGGTCGGCGACGGGCCGGGCGAGCAGCCGCTGCCGGGGCTGACCGACGGCGGCGCGGCCGAGGTGACCGTCCGCAGCAAGGACAAGGGCGGGCGGCTGGTCGCCTGGACGGCGCGGGTGGTTCAGCTGCCGGCCGGCTCCGAGCAGTGGGAGGCGACCGTGGCCGAGCTGAAGGGCAAGCGGCTCAACGCCACCGACGGCGAGGCGATGCCCGAGCGGTGGGCCCGCGAGTGCCGGGTGCTGCGCCTGGAGCCGACCGGCACGACCTCACCGCTGCCGGACGGCTCGCTGGCCGAGGCGCCGCTGCCGACACCGGCGACGACACGTGAGCCGATCCCCGCGGGGCTGCCGCGCCTGCTCTTCAAGAACAAGAAGAAGAGCAGGCGCAAGTAGGGCAGGGGACTACGACGTCGGCAGCTGCTGGCCGTAGTCCACCGTCTTGTCCTTCGCGGGCTGCTCCAAGGGGAAGTCCTTGCCCCAGTCCGAGAAGGTCAGCGTGCCCGCGCCGCCCGCGCGGACCAGACGCAGGGGGTACGGCTTGCCCTCCAGGGAGACATCCAGAGTGCCGCCGGCGCCCTTGTCGCCGGTGATGCGGATGGTGCGCACGCCCGACTCCTCGTGGCGGCCGTCCGTCGCCAGGGTGCCGTGCAGGGTCAGCAGGCTGTCGAAGAGGACGTCCTTGTCGGTGAAGCCGCTGAACCGCTTGTACGAGGGGTCCCCCTTCGGCACCTTGACGTACTTGCCGTCGAGCTTGTCGGCCGCGGCCGTGTCCCCGTCGTCGTGCCCGTCGTGCCAGAACTCCGCGTCGGCCATGAGGAACAGCTCCTCACCGACCCGCAGCAGCTGGAAGGTCGCCCCCTGCGCACTGACCGACCCGGTGCCACCGTCCGACTTCAGGCGCATGTCCAGCTTGTACGTGCTCCCGCCCGCGACGACCGTCCCCGCCAGCCGTACCGCCTGCGCGGACTCGGCCGCCGTACGCGTCGTGGCCTGGATCTTGTCGGCGGGCAGTTTGCCGACCCCGTTCGTGCCCGCGTCCGGGTCCTCGCTGCTACACCCGGTCAGCCCCGTCCCCGCCACAACCAGTGCGCACAACGCGCTCACCCATGTGGTCCGGCGCGTACGGCCCTGGCGCATCGCAGTCACAGATGGTGCTGCCTTTCTGACGTCGGTCCTCCAGCGGCGTACCGCAGCGTACCGGTGCGTCGAGCGGCCGGCGGAGCCAGTCCGTCCGGACCGCTCACCAGGGCGGATCCGATCGGGACGGGCTAGCCTGAAGCCCATCCGAGTGAGCAATTCCGCGCAAGCGGAGCAAACGAAACGTACGGCAGGAAAAGGAGGCGCAGCCATGGTCGCGGGCGCCCCCCGGATCTTCGTCTCGCATCTCTCCGGCATCGCCGTCTTCGACCCGAACGGCGACCAGGTGGGCCGCGTGCGCGATCTGGTCGTCATGCTGCGGGTCGGCAGCAAGCCGCCGCGGCTGCTCGGGCTGGTCGTCGAACTCACCACCCGCCGCCGCATCTTCCTGCCCATGACCCGGGTCACCGGCATCGAGTCCGGACAGGTCATCACCACCGGCGTGCTCAACGTCCGCCGCTTCGAACAGCGCCCCACCGAGCGGCTGGCCTTCGGCGAACTGCTCGACCGGCGCGTCACGCTCATGGAGACCGGCGAGGAGGTCACCGTCCTCGACCTGTCGGTGCAGCAGTTGCCGGCCCGCCGCGACTGGGAGATCGACCGCGTCTTCGTCCGCAAGGGCAAGAAGGGCGGCGCCTTCCGGCGGGCCAAGGGCGAGACGCTGACCGTGGAGTGGTCCGCCGTCACCGGCTTCTCCCTGGAGGAGCAGGGTCAGGGCGCCGAAAGTCTGCTCGCCACGTTCGAGCAGCTGCGCCCCGCGGACCTGGCGAACGTCCTGCACCACCTCTCGCCCAAGCGGCGCGCCGAGGTCGCCGCCGCCCTCGACGACGACCGGCTCGCCGACGTCCTGGAGGAGCTGCCGGAGGACGACCAGGTGGAGATCCTCGGCAAGCTCAAGGAGGAGCGCGCCGCGGACGTGCTGGAGGCGATGGACCCGGACGACGCCGCCGACCTGCTCTCCGAGCTGCCGGAGGAGGAGAAGGAGCGGCTGCTGAGCCTGATGAAGCCCGACGACGCGGCCGACATGCGGCGCCTGATGGCGTACGAGGAGCGCACCGCGGGCGGTCTGATGACCACCGAGCCGATCGTGCTGCGGCCCGACGCCACCGTCGCCGACGCCCTCGCCCGGGTCCGCAACGCCGACCTCTCCCCCGCCCTCGCCGCCCAGGTGTACGTCTGCCGCCCGCCGGACGAGACACCGACCGGCAAGTACCTCGGCACCGTCCACTTCCAGCGGCTGCTGCGCGACCCGCCGTACACCCTGGTCAGCTCGATCCTGGACGCCGACCTGCAACCCCTGGCCCCGGACGCGGCACTGCCCCTCGTCGCCGGGTTCTTCGCGACGTACGACATGGTCGCGGCGCCCGTCGTCGACGAGTCCGGGTCGCTGCTGGGCGCGGTGACCGTGGACGACGTACTGGACCACATGCTGCCCGAGGACTGGCGGGAGAGCGAGTTCGAGCTCGAGGAGGGCGAGGGGGTGGCCGCCCATGGCTCCTGAGCGCGAGGTGGTACGGCGCGAGCCGTGGCGCGAGACCGGCCGGGAGCGCGTGCCCGCCGGGGCCACGGCGACCACGCGCCCGCGCGCCCGGCTCGACCAGCCACGTCCTCGCCGGCCCCGGATCCTGCCCGAGTGGGACCCGGAGGCCTTCGGAAAGCTGTCGGAGCGCATCGCCCGCTTCATCGGCACCGGGCGGTTCCTGGTCTGGATGACGGTGATCGTCATCCTCTGGGTCGCCTGGAACACGCTCATGCCACGGGTGGTGCGGTTCGACGAGTACCCGTTCATCTTCCTGACCCTGGCGCTGTCCCTGCAGGCCTCCTACGCCGCCCCGCTGATCCTGCTCGCCCAGAACCGGCAGGACGACCGCGCCCGGGTCGACCTCGAACAGGACCGCAAGCAGAACGAGCGGTCGATCGCGGACACCGAGTACCTGACCCGGGAGATCGCCGCCCTGCGCATCGGGCTCGGCGAGGTCGCGACCCGGGACTGGCTCCGCTCCGAGTTGCACGACATGGTCAAGGAACTCCAGGACGGGCACCCCAACGGTCACCGTGTATTCCCGGCAGATCGGTCAGGGGCGCGTGACGTAGACGACCACTGACGGGCTTTCCGAGGGATGCGTGCGGCGCCGTACCATCGTCCTTATGGCTACGGAAGACGCGGTGCGCGAAGCACTGGCGACGGTGAACGACCCCGAGATCAACCGGCCCATCACCGAGCTCGGGATGGTCAAGTCGGTTCAGATCGGTGCGGACGGTGCGGTCGCGGTCACCGTGTACCTGACGGTCTCGGGCTGCCCGATGCGCGAGACGATCACGCAGCGCGTGACCGAGGCGGTCTCCCGGGTCGACGGCGTTACCCGCGTCGACGTCACGCTCGACGTGATGAGCGACGCGCAGCGCAAGGAGCTGGCGGCGGCCCTGCGCGGCGGCCAGGCCGAGCGCGAGGTCCCCTTCGCCAAGCCCGGCTCGCTGACGCGCGTGTACGCGGTCGCGTCCGGCAAGGGCGGCGTCGGCAAGTCGTCGGTCACGGTGAACCTGGCGGCGGCGATGGCGGCCGACGGCCTGAAGGTCGGTGTCGTCGACGCCGACATCTACGGCCACAGCGTGCCGCGCATGCTGGGCGCCGACGGGCGGCCCACCCAGGTCGAGAACATGATCATGCCGCCGTCCGCGAACGGTGTGAAGGTCATCTCCATCGGCATGTTCACCCCGGGCAACACCCCGGTGGTCTGGCGCGGCCCGATGCTCCACCGGGCTCTGCAGCAGTTCCTGGCGGACGTGTACTGGGGCGACCTGGACATCCTGCTGCTCGACCTGCCCCCGGGCACGGGCGACATCGCGATCTCCGTCGCCCAGTTGGTCCCGAACGCCGAGATCCTGGTCGTGACGACCCCGCAGCAGGCGGCGGCCGAGGTGGCCGAGCGGGCCGGTTCCATCGCCGTACAGACCCACCAGAAGATCGTCGGCGTGGTCGAGAACATGTCCGGCCTGCCCTGCCCGCACTGCGGCGAGATGGTCGACGTCTTCGGCACGGGCGGCGGCCAGGTGGTCGCCGACGGCCTGACCAGGACCACGGGTACGAACGTCCCGGTCCTCGGCAACATCCCCATCGACGTCCGCCTCCGCGAGGGCGGCGACGAGGGCAAGCCGGTGGTCCTGACCGACCCGGACTCCCCGGCGGGCGCGGCCCTGCGATCCATTGCTGGGAAGCTCGGGGGACGGCAGCGGGGCCTTGCGGGCCTGTCGCTGGGAATCACGCCGCGCAACAAGTTCTGACAGGCGTACGGGTGACGCCCTCAGGGGCGCGGGGAACTGCGCGAACAACCACACACGACCCGCAGCCGCCGAACACCCTGTAGCCCTACGGCGAAGGGGCGCCGAAACCCAACGGCGCCCCTTTTCTCACGAGTGCTCGGCCTACGCGTACTCGGCGATGTCCTTGATCATCGCAAACCCCAGCCCGTACGCACTCATCCCCCGCCCATACGCCCCCAGGTGAACCCCCTCCTGCGTGGACCCCGCGAGCACCCACCCGAACTCGGACTCCCGGTAGTGGAAGGGCGTCGGCACACCGTCGACGGGAAGCGACAACGTCGACCAGTCCGCACCGGCGAGATCGTCCGCGAGGACCCACGCCGTCTCCGTCTGCTGCTCCAGCCAGTCGTCCCGCAGACTGTGGTCCATCTGCCCGGGCCAGGTGAAGGACAGCAGCCCCACCCCCGCGAGCCAGGCCGCCGAGGAGACCGATGTCGCCTCCAGCAGCCCCGTACCGTCGGCACTGCGCCGCACGGGATTCGCGGCGACGGTCACCACGACCGCGAACCGCTCCCGCTCCTCGGCGACCCCTTCGGCACGCACCGAGGGCTCGTCACCGTGTCCGATCGAACCGTGCTCCACGGCTCCGTCGGCCGTCATACCCACCTGCATCAGCCAGCGCGGGCCCGTGAACGCCTCGTCAAGGCCGTACCACGGGAAGGGCGCACGCAGGTAGCCGTCGACCGCCGTACGCCGGGCGGAGGGGACCTGCTGCCCACCCTCCGCGGCCGGCGCCTGCGCGACTGCCCGACTCGTCGTCTCCATTGCCCGGACGCCTCCTCGCTCTCGTCGGAACGGACGGCCCGCCCCCCTTCGGGCGTACTCGTCCGGTCCGCACAACAACTCGGCAGCATATCCACACCGCTGCGGGCAGCCGGGAATACGCCCGGCGCGTGGGTCGCAGGGACGTCGCGTTCGTGCCGTGGGGGGCGCGTGAAGGCTGTGACGCACCGCACTCGCGTCCAACGAGGTGGCGCGGGTGATGGGCGGGTGTCGCGCCGGTGTCAGGTGGCGTCGGCGTCGAAGGGCGGGCGGTCGTCGGGCTTCTTCATCGTGTCGACGGACTTCTTCGTCATGTCGACGCGGGCGCCCGAGGAGCCGGAGGCGGCGGACGGCTCCGGGTCGCGGCTGTGGACCGCGTCCGTGACCTCGGCCATCTCCTTCTTCAGGTCGAAGCCGTTACGGATCTCCTTCAGCCCCAGGTCGTCGTTGTCCAGCTGCTTGCGGATGAACGTCTTGGGGTTGAGGTCCTCGAACTCGAAGTCCTTGAACTCCGGGCCGAGTTCCTGCCGGATGTCCTGCTTGGCGCTCTCCGAGAACTCACGGATCTTCCGGACGGTGCGCATCACGTCCTGGATGACCTTCGGGAGCTTGTCCGGACCGAACACGAGCACGGCGAGGATGACGAGCGTCACCAGCTCCAGCGGTCCTATGTCATTGAACACCTGAAAGCTCCTTGTGTGTCCCGGGCCGGGTCCACGGTACCCGTCGATCCTGTCCGATCGGTACCGTCCCGTGCCCCCCACGTGTGGGTAAGTGAGCGTTTTTCCCGCTGTTTGCCTTGTGGGCCGGGGTTTGCTGCCCTGTCTGTGAGATTTGTGTGAGTTCGAGATCTGTGTGAGTTCCAGATCTGTGTGAGTTCGCTCAGTCGCCGTCCGAGGAGCCGAGCACCAGCGAGATCGTCCGTTCCTCGCCGTCCCGCTGGAGGGTCAGCTCCAGCCGGTCGCCGGGGCGGTGGGCGCGGGTCTTGACGATCAGTTCCGAACCGGAGTGGATCCGCTGGCCGTCGACCTCGGTGATGATGTCGCCCGGCTCGATCCCGGCCTTGTCGCCGGGGCCGCCCGGGGTGACCGGGGCGTCGCCGTCGCTGCCCTTGGTGCCGACGCGGGCGCCGTCGCCGGTGTAGTTCATGTCGAGGGTGACGCCGATGACCGGGTGGGTCGCCTTGCCAGTGTTGATCAGTTCCTCGGCGACGCGTTTGCCCTGGTTGATCGGGATGGCGAAGCCGAGACCTATGGAACCGGACTGGCCGCCGCCCAGGTCGCTGCCGTCGCTGGCGGAACGGATCGCGGAGTTGATGCCGACCACACGGGCCTGGGCGTCGAGCAGGGGGCCGCCGGAGTTGCCCGGGTTGATGGGGGCGTCGGTCTGCAGGGCGTCGACGTAGGAGATGTCGCTGGCGTCACCGCTCTCGCCGCCCGCCGTGATGGGGCGCTCCTTGGCGCTGATGATGCCGGAGGTGACCGTCCCGGCCAGGTCGAAGGGGGCGCCGATGGCGACGACCGGGTCGCCGACCTGGACGTTGTCGGAGTTGCCGAGGGGCAGCGGCTTGAGGCCGCTGACGCCGCGGACACGGACGACCGCGAGGTCGTAGCCGCCGTCCCGGCCGACGACCTCGGCCTTCGCCGTCTCGCCGCTGTGGAAGGTGACCGTTATGTCGCCGTCCGCGCCGGCGGGCTCCACGACGTGGTTGTTGGTGAGGATGTGGCCCCGGCCGTCGAGCACGAAGCCCGTGCCGGTGCCTGCCTCGCCGGAGCCGCTGACGTGCAGGGTGACCACGCTGGGCAGGGCCCGCGCGGCGATCCCGGCCACGCTGTCGGCGTCCCGCCCTGCGGCCTCCTGCCCGGCCTGCGGCAACTCCACCTGCTCGACCCCGCCGTTGCGCTCCAGATACGCGCCGACGACACCACCGACGCCGCCGGACACAAGGGCGACGAGCACGGTACCGACGACCAGTATCTTCTTGGCCCGCTTACGACGCTGCTGCTCGGTGGGTATCGCGGCACCGGTCTGCTGAAGCGGGGCGGCAGCGACTGCGGCGCCGGGGGTGGGGTTTGGGGCGGCCCAGGGGTCGTAGCGGTGCCAGGGGTTGGGGGAGGCGGGGGCGTCTGGTGAGGCTGGCGACGGTGGGGTGTCGGTGGTGGGGGGTGGCGCGGGCATGCCGGTTACGGGGGGCGGGGTGGGGGCTGGTACGGCTTGGGTGGGGGTCGGTACGGCCTGCGCCTGGGCCGGTACGGCTGGTGCGGGGGTCGGTGCGGCTGGGGCGGGAGCTGGTACGGCCGGTCCGGAGCCTGGTACCGCGGGCGCGGGCATGCCGGTTACGGGGGGCGGGGTGGGGGCTGGTACGGCTT
>NZ_BJND01000079.1 GCF_006539505.1 Streptomyces spinoverrucosus
AGTGAGACTTTAGCGGATTCCTCGCTCCCGAGCTAATCGGGGGCTGCGTCCTTTCGAACGCGGATTCCTCATTCCACAAATACGCATACCAATGACACGACAACAGAGCGACGGATCGACTGCTCGTCGGGAGTGGTTGGTACTCACGGAATGGCTGTCCGGGGACCGACCGGAGTCGGCGCTCACGTCGGACAACCCGGAGAACACTACGTACCTGCCTGGGACGTGTCAACTCGGGTCCCCGACCGCACCCGGGAGGCGTACTCTGGGGGACGTGACTACGCGTACGTGTACCCAGCTGTGGTGGGCCGCCTGACGGCGGCCGTACTCACGTATGCACTCAACGGCCGCCGCCTCGGCGGCCGTTCTCGTATCTCCCTCCAGAGCTCCAGAGGGTCGGCCGGCCGGGGACGGCGGCCTCGACCAAGAGGTGGAGAAGAGATGACGCGAGTCTTCAGTGGGGTCAAGCCGACCGGCCATCTGACGCTGGGGAACTACCTCGGGGCCATGCGGCGGTGGGTGGAGGTGGACCAGCACCAGGCGGACGCGTTGTTCTGCATCGTCGATCTGCATGCGCTGACCGTGGAGCACGATCCGGCGCGGGTGCGTCGGCTGAGTCGGCAGGCGGCGACGTTGTTGCTGGCGGCGGGGCTGGATCCGGAGCGGTGCACCGTCTTCGTACAGAGTCACGTCGATGAGCACGCGCGGCTGTCGTACCTGCTGGAGTGCGTGGCGACCGACGGCGAGATGCGGCGGATGATCCAGTACAAGGAGAAGGCCGCGCGGGAGCGGGCACGGGGTGGGAGCGTGCGGCTGTCGCTGCTGACGTATCCCGTGCTGATGGCGGCGGACATCCTGGCGTACGGGACCGATGAGGTGCCGGTGGGGGATGACCAGACGCAGCATGTCGAGCTCGCGCGGGATCTGGCGGTGCGGTTCAACCAGCGGTACGGGCATACGTTCGTGGTGCCTCGGGCCACGCCTCCGCAGGTCGCGGCGCGGGTGATGAACCTGCAGGATCCGACGTCGAAGATGGGCAAGAGCGACGATTCCGGGCCCGGGATCGTCTATGTGCTCGATGAGCCGGATGTGGTGCGCAGGAAGGTCATGCGGGCCGTTACCGACAGTGGGCGGGAGGTCGTGTACGACCGGGACGGGCGGCCCGGGGTCGCGAATCTGCTGGAGATTCTGGCGGCGTGCACGGGTGGGAACCCATCGGGCCTGAGCGGTGTATATGAGTCGTACGGCGCCTTGAAGAAGGACACCGCGGAGGCCGTGGTCGAGGTCTTGAGGCCCGTGCAGGAGAGGCATCGGGAGCTGTGTGCGGATCCTGGCTATGTGGAGGGGGTGCTGCGTGATGGTGCGGAGCGGGCTCGGGCGATGGCCCGGCCGACCGTGGATGCGGCGTATCGGGCGATCGGGTTGTTGCCGGCGGCTGCGGCTGCCGATATCGGGGTGACTGCGTAGGGGGCTGGGCTTGGGCCGCCCCTGGGCAGGGGCGGCCGGGCGTCACTTGCCGTTGCCGGAGGCCAGTTCGCGGCTGCGGTCGCGGGCGGCTTCGAGGGCGGCGATGAGTGCGGCTCGTACGCCGTGGTTCTCGAGTTCGCGGATGGCGTTGATGGTGGTGCCGGCGGGGGACGTGACGTTCTCGCGGAGCTTGACCGGGTGTTCGCCGCTGTCGCGGAGCATCGTGGCCGCGCCGATCGCGGACTGGACGATGAGGTCGTGGGCCTTGTCGCGGGGCAGGCCGAGCAGGATGCCGGCGTCGGTCATGGCTTCGACCAGGTAGAAGAAGTACGCCGGGCCGGAGCCGGAGAGGGCCGTGCAGGCGTCCTGCTGGGACTCGGGGACGCGGAGCGTCTTGCCGACGGCGCCGAAGATCTCCTCGGCGTGGGCGAGGTCGGCTTCGCTGGCGTGGGTGCCGGCGGAGATGACGGACATGGCCTCGTCGACGAGGGCGGGGGTGTTCGTCATGACGCGGACGACCGGGGTGCCGGCGGCGAGGCGCGCTTCGAGGGAGGCGGTCGTGATGCCTGCCATGCCGCTGATGACCAGGCGGTCGGCGGGGACGTGAGGGGCGAGTTCGTCGAGGAGGGTGCCCATGTCCTGCGGTTTGACCGTGAGGATCAGGGTGTCGGCGGTCTTCGCGGCTTCCGGGTTGGTGACCGGGGTGACTCCGTAGCGGGTGCGGAGTTCCTCGGCCCGCTCCGGGCGGCGGGCGGTGACCAGGAGATCGGCGGGGGTCCAGCCGGCGCGGATCATTCCGCTGAGCAGGGCTTCGCCGATCTTGCCGGTGCCGAGGACTGCGACTTTCTGGGTCATGGTGCGGGGCCCTCCGGGGGTTGCGTCGTCCGGATTCATCCTCGCACCGGGTGCAAGGAACGGGCTCGCTTGTCCGGTGGGCGGAATGTGCGCGCCCGGTGGGTCATGGGGTTCGGCGTCGTAGCGTCGCCGCGCCGAGGGTGAGGACGAGCAGGGCGCAGCCCGCGACGATCAGGGCGTCGCGGATGAAGTTGGCCGTCATGTCGGTGTGCTTGAGGACTTCGTTCATGCCGTCGACGGCGTAGGACATGGGGAGGACGTTGGAGATGGCCTCAAGGACGGGGTGCATGTTGTCGCGCGGGGTGAAGAGGCCGCAGAGGAGGAGCTGGGGGAAGATCACTGCCGGCATGAACTGGACCGCCTGGAATTCCGAGGCCGCGAAGGCCGAGACGAAGAGACCGAGAGCTGTGCCGAGGAGCGCATCGAGCAGGGCCACCAGCAGAAGCAGCCAGGGGGAGCCGGTGACGTCGAGGCCGAGGAGCCAGAGAGCGAGACCCGTGGCGAGGGCGGACTGGATGATCGCGAGTGTGCCGAAGGCGAGGGCGTAGCCGGCGATCACGTCGCCCTTGCCGAGGGGCATGGCGAGGAGGCGTTCGAGGGTGCCCGAGGTGCGTTCGCGCAGGGTGGCGATGGACGTCACCAGGAACATCGTGATCAGCGGGAAGATGCCCAGCAGGGACGCGCCGATGTTGTCGAAGGTGCGCGGGCTGCCGTCGAAGACGTAGCGCAGCAGGATCAGCATCAGGCAGGGGATGAGGAGCAGCAGAGCGATCGTGCGCGGGTCGTGGGCGAGTTGGCGCAGGACCCGGGCGGCGGTCGCGGTGGTGCGGGATGCGTTGAGGGCGCTGGTGGGGGCGGGGGCGGTCGCCGTGGCCGTGGTCGTGGTCATCGGGTCGTCTCCTTGTTGCGGGCCGCGGCGCTCGCCTCGTCCACGAGGTGCAGGAACGCGGCTTCGACCGTGTCGGCGCCGGTGCGGGCGCGCAGGGCGTCCGGGGTGTCGTCGGCGAGGATCTCGCCCTCGCGCATGAGGAGGAGGCGGTGGCAGCGCTCGGCCTCGTCCATGACGTGGGAGGAGATGAGGAGGGTGGCGCCGCGGTCGGCGGCGATGGCGTGGAAGAGGTTCCACAGGTCGCGGCGGAGGACGGGGTCGAGGCCGACGGTGGGTTCGTCGAGGACCAGTAGTTCGGGGGTGCCGAGGAGGGCGACCGCGAGGGAGACGCGGCTGCGCTGGCCGCCGGAGAGGTTGCCGGCGAGGGCGTCGGCGTGGCTGTTGAGGTCGACGTCGGTGAGGACGCGGTCGACGTCGTGGCGGCGGTCGGTGGCCGTGCGGCCGGGGTCGAGTATCGCGGCGAAGTAGTCGAGGTTCTGACGGACGGTGAGGTCGTCGTAGACGGAGGGGGCCTGGGTGACGTAGCCGATGCGGGTGCGCAGGGTGCGGTGGCCGGCGGGGCGGCCGAGGACGTCGAGGGTGCCGGTGACTTTTGCCTGGGTGCCGACGATGGCGCGCATGAGGGTGGACTTGCCGCAGCCGGAGGGGCCGAGGAGGCCGGTGATCTGGCCGCGCGGGACGTTGAAGTTCAGTGCGCGCAGGACTGTGCGGGGGCCGCGGACGACGGTGAGGTCTTCGGCGCGGATGGCGGGGGTGTGGGTGGTTCCGGGGGTGGTTTGGCTGGCCGTGGGGTGGGGTGGGCCGGCCGAGTAATTCATCATGCGATGAATAATGCTCCTGGGGGTGGGTGGCGTCAAGTTCGGGCGCTTGGCGGCGCAGGGGTGGGGGTGGTGAGGCGGGCGCGGGGTTCGGTTGCTGTGATTCGCCCCCACGCGGGCGCGGCGGTGGCCCTGGAGAAGGGGCGTCGGGAGGGGACTGGAGGTGAGAGCGGCTGACCCGCCGTGAGGTGGGGTCAGGGGGCGGTGGCGACCAGGAGCTCCACGTCGTAGGCCTCCTCCACGATCCCGTCCGGGAAGACGGCGAGCAGGCGGGCCCGCTCCTCGGTCAGGAAGGCGCGGCTGTACTCCTCGCCCCGGACCAGGAAGGCCGAGTGGCTGCCGATGTTGGCCAGGTGCGTGTCGACCGGGACGCGGCGGCTCCAGCGGACCCGGCGGTGCGCGAAGTCGAGGCGGCCGGAGGGGTCGGCCACGTGGGAGTCGCTCGCGTCCTTCTTCCAACGGGCGGCGTCGACATCGAAGTGCTGCTCGATCCGCAGCTGCTGCTCGTCGATCCACGGCACGTCGAGGGCGCTGGTGTTCCACCACAGCGCCAGCGCACCGCCCGGGCGCAGCACTCGGAGCGCCTCCGGCACCGAATGGGCAGGGTCGGTCCAGTGCCAGGCCTGGGCGTAGGTGATGAAGTCCGCGCAGGCGTCGGTGAGGGGGAGGGCGTTGCCGTTGCCTCGGACGATCGGGATGCCGGGGCGGGTGCGGCGGAAGTGGGCGGACATGCCGTCGCCGGGTTCGACGGCCACCACGTCGGCGCCCCGGTCGTGCAGCAGGGCGGTGGCTATGCCGGTACCGGCGCCGACGTCCACCACACGCGCACCGGCGAGGGGGCGCCCCGCCAGTTCCTCGATGGCGTCGAAGAGGGCGGGCGGATAGGAGGGGCGGTTCGCGGCGTACTGGGCTGCGACGGCGTTGAAGGATTGAGCGCGGGAGGGGTGGGAGGGGGGCGGGGGCGTCGTTGAGGTGGCCATGGGGACATGGTGGCCGGGGTGGGGCGGGGAGGACAGGGTCGCCCGCCTCGCCGCGATGGCAGGCCAAGGCACCTCAGTCGCGGCGGCGCCTCTTTGCGGGGTTGCCGGTGCGGCGGGCGGTGCGTTTCTTGTGGTCCTGGAGGGCCGTTTCGTATTCCTCGCGGTGGAGTTTTTCGCCGGGGGCCTCGACTAGGGAGCGGACGAAGTAGGCGAGGAGGGAGCCGACGAAGCCGATGGCGAGGAGGCCGCGGAGGGCGGACTGGCGGTCGGGGTCGTGGCGCTTGGTGAAGCCTTCCCAGGTGTGCCGGAAGGCGAGCGAGCTGCAGACCGCGAACATGACGACGACCAGGAGCGGGACGAAGCTGCCCGTCTCGGCGAGCTGGATGCCCTCGTAGGCGAAGCGGAGCACCAGGCAGGCGGCGACGGCCGCGGCGAGGGAGCCGACGGACGCGGCGATGCGGCGGGCGGTGTAGCCGTGGTCGTGGTCGACCCAGGTCGTACCGAAGAAGCGGAGGGGTTCGGGGCGGGGCCCGCCGCCCGTGGGCCGGTCCGGGGTGCCGTTCTGGTTGTCGCTCACGGGTCGATTATGGCTCCCGGGTGGGCGACGGGCCCCAGGTCGTGGTCAGGAGCAGCGCGGGGCGACGTAGCCGTCGCTGCCGGTCCTGACGTAGGCGTCGGAGACGTACTGGGAGTTGGCGATGCAGTCCCAGATGGGGGTGGTGCCGTAGGGGCCGGTGACGGTTTCGCCGGGGCGCTGGCAGTAGATCGGGACGGTGGTGCCCTCGGGCAGGACGCGGACGATGCGGTAGTTGGTGCCGGGACCGCTGCGGACGTTGAGCCGGACGCCGGGGGCGACCGGGTAGGCGCGGACTCGGGGCGCGGCGGCCTCCGCCGTCACAGTCGCTTCCGCCGTCGGTGCCGTCTCCTGCTCGCCCGCGTCCGAGATCTCTATGTTGTCCGTGGCCATGTCGGCCTCCCCCGTTTGGATGCCTGTGAACAGTTCACGCCAAAAATGTCTGGCGCACCGAGGCTAGCAAGCCACAGGGGTTTCGCACGCACCATCGACTAGGCTCAGCGCGTCGCGCGTGCGGACGGACATCCGGGGGTGAGAGATGCCGCCATGGCGCAGCACCGGTGCGAATGCGGAAGCGGAATCTCCGCAGTACGCCGGACAGTATCTGCTGGAGGCACAGCTCGGGTCCGGCGGCATGGGCGTGGTCCATCTGGCGCGGTCGGCCTCGGGGTTGCGGCTGGCCGTGAAGGTCGTGCACGCGGAGTTCGCGCAGGATCCCGAGTTCCGGGGGCGGTTCCGGCAGGAGGTCGGGGCGGCCCGGCGGGTCAGCGGTGCGTTCACCGCGCCGGTCGTCGACGCCGATCCGGATGCCGAGCGGCCGTGGATGGCGACGCTGTTCATCCCCGGGCCGACCCTCTCCGCGTATGTGAAGCGGAATGGCGCCCTGCCTCCTGCCCGGCTGCGGCAGTTGATGGCGGGGCTGGCGGAGGCGTTGCGGGACATCCATCGGGCCGGAGTGGTGCACCGCGATCTCAAGCCCAGCAATGTGCTGCTCGCCGAGGACGGGCCGAAAGTCATCGACTTCGGCATTTCCCGGCCCTCGGACAGCGAACTGCGCACCGAGACCGGCAAGCTGATCGGCACGCCGCCGTTCATGGCGCCGGAGCAGTTCCGCAGGCCGCGGGATGTCGGACCGGCCGCCGATGTGTTCGCGCTCGGGTCGGTCATCGTGCACGCGGCGACGGGCAGCGGGCCGTTCGACTCCGACAGCCCGTACTTGGTGGCGTATCAGGTCGTCCATGAAGAGGCGGACTTGACAGGCGTGCCGCAGGAGCTCACGCCGCTCGTCGCCCGTTGTCTGGCCAAGGAGCCGGAGGACCGGCCCACCCCGGACGTGCTGATGGCGGAGCTGCGGTCGCTGTCGGCGTCGTACGACACCCAGGCCTTCATCCCCGAACAGCGCACGGGCGAGCAGCTGTTCGAACCCCTCGGCGAACGCCCCGGCAACTCCCCCGGCGAGCGCCCCAGCGACGACCTGCCCACCCACCGTCGGCGCCGGGTGCCCGCTGTCCCGGACGCCGCCGGCACGGACGTACCGCCGAAGAGCAAGGCCAGGCGACGGTGGATGGCGGCCGTCGCGGGGGCCGCCGTGCTCGCGCTCGGGGCCGGGGCCCTCGTGCTGGCCGGGACCGACGGGACCGAGGCGCCCGCCGGGCAGGTGCAGGCCCAGCGGTTCCGGGCCTGGGACGTCGAGCTGAGCGCGCCGGGCGTCGAGGCGAGCGGGATGCCGCAGTGCACGTACGGCGGCAGCGCGCTGTACTGCACGCGCCCCGGCGTCCTGGCCGCCGCCGTCGATCCCCTCGACGGCGAGGTGAAGTGGGCGCGGGCGGGCTCGGACCAGCGCGCCGACGGGAGCGTACAGCCGCCGGTCCTCGCGGGCGGCCTGCTGCACGTCGTCTCCGAGGGCAGCCGGCGGCTCGCCGCGCTCGACCCGGCGACCGGCCGGACCCGCTGGAGCTACGACATCGCCCGCTACGACGGCCGGATCGCACACGTCGGCGGGTTCGTCCTGCTCACCGGCCCCGACTCGACGGTCACCGCGCTGGACGCGGCCACCGGCGAACGCAAGTGGCGGCACAAGGTCGGCGGGCTCACCCAGCCGGTGTTCCAGTCGTACGGCGGACGGGTCGCGTACGCCGTGACCGCGGACGGCACCGGGACGCGCGTCACCGCCGTGGAGCCGGAGACCGGCGCGGTGCGGTGGCAGCGGCGGCTGGCGGGGGCTTTGAGCCTGGTGGGTGCGCGGGAGGGCGTGCTGTGGTTCTCGTCGACGTCCGCGGCGTACGCGGACACGGATGCCGTCGTGCGGTACGACGTCACGCAGGGCACCCAGCGCCGGATCGACCTGCGCTTCCCGGTGGCGGGGGCGCAGGCGGTCGTGGCGCAGGAGACGGTGTATCTGCTGGGCGCGGACGGGGCGCTGACCGCGGTGGACACCGGTACGTCGGAGCAGCGGTGGCGGCTGGAGACGTCCGTGAGTTTCCCGTCGGCGCCGGTCGTGGCCGGGAAGCGGCTGTACTTCAGCGCCGGGGACGGGCGGGTCGTCGCGGTCGACGCCGTGAAGGGGGCGTTGCTGGGGCAGACGGACGCGCGGCCGGGGGCGGCTCGGGGGTCGGTGGTGTCGGGGTTGCCGTTGCCGGTGGTGGGGGACGGGAAGGTGTTCGCGGGGGCGCCGGACGGGGTGTTGTTCGCGGTGGACGGGGGCGGTGTGGCGGGGTGGTGAGACGCCTCGGGGCGTCCCCCGGTGACGAGGCCCCTTGGGGAAGTCCCGCCGGGTAGCGAAAGGGGCCGCCCTCACAGGCGGCCCCCCTCACTCACGCCCCTCAGCCCAGCTTGCTCACGTCCCGCACCGCGCCCTTGTCCGCGCTGGTCGCCATCGCGGCGTACGCGCGCAGGGCGGCGGACACCTTGCGGTCACGGTTCTTGGGGGCGTACGCCCCATTCAACGCCTGCTCCCGGCGCGCCAGTTCCGCCTCGTCGACGAGCAGCTCGACCGAGCGGTTCGGGATGTCGATGCGGATGCGGTCGCCGTCCTCGACGAGGGCGATGGTGCCGCCGGACGCCGCCTCGGGGGACGCGTGGCCGATCGACAGACCCGACGTGCCGCCGGAGAAGCGGCCGTCCGTGATCAGCGCGCAGGTCTTGCCGAGGCCGCGGCCCTTGAGGAAGGACGTCGGGTAGAGCATCTCCTGCATACCGGGGCCGCCCTTGGGGCCCTCGTACCGGATGACGACGACGTCGCCGTCGGTCACCTGCTTGTTGAGGATCTTCTCGACGGCCTCCTCCTGCGACTCGCAGACGACCGCGGGGCCCTCGAAGGTCCAGATCGACTCGTCGACACCGGCGGTCTTCACCACGCAGCCGTCGACGGCGAGGTTGCCCTTGAGGACCGCCAGGCCACCGTCCTTCGAGTACGCGTGTTCGACGGAGCGGATGCAGCCGCCCTCGGCGTCCTCGTCCAGCGCCTCCCAGCGCTCGGACTGGGAGAAGGCCTCAGCCGACCTCACACACCCCGGGGCCGCGTGCCACAGTTCCACGGCCTCGGCGGAGGGCGAGCCGCCGCGGACGTCCCAGGTCTTGAGCCAGTCGGCGAGCGACGGGCTGTGGACGGCGTGCACGTCCTCGTTGAGCAGGCCCCCGCGGTGCAGTTCGCCCAGCAGGGCGGGGATGCCGCCGGCGCGGTGCACGTCCTCCATGTAGTACGTGCGGTCCTTGGCGACGTTCGGCGCGACCTTCGCCAGGCACGGCACACGGCGCGAGACGGCGTCGATCTGCTCCAGGCCGAAGGGGACCTCCGCCTCCTGGGCGGCGGCCAGCAGGTGCAAGATCGTGTTGGTCGAGCCGCCCATCGCGATGTCGAGGGCCATCGCGTTCTCGAAGGCGGCGAAGGTGGCGATGGAGCGGGGCAGGACCGTGTCGTCGTCCTGCTCGTAGTAGCGCCGGGTGATGTCCATGACCGTGCGGGCGGCGTCGACGTAGAGCCGCTTGCGCGCGGTGTGGGTGGCCAGGACCGAGCCGTTGCCGGGCAGGGAGAGGCCGATGGCCTCGGTCAGGCAGTTCATCGAGTTGGCGGTGAACATGCCGGAGCAGGAGCCGCAGGTCGGACAGGCGTTCTCCTCGATACGGAGGATGTCCTCGTCCGAGATCTTGTCGTTCACTGCGTCGGAGATCGCGTCGACCAGGTCGAGGGTGCGGACCGTGCCGTCGACCAGCGTGGCGCGGCCGGACTCCATCGGGCCGCCGGAGACGAAGACCGTGGGGATGTTGAGGCGGAGCGCCGCGTTCAGCATGCCCGGGGTGATCTTGTCGCAGTTGGAGATGCAGACCAGGGCGTCGGCGCAGTGCGCCTCGACCATGTACTCCACGCTGTCCGCGATCAGGTCGCGGGAGGGCAGGCTGTAGAGCATGCCGCCGTGACCCATCGCGATGCCGTCGTCGACGGCGATCGTGTTGAACTCGCGCGGGATGCCGCCAGCCTCCCGGATCGCCTCGCTGACGATCCGGCCGACGGGCTGGAGGTGCGTGTGGCCGGGCACGAACTCGGTGAAGGAGTTCGCCACCGCGATGATCGGCTTCCGGCCGATGTCCGCACCGGGTACACCGGAGGCGCGCATAAGGGCGCGGGCGCCCGCCATATTGCGTCCGTGGGTGACTGTGCGGGACCTCAGCTCGGGCATCGTCGCTCGCTCCTTCGGAGAAATCTGACTGCTATGAGCCTACGCCGGTGCTCCAAGGGATGGACACGGTGTCCGGAATGCGGGATGCGTGTCTCAGGGGAGTCCGCTGCGGGTCGTCTGACGGCCGTCAGGGACCGGTCAGGTGTCCTTGTACGACCGGCGCGATGCGCTTGATGATCACTTCGACGTCGGCCGAGGCGAGCGGCTCCAGCTTGATCACGTACCGCATGATGGCCACCCCGACCAGCTGCGCGGCCGCCAGCTCGGCGCGCAGCTCGGCGTCGGGCAGGCCGAGCTGCGAGGCGACCCGGCGCAGCAGCTGGGCGGCGACGAGGCGGCGGAAGACGGACGCCGCCACCTCGTTGGTCACGGCGGACCGTACGACGGCGAGCAGCGGGGTCCGGGTGACGGGGTTCTCCCAGATGCCGAACAGGAACCGGGCGAACCGCTCGCCGACCCCCTCGGCCGGCCCCTCGAAGATCACGTCCGGTGCCTTCAGCGCGGGCGCGAAGACCGCCTCCAGCGCCTCCTGGAAGACCTGCTCCTTGGTGCCGAAGTAGTGATGCACCAGCGCCGAGTCCACGCCCGCCGCCTTGGCGATGCCGCGTACCGACGTCTTCTCGTAGCCCCGCTCGGAGAACTCCTCGCGGGCCGCGGCGAGGATGCGGTCGCGGGTGTCGCCGGACTCCGTACGCGGGGGCCTGCCGCGCCTGCGGGCGGTCGCGCCGGTCATCGCCGGGGCACCTTCACGGAGGAGGCCAGGTGGAGCCGGGTGAAGGCCAGAGCCTCGGCGAGGTCGGCCTCGCGCTCGGCGCTGGACATGGCACGGCGGGTGTTGACCTCGATGACGACATGGCCGTCGAAACCGCTGAGGGCGAGACGTTCCAGCAGCTCGGCGCAGGGCTGGGTGCCGCGGCCGGGGACCAGGTGCTCGTCCTTGTTGGAACCGCCGCCGTCGGCGAGGTGGACGTGGCCGAGGCGGTCGCCCATGCGGTCGATCATGTGCAGGGCGTCGGTGCGGGCGGTCGCGGTGTGGCTGAGATCGATCGTGAAGTGCCGGTAGTCGTCCTTGGTGACGTCCCAGTCGGGGGCGTAGGCGAGCATCTCGCGGTCGCGGTAGCGCCAGGGGTACATGTTCTCGACGGCGAACCGCACATCTGTCTCGTTCGCCATCCGCCAGATCCCGGCGACGAAGTCGCGCGCGTACTGGCGCTGCCAGCGGAACGGGGGGTGGACGACGACGGTGCCGGCGCCGAGCTTCTCGGCGGCCGCCCGGGCGCGCTGGAGTTTGACCCAGGGGTCGGTGGACCAGACGCGCTGCGTGATGAGCAGGCAGGGGGCGTGTACGGCGAGGATCGGGATCTGGTGGAAGTCGCTCAGTCGGCGCAGGGCCTCGATGTCCTGGCTGACGGGTTCGTTCCACACCATGACCTCTACGCCGTCGTACCCGAGGCGTGCGGCGATCTCGAAGGCCGTCGCCGTCGACTCCGGATAGACGGAGGCCGTCGAGAGGGCGACCTTCGCATCCGGGATGCGTACGACTGGTTCTGCCACGGAGACAGGGTACGTGGGTCTGGGGGGTGGGCCGGGGTTGGTGTGCGCCTATTCACCGTTGGTCTCTGTCGCCGTGGGCGGGAGCGGGTTGTCGTGGGCTGGTCGCGCAGTTCCCCGCGCCCCCTTTCCGGCGACGCCCAGCCGCTCGTTTCATCCTTGCCCCATGTGATCGTCATCCGACCCCATGTGATCCAGGCGACGCAGGATGATGCCCTCCCTCAGTGCCCACGGGCAGATCTCCAGCGTCTCCACGCCGAACAGGTCCATCGCCGCCTCCGCCACCAGCGCGCCCGCGAGGAGCTGGCCCGCTCGGGCATCCGAGACGCCGGGGAGGTCGGCGCGTTCCTCCGCGGTCATGCCGGACAGGCGCGGTACCCAGGACTCCAGGGACTGCCGTTTGAGTTCGCGCTGGACGTAGAGGCCCTCGGCGGAGCGGGCGGCGCCGCAGATGCGGGCGAGCTGCTTGAAGGTCTTGGAGGTGGCGACCACGTGGTCGGGGGCGCCGAAGCGGGTGAACTCGCCCACCGTGCGCGCGATCTCGGCGCGGACGTGGCGGCGCAGCGCGCGTATGTCGTCGGTAGCGGGCGGGTCGGCGAGCAGCCAGCCGGAGGTGAGCCGGCCGGCGCCGAGCGGTAGCGAGACGGCCGCGTCGGGTTCCTCGTCGATGCCGTAGGCGATCTCCAGGGAGCCGCCGCCGATGTCCAGGACGAGCAGCTTGCCCGCCGACCAGCCGAACCAGCGGCGGGCGGCGAGGAAGGTGAGCCGGGCCTCCTCGGGGCCGGTGACGACCTGGAGGGCGACGCCGGTTTCCTGCTGCACGCGCGCGAGGACGTCGTCGGCGTTGGTGGCCTCCCGCACGGCGGAGGTGGCGAACGGCAGGAGTTCCTCGACGCCCTTGTCCTCGGCAGCCTGGAGCGCGTCATGGATGACCGCGATCAGCTTGTCGACCCCCTCGGGGCCGATGGCACCGGCCTCGTCGAGGAGTTGGGCGAGGCGCAGTTCCGCCTTGTGCGAGTGCGCGGGCAGCGGGCGCGCGCCGGGGTGTGCGTCCACCACCAGCAGATGCACCGTGTTGCTTCCCACGTCGAGGACACCGAGTCTCATGTACGGAACGCTACTGCCAGCCGCGCTGTGCCCCGTCCCCGAGGCGGTCCCGGAACCGGCCGCGGGCGACTTACCCTGGACGGGTGCCAAAGACGAAAAAGGCGAAGACCGACAAGGCGGACAAGAAGGCCACATCGGCCAAGGGGTCTGCCCGGGATTCTTCGCAGGCGACAGCACCGAAGAAGTCGAAGCAGGCCCCGGCCGTCCCGGCAGCCGACGAGAAGGGCCTCGACTTCCCGCGCGCGTGGGTGGAGTTCCCGGATCCGGCGGACGACGAGCAGGTGTTCCGCTGCGATCTGACATGGCTCACCTCTCGCTGGAACTGCATCTTCGGCAGCGGCTGCCAGGGCATCCAGGCGGGCCGCGCGGACGACGGGTGCTGCACCCTGGGCGCCCACTTCTCCGACGAGGACGACGAGCGGCGGGTCGCCGAGCATGTGGCGAGGCTCACGCCGGAGATCTGGCAGAACCACTCCGAGGGCACCCGGAACGGCTGGGTCTCGAAGGACGACGAGGGCTCCCGCCAGACCCGGCCCTACCAGGGCTCGTGCATCTTCCAGAACCGGCCCGGCTTCGCGGGCGGCGCGGGCTGCTCGCTGCACATCCTCGCCGTGCGGGAGGGCCGCGAGCCGCTGGAGACCAAGCCGGACGTGTGCTGGCAGTTGCCGATCCGGCGCACCTACGACTGGATCGACCGGCCTGACGACACGCGCGTGCTGCAGATCTCGATCGGTGAGTACGACCGCCGGGGCTGGGGTCCGGGCGGCCACGACCTGCACTGGTGGTGCACGTCGGCGACCTCGGCGCACGGCGCGGGCGAGCCGGTGTACGTCTCCTACCGGGCGGAGCTGACCGAGCTGATGGGCAAGGCGGGGTACGACCGTCTGGTCGAGCTCTGCGAGCAGCGGCTGGCGTCGCAGCTGCCCCTGCTCGCACCGCATCCGGCGGATCCGGTGGACTGACGCGGCGGCCGGCACATCTAGGACGTGCTGGGGTCGGGGGCGCCGCCGTCGCCGGGAGGCGGTGTCGGGCTTCCCGGGTCGGAAGGGTTGGTGGCGCTGGGGGTGGGCTCGGGGTCGGGCGGCGGTGTGGTCGGGGTGCTCGGTGTGGGATCGGGCGGGGCCGGGGTCGTGGGCGTCGGGTCCGGGCCGGGCAGGGGCGGCTGACTGGGGTCGCCCGGGGTGCTCGGCCGGGGGTCAGGGGCGGGGCCGGGGTCGGACGGGGTGGGTGCGCTGCCGTACCCCTGGATGGAGACGACCGCGCCGACGGGTGCGAGCGCGACCCGTGCGCTCCAGTACCCGGACGGCTCGCGCAGCTGGTCGACGTACACCTTGATCGTCAACGTCTCGCCGGGGCGGAGGGTTCCCGAGGACTGGCTGAGATAGAGCCAGGAGGCGGCCGTGCTCGCGGACCAGCGGACGGGGGCGGGGCCGGACGCGGTGAGGGTGATGACGGTGGTGTCGCCGGTGGTGCCCGCGGTCACCCGGAGCCGGCCCGCGCTCCTCTCACCGGCTCCGGCGACGCTGATGACCTCCACCGACACGTCCGGCTTGTTGCCCTGGGAGAAACGACCGCCGGGGCTGGTGCTGGCGTTGCCGGCGTTCTCGTAGCCGCCGTCCGCCGCCTCGCCGCCGAGGGCGCCGGGGCCGTCGTCCCGGCTGGCGGTGGCCCCGCGGCCGCCCCCGCCCTCACCGGTGATCGGCGCACCCCGGTAGGCGGACCACAGGGCGAGGACGGGGGCGGCCACCACGGTGGCGACGACGGTGGTGGTGACGGCACGCGCGCGGAGGCGGTCTCTGCGGGCGGCGCGGTCCTTGGGGTCCATCGGAAAGCCGCGCCGGTCGAAGCGGGGGGCGGTGCCCCGCGCGCGTGGGTGGTGCGCCATGGCCATGTGCAGGGCCGCGCGGGGGGCCTCCAGCACGGGCAGCTGGGCGGGGGTCGGGCCGGCGCCGGGCCAGCGGCCGGGAAGCGCGCGCTCGGCGGTGCGGCGGCAGCGGGGGCAGTCGTCGACGTGCCGGACCAGTTCCTTGCGCAGGGCGGTGCTGAGCACCAGCTGGTGGTCGCCGGTGAGGCGGGCGACGCTCGGACAGGCGCCGGTCTCGACGACGGCGAGGGCCGCACGCGTGCGTTCCACCTCGCAGGCGGCGGAGGCGAGCAGGTCGCGGGCGGCGGCGAGGTCCAGGCCGAGGACCGCGGCGACCTCGTGGGCGGCCAGGTGGTGGCGCACGGCCAGTTCGAGCGCCTCGCGCTGCTCGGGGGTGGTGCCTGCCGCCTCCGGCCAGGCGAGCAGGGCGAGTTCGCGCCGGCGCTGCTCGTGCACCTCCTCGGAGACGGGGGGCGTATTGGACCGCGTGGCGCGTTTTCGCTCGGTGCCGGGTCGGCCCGCCGCGTGGGTGGCCTGACGTTTCTGCTTGGCCTCGGCCAGCTTGCACAGGCATGCCCAGCGGGCCAGCGCGTACAGCCAGGCCCGGCGGTCACCGGCGGCCTGTGGAGCGCGCTGGCCGCGGCGCTCGGCGAGCGCGAGGACCTCGCCCAGGGCGGCGGTGGCCGCGTCGTGGTCGCACAGCACGGACAGGCAGTACGTGAACAGTCCGTCCAGATACGGCTCGTAGCGCGCGGGCGGCCGTTGCACCAATGTGCGCGCCGCAGCGCGGTCACGCGCATCGCGGCGCGCACGATGGGCGCCAGTGGTGCGGGTCGTGGTGTCCGGGCTGCTGCTCATCACCCGGCGACCGTAGGCGGCGGGGGGTTGCGGCTTCTGCCCTGATGAGCACTTTTAATCCGTACGGGTGAAACGATCCCTCATAAGGGGACAGGAACCCTGTATTCCATGGCTCGTTCATGACGGGCGGCCGGTTCGGGGGTGCGTACGGGCGCGTGGCCGGGCGCGAAGGAGGCATACGCGCCGGTCCCGGCTGTCAGTGGCGGAGGCTACGGTTTCGTCCATGGCTGCCCGTACGAAGACCACCAAGGACCGCCCGTCCTACCGCTGCACCGAATGCGGCTGGCAGACGGCCAAATGGCTCGGTCGGTGCCCCGAGTGCCAGGCCTGGGGGACGATCGAGGAGTACGGCGCGCCCGCGGTGCGGACCACGGCGCCGGGGCGCGTCACCACGTCCGCGCTGCCCATCGGGCAGGTCGACGGACGGCAGGCGACGGCCCGTTCGACCGGGGTGCCCGAGCTGGACCGGGTACTCGGCGGCGGCCTGGTGCCCGGCGCGGTGGTGCTGGTCGCGGGCGAGCCCGGCGTCGGCAAGTCGACGCTGCTGCTGGACGTGGCGGCCAAGTCGGCGAGCGACGAGCACCGCACCCTCTATGTGACCGGCGAGGAGTCGGCGAGCCAGGTCCGGCTGCGCGCCGACCGCATCGGCGCCATCGACGACCACCTCTATCTCGCCGCCGAGACGGATCTGGCCGCCGTGCTCGGCCACTTGGACGCGGTGAAGCCGTCGCTGCTGATCATGGACTCGGTGCAGACGGTCGCCTCCCCGGAGATCGACGGCGCCCCCGGCGGCATGGCCCAGGTCCGCGAGGTGGCCGGCGCCCTGATCCGCGCCTCGAAGGAACGCGGCATGTCCACGCTCCTGGTCGGCCATGTCACCAAGGACGGCGCCATCGCGGGCCCCCGCCTCCTGGAGCACCTCGTCGACGTCGTCCTGCACTTCGAGGGCGACCGGCACGCACGCCTGCGGCTCGTACGCGGTGTCAAGAACCGGTACGGCACGACCGACGAGGTCGGCTGCTTCGAGCTGCACGACGAGGGCATCATCGGCCTCGCCGACCCCAGCGGCCTGTTCCTCACCCGGCGCGCCGAGCCCGTCCCCGGCACCTGCCTGACCGTCACCCTGGAGGGCCGCCGCCCCCTGGTGGCCGAGGTCCAGGCGCTCACGGTCGACTCCCAGATCCCCTCCCCGCGCCGTACGACGTCCGGCCTGGAGACCTCCCGCGTCTCGATGATGCTGGCGGTGCTGGAGCAGCGCGGTCGGATCAGCGCCCTGGGCAAACGGGACATCTACTCCGCGACGGTCGGCGGCGTGAAGCTCTCCGAACCGGCCGCCGACCTCGCCGTCGCCCTCGCCCTGGCCTCCGCCGCCAGCGACACCCCGCTGCCGAAGAACCTCGTCGCGATCGGCGAGGTCGGCCTCGCGGGCGAGGTCAGACGGGTCACCGGCGTGCAGCGCAGGCTCGCGGAGGCGCACCGGCTGGGCTTCACGCACGCCCTCGTACCGGGCGACCCGGGCAAGGTCCCGGCCGGTATGAAGGTCCTGGAAGTCGCGGACATAGGGGACGCCCTGAGGGTGCTGCCCCGCTCCCGTCGCCGAGAGGCCCCCCGGGACGAGGAGGACCGCCGGTAGACTTTGCCCTGGTCTCGCCCGTCCGTACGAACAGAGTGCGGATCCGGGAGCGCCCCAGAACCTGCGACCGGAGGAGTGCAGTGGCAGCCAACGACCGGGCAGCAGCTCCCGGAAAGTCCGGTGGGAGTGCCGGTTCCGATGGCCTGATGCGCGCCTCGCTGAGCGCCGTGGCACCTGGTACGCCCCTGCGTGACGGCCTTGAGCGGGTCCTGCGCGGCAACACCGGCGGCCTGATCGTGCTCGGCTCCGACAAGACCGTCGAGGCCATGTGCACGGGCGGTTTCGTGCTGGATGTCGAGTTCACGGCGACCCGGCTGCGCGAGCTGTGCAAGCTCGACGGCGGCATCGTGCTCTCCTCCGACCTGTCGAAGATCCTCCGGGCGGGCGTCCAGCTGGTCCCCGACCCCACGATCCCGACCGAGGAGACCGGCACCCGGCACCGCACGGCCGACCGGGTCAGCAAGCAGGTCGGCTTCCCGGTGGTCTCGGTCTCCCAGTCCATGCGGCTGATCGCCCTCTACGTCGACGGCCAGCGCCGCGTCCTGGAGGACTCCGCGGCGATCCTGTCCCGCGCCAACCAGGCCCTCGCGACCCTGGAGCGCTACAAGCTCCGCCTCGACGAGGTCGCGGGCACGCTGTCCGCGCTGGAGATCGAGGACCTGGTGACGGTCCGGGACGTCTCGGCGGTGGCGCAGCGGCTGGAGATGGTGCGCCGGATCGCGACCGAAATCGCCGAGTACGTGGTGGAGCTGGGCACCGACGGGCGGCTGCTCGCGCTCCAGCTGGACGAGTTGATCGCGGGCGTGGAGCCCGAGCGCGAGCTGGTCGTCCGGGACTACGTCCCCGAGCCCACGGCCAAGCGCTCACGCACGGTGGACGAGGCGCTGGCCGAGCTGGACGCCCTCAGCCACGCCGAGCTGCTCGAACTGCCGACGGTGGCCCGGGCACTGGGCTACACCGGCTCCCCCGAAGCCCTCGACTCCGCGGTCTCACCGCGCGGCTTCCGGCTGCTGGCCAAGGTGCCGCGCCTGCCGGGCGCCATCATCGACCGGCTGGTGGAACACTTCGGCGGCCTGCAGAAACTCCTCGCCGCGAGCGTCGACGACCTCCAGACGGTGGACGGCGTGGGCGAGGCCCGGGCACGCAGCGTACGGGAGGGCCTGTCACGGTTGGCGGAGTCGTCGATCTTGGAGCGGTACGTCTAGAGATCCTGGAGCGGTACGTCTGGAGCCGACGGCTGGGCAGCGCCTGAAGGGGCGCGGGGAACTGCGCGACCAGCCACTACGGCGCCGCACATGACCACAACGCACCCGCCCTCCCCGCGGAGCGCTAATCCGCGTCCAGCACGAACGACGTCCGCAACGTCCCGAACCCCGCCGTCTTCCCCTCCAGCAGATACGTCCCCGCCCCGGCCACCCCCGCCGGAGGCGTCCCGCACTCCGGGGCACTCGGCCTGCGGTCCCACTGCACGGTGTACGTGATACTGCTCCCCGCCGGCACCCGGTACAGCAGGCTCCCCGCACCCTTGGGGCAGTCGGCAGACGACCAGTACGTGTCGTCGCCCGCAGCCTGAGTAACCGTCAGCACCGCACTCTTCGGCCCGAGATCGACCTTGCAGTCACTGCCGGAGGTGTTCTTCGCGGTCAGCCGGAACGCGGGCGTCTCGTCCGGTGAGTACGCGTTGCGCACACTGCGCAGCGTCAACGTCACGGCGTTCGCGGTGCAGTTGGGCAGCGAGGACCCGGCCGGCACCGTTTCGCCCGTACCGACACCGCCCCCGGAGGCACCCGCGGCCGTACTGCCGGACCCGCCACCACCCGAGGCGTCGGACCCACCGTCGTCACCCGACCCCGCACTCGAACCCGCACCGGAACTGTCACCCGTACCGTCGCCGGACCCGCCCCCGGCGCCGCTCCCGCCGGAACCCTCGTCGCCCGACTCGTCACGCCCGCCCGGCGCTTCGGAGATCGCCGGCCCGGAACCGGACGGCCCCGGCGTGATGGAGGGCGCGGGATTCTTGCCGTCGGAGCCGTTCGCGCCGGTGCCGCTTCCGCCGCCACCGGACGTCACGACCCAGGTGACCAGCAGGGCCAGCAGGGCGACCACGGACAGCAGGACGACCCTCCGTCGCCAGTAGATGGAGGAGGGAAGCGGCCCGACCGGATTGCGCAGAGATCCCACGGCGCAAACTGTACGAGAGATCGGTGCCGTCACTGGCCCCACCCGCCGCCTGGAGCCACAACTTTTCCGGATCATCATCCCGGAAACGTCCTGCGAACGTACGTCAGTTGGGTGCACCGGGCACCGTGCAGAGCCTGCGGGACCGCGCCGCTCGCACAAGTGGCCGTGGTCTGCCGCCCCGCGAAACGCTTCGCAGCAGCACGGTCGATCCGTCCCGACATGGCAGGATCGGAACTGCCATGACTGCTCCCACGAAGCCCCCGCACACCAGCCCCACCGAGGCCCTCCCCGGCTCTCCGCGCGGAGAGATCCGCGGAGAGCACCTCCATTCCCCCGTCATCGCCTGGTTCGACGAGCACGCGCGCGACCTGCCCTGGCGGCGGCCGGAGGCCGGCGCGTGGGGCGTGATGGTCAGCGAGTTCATGCTCCAGCAGACCCCGGTCAACCGCGTGCTGCCCGTCTACGAGCAGTGGCTGGCCCGCTGGCCGCGCCCCGCCGACCTCGCCAAGGAGGCCCCCGGCGAGGCCGTGCGCGCCTGGGGCCGGCTCGGCTACCCGCGCCGCGCCCTGCGCCTGCACGGCGCCGCCGTCGCCATAACGGAACGCCACGGCGGCGACGTACCCACCGACCACGCCCAGCTCCTCGCGCTGCCCGGCATCGGCGAGTACACGGCGGCGGCCGTGGCGTCGTTCGCGTACGGGCAGCGGCATGCCGTGCTCGACACCAACGTGCGCCGGGTGTTCGCTCGCGCGGTCATCGGCGTGCAGTACCCGCCGAACGCGACGACGGCCGCCGAGCGCAGGCTGGCGCGGGCCCTGCTCCCGGACGACGAGCGGATCGCCGCCCGCTGGGCCGCCGCGTCGATGGAGCTGGGCGCGCTGGTGTGCACGGCCAAGAACGAGGGCTGCAACCGCTGCCCGATCGCCGCGCAGTGCGCGTGGCGGCTGGCGGGCAAGCCGGAGCACGAGGGCCCGCCGCGGCGCGGCCAGACGTACGCCGGTACCGACCGTCAGGTGCGCGGCAAGCTGCTCGCCGTACTGCGCGAGGCGCACGCGCCTGTCCCGCAGGCGCTGCTCGACCGGGTGTGGCACGAGCCGGTGCAGCGCGCCCGGGCCCTGGACGGCCTGGTCGCCGACGGTCTGGTGGAGCCGCTGCCGGGCGGCCTGTACCGGCTGCCGCTGAGCTGACGTACAGCGGGCTCACAGCCCGGCGCACAGACGGATCACAGCTGCGCTCGGCCCTCCGGCAGGCAAATCACCCCATACCTACCCCATCTGAGCTGCGCTTTTAACTGTTTCCTACTTCCGTTACACAACCGACGGACAGCCGAGCGTTCACCGCAGGCTGCTTCGGACAGCCCCGTGACAACGCCTCCGTAGCTTCATTTCTGTGCCCGACAGAGGGGCGCAGGGACAGAAAAACGGGGATGGAGGCGTTGATCATGGAGCAGGGCGAGGTGGCCGAGGTGCTCGGGTTCGAGGAGTACGTGCGCACTCGGCAGGACGCGCTGTTGCGCAGCGCCCGCCGGCTGGTCCCGGACCCGGTCGACGCCCAGGACCTGCTCCAGACGGCACTGGCCCGGACGTACGGCCGCTGGGACGGCATAGCCGACAAGCGGCTGGCGGACGCCTATCTGCGCCGGGTCATGATCAACACGCGGACCGAGTGGTGGCGCGCCCGCAAGCTGGAGGAGGTGCCCACCGAGCAGCTCCCGGAGGCGTGCGTGGAGGACTCCTCCGAGCAGCACGCGGACCGCGCCCTGCTGATGGACGTCATGAAGGTGCTGGCCCCCAAGCAGCGCAGCGTGGTCGTGCTGCGACACTGGGAGCAGATGTCCACGGAGGAGACGGCCGCCGCCCTCGGCATGTCGGCCGGAACGGTCAAGAGCACGCTGCACCGGGCGCTCGCCCGGCTCCGGGAGGAGCTGGAGGCCCGCGATCTGGACGCACGCGCGCTGGAGCGTGAGGAGCGGGAGCGTTGCGCGGCCTGACCGACAGGCCCGGTGTCGGCACCGGGCCCGGGCCCAGCCCGGCCCGAGGCACCTTGCAGGCGGTGATCACGGCGGTGACCGTGCTCACCGCCCTCAGCCTTTTGCTGTCCGCCTGCGCAACGGGCGGCACCGGTGCCCGGGACGAGGGTCCGGCGCACGACGACGCGATGGCCAGCACGGCGGCGAGCCCGGCCGCCCAGGCCTCCGCGGTGCCCGAGTCCAGGACGCTGACGCGGGCCGCCGCGGTCAAGCTGCTGATGTCCGATCCGCATGTCTCGGCCGCGGTCAAGCGCAACCTGAAGCCCTGCGTCGCCGACGAGTACCCGGTCGACCTGTCGTACGGCGATCTGACCGGCGGGACGGTTGAGGATGTCGTCGTCAACGTCGTGACCTGCAGTGATGTCGTCGGTATCGGCTCGTATGTGTATCGCGAGGAGGGCGGTTCCTACCAGAATGTCTTCAAGGCGGAGGAGCCGCCGGTCTATGCCGAGATAGACCGAGGTGACCTGGTGGTCACCAAGCAGGTGTACGAGAAGGGCGACCCGGTGTCGAGCCCGTCCGGCGAGAACGTGATCACGTACCGCTGGTCCGCGGGCCGCTTCACCGAGGAGTACCGCACGCGCAACGACTACAGCACGGTCGTCGGGGCCGAGCCGACCGTGGCGCCCGAGAGCAACTGACGAATACCGATCCGACGGACCCCAACGGATACGAACTGAGAGCACGGATGGCAGACCAGACCCACGTCCTGTTCGTCGAGGACGACGACGTCATCCGCGAGGCCACCCAGCTCGCCCTGGAGCGGGACGGCTTCGCGGTCACCGCGATGCCCGACGGGCTGTCGGGGCTGGAGGCGTTCCGGGCCAACCGGCCGGACATCGCCCTGCTGGACGTCATGGTGCCGGGCCTCGACGGGGTCAGCCTGTGCCGCCGTATCCGCGACGAGTCGACCGTCCCGGTGATCATGCTGTCGGCGCGGGCCGACTCGATCGACGTGGTCCTCGGCCTGGAGGCGGGCGCCGACGACTACGTGACCAAGCCGTTCGACGGTGCCGTGCTGGTCGCCCGGATCCGGGCGGTGCTGCGCCGGTTCGGGCACGCGAGCGGTGGTGACCGTACCCAGGACGTCGGTTCGGCGCCCGCCGGCGGCGTGCTGACCTTCGGCGACCTTGAGGTCGACACCGAGGGCATGGAGGTGCGCAAGGCCGGCCGCCCGGTGGCGCTCACGCCGACCGAGATGCGGCTGCTGCTGGAGTTCTCCGCCGCGCCGGGCACGGTGCTGTCCCGGGACAAGCTGCTGGAGCGCGTGTGGGACTACGGCTGGGGCGGGGACACCCGGGTCGTCGACGTCCATGTGCAGCGGCTGCGTACGAAGATCGGTCAGGACCGGATCGAGACGGTCCGCGGCTTCGGCTACAAGCTGAAGCCCTGAGGCGGGGCGGGACACGTCGATGCGGGGGATCATCCGGCGCCTGGTCGGGGCGCGCGTGCGGGGTACGGGCATCCGTACGGGACTCAGATGGAAGCTCAGCGCGGCGATCACGCTGGTCGGCGCGCTGGTCGCGATCGTGCTCAGCCTGGTCGTGCACAACGCCGCCCGGGTCTCGATGCTGGACAACGCGCGCGACCTCGCCGACGAGCGGGTGCAGATCGCCCAGCGCAACTATGAGCTGTCCGGGCGGCCCAACTTCCCCGACATCAAGATCGACGACCCGCACCTGCCGTCCGCGCTGCGGGCGAAGGTCGAGGCCGGGCGCCGGGCGACGTACGTGACCGACCGGCCGGGTGGCGGGCCGGACATCTGGGCGGCCGTGCCGCTCAAGGACGGGCATGTGCTGTCCCTGCACACCGGGTTCACCGACCGCAGCACGGACATCCTCAAGGACCTCGACCAGGCCCTGGTCATCGGCTCCATCGCGGTGGTCCTCGGCGGCAGCGCGCTCGGCGTGCTCATCGGCGGGCAGTTGTCGCGCCGGCTGCGCAAGGCGGCGTCCGCCGCGCACCGGGTCGCCCGGGGTGAGCCGGAGGTGCGGGTGCGCGAGGCCATCGGCGGGGTCGTCCGGGACGAGACCGACGACCTGGCGCGGGCCGTGGACGCGATGGCGGACACGCTTCAGCAGCGGCTGGAGGCGGAGCGCCGGGTCACCGCCGACATCGCGCACGAGCTGCGCACGCCGGTGACGGGGCTGCTGACCGCCGCGGAGCTGCTGCCGCCGGGCCGCCCGACCGAGCTGGTGCTGGACCGGGCGAAGGCGATGCGCACGCTCGTCGAGGACGTGCTGGAGGTGGCGCGCCTGGACGGGGCCTCCGAGCGGGCCGAGCTGCAGGACATCATGCTGGGCGAGTTCGTCGCCCGGCGGGTGGCGGCGAAGGACGCGGAGGTCGGCGTGCAGGTGGTGCACGAGTCGGAGGTGACGACCGACCCGCGCCGCCTGGAGCGCGTGCTGTTCAACCTGCTCGCCAACGCCGCCCGGCACGGCAGGCCGCCCATAGAGGTCACCGTCGAGGGCCGGGTCATCCGCGTCCGCGACCACGGGCCGGGTTTCCCCGAGGACCTGCTGGCCGAGGGGCCGAGCCGGTTCCGCACCGGCAGCAAGGACCGCGCCGGTGTCGGGCACGGCCTGGGCCTGACCATCGCGGCCGGCCAGGCGAGGGTGCTGGGCGCCCGCCTGACCTTCCGCAACGTCCGCCCCCCGGGCGCCGCCGACCACATACCGGCCGAGGGCGCCGTCGCCGTCCTGTGGCTGCCGGAGCACGCACCGACGAACACGGGGAGCTTTCCGATGCTGGCGGACTGAGCGCTCCGCGTTCGCTTCAGCTGCGCTGCCGAGCCGCACAGGGGTCGGCTCAGACGCCGAAGTCCTTCGAGAAGTCCAGCTCCTCGCTGCGCTCCGTCAGCGAGTACCAGTTGCCGTTGTCGTCGCGGAAGATCGCCTCGACGCCGTACGGCCGCTCCTGCGGCTCCTGGAGGAACTCCACCCCGCGTGCCCGGAACGTCTCGTAGTCCCCCCGGCAGTCGTCCGTCCGGAACGCGCCCGCGCCGATGACCCCCTTGCTGACCAGCTTCTTCAGCGCCTCGGAGGACTCGGCGTCGAGACCGGGCCCGTCCAGGCTCATCAGGGCCAGCTCCACGTCCGGCTGCTCCTTGGCGCCGACGGTGACCCACCGCATGTCGCCCATCGGGACCTCGCTGCGCACCTCGAAGCCCAGCTTCTCCGTGAAGAAGTCCTTGGTGCGCTGCTGGTCGAAGGTCCATACGGTGGCGATGCCCAGGCCGGTGATCATGGCTCTGCTCTCCTGCGTCGGTAACGGCTTGTGTTCGCCACCGTAGGCAGGGCATGGCTCAGGGCGCTTCTCCAGAATTGCGGTGCTGATCGGGGAGGGCGCGGCGCGGGAAGCCGCCGGCCCACAGCATCGCGTAGCACCCGGGTATCAGGGCCGCCCCGCTGCCGACGTGCTTCGTGCGGTACTCGCTCGGCGTCAGCCCGGTGCGCGTCTTGAAGCGGGTCGAGAAGGTGCCCAGGCTGCTGAAGCCGACCAGGTGGCAGATCTCCGTGACGGTGAGGTCGGCGGCGCGCAGCAGTTCCTCCGCCCGCTCGATCCGGCGGTGGGTGAGGTACTGGCCGGGTGTCTCGCCGTATGCCTCCTTGAAGGCGCGGACGAAGTGGTACCGCGAGTACCCGGCGTGCGCGGCGACCGCGTCCAGGTCGAGTGCGGGGTCGGCCCAGTCGCGGTCCATCGCGTCCTTCGCCAGCCGCAGCTGGCGCATCTTGTCCATGAGCCGATGGTGACACGGGGCACTGACATCGACGCCGGTGCCGTGGACTCGCCGGGATCAGACCGCCCCGCTCACCTGCGCCCGCCCCGGATCAGACCGCCCCGCTCACCTGCACCCGCCCCGGCTCAGACCGCCTCGCTCACCTGCGCCCGAGCCTCAGCTGCCCCCGCATCCCCCTTCTGCGGCCCCGCCCCCTTCAGCGGCACCTCCTTCACGAACACCGCCGCGATCAGTGCCACCACCGCCACCGCCGCGCCCAGCAGAAACGCCCCGTGCGTCCCCGCGGACACCGCGTGCTGGTACGCCTCCCGCGCCGCCTCCGGCAGCTTGGCCAGGCTCACGGCATCCAGCTGGGCCGACTGTTCGGTCACCTGGGAGCCCAGCGCGCCGGCCCGCTCGGCCATGACGTCCTGGACCCGGTGGTTGAAGAGCGCGCCCATGATGGCGACGCCGAAGGAGGAGCCGAGGGTGCGGAACAGGGTGGTGGAGGAGGACGCGACACCCATGTCCTTCATCTCCACGCTGTTCTGCGCGACCAGCATGGTGATCTGCATCAGGCAGCCCATGCCGAGCCCGACCACGGCCATGTACACACCGGAGGTCAGCCGCGAGGTCTCCGTGTCCATCAGGGACAGCAGATACAGCCCGACGACCAGCAGCGCACCGCCCAGCAGCGGGAACACCTTGTACCGCCCGGTCTGCGTGGTCACCCGTCCGGCCACCATCGACGTGACGAGCATCGCGCCCAGCATCGGCAGAAGCAGCAGCCCGGAGTTCGTCGCGGACGCGCCCTGCACCGACTGCTGGTACAGCGGTAGGAAGAGGGTCGCCCCGAACATCACGAAGCCGACGATGAACCCGATCACGGACATCAGCGTGAAGTTGAGGCTGCGGAAGATGTGCAGCGGCAGGATCGGCTCGGCGGCGCGGGTCTGCCAGAACACGAACCCGACCAGCGCGGCGACACCGATCCCGATCAGCTCCATGATCACCGCGGACGTCCAGGCGTACTCCGTGCCACCCCACGTGGTGACGAGCACGATCGCCGTGATGCCGACGGTCAGCAGCGCGGCACCCAGGTAGTCGATCCGGGCTTCGGACCGCTTCTTCGGCAGGTGCAGTACGGCGCTGATGGCGACCAGCGCGACCGCGCCGAGCGGCAGGTTGATGTAGAAGGTCCAGCGCCAGCCCCAGTGGTCGGTGATGGTGCCGCCGACCAGCGGTCCGCCGATCATCGCCAGCGCCATGACGCCGGCCATCATGCCCTGGTACTTGCCGCGCTCCCGGGGCGGTATCAGGTCACCGATGATCGCCATCACGCCGACCATCAGCCCACCGGCGCCCAGTCCCTGCACGGCCCGGAACGCGATCAGCTGCCCCATGTCCTGGGCCATGCCGCTGAGCACTGAGCCGATCAGGAAGAGCACGATCGAGCTGAGGAAGACGCCCTTGCGCCCGTAGAGGTCACCGAGCTTGCCCCAGATCGGGGTGGAGGCCGCGGTCGCAAGGGTGTACGACGTCACCACCCAGGACAGATGTTCCAGACCGCCCAGTTCGCCGACGATCGTCGGCATCGCCGTGCCGATGATCATGTTGTCGAGCATCGCGAGCATCATCGCGATCATCAGGGCGAGCAGGACGACCCGCACGCTCCTCGGTTGCTTCCCGTCTTGCACCGCTCCCCCACCTTACTTGCCGCCCGGCTAGCTACGCCATGAAACGTAGCTCGCAAACTAGCCGTGCGTCAAGTAAGTTTTTCTTGGCCAGGACATTGCCTTCTTGGCCAGGGAGTTACCGGAAAGCAGGAGGACGGGCGGCGCGATGGACGGCACCAAGCAGCGGCGACGCGGCGACACCCGCCAGCGCATCCAGGACGTGGCCCTGGACCTCTTCGCCGAACAGGGCTATGAGAAGACGTCCCTGCGCGAGATCGCCGAACGCCTCGACGTCACCAAGGCGGCGCTCTACTACCACTTCAAGACCAAGGAAGAGATCCTGGTCAGCATCTTCGACGATGTGATGCAGCCGATCGACGAACTGATCGAGTGGGGCCGCCATCAGCCGCGCACCCTGGAGACGAAGCAGCAGATCGTACGGCGCTACAGCGAACACCTCGCCGCCGCGGCGCCGTTGTTCCGCTTCATGCACGAGAACCAGGCGACGGTACGGGATTTGCGCATCGGCGATCTGTTCAAGGAGCGCATGAAGGGCCTGCGCCACATCATCATCGACCCGGACGCCACCCTGGCCGACCAGGTCCGCTGCGCGAGCGCCATCTTCACACTGCACGCCGGGATGGTGTTCGTGATGCAGGACCTCGAAGGCGACCCCGAGGACAAGCGCGAGGCCATCCTGGAGGTCGCCATCGACATGGTGACGCAGGCACACAAGGGCGTGTCCTAGGTCACATTCGGTCAGAGCCTGACGCCCTTGGTCCGCAGGAACGCGACCGGGTCTATCGCGGTGCCGTAGTTGGCGGTGGTGCGGATCTCGAAGTGCAGGTGCGGGCCGCTGGAGTTGCCGGTGTTGCCGGACAGGGCGATGCGCTGGCCGGTCGCGACGATCTGGCCGACCCTCACATCGACGCGGGACAGGTGGGCGTACTGCGAGAAGGTCCCGTTGCTGTGCTTGATGACGACGGCGTTGCCGTACGCGGGGCCGTCACCGGCGCCGTTGCCGCCGGCCTTGACGACCTTGCCGCCGTGCGCGGCCACGACCTTGGTGCCGCTGGACACGGCGAAGTCCTGCCCGCTGTGGGTGGACTGCCACATGCCGCCGGCCTGGGCGTAGCTGGCGCTCAGCGTGTAGCCCTTGACCGGGCTGACCCAGGAGGCGGCCTTCTTGGCGGCGGCCGACTTGGCAGCCACCTTGGCGTTCGCCTGCTTGGCCGCGGCGACCTCGGCCGCCTTGGCCTGAGCCGCGGCCTGCGCCTCGACGGCGTGCGCGACACCAGTGGTGGCGGTCGTGGCAGTGGCCGTGGAAGTGCCGGCGGCCGCGACCCCGGCCCCCAGCACGACCGAGGCGCCGACACCGGCGGCCAGCACGGCCGCGCGAGTGCGGAGCTGGAACGTACGGGAAGAACGGGACGTGACACGCGTGGACATGCGGAACCTCATGGGACGGGGACGGGGAAGCCACTCGGCGCGAAAGGCACCTGCCGGGTGGGCCATCCCTTGGTACCCGGGGGACCCATAAAGCCCAAAACGTGTGATCTACGACGGAAGGTAGTATGTCATTGCATAATTCGGGGACTCTTGACAGAACCCTCATACCGGGTGAATGCACCTAAGTCCGCGAACCCGATAGCTGAGTTACGAGATAAAAGTCCGTTTTGCCCGCATCAGCCTTTCCACTATTCCAGCTAGTAACGGACAAATCGCCTGTGCGGCATGTCACCGGCGGGCAAGATCCAACCACCCCGGAATGTGACCGGCGCTACTCTGCTGTTTCCTGCCAACAGGGCTCAGGGGGAGGCCGGGTGGAACCGTCGGTCATCGGCGTACGGCTGGCGTCGGCCGTGGTCGCGCCGCTCGTGAAGAAGCTGTTCGTGACCGAGGGAGCGGGCGCCGGACTGGTGGACCGGCCGGTGCGGATCTCGTCGTACGTCTCGTTCCGGGGTGAGAAGCGGAAGCTCGACCGCAAGGACCTGGCACGGCTGGCCGCCGAGCTGGTGCGGCAGGCGCTGAAGGCCGCCGGGGAGCGTGCGTTGCCGGCGGACGAGGAAGAGGCCGTCGTCCACGCCCTCGCCGACACCCTGTACGCCCTCGGCGAGCTGGACATGACCGACGTACAGGCGGTGGAGCTCGGCCATGAGGCGCTGGCCGCACATCTGCGCGCCGCGAGCGGCAAGCCGGACCGCGACCTCTCCCTCGACGCGGCCCTGTTCTACTTCAGGACGCTCACCACCGCGTGCCTGCATATCCTGCACTTCTTTACCCAGCGCTCCACCTTTGTCCCCCGCACCTTGGTCGAACAGTCCCGCCGCCAGCGCGAGCTGATCGACAAGGTCGACGCCCTGCTCGCCCGCACCGCACCGGCCTCCGACTCCGCGTTCGAACAGCGCTATATGGCGTACGTCACCACCAAGCACGGCAATCTCACCATCTACGGCATCGACCTGGTCAACTCCCCCGACCGCTGGCCCCTCGACGCCGCCTACCTCAGCCTCCAGGCCCTGCGCCCGGCCGCCGACGGCGAGGCGGCCGACCCGGACGGCCCCGGCATCGCCTCCGCCGCCACCGCGCTCCCCGCCGAACAGGCCTTCGCCGAGCACGACCGGGTGCTGCTGCGCGGAGTGGCCGGCTCCGGCAAGACCACGCTCGTCCAGTGGCTCGCGGTCACCGCCGCCCGGGGCGAGCGCGGCGACCGCATCCCGTTCGTCCTCCTCCTGCGCACCCTGGTCCGCCGCCCCGACGGCCTCCCCGCACCCGACGCCTTCCTGTCCGCCGTACGCGTCCCCTTCCACGCGAGCCAGCCGGACGGCTGGGCGGACCACGTCCTCAGCGCGGGCCGGGGACTGCTACTGGTGGACGGCATCGACGAAATCCCCGAACGCGAGCGCGAACGCACCCGCCGCTGGCTGCGCGACCTGCTGGACGTCTATCCCGGCAACCAGTGGCTGGTCACCTCCCGCCCCTCCGCCGTACGGGAGGACTGGCTCGCCCCCGAGGGCTTCACGGAGCTGGCGCTCGCCCCGATGAGCGCGGACGACGTGGCCGCCTTCGTCACCCGCTGGCATACGGCCGCCCGCGCCGACACCCCCGAGGACCGCGACCGCCTCGACGCCTACGAGCGCAGCCTCCTCGACGCCGTGCGCACCAAGCCCGACCTCGGCCGCCTGGCCACCAACCCCCTGATGTGCGGCCTGATCTGCGCCCTGCACCGGGACCGGCGCGGCTATCTCCCGCACGGCCGCCAGGAGCTGTACGACGCCGCCCTGTCGATGCTGCTGGCCCGCCGGGACGAGGAACGGGACATGGCCGGCCCCGACGGCATCCATCTCACCGAACTCCCCCAGATCCAGCTGCTCCAGCGGCTCGCCTACTGGCTGATCCGCAACAACCAGTCGGAGATGGACCGCGAGCGGGCCGAGCGCCTCATCGCCGACGTCCTCCCCGCCCTCCCCGCTGCGGCCTCCCAGGGCGACGCCCCGTCGATCCTCCGGCACCTGCTGGTCCGCAGTGGCCTGCTGCGCGAACCGTCCCCCGGCACCGTGGAGTTCGTCCACCGCACCTTCCAGGACTACCTGGGCGCGAAGGCGGCGGTGGAGGACGGGGACTTCGGGCTGCTGGTGCGGGGCGCGGCGGACGAGCAGTGGGCGGATGTGATCCGGATGGCGGTGGCGCATGCGCGGCCGCAGGAACGGGCGGAGCTGCTACGGGAGTTGGTGGCATCGGCGGACCGACTGGATGGCGCGGCTCGTGCGCGGGTACGGCTGCTTGCGCTGGCCTCGCTGGAGCATGCGACGGAGCTGGATCCCGGGGTGCGGGCCGAGGTGGAGCGGCAGGCCGAGGCGCTGATCCCGCCCCGAACCGCCGAGGAGGCCCGCGCCCTCGCCTCAGTCGGCCGGCTCGCGCTGGAGCTGCTGCCCGGCCCGGAGGGACTCAGCGACGAGGAGGCGCGGGCGGTCGTCATCACGGCATCGGTCATCGGCACGGACGCCGCCCTGCCCGTCCTCGCCCGCTTCCGCTCCCACCGGTCGCTCGCGGTGCGCGCCCAACTTTCGTGGACCTGGTACCGGTTCCCGACCTGGCGGTACGGCACGGAGGTCATCGCCCAGTTGCACAAGGACGATCTCTTCTTCGCCGCACAGTCCAGGGAACACCTGCGTTTCCTGCGTGAACTCGGCGGTCGGCGGTCGCTGCAGCTTGCCGGTGACATCGAGCCGGACGAGATCAGCGCCGACCTCCTGCCCGACACGGGCGAACTGATCATCCGCGCCAACGGCCTGCTGCGGGACCTGACCTGCCTGTCGGCCATGCGCCGACTCACCTACCTGGACATCAGCAGATGCCCCCACGTCACCGACGTGACGCCGCTGGCCCGGCTGCCGCTTTCCTGGCTCTCACTGGAACTCCTCCCCGGTCTCGAACGGCCCGGAGCCCTGTCCGGGCTCACCGGCTCACAGACCCTGGACCAACTCGACCTCGGCATCCTGCTGGAGGCCGAGTCCCTGGACGAGGCAGTGCCCGGCGACCTCCCCCTGCGCTACCTGCGCTTCACGAGGAACGCCCTGCGGAACACCGGCCTGCGCGGACTGCACCGGTTCGGCTCCCTACGGCAGCTCAGCCTGGCGCAGCTGACCACCCAACTCACCCCGGAGGACTACGAGGAGATCGCTCGGCTGCCCCGACTGCGCGAACTGCGCACCAACTGGGGGCTCGTCGGCTGGCACGGGCCGCCCCTGCCAGGTGTCACGGGCCTGCGCCTCAACAACTTCCAGGGCACCGAGGACCTTTCGGAGATCCCGGCCGTGTTCCCGGACCTGCGCTCGGTCACGATCGTCCTGGCACCGGAGGTCACGGACATCCCGGAAGAGGCCCTCGCCCACCTCCCGGTCCCGCCCGTGATCAAGAGGACGCGCGTCCTGGTGTGACGCACACCCCTGTACACCTACCGTCCAGTAACCCTACGGTTCCTCTCGCGCCACCCTCACGCACGAACATGCACACGACATGCCGGTCACCGTACGGACACCGTACGGACGTGAAGGGACCCCAGATGACGAGAAGACGCCCCTGGGCGAGCCGCACCGCCACAACCGCCGTCGCCGCGGCCGCCCTCGTGGCCATCGCCGCCCCCGCCGAGGCCGCGACCAGCACCACCACGACCACCGCGGCCACCACCGCCACCACCGCCGCGGACGTCGACTACGCCACCTGGCAGAAGGACTGCCAGGCCGTGATGGACCAGGCGCTGCCGTACCTGAAGCAGCGGATCGCCCAGACCGAGCCGGGCGAGAAGCAGGCGATCGTCTTCGACATCGACAACACCACGCTGGAGACCGACTTCGGCTTCAGCTACCCGCAGCCGGCCAACAAGCCGGTCCTGGAGGTCGCCGAGTACGCCCAGGAGCACGGCGTCGACATCTTCTTCGTCACCGCCCGCCCGGGCATCATCTACGCGCCCACCGAGTACAACCTGGAGAAGGTCGGCTACGAGGTCGACGGCCTCTACGTCCGCGGCTTCTTCGACCTCTTCAAGGACGTCGCCGCCTACAAGACCGCCCAGCGCGTGGACATCGAGTCCAAGGGCTACACGATCATCGCCAACATCGGCAACAACACCACCGACCTGTCGGGCGGCCACGCCGAGAAGACGTACAAGCTGCCGGACTACGACGGCCAGTTGTCCTGAGCCGAAACCAGAAAAAGGGGCTGCCCCGGGACCTGGTCCCGGGGCAGCCCCTCTGTTCAAGCCGAGCGCAGCGGTTACGCGTCCTTGCTCAGGTTCGGACCCGCTCCACCGGCCGCCTGCTCGATCGGCGGGACGTCCGGCAGGGCCGACTTCTCCTCACCGCGGAAGGTGAAGGTCTTGGTCTCGCCCTCGCCCTCGGTGTCCACGACCACGATGTGACCGGGGCGCAGCTCGCCGAAGAGGATCTTCTCGGAGAGGGAGTCCTCGACCTCGCGCTGGATGGTGCGGCGCAGCGGCCGCGCACCGAGCACGGGGTCGTAGCCCTTCTTCGCGAGCAGTTCCTTGGCGGACTGGGAGAGCTCGATGCCCATGTCCCGGTCCTTCAGGCGCTCGTCCACCTTGCCGATCATCAGGTCGACGATCCGCAGGATGTCGGCCTGGGTCAGCTGCGGGAAGACCACCACGTCGTCGACGCGGTTGAGGAACTCGGGCCGGAAGTGCTGCTTCAGCTCGTCCGAGACCTTGTTCTTCATGCGCTCGTAGTTGGTCTTCGTGTCACCCGCGGCGGCGAAGCCGAGGTTGAAGCCCTTGGAGATGTCCCGGGTGCCGAGGTTGGTCGTCATGATGATGACCGTGTTCTTGAAGTCCACGACCCGGCCCTGGGAGTCGGTCAGGCGACCGTCCTCCAGGATCTGCAGCAGCGAGTTGAAGATGTCCGGGTGGGCCTTCTCGACCTCGTCGAAGAGGACGACCGAGAACGGCTTGCGGCGCACCTTCTCCGTCAGCTGACCGCCCTCCTCGTAGCCCACGTAGCCGGGGGGCGAACCGAAGAGACGCGAGACCGTGTGCTTCTCGCTGAACTCCGACATGTCGAGGGAGATCAGCGCGTCCTCGTCACCGAAGAGGAACTCGGCCAGAGCCTTGGAGAGTTCCGTCTTACCGACACCGGACGGACCGGCGAAGATGAACGAACCACCCGGACGCTTCGGGTCCTTCAGACCGGCACGCGTACGGCGGATCGCCTTCGACAGCGCCTTGACGGCGTCGTTCTGGCCGATGACCCGCTTGTGGAGCTCGTCCTCCATGCGGAGCAGTCGGCTGGACTCCTCCTCGGTCAGCTTGAAGACCGGGATGCCGGTGGCCGTGGCGAGGACCTCGGCGATCAGCTCGCCGTCGACCTCGGCGACGACGTCCATGTCGCCGGCCTTCCACTCCTTCTCCCGCTTGGCCTTGGCGGCCAGGAGCTGCTTCTCCTTGTCGCGCAGGGAGGCGGCCTTCTCGAAGTCCTGCGAGTCGATCGCGGACTCCTTGTCCCGGCGGACGGCGGCGATCTTCTCGTCGAACTCGCGCAGGTCCGGCGGCGCGGTCATCCGGCGGATCCGCATCCGGGAACCGGCCTCGTCAATCAGGTCGATCGCCTTGTCCGGCAGGAAGCGGTCCGAGATGTACCGGTCGGCCAGGGTGGCGGCCTGGACCAGCGCCTCGTCGGTGATCGAGACGCGGTGGTGCGCCTCGTACCGGTCGCGCAGGCCCTTGAGGATCTCGATCGTGTGCGGCAGGGACGGCTCCGCGACCTGGATCGGCTGGAAGCGGCGCTCCAGGGCCGCGTCCTTCTCCAGGTGCTTGCGGTACTCGTCCAGCGTGGTCGCACCGATGGTCTGCAGCTCACCGCGGGCCAGCATCGGCTTCAGGATGGAAGCCGCGTCGATGGCGCCCTCGGCGGCACCCGCACCGACCAGCGTGTGCAGCTCGTCGATGAACAGGATGATGTCGCCGCGGGTGCGGATCTCCTTGAGCACCTTCTTCAGGCGCTCCTCGAAGTCACCGCGGTAGCGGGAGCCGGCGACCAGGGCGCCGAGGTCCAGGGTGTAGAGGTGCTTGTCCTTCAGCGTCTCGGGCACCTCGCCCTTGACGATGGCCTGGGCGAGGCCCTCGACGACGGCGGTCTTGCCGACGCCGGGCTCACCGATCAGCACCGGGTTGTTCTTGGTACGGCGGGACAGCACCTGCATGACCCGCTCGATCTCCTTCTCGCGCCCGATGACCGGGTCGAGCTTGGACTCACGAGCGGCCTGGGTGAGGTTCCGGCCGAACTGGTCGAGGACCAGGGACGTGGAGGGGGTGCCCTCGGCAGGACCGCCGGCGGTGGCGGTCTCCTTGCCCTGGTAACCGGAGAGCAGCTGGATCACCTGCTGCCGCACGCGGTTCAGATCTGCGCCCAGCTTGACTAGGACCTGGGCGGCGACGCCCTCGCCCTCACGGATCAGGCCGAGCAGGATGTGCTCCGTGCCGATGTAGTTGTGGCCCAGCTGAAGCGCCTCGCGGAGCGACAGCTCCAGGACCTTCTTGGCACGGGGGGTGAAGGGAATGTGGCCCGAGGGCGCCTGCTGGCCCTGGCCGATGATCTCCTCCACCTGCTGGCGGACCGCCTCGAGCGAAATCCCGAGGCTCTCAAGGGCCTTGGCGGCGACACCCTCACCCTCGTGGATCAGGCCCAGGAGGATGTGCTCGGTGCCGATGTAGTTGTGGTTGAGCATCCGGGCTTCTTCCTGAGCCAGGACGACAACCCGCCGCGCGCGGTCGGTGAACCTCTCGAACATCGTTAATCGCTCCTCAGAGCGGTCAGGCAGTGGGGGGAACTTCCCCTCCCTGTCCTTCCGCAGCTTAGTCCCGCAAGCGGGGACCGCTCATTCCAACTGCCGACACCGTCGATGGCCTCCTGACCCCGCTAACGCCGACATCTGCTCCAACCCGATGGTGCGAGACGATGTTCCCGCAGGCCAGGCAGTTACCCTCACCATCAGTACGCCCATGGCGAACGTGAGACGGCCTTTCCTGCGTGTCGCCCCCTCCCACTAGGGATGTCTTACCCGCCGGCACTGACAGTCCATGCCGCGCGCCCCCGTTCCCTCCGCTACGGGCGAACAACCTTGCGCCACCCCGCGCCCCACACGCCCCCTCTTTCGCCACTCTATGCATCAGCAGGAACACCCAGCGTAACTCGAACGCCGTTTTGACGGTTGCGCTTGGCATGGTTGGCGCGATGCCCTCGGTCCCGCTCCCACGGGCCCCCCTTGATCCGGGCGATCGGGTCAGGCGGTGGTACGAGCACGAACTGGGCTGGCCGACCGTGCCGGGCACCCCGCTCCACCTGTCGGTGGGCGCCCGCTTCGATGTCCTGGACGTACCGGCCGAGGCGGGCCTCGCGGGCCTGCGGCACCTTGTTCCGGGCTCCCCGGTGGCCGTCCACGGTGACCGGATGCGGCTGCTGGTGGCGCCGGGAAGCGCGGACGAGCTGCCGGGGGTGCTGGACTGGCTGGAGTGGGGCGGCCTGCCGCTGGATCTGCGGGTCATCGGCGGGGACGGCGGGAGCGGCGTGATGGAGGCTCCCGTCCTGCCAGCGGTCGCCGCGGGGCGCTGCGCCGGAGAGGGCCGTTCTCTTCAGGGGGCCGCCGTGTGGCTGCGGCCCCCCGAACCGGGGTGCGAGGTCGAGGCCTCGCTGCCGACGTTGTCGGCCATGGGGGGCGTTGGGGGCGCCCCCGATCTCGTACGGCTCGTGGACACGGTGGCGACTCACTGCCACCGAATCCGGCTGCGACGCGCGTGCGCTCAGGCGTTGGCCTTCTCGTAAGCCTCACGAATGGACGCGGGAACACGGCCACGGTCGTTGACCTCGTAACCGTTCTCCTTCGCCCACGCACGGATCGCAGCGGTGTCCTGGCTGCCGCCGGACGCGGCACGCGCCTTTCCACGCCCACCGGAAGCACGGCCACCAGTACGCCGACCGCCCTTCACATAGGGCTCAAGAAGGCTGCGCAACTTGTCCGCATTGGTGGTCGTGAGATCGATCTCGTACGTCTTACCGTCCAGCGCGAACGTCACCGTCTCGTCCGCCTCGCCGCCGTCGAGGTCGTCGACAAGAAGGACCTGAACCTTCTGTGCCACCGGATTTCCTTTCATCGATAACGTTGAGGGCCGGGGGTCTGCGGCGTCCGCCGTTTCGCCGCCCCCTGTTATATGCAGTACTGCAGTACGTCGGAAAGCAAACCGCTTTTGCTGGAAAAACACAAACCCCCGGGAGAGGCCGGCTGACGGTCCCCGCCCGGAAACATGCGCGTTTCGGACATAGGGAACTTGGGCAATAGCCTTGGCGATCACAGATGCAGAAGCATCCGGCTGTTGCCCAAGGTGTTCGGTTTCACTCGTTCGAGACCCAGGAACTCCGCGACGCCCTCGTCATAGGAACGCAGCAGCTCCGCGTAGACATCCGTGTCGACCGGTGTCTCGCCGATCTCCACGAAGCCGTGGCTGCCGAAGAAGTCGACTTCGAAGGTCAGACAGAAAACCCGGCGAACACCCAGCCAGCGTGCGGTCTGCAGCAACTTCTCCAGCAACTGATGGCCGACGCCGGCGCCCTTGAGGCCGGGCTTCACGGCGAGAGTGCGCACTTCCGCGAGGTCTTCCCACATCACGTGCAGGGCGCCGCAGCCGACGACCTCGGCGTTGTCGTCACGTTCCGCGACCCAGAACTCCTGGATGTCCTCGTAAAGCGTCACCGTGGCTTTGTCGAGCAGGATGCCGTCGCGGACGTAGGCGTCGAGGAGTCGGCGGACGGCGGGGACATCGCTGGTCCGGGCCCGGCGGACGGTGATGGCTTTAGCGGTGACTTCGGGGTTCTCGGCGGAGGGACTCTCTGCGGACATGAGCGGACGCTATCGTCCGGGGGCCTCCGGGGCGGAGCCGGGGTTCTGGGTGGGGTTGTCGGTGGGGTTCTCGTTGGGGTTCGCGGCGGGGTTCTCGACCTGGGTATCGGGGTGGGTGCGGGGCTTCGGTTCGGGTTCTGGGGATTCCGGGATGCCTACGATGCGGGCCGCGTCCCGCAGGGCCTGGCGTTGTTCCTCGCTCATCATGCCGAAGAAGGCGACGAGTGCGGCGGCGGGGTTGTCACTCTGCGACCAGGCGTCGTTCATCAGGGCGGCGGCGTAGGCGGCCCGGGTGGAGACCGCCTCATATCGATAGGCCCGGCCTTCCGCCTCGCGGCGCACCCAGCCCTTCTGGTGGAGATTGTCCAAAACGGTCATCACCGTGGTGTAGGCGATGGACCGTTCCTGCTGAAGATCTTCCAGGACTTCTCGAACGGTCACCGGGCGGTTCCACTTCCACACCCGCGTCATGACCGCGTCTTCGAGTTCTCCCAATGGGCGAGGCACAGTTCAGCACAATAGTGGGAGATCTGGGTTATGGCGTGCTGGGTGGCCATTTTTTTGGCGAATGGGGACAAAAAGGGCATATGCCTGACGCGTCCAGGCGCGTCGAGGCCGCCCGTTGTCAGGCTTCGGGGGTGGTGGCGGAGGGCTGGCGGGTGCCCTCCGCGCGGGTGAGGGCGGCGTCGACGGCCGCGTCCTCCTTGGCCTTGTTGGCGCCGCCCTGGGACTTCACGATCACCCGGATCACGCCGATGAAGAACACGGCCATGACGACCGGGGGGAGAAGCGCGGAGACGTAGTCCATGGGTCCAGGGTAGTGGTGGGGGGTTGGGGGGTTTGTTCGGGGCGGGCCTTGCGGGGCGAGCGGGAGCGGAGGGTCAGACGGCCGCGAGTTGCTGTGAGGGGTTGGAGGGGGGCTGGGGTGGCTTGCGGCGGGGGAAGACCTCGCCCGGGGGGGGG
>NZ_BJND01000080.1 GCF_006539505.1 Streptomyces spinoverrucosus
GCCCTCAGGCCACCCGCGCCCTGCCCCGTGTCCGCCCTCGCGCCATCCGTGCCCTGCCCCGCGCAGCCCCCCGTGCCCTCCGCGAACCGCACCGTCACCCCCTCCTCGTCCTGCTCCACCCCCACGACCTCCCGGCCGAAGACGACATGCCCGGCCAGTTCCCTCAGACGGGTGAAGAGGATCTCCTGTGTGCGCCACTGCGGCACCATCCACGGTTCGCCGTACGGCGAGTCCTCGCTCGACTCGGCCGGGTCGAACATCTGGTGCTCGCCCACCCGCTTGCCGTTCTGCCAGATCATCCCGACGGGGTAGGCGCCCCCGGCCGCGCGGATCGCATCCAGCACTCCCAGGTCGTCGAAGACCTCCATCGTGCGCGGCTGGATGCCCTTGCCCCGCGAACCGGGGAACAGCCCGTCCGCGCGCTCCACCACGAGGGCGTCCACCCCGCGCCGGGCGAGGTCGATGGCGAGGGTGAGTCCGGTGGGGCCCGCGCCGACGATCAGTGCGTCCAGTACGTCCATGTCCGCTCCATCTCCTTAACGTTGTTAAGTGGCACCGCTCGAAAGCCTGCCCTTAACGCTGTTAAGCTGTCAAGCGCGGGATAGGTTGACGAGCGTGAGCGACACGGAACGACGAGCACCGCTGGACCGGCGACGCGTGGCGGACGCCGCCCTGCGGCTGCTGAACGAGGTGGGCCTGGAGGGCCTGACCCTGCGGGCCATCGCCAGGGAGCTGGACGTCAAGGCGCCCGCCCTGTACTGGCACTTCAAGGACAAGCAGGCCCTGCTCGACGAGATGGCGACCGAGATGTACCGCCGCATGGTCGCCGGAACCGCCCTCGATCCCGGCGAAACCTGGCAGGAATGCCTGCTGAGGGAGAACCGGGCGCTGCGCACCGCCCTGCTTGCCCATCGCGACGGCGCGAAGGTGTTCAGTGGCTCACGGTTCACCGGTCTCGACCACGCCCGTCACATGGAAGAGCGCCTGGGCCTGTTGACGGCCGCCGGTTTCAGCCTTTCCGAGGCCGTTCGCGCGACCTCGACGACGTACGCGTACACCATCGGCTTCGTCATCGAGGAACAGGGCGTACAACCGCTTCCGGACGAGCGGCGCGAGGGCTACGACGTCGAAGAGCGAGCCCGCCGCATGGCCGAATTTCCGCTTGCCGCGCGAGCGGGTGCGGAACTCTTCGGCGATTACGACTTGCATTTCGAGGAGGGCCTGCAGATTGTGATCGCCGGAATCGCGACGCGTTATCGACCGGGCCATTAGAGTCGTTCACCGGCGCTTCACGTACGCTCCGCCCTGCGTTAAGTCCCTGTGGCGCCTGGGGAGTTGAGGGACCTGTGGGAGTCTCATTCAGGTCGATTTGTACAGTGGACAACCACTTGGACGATGAGTTTTCATGGCACGGCCAAGGGGGTTTTGCGGGGGGCGAGTAAGCATTTTTCGTACAGGGTGTTGAGGGCGGGCCATAGGCGGGGGACGGTCATGTTTTCTCCTGTATGTATCCATGCCTGCCTTCACGCCTGCGTTGAGCCGATGTTCCGGCCGGTCGGCCGGAACCGACGAGTAGGACTGTGATGAAGGCACGGAAGAGACTCTTGCGGCACGCCCTGGGCGTCGCCGCGGCTGCCGCTCTGGCCTGGCTCGTGGTGACGGGAGGCACGCCGGGCACGCCCGAGCAGGCGAGCGCCTCCGCCCAGGCGGCCGCACCCATCGCCGACGAGGCACCCGGTTACGCCGTCGAGGACTTCAACTACCCGGGGGCGGACAAGATCCTGGCCGAGCAGGGCATCACCCTCAAGCGGGGTGACGGCCACATCGTCCTCAGCGAGTGCGGCGCCGCCGGGCTGCTGGAGGTCTGGGCCCGCAACTCGGACAAGATCTGCTTCCGCACCACCGGCGACTCCGGCTACCTGACCCTGGAAATCCCCTCGGTCTACAGCATCAAGGGCAACGACTACGCGGCTCAGGTCGACATGACGGTCGACGGCACGGAGCAGTCGTACGACATCGCCAGGAACACCTGGACCCCGGTGGGTGAGAGCGCGGACGAGCAGGGACGCGAATTCATGCTCGTCGAGATCAGGACCTCCAAGTAGCGCCGCGCACTCCCGCGCAGCGCACCGCCGACGTCTCTCATCAGCCGTCCGCCGTCCGGTGCATCCGGACGCGCAGACCTCGTCCCGGGGAACACATGATCACGCCTCAGGCAAGACCCGCCCGGCTCGCCGCACTGGCCGCGGCCGCCCTGCTCACGACTCCTGTCGTCCTGACCGCCGCGCCCGCGCACGCCGTCTCCGGCACCGCCGCGTCCGGCACCACCTACGGCTACACCGCCCGCCTGGACATCGGTGACGGCACCCGCGCGTGCTCCGGCACCCTGGTCCACGCCGAATGGCTGCTCACGGCGGCCAGTTGCTTCGCCGACAACCCGGCCGCCGACCTCACCGTGCCCGCCGGTGCCCCGAAGCTGAAGACGACCGCGACGATCGGGCGCACCGACCTCACCACCACCGCCGGTCAGGTGATCCCCGTGGTCGAGCTGGTCCCGCGCACCGACCGCGACCTGGTTCTCGCCCGCCTCTCCCGGCCGGTCAGCACCGCGTCCCCCGTGGCCCTGGCCGGCACCGCGCCCACCGCCGGCGAGCAGCTGACGGCCGCCGGATACGGCCGTACGAAGACCGAGTGGGCCCCGCTGAAGCTGCACACCGGTGCCTTCTCGGTGGACTCCGCCGACACCACCACCGCCACCGTGACCGGCCTGGACGGCGCCGCGATCTGCGCGGGCGACGCGGGCGGCCCGGTGCTCCGCGTGACGAACGGTCAGGCCACGCTCGCCGCCGTCAACAGCCGCTCCTGGCAGGGCGGTTGCTTCGGGGCCGACGCGTCCGAGACCCGTACCGGCGGTGTCGCCACCCGCGTCGACGACCTGCGCGACTGGGTGGCCGCCAAGGTCGGCGCGACCCCGGTGACCGACTTCAACTGCGACGGCGCCGAGGACGTGGTGGGCAGCGACCCCAAGGCGTCCGTGGCCGGCCTGTCGGAAGCCGGTCTGCTCAAGGTCGTCTACGGCGCCGGCAAGGGCAATGAGACGCTCCACCAGGACCTCACCTACGTTCCCGGTGGAGCCGAGGCCGACGACGAGTTCGGCAGCGAGCTGGCCGTCGTCGACTACGACGAGGACGGCTGCAGCGACCTCGTGGTCGGCGTCCCCTTCGAGGACGTCGGCACGGTGGTGGACGCCGGCCTGGTGACCGTCCTGTACGGCGCCCCGCAGGGCCTGGGCCAGGGCAAGGCCGGGTTCAACCTCCAGCAGGGCACGGGTACGGGCGCCATCGACGCGCGGGCGTCCGAGACGGGCGACCGGATGGGCGCCGCGCTCGCCGCGGGCCGGACGGCCACCGGTGAGCCGTACCTGCTGATCGGCGCGCCCGGCAAGAACCTGAAGGGGCACGTGGACGCCGGCCTGGTCTACTACGTGCGCGGGTCGGTCAACGTCGACATCCACCAGGACTCCCCGGGCGTGGTCGGCGTCATCAGCGACGGCGACGAGTTCGGTGCCTCCCTCGCGGGCTCGCCGAACCACCTCGCGATCGGCTCCCCGGGTGAGACGGTCGGCACCAGCGCCGACGCCGGCATGGTGGCGATCCTCAAGCACGAGCTGAACGCCGACAACATCCCCACCCCGGTGGCGAGCGTCAACCAGGACACCGACGGCATCAGCGACGGGGCCGAGGGCGGCGACCTGTTCGGCGCCTCGCTCTCCATGGTCGCGTACCGCCCCTCCGGCGCCTCCGTCGCGACGGACTCGATCCTCGCCGTCGGCACGCCCGGTGAGACGCTGTGGGTCGGCACCAACTCCTTCCCGCAGGCCGGTCAGGTGACCACGCTCCGGATCACCGCGGCCGGTGCCGTCAGCCAACTCGCCACCATCCACCAGGGCGCCGAAGGCGTGAACGGTGCCTCCGCGGCCGAGGACGGCTTCGGCACGAAGGTGGTCGCCGCGAACACCGCCCCGAACGCGACCGGCACCGCCTCGACCATGCTGCTGGCGGTCGGTGTACCCGGCAAGGACATCGGCACGGCAACGGACGCCGGGATGGTTCAGACCTTCTCGCTGCTGGGCGCGCCGGGTGACTCCGACCACTGGATCGAGGCGGGCAACGAGCGCGGTCTGCCCGGCACTCCGGGCGCGTCGCAGCTCGTCGGCAAGTACCTGAACGCCACCGGCACGCACCTGTGGATCGGCATGCCGCACGGTCCCGCCGAGCGCGGCGCCGTCCACGGCCTGCCGTGGTCCAACGCCATGGGCGCCACCGGCGGCACGGTCATCACCCACCAGCCCGGCCTCAACGGCCTGCCCCTCACGGGCAAGGCCTTCGGCATGGCGATCCGCTGAGCCGACGGTCGTATCCAACGGCCGTAACCCGACGGTCGTAACCCGACGGCCGTAGCCCAACGGCCGTAAGCACGGGCCCCGGACGGGACTTCCCTTCCGGGGCCACGCTTTCCCCCTCACTTTGTTCCGGGCCGCCCTCCGGCGGCCGTTTCGGCACCGCAGAACGTCCAGTCTGTCCGGCGGCACACGGTCGTACGGGCGCCGCCGGGCGCCGAACCCGAAGGACCACTGTGAACACCACTTACTGGAGCAGACGGCGCGTTCTCGGCGCCTTCGCCGCCACCGTGGCCGTCGCCGCCACCTCAAGCCTCGTGCTCAGCCCCGTACCCGCCACCGCCGCGACCGGTGATCCGGTGGGCGGCGACGACGGCGACCCGTTCGCCCTGCCGGACACGGACCGGTCGAAGGTCGTCCAGGCGTGGCTGCTGGGCGGCAGGGCCGTGCGGGCCGCCGCGGAGCTCACGCTCATCGGTTCCGACACCGACGTCCAGACCTTCCTGACGGCCGATCTGCCCAAGCTCACGGCGGAGGACAACCGCGTCGCCGTCCTCACCTCCCTCGCCCGGGGCGGGAAGGGCACCCGGCGCGAGGCCGTCGCCGCGCTGGAGGGCGGCGACTTGGCCATCGCCGACTACCTCAGTACGGGCTTCCAGGGCGCCCTCGTGGAGGACCTGCGCGTCGTGACCACGACCGTCATGGCCACCGGCGGCAAGGCGGTCGTACGAGACGGCAACACCGCATTGAACGCGGGCACCCAGCAAGCGCTGGAGGAGTACCTCCTCGAAGGCCAGTACGCCGCGCGCCTTGAGGACATGCGCGCCGAGGCGGCCAAGATGCTGGTGCAGGCCGGGCCGGAGGTGCAGAAGTACGCCTCCCGGGCCCTGGACGGCACCTCGTCCGACGTCGAGTGGTTCCTCGACACCGGCCAGCACATCGCCCGCGCCCGCGACCAGGAGGCCGCGACGATCGGGGAGCTCGTCGCCGTCGTCGAGCGCGAGGGCCAGAAGGCCGACGCGATGACGAAGAAGGCCGAGGAGGCCTCTGCCCGTGCCGTGGCGGCCGCCGCGAAGGCCAGGGAGGCGGCGGAGAAGGCCGCGGCCGAGGCCCAGGCGGCACAGAACGACGTGGTCAAGTCGGGCAACGCGGCGCGCAAGGCGGCCGAGGCCGCCACCGGTGCGGCCGACTCGGCCCGGGTGGCCATCCGCGCCTCGCACGCCGCCGTCCAGGCCTCCCGCCGCGCCGCCTACGCCGCGACCGCCGCGAGCCAGGCCGCGGCCAGTGCCGGCTCCGCCGCCGCCCGTGCGTACCACGCGGCCATCGCCGCGTCGAAGGACGCCTCCCAGGCGTCGGCCGCCAAGAACGCCGCCGTCGCGGCCCGCAACGCCGCCGCGAAGGCACGCAGCGCGGCGACGGCCGCCGACCATGCCGCGACCGCCTCGATCGCGGCCGCGAGCGCCGGTTCCGCCGCCGCCTCGGCCGCCCGCAACGCCGCCGCCGCGGCCGGCGCCTCCGCCACGGCGGCCGCGGCCGCCGGCGCCGCCCAGGCCCAGGCCGCTGAGGCCAAGCGGCAGGCGCAGATCGCGAGCACCAACGCCACCATCGCCACCAACGCCGCCGGGACCGCGCAGGCCCTCGCGAACACGGCGGCGACGGCGGCCGCCACCGCGCGGGACGCCGCGAACAGCGCGGCCGGCCACGCGGAGAAGGCCGCCGCGGCGGCCGAATGGGCCGCCGAGTACGCGGGCCAGGCCGTGGAGTACGCGAAGAAGTCCACGGAGTTCGCCAACGAGGCCACCAAGGCCGCGAACACCGCCACCGAAGCCGTCAACAAGGCGGTCGAGGTGGAGAAGCAGGCGCGGGAGGCCGAGTGGCAGCGCCTGGACGAGGACATGCGGCAGGCCATCGAGGAGTGCCGCCTGCTCGCGGAGATCGAGGCGCGGGAGAAGGCCGAACTCCTCGCCAGGCGCACCCAGGAGGCGCAGGCCGACCAGGCCACGAAGGACCTCATCGCCCGGGCCGAGGAAGCGCTCCGAGCGGGCGACACGACGCTGGCCGCCACGGTGGGGCGCAAGGCGGCCATCGCCCTGATGAACTCCCACGGCAACTGGTCGCGCGAGGCCGCACGGTTCGCCCTGTGCGGTACGGACGCCGACGTGCACGCCTGGATCGACGCCGACCGGCAGCTGGCCCAGCGGCAGGACGACCGGGAGACCGCCCTCTACCTGGCCCAGGTCTCCACCAGCCCGGACGTCGCCGACGCGGTGGTCACGGCGGTGGAGAGCGACGACCCCGACGCCGCGCGGAACTTCCTCACCACCGGCCTGTTCGAGGCCGCCGCTGCCGAGAACCGGGTCGCCGTCTCCCGCATTCTGGCCACCAACCCCGGCAGCGCCGTGACGAAGGCGGCGAACGACGCGCTGGACGCCGGCACTCCCGAGGCGCTGCGCGAGTTCTTCAACGGCATCTACGACGCGGCGCAGCAGGAGGACGACGCGGTCGCCGTCGCCTCGCTCCTCGCCGCCGCCGGACCGTACACCAAGGCCCACGCCCAGGCCGCGATGGAGGGCCCGGCTTGGATGCGCCGCAACTTCGTCGCCTCGGCGCGGTACAAGACCGCGCAGCTCGACCACGACTCCGCCACCCATATCGCCGCCATGCAGGGCGCGATCGCCGCCGCGGCGAAGATCGCGCACAAGGCGCAAGAGGACGCCGCCCGTGCGCAGGAGGCGGCGGCGAAGGCGCGCAACGCCGCCGCGGAGGCGACGCAGTGGGCGCAGAAGGCGCAGGAGTCGGCCGACCAGGCCGCCGATTACGCGCAGCAGGCCGACGCGCACGCCGACGCCGCCGACCAGTCGGCCAGGGACGCGCAGGCCTCGGCCGACCGGGCGAAGGCGGCGGCCGCCACCGCCCGCACGGCCGCCCGCTCGGCGAACTACTCGGCCAACCGCGCCGTGGACGCCGCCAGTCGTGCCGTCGCCTCGGCCAACTGGGCCCAGGCGTCGGCCACGTCCGCCCGCGCGTCCGCGATCCAGGCGGGCCAGGACGCGCAGGCGGCGGCCGTCGCCGCGACCCAGGCGCACCAGATCGCCGCCGTCAAGCGGCAGGCCGAGATCGCCGCGGCGGCCAAGCAGGCGGCCGAGGACGCGCGCGTGCTCCAGGCGTCGGGCACGAACCCGGCCGACACAGCCGACAACGACACCGTCAAGGGCGGCCTGCCCTGGTGGAAGGAGAGCGCGCGGTGGGCGGCGGACGCCACCAACCTGGCGAGTACGGTCACCGGGTTCGCGGCGGCCGCCGCCGGGCTGTTGTCCTTCATCCCGTTCTTCACACCGGTCACGGCGCCGCTCGCCCTCGGCCTCGGGACCGCCTCCCTCGTCCTGTCCGGGTTGAGCGTCCTGTTCACCGGCATCGGGTACGGGTTCACGAGCAGCAAGTTCAAGACCTCCCTCGCGCTTGCGGCGGTGGGGCTGGTCACGTTCGGTCATGCCAAGTGGCTCGATGATGCGGCCCGGGTGGGGGAGGAGATCGTGGCTCCCGTGGCCACGAAGATCACGCAGATCGGCGCCGACGTCGTCTCGGGCGTCACCGGTGTGCTTTCGGACATGTTCGGCGACGACTGACACCTGTGCCCGGGGGCCGGTGGAGAATCTCTGCCGGCTCCCGGGCCGCACAGAAAGGGACCGGTATGCTCGCGCGGCTTCCTCTGGGTTACCTCGTGCTCATGGCGGCTGTCGCCATCCTCGTCGGCGGCATCGCCGTCCAGCGGTGCATGAGGATGAGCAAGGTGACGATGGTGTTCCTCGCCGTCTCCGTCGGTTGCTGTCTCGTCATGACGGTGGTGGCTGCCTCCCCGTTCGGGCGCTGGAACGAACGGCAGATGCTGGTGATGTACGCCTTCACGTGGACGGGGCTCATGGTGGGCCTGTTCCCGTCCAGGAAGCTGTTCTCCGCGTACGCCGAGGACGTGCGCCGGGGCGTGTCGAGAGACAGGTTCGTCTACCCGGTGCGCAACCAGGTGGCCTTCTACGCCTCGGTGCTGGTGATGGCGCTCCTGGGTGCCGCTCTCTCGATCTGACCCCGGACCCTCAGCCCTTCACCACGCGCCGCGCCACCGAGCCCCCGGTCAGCGACCGGCGCAGCAGGGGCGTGGCCCACTTCTCCACGTACCGGTTGAGCAGCCAGGCCAGCAGCAGCATCAGCGCGACGGTCGAGGTGACCGTGACCCAGGAGGACAGTCCGAAGTCCTGGTGCAGGACCTTGATCACGACCCATCCCAGGTGCTCGTGGACCAGGTAGAACGGGTAGGTCAGCGCGCCCGCCACCGTCAGCCACCGCCAGTCGGCCCAGCGCAGCCAGCCCAGGGCGACGGCGAGGACCGCGCCGAAGCCGAAGGTGACGATGAGGATGATGACGAAGGACGAACGGTAGGAGAACTGGTCCGGCGTCTGCGGGTGCCACAGGTCGGCCACCGCGTAGTGCTGACCGGTCAGCCAGCTCACCGCCACGATGCCCCACGCGGTGATGTCCCGCCGGTCGCGGTGCAGCAGGTAGATGCCGATGCCGCCGATGAAGAACGGCGCGTACTCGGGCATCAGGATCAGCGACATCAGCGGTTCGTCGGCGGACTGCGCGATGGCCGCGGCCAGCGTCCAGACCGCGCAGAACAGCACGATCCGCCGCCGGTTGGCCCCGGGCAGCACGATGAACAGGGCGAACAGCGCGTAGAAGCGGACCTCCACCCACAGCGTCCAGTCCACGCCGAGCACCCGCTCGGCCCCCAGCGGCTCCTGAAGCAGCGTCAGGTTCAGCAGCGCGTCGCTCGGCGACACCGCCTCGTAGGCCACCGCGGGCAGCGCGAACACCGCCGTCACCAGGATGACCGCCACCCAGTACGCGGGCAGCAGCCGTGCGACGCGCGAGGCGAAGTACGGGCGCAGCGACCGGCCCCAGCCGCTCATACAGATGACGAAACCACTGATCACGAAGAAGATCTGGACGCCGAGGCAGCCGTAGGACAGCAGCGTGTGAAGGGTGGGGAACTGGAACTTCGGCGACGACCCCCAGGCCTCGGTGACGTATCCGCCCCGGCCGCCGTAGTGGTACCCGGCCACCATCAGCGCGGCCAGCAGCCGCAGCCCGTCCAGGGCCCGGAGCCGGCCGCCCCCGGCCTTGTCCTGCTTCTTTTTCTGCGACTTCGGATGCTCCGGCGGCGACGAGGTCAGCCCGACCGGTGCGTTCGTGAGCGCTGCCGTGCCCGACTGCGCTTTCGTCGTGCTCACGACCGTTTCGGTCACGCTGACACCTCTCGTACCGCCTCTGCGGGCCGTGCCCGGCGCAGCCGGTGATCGAAATGCGCCGGGTCGAAAAGAACGAATGTACGCGCCACCCTAGGGCCCGAAATGGCGTGCCCCCGTGCACGGCAGGTGTGATTAGCCCATCGGACCTCTGTAGTTCATCTTCCGGAAAGATGAAGGGCTGCTGTGAGTTCGATATCACAGGAGTGCTGCCAGGGGCCCGGTAAGGCGTTTCAGGAAGCGCGCAGAAACGCCGAGCGTGCCGCCTTGCCGAGGTAGGTGAAACGCGTCTCGCCCGCCAAGTGCTTGTCCATGGCGTCCTTGATGCCCGGCCAGTTCGGGTCACCGAAGTCGTCGAGCACCACGATCGCGCCGGGCGCCGCTATCTCCTCGGCCCACTGCAGATCCGCGAGGACGCCCTCGGCCGAGTGGTCGCCGTCCACGATGATCACGCCGTAGCTGCGGTCGGACACGGCCGCACGGGTCTCGGCGTCCTCCGAGAAGCCCTGCTGGATGCGGGCCGCGATGCCCGCCTGCCCGGCCAGTGCGAGGTTGGTGCGTACGGCGTGCTCGTCGACCGGGGTGCCCGTCGGGTCGTTGCGCTGCTCGGTTCCGGGCTGGAGCTGCACACCGGCGAACGGGTCGACGATGGTCAGGCTCGGGCTGCGGCCGGAACGCTCCATCATCCGGATCAGCCCGGCGGAGAACATGCCGTACAGCGTGCCGATCTCCAGGATCTCGTCGTTCGGCGGGTCCAGCAGGGGTATCGTGCCCAGCTTGCCGCAGATGTTCATGGTGCCGCCGGCGATCCGGCCGACGCCCAGCGACTCCAGTGCGATCAGCAGTCGGTAGGCGGTGATCACGTTGCGGTCGGCGGCCTCCCGGTCGCCGCACAGCTTGGCCACCTCGGAGATCAGCCGGTCCGTCGGGGCCTTCGCCAGCCCGCGGCTGGAGCCCCGCGCTCGCGGGCCGAGCAGCATGTCGAGCGTGAACTTCTGGTTCCGCAGCTCGTCGAGCTCGCGTCTCAGCTGGGCGATCTCCGTCCGGTCGTTGTCGACGGCGGCCGCGGCGACAGCGGAGCGGACCTGCCGCTCGATGCGCTGGTCGACCAACTCGGCGAACGGAGCCAGAAGGCGCCGGGAGGCCGAACTGCGGAGCAGGGAGCGGCTTTTCATGGAACCGATGACCTCGAACAATCGCTGAAGGAATGGGATCCGATCACGGCACTGAGGCGCGGGTGGGGCAAAGGCTAGGCCTGTGTTCGTCGAACGTAAGGTCTACGGAATTGACCGTTCGGGAAACATCTGTCGAACTCCGCATGGCGAAAGCGGGGCGGTGGAGGGCATACCAAAGCCCCGGCGTGCGGCGGAGTCGCCTCCGCCGCACGCCGGGGCCACAGGACCGTGCGGATCGGCTCAGTCGGACTTGAGCAGCCGTGCGGAACGGTTGCCGAGCTCTATGCGGATCGACTCCTTGCGGGCGAGCTGCCGTATGGCCCGTCCCCGCGCCCCGAGCAGCCCCGCCACCCGGGCGACCTCCGACCACACCCGGGCCCGGTCGCCGCCCGCGATCGCGGCCGCCGACAGCAGCTGGCACGCGTCCTTCACGTTGCCGCGCTGGGCCCGTATCTCGGCCATGCCGATGAGCACGTCCACCGGCTGCCTGCGGCGCAGTATCTCCGTGCCCACGCGCAGTGCCTCGTCGAACTTGCCCGCCTTGAAGTGGCGGGTGAAGTCCTCGGCGAGATACCGACCGTGCCGGGAGAGCACCGCGGAGAACAGCCGGGCCGACTCGGTGTCGCCCTCCGTGGAGAGTCCTTCCTCGGCCCCGTCGTTGGCCCCGTCGTTGTCGTCCGCGCTCAGGGCACTGTCGGCCGCGATCGCGAGCCGGCTGTCCTCACCCGGGCCCGGCAGCCCGAGCGCCGCCGTCATCCGGGCGGTGAAGGCGGGGATGTCGAACAGCTCCTCGACATCCTGGTACTCCTCCTCCGAGACCTCCTCCGCGAGCACACCGCGCAGCGCCTCGAAGGCCGCCTCCGGCGTGTACTCGGCGAACGAGCGGTACCCGGGCACCCCTTCCAGCACCTCCCGGGAACCCACCCGGTGGTACGTGACCGTCCGCAGGCGCTGCTGCACCGCCTCGACCACCGACAGCGGCATCGGGTCGTCGACACTGGAGAGGAAGAAGACGTCGGACGCGGCCAGTTCCTCGCGCACCCGGTCTCGGGAGAGCGCTCCCATCCACTCGACGCGGTCCGAAAGCAGCGTCGAGGGGCCGATGCGCCACGTCTTGTGACCGATCCACGCGAACTTCCACGCCAGGCCCTGGGCGTGCGCCAGCTCCGCGACCCGCGAGAACAGGTCGAGGCCCTTGCGGTCCTGCATCGAGCCGACCATGACGATCCGCGGCTCGGCGCCCGGGGTGCGCCGGGCGCGGTCGCGGTGGGTGTCGCGCGGCACCGTGTTGTAGATGACCACCGGGTCGTTCACGCCGAGCTGGCGGAACATGTCGGCCTGGGCGGTGGAGACGCACAGGACCTTCATCTTCGGCAGGACCTTCAGCATCTCCGCATGGCGCAGCGCGTGCTGCTCGCCCTCGAAGTTCATGACGTACTCCGTCTCGTGTGCGTAGAGCACCACGGAGCGTCCGACGGCGTGCAGCGCCTCCACCAGGTCGTTGGCGAGCGGGGAACGCCAGAACGGCGCCAGGCTGTTGATCAGCACGACCTCGGCGCCCTCCAGGTCGGCCAGCACGTCCTCGGCCCGGGTGTAGACCCCGAGGTCGAAGTAGCGGACGTCGACCGGGCTCTGGGCGAGCAGCGACTGGGTGTAGGTGAGGACGGGGATCGCCACGCCGGTGACATACGAGAAGCCCAGGCCCAGCACGGCCAGGGAACGGGGCTTGCGCTGCCGCTGCTGGACGGCGCGCAGGGCGCGGTCGGCCCGCGACAGGGGGACGGCGGCGGTGCCGTCGGCCGGGCCTTCCGGCGACTCACCGGCCGGCCGCTCGGCCGGCACCGAGACCTCCGCGATGTGCCGCATGACGTCCTCGGCGACATCGTCGCTGAACGTGAGGAAGTGCTCGACGGGCTCGCCGTGCGCGTTGGCGATGAACTTGCCCGAACGCTGCAGGTCGGCGACGACGTCGACGAGTTCCCCGACGGTGCCGACATTGCGCAGCAGGGGGTGGTTGATGGTGGGGAAGACGATGTTCAGCGGGGGCGGGCTGAACAGGATCAGCGGGGTGCCTGCCCGCAGCGTCTGCAGGTAGGTGGTGGAGAAGAACGTGATGGCGAGGTCGTAGCCGTCGAGCGCCTCGGCGTCGAGCAGCGCCGTCTCCTCCAGGATCGTCACGTCGGGCAGGGTGCGCAGCCAGTTGAGGTGGCCCTCCAGCGTGGAGGGGTGCGGTTTGATCTCGACCTCGCCGAACTCGGCGAGCGCCGCGCACAGTTCGGTGAGCTGCTTGCGGTGGTCGCCCTTGGACAGCTTGCGCTGGTCGCTCAGCGGCTGGTCCAGGACGACGATGCGCAGCGCCTCACCGGGGCGCTTTGCGTGCCGGTGCGTGGTGGAGCGAGCGGCGCGCAGCAGCGCGGGGTCGTCGCTGTGCGAGAGCGCGCCGGTGATGTGGACCGGCGGGTTGGCGTCGGCCGTACGGAACATCAGATGGTGCGCCGTGGCCGGGCCCCACACGCAGACGGCGGCCGGGGAGGACGAGCCGTAGTACCAGTTCTGGTCGCGCAGGCCCGCGTCGGTTCTCTTGAAGTGGAAGTCCAGATGGCCGTCCTGGACGAGGATCAGCGGCACGCTGCGGCGCAGCGCCTGCGCGACCCGGCGGCCGCGCTGCGACTGGTCGTTGAAGAACACCAGCCGGTCGATGCCCTCTTCCTCGGCGAACGCCCGGATGCGGCGGCCCAGCTCCTCCAGGAACTCCTCGTTGCTGAGCGCCTCGTCCACGGCGAAGAGATTGCGCACCGCCAGGCCGTCGAAGCGGGCCGCGGCCTCCTGCTCGATCCACTCGGCGACATGGCCGTCCCGGTCCGCCGTGACCAGGTGGAAGGAGTGCGTCTCGGCCTTGCGGGCCCGCATGATCTCGGAGGCGAGATTGACGCCGTTGCGGTTCTCGACAAACACAGCGATACGCATAGAAGTACCAGTCCACTCCGACTACTTGAGGAGGAAGGAAGGCGCCACGATGCAGGGGGCCTCGTGAGTTCCGGAGGACCGGGCATACCTTCGAATGGTAATCAAAGAGTGCCCAGTACCCCCGGAATTCGAACCCGAGTGGAATTCTGGGTGAACGATCTGCGACTTCTATGTGGTCTGCGGCGTGGTCAGCGGCGTACCGCCTTCTTCAGCGCCCGCGCCCGCCGCACCATGCGCCGTGCCGTGGAGTTGCGCGGCAGGAACGACAGCCGTGCCGGGATACCGCCCGGCAGGCCCAGCGACGTGAGCCGGCGCTTCTTGAAGTAGCGCTGGGTGCGCGGGCCGAAGTGCTGGGCGAGGAACCGTTCCGCGGCCGGGCGCAGGTTCGGGTAGATCTGCGGCTGCATGGTGAACCCGAGCGTGTTGATCAGGCCGTTCAGCAGTTCGCCCGGCAGGGTGCCGGCGCCCTTCGTCTCCTCCAGGTCCGGCAGCAGCGCGTCGGCCAGGGCGACCGGCACGCGGTTGCTGTTCTGATACGGCGTCAGCCGGTCCAGCAGCTGCTCGGTGCCGATGCGGGCGACCGGCAGGTCGTACAGCGCGGACGCGGTGAACAGCGCGGTCGAGAAACAGCCGACGACCAGCGCGGGCCGCGCCTGGGCGAACAGCACCTCGGCCAGGACGGGGGTGTCCAGCACGGTGAGCTCGACGCCCAGCTTCTCCGCCTCGGCCTCCAGCGCGCGGCTGTAGCGGGCCGGCGCGGTGGGGTGCGGCTTGAACACGATCGCGCGGTGCCCGCGCTGCACGGCCCCGCGCATCATCCGCACATGCAGGTTCTCCTCCTCGGCGGGGGAGAGGATGTTCAGCGCGGACAGGTACTGGCCGAGCAGCAGGGCGGCGTTGTCCGGGAGGTCGGGCAGCTCCCCGGCGGCGCCGGTGAGTCCGCTCATGACCTTGAGGAACGCGTCCGACGGCACCACCTGCGCCGGCACGTCGAACTCGGTCAGCAGCAGCGGGGTGAGACCGGGCACGAGGTCCAGGTGGAGCAGGCGCCGGACGCGGGTGCCGACCAGCGGGTCGAGCTTGTTGCGGGTGGGGCCATAGCTCATCAGGCCGTCGGCGTAGACGTGCACCGGGGCGCCGGTGAAGATCTGGGCCAGGCCGAGCGCCGGGTTGACCTGGATGGACTCCACGACCAGCTCGACCCGGTCGTCGCCCAGCCCCCACAGCAGCCGCAGATAGCGCTCGAACAGCGGCAGGTCGTCGGGGCGCGGCGCCCAGGCGCCGGGGTGGAAGGGACGGATCGCCTCGTTGAAGGACAGTACGTCGTCGAAGTGGTCGCGCAGCGTGCCGAAGCCCGGCATCTCGTCGACGGCCGGAGTGGTCTCCGGTGTCGCCGAGTTGTTGAACACCAGCAGCACCCGGCGGTCCGGCTCCTCGAAGCAGTCGGAGTCGATCGCGGCGGCGAGCGTGGCGGCGCCGTACAGCGTGGAGACGCAGAAGATCTGGGTGGTACGGGACATCAGGCAGCCGCCTTCGCTGTGGTGATCCGGCGCCGCAGCCGCCGCAGCTTGGAGGCGCGCCGCAGGTCCATGGTGTCGAGTACGTCGCCGAGGGCGTCCTGCGGCATGCGCTTTATGGCCGCCGCGCTCATGATCCGCAGCTGCTTGGCCACGGACGGTTCGAACTTGTCGATCTCCGACAGATGGTGGGCGATGATCGCGCAGTAGGTGCGCACCGCCTTGGGCAGCAGCCGGTCGGCGTCGCGGTCCGCCGCCGTTTCTTCGACCACCTGGTCGAAGGCGCGGATGAAGTCGAGCTGACGGACGTCACCGATCTGCGTGAGGGAGCCGGCGACTCCGCGCCGGTAGAACACGCCGAGCAGGCTCACCACGGCGAAGGACTCCGCCTCGCGGTGCAGTTTCCAGATCCACGGCCGGTCCTCGGCGGTGCGCAGCCCGTCGGTGAAGTGCAGCACGCCCTTGTCCAGCAGCCGGCGGTGGAAGGCGCCGGCCCAGGCGTAGGCGTAGTCCACGGAGGTCGAGCGGTCGGCGGGCAGGATGGCGTCGCGCGGGTTCATCACCTCGTTCCGGAGCCCGACGGGCGCGCGGTGCACGGTGCGGGCGCGGTGGGTGGCCTGGACGTGGTCGGTGCGGACGAAGTCGCAGCCCAGCTCCTCGATGGCCGCGACCAGCTCGCTGTAGTAGCCGGGGGCGAGCCAGTCGTCACCGTCCAGGAAGGTGATGTACTCGCCGGTCGCGGCATCGAGGCCGGTGTTGCGTGCGGTGGCCAGCCCCCCGTTTTCCTCTCTGCGGATATAGCGCACCTGAGCGACCTCGGAGAGCTCTTCGGCCGCACGTTCGAGGATCGCGGGCGTTTCGTCCTTCGATTTGTCGTCGACCAGGATGAACTCGAAGTCCGACCTGGCATTCGCGCGAAGGCTTCTCAGGTTGTCCGGGGCGTATTGCTGCACGTTGTAGAACGGCACGATCACGGAAAGCTTGGGCACCTGCGAAAGCCTAGGAGGTGGTCCGGCTGGGGAACTTTCCGGTGAGGATACTGTGGGTGAACTCGATGTGTCGGAACGGTGCATACCGTGTACTTCCTGGGCTTCGGCGAGCCAGTTCGGCTCTCAGTGGGGTGCTGTTAACTTTTCGTTGACACGAGGTTAGCCAGCAACTAGAAATTGCTTCCTAGCGTCTGGGGTGTGCCACCAAGTACAACGAAGCCCACGCGGATCGCAGTACTCGCCGACTCGGACACCCGCTGGAAATGGGGTGCGCTGACGGCGAGCCGTATCGCTCCGGGCCCGTCCATGGAAGCCGGACCGCAAGGCGAGGCGCAAGTTGCCCCTGCCCTGGACGGATTTCTGCTGCGCGGCCGGGCCACCCCCACGCCCCGCCAGCTGGCCGAAGTGGGTGTCCGCGCCGACTCCCTCAAGGAAGTGACGGCCGTCGAATTTCTGCGCACCATGGCGCAGGAGTCGTACGACGTGCTGGTGCTGTCCCTGGTCGGCGGCGGTGTGCAGGCGATGCTGCACGGCCTGAAGCGGGTGTGGGAGGACCGCGAGCAGCGACCCGTCGTCGTCACCGGCTACGTCGGCGTCGTCTACGAGAAGCTCGCCGACGGTCTGCTGCTGAGGCACGGCGCGGACCTCGTCCTCGCCAACTCCCGCCAGGACGCCGAGCGTTTCCGCGCGGTGTACGACGGGGTCGGCGCCGACTCCACCGCGGTCACCGAGGTGGCACTGCCGTTCCTGGGCGGCGCGAAGTACACCGGCGAGCACGACCCGTACACGGTGGTGTTCGCGGCGCAGCCGTCGGTCCCCGAGAGCCGCAAGGACCGTACGTACCTGCTGAACCGCCTCATCCAGCACGCGCGGCTGCACCCCGAACGCGAGGTGCTGCTCAAGCTGCGCTCCAAGCCGGGTGAGCACACCACCCACATCGAGGAACTGCCGTACCAGAAGCTGGCGCAGAAGTTCGGCGAGCTGCCCCCCAACTTCCAGCTCGTCTACGGCAACATGGGCGAGGTCCTGGACCGCACGGACCTGCTCGTCACGGTCAGCTCGACGGCCGCGCTGGAGTCGCTGCACCGCCGGATCCCCACCGTCGTCCTCACCGACCTCGGTGTGCGTGAGGTACTCGGCAACCACCACTTCGTCGGCTCCGGCTGCCTCGCCTCCTGGGACCAGCTCGACGCCGGGCACCGGCCCACGCCGGACGCCGACTGGGTGGCCCGGCAGGGCGTCGCCGCCGACGGCTCGTACGAGACCGCCTTCGACGCGGCCCGGGAGCGGATCACCAAGCTGCTCGCGCAGCCCGGCGGACTGCCGCCCCTGACGCCGTACTACACACCGGCGACCGCTCCCGGCTATCTGCCCGGCATCCTCGCCCGGCACCACCTCGGCCCCGACGGCACCCCGCTGCCCGGCGCCCCCGCGCACGACAAGGAGCCCGGCCCGGTGCGGCAGATAGTGCGCCGCGCCGCACGCGGCGCCTACCGGCACGGCGTCCAGCGGGTCGCGCCCGTCATCCGGCGGATGGGGGAGCTGTGAGCCGCACCAACCCTGCTCAAGGAGTAGTTCCCATGTCCAACCCGGAAGCGGGCCGAGGCGCGACGGTGCGCCGGGTGCTCGCGGTGATCCCCGCGCGCGGCGGCTCCAAGGGCGTGCCCGCGAAGAACCTCGCCCCGGTCGGCGGCGTACCGCTGGTGGCCCGCGCGGTGCGCGAATGCCTGGCCTCCCGCCTCGTGACCGACGTCGTCGTCTCCACCGACGACCAGGCCATCGCCGCCGCCGCCCGCTCGGCCGGCGCCGAGGTCGTGCTGCGCCCCGCCGCCATCGCCGGTGACACCGCCACCTCCGAGGCCGCCGTCCTGCACGCCATGGACGCCCACGAGGCGCTGCACGGCTCGGCCGTCGACGTGGTGCTGTTCGTGCAGTGCACCAGCCCGTTCCTGATCCGCGAGGACATCGACGGAGTCGCGGCGGCCGTGGTGGAGAACGGCGCGGACACCGCGGTGACCGTCGCGCCGTTCCACGGCTTCATCTGGCGCAACGCCGACGACGAGGCGACGGAGGACGCCGGCGCCCCGGCCACCGGCGGTTACGGCATCAACCACGACAAGTCCTTCCGCCCCCGCCGCCAGGACCGCCCCCAGGACTTCCTGGAGACCGGCGCCGCCTACGCGATGGACGCGGCCGGCTTCCGCACGCACCAGCACCGCTTCTTCGGCCGCACCGAACTGGTGCGCACCGACCCCGCGCGCGTGCTGGAGATCGACGACCCGCACGACCTCGCCCGCGCCCGCGCCCTGGCCCCGCTGTTCGACGCGGACCGCCCCGGCGCCCTTCCGACCGCCGCCGACATCGACGCGGTCGTACTCGACTTCGACGGCACCCAGACCGATGACCGGGTGCTGATCGATGCCGATGGACGGGAGTTCGTCTCCGTGCACCGCGGAGACGGCCTCGGCATCGCGGCCCTGCGGCGCAGCGGCCTGAAGATGCTGATCCTGTCCACGGAGCAGAACCCGGTCGTCGCCGCCCGGGCCCGGAAGCTGAAGATCCCGGTGCTGCACGGCGTCGACCGCAAAGACCTCGCGCTGAAGCAGTGGTGCGAGGAGCAGGGCATCGCGCCGGAGCGCGTGCTCTACGTCGGCAACGACGTCAACGACCTGCCGTGCTTCGCCCTCGTCGGCTGGCCCGTCGCGGTCGCGAGCGCCCACGACGTCGTACGCGGCGCCGCACGCGCGGTCACCACCGTCCCCGGTGGTGTCGGCGCGATCCGAGAGATCGCCGGCTGGATCCTCGGACCCTCTCTCGACTCTCTCGACCCCTCCACCAAGTAAGGAAAGTTCCTGCCATGAGCACCAACACCCGCCTCCGTACCTTCGGTTCCCGCGAGGTCGGCCCCGGCAAGCCCGTCTACATCTGCGGCGAGATCGGTATCAACCACAACGGCGAGCTGGAGAACGCGTTCAAGCTCATCGACGTGGCCGCCGAGGCGGGCTGCGACGCGGTCAAGTTCCAGAAGCGCACCCCCGAGATCTGCACCCCGCGCGACCAGTGGGACATCGAGCGCGACACCCCCTGGGGCCGGATGACCTACATCGACTACCGCCACCGCGTGGAGTTCGGTGAGGACGAGTACCGCCAGATCGACGAGTACTGCAAGTCCAAGAACATCGACTGGTTCGCCTCCCCGTGGGACACCGAGGCCGTCGCCTTCCTGGAGAAGTTCGACGTCCCCGCCCACAAGGTCGCCTCCGCGTCCCTCACCGACGACGAGCTGCTGAAGGCGCTGCGCGCCACCGGCCGTTCCATCATCCTCTCCACCGGCATGTCGACGCCGAAGCAGATCCGCCACGCGGTAGAGGTCCTGGGCTCCGACAACATCCTCATGTGCCACGCCACCTCCACCTACCCGGCGAAGGCCGAGGAGCTGAACCTCCGCGTGATCAACACGCTGGAGAAGGAGTTCCCGAACGTCCCGATCGGCTACTCCGGCCACGAGACCGGCCTGCAGACCACCCTCGCCGCGGTCGCGCTCGGGGCGACCTTCGTCGAGCGTCACATCACCCTCGACCGCGCCATGTGGGGCTCCGACCAGGCCGCCTCCGTCGAGCCGCAGGGCCTCACCCGCCTGGTGCGCGACATCCGCACCATCGAGGCCTCCCTCGGTGACGGTGTCAAGAAGGTCTACGAGTCCGAGCTGGGCCCGATGAAGAAGCTGCGCCGTGTCCAGGGCGTCGTCGCCGAGGCGGAGATCGCCGCCGCGGCCGGCGAGCCGGTCCAGGTCTGACGTCCACGTCAGCCCCTACAACCCCCACAACGCCTTACGACGGGACGGTCGTACGCCGATGAGCCCCCGCGCCGGGAATGCCGGCCCCCACACTCTCGCCTTCGTCGAGAGTCCGGTACAGCTGCTCAACGTGCTGGAGTGGGCGCATGTCCACGCACCCGGCGCGGGGCTCACCCTCGTGGTCCTCTCGCCCGTCGATCCGATGACCCGCGGCCAGCTGCGGCGAATGGCGGAACTGGCGCGCGAGGAGGGCTACGAGGTCCGCTGGGAGGAGGCGCGCGGCGGCACGTCGGCGCCCTTCCAGACGATCGGCGGCCTCATGGGGGTACTGCGCCGTGCGGAACGGATCGTGATGGGCGATCCGTTCTCGCGGTACGTACAGCTGCTGCTGACGATCACGCGGGCGCGTGACCTGGTGGTCGTGGACGACGGGACGGCGACGATGGAGTTCGTCACCCAGCTCGCCCGCGGCGAACGCCTGGTCCGCTGGCACCGGCGGGGCGCCCGCCCCGGCCCGCGCGATCTGCTCTTCGCCCCGGTGTCCTCCTCCGCCCGGCGCCGCCTGACGCCGGGCGGACAGCGCCGGGTCGAGGTGTTCTCCTCGATGCCGATCGACGAGACGCCGGGCGGCGTCACGGTCACCGCGAACGACTTCGCCTGGACCCGCGCCCGCTTCGGCCCGCCGCGCATCACCAAGGGCGCCGACATGGTCGGTACGTCGCTGGTGGAGACCGGCGTGGTGGACGGCGACCGCTATGTGGAGGCGGTGCGCTCCCTCGCCAAGACGCACGGCGCCCGCCGCTACTTCGCCCACCGCCGCGAGAGCGCCGAGAAACTCCACCGGCTGGCGGTCGAGACGGGCCTGGAGGTGGTCCGCCCCGACCTCCCCCTGGAGCTGATCGCCCGCCGCGGCCCGGTGGGCCGCACGATCCTGAGCTTCCCGTCGACCGTCGTCCACACCCTCCCCCTGGCCCTGGCCGGCACGGACGTCCGCGTGGCCGTCTGCGACATCGATCCCGACTGGCTCACCCAGACGGCCTCACCCCGCGCCCAGGGCTTCCTGGACGGGGTGACCGGGACGGCACGGGATGTGCATCGGCTGTCGGCGGTGCAGGCGGTCTAAGGCCGCGGGCTTGCGGACCGGCTAGGACGCGGGCTTGCGGACCAGCACGAAGGCCTTGGCGAATTTCTCGTCCTCCCCCGGTTCGCGCACGACGCGGGCGTACGGGGCGAGACCGGCCTTGACCAGCAGGTCCGCCACCTTTTCGGGCGTACGCCAGTAATAGTCGAGGGCGATCTCGTGCCCGAAGCGCTCTGTCAGGTGCACGCGATCCTCCGTGTCGGTGGTCTGGAAGGACAGCAGAACGGGAGCGCCCGGGCGCAGGACGCGGTGGAATTCGGCGAAGGCGGTCGGCAGGTGGTCGTCGGGCACGTGGATGATCGAGAAGAGGGCCGCGATGCCGCCCAGCGCAGCGTCCGGCAGGTCCAGACGGGTCATCGTGCCCACGTGGAAGCGGAGCCGGGGGTGGGCCCGGCGGGCCAGCGCCACCATCCTGGGTGACAGGTCCACGCCGAACACGGGGACGCCGAGCTCGTGCAGCAGCGCGGTGACGTGCCCGGGCCCGGAGCCGAGGTCGGCCACCGGGGCGGGTGAGTGGGCGCGGGCCAGCTCCGCGAAGGCGCTGACCAGGGCCCGGTCGAGGGGGACGCCGCCCATCGCGTCCGGGAACCGGGACGCGTAGTCGGCGGCCATGGCGTCGTACGAGGTACGGGTGGCCGTTAAGAAGGCCGTGTCCAGATCGCTCACGGTCGCGCACGCTACCGGGCGAGCGCCCGCCGTGGGCGTCCGTCAGGTGAACGGATGCGCGCGGGTGGGGTCGGGCGTGGTATGCGTGGAGGTGAGGGTGGTACCCGTGATCTGCCCGACCGGAGGAAAACGGGCGAGTTTACCCACCCCAACCGACACCTATGCGTCCGGCGGCCAGGTTTTCTTCCCCTAACGGGCTGAAGTTTTGTTGATCTCGGGGCAGTTGACCGTCCGGGCGTCCTACCCTTCAGAGGGTGAAGCAACTGATGTCACTGGAGTCCGACGCCGATCTCCTGAAAGCGGCCGGAGCGGCGGGAGCCGCACTTCCCGGCACGCTCCCCGAGCCACTGCGTGCCGAACTCGTCGCGTTCCGCCGCGACTTGCACATGCACCCGGAGCTCGGCAACCAGGAGTTCCGTACGACCGCCGCGATCAAGGCCCGGCTGGAGAAGGCCGGCCTCCGGCCGCGCGTCCTCGCCTCGGGCACCGGGCTCGTCTGTGACATCGGCGTCGACGGCGACCAGTGGCGCGGCGGGCCGGAGATGCTCGCCATGCGGGCCGACATCGACGCCCTGCCCATCCCGGACGCCAAGACCGAGTGCCCGTACCGCTCGACCGTCCCCGACCGGGCGCACGCCTGCGGCCACGACGTCCATACGGCCGTGGCGCTGGGCGCCGGGCTGATCCTCGCCGACCTGCACCGGCAGGGTCTGCTGCCGCAGCCCGTCCGGCTGGTCTTCCAGCCCGCCGAGGAGGTGCTGCCCGGCGGTGCCGCCGACGCCATCGACTGCGGTGTGCTCGACGGGGTGAAGCGGATCATCGCCGTGCACTGCGACCCCCGGGTGGACGCCGGGGTGATCGGCCTGCGCGAGGGCCCGATCACTTCTGCCTGCGACCGCCTGGAGATCTCTCTGGACGGCCCCGGCGGTCACACCGCCCGCCCCCACCTGACCACCGACCTCGTGACCGCCGTCGCCCGCGTGGTCACCGACGTGCCCGCGCTGGTCGCCCGGCGCGTCGACACCCGCAGCGGCCTCGCGGTGACCTGGGGACGCATCGAGTCGGGCCACGCCCCGAACGTCATCCCGCAGCACGCCGAGCTCTCCGGGACCGTGCGCTGCCTGGACATGGACGCGTGGCGTGAGGCGCCCGACATCGTCCACGCGGCGATCGACGAGGTGGCGAACCTGCACCGCGCCAAGTCGGAGATCAACTACGTCCGCGGGGTCCCGCCGGTCGTCAACGAGCCCGGCGTCACCGAACTCCTCGCCGACGCCATGACCGCCCGCCGCGGCCCCGCGTCGGTCGAGAACACCGACCAGAGCCTCGGCGGCGAGGACTTCTCCTGGTACCTCGAACAGGTCCCCGGCGCCATGGCCCGCCTCGGCGTCCGCCCGCCGGGCGAACGCACGGTCCGCGACCTGCACCAGGGCGACTTCGACGTGGACGAGTCCGCGATCGCGGTCGGCGTGGAACTGTTCACGGCGGCGGCCCTCCTCGACGCGGGCCGGTAGCCGCCCCTCCGAGGCGCGCGCCCCCTTCAGTAAGGGACCCTTCCGGTTGCGCCCCCTGTTCAGCAGGGGCAGCCTGGTGCGCGTAGCGGGCGGACTGTGCTCTGAAGCGCGCCGGGATCGCCCCAGGTGCACACCATTCGAGCCGGTGGTTCACAAGGACGTAACCGGCCATCGGCACGAATGGATAACGGCCACGCAGAACCCCGTTCCCAGGAGTTTCTACGCGCGTTAATGTGCGCCGAACCGAGCACCCACTGCGGGGCTTTGGAGAATGGGGAGCTTCACGATGCGTCGGATATCCAAACTGACCCGCGTCGCGGTGGGGGTCGCGTCGCTCGCACTCGCCGCGACGGCCTGCGGTGGCACCAGCGGTGAAAGCGGTGGCGATTCCGGTTCCAAGGAGGACCTGGGCCTCGCCATCGCGTACGACATCGGCGGCAAGGGCGACCAGTCCTTCAACGACGCCGCGTACGCCGGCCTGGAGAAGGCCGCCAACGAGTTCGGCTACAAGACCGACGACGTGGAGCCCACCGAGGGCGAGACCGACGCCGACAAGGAGCAGCGTCTGGCCTCCCTGGCCCGGCAGGGCTACAACCCGGTCATCGGCATCGGCTACGCCTACGGCCCCGCGATGGAGGCCGTGGCCGCGAAGTACCCGGACACCACCTTCGGCATCGTCGACTCCGCCGTCGAGGCCAAGAACGTCGCCTCCCTCGTCTTCGCCGAGGAGCAGGCCTCGTACCTGGCCGGTGTCGCGGCCGCCAAGGCCACCAAGACCAACACCGTCGGCTTCGTGGGCGGCGTGGACATTCCGCTGATCCACAAGTTCGAGGCGGGCTTCAAGCAGGGCGTCGAGGAGACCAGTGGCGGCAAGGTCAAGGTCCTGTCGCAGTACCTGACGCAGACCGCCGAGGAGGGTGGCTTCTCCAGCCCCGACAAGGGCAAGGCCGCTGCCGAGGGTCAGATCGAGAAGAAGGCCGACGTCGTCTACCAGGCGGCCGGTCTGTCCGGGCAGGGTGTCATCGAGGCCGCCGCGAAGGCCAAGGTCTGGGCGATCGGCGTCGACTCCGACCAGTACCAGCAGGAGGCGCTGGCGCCGTACAAGAACTACATCCTGACCTCCGCGCTCAAGGACGTCGGCGGTGCGGTGTACGCGCTGGCCAAGTCGGTGGAGGACGGCAAGCCGCTGACCGGCACGCAGGTCTTCGACCTGAAGGTGGGCGGCGTGGGCCTGTCCGACAGCAACCCGGAGTACGCGAAGGTCGCGGGTCTGCAGGAGGCCGTGGAGAAGGCCAAGGAAGGCATCATCGACGGTTCGATCAAGGTCAGGACCGAGTAGGCGGCGCTGCCTGGAAGGGCTGGCGCGAGAAGCGGGTGGGCGTGCGGGACGTCCGCCCGCTTCCGGGTTTCGGGGCCATGCCTGCGGCGGCCCGTGCCGCTGTGTGGGGGCTTGTGTCGCGCCTTCCGGCGGTGGTGGGGTCGGGGCCGCGCCGGGGGGTGTCCGTCCTCGGTCTGCTGGTGGCGTCTGTTGGCGGGGTGCCGGGCGTTTGCGGCAGCCGCTGCGGGCGGACACCCCCCGACACGTCCCCTTCCGCCGTGGGCGGCTGCGGGGTCGTGTCACATCCCGCGTAGCCACCTCCGATTGCGTGCGGCACGGCTCCCGCGGTGGCCCGTGACGGTACGTGTCATCACCCTTCGCCACCCTCCCTTCGCACGCCGCAAGGCTCCGACCTGGGTCCGAGTGGCGTTGGCCACGGGCGCATAACAAGGTGGACAGAAGGGGTTTTCAGGCAGGTCTACGCGCGTTAATCTGCGGCGGAGCCAGCGCCGAAGCTGAACCGTACGGCGCTAAGCGATACCGGGGAAGTGCCGGCACGCCCCCCGGACCCGCCAGTACGACAGGAGCACCAACACATGCGCCGGGTTTCCCGCATCGCGGTCGCAGGCGCAGCGACCGCCTCCCTCGCCCTTGCCCTCTCCGCCTGTGGCGGCACTTCGACCCAGAGCTCGTCCGCGGAGTCGAAGGGCGACAAGGGCCTCGCCATCGCCTACGACGTCGGCGGCAAGGGCGACCAGTCCTTCAACGACGCCGCGTACGCGGGCCTGGAGCAGGCGAAGAAGGAGTTCAAGTACGAGACGGCCGACATCGAGCCCACCGAGGGCGAGACGGACGCCGACAAGGCGCAGCGCCTGGCCTCGCTGGCGAAGCAGGGCTACAACCCGGTGATCGGCGTCGGCTACGCCTACGCGCCGGCCGTCAAGGAGGTCGCGGAGAAGTACCCCGACACCACCTTCGGCATCGTCGACGACGCCCAGGTCCAGGCGGACAACGTCGCCGACCTGGTCTTCAACGAGGAGCAGGCCTCGTACCTGGCCGGCGTCGCCGCCGCCAAGAGCACCAAGACCAACGTCGTCGGCTTCGTCGGCGGCGTGGACATCCCGCTGATCCACAAGTTCCAGGCGGGCTTCGAGCAGGGCGTCAAGGCCACCAACCCCAAGGTCAAGGTCCTCTCGCAGTACCTCACCCAGACGGCCGAGGAGGGTGGCTTCGCCAGCCCCGACAAGGGCAAGACGGCCGCCGAGGGCCAGATCGAGAAGAAGGCCGACGTCGTCTACGCGGCGGCCGGTCTGTCCGGCCAGGGCGTGATCGAGGCCGCCGCCGCCAACAAGGTGTGGGCGATCGGCGTCGACTCCGACCAGTACAAGCAGGAAGCCCTCGCCAAGTACAAGGACTCCATCCTCACCTCCGCCACGAAGGACGTCGCCAAGGCGGTCTACAGCCTGGCTAAGTCGGTCGAGGAGGGCAAGCCCGAGACCGGTATCGTCAGGGGCGATCTGAAGACCGGCGAGGTGGGCCTCGCGAACTCCAACCCGAAGTTCGCCGACAACGCCGAGCTCCAGGAAGCCATCGCAACGGCCAAGGAGAAGATCATCAGCGGCGAGATCAAGGTCAAGAGCAGCTGACAAGCAGGTGCCGAGCAGTCGGTAACCGCGGGGTTACGTCCGCTCAACGGGGTACGGGGAGACTGCCTCCCTGTACCCCGTTGGCCAGTCGCGTCACCCCTCTATATGCCGTAGGGGCGCTACGCGCGTAGACGACCCCCGTCCCCAGGAGAGTGCGCCATCAACGCGTCCAGCAGCCCTCCGGCCGGAGCGGCGGTCCACGGTCAGGCGACCGCCGTCGAACTCGCCGGGATCACCAAGCGTTTCCCGGGCGTCGTGGCCAACCACGACATCCACCTCACCGTCCGCAAGGGCACCGTGCACGCCCTCGTCGGCGAGAACGGCGCCGGCAAGTCGACGCTGATGAAGATCCTCTACGGCATGCAGAAGCCGGACGAGGGCACCATCACCATCGACGGTGAACAGGTCTCCCTGCACAGCCCGGCCGACGCCATCACGCGCGGCATCGGCATGGTGCACCAGCACTTCATGCTGGCCGACAACCTCACGGTCCTGGAGAACGTGGTCCTCGGCAGCGAGAAGCTCTACGGCATCGGCGCCAAGGCCCGCCGCAAGATCACGGAGATCTCCGACCGCTACGGCCTCGGCGTGCGCCCCGACGTCCTGGTCGAGGAACTCGGCGTCGCGGCCCGCCAGCGCGTGGAGATCCTCAAGGTCCTCTACCGCGGCGCCACCACGCTGATCCTCGACGAGCCGACCGCCGTGCTCGTCCCGCAGGAGGTGGACGCGCTCTTCGCCAACCTGCGCGAGCTGAAGTCCGAGGGCCTGTCGGTCATCTTCATCTCCCACAAGCTGGGCGAGGTGCTGTCGGTCGCCGACGAGATCACCGTGATCCGGCGTGGTACGACGGTCGGTACGGCCGTCCCCTCCGAGACCACCCCGCGGCAGCTCGCCGAGATGATGGTCGGCAGCGAGCTGCCGACGCCGGAGACCGCCGAGTCCACGGTCACCGATCGTCCGGTGATCACCGTCGACAAGCTGCGCCTCCAGGCCCCGGGCGGCAAGGCCCTGCTGGACGACATCACGTTCACCATCCACGCGGGCGAGGTCCTGGGTATCGCCGGTGTGGAGGGCAACGGCCAGACCGAGCTGGTCGACGCGTTGATCGGCCTGCGCCACGCCGACTCCGGCACGATCACCCTCGCCGAAGAGGAGATCACCGGCTGGCACACCCGCAAGCGCCGCGAGCAGGGCGTCGGCTACATCCCCGAGGACCGTCACCGCCACGGCCTGCTCCTGGAGGCCCCCCTCTGGGAGAACCGCATCCTCGGTCACGTCACCGAGAAGCCCAACGCCAAGGGCGTATGGCTGGACCCGAAGGCCGCGCAGGAGGACACGCGCCGCATCGTCGAGGCGTACGACGTCCGCACCCCCGGCATCGACGTCACCGCCGCCTCGCTGTCCGGCGGCAACCAGCAGAAGCTGATCGTCGGCCGCGAGATGAGCCACAAGCCGCGCTTCCTGATCGCCGCCCACCCCACCCGTGGTGTGGACGTCGGCGCGCAGGCCGCGATCTGGGACCACATCCGCGAGGCCCGCCGCGAGGGCCTGGCCGTGCTGCTGATCTCCGCCGACCTGGACGAGCTGATCGGCCTGTCCGACACGCTCCGGGTGATCTACAACGGCCGGCTGGTCGCCGACGCCGACCCCGCCACCATCACCCCGGAGGAGCTGGGTTCGGCCATGACGGGTGCCGCGACCGGCCACCTGGAGCACGAAGAGACCCCCGAGAACTCGGCCGACGTGTCCAAGTCCCCCGAGTCTCCGGAAGACGAGGCCCGCTGATGAAGAAGTTCGACAAGGAGCGCGTGCTCCTCGCCGTGGCCGGACCGGTCATCGCGCTCGCCGTGGCCTTCGTGCTGAGCGCGATCGTGCTGATCGCCTCCGGCAAGAACCCGGTCGAGCCGTTCGCCGTGATGTTCGAGCAGGCCGGCTTCTCCGACATCCAGGTCCTGATCATCAACCAGGCCTCGATGTACTACATCGCCGCGCTCGCGGTGGCCATCGGCTTCCGGATGAACCTGTTCAACATCGGCGTCGACGGCCAGTACCAACTCGGCGCCATGCTGGCCGCGATCGTCGGCGCCCACATGAACCTGCCGGCGGTGATCCAGATCCCGCTGCTGCTCCTGACCGCGATCTTCACCGGTGCCTTCTGGGCCGGAATCGCCGGTGTCCTGAAGGTCACCCGCGGCGTCAGCGAGGTCGTCGCGACGATCATGCTCAACGCGATCGCCACCTCCGTCATCGGCTACCTGTGGCTGCCGACCGTCTTCGGCGTCAAGGTCGGCAACAACAACACCACCGGCGAGATGCACTCCTCCGGCTGGATCCCCGGCATCGACATGGGCCCGGCCGGCGAGATCTACGGCCTGGTCGTCCTCGCCGTACTCCTCGGCATCGGCTACTGGGTCGTCCTCAACCGCACCCGCTTCGGCTTCGACCTGCGCGCCTCCGGCGCCTCCGAGACCGCCGCCGCGGCCTCCGGTGTCGACCCCAAGCGGATGACGCTCACCGCCATGCTGATCTCCGGCGCCATCGCCGGTCTCGCAGGCCTGCCGATCCTGCTCGGCGACACCCACACCTACAGCCTCAACTTCCCCACCGGCATCGGCTTCCTGGGCATCGGCATCGCCCTGCTCGGCCGTAACAGCCCGGTCGGAATCGCGTTCGCCGCCCTGCTGTGGGCCTGGCTCGACAAGGCCTCGCCGGAGCTGGACTTCCACGGCTACGACAAGGAGATCGCGGTCATCATGCAGGGCCTGATCGTGCTCTCGGTCGTCGTCTCCTACGAAGCCGTACGCGAATGGGGTCTGCGCCGCCAGCAGCGCCGCGTCGGCGCCGAACTCGCCGCCGGTCACGTCCTCGGCGCCCACAACACGAAGGAGGTGGCTGGCCGATGACCACCGCGACCGACGTCAACCAGCCCACGCTGCAGCCCGCGGCGCCGACCGGCCGCCGCCTGTCGTGGCCCGTGCTGCTGCTGGTCATCGCCGGAGCCCTGGCGCTGACCTCGCTGGTGCGGATCATCACCGGCGCCGACGGCATCACCAACGTCAGCCAGATGTCCACCGCGCTCCAGCTCGCCGTCCCCATCGGCCTCGCCGGCCTCGGCGGCCTGTGGGCCGAGCGCGCGGGCGTGGTCAACATCGGCCTCGAAGGCATGATGATCCTCGGCACCTGGTTCGGCGCCTGGGCCGGCTTCCAGTGGGGCCCGTGGACGGGTGTCCTGGTCGGCATCATCGGCGGCTGCCTCGGCGGCCTGCTGCACGCCTTCGTGACCGTCACCTTCAACGTCAACCACATCGTCTCCGGTGTGGCCATCAACATCCTCGCCCTCGGCGCCACCCGCTACCTGGCTCCCCTCGCCTTCGAGGGCCACGCAGGCGGCTCCGCCAAGCAGTCCCCGGCGGTCGAATCCCTCGGCAACTTCACCGTGCCGGGCCTCTCCGACGGCCTGAGGGAACTCAACAACCAGGGCTGGTTCCTGATCTCCGACCTCGCCGGCCTGCTCGGCGGCCTGGTCACCGACGTCTCCTGGCTGACCCTGATCGCCATCGCCCTGGTCCCCGCCACCTGGTGGATCCTGTGGCGCACCCCGTTCGGTCTGCGGCTGCGCTCCTGCGGTGAGAACCCGGTCGCCGCCGAGTCGCTCGGCGTGAACGTCTACAAGTACAAGTACATCGCCGTGATCATCTCCGGTGGCCTGGCCGGCCTCGGCGGCGTCTTCCTCTCCATCGTCGCCAACCCCTTCTACCTGGAGGGCCAGGTCAGCGGCCGCGGCTTCATCGGCCTCGCCGCGATGATCTTCGGTAACTGGATGCCGGGCGGCCTCGCCCTCGGCGCGGGCCTGTTCGGCTACACCGACAGCCTCAACCTGCGCGGCGGCTCGGAGAACGTCCACGCCCTGCTGCTGCTCAGCGCCCTGCTGCTGATCATCGGCGCGATCTGGCTGGCGATCCGCAAGAAGTACGTCCCGGCAGTGATCACCGTGGTCGCCGGCGCCCTGTTCTTCACCTGGTACGCCACCACCAACGAGGTCCCCAACCAGGTCGTCTCCGCCACTCCGTACGTCATCACCCTCGTCGTCCTGGCGCTCTCCGCCCAGCGGCTGCGGATGCCGAAGGCCGACGGTCTGCCGTACCGGAAGGGACAAGGCAAGTGACACCGACGGCCGACGTCGACTGGGAGGCGCTGCGCACGGTGGCCCGGGAGGCCATGACCCACGCGTACGCCCCCTACTCCGGCTACCCCGTCGGGGTCGCCGCCCTGGTCGACGACGGACGCACGGTCACCGGCTGCAACGTCGAGAACGCCTCGTACGGCATCTCCCTGTGCGCCGAGTGCGGACTGGTCTCGGACCTGCAGCGCACCGGCGGCGGCCGGCTCACGCACTTCACCTGCGTGGACGGCCGGGGCGAACTCCTCGTCCCGTGCGGCCGCTGCCGGCAGCTGCTGTACGAGTTCGGCGGCCCCGACCTGCTGCTGGACACCCCGGCGGGCATCCTGCCGCTGTCGGAGATGCTGCCGCAGGCCTTCGGGCCGGGCCACCTCCGCTCGTAACTCCCGTACGGCCCCTGGGACTTGACTCGCAGGGGCCGTACTCTTCGCAATCCCCGGAAGGAAAGCCAGTCATGGCCATGGACGCCATCTCCGTCATCCGCACCAAGCGGGACCGCGGTGAACTCAGCGACGAGCAGATCGACTGGGTCATCGACGCGTACACGCGCGGCGAGGTCGCCGACGAGCAGATGTCGGCGCTCGCCATGGCCATCCTGCTCAACGGCATGAACCGCCGCGAGATCGCCCGCTGGACGGCGGCGATGATCGCCACCGGCGAGCGCATGGACTTCTCGTCGCTGTCCCGCCCCACGGCGGACAAGCACTCGACGGGCGGCGTCGGCGACAAGATCACCCTGCCGCTGGCCCCCCTGGTCGCCGCATGCGGCGCGGCGGTCCCCCAGCTCTCTGGCCGGGGCCTCGGCCACACGGGCGGCACGCTGGACAAGCTGGAGTCGATCCCGGGCTGGCGGGCCCTGCTCTCCAACGAGGAGATGCTGTCGGTCCTGGACAGCGTCGGCGCCGTGATCTGCGCGGCGGGCGACGGCCTGGCTCCCGCGGACAAGAAGCTCTACGCACTCCGCGACGTGACCGGCACGGTCGAGGCGATCCCCCTGATCGCCTCGTCCATCATGTCGAAGAAGATCGCGGAGGGTACGGGCTCGCTGGTCCTGGACGTGAAGGTGGGCTCAGGCGCCTTCATGAAGACCCTGGACGACGCCCGCGAGCTGGCCTCGACCATGGTCGGCCTGGGCACGGACCACGGGGTGAAGACGGTAGCACTCCTGACGGACATGTCGACGCCGCTGGGCCTGACGGCGGGCAACGCGCTGGAGGTCCGCGAGTCGCTGGAGGTCCTGGCGGGCGGCGGCCCCGCGGACGTGGTGGAACTGACCCTCGCCCTGGCCCGAGAGATGCTGGAGGCGGCGGGCGTGAAGGACGCCGACCCGGCGACGGCGCTGGCCGACGGTTCGGCGATGGACGTGTGGCGGCGCATGATCGCCGCGCAGGGCGGCGACCCGGACGCCCCGCTGCCAACGTCACGCGAACAGCACGTGATCAAGGCCCCGTCCTCCGGTGTCCTGACCCGCCTCGACGCCTACGACATCGGCATCGCCGCCTGGCGCCTGGGCGCGGGCCGCGCGCGCAAGGAGGACCCGGTGCAGGCGGCCGCGGGCATCGAGCTGCACGCCAAGCCGGGCGACACGGTGACGGAGGGCCAGCCCCTGCTGACCCTGCACACGGACACGCCGGAGCGGTTCGCATACGCGTTGGAGGCGGTGGAGGGTTCCTACGACATCGCGGCGGCGGGGACGGACTTCACGGGGTCGCCGGTAGTGCTGGAACGTATCGCCTGACCTGCGGTTTCCTCGTTCGGGTGAATGGGATCGGTAGACCTCCGCCGGTCCCGTTCGGCATGCTGGGGTTGGTGACGCACTGATTGGAGAACCGCCATGAGCGCACTCGCCGCCGAGTCCGGGGCCTCCGAGGGAACGGGCTGGGAGGAGATCGTCCGTGTCTGGGAGGAGACGGACGCTCCCGAGGGCAGCAAGGTGGAGATCATCGAAGGGGTCGTCACCGTGCCGCCTCCACCGTCCAAGGACCACAACACCACGGCTGCCCTGCTGCAGCGGCGCCTGTACACCGTGATTCCGGAGACCTGGGAGATCTACCAGACGCTGGGGCTGGAGGTCCCGGGCGCCTCGGATCTCTTCGTTCCGGACCTGGCGGTGCTTCCCGTGGAATCGGCACTCGGCACGGGAAATCGTGTGCCTGCGGACGAGGCGGAGCTGGTGGTCGAGATCACCTCGAAGCGCAACGCCAACCACGACCGCATCAAGAAGGTCCATGGCTATGCACGAGCAGGTATTCCGCTCTACCTCCTCCTGGACCCTTGGCACAGCGGCCGCCCCACGGTCACGCTCTACGGAGCGCCAGAGGACGGCACCTACCGCGTCCTCGCCTCAGTGGAATACGGCGAGAAGCTGACGTTGCCGGAACCGTTCAATCTCGAGATCGACACCAGCGTCTTTCCAGTCCGCTGAGTCGGCCTCAGCCCAACAGCGCCGCCACCACCACCAGCACCGGCACCGAAAGCACCGTCGACAACAAAATCGCCTCCCGCGCCAGCACCTCGCCCACTCGATAACTGCTCGCGTACGTGAAGAGGTTCTGCGCGGCCGGCAGCGCCGACGTCACCACCACGTCGAGCAGGGCCGCCCCCCGAAGGCCGAAGACACCGGCCGCGAGGATCCAGGCGAGCAGCGGCTGGGCGACGGCCTTGAGGCCCACGGCGAGGAGCACCGGCCCCCGTTCCCCGTTCCGCAGCGGGAGTGTGCTGCCGCGCAGGGAGATCCCGAAGGCGAGGAGGACGGCCGGAACGGACATGTTCCCGATCAGCGTCAGCGGATCCATGACGGGCCCCGGGACGTGCAGACCCGTCGCCGACACCGCAACGCCCGCCAGCGATCCCAACGCCACCGGATTGCGCAACGGAGTGAGCAGACGCTGCCACAGCGGCCGCTTCTCCCCGCCACCCGCGAGATCCAGGATCGTCAGCGCGACCGGCGTGACCCCGACCAGCTGGAACAGCAGCACCGGCGCCACCAGCGACGCGTCGCCCAGCACATACACCGCGATGGGGATGCCGAGATTGCCCGAGTTGACGTAACTGGAGCACAGCGCGCCGATGGTCGTACGGCCCACACCCCAGCGGCGTACGACACCCACCGCCACGAACACGCCCGCCGCGGCCGCCGTGCTCAGGGCCGTGACCAGCAGCCGACTGGAGAAGATCACCGACAGATCGGCCCCTGCCAAGGTGGTGAAGAGCAGCGCCGGGGAGGCCACGTGGAAGGCGAGCTTGGTCAGGACTTCGCGCCCCTGGTTTCCGAGGTAACCCCGCACACCGATCGCGTAACCGACGCCGATGACAACGGCGATCACCAAAAACCCGCTCAACACCCCCTGCACAACGCCTCCTTGCCGAGGAGACGCGCACCGGACATCACAGAGGGAGTTGATCCATGGGGCATACACGCAACCCTCTAGGGCAGCCCTCACCCAGGTCAATGTGATCCTCGCGGCGCGGTCGCCCGCGATGAGTTATGAGACCTGAGCCGGTCTACCGGTCGTGGATGCCATGACCCCCGCCGAAATCGTGCTGGCCGGCCCCGTCACCCGGGACGAGGTGACAGGGCTCTGCGATGACGTGCGGGCGTTGCTGGAGGCCACGGGGGCGCCAGTGGTCGTCTGCGATGTCGGAGGTCTCGGACCACCGGGCCTCGCAACCATCGACCTCCTGGCCCGGCTGGCGCTGACGGCCAAACGGGCCGGGAGCGGCATCCGCCTGCGCGATCCCGACCCCGCCCTACACGCCCTCCTCGACCTGGTCGGCCTCCGCTTCGAGGTGGAGGGGCAGCCCGAACAACGGGAACCAGCGCTTGGTGTCGAGGAAGCAGTGGAACCCGGTGATCCGTCCGTCTGAGATCTCCAGCACCTGCACGGCCCACGGAGCGAAGCCGCCCGCCTCGGGGTCCGGCTTGTACTGGGCGAAGCCCGGCAGACCGTTGACCTGGACCGGCACCAGGCGCGAGCCCGCGCAGGGGGCACCGAGCGTCGTCATGAAGCCCGTGATGTCCTTCACGCCGGTCAGCCACAGGTCGAACGGCGGCATCGTCATGATGGCGTCCTCGTGCAGCAGAGCCGTCAGCGCCGTCATGTCGTAGCCCTCGAACGCCGCGACATACCGCTCCAGGAGCTTCTGCTGCTCCTCGTCCAGCGGGTCGGAGACGGCCGCCTCGGCGCCCGGCTGCTGCTGCTCCGCGAGCGTCGCACGCGCTCTCTGCAGCGCGCTGTTGACCGACGCGACCGTCGTACCGAGCAACTCGGCGACCTCGCTGGCCTTCCAGGCCAGCACCTCGCGCAGGATCAGCACGGCCCGCTGCTTGGGCGGCAACTGCTGCAGCGCGGCCATGAAGGCGAGCCGCACGGACTCCTTGGCCACGGCCGCCTCCGCCGGGTCCTCGACCGTCGGCAGCATACGGTTGTCCGGCATCGGCTCCAGCCAGGTGTTGTCCGGACGGGGCGAGAGCGCTGCCCGGGCCAGCGGTGTGGACTCCGTCAGATCCATGGGCCTGGCCCGCTTGTTGCCGGCGTTCAGCATGTCCAGGCACACATTGGTCGCGATGCGATACAGCCAGGACCGTACGCTGGACCGTCCTTCGAACTTGTCGAAGCTGCGCCAGGCGCGGACGAGGGTGTCCTGCACCGCGTCCTCCGCCTCGAAGGAGGAGCCGAGCATGCGGTAGCAGTAGCCCGTCAGCTCGACCCGGTGCTTTTCCAGTGTGGCGTCGAGGTCTGTCGTCGCCGTGCCGTTGCTCATGGTCCACCCACCCCTGTGGCCGTTCCCGTGCTGCGCACCTTTGCGCCCAGCACTTCGGAAGCTACCGCAGCCCACTGACAATGGCGCCCCGACTGGAGAAAGGCCCAGCTCAGATGGGGTGCGTGGTCATCTACCCGGCGTCGCTGCCAAGGCCGCGGCGTTGCGCACCCCGGCGCAACGGGGTGCCGCTG
>NZ_BJND01000081.1 GCF_006539505.1 Streptomyces spinoverrucosus
CAAGGCCCTTCAGGACGAGCTCACCAATTTCGTGTCGTACGCCAGAATCACCGCCTGAATGCGGTCCCTCGACCCCGTCTTCGCCAGGATGCGGCTGACGTGTGTCTTCACCGTCGACTCCGCCAGGTGCAGGCGTGTGGCGATTTCCGTGTTGGTCCAGCCCTTGCCGATGACCGTGAGGATTTCGCGTTCGCGGTCCGTGAGGGGAGCGAGGCGAGGGTCCGGCCCCGGACGGGTTTCGGGGGTCGGGAGGTGGTGGGCGTAGGCGTACTCGTTCAGGTCGAAGGTGGTGAGGATCAGGACGCGGGTGCGGTCGCCGGTGGCGATGATGTGGCGGGTGGCCTGGATGCCGTCCAGGCCGGGCATGCGGACGTCCATCAGGACGACGTCGGGGTGGAGTTCGGCCGTCATACGGACCGTCTCGCTGCCGTTCGTCGACTCACCCAGCACCGTTAGGTCGTCCTGGCTCTCCAGCAGCATGCGAAAGCCGAAGCGCTGGAGGGGCTGGTCGTCGGCGATGAGGACGGTGGTCACTGCGGGAGTTCCTCCGGGAGGCGCAGGTGGACGCGCCAGCCGTGGTCGGGGTGCGGGAGTGGGCCGGCCTCAAGTGTGCCGCCGTACAGGGCGGTTCGTTCGTGCATGCCGGTCAGGCCGCGTCCTTGGCCGGGGGTGCGTGGGGCGGCCTGTGGGTGATGGGTGGTGTCCGTGGCGGTGACCGTGACGGCGCCGCCGTCGTCGTAGGAGATCTCGATGTGCGAGGTCGCGCCGGGGCCGGCGTGCTTGAGGGTGTTGGTGAGGGCTTCCTGGATGACTCGGTAGACGGTGAGTTGGCGGCCGGGAGGCAGGGCGGTGGGTTTGCCGTGGATGGTGGTGCGGACGGGGAGGCCGGCCTCTCGTACGCCGGCGATGAGATGGTCCAGGTCGGTGAGGGTGGGTTGCGGGGTGAGGTCGGGGTCTGACGGGAGTGTCTCCTCGTCGCGGAGGACGTCGAGGAGGCGGCGGAGGTCGGTGAGGGCCTGGCGGCTGGTGGTGGAGATGGCCTGGAGGGCCTGGGTGGCGCGTTCCGGGGTCTTTGTCGCCGCGTAGCGGCCGCCGTCCGCGAGGCCGGTGATGACCGAGAGGTTGTGGCCGATGATGTCGTGCATCTCGCGGGCGATGCGGGCGCGTTCGGCGGCCGCGGCGAGGCGGGCCTGTTGGTCGCGTTCGATTTCTAGGCGGCGGGCGCGGTCCTCCAGGGCGGCGGTGTAGTCGCGGCGGGTGCGGACCGCGATGCCGATGACGGCCACCAGGGCGGTGGACATCAGGGCGGGGACGACCTGCTGGTCCCAGCTGCCGTGCGGGTGGCGGACCGCCGTCACGCACACCGGGGCCATGACCACCGGGGTCGTCCACCACAGGGTGCGCAGGGGGAGGCGCAGGGCGATGTTGTAAAGGACGACCAGCTGGAGGAGGGCGGCCTGGAGGGTGGCGCCGGTCCAGGCGTTGGCGAGGGTCATGGGGGCCATGGCCAGGAGGACCGTACGGGGATGGGTGCGGCGCCAGAGGAGGGGGACCGTGAGGCCCAGGCTGAGGGTGAGGACGAGCCAGCCGGGGACCTCAGGGTTGCGGGCGATGTTGCGCCAGCCGTCGCCGGCCCAGTCGATCAGGGCGGCCGAGACACAGAAGCCGGTCAGGTGCAGGTCCCAGGCCAGGGGGTGGCGCCGGTCGAAGGCGCGTACCCTTCGCAGCATGCGGTGGACGTACTGGGTGAGGGGTTCGGCCGTCTGCTCCTGCGCCACGGGGCCCATCGTCGGTCAAACGTCCCTGCGGCGCAGTACCCATGCCGCCATTGCCAGCGTCGCCGCCGCCCACAGCGCGAGGGCGAGGAGGGCGCTGCCGGGTGAGGTCATGCCGGGCGCCGGGTCGGCGACCGTGAGGGCTTCCACGGCCTTGGCGGGGAAGTAGCGGACGGCGTCGTCGATTACGTCGTACGGGAGCATCCTGAGGACCTCCGGGAGGATCATGAGCAGGCCGATCAGCACGCCGATGGCGCCGGCGACGTGGCGGATCAGGGCGCCGAGGGCCAGGGCCGTGACGGCGAGGAGGGCGAGGCCGGCGGCGTTGCCGACGAGGGCCTGGAGGATGCCCGGGTCGGTGAGGGAGGCGGCCTTGTCGGTGCCGGTAAGGACGGTCTGGACGGCGGAGAAGGTGACGAGGTTGGTGGCCAGGACGGCCACGAAGGAGACCGTGCCGATGACCGCGGCCTTGGACCACAGGACGGGCAGGCGGCGTGGTACGGCCGTCATGGTGGAGCGGATCAGGCCCGTCGAGTGCTCGCCGGCGGTGGCCAGGATGCCGAGGACACCGACGACGATCTGCGTGAACTGCATGCCCAGGAGCGTGAGGAGAACGACGTCCATCTCGTCGGCGTCGCCGGACTCGTAGGACGCGCCGATGGTCAGGCCGGTGGCGAGAGTGAGGGCGGGGACGAGGGCGAGGCTGATCCAGGTGGAGCGGAGGGTGCGGAGTTTGTGCCACTCCGCGTGCAGGACGCGGGACTGGGTGACCCGGTGGGGAGCGGTGATGGTCGTGGTCATGCTGCGGCTCCTTCGGGGGTGGTCGCGGCGAACTCCACCGAGTCGCGCGTGAGGTGGTGGGGGTGTCCTGGGTGATGTGCCCGCACCGGAGGCCTGGTGCGGATCCGCAGGACGCCCTCGGGGTCCAGGCCGTTGACCGGCTCGTCGAGGGTGACGGTGGCCGGGTCGCCGAGCAGGGCCGCCGCGATGCCGAGGCGTTGGCCCATGCCGAGGGAGAAGGCGTTGACGCCGCGGCCGGCCACGTCCGTCAGGCCGGTGAGGTCCAGGACGTGGGTCATGCGACTGCGTGGGATGCCGTGCGGCCCGGGTGGACCGAGCGGGCCTCCAGCAGGGCGCCGACCTCGGTGAGGGGCGCGGGGTGGGCGGCGTAGGCGCGGCCGGGCGTCCAAGCCGAGGATCATGCGCAGGGTGGTGGATTTGCCTGCGCCGTTGGGGCCGAGGAAGCCGGTGACGGTGGCCGTAATCATGGTTCGATCGTCGGCCGTGCGGGGGCCCGGGGCGTCGGACCGTGGGCAGTATTCGGGGGAGGGGCGTAGTACTCGGGTACTACGGTGGGGCCATGAGCATCAGTGCCGAAGAGCGGTACGTCGTACGGTCTCTGCGTGCCGAGGAGTGGGCGGCGGCGCGGGAGCTGCGGCTTGCCGCGCTGCGGGATCCGGTGGCGCGGATTGCCTTTTTCGAGACGTACGAGGAGGCCGTGGCCCGGCCCGAGTCGTACTGGCGGGAGCGGGCTGCCGGGGCTCAGCAGGTTGTCGCCGAGGGGCCGGACGGGGTGTTGGTCGGGACGCTGACCGTGCTGGTCGAGGAGCCGGGGACGACGGACTGGGCCGGGTTCCCCGTCGAGCGGCGGCAGGGGCATGTGGTGGGTGTGTACATGCGGCCCGAGCATCGGGGGTGCGGGCTGACCGAGCTGCTCTTCGACGAGGCGCTGGAGTGGTGCTGGGCGCGGGGGCTGGAGCGGGTGCGGCTCATCGTGCACGAGGAGAACGGGCGGGCGCAGGCCTTCTACCGGAAGGTGGGGTTCGAGGCGAGCGGGGTGACTGTGCCGCTGGCCGGGCAACCGGGCGTCCTTGAGCGGGAGTTCGTCATCGAACGAGGGTGACGTCAGACCGGCAACTCGTCGTGCGGCCAGCGGGTGCGGGCCTGTTCGCGGGAGCGGAGCAGGGCCAGGGTGGGCAGGCCCTGGTCGGCTCCGGAGGCCAGCAGCCAGGGGAGTTGGGGGATGGGCGCCACCGCCGCGATGTCGTCGAGGACGAGGGTGAGTGGTGGGTCGAGGCGACCGGAGGATGACCGTTCGGCCATGCGCCGGCCGCGCTCGACCACGCTGGACACGAGCGCGGTGAGCAGGGGCATCGCGCCCGGGTTGGTCCGGGGGTCCTCGATGGATTCACCGACCACATAAAGCGTGCCCCCTTCGTCGATGAAGGAATCCAGGGCGAGGGTGTCGGGTCGGTTGGGGGTGCAGGACTCGCGGATGTTGACCGTGAACAACGCGGAAAGGGCGCGGGCGGTCAGCTCGTGGGCCATGTCTCGGCGGTCGGGGTGTGCGGTGAGGGCCGCTTCGAGTTCGCCCGCGGCACCGGGGGCTGCCTTGGGGTGGGTACGGAGGACTCGTACCGCTTCCTGGATCTGGGTGCCCTGGGACCAGCGGTGGACGTGGCGGATGGTGCGGTTGTCCAGGGCGGCGGCGTGGAGGTAGCTGCGCAGGAGGGTTTCGGCGGTTTCGCTGACCGCTTGGTCGAGCCGGGAGGTGGGGCGGACGGGGGTGAGGAGGGCGGCGGCTCTGGCTGTCGCCGTTTGTTTGTCCTCGCAGTGGGTGGTGGGGGACCAGTGGAGGCGGGCGGGGGTGTCGCAGGTGTGGGTGGGGTCGTAGAGGAGGACTGGGCCCAGTTTTGATCGGGCGTCTTTTGTTTCCTGCCAGAGGGTGGGGTTCGAGGTGACGACGAGGGTGGGGCCGTCCGCGTCTCGGATTGCCTCGGTTGCCGTTGTCTGGCGGCTTTCCCTGGTCGTGATGTGGATTTTTTCCCACCCGCCCACCCGTCCACCGCCAAACAGAGAGGCTGAGGGCTCCTGCTCCGGCTCACTCGGGCGGAGTGGTTCCGTCCGGTCCGGGGTAGCCGCTGCCTCGGTTGGCTCCGGATTCCTAGGCGTCGGGACCTCGTGGGAGGCGGCCGGCTCAGGAGCCGGTGCCTGTTTCGCCGCCGCACGGCGCCGTACCCGCCCCGCCCTCCACCGCGCCACCGTCCCCATCACGAACATGGTCAGCACGAACAGCACCATCAACTGGCCGATGAACAGCCCCCAGAACAGCCCGTACCCCGAGAGCTGTGCTCCCGGGGTGTGCGGCCAGGCGCCGGTGATGTCGTGCGGCTCGGCGATGAGGTGGCGCATGGCCAGGGGCGTACGGGTGAACGTCACGCCCTGCGGCCACGCTCCGTGCGAGAACCAGCCCGCCAGGCCCGTGGCCGACCAGACCAGCAGGGTCATGCCGAGCAGAAACGCGAGTATGCCGATCAGCAGGCCGTCGGGGATGCCGCCCTGGGCGTCCCGCCGGTGGTCGTCCGCTCTCACGCCGTCCCCTTACGCCACCGTCTTACGCCACCGTCGACTCGGAGTCGCCGAGGTGCTGTTCCATGAACGCCGCCGCCCGCTCCTCCGCCTCCAGCTCGGCGGCGCGCAGGGCGTCGTCGGTGGGGTCGGAGGCGGACTCGGTCATCGCGCGGTCGGTGAAGACCAGGGGGCGTTCCGTCTCCGTGACCAGGTGTTTGACGACCTGGACGTTGCCGTTGACGTCCCACACCGCGATGCCCGGTGTCAGCGTGGGGATGATTTCCACCGCCCACCTGGGCAAACCCAGCACCCGGCCGGTGGCCCGTGCCTCGTCCGCCTTCTGGGCGTAGATCGTCCTGGTCGACGCCATCTTCAGGATCGCCGCGGCCTCCTTCGCGGCCGCGCCGTCGACGACGTCGGACAGGTGGTGGACGACGGCCACGAACGACAGACCCAGCCGTCGGCCGAACTTCAGCAGCCGCTGGAACAGCTGTGCCACGAACGGGCTGTTGATGATGTGCCAGGCCTCCTCGACCAGGAAGATGCGCTTCTTCCGGTCGGGGCGGATCCAGGTGTGTTCCAGCCAGACGCCGACGATCGCCATCAGGATCGGCATGGCGATGGAGTTGCGGTCGATGTGGGAGAGGTCGAAGACGATGAGCGGGGCGTCGAGGTCGATGCCGACCGTCGTCGGGCCGTCGAACATGCCCCTCAGGTCACCGTCGACCAGACGGTCCAGCACCAGCGCCACGTCCAGGCCCCAGGCCCGTACGTCGTCCAGGTCGACGTTCATCGACTCGGCCGACTCCGGCTCGGGGTGCCGTAGCTGCTCCACGATGTCCGAAAGGACCGGTTGCCGCTCGACGATCGTCTCGTTGACGTAGGCGTGCGCGACCTTCAGGGCGAAGCCGGAACGCTCGTCCAGCCCGTGCCCCATCGCGACCTCGATGATGGTCCGCAGGAGGGCGAGCTGGCCGGTGGTCGTGATCGCGGGGTCCAGCGGATTGAGGCGGATGCCGTGGTCCAGGGCCGCCATCGGGTCCAGGCGGATAGGGGTTATCCCCAGCTCCTGGGCGATGAGGTTCCACTCGCCGACGCCGTCCTCGCCCTGGGCGTCGAGGACGACGACCTGGCGGTCGCGGAAGCGGAGCTGGCGCAGGACGTACGTCTTCTCCAGGGCCGACTTGCCGTTGCCGGACTCGCCGAGGACCAGCCAGTGCGGGGCCGGGAGCTGCTGACCGTACAGCTGGAAGGGGTCGTAGATGTAGCCCTTTCCGGAGTACACCTCGCGGCCGATGATGACGCCGGAGTCGCCGAGGCCGGGGGCGGCGGTGGGCAGGTAGACGGCCTGGGCCTGGCCCGTGGAGGTGCGTACCGGCAGCCGGGTGGTCTCCACCTTCCCGAACAGGAAGGATGTGAAGGCGTCGGTGATGACGGAGAGCGGGTCCCGCATCAGGGCATCAACCCCTACCTTCGGATTCCGGTGGCGAACGGGAGCGTGTTCACGAAGGCCCGGTGGTGTTCGCGGTCGCACCACTCCAGCTTCAGATACGACTTTCCGGCCGACGCCCTTATCGTGCGCTTGTCGCGGGCCAGTGCCTCCGGGGAGCGGGAGGAGACGGTGATGTAGCCGACCAGGTTGACGCCGGCGGCGCCGCTCGCGAGGTCCTCGCCGCGCTGGTCGAGGCGGTTGTGGGCGGCGATGTCGCGGGGGTCGACGGTGCGGTTCATCTTGGCGGCGCGGGAGGCCTCGGCCTCGTCGTTCGTCTTCTCGGTCAACATACGTTCGATGGCTACCTCGGTGGGTTCGAGATCCATCGTCACGGCGACCGTTCGGATGACGTCCGGGGTGTGCACGAGGAGGGGAGCCAGGAAGTTGACGCCGACGGGAGTCATCGGCCACTCCTTGACCCAGGCCGTGGCGTGGCACCACGGCGCACGGGTCGAGGATTCCCGGGTCTTCGCCTGGAGGAAGGTGGGCTCCGTGGCGTCCAGCTCGGCCGGCCAGGCATTGCGTTTCGTCATCGCCTGGATGTGGTCGATCGGGTGGTCCGGGTCGTACATGGAGTGGATGAGCGAGGCGAGCCGGCCCTGGCCGAGGGGCTGGCGTACGCGGATGTCGGCTTCCTGCAGCCGGGAGCAGATGTCGGTCAGCTCGCGGGCCATGACAACCGCGAGACCGGCGTCGCGGTCCACCTTGCCGCCGTGCGGGCGGGCCGCGCGGGCCATGGCCTGGGCCTCGGCGGCGAGTTCGCGGTTGTAGTGCATGCAGGCGACGAGGTACGCGCGGTGCTGTTCGCTGCTCGTCGACACCATCGACTGCAGCTGGTCGTACGACTGCTGCAGCCACGCCGGTGTGCGGTCGTCGCCGCGTACGGCGACGTCCTTGGCGTGCGCGTCCGGGTCGGCGGGGAGGGTGCGGGCGAGCATCTGCAGGCGGGTGACGAAGCCGTCGCCGTTCGCCACGTGCTTCAGCAGGGTGCCGAAGCGGTCGACGAGGGCTTCCTGGTCCTCGCTGTCGCGCAGGCCGACGCCGGGGCCCTCGATCTCGATGGCGGCGGTGACGGTCTTGCGGTCCGCGTGCAGCAGTACGGCGATCTCGTCGGGGCCGAACGGGGCGGCGAGCCACGTGATGCGGCCGATGCCGGGCGGCGGGCCGACCTCGACCTCGCGCCCGTCGAGCCGCGTGCCCGCCTCCATGGCGACGGAACGGTAGGTGGCGTTGTGGCGGACGGTGCGCTTGTAGCTGCGGTTGATCTCGAACCACTTGTAGATCGTGCGGTGCTTGTACGGCACGTAGACCGCGGCCAGCGCGAGCAGCGGGAAGCCCATGAGCAGGACGATCCGCAGGGACAGCACCGGGACGAGGAGGCCGCACATCATGCCGAGGAACGCGCCCGCGATGATCAGCGCGATCTCGCCGGTCTCGCGATTGCGGCCGACGATCGCGTTCGGCCGGGCGCGGCCGATCAGATATGTACGGCGGGGCGTGACCGGATGGGACAGATGGGACTCGGTCGTCAACGCCCGTCACCTCCTGAGCGATTGCTACTGCTGTTGCGGGTGTTACTGGCGTGCGGTGTGTTGACCGGGCTGGACGAGCGCGGTGCGGGTGCGGCGGAGGGGACAGATCCGCCGCCACCGGGTGAGGGGCGGGAGCTGTGGGCGGCCATGCCGCCGGAGGCCTGGTTGGCGGGGCGAGGGGAGCTCGACTGGCTTCCGCCGCCGCCGTGGTCCGCGCGGGAGCTGTGCGTCTTGATGCCCTGGGCGACGAGGGTGGCCGGGGAGCTGATGACGGCGGCGGCCTTGCTCTCGGCGCTCTGCATGATGCGGTTGTTGCGGGAGTTCGCGAGCTCGTCGCCGAAGCCTGGGACGAATCGGTAGATCATCGCCGAGGCGAAGATGGCGAGCAGGATGATGGCGAGGCCGGAGACGACGGCGGCCAGGGCGTCCGGGCCCTCTTCGGTGGCCAGAGCGCCGGCGAGGCCGAGGACGATGACGATGACGGGTTTGACGAGGATGACCGCGATCATGATGCCGGCCCAGCGGCGGACGTGACCCCACAGGTTCTTGTCCACGAGGCCCGCGTAGACCACGACGCCGAGCAGGGCGCCGACGTACAGGAGTACGGCCCTCAGGTACAGCTCCAGGTAGAGGACGCCCGCGGCGACGATGGAGACCAGCGATACGAGCATCAGCATGATCGGGCCGCCGCCGATGTCGGTTCCCTGGCTGAGCGCCTCGGAGAACGTGCCGAAGAACGTGTCCGTCTGGTTGCCGGTGGCCCTCGCGAGGACGTCACTCACGGCGTCGGTCGCCGAGACGACGGTGTAGAGGATGAGCGGCGTGAAGGCCGAGGCCAGCACCGTGAGCCACAGGAACCCGATGGCTTCCGACAGAGCCGTCGCGAACGGGACGCCTCGGATGGCCCTCTTGGCCACTGCGAGCAGCCACAGGAGGAGCGTCAGGATCGTCGACGCCGCGAAGACCACCGCGTAGTGCTTCAGGAACGTCAGGTTCGTGAAGTCGACGTTCGCGGTGTCCTTCACGGCCTCGCTGAGCTTGTCGACGGTCCAGGAGGCGGCGTCTGCGCAGCCCTTGGCGAGGGAGGAGAGGGGGTCTAGGGGGGAGGTGGGGTCGAGGGTGGGGGAGTTGTCGCCGGTGCGATTGGTGCCGGCGTCTCGTTCGCAGTAGTCCTTGGCGGGGCCGACGATGAGGTCGCAGTTGTCGTCGGACGGCGATGGGGTGGGGGCTGCGGCGACACGGGTGGCCACGAGCACCAGGGCGGTCTGTACGGCGGTGAGGGCGGCGGCGACCGTGAGTGCGCGGCGCGGCTTACCGGGCATAAGTGAAGCCTCCGTACTCCTCGACGGCCTTGGCCATCTCGTCGGCGCTGGATGCCCTGGCGTCACCGGGAACGGGTGCGGGGCCGTCCTTCTGGGCGAAGCTGTCGACCTTCCAGTCGCCGTCCGCCCAGCGCAGCTGGAGCGTCAGGGTGAACCAGTCACTGGTGACCGGGTTGGTCGAGGTCTCGCCGGTGGTGCCGAACACACCGGTGCACCAGACCTCGACGACTGCGGCGGAGTCCGAGTAGTTGGTCACCTTCGTGCCGATCGGCATGGTGCGCGAGACGTAGGTGCTGCCCCTCTTGGCGTTGCCGTTGGCGTCCAGGCCGATGCTGCTCAGGAACTCCTTGGAGTAGGCCCGCTTGAACTGGCCTTCCAGAGCGGCCTGTTTGTCGGTGACGAAGACCTGCTTGACGATCTCGGTGCGCCGGGCCGGCTTGAGGATGTCGGCCGAGACCAGCGTCACCGCGTAGTTCGCCGCCGCACTCTCCACCCCCTGCCGGTCATGGGCGAACCCCGTCGGAATCCCCGCCGACTTGGTCTCCACCGGTCGCTCCCCGCTCGGCGCCGTCGGTGCTGCCTGGGGTGCTGAAGCGTTCCCCTCCGTTGTCGTGGAGTCGTCGCCGCCGCGGTTGGCGAAGGCGATCGCGGCGATCAGGAGGACCACCACGCCGACCACCGTGACCAGGCTCCGGGAGGAGCTGCGGGTGCGACGGGCGCCGTACGGTTCGGCGTCCGGCAGCCGGGTACGGGTGTGCCCGGTGCCGGCGTAACCGCCGGAGGCCTCGTGTTCGTCCCCGGGACTCATGCCGCGCCCGCCCCCTCGATGTCGTAGCGGAGACCGTCGTACCGAACGACCGTGTAGATGTACGACGGTAGCCGCGATGGTTCCCGCGCGGGCGCGGTGTGGTGACTCGACATCAGGGACATCAGGGAAACGCAACCTCAGCCGGTGGGCACGACGGGCGGGTGGGGTAGAGGGGACCGGGCGCGCCCGGAGAGGACGTGGTGCGGTCTTACACCGCCATGCCGTACACGATGGTGAACAGCGTGCCGAGGGAGCCGATGATGAAGACTCCGGTGAGGCCGGCGATGATGAGGCCCTTGCCCTGTTCGGCGCTGAAGGTGTCCCGGAGGGCCGTCGCGCCGATGCGCTGTTTGGCCGCGCCCCAGATGGCGATGCCGAGGCAGATGAGGATGGCGACCGCCATCACCACCTCGATCATCACCTTGGCCTCGTTGCCCAGGCTGCCGAAGGGGCCCCAGTCCGGAGCGATCCCGCCGATGATGGTGTTGATGTCTCCTTCGTCGGCCGCAAAGAGCATGTAAGTCACCGCCCCTGTTGGGTAGTTCCGCAGTCCCCTGCGGTGCGCAGAGGTCAGGCCTCATTGTCGCCGACAACGGCGCCGTCGTATGTCGACTTGGCGTCATTGCTTGGCGGGTTTCGTACGAATACCTCGTATCGTCACTGTGTGTATCACGGCAGGTAACGCCGGGCAACGAAGTGGAGCGGAACCTGTGGTGTGGTGCCGTCGTTGAGCCGCATTACGGCCTGACCCAGGTTCTCCGGGCTCTTCGGGGTGAAGGGTATCGCCGTGGTGGCGCGGGGCGGTGACGAGGGGTCAGCGCGGGCGCAGGCCGTGGAGCAGGTGGTGGACGAGTTCGCCGATGCTGTCCAGGGCGGCCTGGGGCGGGAATGTGCCGTTGGCGGTGAAGGCGGCGATGCCGTGCAGGCTGGCGCCCGCGACGAGGGTGATGCGTTCGGGGTCGCCCTCGACGATCTCGCCGCGCTGCTGGGCGTCCGCGATCAGGCGGAGGAAGGGCGTGATCGTGCGTTCCACGGCGGCGACGAGCTGCTCGGAGACGTCCGGGTCGTGCTTGAGGGCGTACATGAGCTCCAGGAGCGCGGCGTTGTCGATGGCGAAGCCGAGGTAGGCGCGCGCGAGCGCGGTGAGCCGCTCCTCGAAGGGCAGGGCGGGGTCGTCCGCGGTGTCCAGGGTCTGGGTCAGGCGCTCGAAGCCGGCGAGGGCGAGGGCGTCGAGCAGGGCCTGCTTGTCCTTGAAGTGCCGGCCGGGGGCGGCATGGCTGACCCCGGTCTCGCGGGCGAGTTCGCGCAGGGACAGTGCGGCGGTGCCCTTCGCCCGCAGGGTGCGTTCCGCTCCGGCGAGCAGGGCGGCGCGCAGGTCTCCGTGGTGGTAGGGGCGGGTCTCGGGCATGCGCATCATCGTATCGCGATGTTGACGGCGTCAGCTTTGTTGGCGTTGCCATCTTTGTTGTCATTGACAGCATTGTTGTCGCTGCCTACATTGGGCTCATGGCTACCAAGAGGAACGCGAGCAAGTGGAACGTGAGCCGTCTTCCCGACCTCACCGGTCGGACGGCGGTCGTCACCGGCGCCAACAGCGGTATCGGCCTCGCCGCCGCGGACGCGCTGGCGGGTGCGGGGGCGCATGTCGTCTTCGCGGTGCGGGACCCGCAGCGCGGGCGGACGGCGGCCGGGACCGTGCGCGGCAGTACGGAGGTCAGGCGGCTCGACCTCGCGGACCTGGCTTCGGTGCGGGAGTTCGCGCAGGAGTGGGGTGACCGTCCGCTGGACCTGCTGATCAACAACGCGGGCGTGATGATGCTGCCCGAGCAGCGGACCAAAGACGGCTTCGAGATGCAGTTCGGCACGAACCATCTCGGCCACTTCGCGCTGACGAACCTGCTCCTGCCGTACGTCACCGATCGCGTCGTGACCGTGTCGTCGGGCGCCCATCGCTTCGGCGCCGGTGTCATCGACTTCGACGACCTGAACCTGACGAAGGGCTACACCCCCGTCCGCGCCTACGCCCAGTCCAAGCTGGCGAACCTCCTGTTCACCCTGGAACTCCAGCGCCGGCTGACCGAGACCGGCTCACGGGTCCGCGCCCTCGCCGCCCACCCCGGCTACGCGGCCACCAACCTGCAGAGCCATGCGGCCAACCCCGTGTCCCGTGCCGCGATGCAGCTCGGCAACAAGTTCTTCGCCCAGGACGACAAGGCCGGCGCCCTCCCGACCCTCTACGCGGCGGTCATGGACCTACCCGGCGCGAGCTTCGTGGGCCCGGACGGCCTCGGCGAAATGCGCGGCGCGCCCACGCTGGTGGGCCGCTCGGCAGCGGCGAGCGATCCGGGGGCGGCTCGTCAGCTTTGGGCGGCGTCGGAGGAGCTCACGGGCATGAGTTTTCCGCCTCCGCTTCCTCTGACGGACGCGGCGCGGGCGTGAGGAAGGGACTGCCACATCACGTCGGGGGAGCGGCCTCCGCGCCGCTGGGTTGCTCCCTCAGAGGTCGAGAACTGCGCGCAGGGCCTGGTCGACGCGTGCGAGGGCGTCCGGGCCGATGTTTCCCAGGTAGGTGCCGTCATGGAAGCGCGTTGTCTTGAGCTGAGCGATGTTGAGAGCCACGGCGACGCCTTCCACCGGAGCGCTCAAGTGCACGGACATGATGGTGTCCGGATAGGCGCCGGGCGGATGCAGCACGAGGGCCAGGCAGGCGCCGAAGGCCTCGTCGAGCCCGTCGAGACTCACGACACAGACTGTGCGTTCCCCTTGGACGCCCTTGACCTGCCAGATGTCCCCCCTCTTCACCACGCGTCGCCTTCCCCGTCCAGGTCCGGGCGATAGCCGGCGGCGGCCAGCTGCTGTGCCGCGTCCAGGGTGATCTGCCGACGAATGAGGCGGTCTATGTAGGCGGACACGTTCCCTTCAGGGGCGTGGGTGCGGACATAGACGGCGGTTTCGTCGGAGAGCGACACTGTGATCTTCGTGGTCATACTTGCATCCTACTCAAGTCATACCACCCCGGAAGTGCCCCTGGGTTGCCCCTTCACTCCTTCGAGCTCTTGGCTCTCAACCGGTCGTCGATCTGCCGCAGGCGCTCCCGCGCGGCGGGATCGGTGCCGGTGCAGTACGGCTCCGGTGAGTCCGTCGTCGTAGCCGCAGTCGAGGTCGCGCATGACCCAGCGTGCCGGGATGCGCTCCAGCACGGTGCGTGCGGGCAGGGTGAGAGCCGGGTGCCGGGTGGGGGTGACGATGTGGAGTTCGCGCCCGGTCTGGAGGGGGGTGCGACATCGGTGTGGGCGGCTTCGCGTGGCCACATGGTGCCGCCGAGTACGGTCGCCAGCCGCTCGGCTATGGACCTGGCCAGCCGTCCGGCCTCCCCGCTCCGTGTGGTCGCCCGCGCCTCGGTTCACCACACCGGCCCGTCCGCCCGTGCAGCCGTCCCAGCAACCGCTCCGCCTCACCGGGCAGGGAAGAACGTCGAGAGTCTGTCCCTGACAACAAGGCCGACCACTCTGACGCCATCGTGCGTGATCTTTACCTTCCCTCTCTCGGGCGTCTCCCGCGCCAGCTTCTCTCCGACCTCGATGATGTCCAGCACCGTCCAGTCCGGTGGGAAGAATGGTGTGCTCAATGCTGTCCTTCTTGAGCCAGTTTCCCTGCCCTGCGTTCGCAGACCCGGATGATGCGGTGGGCGAGGGCCGCCGTCAGATCGTGGGCACGGCCGGGCAGGGCGGGCGAAATCCACAGCAGCCGGCCGGCCAGGTCGGTCACCACCTGTACGTTCACCCGTGTCGGCGGTGCTTGTGGGAGTAGTCGGCCCGGCCGTCGGCAACCCACGGACACCGACGCCGTCACCCGATCAGTGGCCGCGCTGGAAAAGCTCGTTGAGTCGCTTGAGGAGTTGCCAGGCGGCTGGGTCGGCGCCATCGCCGAGGGGGTAGTGCAAGGCGGGCCGTGCTGTGGCGCCGAGGCGTCTGGGGCGAATACCCGGGGCGGACTCGGCGACCGTATGGCCGAGGCTTTGTACTGCGTCGGGGCCCAGGGTGAAGGAGACCGGGATCGGCGGCGGTTCGTGGTGCGGCGGGGTGGTCAGGTCGGCGCGAGCCAGGCGCAGGTGGGTGAGCATCGAGGTCAGACGATGGCGCGTGGCCAGGGTCTCGGCCAGTTCGGGCAGGACGCCGAGGGGCGGGGTCTGGCCTGCGGGGTAGCCGACGGCGAGGGTGATGTGTTCCTCGACACCGGCGGGGGTGTGGGTGATTCGGAAAGCGGTGATGGCAGGGCGGTCAGGGGCGCCGACGGCCACCAGCCACGTCGGAGTGGCCTTCTGGGCGTGTGTGCGGGCCAGTTCTGTCAACTGCCTCGCGGACCACGGCAGGTTGACGGGCTCGGCGGTGGACCAGCCGGCCGGTGGCGTACCGGTGAGAATCTGCCAGCAGGCTTCCAGGGCGCCGCCGAGCAGGAGGTTTTCGTCGGCGGGGTGGGTGGTGCGGATGGTCAGCAGAAGTTGGCGCTCACCCTTGGTGTCGGGAGCGGGTGCGGTGAAGGAGTCCGCGAGCCGTGCGCCGTTGTCTGTGGTCGCGGTCGGCGTGAAGTGCCCGTCGTGCCAGTGCAGTACGACGCCGGTGAGCCCGTCGTAGAAGCAGCCTTCCGTGTCCCGGACGACCCAGCGGGCCGGTAGGCCGGTGAGCAGGGTGCGGGCGGGGAGGGTGAGATGAGTGCTGGGCGGGGTGACGATCTGCAGTTCCCTGCCCGATGCGACGGTGCTCTGGAGGAGGTCGGTCAGCGACGTTGTCGCCGCGACGGTTGGACGGTCCTGGAAGACCACAGCCGCTCGGTCGGTGAGGATATCGACGCCCGGTCGATGACCGGGGGCGGGAGGCTCACCACCTTGGCTGGAAACCGTGACGACTTCCGTGTGGGCGGCGGTCGGCGGCCAGGTGGTGCCGCCCAGCACCGCGGTCAGCCGCCCCGCCACCGAGCCGGCCAGCTGGCCGGCCGCTTTGACCGCCGTGGTTGCCCGCACCTCGGTCCACCACATTGGAGCCTCGGCCCGCACGCCCTCACCGAACAACCGGCTTACCTCACCTGGCACTTGGATGAGAATCGGTACTTCGACGGTCAGCAAGGGGACGCCGTCAGACGTGTGCAGCTGGATGGCGGCACCCTCGGAAACACTGTCCACGCGCAGACTGGGTCCGCCCGCGTACAGTCCCGCGAGCAGGGTCTGGTTGTCCGGTGCCTTCGGCGTGAGGGCAACGACGTCGTGAGTCACAGGATTCCTAAAAGCGGTGGGCGGCCATCTGAGGACAGGGAGATCCGGCGTTGGTGAGACTCACGCCTCGCCAACACCACGTGGCCTGTTCACTCTCGTCCTGAGAGATCTTGCAGATCCTCCAACGAGGGTGCCGTCCGCAGCGAGCCTGCAACGACGGTTCCCGACCGCGAGTCGCCCTGCCACGCCGCGAGTTCATGCAGCGCGGCGGACGGGGACAGACGGCGGCGTTTGGCCTCGCTCAGGCGTGCCAGCCATTCCTTTGCGGCGTCGAGGGCGATATCCCCGGCGGGCGTACGCGGCTCGTAACCTGCCGCATCGTCGCGGTCCGACGCCCAGAGGTAACCAATCACCCGGTCACCCAGCGTCACTTCGGCGAACGCGACGGGCGATTCGGCCTGTGTCTCGAAGCACGGAGAGCCTGGCGGCAGCTGGTTCAGGAGCCGGTCTGTCCGGCGTGGGACTTCGAACATGTACCAGGAATCCAGCAGGTCAGGGTCCTCATCCGGGAGGTCCTCGAAACCGGTCGTGGTCGGAGTGGCGTACAAAGTGGGGTCCGACGGAACGACCTCAGCCCCGGTGATCCGTGAGATCTCCGCGAGTGCCGCAGCAAGGCGAGGAGCGTTTTCCTGCTGGATCCCGGTCTGCCTGTGACCGCGCAGATCGTGGGACATCCAGGCGTCGGAGAAGGTGTAGAGCGTGACCGTTCCAGCGCCGCTGGCCCAGGCGTCGACCGAGATCACGAACATCTTCTGAACGTGACGTGCCTCTCCTGCGCGAAGGCAGACGCCAGGCGTGGCAAGGTCGATGGTCACCAGTCGGGCCTGTGCCAGGTCAACGGATCGCAGCGACTGCGAGAGTTCGTCGTCGGTCCCAGCCGCAGCTACGCGCACCCGCTTCAGATCGAGCAGGAACTCACCTTCGGTCTTGCCGTACACGGTGATATCCGCTTGAGCGTCCCCTTCGGCGAGACCACCCGCCCGCAGGCCCGCCCATACGGCGAGCACCTCCCGCACGCATCGTATGGCCGCATTGTCGTCCGATCGCAGCGTCTTGGTCTCCCAGGACCAGCTGCCGAGCGGCATCGTCGTAATCACAGAACACCTCGCGGATCAACCTTGGAACCCGGCGGAATCACGATCGTTCCATCCTCCAACCGGAGCACGAACAGGATGCCCTGTCCCTTGTCGCTCTTGACGGGATGCTCACCGCGGTGCACCTGGAGAAGCTCCTCCGGGATCCCCCTGGCCTGCCACTCGGCAACGGTTCCCTGGCCGTCCACGAGCAGGATCCTGTGGTCGATATCCGACTTCGACAGCTGACCAAGGTAGTCAGCCTTCGCGATGCTCTCGAACGGGTCCTTCGGGTTGTCCAGCCGCTTCAGCTGATACCCCCAGCTCTCTCCCGCCTCGTCCACGACACGCACGTCGACATCTGCCTTGATCGCTGCGTCCTTCTGCTCGAATGCGATGTCGCGCAGACCGCTTCTGTAGAACTGTTCGCCGAGTCGGATCTGATCGACGGCACGCGGAACCGGGTGTGGGTTGCCGGAGCCCAGAGTGGAGACCAGATTCCTGAATCCCGGCGACTGGGAGAAACGGCCGGAGCTGATGATCTCGGCGATTTCACTTCCGAACGGATGCTCTCCCAATCGGGCAACGATCCTTTCCACCACCTTGGGCTTCATGGTGTTCCGCGGGATGCTGCGGATTCCCTCTCGCAGCCGCTGCTCTGCCTCGCCCCCCAGTTCCATCGGACCCGACTCGGCCTGGCCACCGCCCGAATGCCCTGCGCTGTCACCGCCATGCCCATCCGGCGTGACATCTCCGCTCCCCGAGCTGCCATCCCCGGACGCCGAGTCGCCATGCCCGGATGTCGTGTCGGCATGTCCAGACGCCGGATGGTCGGAGCCGCCCCCAGAGTGTGAGACCGGACCATTCGCATGACGCCCATCCTGAACGACTTCTCCGGCCTGGCCGTGATGGGTCGAAGAAGTGGCGTCCTGAGCGCCCGCTCCGCCCGGTGCATCGTGGCTGGCTCGTACCGACGAACCGTCGCTCGCACGAGCTGTGGCTTCGTCGGTGCGAGCGCCCGCACCGACCAGCTCGTGGTCGCGCGGGGGCCCGACTGCGGGGGGCCGCTCGGCAGCCGACGGTTCGTGCGGAGCAGGCGTGTTGTCGGCCACTCCGTTCTTGCTGGGGATGAACTGGCCGTCCGAGATGCGGACTTCGGATCCATCGGCGAGGCGAAGCACGCTGTGGGCGGAATCCGCGGTGGCCGCCGCGTCCGTGGCCGCGCGGACCCCAACGGTCAACTCCGAGATCTTGGGCAGGGTGCGGGACGCAACCCCGACCGTCTTGGCGGCGGCGCCGATCGGGTCGAGGGCCTCACCGACTTTGGCCACGGTGCCCAGCGCCCGGGCGCCGGCACCTGCCTTGCCACCCGCCGACAGACCCTTGGCTGTGGTGCCCAGAGGGCCCGAGCCAAGAGTGAGGCCGTTGAAAAGCACCGTTCCAAAGGCTTTGCCTGGGTTTGTCCCCCAGTCGTCCCAGCCGACTAGCCCCTTGACGAACTCCTTCGCGAGCGGTCGGCTCTCCTTCGCGAACGGCATGTTCCACGGACCCTTGCCCGTCCGGTCGCCGTGCGGATCCACGCGGCATCTCCGTCCTCCCCCGGACTGAAGAGGTCGACCAAGCCCTCGACCGAGCCAGCGGCGTTGTCCCACAGGCTGATCCCGACCTGCTGCAGGTGGTAGTCGATACCGAAGGGCAGAGCCTCGTGGTGTGCCGGCGTGCCCCACGGGAGCTTGTCCGCCTCGCTCAGCTGCTCTGCGGTGAAGCCGTAGGCGTTCTCCTGCTTGGGGCTGCCGTCGTTGATGTGCCACTGGGTGCCGCCCACCAGTGCGGTGATCTTGTCGGCGCAGGTCACTTCGGCCTGTTGGAAGGCGGCGACGGCCGCGTTCACGCCGTCCCATATCGCCTGGTGCTCGTCTACCTTGTCCTGGTCCTGCTGCCAGTTCCGGAACAGTCCGTCGTCGTCCTTCACCGACTCGACGAACACCTGGGCCTGTCCGCGCAGCGACTCCAGTTGCTTGACGATCTCGGCGGCCTCAACCACGTAGTCGCTCAGCGCGTCGGCCACCGTTTCCAAGTCTGTGGCGAACGACAAGGACTTGTCTCCCACCGCCTGGGTGGTGGCGAACAGATCCGACGCCTCGGGCGCCTGATAGAAGGCGGATAGGCCCTGGAAGCGGGTGTGCACATCACCGCCGTTGTCCCGGATCGCCTTCGCCGCTCGCCGCATGGCGGCGATGTACTGCTGCATGCCGATCAGGTCGCCGGTGAACGTGGGGATCTTGTCCGGGTTGATCACTTGCTGTCACCCGCCCGCTTGCGGGCCGCCTCCAGGAACGCCGTCACGTCCGGGGCGAGACTTGCCTGGTGCTGCGCGTTCCACGCCTGCTCCGTATCCCCGGCCAGATAGGCATTGGTCGCCTCCACCGCTCCGTTCGCGGAGTTACTCGCGCGCAACGGCAGGAACGCCGCGTCCCGCTCGGTGCCCTGGGCGAACTCCCCGAGCGCCACGGCCACCAGGCCCGTCGACTGCTGCTCCCCGCCGAACGACAGCGTGCCAGCCGACTCCATCGCGGCCTGAAGGCTGCTCCCGTACAGCGAGATGCCTTCGTTCATGGCCTCGGCGGCCTGTTCCTTCGGCTGCGTCTCAGCATCACACACCACTGACAACAAGCCGTTCATCTGTACCAGCCCGCTTGTTGCAACAGCAAAGCACTTCTAGCCAAAGGCGTGCTACTCACTCCCGACCTGACCGGAACCTCGGTCGAGGTGGAGGCGAGCCTGCGCAATCTGCTGCTGCATGCCGGCCTCGCATGTCGGCTTCGCCGTCCTCACCACCTTCCTTTTCGGGCCAAGCGCCGCCTGGCTTCCGTCCATGGCCCTGACGCTCATCGCCATGTTGCACGGCCACTCGCAGTCAGGGCCCGAGGTCTACTGGTGGGCCAGCCTGTTGGAACAGCACGTCAGCGAGGGGCCAGTGGGTGGTTGGCGCGATGTTTCTCTGTGCCACTGCCGCTTGCGCGCTCGTGCCGTCCACGCTGCGACGGCGGTTGCGGACCCGCTAGGCCTCGGCTTCGACGCCCTCGACGAAGTGGTCGAACTCGCCCGCCTGTACGCCGAGGACGAAGGCGTCCCACTTGCGGCGGTTGGTCGTGACGACGATGTCCGGGGCGCTGGTTTCGCGGAGGTAGACCGGGGCGTCGCCGTCGTCGCCCTCGCCGAAGGCGATTTCGATCCATGGGCCAGGGCCGGTGGCGTCGGGTGGGGCGGCGCGCTCCCACGTGAGGTTGGGGGGGACTTCAGCCACGGTGCGGGTCGTTCTTGAGGGCGGTGAGGAGGGCTTCGAAGGCGGCCGGGGTGGCCGTGAGTATGGCGTCGGTCGGGTCGCTGCTTTCCGTCAGGTGGATCGTTTCGGTGGTCGTGGCGACGTGGACGCAGGAGTTGCCTTCGCTGCAGTAAGAGGACTTCTGCCAGTTCATGGATTCCTCACAGCTCTCGCATCAGGTTGTGGACAAGGGATCGGGTCTTTTCCGGGCCCAGCGCTACGGCGTCGATCCGTTCGAACAGCGTCCGATATTTGTGTAGCTGGGCCTCGGCGTCGAGAAAAGCGACGCCGTGGGACTGGTCGAGTTGCACGGTGTCCAGCTGCGGCACGGGACCGTACGCGTAGTAGATCGACTGCCCGGATCCTGGGTACGCGCCGGCGTCGAAGGTGATGGCCCGCACGGTGATGTGGCCGCGCTCGCTCATGTCGAGCAGGTACTGCAGCTGCTGCCGGGTGACCGTGGAGCCGCCGACCTTCATGCGCAGGGCCGCTTCGTGGACGATCGCCTCATACGGGGTGGGGTTGTCCTCGCGGTAGAGGATCGCCTGGCGCTTGATGCGGAACGAGAGGCGATGCTCGATGTCGGGCGGCGAGAGCTCGGTGACCGCCTGGCGGAAGATTTCCAGGGCGTACTCGCGCGTCTGGAGGAGACCGGGGATGCGGGCCGTGGTAGCGGCGAGCAACGACTGGGCGTGGTGTTCCAGTTCGGCAAGGTCGAGGAGTGAGCTGGGCAGGAGTTCCCGGTACTGCTCCCACCAGCCGCGTGTGCGCTCAGAGGTCATGTCGCTGAGCGCCTGAATGAGGGGCTTGTCGGAGCAGTCGTAATGGCAGGCAATCGTGCGCACCCGTTCGGCGCTCACGCCCACACGGCCAGCCTCCATGTTGCTGACTTGCGCCTGCTTGATGCCGAGGAGTTGACCGGCCTCAGTGGAACTCAAGCCTGCCCGCTCGCGCAGTTTTCGCAGCTCAGCGCCGAAGCGCAGTTGGCGACCCGTTGGATTCCTCACGGGTTTGGCGCCTCCTTGCCGTCACTCACATGGGTGGTAGTGAATAAGATCCCTGCATTTTAGTGAAGGGCTTCACTGCGTCGCGCTACGTTACAACTGGGCCCGCCGCCCAGAAGCGCACCGCCCGACGGGGCGGCATCGACACTGGGCAACCATCCGCACCCCACCAACCCCCCTCAGCGATCGGCGACTTCCATGGCCACCGTATCCCCGCCCTGGGCCTACACCCTCCAACTCCCGCACGATCCACGCGCACCGGGGATCGCCCGCGCAACCCTCCGTACCGTTCTCGCCGCCCACGACCTCAGCGAGCTCACCCCGACTGCCGAACTCGTCGCCGCCGAGCTGCTCGCCAACGCCCACCTGCACACCACCGGCCCCTACGCCCTCCGTCTGCGCTCGGCCGAGCCGGGGCGGCTGCGGGTCGCCGTATGGGACAGCGACCCACGCGTCCCGCCCGGGTTCGCAGTCGACGGCGACCTGCCCGCCGTGCCGCCGGGCGACGCCGAGGGCGGCCGGGGCCTGCATCTCATCCGCTCGTGCGCGGACTCCGTCGGCGTCTCCGTGCTGCGGGAGCTGGGGGTGTCGAAGGGCGGGAAGTTGTTGTGGGCCGAGTGTCAGTGGGGTGGCCTACCGTAATGGGACGTGCTCGGAGCGTGAAGGAGGGGTTCTGTGGGGAAGGTCGAGGAACGACTCGGGAAGACCGCGCGGGCAAGGCGGCTCTGTGACGTCCAGGCGGGAGAGGAGGCCACCCAGTACGGTGGATTTGACGCCGAGCGGGATGTCGGACCTCCCACCGACCCCGCTTGTGTGCCGGAGCCGGACCGGAAAGGACGGAGGACGAGCGCCGTGCCGATGTCGTCCCTGCCGCGGATCCACCCCAAGCCTCGCCCCGGCAACCTGCGCGAAGTCGCCGAGAAGCTCGTGGAAGCGACAGGTCTGCGCGTGCAGATTCTGGGAGGAACGCTCGTGATGTCCCCGACGCCGCGCGGCAAGCACGCGAAGGTGATCTATCTCCTGGAGAAGATGATCAGGCCCGAGCTGCCGCCGGACCTCGTCGCGGTGGAGATGTCGTCCATTGAGATGCCGGACGACCCGGACGACTATGTGACGCCCGATCTCCTGGTGTGCCCGTCGGAGTTCCTGGATTCGGACGACTGGCTGCTCGACCCGCGCGACATCGAGGTCGTCGTCGAGGTGATCTCCCAGTCCGAGAAGTCCAGGGAGATCAGGGACAAGACGGACTGGTACGCAGTCGCCGGTGTGGCCGTCCTTCTGGTCATCGACCCCCGGAAGGGAATCTGGGCCCTGCACACCCGCCCCGACAACGGCGCCTACCGGGACACACTGCCCGGCAAGTTCGGCGAATCCGTGCCCCTTCCGGCACCCCTCGGGTTCCACGTCACGACGGATGATTTCCCGGTGTACGGTCCTTCGCCGCGTCCGCGAGGGACGACGACCGAACGCTGACCCTCTGACAGAGGATCAAGGGCGACCTGTTCGACGATCCTTCTCTGACTCGTGAGCGGTGCCTCGCGCAGGTTCTCTCCGCGTGATCACCCCGAGCCGCAGCCGTCGCCTCTACACTGACCTGGGCGACTCCCGGGCGGCGAGGGGCGGTTGACGGTGCGTAAGGCGTGGGTCGTGGCGATCGCCGCAGCGGGCGCCGGGGTTTCCTTCGTGATGCTGCTTGTCGTCGGGGTGTACGTCGTCGCCGGGGATCTTGTCAACGGTCTCAATGGGGCCGGACGGAAGCTGGCCAAGGGGGCCGTGCCCGCTGCCTATCAGGGGCTTGTACAGGAGTGGGGGAATCTCTGTCCTGCCATCAATCCGGCGTTGCTCGCCGCGCAGTTGTACCAGGAGAGCGGGTTCAATCCGAGTGCGCGGAGTCCGGCGCAGGCGCAGGGGATAGCGCAGTTCATCCCGGGGACCTGGGCCTCGCACGGCATTGACGGGGACGGGGACGGGGACCGGGATGTGTGGGATCCCAACGACGCGATTCCGTCGGCCGCTTCCTACGACTGCACGCTCGCGAAGTACGTGAAGGATGTGCCGGGGGACGCGACGAAGAACATGCTCGCCGCGTACAACGCGGGGGCGTACGCCGTGATCAAGTACGGGGGCGTGCCGCCGTACAAGGAGACCCAGAACTACGTCCGGGTCATCACGAGCCTTCAGGAGAGCTTTGCCGCACCCGTCGGGCGGGTCGATCCGTCCGAGCAGGCCGCCGGGGCCATCCACTACGCGCAGGAGAAGCTCGGGACGCCGTATCTGTGGGGCGGGAACGGGACGGCCGCGGAGGGTGGGCGGTTCGACTGCTCGGGGCTGACCAAGGCGGCGTACGAGAGTGTGGGGATCACGCTGCCCCGGGTCGCCAATGATCAGTACAACGCCGGGCCGCATCCGGATCGGGACGAGCTGCTGCCCGGGGATCTGGTGTTCTTTTCGGACGACCTCACCAACTCCCGCGCCATCCGGCATGTGGGCATTTATGTCGGCGGCGGATACATGATCGACGCGCCTCGGCCGGGTGCCGTGATCCGGTTCGACCCGATTGACACCCCGGACTACTTCGGTGCCACCCGGGTCACGGAAGATGGCGCGAAAGCGCTGCCCTCGGCGGTTTGAGGAGCCCCCGGACAGAGCGTGAACCCTACCCCTGAGCTGCGGCGATGTATCTCTCTTCGATAACGTCTGCGTGATCATTCAGTGGAATGTGGAACGTAGTGACGGAGGCCGTGCGTTCCTGTTGACGTAGCCGGACGCGGATCTACAGACCACGGGGGTGGCAGAGCGGCGCATGCACGGATGCGCCCGACAGACGACGAAGGGGCCGCTGCACCATGGCTGGACTCGCGCAATCCGGGTCGAACCCCGACGTCGAGCTGCTCTACGACATCAATGGCCTGGCCAAGGACGCACCGGGGTGGTTCGACCGGGGCATGGAGTTCGTCGGGGAGTACGGGCTGCTGCTCGCCCTGGTGCTGCTGGTGGTGTGCTGCTGGTGGACCGTGCGGCGGCGCAGCGGGATCTCCGGCGAGGAGGCGGCCGGGTCCGTCGCCGCGCTGGTCTGGGCGCCGTTGGCCGCGGGCATCGCGGTGCTGGTGAACGTGCCGATACGGGGGTTCGTGGAACGGCCCCGGCCCTTCCTGCAGCACGAGGGGCTTGAGGTGCTGGTCTCCGGGAAGACCGACTTCTCGTTCGTGAGCGATCACGCGACCATCGCGATGGCCCTCGGGGTGGGGTTGTTCATCGCTCATCGGACCTTTGGGCTCGTGGGGATCGGGCTGGCGCTCGTCGAGGGCTTCTGCCGGGTGTACATGGGTGTGCACTATCCGACGGATGTCATCGGCGGGTTCGCGCTGGGTACGGCTGTCGCGTTGCTGCTGTCGCCGGTGGCCATGGCCCTGCTGACGCCGGTCACGAAGGCGGTGGAGCGGTCGCCTCGGGTGGGGTGGCTGGTTCGGCGGCGGTCCGTGGTGGAGGAGCGGGAGGCCGTGATCCCGGGGGCTCGGACGGAAGCTTCGGAGGCTTCGGGGGCTGAGGAGCGGGACCTCGCGGCGTAGCCCTAGAGCGCCTGGGGGTACGTGAACACCCGGTTCGGGTCGTACATCCGCTTCAGCTGGGTCAGGCGTGGCGCCGCGTCCCCGTAGTACGCCTTTCGCCAGTTCCTCAGCGTCGGGTCCGTGTAGTTCTGGTACGCCGCTCCCGACGCGTACGGACGCATCGCGCCGTGGGCCGAGGTCAGCCAGGACTGGGCCGTGCTGCCGGACGTGCCCGGGCGCCAGGACGCGATGTACTGGGCCAGCATGCGCGAGCGGCGGTGGACGAAGGCCGTCGACGTGGGGGAGACACGGTTGATCGCGCCGCCCAGGGCCGTGAAGGCGATGCTGCCCGCGCCGCCGCGCACCGACGTCAGCTGGGCCAGCAGGGTGCGGATGCCGGCCGCCGACAGTGAGCGGTCGAAGAAGTCGGAGCGGGCGGCGTACGTCTCGCGGCCCAGCGCGCCCTGGGGCGAGCGGCCGGGGGTCGTGCCGGGGAGGTGGCACTGGGCGTCGGTGGTGAAGGAGGAGCAGCCGGCGTAGACCTCCATCGACTCCTCGTACGAGCGCCGCTTGAGCGAGACGTGGGAGGCCGAGGAGCCGACTCGGGCGGCGAGGCGGTCCACGGCGTTCTGCAGTTCGCGGTAGGTGCCGAGGGAGAAGGCGGCGACCGAGACGGTGGGGGTGCGGCCGGGCGCGCTCGCCAGGTGGAGGGACGACCAGATCTCGTCGGGCTGGTCCGGGCCCCACTCCTGCCAGGCCTTCACGACCGCGGCGGCCTTGCGCCACGGCCAGGTCAGATACGCCGAGACCGCCTGCGGCGCCGGGTGGGTACGGAAGTGCAGTTCCGTTACGACGCCGAAGTTGCCGTTGCCCGCGCCGCGCAGGGCCCAGAAGAGGTCCTTGTGCGTGCCGGCGTCGGCGGTGATCCGCTTGCCGTTCGCCGTGACCAGCGTGGCCTGGGTGAGGCTGTCGCAGGTCAGGCCGTACGCCCGGGAGACGACCCCGTGTCCGCCGCCGAGCACCAGGCCGGAGACGCCGACCGTCGGGCACGAGCCGGCGGGGATGGTGACGCCCTTGGCGGCGAGGGAACGGTAGACGTCGATCAGCTTGGCGCCCGCGCCCACCACGGCGGTGTTGCCGCTCGCGCGGACGCGGTTGAGCTTGGAGACGTCGATGATCAGGCGGCCGTTTCCGGACGACCAGCCGGCGTAGGAGTGGCCGCCGTTGCGTATCGCCACGCGCAGGTCGTGGGCGCGGGCGTAGGCGAGGGTGGTGCTGATGTCGTCCGGGTGGGCGACGTAGGCGACGGCGGCGGGCTTCAGCGTGTCGAAGCGGGTGTTGTAGAGCCGGTGGGCGGTCGGCCAGGAGGCGTCGCCGGGGCGGATCAGGGGGCCGTCGAGGTCGCGGGCGAGCGCCGACCAGTTGGCGGCGGCCGTGGCGGCGGTCGTACGGATCCCGGGGCGCGTCGCCGAGGTGCCCCGGCCCGTGGAGGGGGTGGCCGTGGCGGTGCCGGAACCGCCGCTGCACGCCACCGCCGACGCGATCCCGACGACCGCGGCGGCCCCGCCCCCGATGAACGTACGCCGTTCCATGAGTCCCTCCCGCTCCCACCGCTTACGTGGGAGGAGACGGTTCCTCGGGGGCGCGGGTTCCTCCTCGGCCGGGCCGCCGTACGAATAGGACGACCGAGGTCCACGAGCCGGTCGTTCGAATTGCGGCCGAATCGGTGCGGACTTAACGTCAAGTTCGTCACATTGTGCGACAAAGCGGACACTGTCTGTGTATCCGCTTCCCGCGACGCTCGAATGGAGCATTCATGTCGGTGATGACCGGTACCCAGCCCCTGCAGCAGGTCGGCCCGCAGGCCGGCGGCCAGCAGCAGATCGCCCAGATGGTCCAGCAGGCCATCCAGCAGGCGTGCCAGCAGACGGCCCAGCAGGTCGCGCAGCAAGTGCAGCAGACGTTCCAGCAGATCCAGCAGATCCAGCAGCAGCTCCAGATGCAGCCGGGCATGGCCCAGCAGGCGCACCCGTACCTGGCTCTCGCGCTGCACCGCTCGTTGCACTCGGGCATCCGGCACGCGGTGGAGCAGTCCGTGCAGCAGGCGCTGCCGACCGCGATCGTGACGCTGCTCCAGCAGAGCCAGCAGAGCCAGCAGGGTCAGCAGGGCCAGCAGCCGTGGGGCGGTGGGTTCGGCCAGCAGCCCTACGGGCAGCAGCAGCAGCCGTTCGGCCAGCAGCAGCCGTTCGGCCAGCAGTACCAGCAGCCCGGCTTCGGCTTCGGGCAGATGGGCTAGCCGTTCGGTATCGGCTGACCTGAGGGCGGCGCGATGCGGTGTGCCCCGGGACTGCTCCCGGGCACACCGCATCAGCGTGCGAGCGCGAGCCGCCCCGTCGCCGGATCAGAAGCAGAAGTTACGACGTAGGCGTGGTGAAGGTGGGACGTGATGGTCAAGGAAAGGCCCGGAAACAGCCGCGCGAGCGGGCCGGAGGGCGGCGACGCCGCGGGATCCGAACCCGAGGGCAGGCAAGCGGGGCCACGTGAGAAAGGCGCGCAGTCGGCGCGCCCGGTGCAACCGCGTCGCGAGCGGTACATGGTGACACCGCTGCCGCAGCAGCTACTCCCGCCGGGAGTACCCGAACTCAGCTTTGACGCCATGTGCGATCGGCTGGAGCGCATGCCCGAGGTCAAGGTGATGCGCAGGCTCCAGCCGTCGGAGAAGCTCCGGTCGGGCGGGCCGACCCCCTCCTGCCCGGAGATCGCGGTCGTCGAGGCGGCCGAGGCCCAGGTGCCGGCGATGCGGTCGCTGCACCTGCACATCGAGCCGGACCTGCCGCTGTCCGGCATCGGGCCGGCGGCCACGCCGACCACGGCGATCGTGCCGCTGCGCGATCCCGCACTGGTCGCCTCGCTCGCACAACCCGCGGACATCTCGCTGCGCGTCTGCGGCCCGGAGGGCGAACCGCTGGCCGGCGCGGCGGTGTACCTGATCGGGTCGTCCTGGCCGGGGCAGGGCATCACCAGTGCCGACGGGACGGTCACCGTCACACTGGCCACGGAAACCCCGGAGTCCGTTCAGTCCCTCTATGTCCGGCCCGCCGGCGGCTACGTGGACCGCTGGATCAACCGTCCCGACCTGTCACTGACGGGCGAGAACCTGGTCACCCTCACACCACTGAGCAAGGTGTACCCGGGGCTGGACGAGAGGCAGCCGTACGGCTGGGGCCAGCAGGCCATGCGGCTGGACCGGCTGCCTCCCACGTTCCGTGCCTTCGGCATCAGGGTCGCGGTCATCGGCTCGGGTGTCGCCTCCGAGCACCCGGACCTGAAGCAACGAGCGCGCTCCGGAGTCGACTTCGTCTGCGGCACGGAGGAGGGCTGGGCCCAGGACGCGGTGGGCACCGGCACCCACGCGGCGGGGATCATCGCCGGGGCGGACACCGGCAAGGGCGTCATCGGCATCGCGGTCGACGCCGAGCTCGAGATCTGCCAGGTGCAGCCCGGCGGCCGCTTCAGCGACCTGATCGCTGCGCTGGACCACTGCATCGACCACGAGGTCGACATCGCCCACATCGCGGTGGCGACCCCGTACGCGTCGGCGCTGGTCTCCCGCAAGCTCGCCGACGCCAATGCGGCGGGCATCGCCTGCGTCGCTCCGGCGGGCGACTCGGGAGGACCGGTCTGCTTCCCCGGTTCGCTGCCCACCGTGTTCACCGTGGGTGCGCTCGGAGTCTTCGGATCCTTCCCGCCGGACACCTCCCAGGCCACCCATGTCGGCCCTCAGCTGACACCGGAAGGGCTGTTCGCCGCTCCGTTCAGCTGCTACGGCCCAGGCGTCGACGCCGCCGCTCCTGGCGTAGCGGTCCTCTCGTGCTCGCCGCAGGGCGGATACACGACCTTCGACGGCACCGGGACGGCCTCGGCCCACGTCGCCGGACTTGCCGCTCTCGTGCTCGCCCACCACGAGGACTTCCACGGTCAGCTGCTGCCCCGCGGACCCGGCCGGGTGCAGCACCTTTTCGACATCATCTCCGCCAGCTGCCGCCCCCTGGCCGCCGCGGGCACCATGGATGCGGCCCGCGTCGGCCGCGGCCTGCCGGACGCCCTCGTGGCCCTCCATCTGGCCCCTGGCGTTCAACTCGCCCCGGCCCTGTCCCCCTACGTGCCGACCCTGACCGGATAGGCCCGCTCGGGGCACAGCCAGGCCGTATACAGCCCGAAGTACCTCGTCGTCCCCGGTGTTCCGTCCCGCGTCAGCGGGCGGAAGACCGGGGACGAGATCTTGTGACGGTGGCGCGTACCGGCTCCGTCCTCGGGTAGTCGGGGCACCAAGAGCCCAACGACTCTCACGTTGGGAGAAAGCAGATGATCTCCGACTTGGTACTGGTGCCCGCGAGCGGGGCCCCGCTCGCAGGCGATCTGGTCGTTCCCGGCCCGGTGCGGTCGGTGGTTGTCATCGCCGAGGGCAGTAGCAGCTCTCGGGGCAGCTCGCGCGACCGCGCGCTCGCCGACACGTTCCACCGGGCAGGGATGGGCACGCTCCTCCTCGATCTCCTCACCGAACTGGAGAAGCGGGCAGACGCACGCTCGGCCGGGCATCTCTTCGACGTCCCATTCCTGGCCCAGCGGCTGGTGGCTGCCATCGACTGGCTGGATCAGCGGCCGGAAACCGCTGACGTCCCGGTATGTCTGTTCGGCGCCGACACGTCGGCTCTCCTGGCAGCGGCGGAGCGGCCCCAACGAGTCTCGGCCGTGGTCATCCGAGGCGGGCGTGCGGACCTGACGTACGACGCGCTGCAGGGCGTCCGGGCCCCAGTGCTGTTCATCATCGGCGGCGATGACGAGACGGACCCGCGCATCAACCAGGAAGCGGCCGCACAGCTCAGCGCGCCGAGCGAGGTCCACGTCGTGCGTGGCGCCACGCATCTGTTCCATGAGCCGGGGTCCCTTGAGGAGATTGCCGCTGCGGCTCGGCAGTGGTTCGACTCCCATCTGGGGAGCGGACATCGATCCGCCTGAACCGGTTACCCGCAGTCACCTCTGTCGCCCATCCGTGATGGCCGGTACTGTCACGAGCCGTGTAGGTTTGTTCGGAATGCCGCATATTTTTGTGTCTGATCGGGTTCCTGGGGGTGGACAAGGGTGTATGCGATGGGGTCGGTTCCGGCTGGGACCTGCATGTGCTCTCCCCGTAAGCATTCCGTGACCTAACCACACCGACCGCAGGGGTTCACCCTCCGTTCACTTACGGCCATAGGCGGCTTCACCTGATCTGCCTAATTTCGGCCTTACCGGTGACGGGCGTGCTCGAATACGCGTCCGCACCGACCAGACTTTCGCACGCCGCCGATCAGGACGGCGGCTCCTGGAAGGAACTCCCGAAAGTGAAGCTTCAGCGCATGAACCGGCGGGCCCTCACCCTCGGTGCTCTCGCCGTCTCCGGCGCCCTGGCCCTCACGGCGTGCGGCTCCGACGACACCGGCAATGGCGGTGACTCGGGCGGCGCGACTGCGGCTGCCACCGGCTCCATCGACTGCATGGACGCCAAGGGTCAGATTCTCTCCGACGGCTCGTCCGCGCAGAAGAACGCGATCGACGCCTGGGTCAAGAACTTCACGGCCGCCTGCCCGGACATCCAGATCAACTACAAGGCCGGCGGCTCCGGCGCCGGTGTCACCGCGTTCACGCAGGGCCAGGTTCCCTTCGCCGGTTCGGACTCCGCGCTGGACTCCGAGGAGATCGCGACCACCAAGCAGGTCTGCGAAGGCGGTCAGGGCGTCAACCTGCCGATGGTCGGTGGCCCGGTGGCCGTCGGATTCAACGTCTCGGGTGTCGACAGCCTCGTCCTCGACGCGCCGACCCTCGCCAAGATCTTCGACAGCAAGATCACCAATTGGAACGACCCGGCGATCAAGAAGCTGAACCCGGACGTCGAGCTGCCGGACCTGAAGATCCAGGCCTTCCACCGCTCGGACGACTCCGGTACCACGGACAACTTCACCGCGTACCTCAAGGCCGCCTCCCCCAGCAACTGGAAGTACGAGGGCGGCAAGACCTGGCAGGCCGAGGGCGGCCAGGCCGCCGCGCAGTCCTCCGGCGTTGCCCAGCAGGTCAAGCAGACCAACGGCGCCATCGGCTACTTCGAGCTGTCCTACGCCAAGGACGGCATCAAGACGGTCGACATCGACAACGGCTCCGGCACCCCGGTCAAGGCCACCGTCGAGAACGCCACCAAGGCCATCGCCGCCGGCAAGGTCGTCGGCACCGGCAAGGACATGGCCATGGAGCTGGACTACGCGACCAAGGCCGAGGGTGCCTACCCGATCGTCCTGGTCACGTACGAGATCGTCTGCGACAAGGGCAACAAGGCGGACACCCTGCCCGCCACGAAGGCCTTCCTGAACTACATCGCCAGCGAGGAGGGCCAGCAGATCCTCGCTGAGAACGACTACGCCCCGATGCCCGAGGACATCATCACCAAGGTCCGCGAGACCATCACGGGCCTGAGCTGACCCGAGTGCGGTCCGGGTCCCGCCCCGCGCGGGACCCGGACCGCACCGTCCGGTGCACCGCCGCCAGGAGCCATACGCCGTGTGTGACTCCGCAGACCGGAGAACCCGATGGACATAACAACCAAGAGCACTGACGCATCACCCCCCACACCCCAGCCCACCGTGACCGAGCAGAAGCGCGCGGCACGTGGCGCCACCCGACCCGGAGACCGGATCTTCCTCGGTCTCTCCCGTGGGTCGGGCATCCTGCTGCTGGCGATCATGGCAGCGATCGCCGTCTTCCTCACCTGGCGTGCCGCCCTCGCCATCAGCAAGGACGAGGGCAACTTCCTGACCACCTTCGAGTGGAACACCAACGCGAGCCCGCCGGTCTTCGGTATTGCCGTCCTGGCGTTCGGCACCGTGGTGTCCTCGATCATCGCCATGGTCATCGCGGTTCCGGTCGCGGTCGCCATCGCGCTCTTCCTCACCCACTACTCCCCGCGCCGGCTGAGCGGTCCCATCGCCTATGTGATCGACCTGCTCGCCGCCGTGCCGTCCATCGTGTACGGCCTGTGGGGTGCCCTGATCCTCGTACCGCACATGAACGGCCTCTTCGGCTGGCTCGACGAGTACCTGGGCTGGACCGGCATCTTCTCCTGGGAGGGCGGCGCCCCCCGGTCGATGCTCACCGTGGGCATCCTGCTCGCGATCATGATCCTGCCGATCATCACCAACGTGAGCCGCGAGGTCTTCCGGCAGGTCCCGCAGATGCACGAGGAGGCGGCCCTGGCCCTCGGCGCCACGCGCTGGGAGGTCATCCGGATGGCCGTGCTGCCGTTCGGCCGCTCCGGCGTGATCTCCGCCTCGATGCTCGGCCTCGGCCGCGCGCTCGGCGAGACGATGGCCGTCGCGACCGTGCTCTCCCCGACCTACGTCATTCAGCTGAGCCTCCTCGACCCGGGCGGCGGTACGTTCGCCCAGAACATCGCCAGCAAGTTCGGTGAGGCGACGGAGTTCGGCCGTGACGCGCTGATCGCCTCCGGTCTGGTCCTGTTCGTCATCACCCTGCTGGTCAACGGCGCGGCCCGGGCCATCATCGCCCGCCGCAAGGAGTACTCGGGGGCCAACGCATGAGCACCCTTACCGAAGCGCGCACCAGCACCCTGCGCGGCGCCAGCCTGCCCAAGTGGGCCCCGTGGGCGATCGCCGGCGGCTCCGCCGCCCTCGCGGTGGGCATCGGCATCGTCGGTGGCCTCGACAGCAAGGTCCAGTGGGGCCTGATCGCCGCGATCCTCTACGTCCTCGCCACGTTCGTCATCGCGACGAGCGTCGAGGGCAAGCGGCAGGCCAAGGACCGCCTCGCGACCTCCTTCGTCTGGGTCGCCTTCCTGCTCGCGGTGATCCCGCTCGCCTCCCTGGTCTACGAGACCGTGAAGCGTGGCGTGAAGGTCCTCGACGGCTACTTCCTGACCCACTCGATGGGCCTGGTCGCCGACTCCGAGCCGGGCGGCGGTATCTACCACGCGATCATCGGCAGCCTTGAGCAGGTCGGTCTCGCCACGCTGATCGCGGCGCCGATCGGTGTGCTCACCGCGATCTACCTCGTGGAGTACGGGCGCGGCGCGCTGGCGCGGGCCGTCACCTTCTTCGTCGACGTCATGACGGGTATCCCGTCGATCGTCGCCGGTCTGTTCATCCTCAGCATCATGCTGATCTTCGAGATGCAGCCCTTCGGCTTCGCGGGCTCGTGCGCGTTGGCGATCCTGATGATGCCGGTTGTCGTCCGCTCGACGGAGGAGATGCTCAAGCTCGTTCCGAACGAGCTGCGGGAGGCGTCCCTGGCGCTCGGTGTGCCCAAGTGGCGCACGATCCTCAAGGTGGTCCTGCCGACCTCCCTCGGCGGCATCACCACCGGCATCATGCTGGCGGTCGCCCGTATCGCGGGTGAGACGGCGCCGGTGCTGCTGCTGGTGTGGGGCACCTCGTTCATCAACAACAACCCGTTCGAGGGCCCGCAGCAGGCACTGCCGCTGTACATCTACCAGCAGTACGCGAACAGCGCGGGCTCCGGGGCGGCGTACGACCGCGCCTGGGCGGCGTCCCTGACGCTGATCGCCTTCGTGATGATCCTGAACCTGGCGGCCCGCGGCGTTGCCCGCTGGAAGGCCCCGAAGACCGGTCGCTGACGCGGCCACTCAGCGACCGATTTCTGAAAGAAGCAGTGAATCCATATGGCCAAGCGCATTGATGTCAGCGGCCTCAGCGCCTACTACGGTTCGTTCCGTGCCATCGAGGACATCTCGATGACCATTGAGCCTCGTTCGGTCACGGCCTTCATCGGGCCGTCCGGATGCGGAAAGTCCACCTTCCTGCGCACGCTCAACCGGATGCACGAGGTGACTCCGGGCGGGCGGGTCGAGGGCAAGGTCATGCTCGACGACGAGAACCTGTACGGGGCGGGGGTCGACCCCGTGTCCGTGCGGCGTGAGGTCGGCATGGTGTTCCAGCGGCCGAACCCGTTCCCGACGATGTCGGTGTACGACAACGTGGCGGCGGGGCTGAAGCTGCTGGGGTCGTACAAGAAGTCCCAGCTGGACGACATCGTGGAGAAGTCGCTCAAGGGGGCGAACCTCTGGAACGAGGTCAAGGACCGGCTGAACAAGCCGGGGTCGGGGCTGTCCGGTGGTCAGCAGCAGCGGCTGTGTATCGCTCGGGCGATCGCGGTCGAGCCGAATGTGCTGCTGATGGACGAGCCGTGCTCGGCGCTCGACCCGATTTCCACGCTGGCGATCGAGGATCTGATCGGGGAGCTGAAGGAGCGCTTCACGATCGTCATCGTGACCCACAACATGCAGCAGGCTGCGCGTGTGTCCGACCGGACGGCGTTCTTCAACCTGTCTGCGGTGGGGCAGCCGGGGAAGCTGATCGAGATCGACGACACGGAGCGGATCTTCTCCAACCCGTCGGTGCAGGCGACGGAGGACTACATCTCCGGTCGCTTCGGCTGACGTATCGACTCCTCGCGGTGCTGCATGGCGGTGCCGCCGCGAGGATGAAAAGGGCCCGCCCCTGGCTCCCGGGGGCGGGCCCCCGTCGTTCGTGGGTGGTGCGGGGTGCCATGCCTGCGGCGGCCTGTGTCTGTCCGGTGGGGGTTGCTGTAG